>CAWEJY010000017.1:0-25035 GCA_963809525.1 uncultured Solirubrobacteraceae bacterium | reverse complement strand
AGGCGCTGCTCGGCGAACAGCTCGGTCCAGGCGGCGCGCAGCCGCGCCGCGAACGTACTCATGCGGCGGCGCCGGCCGCCGCCTGCATCCGGTCGAGCAGGATCTGGGCGTCGGCGTCCGAGACGATGCGCAGCTGACCCTGGAAGGCGAGCTTCCAGTGCTCTGCCGGCCACTTGCGGATGTGTTCGAGCCGGTCCTTGACGTCCTCGGCCGGCACCCAGTGCTCCTCGTCGAGCACGACCTCGGGCCGGCACGGGAAGCGCCACGGGTAGGGGTCCGGGTTGCCCGGCTTGCCCGGCCAGATCGGCTCGCGATCCTCGTAGAGCTCGCCCGTCAGGACCACCGACCCGCCGAACGCGCCGACCTTCGTGAGATAGAAGACGATCCGGTCCCCGGGGTGCATGTCCTGTGCCTGGAGCCGACGGCGCTCCTTCATCCCGATCACGCTGAAGCCGTGCGCGCGCGTGGCCTCGAAGTTGTCGGGCGACCCCGTCAGGATCCACGTTCTGGACGCGTCATCCGCCATGCTCCGGAGTGTACGGACGCTCTGCGACGATTCGCCGTCGTGCGCCATGCCTACGGACCGCACCGCGACCAGTACGCCGAGCTGACGCTGCCTGCCGCAGGGGAGCGGGACGGCCCCTTTCCCGTCGCCGTCCTCGTCCACGGGGGCGGCTGGTCGGCGACCTACGACTGGACGCTGATGGCGCGCCTGGCGCAGGATCTCGCCGTCCGCGGCTGGGCGGTCTGGAACCTCGAGTTCCGCCGCATCGGCCCGCGGTCGGGCGGCGGCTGGCCGCAGACGGGGGAGGACGTGCTCGACGCGATCGACGCGCTCGCGACGCTCGACGCCCCGCTCGACCTCGGTCGCGTCGTGCTGATCGGCCATTCATCGGGCGGGCAGCTCGCGCTCTGGGCGGCGTCACGGCGCAGCAGCGCGGACGCCCCGGTGGTGGTGCGCGCCGTGGTCGGACAGGCGCCGGTGTCCGATCTCGAGACGCACGCCAGCACCGCGGTGGCGGCCTTCATCGGCGACGAGCCGCCGGCGGCGCCGGCAGCGTACGCGGGCGCCTCACCGCTGCGGCTGGTGCCGCTGGGCCTGCCGCAGCTGCTCGTCCACGGCGACGCCGACCCCGTCGTGCCGGCCGCCATGAGCCGCCGCTACACCGAGCGGGCGCGAGCGGCCGGGGACCGCGTGACGCTCGTCCTGCGCTCCTCCGACGGGCACAACGTGCACCTGAACCCGCGCAGCGTCGCCTGGGCCGCAGTCGTGCAGTGGCTCGAGCCGTGGGGGCCTTAGCTGAGCGGGATGTCCTGCACGGCGTGCTCGTGGCCGCGCGCCTGCGGGAGCTGCTCGACGACCCAGTCGATCAGCGCGCGCAGCAGCAGGAGGATCTGGCGCAGGACCTCGGCGAGCTGCGCGCGCAGCTCCGGGGGGATGATCTGCGTGAGCGTCTGGAGCAGGTCGGTCAGCGCTGCGGCGTCGTCGCGAACCCGGTCGCGCTCGTCCTGCGTGCGCCATCCCGCGGGCGGCTCCTCGCCTGCGGCGGCCTGGCGCGCGGCGCCGGCCGCCTCGCCGGCGAGCTGCTCGGCGGCGGCGCGCGTCTCCTCGAGGCGCGCGCGCAGGTCGGCGAGCGGGTCGCCGTTGCGGGCGTGCTCACTCATCTGCCGATACGGGTGTGCGGGCGAACGTCACGTGGAGGGCGCCGTCGGTGAACGTGGCGCCCTGCGGACGATAGTCGGCCAGCGCGGGCGGGAGCGCGATCGTGCGCTTGTGCGCGCCGGCGCGCACGAGCAGGTCGATGCCGACCTGCTTGACGTCGATCTCGTCGCGGCCCGAGAACGGCAGGTCGAGCCGCAGCGTCGCCGCGCTCGCCCCCACCTCGAGGTCGTGGACGCGCTGCTCGTGCAGCAGCGCGCCGGCGTCCGCGCCGCGGAAGAGCTCCTCACCGAGGCGTTCGAGCGGCGCGGGGCCGAGCACGTCGTCCTCGAGCAGCGCGGCGCGCATAACCGGGACCGGTGCGAAAGCCGCCTCGACATCGGCGCAGACGGCCGCCTCGCGCGCGGCGCGCGCGGCGAGCGCCCCCGTCGCGCCGTCGCCCGCGCCGAGGAGGCGGTTGACGATCACCGCGTCTAGCGGCAGGTCGTACAGCGCGAGCCCGGTCGCGGCGCGCTGCGCCGCGGCGACGGCCGGGCGGTCCGCGGTCAGGACGAGGCGCACGCTCGTGCGCTCGTGGTCGCGCAGCAGCTCGTTGGTGGCGATCAGCTCGCGCACGATGCGCTGCGCCGCGCCGCCGCCGCGCGGGAGCTTCACGTCGATCGGCCGCGTGGCGGCGGTCATCGCGCTGCGCTGGGGGACCACCTTCTCCAGCCACCAGCGAGCGACGTCCGGGAGGGCGAGCATCCGCAGCGCCCGTGCCGCCCCGCCGCAGTCGACGACGATCGCCTCGTGGCGACCCGCCTCGCGGTGGCGGCGCAGCTCGAGCAGGCCGAAGAGCTCGTCCATGCCCGGCAGTGCGACGAGCTCAACAGCCGAGATGCGATCCACGCCGCGGCGCACGAGCGCGTCGCCGAGCCCGTCGTCCAGGGCGCCCGCACGGCGTTCGAGCTCGTCCTGCGCGAGCACCTGCGCGGCGTCGAGCCCCGGGGCGATCGCCCGCGGCACCCTCGTCAGCGGCTCCAGCAGGATGTCGGCGAGGCCCTGCGCCGGATCGAGCGAGAGCAGGAGCGTCGACGTACCCGCCGCGGCCAGCCGGTGCGCGGTCGCGGCGGCGACGCTCGTCGCGCCCACGCCGCCGGTGCCGGTGTGCAGGATCGTCCGCGGCGCCATCGGCGGCGAGTCTACGGCCGCCGGATCAGCCCCATGGCGTCGGCAGGCCCAGGGCGCGCAGGCGCGAGTAGAGCTCGCGGTTCAGGCTCTGCGTGGCCAGGCAGTACGGGGCAGGGTCGGGCCAGCGGTCGAATCGCAGCAGGACCGCCGCCGGGCCCTGACGGGCGCGCAGCTGCAGCACCGCGTTCTCGCGATCGTGTTCGAGGCGGTCGCACAGGCCGCGGACGAAGTCGCGCAGCACCTTGTGGTAGCCGATGTCCGACGGAACGCCGGGCTGGTAGAGCGACCAGCTGCCCGTGTCGGCCTGACGCACCTCGCGCGCCGCCTCGCGCTCGCCGTCGAGCCACAGGTGTCGCCCCTGCGGGTCGTTGGCGAGGGCGGCGAAGTCGTGCAGGCCGATGATCGACTGGAAGAATGCGTTGAAGATGCGCTGACCGGGCGCGAACGAGTAGGCCAGGTAATGCGCGCCGTCGCCGGTCTTCACGCGGACCCCCGCCGGCGGCGGGCTGCGGAAGATGCCGAGCGCGTCTCGTGCGACGGCGAACCACTGGGGGTCCTTCAGCCGCACGGCGGCCCGCGCGAACGCCTGGATCGCCGTGCCCTGCGCGAGCCCGCTGACCCAGGGCGGGCGCCCGCCGCCGAACCGGAACTCGTACTCCCAGGCGATGCCCCCTGCGCGCTCGACCGCGTAGCTGCGGATCTCAGCGGCCATCTGGGCGACCTCGGTGTCGTACGCCTTGGCGAGGAACAGCTGGTTCATGCGTCCGAAGGTGCCCAGCCACTGGATCTGGATGCCCTGCCCGGGGTACGCCTGCCAGACGAGGCGGCTGCCGGTGAAGCGCACGCGCCGCCCGTAGGTGAGCGCCGGCTTCGCCGCCCACCACTGGGCGTTGCGGCGGATCGTCTCCAGGACGACCGGCACCCGCGAGGCGGTCAGCAGCCCGTCGGAGGCCTGCGCATCCGCATTCGAGAGCACGGCCGCGAGCTCGCTGCGCCGCGTGCCCTTGAGCGTCTTTGAAAGGTGGCGCGCGTGTGCGTAGGTGGCCTCGTAGGCCGTCGCCTGATCGGCGCTCAGCGCGCCGGACCGCTCGAGGCGCCGCAGCTCGGACGGCACCGTCTTGGCGACCGCGCTCGCGTGCGATCCGCCGCTCGCGCCGGGCGCCGGCGGCTGGGCGACGGCGCCCGCCGGGGGCGGCAGCTCGGAGTTCGCCACGGGCGGCAGGAAGCGGTCCGGGCGCATGGCGACGTGCCCGTGCTGATCGAGCACGAGGATCTCGGGCACGGACGCGCGTGCGATGCCGGTGGGGGCCACCGCGACGAGCGCCAGCGCGAGGAGGACGATCGGCGTCCGGCGCACCCCGCGGATGCTACGGTCAGCGCCCGCCGCGCCGCGCAGCCTCCGTTGCACGGCCGCGGGATCGCTCATGCGCCGTCCTCTTCGTCTCTGGTCGCTCGTGCTCCCCGTCGCCGCGGCGCTCGCGCTCGGCGGCTGCGGCTCCGCCGGCTCCGGCCAGGACACGGGGGCACTGCTGCAGGACACGTTCGGCGCCGCGAAGCCCGTCACGAGCGGGCGCCTGGCGCTCGCCGTCGACGTCACGGCGCCCGGGATCAGCGGCCTGCCGTCACCGCTGCACGTGCGGTTGAACGGCCCGTTCGCGCGGACGACGGCGACCGGCCCGCGGTTCGACTTCGAGCTGCGGCTCGGCACGCACGGTGGCAACCCCGTGTCGGTGGGCCTGATCGCTACCGGTGGCCGGGCCTGGGTGCGGATCGGCGAGCACGCCTACACGCTGTCGAACAGCGCCCTCCACAGCCTGACCGGTGCGGCGAAGACGAAGGCCTCCGCCGGCATCACGCTGAAGTCGCTCGGCGTCGACCCGCGCACCTGGCTGCGCGACGTCAAGGATGAGGGGACCGAGACGCTCCAGGGCGAGCGCGTCATCCACCTGACGGCGGGCGTCGACACGCCGCGGCTGCTGGCCGACCTGGACCGGCTGCTCGGGCGCGCCGGCAGCATCGGCGCGGGCGCCGCGGGCCTGCCGGGTGGGATCAGCGCGGCGCAGCGCGCCCAGCTCGCGGCCTCGGTGAAGTCGGCGCACGTCGACATCTGGACGGGCGCGCAGGATCATCAGCTGCGGCGGATCATCGTCACCGTCGCCGTCGGCACCCCGCAGGCGCACAACGGGACAGTGAAGCTCGACCTGGGGCTCTCCGGTCTCAACGAGCCGCAGCCGATCGGCCCGCCCGCAAACCCGCGCCCGATGTCGGACCTGATGGCCGCGATGGCGGTGCTGGCCCAGCGCAACGCCGCATCGGGCGGCTCAGCGACGGCGCCCGCCACCGGAGAGACGTACGCGCAGTGCATCTCACGCGCCGCCGGCGACGTCGCGTCGGCGCAGCGCTGCGCCGACCTCCTGCACTGATCCTCAGGCGCGATCCGCTTCGGCGATCGCGCGCGGCACGTTGGGCAGGTCGCAGACCTCGCACTCGCCGTTGACGAGGCGGTACATCCAGCAGCCGGTGCAGAACCCGGTCACCGCGGCCAGCGACGCGAGCGCCGCCACCATGCCGATCAGGACCCAGCCGGCCAGCCCCGCGCCGAGCGCGAAGAGCACCGTGGCGCCGACGAGGAAGCACGCGCCGACGATGTTCGCGAAGCGCGGCGGGCGACTGTCCTCGAGCGGCCCCTCGCCGAAGCGCGGCTGGATCACCTCGAAGTAGAGGAGGCACGGCAGGCAGTAGCGGCGCCCGAGCGTCAGGCCGATGACCAGCTGCAGGCCCATCAGCGCGGCGAGCCACCACCAGCCGGTCATCAGCGCCGCGATCGTGACGAGCGCGACGACGGTCTGGTTCGTGCGCGGAGCGCGCGAATCGATCACGGTCGTGTCGCGGTAGGGGTCGGCGAGCGGCTTGTGTGCTGGAGCTGCCATCGGCCGGCCAGTCTAGAGGGACGCTGGAGGCACTGACAGGCTGCGTATGCTGGCCGCTTCGTGCCCGATGCGCCGACGCCCCAGAAGGACCGTCCCTTCCTGCTCACGGCCGCGGCATGGCCGTACTACCTGGTCCCGTTCATCCCGATCGCGATCGCGCTCGAGCTGATGGACGCGGACGCCGTTCTCGTCTTCACGACCTCCGCACTCGGCGTGATCCCGACGGCAGCGCTGATGGGGGAGGCGACCGAGCAGCTCGCGGCGCGCAGCGGGCCCGGGATCGGCGGCCTGCTGAACGTCACGTTCGGCAACGCCCCCGAGCTGATCATCGCGCTGTTCGCACTCGACAAGGGCCTCCACGAGGTCGTGAAGGCCTCGCTCGTGGGCTCGGTCGTCAGCAACATCCTGCTCGTCATGGGGGCGTCGATGTTCTTCGGCGGCCTCGGGCGCGACCGCCAGCGCTTCAACTCGGTCGCGGCGAGCGCGCAGTCCTCGATGCTGATGCTCGCGATCGTGGCCGTCGTGATGCCGGCGGTGTTCGAGCTCGTGCGCGGCGCAGGCCTGCCCGCGCCGACCGCCGAGCGGATCAACTACGACGCGAACGTCGAGCACCTCTCACTGATCACCGCCCTCGTGCTGATCGGCGTCTACGCCGGAGGGCTCGTGTTCTCGCTGCGCACGCACCGCGACCTCTTCAACCCGCCGCACGCGCAGGACGAGTACGAGGGCGAGCCCTGGAGCGTGCGCAAGGCCGTGATCGCGCTGGCCATCGCGGGCGTCGCCGTCGCGGTCATGTCGGAGATCCTCGTCGGCTCCATCTCCGAGACCGCTCACAAGGCCGGCATCAGCGAGTTCTTCATCGGCGCCATCGTCGTCGCGATCGTCGGCAACGCCGCCGAGCACTGGGTCGCCGTCCTGGTCGCCCGCAAGGACAAGATGGACCTCGCGGTGAACATCGCGGTCGGCTCCAGCGCGCAGATCGCCCTGTTCGTCGCACCCGTGCTGGTCCTAGCCTCGTACTTCATCGGCCCGTGGCCGCTGCCGCTCGTCTTCAACGGCTTCGAGGTCGCCGCACTCGTCCTCGCGGCGCTGATCGCCAACCAGGTCACACAGGACGGCGAGTCGACCTGGTTCGAAGGCCTGCAGCTCCTGGCGGTCTACGCCGTCATCGCCGTCGCGTTCTACGTGGCTTAGACCGGGATCCGCCACGCCGCCCTGCCGGGCCTAGCCACCCAGCTCCGACACCTGCCGCGCCACCTCCGCCTCCACGTCCAGCGGCTCCTTCCCCTGCCGCACGCGGCGCGCGTTGCGGGCGATCACGAGGTCGCGGATCTCGCCTTCGAGCGCCGGGTCGATCACCGGGCGCAGCAGTGCGGCGAGTTCGGACTCGACGTCGAGCGGCTCCTTGCCGTTGCGCACCCTTGCGCGGTTGCGCGCCTCCAGCAGCTGCCGCAGCTCCTCCAGCCGCTCGGCGGACGCTGCGGCGCTCCCGCCGCGCGGCTCGTGCGCTGGGCGGTCGGTCCCGTCGCGCAGCGACAGGCCGCCCTTGCCGATCTCCGAGTAGGCCTTGCCGGCGCCGGCGAACATGATCAGGGCGATCACCGCGGCACCCGCCACGACAACGAACAGCACGATCCCGAAGGCTGCCTGCATCGACGCATGAACCATCGCAGACGGACCCTTCCGCGGATTTCGGGCTATCATTGACTGACGAGTCAATCTACGGCGCTGAGCCACTCGTTCGGATACTCGCTCCCGCCGCTTCTTCCGCTCTTCCAAGGAGAAATTCAGTGGTCGACTTCACGCTCACCGACGAGCAGAAGGCCTTGCGCGAGATGGCGCATGACTTCGCTGAGAAGGAAATCCGCCCCGTTGCCTGGGAGTACGACGAGCACGGGACCTGGCCGGGGGAGATCATCGAGAAGGCCTGGGAGCTGGGCCTGATGAACAACCACATCCCCGAGGAGTACGGCGGCCCCGGCGCGTCCTACCTCGAGGGCACGATCATCGAGGAGGAGCTCGCCTGGGGCTGCTCGGGCATCGCGACCTCGATCGGTGCCAACGGCCTCGCCGGCGCGCCCATCCTCGTCGGTGGTTCTGAGGAGACGAAGAAGAAGTACATGGGCATGCTCACCGACGCGCCGAAGCTCGCGTCGTTCTGCCTGACCGAGCCGAACGCCGGCTCGGACGTCTCCGGGATGCGCACGACGGCCACGCGCAAGGGCGACAAGTACGTCCTCAACGGCTCGAAGTGCTTCATCACCAACGGCGGCTACGCCGACTTCTTCACCGTCTACGCGAAGACTGACAAGGACGCCGGCCACCGCGGCATCTCCGCGTTCGTCGTCGAGAAGGACGACACCGTGACGGTGGACAAGAAGGAGGACAAGATGGGCCAGCGGGCGTCCAACACCGCGACCATCACCTTCAACGACACCGAGGTTCCCGCCGAGAACCTGCTCGGCGAGGAGAACAAGGGCTTCAAGCTCGCCATGATGACCCTCGACCGCACGCGCCCGGGCGTCGCCGCCATGGCGACCGGCATCGCGCGCGCCGCGTTCGAGATGGCCACCGAGTACTCGAAGGAGCGCGTCCAGTTCGGCGTGCCGATCGCGATGCACCAGGCGATCCAGTTCCTGATCGCCGACATGGCGACGAAGATCCACCTGTCGCGCCTCGCGACGTGGAACTCGGCCGTCCTGCTCGACCAGGGCGCCCGCAACACGATCGAGTCCTCGCACGCCAAGCGCTTCGCCGCGGACACCGCGATGGAGGTCACCACCGAGGCCGTCCAGGTCTTCGGCGGCTACGGCTTCATCAAGGAGTACAAGGTCGAGAAGTTCATGCGCGACGCGAAGATCATGCAGCTGTACGAAGGCACGTCGCAGATCCAGCGCCTCGTCATCGCGCGCGAGACGCTGCTGCCGCGCCGCATCGAGGAGCCGGCCGCCGTCTAGGACGCCGCTGCATCACGTTCGTCCCGGAGGGCCGCTCGCGAGCGGCCCTCCGTCGTTCCGCGGCACTGGCATGATGGGCGCCCGTGCGGCTCGATGGAATCCACCCCGGCGACATGGTCCGCGTCTCGGTGCGCGGCCGCGTGTTCCACGCGCTCGTCAAGGGGACCTCGCCGGGTGGCCTGACCGTCGACCCGATCGAGCGCAACATCACCTACCGGCAGGTCAAGGCCCACGACGTGCTCGAGCACTGGGCCAAGCGCGGGCGCCCGCGCGCCGATGCGCGCGAGGACCTGAACCCCGAGCAGCGCTCGCTCGACGACCTGCTCGACCGCTGAGCCCGCCGGGCATACTGCGCGGGTGCCTCACCGCGAGACCGAACGGGCCGTCGCCGAGGCCGCGCCCCTGGACGCGGCCCGTGAGGCCGCGGGCGCAGCGAACGTCGGCCCGCCGGCAGCGGCGGCGGTCGCGGGCGCCGGCTCCGCCGACCCGGTCGCGGGCGAGCTGCGCCGCGCGGGGCTGCTGCCGCTGCTCGTCCTGCACCTGCTCGCCGCGGGACCCTCGTACGGCAACCAGCTCATCGAGCAGATCGCCGAACTGACGGGCGGGCTGCTGAGCGTGAACCCGAACACGATGTACCCCCTGCTGCGCGCACTCGAGCAGCAGGGGCTCGCCGAGGGCTCCTGGGAGCACCCCGAGCGCCGTTCGCGTCGCTTCTACGCGATCACCCCGGCAGGAGAGGCCGAGCGCGAGCGCCTGCGCGGCGAGATCGCCCCGCGCCTGGACGCGATCGCAGCCTCGATCGAGCGGCTGCGCCGCGAGGTCGTCGCGCCGTGAGCCTCGCGCGCGCGAGCATCGACCTTCCCGAGGCGCGGATCTCCCAGGTCGAGACGCTCTGGTACGACCACACGCGCTGGCAGGGGTTCGTCGACGGCCTGCACCACGTCGAGCTCGTCGAGGGCGACTGGCCCGAGCCGGGGGCGCGTGTCGCGTGGGCCTCGAACCCCGGCGGGCGCGGGCGCGTGATCGAGCGGGTCCGCTCCTACGAGCCGCGCGTCGAGCAGACGCTCGACGTGGAGGACGAGAAGACGACGGGCACCCAGCGCGTCGCCTTCAGCGCGCTTGAGGCCGGCGTGCGGGTCGAGCTCGAGCTCGACTACGCGATCCGCAACCCGACCCTCACAACAGCGCTGTCGGACTTCTTCTTCATCCGCCGCGCGCAGACCGACTCGCTGCGCCGCACGCTGCTGCGCTTCGCGCGCGAGCTGCACGACGAGCTGCATCCGCCGCTGTAGAGCGGCCGGCTCAGCTCCCGACGGTCTCGGGGAACGGCAGCGCGATCGGGTCGGTGGCCAGCGTGCTCGCGCCGTGCTCGTCGAAGCGGTCGGGCCCGAGCAGGGAAGCATCCGTGACCTCGCTCGTCCCGCGCAGCGCGAGATCGGCGGCGATCCGCGCGACGGCCGGTCCCCACATCATCCCGTGGCCGCCCGGCGAGGCGACCGTCACACCGCCGATCGGTGTGCGGCCCGCGCCGAGCGCCTGCCCGAGGATCGGCAGGTGGTCGGGGGTGTAGTCGATCGTCGCGGCCCAGACACGGCGCAGGTTCAGCTCGTACGTGACCGGCATGAGCTCGCCCAGGCGAGCGCGGATCGTCCGCAGGTGGTCCCAGTCGACCTCGCGCGCCTCGCCCGGCTGCTCCACGGGATTGCTCATCCCGAAGAGGATCCCGCCCTCCTCCTGGCGCCAGTACAGGCCGGTCGCGAGCTCGAAGCCCATCGGCAGCGGACGCTCGGCGAGCGCGGAGTGGGGGCTGGTCACCGCGATCTGGTGCCGCGCGCCGCCGACCGGGGCCGCGGGGCCGCCGGTCAGAGCGGTCAGCGCCCCCTGCCCGACGCCGCCCGCGAGGATCACGCGCTCGGTCGCGATCGTCCCGGCGGCGGTGACGACCCCCGTCACGCTGCCGCCCTCGATCCGCAGGCCGGTCGCTGGCGTGCGCTCGCGCAGGTCCACGCCGGCGGCCTTCAGCGCGACCGTGTAGGCGAGCACGTTGCGCGGGGGGTCGATCGCCCCGTCCTCGGCGCAGTAGGTCGCGCCGGTGATGCGCGCGGGGTCGAGCACGGAGAGCAGCGCCGCAGCCTCGCCGGGGTCGACCCAGCGCGAGTCCAGGCCGCGCTCGTGCTGCATCGCCAGGCGCTCGCGCGCAGCGGCCTCGTCGGCCGCGTTGAACGCGAGGATCAGGTATCCGAGCGTCCGGAAGCCGCTGTCGATGCCGTAGCGCTCGTGCTGGCCGCGATAGAACGCGGTCGTCCAGCGCGCCAGGTCGACGGCGGTGGCCGTGCCGCCCTGGGTGCGCACGATCCCGGCCGCCCGCGAGCTCGCGCCCGCGCCCACCGTGCCCGCATCGAGCACCACGACGCGGCCGGCGTCCTGCTCGGCGGCGAACACGGCCGCCCAGCCGCCGATCGTGCCGGCGCCGACGATCACGAGGTCTGCTGTGTCCTGCGGCATGGCGGCATCCCGGGGTCGGTGGTCGCGCCGAACCTACCGCCATGTGTGACTGGGCACAAGATCAGCGGACCCGGCACGGCCGGTCGTCGCCGGCCGCGGCCCGGTACCCTTCGCGGCCCGGCGGGCGCCCTCCAGCGAGCCGCCCGCACCGTCACCCAAGGAGACCTCCCGACATGTTCGTGTTCAAGGCCGCCGTCGTGGGCGCCGGGACGATGGGTGGCCAGATCGCCCAGACCATCGCCGCCGCCGGCATCCCCGTCGTCATGAAGGACGTCCGCCAGGAGCTCGTCGACCACGGGCTGACCGAGGCGCGCGACGTCACCGCCGGGCAGGTCGCCGGGCTCGTGGAGAAGGGCAGGCTCACCGAGGAGCAGGCGGCCGCGCAGGTCGAGGCGGTGCTCGGCCTGATCGAGGGCACGACGACCTACGAGGGCTTCGGCGACGTCGACTTCGTGATCGAGGCGGTCCCGGAGCGGATGGAGATCAAGCAGGCGGTCTTCGCCGAGCTCGACGCCTGCACGCCCGGCCACGCGATCCTCGCCTCGAACACATCATCGCTGTCCATCACCGAGATCGGCGAGGCGACCCTGCGCCCCGAGAAGGTCGTCGGCTTCCATTACTTCTACCCGGCGTCCGTGATGCCGCTGATCGAGGTCATCGAGGGCGACGACACCTCGCCCGAGACGCTCGGCGCGGCCGTGACGTTCGCCCAGGCGATCAAGAAGCAGCCGATCACCTGCGCCGAGGTGCCCGGGTTCGTCGTCAACCGGATCCTCAACTCGGGGATCGGCGAGGTCTGGCGCGAGCAGGAGGAGAAGGGCCTGTCGATCAAGCTGATCGACGAGGGCATCGGGGGCGCGAACGTCACGCCGATGGGCCCGTACTTCCTCATCAACCTGCTCGGCCTGGACACCGTCCTGCACGTCGCCGAGCACCTCAACGACTCCTACGGCGACCGCTTCTACGTGCCCAGGGGCATGCAGCGCCTGGTCGCGGACGGGAAGCTCGGCGCGAAGACCGGCGGCGACGGGTTCTACTCGCCCGCCGGCGAGCCGAACGTCGAGGGCGACGCGACGCCCGACATCGACGAGCTCGTCAACCTGCTGACGCTGAAGACGTTCGTGGAGGCCTGCCTCGTGCTCGAGGAGGGCGTCGCCACCCACCGCGACATCGACTTCGGGATGATGGCCGGGGCCGGCCTGGACCCGCGCCGCGGGATCCTGCCGCCGTTCATGCGCGCCGACGTCGAGGGCCTCGACACGTTCCTCGAGCGCCTCGAGGCGGCCGAGGAGCGCTATGGCGAGCGGTTCGCCCCGCCGACGATCCTGCGCCGCCTCGTCGCGCAGGGCCGCCTGGGCACGAAGAGCGGCCAGGGCTTCTACGCCTACCCGCAGCCCGACGCCGAGCAGCCCGCCGGCGAGGAGGCCGTCGTCAAGCTCGAGACGCGCGGCGACGTCGCGATCGCGTGGCTGGCCAACCCGCCGATGAACTCGATCGCCCCGCAGGTCATCAAGGACCTGCGGACCGTGTTCGAGGCCGCCAAGGGAGCCGGCGTGCGGTCGCTGATCGTCGCCTCCTCGAACCCGATGCTCTACAGCGCGGGCGCCGACATCAAGGCGTTCACGCAGCTCGACGAGGCCGGTGGCCGCGAGCTGGCCGCGGGTGCGCACACGCTGCTGCGCGAGTTCGGCCGCTCGAGCGTCGCGACGATCGCGGCGGTCAACGGACTGGCGTTCGGCGGCGGATGCGAGCTCGCGATGGCCTGCGACGTGCGCCTGGCGGCGCAGTCGGCGATCTTCGGCCAGCCCGAGATCAAGCTCGGCATCATCCCCGGCTTCGGCGGTACGCAGCGGCTGCCGCGGCTCGTGGGGGAGAACAAGGCGCTCGAGATGAACCTCGTCGGCGACCCGATCTCCGCGCACGAGGCCTACGAGTACGGCCTGGTCAACCGCGTCGTCGTCGACCACGAGCTGCTCGACACGGCGCTCGCGTTCGCGCGCCGGCTCGCCGAGCAGGCGCCGCTGGCCGTCGAGGCGGTCAAGCAGGTCTCCAACCAGGGCGACCTGGACGCGGGCATCGAGGCCGAGCAGGCCGCGTTCGCGCGCGTCTTCCGGTCCGCGGACGGCCGCGAGGGCATCAGCGCCTTTCTCGCCAAGCGCAAGCCGGCGTGGACGGGCGAGTAGCGTCGCTGTGATGGCCACGACGACGCCGAGCCGCATCGGTCAGCTCGCACGCCTCATCCGGGGCGCGCGCTCGGTCGTCGCGCTGACCGGCGCCGGGATCTCCGTGCCCTCGGGGATCCCGGACTTCCGCACGCCCGGCACCGGCCTGTGGGCCAACGTCGACCCGATGGAGGTCGCGCACATCGATGCCTGGCGCGCGAACCCCGGGCGCTTCTGGCGTTTCTATGGCGAGCGCTTCCAGACGCTCGAGGACAAGCAGCCCAACGGCGCGCACGAGGCGCTCGTCGAGCTCGAGCACCGCGGCATCCTCAGCGCGGTGATCACGCAGAACATCGACATGCTGCACCGCAAGGCCGGGACGCGCGAGCTGGTCGAGGTACACGGGACGATCGAGCACGCCTCCTGCCTGGTCTGCGGCGCGACCTACCCGCTGCACGAGACGCGCCGGCGCCTGATCGCGGACGACGGCGGCATCCCGCGCTGCGAGTGCGAGGCGCCGCTCAAGCCGGACGTGGTCCTGTTCGGCGAGTTCCTGCCCGAGGGCGCGCTGGAGCGCGCGCACGAGCTGGCCGCCGGGGCCGACGTGCTGCTGTGCATCGGCAGCTCACTCGAGGTGCACCCCGTCGCACAGCTGCCGGGGATCACGCGCGCCAACGGCGGCGCGGTCGCGCTCGTGACGCAGGGGCCGACGCCGTTCGACGCGCGCGCCGCGGTGAAGCTCGACGGCGACGTCGTCGCCGAGCTGCAGGCGCTCGTCGCGGCTTTGTAGCCCGGCCGGCTTCCTGAGGGACCTGCTCAGCGCAGCCCGAGCTGGGTGCGGGCCCGCAGCGCCGACTCGATCTGCTCGAGCGCGGCCTCGACCTGCGCGATCTGCGGCTCCTGGAGCCCGCCCTCGAGCGCGGCGTTCGCGATCGCGCCGACGTCGCCGCGCTGCTCGCGGAGCGCGGCGATCCGCGCGTCGAGGTCGCCCTGACCGCCCCACGGCTGCAGCTCGGCGATGGCGGCCTCGAGCGCCACGCGCAGCTGGAAGGCCGCCTCGCGCCAGCGGCCCGCGTCGACGTCGGAGCGCGCCCGCAGCGTGAGGTCCTCGCAGGCGAGCACGACGTCGCGTGCGCCGAGGATCGCCGCCAGGCGCTCCTGCGGGCGCAGCACGCTCTCGCGCCGGCCGCCGCCGCGCGCAGGGGGAACCTCGACGGCCTCCGCCCAGCGCCCGTCGGCGACCTGCTCGCCGCCGCCCACGCCGACCCGCACGACGAGCGCCTGCGTGCGGGTGATCGGGCGGACCGCCGGATCGGCCGCGGCGATGCGGTGGGCGTGCAGCACGGCGTTGAGGACGGCGATCGCGCGATCGGCCTCGGCGGCGAGGTCGGCGCTCGCCAGCCAGCGCCGACCGGGCTCGGTCAGCGGCCGCGCGGCGATCAGCGTCGCGCGGGCCGTCGTCACCGGCGCCGGAGCGGGTGACGGAGCGGCGGGCCGGGCGCGGCCGCGCCGCCCGAGCAGGCGCCGCTGCGGCGCGCCGAGCGTGCGCAGCACGAGGATGTGGGCGGGCTCGCCGGCGTGCCCGCGCAGCACGTAGCGTCCGTCGGCCGGCCCGAGGGCCCAAGGGACCTCGAGCTGGACGAACCGGAAGAGCGGCGCGGCGTCCGTGACCGGCCCCTACAACCCCGGCGGATGGCGGGCGACGAACCCGGCGGTCGAGCGCCCGGTGTCGCTCCAGCGCGTTCCGGTCGATGGGAGGTTGCCGGTGTCGTAGCGCCAGCCGCCGATCACCATGAAGGTGTGGACCGCGTTGGCGTAGATCGTGATCCAGCGCCCGGGGCCGGGGTCGCCGTAGCGTTCCAGCTCGCCTGAGGTCAGCGGCTGGTCGAGCAGGCCGGCGCCGTGCAGGACCCAGGAGACCGAGCCCGAGCAGTCGTAGCCGAGGGCCTGGAAGCCGTCGTGGCCACCGCCCCAGATGTAGGGGGTGTCGGCGATGATGTCGGCGGCGTCGACCGCCGCGGTGACGCGGGCGGGCGTCGGGCCGCTGTGCTGGGCGCGCGCCGCCCGGTCGCGGGCGGCCGCGGCCACCTGGCCGGCGCCGATGATCGTCGGGTTCCTGATGCGCTCGAGCCCGTTGATGAGCCGGTCCCACTGGCTCGGCTTCAGCGCGCTCGTCTCGATCGCCGACTCGTGGAAGCCGACGTGGATGTGGTCGTAGTGGTCCGCGAGCGCGAGCGTGTTGTCGGTGCCGGGGTACTGCATCAGCGTGATGATCTGGTGGGGCTTCATCGTGCCCTGCAGCGTGATCAGCTGGCGCACGGCCTTGTCGGTGATCGACCCGGGGCCCTGGTGGCCGTTGATCGGGATCCCGTTGATCGCGGCGATGTCGACGGCGTCACCGGTGCTGTGCTCGGAGATGTTGCCGCTCGTCGTGTAGAGGCTGTGCCCGCACTTGAGCGCCGTCACCGTCGGGTTCATGTCGCGCGAGACGAGGAACTCGAGCGTCGCGAGCACGCGCCGGTCGATGACGCCGGCCTCGACGTCCTGGCGCCCGCACTCGTACATCTTGATGTTCGGGTTGGCCAGCACGTGGCGCGCGAGCTGATCCTTGCTCATCAGCAGGATCTGGCCGATGGTGAGCTTGTCCGACACGCTCGCGCTGTGCACGACCGGGTTGCGGGCGCGGTAGATCGCGGTCTCGTCGAGCAGGCGCCATCCGTCGAGGATCGGCTTGGGATCGATCCGCGGGCTCTTGCGCCCGGCGGGGCGGACCTCGAAGTAGAGGTGCGGCACGCGCGTCAGGTGCAGCTTCCTGGCGGCCCGCTGCTCGGCGACGCGATCCCCGGAGCCGGTGCCCTGCGTGCGGCGCAGCGAGGCCATCCCGACGCGGCCGATGATCGTGCCCGCGATGACCTTCGCGCCGCGGCGCATCGGCTTGAGCACGTAGTCGCCGCGCTTGAGGCCCACCGGCCGGTCGGCGAAGTATGCGCCGAAGGTCGAGACGTCGACGGCCGGCGCGGCGGCGTCGAGCTTCGCCATCGCGAGCTTCGCGTAGGTGCGCAGGCGCACGTAGAGCGGCGGGCGCCCGCTCGAGTCGGCCGCGGCCGTGAGCGGCGCGTCGGGCGCCGTGGCGACGCCGCGCATCAGCGCGGCGGTGCTCGTCTGCTCGACGGGGGATGGCGTGACGGTGGTCGAGACGACGGGGGCGGAGGCGACCGGTGCGGCGGCGACCGGGGGCGAGGCGGCGGGGCCGGTCGCCGTGCCGCCCGGATGCGTCGTGGTGAAGAGCGGGGCCGCCACGGTGCCCGCGCCGGTCGCGGCCGTCGCGGCGGGGGCGCCGGTCAGCGGCGTGGCCGCGAGCGTCTGGGCCGCGGTCTGTGGCGTGGGCGTCTGCTTCCCGGCGGTCGCCGAGCCGGTGGGCTTCGGGTCCTTGCCGTCGAGGCCGAGCTCGCGGCGGATCGCCCGCTCGCTCTCGGCGCGCGGCTTGGGCACCGGGTGCAGCGCGGCCACCTTCGCGAGATGGGCATAGGTGTACGTGTTTCCGTACGCGTCGCGCAGGCGCACGTAGCGGCCGAGCCGTCGGTTGGTGCCGATCGACACCACGGTGGCGTCCTGGACGGCGACGACCGGGGCGCCCGGGCGGGTGTAGATCCGCATACCGCGCCGCGCCGCGCTGCTGCCGACGGTCAGGGCGGCGTTGCCGGCCTTGACGCGCCCGGTCTTCGCGTGCGTGTCGAGCCTTCCAGCGTAGGTCGAGGGTGCCGCGATCGGGAAGCGGCCGAGCGTCAGCCCGGAGAGCGAGCCGATCACCTCGGCCGGGACCGCGCTCAGCGCACGGGCACGCGCGAGGACGTCGTCGACGTACCACTGCGCGTGGTTGTAGGAGAAGATCGCCCTCTGCAGGCTGTCGCCGGCGCCGGCGGCCTTGAGATACCTCGCCGCGGTGAAGATCGCGTCCACCGGGTTGTAGGGGTCTTTTCGCCCGTCCCGGTTGGCGTCGACGCCGTAGGTGGCCCAGGTCCCGGGCATGAACTGCATCCAGCCCTCGGCCCCGGCGGTGCTGACGCTGAGGTTGCGGCCGTAGTCGGTCTCGATCGAGTTGATCGCTGCGAGGACCTCCCAGCGCACGCCGTACTCCACGCCGGCCGCCTGGTAGATCGGGAGCAGGAACGGCGGGACGCGGAACGTGTCGAGGACGATGTTCGGGATGGCGTGGGGGACGATCACCGGGCCTGAGACCAGCGGGAACGTGCCGCCCCCGCCTACGGCGCCCGTCGACGGCGGGCCCGTGCCGCCGCCTGATCCGCCCGATCCGCCCGCTCCGCCGGGCTTCAGGAGGCTGCTCGGCGGGGGCGGTGGATTCGAATCGTCCGGTCCTGTGTGGCCGGAATCCCCCGTCTGCCGGTGCTTCGACCGCTTCCTCGAGCTAGTCTCATGCTTAGCTTTAGGCTTAGAGTTTGCCGTTCCGGGCTCGACGGTCTGCGGCTCCTGCGTCCCCGAGCTCGGCGCGTCGGTCTGAGGGGTCGTCGAGGTGTCCACGGTGGCCGGCGGCTGGACGGACGGCGCAGGATCGCTCGCCGGAGGCGCCGGATCCGGCGTCGTCGCGGCCGGGTCGGGCGTCGCCGGGGCAGGGTCGGGCGTGGCCGCCGGAGGCTGCGGATCGCTCGCCGGACATGGCACGGGCGCACCGGTGCCGGGATCGATGATCGGCGATCCGTCCGCGTTGACGCACTGCGCCTGGGTCGCCGCCGCGTCATCCGCCCGCGCCGGAGCAGGGGACCCCGCGAGTGCGAGAACGGCGAAGAACGCCGTGATGATCGCGATGAGCAGGGTGCGTGCGTGCATCCGGTGCCTGACGCCCACAGGGGACCCCGCAACCACCGTCCGGAGCGGGGACCACCGGAGCACGGCGAACGTATCAGTCGCGATGGACCGCAGAATCAGGGCACGCAGCGCGCGGGCGGGAATGGGGAGCGGGGAATTCAAGTTGACGGAACTCGTGGAGCGGCAGGCAGCCAGAGGCCGAGCCGTGCGTTCCACTTCGGCGGAAACGGGCGATCGCTTGACCCCGGAACCCGCGATTGGGACGGGAAGTTTCGATCCCTGACCATTACTGACCCTGGAGTCGAGACTTAGAGTTATCGAGACTTGTCCGTAATCCGGCTGCATTCCTGCGGAGGCTCCGGAGTCGGTACGGTTCGCGCCACGGCACCCCCGAGAGCGGAAGGACCACGATGCACGACGACGAGACCCCCGGTGACGGGCTGCGCGAGCGACTCAGCCGCCAGGGCGAGGACGCCCTCGGCAAGATCGCCCAGGACCTGCTCGAGAACCCGCTGGTCAGCAGTGCCCTGTCGCGAGCGTTCGAGGCGCGGGAGCGCGCCGGGCAGGCGCAGGAGGCCGCGATGGGCGCCCTCAACATTCCGTCCGCCGCCGATCTGGAGCGCCTCACGCGGCGCGTGCGGTCGGTCGCCCAGCGCCTCGAGGGGATCGAGGACGGCGTCGACCGCCTCGACGAGCGCGTCGCGCGCCAGAGCCAGGCCGGGGTCGACGACCGGCTGGCCGCCATCGAGGAGCGGCTCGGCGCGATCGATGCCGCGCTGACGGAGGTCTCGCGGGCCGTGGCGAGCCTGAAGCAGCCGGCTGCCAAGCCCGCGGCGAAGAAGCCGGCCGCCAGGAAGCCTGCGGCGCGGCGCGGCGGGCCGGACGCCTCCTGAGGATCCGCGCCGCTCGACGCGGCCGGGCGGCCGGCGCGAGGATCGACTGGGCGGCCCACGAGCAGGCGGGCCGGCTGACGCTCAGGACGACAGCGCCGCGAACGCGACCGTCCCGAGGCGCCGGCCCGCCGCCTCCAGCGCTGCGGCGCTGATGCGCTCGCCGGCCCCCGGCCCCGCGTCGGAGACGGTCAGCAGGCACGCCGCGCGGATGCCGCGCCGGGCGGCCACGGCGAGCACCGTCGCCGCCTCCATCTCCACGGCGAGGGCCCCGGCCGCGCGCCACGCGTCGGCGCGCGCCGCGACCGGGTCGTAGAAGAGGTCGGTGGAGACCGTCGGCCCGGCGTGGTCGGCCGCGGCGGCCAGCCGGTCGAGCAGGTCGCCATCGGGCAGCAGGTCGCCGTCGGCGCCGAGCGCGCGGCTCGCCCCGTCGGCGGCGATGACGCTCGTCGGGGCGACGAGGTCGCCGAGCCCCAGGCGCTCATCGAGCGCCCCGCAGCTGCCGATCCTGATCGCCACCCGGAGCCCCAGGTCGCAGAGCTCCTCGAGCACGATCGCCGCGCTGGGCCCGCCCATTCCGTGGCTCATGATCGTCAGCGGCTCGCCGTCGGGCGCGGTCCCCGTGTAGCCCCACAGGCCGCGGTTGTGGTTGAACATCCGCGGCTCGACGGTCAGCTCCTGCGCAAGCAGCAGCGCCCGTCCGGGGTCGCCCGGCAGCAGCGCGCGCGGTGCGAGCGGCGCCGTCGGGTGGACGTGGCGAGGTTGCGACGACATCGGCGCGCGAGGATAGTCTGCGACCCATGGCCAAGTCCGAGAAGAAGTCTGCGAAGGCGAGCAAGTCCGATTCCCGCGCCGATCAGGTCCGCTCGGCCGTCGATCAGGCCTTCCACGTCGCGGGGTCGCAGCTGACGCGCGAGCGCGCCGAGCAGATCGCCGACGACCTGTCCTCCGCGGCGCAGCGCGTGCGCGACGCGCTCGAGGAGCTGCGCCCGCCGACCGGCGACGAGCTGCGGCGCGTCGGCGAGCGGCTCGACGCGATCGAGAAGCGCCTCGCCGCGCTCGAGGCCAAGCCGGCGTCGGCGCCGGCCCGCCGCGCTGCGCCGGCCACACCGCGCAAGCCCGTGGCGGCGCGCAAGCCGGCTCCGCGCAAGCCCGCCGCCGGCTGAGCGCGGGCCGCGCCGTGCCCGGGCGCCGCGTCCTCATCACCGGCGTCGCGAACTTCTGGGGCTCGCGGCTCGCCGCCCGCCTCGCGGAGGACCCGGCCGTCGACCGCGTCGTCGGGCTCGACACGCGCTCGCCCGGGCGGCTGCTGTGCCAGCGCATCACGTTCATCGAGGCGGACCTGCGCACGCCCGAGCTCGGCGCGCACCTGCGCGCCGCCGCTGTCGACACGCTCGTGCACAACGACATCTCCCAGTTCCCCGAGCCGGGCCGCGCGGCGCGCGACCTGCACGACATCAACGTCGTGGGCACGCTGCGCCTGCTCGCCGCGGCCGCGGCGCTGCCCGGCCTGCGCACCGTCGTCGTGCGCAGCGCCGCCGCGATCTACGGCTCCGAACCCTCGGCGCCGTCGTTCATCACCGAGGACCAGGCGCGGCGCTTCCCGCTGCGCACGCGCTTCCAGCGCGACGTCGGCGAGCTCGAGCGGCTCGTCGAGGGCTTCGCGCGGCGGGCGCCCGAGGTGACCTGCACGGTCCTGCGCATGCAGCCCGTCGTCGGCCCGACGCTCGACACCCCGATCACGCGCATGCTGCGCGTCCCGGTCGTCCCGACGGTGCTCGGTTTCGATCCGCGCATCCAGCTGCTCGACGAGGACGACTCGATCGCCGCGCTCCAGCGCGCCGTCGCCCATCCGGTCGACGGCCCGGTGAACGTCGCTGCGCCGGGGCCGATCTCGCTGAGCCGCGCGCTCAAGCGCGCGCGCCGCCGCTCGCTGCCGATCGCCCATCCGATCTACGGCCAGGTCGCCGGGGCGCTCGTGCGGGCCGGCGGGCTGCCGCCGCTGAGCGAGGACATCCTGCGCTACCTGCGCTACGGGCGCACCGTCGACACGACGCGCATGTCGGAGGAGCTCGGGTTCACGCCACTGCGCACGACGCTCGCCGCGCTCGAGCGCGCCGCCGGCGTCGGGGTCGCCGCATGACGGGCATCACCACGCTCCCGCGCGAGGCGGCCGGGGCCGTCGCGGCGGCGCGGCGTGCGCTCGGCGGCGGCTACCTCGAGGATGCCTGGGGCTACGCGCCGCAGTTCGCGCTGGACGTCGCGCCGCTGCTGGACCTCCTCTACGACCACTGGTGGCGCGTCTCCGCGGAGGGCGCGGGCCGCGTGCCGGCGAGCGGCGGCGTGCTGATCGCGGCCAACCACGCCGGTGTCCTGCCGTGGGACGCCGCGATGATCGCCACGGCGATCCGCCGGCGCCACGGCGCGGCGCGCCACCCGCGCTTCCTCGTCCTCGACTGGGCCTTCGAGCTGCCGTGGGCGTCGGTGGCGATCCGGCGCTTCGGCGGCGTGCCGGCCTCCCAGCACGACGCGCTGCGGCTGCTGCGCGAGGGCCACGTCGTGATGGTCTTCCCGGAGGGGGAGAAGGGCACCGGCAAGGCGTGGTCCGAGCGCTATCACCTCGAGCGCTTCGGCCGCGGCGGCTTCATCGAGCTGGCATTGCGCGCGGGCGTGCCGATCGTTCCCGCCGCCGTCGTCGGCAGCGAGGAGATCTACCCGATGATCGCCCGCGCGCCGTCGGCGCTCGCGCGCCTGGTCGGCGCGCCCTACCTGCCGATCACGCCGACGTTCCCGCTGCTCGGCCCGTTCGGCGCGATCCCGCTGCCCTCGCGCTGGCGGATCACCTTCTCCGCACCGGTCGACCTGCGCGCGCACGGACCCGCGGCTGCGGACGACCGCGCGCTCGTCCTCGACCTCTCCGAGCGGATCCGCGAGACCATCCAGGAGCAGCTCGAGACGACGCTCGTCCGGAGGCGGGGCGCGTTCCTCTAGAAGCGCCGTCAGAAAGCCGGGCCGGCTCATTCTGAAAGACCTTCCCAGCGCCGGTGCTGCGCCGTCCGCCCGCCCGGTGCGCGGATGCGGGAGGATGCGCCCAGACGAAAGGAAGGGCACCGATGGGTCTCGAGTTCGAATCAGACAAGGAGTTCCGCGATGCGATGGATCTCGTCTTCCGGCTGATGGACGAGGACCCCGGCATGGGGCCCAAGCTCCGCGACGCCGACGTCCCGCAGCGCTTCGAGTTCGACGACCTCGACATGGTTCTCAACGTCCGCTCCGCACGCGCGGGCGAGCCCGGCAACCTGCACTGGGAGTGGACCGACGACGTCGACTGGGAGCCGAGGGTCCGGATGAAGATGAGCGCCGAGACGGCGGTCCGCTACTTCCAGGGCAAGGAGAACATCCCGATCGCGATCGCGCGGCGACGGATCAAGACGGGCGGCGATGTGAAGGCGTCGCTGGCGCTGATCCCGATCACCAAGCCGGTCTACGCGATGTACCGGGAGGCGCTCGAGGAGCGCTACCCGCACCTGGTGGCCTAGTTCTGGCGACTGCGGTGCTGCCGGAGCCCCCCGACGTCCCGGCGACCGACGAGCCGGTCCCGACCGCCGAGGCGGCGCGTCGCGTCGGCGTCGCACCGTCGACGCTGCGCCGCTGGGTCAAGCACGGCCTGTTCGTCGACGACCTGACCGACGGGCTCTGGTCGTCGGCCTCCATCGCGCACGCGAGGATCGTCGCGCGCCTGCGCGATCGCGGGCACTCGATCGAGGAGATCCGCACCGCGACGCACGAGGGCCGGCTGGCCTTCGGGTACGTCGACGAACTGCTGCCCGGCACCCACGGCGAGTACTCGCTCAGGGATGCCGGCCGCCGCACCGGCCTGGCCCCGAAGCTCATCGAGCGCATCTTCGCGGCCGTCGGCTTCCCCGCCGGCTCGGCGGACGCGCTCAGCGAGTACGACATTGAGCTGCTCGAGCACGTCTCCGACGTGCTGGGCGCCGGCTTCCCGCTGGTGGCGCTGATGCAGCTGCTCCGCGTCTACGGGCAGTCGGTCGCGCAGATCGCGGACGCCGAGGTGCGCCTGGTCCACCTCTACGTCCACGAGCCGCTGCTGCGCGACGGCGTGCCGGGCATCGAGATGGCCGACCAGATGAACGACCTCACCGCACGCCTGCTCCCGCTCGCCTCGCCGGTGATGGACCACGTGCACAGGCGCTTCCTGCACCACTTCGTCGAGCAGGACATCGTCGGGCACATGGAGAGCGACCTCGGCGACGCGAGCTCGGAGCTGGGGCGGCTGCGGGTGGCGATCGGGTTCGCCGACCTCGCCGGCTACACGCAGCTGACCGAGCAGCAGGGCGACCTGGAGGCGGCGGGGGTCGTCGAGCGGTTCGTCGCCGCCGTCGCCGACACGCTGCCCGAGGACGCGCGGATCGTGAAGACGATCGGCGACGAGGTGATGGTCGTCTCGACCGACCCCGCCGCGCTGACCGACTGGGCGGTGGGCTTCCAGACCCTCGTCTCCGACTCGCCGCTGCCGCGCATCGGCGTGCATGCCGGCGAGGTCATCTACCGCGACGGCGACTACTACGGGCGCGAGGTGAACCTGGCCTCGCGCGTGGCGGCGCGCGCCGGGGCCGGCGAGGTGCTCGTCACGCGCGCGATCGTCGAGGCCTCGGACAGGCACCTGGAGTTCCGCTACATCGGCGAGGTTCGGCTCAAGGGCTTCGACGAGGTCACCGAGCTGTTCCTCGCCGGACTCCCGGAGGAGTAGATGGATCGCGCGCCGGTGCTCGCGCTGCTGGATCGCGTTCGCGACGGCGGGCTGATCCCGCCCGGGCGGCCGGTGGTCGTGCTGCTCTCGGGCGGGCGCGACTCCGTCTGCCTGCTCGACATGGCGGTCACCCTCGCGGGGCGCGGGCACGTGCGCGCGCTGCACGTCAACTACGGGCTGCGCGCGGACGCCGGTGCCGACGAGCGCCACTGCGCGGAGCTCTGCGCGCGCCTCGAGGCGCCGCTGGAGGTCGAGCGCGCGAGCGTGCCCGCGGACGGGCCCGGGAACCTGCAGGCATGGGCGCGCGACGTGCGCTATGCGGCGGCCGCGCGGCTCGCCGCCGCGGAGGGCGCGCACGTGGCCGTCGGCCACACGGCGAGCGATCAGGTCGAGACGATCGTCTACCGCCTGGCCGCCTCGCCCGGGCGCCGTGCACTGATCGGCATGCCCGATCGGCGCGGGCTGCTCGTGCGGCCGCTCCTGCGGGCCGGTCTCACGCGCGAGGACACGGCCCGCTGGTGCGCCTCGCGCGGGCTCAACTGGCGCGAGGACCTGACGAACGACTCCGAGCGCTTCGCCCGCGGGCGCGTGCGCAACGTCGTCCTCCCAGCGCTGCGCGAGCTGCATCCGGCGGCCGACGAGAACGTGCTGCGCACGGCCGAGCTGCTCGAGGAGGAGGCCGAGGTGCTCGACGTCGTCGTGGAGACGGCGCTCGCCGGGCGCGACCGGATCGCCGTCGCCGGCCTCGCGGCGCTGCCGCCGGCGCTCGCGCGGCTGGTCGTGCGCCGGCTCGCGGAGGCCGCGGCGGGCGGGCTCTGCCCGCGCGCGCCGCGCCGGCTCGACGAGCTGCTCGAGCTGGGTGCGACGGGGGGTGGCGGTCCTGCGTCGATCGACGTCGGCGACGGAGCCCGGGCCGTCGTGGAGGACGGCATGCTGCGCTTCGAGCGCACGCCCGCGCGGGCGCCCCGGCCGGGCAGGCCGTAACCTCCGGCGCCCCATGGCAGACGCACCGCCGATCGGCGAGATCCTCGTCCAGCCGGACCAGCTCAAGGAGCGCGTGCGCGCGCTGGGGCGCCAGGTGAGCGACGACTACGCGGACCGCGATCTGCTGCTCGTCGGCGTCCTGAAGGGCGCGATGTTCTTCCTCTCGGACCTGATGCGCGCGA
>CAWEJY010000016.1:0-53750 GCA_963809525.1 uncultured Solirubrobacteraceae bacterium | reverse complement strand
TGGGCGGTCCCGGGCTCGAACCGGGGACCTCCTGCTTGTAAGGCAGGCGCTCTGACCAGCTGAGCTAACCGCCCCGCCGGCGGATGGTAGGCACAATCACGGGATGCACATCGATACGCACGTCGCGCTGCGGGCGGCGATCGTTCAGGCGGTCGCCGTCGCGGCGCTGGCGATCGTCCTCGCGATAACGCTCTCGCACGGCTTCTTCGAGGACTACGGGTTCATCGCCGGCCCGGGTGCGTGGATGCTCTGCGCGGCGATCACGGCGGCGGCCCTGCGGCTGCCGATGCTGCTGACGCTCGTGGGCGCCGCCGTCGCCGGCATCCCGAGCGCGATCGCCACCATCGCGGGCGTGCACTGGGCCGGCGCGGCGCTGGCCGTGATCGTCTTCGCGCTGTGGTGCGGTGGCCTCGCCGAGCGCCGGCGCAGCACGCTGAACACCGGGGCGATCTGATGGATCTCGGGCTCAGCGGGCGGGTCGCACTCGTCACCGGCGCCTCGAAGGGGCTCGGCAAGGGCATCGCCGCGCACCTCGCCGCGGAGGGCGCGGTGGTCGCGATCTCCTCGCGCGACCGCAGCCGCATCGACGCTGCCGCGACGGAGATCGGCGCGCACGGCTTCGTCCACGACAGCGCGGACCTCGGACACATCCCGGTGCTCGTCGCCGAGATCGAGGAGCAGCTCGGGCCGATCGCGATCCTCGTGACGAACACGGGCGGGCCGCCCGCCGGTCCGAACGCGCTCGGCTTCACCGACGAGCAGTGGCGCCGCGCCTACGAGGATCTCGTTCTCTCGCCGCTCGCGTTCGTCCAGGCGGTGCTCCCCGGCATGCGCTCGCGGCACTGGGGGCGGATCGTGAACGTCGGGTCGACGACGATCCGCGAGCCGTCCCCCGCGCTGATGCTCAGCAACACGAACCGCGCCGCGACGCTGGCGGCGTTCAAGACGATCGCCACGCAGGTCGCGCCCGACGGGGTCACGCTCAACAGCGTGCTGCCCGGGCGCATCGCCACCGACCGCCTCTACGAGCTCTACGGCTCGCGCGAGGCCGCCGACGAGATGGCGCAGGGGTCGATCCCTGCGCGGCGGCTCGGCAGCGTCGACGAGTTCGCTGCAGCCGCGACCTTCCTGTGCTCGGCGCAGGCGAGCTACATCACCGGCAGCACGCTCGTCGTCGACGGCGGGATGCTGCACTCGGTGTAGGAGCCGGTTGGGCTCAGACCTCGGCGGTGAAGTGGAACTTCTTGTAGCAGCGCTTCTCGTCGATCTTGCGGGCGGTGTGCTTGATGCAAGAGAGCCTCGCGCGGCGCCCGTCGAAGCGGGCTGAGATCGTCCCGTCGTCGTTGAGCGCCTGGCGCACCGACCCGTTGTAGGTCCACGTCTTGCCGTCCGTCCAGCGCGTCGTGCAGAAGACGACCAGCAGGCTGCCGCTGCCGTGGCGCGAGCAGCGACCCGAGACGCGGCGCGGCGTACGACGTGTTCCCTTGCGCAGCACGTCGGGCAGCGATCCCTTCGCCTGCGCGATCGTGAGGATCTCCGAGCTGTCCTGCACGTCGACCGGGGTCGTGTCGCCGGAGCTGGAGGTCGGAGAGCCGACGACGATGGCGACGACCGGCGTCGCATAGGCGTTCGGGTCACCACCCTCGGTCGTGCCGTCGCACTTGGCCGCGTTGGCGACGCCCTGCCAGAAGTAGGTCCCGGGCGTCTGCAGCCAGGTCCCGGACGTCGCGCCCTGGTAGACGCCCGCCCCCGTGTCGGCGACGGGGAAGCTGTCCACCCGCGCGGACGCGACCAGGACGCCGTCCGAGCCGGTGGTGCTCTGGTTGGCGACGACGACCTGCAGCGGCTGACCCACGCATCTCGAGCCCAGGTTCACAGTGAACGTCAGCGACGTGGTGGTCGACGGGATGTTCGTGCTCTGCGCCGGCGTCATCTGCGGCGGGTCCGGGAACTGGCCCGCGGCCAGCGCGGCGGCCGGGACGAGCGCCGCCAGCAGCGCGAGAAGGACGGCGAGCCGGACCATGGCGCCGACTCTAACCGGCCGCCGGCGCTGCCAGCAACAGCGAGCGCCGTCAAGGGATCTCGACGTTCACCGACTCCTCGGGGAACTTCAAGCCGGGCCTGGGCTTCTACAACGGGTCCGCGGGCCAGGGTCAGGCGCTGATGTTGCAGAACTGCGCAGCGACGCACAACGTGAAGATGGTCGACGTCTCGATCGGCGGCAACAACTTCAACTTCGCCTCGATCGTCCAGTCGTGTCTGACCGACTGGCTCACCTCGCCCTCGCGGCGACGGCGAACTTCACCTTCGAGCTGCAGAGCACGTTCAGCGGCCGCCGGCTGTGCGAGAACACGGCCGACCTGCTGGAGGAGAAGGGCACCGTGGCGGCACCTGCACCCACGGGCAACGGCCTGACCGGCAACGGCGGGCCGGTGATGAGCCTGCGGCAGCTCCGCGGGAGGAGAGGGGCGCCGGGCCCGCCGCTCAGGCGGCGGCCCGGCGGTCCGCCTCGGCCGCCAGCGCCGTGGCGACCGACGGGATCACGCGCCCCATGAAGGCGCCCATGCCCGGGACTCTGGAGTCGAACTCCGAGCGCCAGTGGACCTCGCTGCCGGTCCCGCTCGGCGTGACGCGCACGACCGCGTGGTAGTCGCGCACCGGCAGGCCCGACAGCAGCCGGTACTCCAGCCGCGACGGCGGCTCGAACACCATGACCTCCTCGCGCGAGACGATCGGCTTCTTCGTGAAGACCCGGATCGCCCCGACGCCGTCGGGGGCCGGGTCGCCCTCACGCTCCAGCTCGGCCGACGTCCACGGTCCCCAGCCGTCCCAGCTGCGCGCGTCCGCGAGGATCGCCCAGACGGCGTCCGGCGCGGCGGCGGTGGTGACGGTCGCCTCTGCCACGTGCTTTCCCATGGCGGGAAGTATTGCTAGCCGGCGGCGGGTGTGACGGTGATCGTGCCGCTCGAGCGCAGGCCGTCGGTACCGTCGACGACCTCTCCGGCGATCGGGACCGTCCCGCCCGCCGCGGGCACCGTGAACGACAGCGGCTTGAGGGCGACGACGTTGACGCCGAGCTGGCCGGGCGAGTCGGTGATCGTGTCCGGGCCCGGCGGGTTGGGGAACACGCAGTGGATCGTCCAGAGCACGCGGGTGTCGGCGCTGAAGTCGAGCGTCACGGTGATCTCGTCAGGGCCCGTCTGCTTGGCGTTCACGGTCCAGGCGCCGTTGCTGAGCGGGTCGACCAGCGAGCACTCGGGGATGTTCGACGCCCCGGTCACCTCGCTCCACGTCAGCGGCGCCGACGCGGTCCACGCCGCCGGGTCGCTCTGCGCGACGGGATCGAGGTGCAGCTTCGAGACGAGGCGTCCCGCCGCGGTGTGGGTCGCGAACGTGCCGGTCTCGTGGTCGTCGAGCGCGATGTCGTAGCCGGGCTGGTCGCCGAGCGTCCCGTCGACGGTCTTCTTGCCGGCGCGACTCAGCGCGACGACCTTCCAGCTGGCGTGGGTCGGCGTCTGGTTCGGCGCGGTCAGCGTGAAGTCGAACGAGCCGCCCGCCGGCATCGTCGCCGAGCCGGGCGTGAACGACGCGACGCCCGAGCCGGTGAGGCTCGTCCTGACGGGTGTCCCGTCGGCGGCCTTCGCGTTCTTCGCCGTGACCTTCGTCGTCTCGGCCGCCTTCAGCTTCGCCGCTGCCGGCCGGCCGTCGAGCTTCAGGCAGGCCTCGTCGTCGTACCAGTGCTTCTCGAGCCGCGGCGCGGCGATCCCGCGGATGTACTCGAGCGATGCGAGCGTCAGGTAGTCGGTGGCGATCGAGGTGACGATCATGCCCTTGAGGTTGCTGATCGACTGGATGTCCCAGGCCGTCGGGCCGGTCGACCACTTCACCGACGTGTGCGGGCCGAAGATCCCGCCGGCCGTCGTGTCGAAGTGGCTCGTCTGCTCGCCGAAGGCCTTGGAGAAGTCGGCGCCGGGGCTGAAGATCCCCTGCTCCCCGAAGCCGCCGCCCAGGCGCCGCCCGCGCCAGGTCTCCGTGCCCTTCTTGCTGCCCCCGAAGGCGAACGCCGACTGCGCGTCGACCTTGTCGATCGTGTGCCAGCGCGCGTCCTCGCCGACGGTGAGCTCATAGCTCACATCGAGCGCCGCGGAGGCGAACTGGGTCTCGGTGCCGCCCGGGCCGGTGGTCGTGATCGTCGCCTTGACCGACCCTGACAGCTTGCCCGCGACCTTCCCGGACGCGTTCGGGCACGCCGCCGGAGCGTCGTTGAAGGCGATCTCGAGCTTCACCTTGCCCGAGGTGCCGGGCGGCAGCGTCCCCGGCGCGAGGTCCTTCAGGCCTTCGGCGGTGACCCCGACCTCGAGGCTGCCGGTCGCCTGCAGGCCGAGCTTGCCGCCGTCGGTGACCGAGTTCGCATCGAGCTTGACCGAGCCGCTCACGCCCTTGTCGCCGAAGGTCTGACTCAGATGGATCCCGTCGTCGGCGGCCGCGCGTGCGCGCGCCGACGCGGCACCCGCGCGCGCGGACTGCGTGCGCCAGGAGCTGAGCGCGAGGCGGGTGAGCGCGCGGGTGCGGGCCGCGCCGACCCGGCGGCTGATCCGGCCGAAGGCCGCGGGGTTGACGACGAGCGCCTGCGTCAGCTGCTCGGCGGTCGCCGTGAGCTCCGAGCCGGCGGATGTGGCCGGCCGCGTGAACGCCGACCGCTTGAGCTTGGCGGGCCGCCGGCAGGTGAGCCTGCGGCCCTTCCTGACGACCTTCGCCTTCGCTCCGCTGCCCTTGAGCACCGGCAGCGTGCCGCGCGGACACTTCGCCCTCGTGGCGGCGGCGGCGGGCCCTGCTCCGGCGGCGAGCAGGACTGACAGCACGACGATGCACGCCGCGACGGCGCAGGACCGGGGGTTCATGCGCCGGATTCTGGCAGTCCGGACGGCGCGTCCAGACTCCGGTAGTACCCCCAGGGGGAATCGAACCCCCGCTACCAGCGTGAAAGGCTGGCGTGCTAACCGCTACACCATGGGGGCGGGAGCTGCCGATTCTAGTTGCGGGCCTGGCGCCGCGCCGGGATGATCGCGCCATGGCCCTCACGCGACGCCCCTCCCGCAACCTGACGAGCGCCCGCGTCGGCGCCGCGACCGGCGTCGGGGGTGCCGCGCTGGGCTCGGTCGGAGCGGTCGCGATCGGCGCGTTCGCCGTGGGCGCGACCGCGATCGGGGCGTTCGCGATCGGCCGCCTCGCGATCGGCCGTGCGGTCGCCAGGCACGTGAGGATCGAGCACCTCGAGATCGACCGGCTGACGGTTCGCGAGCTCGAGATCCTCGAACGGGCGACGTATCCGGTTCCGCCGGACTGACGACGCCCCAGGGGCGGGGTACAGTGGCCGCGGGCCGCCGTAGCTCAGCTGGTAGAGCAGCGGGCTTTTAACCCGAAGCGCGCAGGTTCGAGTCCTGCCGGCGGCATCCCTCGCCCCTTCTGCGATCTTGAATTTCCTGATCTCAGATAGGGTTTTGATAGTTTTGGCACGGTGAGTTCGCCCAGCATCAACGCGGAGCTGGACCCCGCAGCGCCGCCGGATCTCGAGTCCGCGAACGCCGGCGACGTGATCGCCTGGGCGCTCGAGCGCTTCCACCCGGAGATCGCGCTCGCCTGCTCGTTCCAGCAGGAGGAGAGCGTGCTGCTGGACCTCCTCTTCGGCGCACGCACGGACGCGCGCGTCTTCGCTCTCGACACCGGCGTTCTGTTCCCCGAGACCTACGCGCTCTGGGAGCAGACCGAGACGCGCTATGCGACGACGATCGAGCGCGCCGCCGGCCCGACGCTCGAGGAGCAGGCGACCGCGCACGGCGAGGCGCTCTGGGCGCGCGACCCCGCCGCGTGCTGCGGCATCCGCAAGGTCGCCCCGCTGCGCGAGAAGCTCACCGGGCTCGACGCATGGATCACCGGCATCCGCCGCGAGCAGTCCCCCACGCGCGCCGGCGCACGCAAGGTCGAGTGGGACCAGCGGCACGGGCTCTGGAAGATCAACCCGCTCGCCGACTGGACCGAGAAGGACGTCTGGCGGCGCATCAACGAGCGCGCCCTGCCCTACAACCCGCTGCACGATCGCGGGTACGCATCGATCGGCTGCGTCCCATGCACGCAGCCGGGCGCCGGGCGCGAGGGGCGCTGGGCCGGCGATGACAAGACCGAGTGCGGGCTTCACGGCTGAGACGGAGATGATCCTGGCACCGCTCCTCCCGGCCGACGGACCGGCCATCAGCGACCTCGACGCGCTCGAGGCCGAGGGCATCCACATCCTGCGCGAGCTGGCCGCCGAGCGCGAGCGGCCGGTGCTGCTCTTCTCCGGCGGCAAGGACTCGATCGTGCTGCTGCGCCTCGCCGAGAAGGCGTTCCGTCCGGGCGCCTTCCCGTTCCCCGTGATGCACGTCGACACCGGGCACAACTTCCCCGAGGTCGTCGCGTTCCGCGACCGCCGCGTCGCCGAGCTCGGCGAGCGGCTGATCGTCGCCTCCGTCCAGGCGTCGATCGACGCCGGCCGGATCAGCGACGTCAGCGGCCCGCGCTCCTCGCGCAACCAGCTGCAGACCGTGACGCTGCTCGACGCGATCGCCGAGCAGCGCTTCGACGCGTGCATCGGCGGCGCCCGGCGCGACGAGGAGCGCGCCCGGGCCAAGGAGCGCATCTTCAGCCTGCGCGACGCGTTCGGCGGCTGGGACCCGCGCGCGCAGCGGCCAGAGATCTGGGACATCTACAACGCGCGGGTGCGGCCCGGCGAGAACCTGCGCGTCTTCCCGATCTCCAACTGGACCGAGCTCGACGTGTGGCGCTATGTCGAGCGTGAGCGCCTGGAGCTGCCGTCGATCTACTTCGCCCACGAGCGCTCGGTCTTCGAGCGCGACGGCATGCTCTACGCCGACGACCCCGTGATCGAGCGCCTGCCCGGGGAGGACCCGTTCGTCACGAGCGTGCGCTACCGCACGGTCGGCGACATGACCTGCACCGGCGCGATCCGCAGCGAGGCCACCACGCTCGAGGAGGTCGTCGCCGAGATCTCCGCCACCCGCGTCACCGAGCGCGGCGAGACGCGCGCCGACGACCGCGCGAGCGAGGCGGCGATGGAGGACCGCAAGCGCGATGGCTACTTCTAGCGCGCCGGCGCCGGTCGCGACGCTCGTCCACGGGCTGCTTCGCGTGGCGACGTGCGGGTCGGTCGACGACGGCAAGAGCACGCTGCTGGGTCGGCTGCTGCACGACACGCGGCAGATCGCCGACGACCAGCTCGACCACGTGCGCGACGTGTCCGAGCGGCGCGGCACGGCGTTCGACCTCGCGCTGTTGACCGACGGCCTGCGCGCCGAGCGCGAGCAGGGCATCACGATCGACGTCGCCTACCGCTCGTTCGAGACTCCGCGGCGGCGCTTCATCCTCGCCGACTGCCCGGGCCACGAGCAGTACACCCGCAACATGGTCACCGGCGCATCGACCGCGGACGCAGCGGTGCTGCTCGTCGACGCCCGCCACGGCGTCGTCGCCCAGACCCGGCGCCATCTGGCGATCACCGCGCTGCTGCGCGTCCCGCACGTGCTCGTCGCCGTCAACAAGATGGACCTCGTGGACTGGGACGGCGCGCGCTTCGCGGAGATCGCGACCGACATCCGCGCGCTTGCCGAGACGCTCGGAGTCGAGGACGTCGCGTGCGTTCCGGTCAGCGCGCTGGAGGGCGACAATGTCGTCGAGCCCTCGGTGCGCACGCCCTGGTACGACGGCCCGCCGCTCGTCACCCGCCTCGAGGAGCTGCCGCCCGAGGCCGAGGACCCCGACGGCCCGCTGCGCTTCCCCGTGCAGCTTGTCATCCGCCCGCTCGGCGAGGCGGGCGGCGGCCGGCGCTATGCCGGCCGCGTCGCGCGCGGCACCGTGCGACCCGGCGACCCCGTCGTCGCGCTGCCGTCCGGCGAGGAGGCCGTCGTCGCCGCGGTCGAAACGCTCGACGGCGAACTGGCGCACGCCTCAGCGCCGCGGTCGGTCTCGATCGTCCTGGATCGCGAGCTCGACATCTCGCGCGGCGACGTGCTGTGCCGCAACGGGTCGGCGCCCGCGCTGACGCGCGAGCTCGAGGCGACGATCTGCTGGATGAGCGAGCGCCACCTGCGCCCCGGCGCGCGGCTGCTGCTCAAGCACGGGACGCGCACGACGCGCGCGATCGTCGACGACGTCAGCGAGCGCCTGCATCTGCAGACGCTGCTCGGCGCTCCGGCGCCCGACGGGCTCGCCCTGAACGACCTCGGCCGCGTGCGCGTGCGCGTCGCCGAGCCGCTCGTCGCCGACCCCTACGCGGAGAGCCGCGCCGCGGGTGCCTTCGTGCTCATCGACGACGCGACGAACGACACCGTCGCCGCCGGGATGATCACGTCGACGACGGGCTGACGGCCGGCGCCACGACGGTGCCGGCGGCCTCAGGGTTGCGGGCGCGCACGCGGCCGAGCGCGATCGCGGTCAGCCCGGCCGCTGCAGTGGGGATCGCCATCAGATACCAGGCGCGCTGGAAGGCACTCAGCAGCTCCTGCCCCGCCGGGCTGCCGATGACGGCGATCAGCGTCGAGATCCCGAGCACCGCGCCGATCTGCCGGGCGCACGACTGGATCGCGCTGCCGGTGGCAAATCGCGAGGGCGGCAGCTCGGCGACGGCGGCGCTGCCCCACGCCGCGAAGCTCATCCCCACGCCGACGCCGGTCATCATCGTCCAGGGCAGGAAGTCGCGCACGTAGTCGGGCACCGGGCTCGCGTGCGTGGCGAACATCACGCATCCGAGCGCGAAGATCAGGCCGCCCGGGAGCGCCAGCACGCGCTGGCCGTGGCGGTCGGCCAAGCGCCCCGCGATCGGCGAGCTGATCGCGGCCATCAGCGGCCCGGGCGTGACGGCGAGCCCCGCCTTCAGCGTCGAGTAGTGCCAGACCTCCGTCAGGAAGAGGACGTTGCACAGCAGCAGCGCGAAGAAGCCCATGGCGAACAGCGAGACGCCGAGAACTGCGACCGAGAAGGAACGGGTCCGGAAGAGCCGCAGGTCGACGATCGGCGCCTTCACGCGCGTCGAGCGCACGAGGAACACGGTCAGGATCAGCATGCCGGCGGCCAGCGCCCCGACGGTGCGCGGCGTGAGCCAGGACCACGCCGGGCCCTTGACGATCCCGAGCGCGATGAGTCCCACGCCGGCGATCAGCAGCACGACGCCGAGGACGTCCGACAGCGGCCCGGACTGCTCCTCGCGGGACTCGCGCAGGATCCGGCGCGCCGGGATCAGCGCCGGAAGCCCGATCAGGAGGTTCACGAAGAACACCCAGCGCCAACCGGCAGCGTTCACCAGGACGCCTCCCAGCGCAGGGCCGGTGGCGGCCGCGACCGCGCCGGTCGCACCCCACAGGGAGGTCGCCGTCGCGCGCTTGGAGAGCGGGAACTCCGGCAGCAGCAGCGCGAGCGACGTGGGAACCAGCAGCGCCGCGCCGGCCGCCTGCAGCACGCGCGCGCCGATCAGCACGTCGACCGTCGGCGCCAGGCCGCAGAGGACCGAGGCGGCCAGGAACACGCATGTCCCGGTCATGAAGACGCGCTTGCGCCCCACCCGGTCGGCCAGCCGGCCGGCCGGCACGAGCAGCGCGGCGAAGACGATGTTGTAGGCGTTGAGGATCCAGGACAGCGATGCGAGCGACGCGTCCGGGAAGGACGCGCGGATGTCCGGGAACGCGATGTTGACGATCGTCACGTCCAGGAAGCTCATGAAGACCGCGACGGCGGTGACGAGCAGCACCTTCCATTGACGCTCCATTCCCGGAACGCTAGCAGGTCAGTTGCGTGACGCAACTCAGTCTGCGGCTACCGGCGCGCCAGCGTTCGCAGCAGCAGCTCGACCGAGCGCTCGAGCTGGGAGAGCGTCGCGTCGCCGACGCGCGTCACACCCGTCTCGCGGTTGAGCCAGCCGTTGACCTCTGCGTGGCTCTGCCGGTCGCGGCGGGCGAGCTCGGCGACGAGCCGGTGGCGCTTGTCGCGCAGGATCGCGCGGCGTTCGTAGGCGGGAAGCTCGCTCAGCTCGGGCTCGGGCGCCACCGCGGAGGGGAAGGCGACCGGGGCGCGCGCCGGGCCCTCGCCCGGCGCTGGCCCGAACAGCGCCATCTGCGGCGCGACGTCGGCCGAGACGGGGACGAAGTCGGCCACCTCGCTCGGCCCGCTCACACGCCGGACCTCGAGCTCGTCGAACGCCGCCGGGTCCTCCTCGCCCGGGGGGCGCAGCACGTGACGCAGCTCGGACTCGACGTCTGCGGCGTGGGCGCGCAGCAGCGGATCGGCCGGGAGATAGACCCAGCTCGGCTCGATCGGCCGGCCGGGGATCGTGCGCACGAAGCGCCCTGCGATCTGGCGGAAGATCAGCGGCGTCTTGGCGGCGGTCGCGTAGACCCCGACGCGCAGGCGCGGGATGTCGACCCCCTCGCTGACCATGTTGACGGCCACCAGCCAGCGCTCGCGCGAGCTCGTGAAGGCCGCGAGCTTCTCGGCCGCCCTGCCGTCCGTGTGGAGCACGACGACGGGCGCCTTCCCGGTCACCTCGCGCAGGACCTTGGCGACCGCGCGGGCGTGCTCGCCGTCGGCGGTGATCGCCAGCGCGCCCGCGTCGGGATGACCGCCCGCGCGCAGCGCCTCCAGACGCGTGTGCGCCTCGGCGAGGATTCGCGGCAGCCCGTCCGGCAGCTCGACCGAGATCGCCGTGCGGTAGCGCCGGCCGGCGTCGCGCCCGGTCAGCGCGTCACCGAACGACGCCTCGACCACGTCCTCGCCGCTGCGCCACTGGAGCATGCCGTCGTAGGGGATGAACGTGATCGGGCGGCAGATGCCGTCGCGCACGGCGTCGGCGTACGTGAACGACACGTCGGGCACAGCGACCCCGTCCTCGTAACGCACGCCCGGGATCGCCGCCTGGTCGGAGCGGAACGGCGTGCCGGAGAGCAGCAGCCAGCGGTCGCGCACGGCGCCGAACGCCGCGAGGAACCCGTCGCCCCAGGCGAGCTCGTCGCCGAGGTGGTGAGCCTCGTCGGCGATCACAAGCGTGTCGGCGCCGACGCGCGGTGCCCAGCGCAGCCCGGCCTGCGAGACGCGCGCATACGTCACCGCGATGCCGTGGAAGTCGCCAGGCGGGCGCGGATCGTCCGCGTCGGGCTGGAGGTGGATCCCCAGGCGCGCGGCCGCCTGGGCCCACTGGCGGGTCAGCGGGCCCGTCGGGCAGATGACGACGACGCGCCGCACGCGCCCCGCTGCCAGCTGCTCGCGTGCGAACTCGAGCGCCGGGCGGGTCTTGCCCGCACCAGGCGCCGCGGCGATCAGGAACGGCCCCGCGATGGAGTCCGCCCACGTGCGCATCGCCACGAGCGCGCGCTCCTGCCACCCCCGCAGCGTGGGAGCGGCGGGCTGGCGGGACGGGGGCGGCACGGACGCGGCATCCTGCCCCGCGCATCGGACGGAGCGCGGGAGCGGGCCGCCGCGGCCGTGATCCGCCAGCCGAGCGCCGCGCCCGCGAGCCCGAGCAGGAGCGAGATGCCCCACGAGGCGGGTCCGCTCACGTGGCGGAAGACGTCGCCGGGCATGAGCATGCGGCCGATGGCGCCCGCCAGCAGGCCGAGGATGAGTGCTCCGATCCTGCCGTGACGCTAGCCCAGGACGGCCTCGGCCTCAATCTCGACGAGCATCCTGGCATCGATGAGCGCTGCGACCTGCACCATGCTCGTGACCGGCGGCGCCGCGCCGAACGCCTCGCCGTGAGCGCGCGCGACCTCCTCCCAGCGGGTGATGTCGGTCACGTACATCCGCGTGCGCACGACGTCGGCGAGGGTCGCTCCCACGCGCCCCAGCGCCGCCTCGATGTTCGCGATCGCCTGCCGCGCCTGCGCGCCCGCATCGCCCAGGCCCGCGATCTCCCCATCGGGCAGCGTCGCCGTCGTGCCGGCCACGAGAACACGGTCCCCCGCCACGACGACCCGCGAATAGCCGGCGATCGCCTCGAAGGACACCCCGGACCCGTAGCGCTCAATCACGAGAGAAGCATCCCATCACCAACGCCCCTGGAGCGAGATATCGGGGATGAGTGACGGAAAAGCGCGCCGAGGTGCTGTGGCAGAGCCACTGCCCTGATCGGACCCACCCGCCCGCCGTCGATCGCCCCGGGATCCGCGACTCAGCTAGTACATCCGGCCGTAAGTTCCGCGTGGAATTCGGCGCGGGTGCGGTCGTGATCTGACGGCTGGCGGTGACCCGGCTGATTCGAACCCACCCGCCCGGCACGGGGCCGCGCGCCGACGGGCGTCAGGCGCGAGCTCACTCCGCCGAAACCCACGGAACTTGCGGATGGGTGTACTAGATGACCGATTCCGTTTGGGGGGTTGGTCAGTGGTCGTAGGCGGTGAGGTGGCGGCCGGGCTGGCCGGTGGTCCAGTTGTGCCAGAGGCCGGCGGCGAGGGCCAGCAGGCGTTGCGCGATGCGGGTCATCAGACCGGGCATCGTGATCGCGCCGTGCTGTTCGAGGGAGAGCTGGCCCTTGAGCGTGTCAAAGACGCTCTCGATCCATTGGCGGATCGCGCCCAGGCCACCGAAGCGGGGCTCTTCGCCCTTGCGGTCGGGACGGCGGAAGATCGCGCCGAACTCGGCCATCAGTTGCTCGAACTGCTCGCCGGCAAAGCCCTTGTCGGCGATCACGGTGTAGCCGTCGAGCTGCACGCGGGCGAGCAGCTCGGCGGCGACCTGGCGCTCGGGAACGTTGGCCGCGGCCAGCTCGAAGGCGATCGGCATCCCGTCGCTGGCGCACAGCAGATACAAACGAAAGCCCCAGAAGTAGCGGCTGTGGCTGGCGCAGTAGCCGTAGGCCGCATAGCCGGCGAACTGCGAGCGCTTGACCGTCTGGCGCGATTGCCCGCACGGCACCGGCGTGGAGTCCAGCAGCCTGATGTTGTCGCACCACGACGGCGAGGAGAACGCCAGCGCGTTGAGCAGCCTGACGATCTGCGGCGCCAACGCGCGCATCCGCTTGTTGTAGCCAGGTTGCTTGGGCAGGTAGGGAAACAGGTGTCCCAGGCGGCACATCGCAAAGCGCAAAAAGCGCCGCTCACTGGGCACGTCGAGCAGGATCTGCGCGACCGCCAGACAGACCAGCTCGGCGTCGGTGATCTTCGGACAACGGCGCGCACGCGGCCGGCGCGGCAGGAGATCGTCTGCCAGCACATAAAGTGCGGTCAGAAGGGTGTCGAGATCGGCGGTCACGAAGACCACCTCCTTGGGATGGTCGACGTTGGCGATAGCAACGCCGACCTTCGACACCCTTCTTATGTCCCCTCGCGACCCCGCTCCGCCAACCGCGGAACGGAATCACTCATCTAGTGGCGGAAGTGGCGCCTTCGGGTGAACACCATCGCGCCACCCCGCGCGTCGACCGCGGCGATGACGTCCTTGTCGCGGATCGAGCCGCCGGGCTGGATCAGTGCCTGCACGCCGCCGCCCATCGCGGCCTCCGGGCCGTCGGCGAACGGGAAGAAGGCATCGGAGGCGAGCACCAGGCCGCTGCGGTCCGTGATCCACTCGCGCCCGAGGGCGAGCCCGACCGAGTCGACCCTGCTCATCTGACCCGCCCCGATCCCGAGCGTGGCCTCGCCGCGCGCGACGACGATCGCGTTGGACTTCACGTGGCGGCACACGCGCCAGGCGAACAGCAGGTCGCGCCACTCCTGGTCGGTCGGCCGGCGCCTCGTCACGACCTCCAGGTGGTCGTCGCCCGTGAGCACGGTGTCGCGGTCCTGCACGAGCAGGCCGCCGTCGACCTGGCGCAGGTCGGGCTCGCGGCTGACCTCGCGCCGGCGCTCCTCGTCCTCCAGGACGCGGATGTTCGGCTTGCGCGTGAGGATCTCGAAGGCCTCCTCGTCGTAGCCGGGCGCGAAGAGGACCTCGATGAACTGCTGCGAGAGCGCCTCGGCGGTCGCGCGGTCGACGCGCCGGTTGAGCACGATGATCCCGCCGTACGCGCTGATCGGGTCCCCCGCGAAGGCGGCGCGGTAGGCGCCGAGCAGATCATCGGCGAGCGCGACCCCGCAGGGATTGTTGTGCTTGACGATCACGCACGCGGGCCGCTCGTCGCCGAGCTCCGTGCTGACCGCCCGTGCGCCATCGAGGTCGAGGATGTTGTTGAACGAGAGCTGCTTGCCGTGGAGCTGGCGCACGCGGCTCAGCACCCCGCGGCGCGCGCCCACCTGCGTGTAGAACGCTGCGCGCTGGTGCGGGTTCTCACCGTAGGGCAGGTCCATCGCCTTCTCGTACGCGCGCACGAACAGGTCGGGGAAGTCGTCGCGGCGCTCGGCGAACCAGCGGGCGATCGCGGTGTCGTAGCGCGCGGTGTAGGAGAAGGCCTCGGCGGCGAGCGACTCGCGCGTGGGCAGCGAGAGCGTTCCGCCCGCGGCGTGAAGCTCGTCCAGGATCGCGTCGTAGGACTCGGGGCTGGTCACGACCGCGGCGAACGCGAAGTTCTTCGCAGCGGCGCGGATCATCGTCGGGCCGCCGATGTCGATGTTCTCGATCGCCTCGGCCTCCGGGACCCCGGGGCGGGCGACCGTGCGCTCGAACGGGTAGAGGTTCACGCAGACGAGGTCGACGAACTCGATGTCGTGCTCGGCCGCCTGCGCGAGGTGCTCGGGGTTGTCGCGCAGCGCGAGCAGCCCGGCGTAGAGGCGCGGGTTGAGCGTCTTGACGCGCCCGTCCATGATCTCCGGGAACCCCGTGAGGTCGTCGATCGCGCGCACCTCGAGCCCGGCGTCGCGCAGGGCGCCCGCGGTGCCCCCGGTCGACACGAGCTCGACGCCCAGATCGGCCAGGCCGCGCGCGAAGTCGACCACCCCGGTCTTGTCGGAGACGGACAGCAGCGCGCGGCGGATGCGCACGGCTCCCGGCTCGGTCAGGGACTGCTGGGATGCGGGAGCGTGGTCGGCGATGGCGCGAGGCTACCGAAGGAACCCGAGCGATCGCCCGCGGGCCGGTCAGCCGATCGCGAAGCCCGCCTGCGCCGCCGGCGAGTCGGCGTCGACGATGTGACGCCCGAACGGCGTGAACACGATCGGGATCAGCTTCCACACCCCGATGCCCAGCGGGATGCCGATGATCGTGATGCACAGCAGCAGGCCGAAGACGACGCACAGGAGCGCCAGCCACCAGCCGGCGAGGATGACCCACAGGATGTTGCCGATCAGCGACGCCGCGCCGGCGTCGGGGTCGAACACCACCGCACGGCCGAAGGGCCAGATGACGTACCCGGCGATCTTGAAGGCCTGGATCCCGAAGGGGATGCCGATGATCGTGATGCACAGCAGCACGCCCGCGATGATCCAGGCGATCGTGAGCCAGACCCCGGCGAACACGAGCCAGATGATGTTGAGGATCACGCGCATGCAGGCGAGCGTACCGCCGCCGTCAGCCCACGAGCAGCCGCCGGGGGTTGTCCGGATCACGCCGGACCTCACCGCGCGCCATGCGCAGCACCACCTCCGGCAGCAGCTCGTGCTCGATCCGCTGGATGTGCTGGTGGACCTCGGCCGGGTCGCTCATCGTGCCCAGCTCGATCGCCCGCTGGGCCAGGATCGCGCCAGTGTCGACGCCCTCGTCGACCAGGTGGACGGTGACGCCGAAGACCTTGACGCCGTACTCGACCGCATGCTCGATCGCGCGCACACCGGGGAACGCCGGGAGCAGCGACGGATGCACGTTGACGATCCGGTCCGGGAAGCGCGCGATGAACACGGGGTCCAGCAGCGCCATGTAGCCGGCGAGCACGATGATCTGCGCTCCGCGGGCCTCCAGCCAGTCAGCCATCGCGAGGTCGTGCGCGGCGCGGTCGGCGTAGTCCGCGCGGGGAAAGACGCGCACCGGCACGTCCGCCTCGCGGGCGCGGCGCAGCGCCGGCGCCTCCGCCTTGTTCGAGCCGACCGCCACGACCTGGCAGTCGCCGCCCTGCAGGCGGTCCAGGAGCGCCTGCAGGTTCGAGCCGCGCCCGGAGACGAGGACGCCGACGTTCATGCCGCGGGGAGCCGCTCGGCCTGGGCCACGACGAGCTTGGGAAACCGGCCGCCGGTCGAGGCCAGACGGCCCTCGGCCATCAGCTCGTCGACGCGGCCGAGCACCTCGTCGGCGCGCAGCGCGCCGAACACACCGTAGCCCGGCAGCGCGTCGTAGCCGTGCTGCTCGATGACCTTCGAGCGGCCGCCGCGCAGGATCTCGACGGTGCGCGTGCGGCCGACCTGTGGCTGCGCCTCGGCGACGACGGCCAGGATCGCCGTGTCGAGGTCGGCGTCGGGGGGCAGCGGCGCGGACGGGCGCCGCGGCGCCCGCGCGCCGGCACCGGACGAGCGCCCCGCGCGCCGCGCCGTGATCTCGACCGCCGTCACGTCGGCGACGCAGTCCGGCGCGCACACGTCGCAGCACGGCACGCTCGCCGCCGGGCGCTCAGCGTCGCCGAAGTGCCGCAGGACCGCCTCGCGGCGGCAGGCAGGGTCCTCGACGAACGCCCAGACTGAGCGGTACTGCCTCCAGCGCGCGCGGGTGGCGTCGGCCGCGGACGTACGGCAGGTGGCGCGTGCGCGTCCGTCGAAGGGGCCTTCGATCCGGCCCCGGACGCGATCGACCGGCGCCGGCGCGGGGCGCAGGACACCCGCGCGTACGAGATGCCCGACGATCGCCCGCACGCGCTCGGGCTCGTCGTCGAGCGCCGCGGTCGCGACGTCGACGCGGCCGTCGACGGCGCTGGCCAGCAGCCGCGACGCGACGCGCTCGACGTCGTCGTCCTTGACCTCGGAGCGCTCGATGAAGAAGACGTGCAGGCCCTTGTCGCGCGCCTGCGCCAGCAGCAGCGCGCGCGCCGGGCGCCCGTCGCGCCCCGCGCGGCCGGCCTCCTGGTACCAGGCCTCGATCGACGGCGGGACGCTCACGTGCGCGACGGTGCGCACGTCCGCCTTGTCGACGCCCATCCCGAAGGCGTTGGTCGCGACCACGACGTCGACCGCGCCGCTCATGAAGCGCCTCTGGATCACCGCGCGCGTCTCGCGCGCCAGACCCGCGTGGTAGGCGACGACCTCGACGCCGAGGTCGCGCGCGAGGTCGGCGGCGACCTGCTCGGTCTGCGCGCGCGTCCCCGCGTAGACGATCGCCGGCCGCGCGCCGGGGTCCGCCAGGCCGGCGGCGAGCTTCGCGCGCGAGTCGGCCGCCGAGCGCGAACGCACGACGCCGAAGGTGAGGTTCGGCCGGTCGAAGCCGGTCGCCACGCGCACGGGCTGCTCGAGCGCGAGGCGCCGCTCGATGTCCGCGGCGACCTGGGGCGTCGCGGTCGCCGTCGACGCGACGAGCGAGCTGGCCCCCAGCCAGCGCGCGGCGTCGCCCAGGCGGAAGTAGTCCGGGCGGAAGTCGTGCCCCCACTGCGAGACGCAGTGGGCCTCGTCGACGACGAACAGCCCGATCGGCACCTCGCGCAGCGCCTCGAGGAAGCCCGGCGAGGAGAAGCGCTCCGGGGCGACGTAGAGCATCCGCAGCGAGCCCTCGCGGGCGCGCTCGAGCACCGCGCGGTTGTCGGCGGCGTCCTGCTGGGCGTTGATCAGGGCGACCGAGCGGGGAGCGCGTGCCTCGAGCGCCTCGACCTGGTCCTGCATCAGCGAGACGAGCGGCGAGACGACGATCGACAGATCGCTGCGCAGCAGCGCGGGCAGCTGGTAGCAGAGCGACTTCCCGGCGCCCGTCGGCATGACGACCAGCACGTCGCGCCCGGCCATGGCGCCCTCGACCGCCTCCGCCTGGCCGGGGCGGAAGTCGTCGAAGCCGAAGACGTCGCGGAGTGCCGCACGGTGGTCGAGCATGAGCGCGTGCAACGGTAGCGGCGCGCCCGGCGCCCGGCGCGCCGCTGCGGAGCGCCGGCGCTGCTGCGTCGCAGATCGCGGTGCAGGAGTGCGGCGTCAGGCGCCGGCGCGCACGAGCGGCAGCGCGTGCTCGAGCGAGAACTTGCCCTGCGCCTCTTCGGTCCCGGCGAGCGGGTAATCCCCGGAGAAGCAGGCGTCGCAGTGCTCGCCGCGCTCGCCGCTGACAGCCTCGTAGACGCCGGCGAGCGAGAGGTAGGCCAGCGAGTCCGCGCCGAGATGCTCGGCGACCTCCTCCACGGTGCGCCCGTGGGCGACCATCTCCTCGCGCGTGTGCATGTCGACCCCGTAGTGGCACGGGTTGCGGATCGGCGGGGCCGAGATCCGCAGGTGGACCTCGCGCGCGCCGGCATCGCGCAGCATCTGGATGATCTGGCGTGTCGTGTTGCCGCGCACGATCGAGTCGTCGACGACGACGAGCCGCTTCCCGCCGACGATCTCCGGCAGCGGGTTGAACTTCATTCGCAGGCCGTGCTTGCGCAGCTCCTGCCCGGGCTGGATGAACGTCCGTGCGACGTAGCGGTTCTTGACGAAGCCGTCGTCCTGCGGCAGCCCGCTGGCGCGCGCGTAGCCGCGCGCGGCGGCGTTGCCGGAGTCCGGGACGGCGATCACGAGGTCGGCCTCCGGCGCGGGCGCCTCGCGCGCCAGCACCTCGCCCATCCGCCCGCGGGCGGCCTGAAGCACGGTGCCGTGCATCTTGGAGTCCGGCCGCGCGAAGTAGATGTACTCGAAGACGCAGAATGCCTGGCGAGCGCCCTCGACGATCTGACGCGTGCGAATGCCGTCCTCGCCGAGCGAGACGAGCTCACCGGGCTGGACGTCGCGCAGGTACTCGGCGCCGATGATGTCCAGCGCGCACGACTCGCTGGCGACGCAGTAGCGGTCGCCCAGCCGGCCGAGCACGAGCGGGCGCACGCCGGCGGGGTCGCGGAAGGCGAGCACGCGGTCCTTCGTCATCACGACGGTGGAGAAGGCGCCGTGCAGGCGCGGGACGACGTCGGCGATCGCGTCCTCGATCGTCGCCGCCGGATGGCTGGCGAGCAGGGCGGCGATGATCTCCGAGTCCGACGTCGAGGAGAACGCGATGCCGAGCTCGCGCATCTCGGCGTGCAGCTCGACGGCGTTGATGAGGTTGCCGTTGTGGGCGAGCGCGAGCTCGCGCCGGTTGCCGCCGGAGCCGGCGGAGCGGTGCACCGGCTGGGAGTTCTCCCACTCGTTGGAGCCGGTGGTCGAATAGCGCACGTGCCCGATCGCCAGCTCGCCGCCGAGCGCGCGCAGGTCGTGCTCCTTGAAGACCTGACTGACGAGGCCCAGCGCCCGCTGCGTGATGACGTAGCCGCCACGGTCGGCCGCGGCGATGCCCGCCGACTCCTGACCGCGGTGCTGCAGGGCGTACAGCGCGAAGTACGCCAGGCGCGCGACGTCGTGGCCGGGTGCGTAGATCCCGAAGACTCCGCACTCGTCGCGCGGGCCGTCGCGGTGATCGGACAGTGGAGATCCCGTCATAGAGGCCCTAGAGCCGGACCAGCTGAGCGTAGCAGCGGGGACGGATCCATCCAGCGTCCTGGGTCAGGGGAAGAAGCGAGCGAGCGAGCGGTGCGCCTCGCGCAGCTCGCCCAACGCGACGTCCAGCCGCTCGCCGCCGATCGCGATCTCCAGCAGGTCGCCGCCGACGACGCCGAAGACGCCGAGCGGCACGCGCTCGGCGAGGTGGGCGATCGCGTCCGGGACGCCCGAGACCACGAACCCGCCGGGCCCCTCGCCGAAGAGGTGCGTCCAGACGTCGTCGCAGTCGCCGAGGTCCACCGTCGCGCCGATGCCGCCCGCCAGGCAGCACTCGGCGAGCGCGACGGCGAAGCCGCCCTCGGCGATGTCGTGCGCGGAGGCGACGAGGCCCTCGCGCACGGCGTCGCGGATCGCGCCCTGCGCCGCGCGCACCGCGTCCACGTCGACCGGCGCGAGACCGTCGGGCAGCGCCTCGCCGCGCAGCTTGCTCAGCTCGCTCGCGCCGAGCGCCGGGTGGAAGTGGCCCGCGATCGCGATCGCGTCGCCCTCGCGGGCGAAGCCCAGGCGCCCGGTCGACGTCGCGTCGGGAAGGCGCCCGACCATGCCGATCACGGGTGTCGGGTAGATCGGCCCGGCCGTCGCGCCCTCGTTGTAGAGCGAGACGTTGCCGCCGACGATCGGGGCCTCGAGCGCCGCGCAGGCATCGCTGATCCCGCGCACCGCCTCGGTCAGCTGCCACGCGATGTGCGACTTCTCGGGGTTGCCGAAGTTCAGGTTGTTCGTCGTGCCCAGCGGCTCGGCGCCGACGCAGGCCAGGTTCGACGCGCACTCCAGGACGACGCCCACCGTGCCCCAATACGGGTCGGCGGCCACGCGCCGGCCGTTCCCGTCGATGCTGACGCCGAGCGCCCCGCCGTCCGGCAGTGCGAGCACCGCGGCATCGGCCTCCTCCGGGCGGCGCACGGTGCGCGACTGGACGATCGCGTCGTACTGCTCGAACAGCGGGCGGCGCGAGGCGATGTTCGGCGAGCCGACGAGCGCCAGCAGGGCCTCGCGCGGCGCCGCGTTCGCGGCCAGCGTCGCCGCCGGCGGCGGGTAGATCGGCGCGTCCGGCTTGGCGGGCTCGAGCTCGTAGAGCGGGCAGTCGTCGACGAGCGCCTCAACCGGCATGTCGCCGACGAGCTGAGCGCCGTCGAAGATGCGCATGCGCCGCGTGTCCGTCACCTCGCCGATCGCCGTGCCGCCGACCTCCCATTTCGCGCAGAGCTCGAGCACCTCCGGGACGCGCGCGGGCTCGACGACGCAGAGCATCCGCTCCTGGGACTCGGAGACCATCACCTCGAACGGCGCCATCCCCTGCTCGCGCAGCGGAACCTTCGCGACGTCGAGGTCGATGCCGACCTCGCCCTTGGAGGCCATCTCCGAGGCCGACGAGGTCAGGCCCGCGGCACCGAGATCCTGGAGCGAGACGATCAGCCCGCGCTCGAGGAGCTCCAGCGAGCACTCGAGCAGCTTCTTCTCCTCGAAGGGGTCGCCGACCTGGACGGTCGGGCGCTTGTCCTCGTCGGCGTCGCCGAGCTCGGCCGAGGCCAGCACCGACGCGCCGCCGATGCCGTCGCGGCCGGTCGAGGCGCCGTAGAGGACGAGCACGTTGCCCACGCCGGCGGCCGCGCTGCGCATCAGCTTGCCGTGGTCGCCGAGGCCGAGCGCCATCGCATTGACGAGGCAGTTCTGCTCGTAGGGACCCTCGAAGTAGACCTCGCCGCCGACCGTCGGCACGCCGATCGAGTTGCCGTAGTGGCCGATCCCCCCGACCGCGTGGTCGAGCAGGTAGCGCGAGCGCTCGCTCGTCTCGATCTCGCCGAAGCGCAGCGAGTCCAGCACGGCGATCGGGCGCGCGCCGATCGCGAAGATGTCGCGCAGGATGCCGCCGACGCCCGTTGCGGCACCCTGGAAGGGCTCGACGGCGCTGGGGTGGTTGTGCGACTCGACCTTGAACGCGCACGCCAGGCCGCCGCCGACGTCAACCGCACCGGCGTTCTCACCGGGGCCCATCAGCACGTGCGGGCCCTCGGTCGGGAGCGTCACGAGCAGCTTCTTGGAGTGCTTGTAGGCGCAGTGCTCGCTCCACAGCAGCGAGTACATCGCCAGCTCGACCTGGTTGGGCGGGCCGCCCTGCTTCTCGCAGACGAGTGCGTACTCCTCGCGCGTGAGCCCGAGCGCCAGCGCATCCTCGACCGTCGGCAGTGCGGCGGCCTCAGGCACGGGCGCCCTCGGCGGCCAGGCGCATCGACTCGAAGATGCGCAGCCCGTCGGTCGAGCCGGTGCGCGCGTCGACGGCGTGCTCGGGATGCGGCATCAGGCCGAAGACGTTGCCGGCGGCGTTGCGCACGCCCGCGATGTCGCGCAGCGAGCCGTTGAAGTTCTGGGCCGGCGTGTAGCGCAGCACGACCTGGCCGGCGGCCTGGAGCTCGTCGAGCGTCGCCTCGTCGGCGTAGTAGCGCCCCCAGGAGTGCTTGGCCGGGATGCTCAGCGTCTCGCCGGGCTGGCAGGCGCCGGTGAACGCCGTGTCGGTGCTGACGACCTCGAGGTCGAGCTGGCGGAAGGTGAAGCGCCGGTTGGCGTTCGGCAGCAGCGCGCCGGGCAGCAGGTGCGCCTCGCAGAGCACCTGGAAGCCGTTGCAGATCCCGAGCACGAGCCCGCCGTCGTTCGCGAAGGCGATCACGGACTCCATCACCGGCGAGAAGCGCGCGATCGCGCCGGCGCGCAGGTAGTCCCCGTACGAGAAGCCGCCGGGCACGACGACCGCGTCGACACCCTGCAGGTCGCGGTCGCCGTGCCAGAGCAGCACGGCGTCGCCGACGCGCGCCGCGGCGAGCTGTGCGTCGACCTCGTCGCAGGAGCCCGGGAAGCGGAGGACGCCGAACCGCACCGCGCTACGCGCCGCCGGCGCCGTCGAGCAGCTCGATCTCGAAGTCCTCGATGAGCGGGTTCGCCAGCAGGCGCCGGGACATCTCCTCGAGCTGCGAGGGGTCCTCGACGTCGAGCTCGATCAGCCGCCCGATGTGGACGTTCGCGACGCCGCCGAATCCCAGCGCCGGAAGCGCACGCTCGACGGCGACGCCCTGCGGATCGAGGATGCCGGCCTTCGGGCGCACCAACACCCTCGCGCGCACTCAGGACGCCGTCCTGTCGAGCCACTGCTGGAAGGTCTCGCCGGTGATGCGCTCGTAGGCCTCGACGTAACGCGCGCGCGTGCCGGCGACCACGTCATCGGGGATCGCGGGCGCCGGTGGCGTCTTGTCCCAGCCGCTCTGCGAGGCCCAGTCGCGGACGTACTGCTTGTCGAAGCTCGGCTGGCCCTGCCCGACGACATAGCCGTCGGCGGGCCAGTAGCGCGAGGAGTCCGGCGTCAGGACCTCGTCGCCGACGACGAGCTGCGGCGCGCCGGGACCCGAGGCGTCCAGCCCGAACTCGAACTTCGTGTCGGCGAGGATCACGCCGCGCTCGCGCGCGTGGGCGGCCGCGTAGGCGTAGAGGTCCAGCGAGGCCTCGCGCACGCGCTCCATCAGCGCGCGATCGCCGACGAGCTCGGCGGCGCGGCCGAAGTCGATCGCCTCGTCGTGACCGACGTCGGCCTTCGTGCTCGGCGTGAAGATCGGCTCGGGCAGCTGCTCGGACTCGCGCAGGCCCGCCGGCAGCTCGATCCCGGAGACGGCGCCGGTCGCCTGGTAGTCCTTCCAGCCCGACCCGGTGATGTAGCCGCGCACGACGCACTCGACGGGCAGCATCTCCAGGCGGCGCACGGCGAGCGCACGGCCGCGCACCTCGTCCGGGACGCCCTCGGTCGCCGAGATCAGGTGGTTGGGGACGATGTGCCCGGTCTTCGCGAACCAGAACGCGGACAGCCCGGTCAGCACCTTCCCCTTGTCGGGGATCGGCGTCGGGTGGACGACGTCGTAGGTCGAGATCCGGTCCGAGGCGACCATGAGCAGCGCGCCGCCCAGGTCGTACATCTCGCGGACCTTCCCGCTTGCGAGGAGAGGAAGATCGGCGAGGCCCGTCACTGGGGTGATGCTAGTGGATGGGGTGGCGGTATCGGCGCGCCGTCGGCGCGTCCCCGGGCATACTTGGGTCGTGTCCCGCCGGATGTTGCTCATCGCCGTGCTGGCGGCGGTCTGGAGCGCCGCGGGGCAGGCCTCGGCCGCCGTCCCCGCGGCCACCACCGCCGCGAGCTCCGGCTCCTGCCCTGTGCTCAAGATGCACACGCGCATCGGCCTGACGCCGCTGCGCACGCACACCTACGCCTACCGCTACCGGCGCGCCCGTCGTCACGGCCGGACGGTGTTCCTGCGCCACGTGGTGCGCGTCTCGCGGATCGTGACCACGTCCTGCGCGCACCAGTGCGTGCAGACGGTCAAGCGCGCGGGGCGCTACCGGTCGGTGTACACCCACCGCGTCGTGAACGTCCGCGTCCGGCGCGGGAACCGCATCGTGGTCGTCAAGCGGCGACGCGCCGCGTACGTGTTCGGCCCCTGCTCGGCACCGACCGCGCAGTCCACCGGAGTCCCTGTGAGCATGCAGCTGCTCACCGGCAGCGCCCTCATCCTCGACACCGGCGTCGCCAAGCAGCAGATTCCCCTCAGCGGCACGCTGAAGGGATTCGTGCCGGGACCCGTGCTGCCGACGGGCGATGTCCAGGTGATCCTCACGCGCGGAACGCTGCAGCTCGCGCAGACCCCGCTCATCGTCGATACCGCCTGCGGCGGCCGTCCGAGCCCGTCGATCCGCACGGGCACGCCATCGACCGCGACGATCGACCCCGCGATGCAGAGCACGAGCACGCTCCTCTCCACCGGGACCATGACGGCGATCACGCACCTGCAGATCGATCTGCCGCTCGAGCTGCGCAACAGCGACTCCGGGTGTGACGCCCCCTACATCACCACGGGGTACACCGAGTTCGAGCAGACCTTCATGCTGACGGGAACCGAGGGCTCCGCGGGCCTCTCGCACATGACACTGACCTCAGGGCCGGATCAGACGACGATCAGCGGCTGCCTGTCGCCGGGCGTCTCCACCCAGCCCTGCAACGGCTTCGAGTTCCCGCTGTCGTTCCTCATCAGCGCGCAGCTGCAGGTCGCCGTGACGCTGCCCGGCCGCTGAGCACCGGCCGCACACGATTCGCAGGCGTCGCCTCCGGGTAGCACCGGAGCATGCCTGCTGCCCTCTCCGTTGTCGTGTTCGTCCTGCTGGGCGCCTTCGTGGTGCTGATGATCGCGTCGCTGTTCACATCGACCAGGCGGCCTGGTGACAGGCCCGCGGAGCAGCGCCCGCCCGCCGCGACCACCCCGCCGGACGGCGACCACCGCGCCGGCGGCCCGGACTTCCGCGCGGGCGCCCTGGCGATCGCCGAGGGCGGGACGCAGCCCACCTCCGCGCGGCGCCGGATATCGGCGCGGCGGCGCCGTGCGGAGGCCGCGCAGCAGGCACGCCACGTCAGAGACCTCAGCGCCGGCGCCGACCGGGCGCGCGTCACGGGAGAGTCGCAGCCGTGACCGGGACCGCAGCTACCGCGACCCCACCATCGCCACGGGCGTCGAGCCGTTCTGCTTGATCGCAGCCGGCGGGTCCGTGGCGTACAGCCGGCGGATCCCGTCGATGAGCAGCTTCTTGTCCGCTGAGGACAGGCGGGCCTTGGCGTGGTTGGGCATGATCGTGTACTTCAGCGGGGGCATCTCGCCGCTCTGGATCTGGCGCACGACGGCGTCGGCCGACGGCTGCGCCTTGTTCCACTCGGAGAAGTTCCAGTGCTCGCGGCCGCCGTCGACGTCGGACTGAACGAGCCAGGAGACCGGCGCGACGTTCGTATACCACGGCCACTTCGTGAGGTTCGAGTGGCAGTCGCCGCACGAGTCGGCGGCGATCTGCGCGACCTTCGCGCTCGGGAACCTCGCCGCCTGGGTGACCGGCGGGTTCGTGTGCGAGCGGCCGTAGGGCACGAGCTGGGCGAGCGCGAACAGCACCACGAGGCCGAGCGCGCCCCACTTGAGCACCGTCCTGAGCGGTGGGCGGCGGCGTGGCTCCGAGGTCATTGGCCCAACGCTAGGACGGCGCTGGGAAAGGACACGGAAACGCCCGCGCGCCTCACGCGATGGCGTCCAGGCGGCCGACGATCTCGTCCGCGTGGCCGGTGTAGGCGGACAGATCGAAGACGACGTCGAGGTCCAGGCCCAGATCGCGCGCGGCGAGCAGCTCGCGCAGCGGCGTGCCCGTGTCCCAGGCGCGCTGGGCGTCCTCCTGCACGATGCGGTAGGCGTCGTCGCGCGTCATGCCCTTGGCGACGAGGGCGAGCAGCGCCCGCTGGGAGAACAGCGCACCGTGCGTGAGCTCGAGGTTCGCGCGCATGCGATCCTCGTGCACGACGAGCCCGGACACGACGCGCACCGCGAGGTGCTGCATGTAGTCGAGCAGGATCGTCGAGTCGGGCACGATCACGCGCTCGGCGCCCGAGTGGCTGATGTCCCGCTCGTGCCAGAGGGCGACGTTCTCGACGGCCGCCTGCGCGTTGCCGCGCAGGACGCGCGCGAGCCCGGTGATCCGCTCCGTCGTGATCGGGTTGCGCTTGTGGGGCATCGCGCTCGAGCCCTTCTGCGCTCCGCTGCGGAACGGCTCCTCGGCCTCGCGCACCTCGGTGCGCTGGAGATGGCGGATCTCGGTCGCGAGCCGCTCGAGCCCGGCGCCGGCGAGTGCGATGGCCTGCATGAGCTCCGCGAGGCGGTCGCGCGGGACGACCTGGGTGGACACGTCCTCCGCAGGCAGCCCCAGGCGCGCGAGCACGCGGCGCTCGAAGTCCGGCGAGGTCGCCGAGTAGGTGCCGACCGCGCCGCTCAGCGCGCCGACGCTCGCCCCGGCGAAGGCACGGCGCAGGCGCTCGAGGTTGCGGTGGGCCTCGAAGGCGAAGCCGGCGAGCTTGATGCCGAAGGTCGTCGGCTCGGCGTGCACGCCGTGCGTACGCCCGACGCAGACCGTGTGCACGTGCGCGCGCGCCTGCGCGGCGAGCGCGGCGACGAGCTCCTGGGCACCGGCGAGCACGATCGCGCCGGCGTCGCGGACCTGCAGCGCGAGCGCCGTGTCGAGCACGTCGGAGGACGTCAGGCCGTAGTGGATCCAGCGCCCGGCCTGTGGTCCCGCGCTCGCGGACAGCACGTCGACGAACGCGGCCACGTCATGGTCCAGGATGCGCTCGCGCTCCCTGACGGCCTCCACGGTGAAGGTCGCGGCGCGGATCGCCTGCAGATCGACGGGCGCCGGGCCCTGCATCTCCTCGCACGCCGCGACCTCGACCCGGCGCCACGCCTCCATGCGCGCATCGTCGGTCCAGACGGCGCCGATCTCGGGGCGGGTGTAGCGCTCGATCATCAGGCGCTCAGGATGCGCAGCGCGAGATGCCCGGCGTTCCTGGCGTTGTCGAGGCCGACGGCGGCGACCGGCACGCCGGGCGGCATCTGCACCACCGAGAGGATCGCGTCCAGGCCGCCCGCGGCGCTCAGGCGGCTGGACAGCGGGACCCCGATGACGGGCAGGTCGGAGTGCGCCGCGGCCACTCCCGGGAGGGCGGCGGACAGGCCGGCGCCGGCGATGATCACGCGCAGGCCGCGCATCCGCGCGTTGCGGCAGTAGTCCGCGACGGTGTCGGGGTCGCGGTGGGCCGACATGACGCGGATCTCGAACGCGACGCCCGCCTCGGTCAGGACGGCCCCGGCCTTCTCCATCTCGGGCATGTCGCTCTTGGAGCCCATGATGATGCCGACACGCGGCGCGGCGACCTCGAGGTCGGCGAACGCCGCCTCGGGCTCCACCTGGGTCAGGTCTCTCGGCTGGTCGGTCATGCGGTCCGCTCCACGGCACGCAGCGCGATGTCGCGTCGCAGCTGCCTGCCCTCGAAATCGATCAGATCGGCCGCAGCATAGGCGGCGTCCCGGGCGGCGGCCGGCGTGTCGCCGAGCGCCGTCACGTTGAGCACACGGCCGCCGGCGGTGACGAGTGCCGCGCCGTCGCGGGCGGTGCCCGCGTGCGTCACCTCGACGTCGCCCGCGACGCGGTCCAGGCCGCTGATGGCGTCGCCGGTCCGCGGCGCCTCCGGGTAACCGGCCGAGGCGAGCACCAGGGTGACCGCCCAGCGCGGGTCCCACTCCATGCGCGCGTCGCGCAGGCCGCCGGGCCGCACCGCCGCCTCGGCGAGATCGAGCAGGTCGCTGCGCAGCCGCGGCAGGACCGCCTGCGTCTCGGGGTCGCCGAAGCGGACGTTGAACTCGATCACGCGGACGCCGTCGGCGGTCAGCATCAGCCCGGCGTAGAGGACGCCGTGGAAGGGCGTGCCGCGGCGCGCGAGCTCGTCGACGACCGGCTGATGCACCAGCGCCGTGATCTCCCGGGCCCGAACAGCATCGACGCCGGCGACCGGGGAGTAGGAGCCCATGCCACCGGTGTTCGGCCCCGCGTCGCCGTCGAAGATCCGCTTGTAGTCCTGCGCGGGCGCCATCGCGACCGCGCGCTCGCCGTCGCAGAGCGCGAACAGCGAGACCTCCTCGCCGACCAGGAACTCCTCGACGACGACGGCACCCGCGCCGTAGCGGCGCTCGACGAGGAACGCCTCCAGCGCCTCGCGCGCCTGCTCCGCGTCGGTCGCGATGACGACGCCCTTGCCGGCGGCGAGGCCGTCGAACTTGATCGCGACCGGGTAGGACGGAACCGCCGCGAGTCCGGCCTCGACGCCCGTGACCGTCGTCCAGGCCGCGGTCGGCACGCCGGCGGCGGCCATGATCTCCTTGGCGAAGGCCTTCGAGCCCTCCAGGCGCGCGGCCTCGCGGACCGGGCCGAACGCGGCGATCCCCGCAGCGGAGAGCGCGTCGACGAGCCCGGCGATCAGCGCGACCTCGGGCCCGACGACGACGAGGTCGACCGCCTCGCTGCGCGCCAGCTCGACCAGTCCCGGCACGTCGTCGGCACGAACGGCGAACGTGCGCGCGTCCGCCGCGATGCCGGGGTTGCCGGGCGCGCAGAGCACGTCCGGCTCACGCGGCGAGCGGCGCAGGGCGCGGACGATCGCGTGCTCGCGGCCACCGCCGCCGACGACGAGAACCTTCACCGGGTGCGGCGCCGCGCCGTCAGAGCGCGGCGATGAAGTCGTCGACCGGGATCGCGATCAGCGTCTCGTAGGTCGCCGTGCCGCGGGACCCGAGCTCGAGCGAGACGCGCGCCATCGTCGTGTCGTCGGGTGCCTCGACGACGTTGATGAAGTCGAACCGGCCGAGCGTCGACCACTGCGCCTTGACCGTGGCGCCGAGCTGCTCGACCTCCTTGTTGACCTCGCGGATGCGCTGCGGGTTGTTCTTCACCGTCGCCACACCCTCGGGCGTCAGTGTCGAGAGCATGATGTACGTCGGCATCTCGCCTCCCTGATCGGTTGGCGCGGGTTCTATCCGATCCGTGCACGCCGCGCCTCGTGGTCCCAGCGCGTGCACGGTCATGATCCGTCATCCTGCGCTGCGATGCGGAGCGCAACGGCACGGACAGCCATCGCTGCGGTGACCGCCGCGCTGTGCGCATGCGTGCCGGCGGCCGCGAGCGCGGCGACGATCACCCTCGACCGCACGTGCTACCAGGCGAGCGCCGCGGGCATCGTCACGATCACGGGCGCGGGCTTCACCCCGGGCGGGCAGTACACGGTGCTCGTGCAGGGCGGCGTCGTCGACGTCGGGAACGCGGCGGCCGACGGGACGCTCGTCAAGCGCATCCCGGTCCCGCTGCCGCCGGAGTCCGGGCCGGGCGCCCATGCCGGCGTCTACAGCGTCGAGGTCCACCAGGCCGACGTCGCGGCGACCGGGAGCTTCCAGGCGGCCGCGGTGTTCGGCGACTTCACGCCCGGCTCGGGCGACCCGCGCACGCTGAAGGTGCGGTTCATCGCCTACGGCTTCGGCACCTCGACGGCCGCGGGCCAGCCGATGCCGACGGTCTACGTGCATTACATCGATCCCAAGGGCAGGCTGAAGCGGACGGTCGCGATCGGCGCCGGCACCGCGCCGTGCGGCACGATCAGGCGCACGGCGCTGCGCAAGCTGTTCCCGTTCTCCCCGCGCTCCGGCACGTGGACGCTCCAGTACGACACCCAGAAGCGGTATGTGAGAGCCACGCCGAACACGCACTTCCTGTACGACCGCTTCACGCTGACGATCAGCGCGAAGCACTGATCAGCCGGCCGGCGGTGGGGCGGGCGGCTCGGGCCCGCGCGGCGGGACGCTGCGGCGGCGATCGCGGCGATCGTGCTCGTCGACGCCGAGGATCCCCGCCAGTGCCGCGATCCCGCAGCCGAGGAAGACCCAGATCGGCCAGAACGACCCGTTCGCGCCGGCGGCGAGCCAGATCAGCGTGCAGACGAGCGGCGGGAAGAGCAGCCCGCCGTAGCGCTTGCGCCACTGCCGGGTGGCCTCACGCCGCCGGACAGGGGCGGGCGCCGGCGGAGGGAGGTCGCGCGTGAGCTCGGTCAGCTCGCCCGTCGTCCGCGCGGCGTAGGCGCGCGTGAGGCGCTCGTCGAGCTCCTCGGGGTCCAGGCGCCCGTCGCCCGCGTTGCGGCGCAGCGTCTCGGCCGTCCGCTCGCGGTCGGCGTCCGAGGCGCGCAGGTCGGGGCTCTCGGCCATCGGCCGGGAGGCTAGCCGACGGTGATCGTGACCTCCGGCGAGCGGCCGTTGTAGGCGTTGGCGTCGCCCTGGATGAACGGCAGCACGGCGGTGTAGACGCCGGACTGGGTGAGCGCGGCGGTCGCCGTGTACGACGCACCGCCGGCCGCGAGCGTCGCGGTCGTGATCGTCGCCCAGTCGTCCTGACAGGCCTGCTGGCCGCTTGTCGTGGTCTGGCACGTGTGCTTCGTGCGGCGCTGGATCTTCACGTCGTTGCGGCCGGGCTGCGGCGGGGCGAGCGTGCCGGTGAACGTCACCGGCGTCCCGCTCGGGACGGTCGTCGCCGACGGCGTGATCGTGAGCGCGACCTGCGCGTCGGCGAGCACCTGCTGGGAGTAGGTCGGCGGGTCGGTGCCGCGCGTGACGGCGGCGTAGCTGATCGACGGCGGCTGGGGCGGGGCGATCGTGAAGGCCGCGGTGCCGTCGGCGCCGGTCGTGGCGGTCAGGCCCGTCGCCGTGTAGGGCGCGTTGACCGTCGCGGCGGAGGCGCGCAGCAGCTCAACGGGCTCACCGGCGACCGGCGTCTTCCCGACGATCGAGCTGCCGGAGACGGTCGTGCGCGTCAGCGTGCCGGTCAGCGTCAGCGGCGCAGCCGCGGGCACGTATGACGGGTTGGTGGGCGTCAGCGCGAGATCCGGCGGCAGCTGGCGCTGCGCCTGGCCGAAGGGGCTCGCCGACGTGCGCACGACGCGGCACGGCGCGCTCGCGTCGCACTCTTCGCCGCGGTAGCCGCCCATCTGCTGGACGTAGGAGATGGTCTGCCCGTCGATCGCGACCGTCCCAAGCAGCGCCATGTGCGCCTGCGTCTCCTGCTTGGACAGGCCGGAGCGCTTGATGCGCAGGAACGCCTGTGTCGGGTGCACGCCGTAGTGCGCGGCGTAGACGTACGTGGAGTCCAGCGCGGGCCCGCCGAACAGGTTCGACTCCTCGCCGTAGCTGGTGCTGTCGGCGACGGTGACCGGGCCGCCCTTCGTGGAGAGCAGGCGGACTTGCGAGTGGTAGCGGGCGATGGTCGTCTGTCCGACGACGGTGCCGCGCAGCGCCAGCCCGTTCATCGCGGCGCAGCTGCCGCGGTCCATGCGCGAGCTCGACGTCGCGCTGAGCGCGCGGCGGTACGGCACGTCGCAGCGGATCGCCGACGTGCCGGAGCCGGACAGCACCGCGCGGCCGAAGACGAACTGGCCCTTCCACTGCGCCGGCCACTCCTCGTCGTAGCTCGGCGAGGAGAGCGCGAGCTTCGCCTGCGAGCCGGTGCTCGTGTTGTAGCGGTAGGCGTCACAGCCGTTGGCGATGTCGTTCGGCCGTGTCGGCGCGCTCGTGCAGCGCACATAGAGCGCCACGACGGTGCCGGCCGAGTCCGGCCCGAGCGAGACCTCGAGCGGCGCCGGCGAGCTTGCCGCGCTGATCGCCTTGGGCGCCGCGCCGTGCTTCTGCAGCTCCAGCGCGTACTGCTTCGTCGTCGCGTTGTACTGCGACCACGCGACGTAGCCGCCGTAGGAGGCCACGTTCGTGTTGCCGGGCGTCACCCCCACGGCGGTGTCGGCGCGTGCGGCCGGTGCGAGCGCCAGCAGCGCGAGGAACGCGAGCGGAAGGGTGCGGTGGGCGGTCATACCTCTGGAACTACCCGCGCGCCGCGAAGTTGCACCGCGGGCTATGCCGCGGTGCCCGCCGGCTCGCGCTCGGCGGCGGGCGCGGCGGTCAGCGTCAGCTCGCCGTCGGCCGCGTCGACCCGGACGAGGTCGCCCTCCCCGAAGCGGCCTTCGAGGATGCCGATCGCCAGCGGATCGACGAGCCGCTTCTGGATGACGCGCTTGAGCGGCCGGGCGCCGTAGGTCGGGTCGTAGCCCAGGTCGCCGATCAGCGTGCGCGCCGCGTCGCTCAACTCGACGGCGATGCCGCGCTGACGCACGCGCTCGATCAGCCGGGCTACCTGGAGGTCGACGATCTCGGCGATCTGCTCGCGGTCCAGCGACTGGAACTCGACGATGTCGTCCAGGCGGTTGATGAACTCCGGCTTGAAGTGACTCTGCACCGCGGCCATGTAGTCGCCGGTCCCCGACCCGACGTTCGAGGTCATGATCAGGACGGTGTTCTTGAAGTCGACCGTGCGGCCCTGGCCGTCGGTCAGGCGCCCATCGTCGAGCACCTGCAGCAGCGTGTTGAAGACGTCGGTGTGGGCCTTCTCGAGCTCGTCGAGCAGGACGACCGAGTAGGGGCGGCGGCGGACGGCCTCCGTGAGCTGGCCGCCCTCCTCGTAGCCGACGTAGCCGGGCGGCGCGCCGACGAGCCGGGACACGGAGTGCTTCTCCATGTACTCGGACATGTCGATGCGGATCATCGCGTCCTGGCTGTCGAACATGAACTCGGCGAGCGCGCGCGCCAGCTCGGTCTTGCCGACGCCGGTCGGGCCGAGGAAGAGGAACGAGCCGATCGGGCGGTCGGGGTCCTGCAGGCCCGCGCGCGAGCGGCGCAGCGCGCTGGCGACCGCCTCGACCGCCTGGTCCTGGCCGACGACGCGCCGGTGCAGGCGCTCCTCCATGTGGACGAGCTTGGCCGTCTCGGACTCCTCGATGCGGTTGACGGGGATGCCGGTCCAGCGGGCGACGACCTCGGCGACGTCCTCGGCGTCGACGTGCTCCTTGAAGAAGCCCGCGGTTGCGCCCGCCTCCTCGTCGGCGGCGGCCTGAGCCTGCTCGAGACGGTGCTCGAGCTCGGGAATCTCGCCGTGGCGCAGCTGTGCGGCGCGTTCGAGGTCGCCCTCGCGCGTCGCGCGCTCGAGCTCGCGGTGGGCCTCGCCGAGGCGCTGGCGCACCTCGTCGGCTCCGGCGATGCGGTCCTTCTCGGCCTGCCACTCGGCCTTCATGCCGGCGGCGCGCTCCTGGAGCTCGGCGAGCTCGCGGTCGAGCGCAGCGAGGCGGTCCTTCGAGGCCTGGTCCTCCTCCTTGGCGAGCGATGTCTTCTCGATCTCGAGCTGCAGGATGCGGCGCTCGACCTCGTCGATCTCCTCGGGCACGGAGTCGATCTCGATGCGCACGCGCGAGGCGGCCTCGTCGATCAGGTCGATCGCCTTGTCCGGCAGGAAGCGGTCGGCGATGTAGCGGTCGGACAGCGTGGCGGCGGCGATCAGCGCGGAGTCCTGGATGCGGACGTTGTGGTGCTCCTCGTAGCGCTCGCGCAGGCCGCGCAGGATCGCGATCGTGTCCTCGACGGTCGGCTCGCCGACCATGACCGGCTGGAAGCGGCGCTCGAGCGCGGCGTCCTTCTCGATGTGCTTGCGGTACTCGTCGAGCGTCGTCGCGCCGACCGCGCGCAGCTCGCCGCGGGCCAGCATCGGCTTGAGCAGGTTGGCGGCGTCGACGGCGCCCTCGGCGGCGCCCGCGCCGACGATCGTGTGCAGCTCGTCGATGAAGAGGATGATCTCGCCGCCGGCGTCCTGGATCTCCTTGAGGACGGCCTTGAGGCGGTCCTCGAACTCGCCGCGGTACTTGGCGCCGGCGATCATCGCCCCGATGTCGAGCGCCATCACGCGGCGCCCCTTGAGCGACTCGGGGACGTCGCCGGAGACGATCCGCTGGGCGAGGCCCTCGACGATCGCCGTCTTGCCGACGCCCGGCTCGCCGATCAGCACCGGGTTGTTCTTCGTGCGGCGGCTCAGGACCTGGATGACGCGGCGGATCTCGTCGTCGCGGCCGATGACCGGGTCGAGCTTGCCGTCGGCGGCGCGCTCGGTGAGGTCGATGCCGTAGCGCTGCAGGGCCTCGAAGCGCTCCTCGGCGTTGGCGTCGCTGACACCATGTGGGCCGACCGCCTCGAGGATCGCCGCGCGCAGCGCCTCGGGCGTGGCGCCCGCGTCACGCAGCGCGGCGGCGGCCTGGGTGCCCTCCTGCTCGGCGAGGGCCAGCAGGACGTGGTGCACCGAGACGAACTGGTGGCCCATGTCGCGCATCGCCGCCTCGGCGCGCTGCAGCGCCTGGACGAGCTCGCTGGAGACCTGCGAGGCCTCCCCGCCGGAGCCCATCGTCGGCAGGTCGCGCAGCGACGCCTCGACACGCGCGCGCAGCGCGTCCGGGTCGGCGCCGGCACGGCGCAGCACAGCAGGTACGGCCCCCTGATCCTGGTCGAGCAGCGCGAGCAGGAGATGCTCGGGCATCGCCTGCGGATTGCGGTGCTCGGCAGCCAGCGACACAGCGGCCTGCACGGCCTCCTGGGTCTTGACGGTGAAGCGTTCGGGATTCACAGATCTGAGTGTACTCGACTCAGATCTTGCGTTTCAAGGAGAGCTCACCGAAGAAACGGCGAGACTCAGCGCATGAGACCAGACGTCAGGCGACAAGCAGACGACCAACGAGGAAACGTCCACCACCAACCCGAGCGAGGGATCGTGGATGCATGAGGCGGCACGCGTGAGGGGTGCTGTACGGAAGTACTGCCCCCGAACTGCGGGTGGCATCAGGCGCCGCGAGACCCGCGAGCATGCGACACCGCACGGACCACGGCCGTGGACCCTCGCGGCACATGCACCAGCTCGCCGCGCAACGTGCGGCGCGCGGTCTCGAGCTCGACCTCCATCTCGTGGCGCATCTGCCGGCTGCGCTCCTCGAGCTGGGCCAGCCTGGCCCGCGTGCGCTCGAGCTGCTCCTCGAGGGCGAGGACGCGCTCGACTCCGGCGAGGTTGAGCCCGAGCTCGGTCGTCATCGCCTGGATGCGGCGCAGGCGCTCGACGTCGGCCTGGGAGTACAGGCGCGTGCCCTTCGGCGAGCGCTGCGGCTGGATCAGCCCGCGCTGCTCGTACATGCGCAGCGTCTGCGGGTGCATCTCAGCGAGCTCGGCGGCGACGGAGATCATGAAGACGCCGCGCTCGGCGTCAACCGTGATCCGCGTCGTCGTGCGCCGCTGGACGCTCATGCCGCAGCCTCCCGGCCTGCCTGCGCGAAGAGCTTCGCGCGGGGATCGATGCCGTTCATCGTCTCGGAGAGCTTGTCGATGAGGTCGGACTGCTCGGCGTCGAGCGTCGAGGGGACGTCGATCAGGAAGCGGTAGTGGATGTCGCCGTTGCTCTTGCCGCCGAGCTTCGGCGGGCCCTCGCCGCGCAGGCGCTGGACCGTCCCGTGCTTCGTCCCGGGCGGGACGCGCAGCTTCTTGCTGCCGCGCAGCGTCGGCACCTCGACCTCGGCGCCGCGCACGGCCTCGGGGATCGTCAGCGGCACCTCGATCTCGACGTTGTCGCCCTTGCGCTTGAAGACGGGCGAGGCGGCCACGCGCGTGAGCACGTAGAGATCGCCGTTGGGCCCGCCGTTGCGGCCCGGCTCGCCCTTGCCGGCGATCCGCACGCGCGAGCCGTCCTTGACGCCCGCGGGCACGTTGACGCGCAGCTTCTTGGCCTTCTGCACCTGCCCGGCGCCCTTGCAGGTCGGGCAGGGATCCTCGATGACCGTGCCGGTGCCGTGGCAGCGTGAGCACGGCTGCGAGATCGAGAACAGCCCCTGGCCCTGCGACTCGATGCCCCGGCCCTGGCAGCGCGGGCAGACCTTGGGCGTCGTGCCGGGCTTGGCGCCGGTGCCGTGGCAGGTGTCGCACGGCGAGGCCATCGTCAGCGTCAGGGGCACCTGGATGCCGGCGAGGGACTGGTCGAAGCTGAGGCTGACCTCGGCCTCGAGGTCGGCGCCGCGCTCGGGGCGCGGGCGGCCGCCGCGGTTGCCGCCGCGGGCGCCCTCGCCGCCGAACAGGTTGCTGAAGATGTCGCCGAAGGTCGACGTGTCGAACCCGGCGCCTGCCGGCCCGGACTGCCCGGCGCCGCCCTGCCCGAATGCGCCGAAGAGCCCGCCGCGGTCGTACTGCTTGCGCTTGTCGGGATCGGAGAGGACGTCGTAGGCGGCGGAGATCTCCTTGAAGCGCTCCTCCGCCTTCGCGTCACCGGCGTTGGTGTCCGGGTGGTACTGCCGCGCGAGCTTGCGGTAGGCCTTCTTGATCTCCTCCGGAGTCGCCTTCTTGTCGACGCCGAGCGTCTTGTAGAGGTCGCCCTGAGCCATGGCTGTCCCTGTGGCGCCTACGCGGCCACGACCACCTTGGCGGGGCGCAGCACGTCGTCGCCCAGCAGGTAGCCGGGCGAGTAGACCTCGACGATCGTGCCGGTCTGCGCCTCCGCGACCGGCGCCTGCGCGACGGCCTCGTGGACGTGCGGGTCGAACGCCTCGCCGAGCGGCGAGTCCTGCACGATGCCCGCGCGACCGAGCGCCGCCAGCAGGTCCTGCTGGACGAGGCGGATGCCGTCGGTCAGGTGGTGGTCGGCGTTCTCCGGCTGGGCCTCGGCGGCCGCGAGCGCGCGCTCGAGGTTGTCGAGCGCGGGCAGCAGCTCGCGCGCCAGGCGCGAGGCGCCGCGCGTCTCGGCCAGGCCGGCGTCGCGGCGCGCGCGCTTGCGCACGTTGTCGAGCTCGGCGACCGCGCGCAGCCACTGATCCTTGTAGTCCGGCTCCTCGGGCGCCGGTGCGACGGCCGGGTGGGCGGGCTCGGCGTTCGCGAGGTCGGCCTCGGCCTCGGGCTCGGGCTCGGGCTCCCGGCGGGCTCATCGCCCGCCGGGGCCTCGTCCTGGGCCGGCGGGTCGCCGCCCGCCTCGCGCACGCGCTCGTCCTCGGCCTCGTAGTCGGGCTGCGTGGTCTCGGGCGTGTCGCTCATCGTCACTTGCCCTCGTCCACGACCTCGGCGTCGACGACCTCCTCCTCGGCCTCGGCCGCGCCCTCGGCGGACGCGCCGTTGCCGGACGCGGCGGCCTGCTCCTGCTGGGCGCGCTCGTACATCGCCTCGGAGACCTTGTGGAACGCGACCTGGAGCGCCTCGGCCTTGGCGTTGATGGCGTTCGCGTCATCGCTCTCGAGCGTGTCGCGGACGTCCTTGATGGCCGCCTCGATCTCGGTCTTCGAGCTCTCGTCGACCTGGTCGCCCAGCTCCTTGAGCTGGCGCTCGGCCTGGTAGGCGGCGTTCTCGGCGTTGTTGCGCGCCTCGGCGAGCTCGCGCGCCTTGCGGTCGTCCTCGGCGTGCGCCTCGGCGTCCTGGACCATGCGCTTGATCTCGTCCTCGGCCAGGCCGGAGCCGGCCTTGATCTCGATCTTCTGCTCCTTGCCGGTGCCCAGGTCCTTCGCCGAGACGGCGAGGATGCCGTTGGCGTCGATGTCGAAGGTGACCTCGATCTGCGGCACGCCGCGCGGCGCCGGCGGGATGCCGGTGAGCTGGAACTTGCCGAGCGACTTGTTGTTCTGGGCCATGTCGCGCTCGCCCTGCAGGACGTGGATCTCGACCGACGGCTGGTTGTCCTCGGCCGTCGAGAAGACCTCCGACTTGCGGGTCGGGATCGTCGTGTTGCGCTCGATCAGGCGCGTCATGACGCCGCCCTTGGTCTCGATGCCGAGCGTCAGCGGGGTGACGTCGAGCAGCAGGACGTCCTTGACGTCGCCCGCCAGCACGCCGGCCTGGATGGCCGCGCCGACGGCGACGACCTCGTCCGGGTTGACACCGCGGTGGGGCTCCTTGCCCGTCAGCTCCTTGACCTTCTCCTGGACCGCGGGCATGCGGGTCATTCCGCCGACGAGGACGACGTGGTCGATCGCGGCGGCGCCCTTCTCCTTGGCGTCGTCGAGCGCCTGGCGCACCGGGGCGACCACGCGGTCGATCAGGTCGGCCGTCAGCTCGCCGAGCTTCGAACGGGTCAGGCGCGTGTCGAGGTGCTTGGGGCCGGCCGCGTCGGCGGTGATGAACGGCAGGTTGATCTGCGTCTCCTGCGCCGTCGACAGCTCGATCTTCGCCTTCTCGGCGGCCTCGTAGAGGCGCTGCAGGGCCATCGGGTCGGCCGTCAGGTCGATCGCCTGGTCCTTGCGGAACTCGCTCGCGAGCCAGTCGACGATCGCCTTGTCGAAGTTGTCGCCGCCGAGGTGGTTGTCGCCCGCGGTCGCCTTGACCTCGAAGACGCCGTCGCCGATCTCGAGCACCGACACGTCGAACGTGCCGCCGCCGAGGTCGAAGACGAGGATCGTCTGGTCGGTGTCCTTGTCGAGCCCGTAGGCCAGCGACGCGGCGGTCGGCTCGTTGATGATGCGCTTGACGTCCAGGCCGGCGACCTTGCCGGCGTCGGTGGTCGCCTGGCGCTGGTCGTCGTTGAAGTACGCGGGCACCGTGATGACGGCGCCGTCGACGGCCTCGCCGAGGTAGGCCTCGGCGTCGGCCTTGAGCTTCGCGAGGATCATCGCGCTGATCTCCGGCGGGCTGTACTCCTTGCCGCCCGCCTCGACGCGCGCGTCGCCGTTGGGGCCCGAGACGACCTTGTACGGGACGATCGACTCCTCCTCGCGCACCTCGGCCTCCTTGCGGCCCATGAAGCGCTTGATGGAGAAGACGGTGTTCGTCGGGTTGGTGACGGCCTGGCGCTTGGCCACGGTGCCGACGAGCCGCTCGCCGGAGGCGGTGAAGGCCACGACGGAGGGGGTCGTGCGGCCACCCTCGGAGTTCTCGATGACCGTCGGCTCGCCGCCCTCCAGCACTGCCATGCAGGAGTTCGTCGTTCCGAGGTCGATGCCGATGATCTTGCCCATGATTCGGTGGTGCTCCTTCGGGGGTGCGCTGATGTTGGAGGGGACGCGCGTCACCGGCCGTTGAGCTGGCCGTCGCGCAAAATCTGAGTGAGAGTGTAGTAGATCTTCGCAGCCGGTCAATTGCCGCCCGGCGCTGGGCTCACCCGAGCAGCGCGGCGAGGGCCGCGGCGAACCGCTCCGGCGCGCCCGGCGAGGTCCCGAGGAACAGCGACGGCTCGGCAAGCTCGGCCTCGAGCACGACGGGCGCCCCGCCGTCCGGTCCCGGGATCACGTCGATCCGCGCGTACGGCAGCGGGCCGAACCGCTCGGTCACCCAGGCGTGGACGCGCTCGCCGACCGCGCGCTCGGCCGCGGCGGGCTCGCGCGGGGCGATGCGTTCGAGCAGGTACAGCCCGTCGGCGAAGGTCTCCGCCGGCTCGCCGCCGAGCAGCGGGCCCTTGTGGATCGCGTGCGAGAGCTCGCCGCCGAGGAAGATCAGTGCGGTCTCCCCGCGGCCGTCCTCGACGCCGCGCAGGTAGGGCTGGACCATCGCCACCTGGCCGTCGGCCTGCAGCGCGCGGGCGTGCGCCAGGGCGCTCGCGCGCTCGGCGGCCGCGAACCGCCCTGCCCCGATCGAGCCGACGCCGACCGACGGCTTGACGACGAGTTCGCCGAGGCCGTCGAACGCCGGGTCGGCGGCCTCGCCGGGCGCGGCGAACCGCGTCGGGACGACCGGCAGCCCGGCCGCCGCGAGCTCGCCGAGGTAGCGCTTGTCGGTCGTCCAGGCGAGCGCCGCCGCGGGGTTGACGACGCGCCCGGCGGCGCCGGCCCACGCCAGGAAGGCCTCGCGCCGGCCGGGGTAGTCCCACGTGTTGCGCACGACGACGAGGTCGAAGGCGCGCCAGTCGACCGCGGGGTCGTCCCAGATCGCGGGCGTCGCCTGCACGCCCAGCGCCGCGAGCGCCGGGGCGATCAGCCGGTCGTCGTCGTCGAGCCCGGGCAGCTCGCTGCAGGTGGCCAGCGCGACGCGGCTCACGCCAGGCGCCCCGGGCACATCCGCCGCAGCGCGCAGGCACGGCATGCCGGGCGCTGCGCGTGGCACGTGCGCCGCCCGTGGCGCAGCATGTTCACGTGCAGCTCGAGCTCGGCGCCGGGCGGGGTCATCCGCAGCAGCTCGTCATGCAGCTCCTCGAACGGCGCGCCGGGGCGGAACAGGCCGAGGCGCGTCCCGACGCGGGAGACGTGGGTGTCGACCGGGATGTCGCGCAGGCCGTAGGCGAACAGCAGCACGCAGGCGGCCGTCTTGCGCCCCACGCCCGGCAGCGCGCAGAGGTGGTCGCGCGACTGCTCGACCGGAGCCTCGCGCATCCACGACAGGTCGAGGTCCTCGCCGACGGCCCGCAGGATCGCCTTGATCCGCGCCGACTTGACCTTCGAGATGCCGCCCGGGCGGATCGCCTCCTCGATCTCCTCGACGGGCGCGTCGCGGACGGCCTCCCAGGAGTCGAAGCGCTCGCGCAGCCGCAGGAAGGCGACGTCGCGGTTGCGGTCGTTGGTCGACTGCGAGAGCACGGTCAGGACGAGCTCCGCGAGCGGGTCCTCGTGCGGGGTCATCACCGGCGTGCCGTAGAGCTCGCGCAGACGCGAGCGGATCGCCTGCACGCGCCGCGCCGGCGGGCGCTTCCACGCCGAACGAGGGACGGTCAGCTGGCGGGCGCTCACGCCGCGGGACGGTATCGTGCCGCGCCCCGATGCCCGTGATCACCGAGCACACGGGCGCGATCGACGGACAGCCGGTGTTCTGGCGCTCGGCGCCCGCGCCCGAACCCGCCGCAGCGCCCGTCCTGTACCTGCACGGCGTCCCGACGAGCAGCGACGACTGGCCCCCGTTCCTGGAGCGCACCGGCGGCCTCGCCCCCGACCTGCTCGGCTTCGGCCGCAGCGGCAAGCGCGGCGACCTGGACTTCACGATGGAGGGCTACGAGCGCTTCATCGAGCACTATCTCGAGCTCGCCGGCGTCGAGCGCGTGCGGCTCGTCGTGCACGACTGGGGCGCGGTCGGGCTGCTGTGGGCGATGCGCTTCCCCGAGCGCGTCGAGCGACTCGTCGTGATCAACGCCGTGCCGTTCCTGCCCGGCTACCGCTGGCACCGCATCGCGCGGCTGTGGCGACGGCGCCTCGTCGGCGAGACCGTGATCGGCGCGACGACGCGGATCGGCCTCAAGCACGTCTCGCGCGAGTCGAACGCCACGCCGGGCCCCCTGCCGGATGCGTTCCTCGACGCGACCATGGCCCATTTCGACCAGGGCACGCAGCGCGCGATCCTGCACCTCTACCGCACGAGCCCCGAGGACAAGCTCGCTGCGGCGGGGGCCGCGCTCGCGGCGATCACGTGCCCGGCGCTCGTCCTGTGGGGCGACGCGGACCCGTACATCCCGCCGCGCTTCGCCGACGCCTACGCCGCCGCGCTCGGCGGGCCGGCGCGCGCGGTCCACCTGGCGGACGCTGGGCACTGGCCATGGCTGGACCGGCCGGACGTGATCGACACCGTCGCGGGCTTCCTCACCGGGGCCGCGCCCGGCGGCCCGGTCTGAGGGCCCGGATGGAGCGGCTCGCGCGCCTGCCGACCTGGACGCTGACGGCGCTGCTGTCGGTGATCTGGGGCCTCGTCGACCCGCCGACGCCCGACCTCGCCGCGCACGAGTACCGCGCCGCGCTCGCCTCGCACGCGCCGTTCGCGATCTGGGAGCAGGGCTGGTACGCCGGGCACCCGCTGCCCGGCTACAGCGTCCTGGTGCCGCCGCTGGCGGCGCTGCTGTCGCCGCAGATCGTCGCCGCCGCGGGCGTGATCCTCGCCTCGTGGTGCTTCGAGCGGCTCGCGCGCGCCCATTGGGACCAGCCGCAGGCGAGCCTCGCCGCGCTGTGGTTCGCCATCGGGGTCGTCTCGACGCTGCTCGGCGGACAGCTCGCGTTCGCCGCCGGGCTGGGCCCCGGGCTCGCCGCGCTGCTCGTCGCCCGTCGCCGGCACGGCCCGGCCGCCGCGGCGCTGGCGGCGGTGACGACGCTGACGAGCCCGGTCGTCGCCGCGTTCCTCGTGCTCGCCGCGGTCGCATGGTGGATCCCGCGGCGCGCGCGGCCGGCCGTCTGGGTCGCCGGCGGGGCGATCCTCCCGGGGCTGCTGATCATGCTCGCCTTTCCGGAGTCCGGGATCCAGCCGTTCGCCGTCTCGTCGTTCGCCTGGTGCTTCGTGATCTCCGTCGTCCTCGTGTTCGTGCTGCCCGCCCCCGAGCGCGAGCTGCGGACGGGCGCGGCGATCTACGCGGCCGCACTGGTCGCGGGCGTCGTGCTCGACACGGCACTCGGCGGGAACCTCGTGCGCCTCGCCGCGGTCTTCGCCGGGCCGGTCGCGGTGGGCGCGCTGTGGAACCGCAGGATGACCGCGCTCGCGCTGATCGCGCTGCCGCTCCTGTACTGGCAGTGGCTGGCCCCCGTACGCTCGGTCATCCGCGGCGCGGGCGACGACTCCAGCGAGCTCGAGTACTACCGGCCTCTGATCGCCGAGCTCGACCGGCTCGCCGCGCGCGAGGGCCCGTCACGGACCGAGGTGCCGTTCACGGCCAACCACTGGGAGACGCGCTTCCTGCCGCCCGCGCATCAGCTGGCGCGCGGCTGGGAGCGCCAGCTCGACACCACGCTGAACCCGATCTTCTACGACGGCACCGCGTTCAGCGGCGCGCGCTACCGGCGCTGGCTCGACAGCCTCGCCGTCGCGTACGTGGCGCTGCCGGACATCAAGCTCGACCCGGCCGGCGCACACGAGGGCCACCTCGTGCGCGACGGGCGCGTGCCGGGGCTGCGCGAGATCTGGCACGGCGGCCACTGGCGCCTCTACCGCCTGGCCGGCGCGCAGCCGCTGGCCACGCCGCCGGTGCGCGTCACGAAGGTCGGGCTCGACAGCCTGACGCTGACGACGCCCGGACCTGCGACGTCGATCGTGCGCGTGCGCTTCACCCCCTACTGGGCGCTGACCTCCGGGGCCGGATGCGTCGGGCGCGCGCCCGGCGGCTGGACGCGCGTGCGGCTGTCCCGCGGGGGCGACGCGGTGCTGGGGATCAGGTTCGCCGTCGGCCGGATCCGCGCAACGAGCGACCGTTGCACCTGATCGCGGGCGGATCCGTAGACCGCCCCGTTTACCGCCGCTGGTGACCCGGGTAGGATGCATGGGGATGGTCTCGGTGGTGCGTTCCCTCTACGCCCGCCTCGACCGCCGTCTGCCACGAGGTGTCCCCGACGTCGTGCTGCAGATCGTGCTCTTCGAGGTGGGCTACATGCTGTACCGCGTCGTACGCGGTTGGGTCGACCAACCGGACGGCGCCGCCGTCGCGTTCCAGAACGGCCGCAACATCATCGACCTCGAGCGCTCGCTGCACTTCTTCATCGAGCCCAAGGTCCAGGCGTTCTTCGGCGCGACGAGCTTCGTCGGCGACGCCGCGTCGTGGGTCTACCTCAACGCACAGGTGACGATCACGCTCGGCGCGCTCGCGTACATCTACCTGCGCCACAACCGCAGCTTCTACTTCGTGCGCAACATGTTCATGGTGTCGTGGACGATCGCGCTGATCGGCTACATCGTCTACCCGTCCGCGCCACCGCGCTTCTTCCCCGAGTGGGGCTTCGTCGACAGCGTCGCCAACTTCACCGGCGTACAGCCGACGAGCGCAGGCGTCAACTCGCTGTTCAACCCGTACGCCGCCGTGCCGTCGATGCACGTCGCCTTCGCGCTGATGATCGGCGTGCCGCTCGCGCTGCTCGTCAAACACCGCGCGACGCGCTGGTTCTGGACGCTCTACCCCGCGTTCGTGACGTTCGTGATCGTCATCACCGGCAACCACTTCCTCACCGACGCCGTGCTCGGCGCCGTCACCGCCGGCGCGGCGTGGGCCGCCGCGACGCAGATGGCGCGCGCACGCGAGCGCTGGGCATTCGAGGGCGCGCAGCCGGAGCCGCGCGCGCTCGAGGCGGAGCCTGTCCGAGTCACCGCCTGATGGCCGTACGACAGGCTCCCGGAGGCGGGCCCGGCGCTCGGCAGCCCGGCGAGCGCCGCGAGGCCGTCCGCAACGCGCTGATCGAGTCGCGGCTCACGCCCAACGCCATCTCGATGACGGGCTTCCTGCTCTGCATCCTCTCCGCCGTGCTCGTCTGGAACGAGCTGTGGATCCTCGGCGGCCTCGCGTACATCGTCGGCTCGGTCTGCGACACGCTCGACGGGCGCTACTCGCGGATGTCGGGCAAGGGCTCGCCGTTCGGAGCGTTCCTGGACTCGACGCTCGACCGGATGGAGGAGGGCATCGTCCTCACCGCGGTCGCCTACACCTTCGCCAAGGACGGCAAGGACGTCGAGGCGGCGGTCACCGCGATCGCGATCCTCGCGTCCGTGATGGTGAGCTACACACGCGCGCGCGCCGAGGCGCTCGGCGTCGAGTGCAAGGTCGGGATCGGCAGCCGCGCGACGCGCGTGGTGGTGCTGTCGATCGGCCTGCTGTTCGCCCGCGGCCTGGGGCTCGGAGACTTCTCGCTGCTGGCCCCGGCCGTGTACGTGCTCGCGGCGATGGGCATCATCACGACGATCCAGCGCATCCTCCATGTGCGCAGGCAGCTGATCGCGGCCGAGCCGGAGCGGCTGTAACCCCGTCCCACTGGCGGGGTGTGTCCCGGTGAACATCTTGAGAAGGGAACCCCTGTGAGCACCAATGGCAAGGCTGCGACGCTGAACGGCGCAGCACAGACGAACGGCAAGGCCCGCTACCAGAAGGACAAGGTCCGGGTCGCGATCATCGGCGTCGGCAACTGCGCGAGCTCATTCGTGCAGGGTGTCGAGTACTACAAGGACGCCGATCCCAAGCAGCCCGTGCCCGGCCTGATGCACGTCGACCTCGGCGGCTACCACGTCAGCGACATCGAGTTCACCTGCGCCTTCGACGTCAACCGCACGAAGGTCGGCAAGGACCTCGGCAAGGCCATCTGGGCCGACCCGAACAACACCATGAAGTTCGCGAAGGTCCCCGGCACGCTGGGCGCACCCGTCTACCGCGGCATGACGCTGGACGGCATCGGCAAGTACGCCAAGGAGAAGATCACCAAGGCTCCGGGCGAGACCGCCGACATCGTCACGATCCTGCGCGAGACGAACACCGACGTCGTCGTCTCCTACCTCCCGGTCGGCTCCGAGGATGCGACCCGCTGGTACGTCGAGCAGGTCATCGAGGCCGGCTGCGGCTTCATCAACTGCATCCCGGTGTTCATCGCCTCCAGCGACTACTGGGACAACAAGTTCAAGAAGGCCGGGCTCCCGATCATCGGCGACGACATCAAGTCGCAGGTCGGCGCGACGATCGTGCACCGCACGCTCGCCCGCCTGTTCCACGATCGCGGCGTGAAGATGCTGCGCACCTCGCAGCTGAACGTCGGCGGCAACATGGACTTCTACAACATGCTCGAGCGCGAGCGCCTCGAGTCCAAGAAGATCTCCAAGACGCAGGCCGTGACCTCGATCATGGGTCACACGCTGCCCAAGGACGACGTCTACATCGGCCCCTCGGACTACGTGCCGTGGCTCACGGACCGCAAGTGGGCGCACATCCGCCTCGAGGGTCAGGCCTTCGGCGACGTGCCGCTGAACGTCGAGATGAAGCTCGAGGTCTGGGACTCACCGAACTCGGCCGGCATCGTCATCGACGCCGTGCGCCTGTGCAAGCTCGCGCTGAACCACGGCGTCAGCGGACAGCTCGACGGCCCCAGCTCGTACCTCATGAAGTCGCCGCACAACCAGCGACCCGACGACGAGGCGCGCGAGTGGACCGACAAGTTCATCGCCAAGTACGCCGGCAAGGGCGGCCCGAGCACGAAGCCGGCCGGCCGCAAGGCTCCGGCGAAGGCCGCAGCGCGCAAGGCTCCGGCACGCAAGGCCGCGGCCAAGGCCTAGCACCCCGGCGCCTGCGGGCGCCACGCGACCGTCACGACGGCCCGCCCACCCGGCGGGCCGTCGTCGTTCAGGACGCCGGCAGGAAGCGGTCGGTCCGCACGAACGGGTTGCCGACGACCCGGAGCATCTCCGCGCGTGAGGTCCCGTAGCGGCGCAGGCGCAGGATGATCTCGCTGCCGCGCGAGCCCGGACGGGTCTCGGCGATGCGCAGCGCCCCACCCTTGGGGATGCGCACGTTCGACAGCGCGCTCGTGCGGTGCGCGGCGCGGATCCGCGGGCTGCAGCTCCCACACGAGATCGTGAGCCGCCAGCCGGCGGGTGACGAGTCCTGGACGAAGCTCAGCATCAGCAGGGCGTCGGGATACAGGCGGTACCGCGCGTGGAACCCCGCGAGGCGCGATCCGCCGGAACCAGGCGGCGTCGACGGCTGGGCCGGGGTGGGCGCCCGCTCGAGGGTCGAGAACGTCATGTCCGCGCCCTGCAGCGTCCCGCCGTCGTTCGTCGCCACCAGGCGCACGTGATACGTCGTGCCCGGCTGCAGCCCGGTGACCTGGACGGACACCGGCTGCACTGACATGCCGGTCACCTGACCGCTCGGCGTCGCGCTGCCGTAGGCGGCCGTCGGCCCGTACTCGAAGTGGTACTCGGTCACCAGCCCGGCCGGCGCGAGCGTGCCCGTCAGCAGCGCCGCGCTGTGCGCGATGTGCGTGGCCGCCGTCGTCGTCACGGCCGGCGCCTGCGCACGGGCGATCGCCGGCGACAGTGCCGCCAGGACCAGGAGAAGGGCCATCATCGCCAGCGCTGGACCGCGCGCCGGGCTTCGCGTTCCGTGCTCGGCCATCGGGCGGGCAATGCTACCCACCGGCCGGCCGCGGCTGGACGGATCGCCCGCCGCTCTATCCTCCGCTCCGGTGTCCGAGCGCTTCTCCATCGCCCAGGTCACGCCGTACGCCTGGGAGCAGCCGCACGAGGTCAACGAGACGGTCCGGCGCCTGAGCGACGAGCTCGCCGCGCGCGGTCATCGCGTCCTGATCGTCGCGCCCTCCGGATCGCCGGCGCGCGCGCGCGATGGGCGCCGGCTCGTGCGCGCCGGCGCGCACGAGCTGCCGGAACGCACCGACGGCGAGCCGCTGCTGCTGAGCGTGGGCGAAGCGCTGCAGCCGCTTCCCGGCCGGCGACGCGTCGCGCTGCCGCTGGACGTCACGCGCACGCTGACCGACCTGTTCGACCGCGCGCCGCTGGACCTGTGCCACGTGCACGAGCCGTTCGCGCCGAGCATCGCGAGCGCCTCGCTGCGCGCCTCGCGCGCGCTCAACGTCGGCTCCTTCCACGCGCCGACCGAGCGCCTCGTGGCGACGCAGGTCACGCGCAAGGTCGTCGAGCTCGTGTTCGGCCGCCTCGACGCCCGCACCGCGAGCTATGCGGCGACCGCCGCGGTGATGGAGCGCCACTTCCCGGCGCGCTACCGCCTGCTGCGGCCCGGCGCCCCGGCGCTCGAGCGCACCGCGCGGCCCGACGACGACCCGCTGCGCATCGCGTTCGTCGAGGAGGAGGAGCGCCCCGCGCTGCGCCTGCTGCTGCGCTCGCTGCGGCATGTGGACTGCGCGGACCCGTGGGAGCTCGTCGTCGTGAGCGCAACCGGTCCCTCGTCGACGCCGCTGCGCGCGGACCTGCGCGAGCGCGTGCGCTATCTCGCCCCCGGCGAGACCGACATCGACGCGCTGCTGGCCCGCTCCGACGTGCTCGTCGCCGCATCGTCGGGCACCGCGCCGCAGCCGGGGCTGCTCGCCCGCGCCAGTGCCGCCGGCGCCGTCCCGCTCGCGTCGCGCCTGGCCGTCTACGAGGAGGTCGTCGACGAGGGGGCCCGCGGGCTGCTGTTCGACCAGCGCGACCCCGCGGCACTCGGCGCCCAGCTCAGCCGCCTGCTCGGCGACCCCGCGCTGCGCGGGCGCCTGCGCGCGGCCGCCGCACCGCGTGACTGGAGCGTGGTCGCCGACGAGGTCGAGGCGCTCTACGCCGAGCTCGCCGCACGGCGCAAGAGCCCGCAGCGCGACGCGGCGATCCGCCGCCGTCTCGCACGCCGGCCGATCATCGACGTCGACCTGCACATGCACACCGACCACAGCCACGACTGCGCGACGCCGGTCGAGGTGCTGATGGCCACGGCGCGCGAGCGCGGGCTCGGAGCGATCGCGGTCACCGAGCACAACGAGATCTCCGGCGCGAAGGCGGCCGCCGCGCTGTCGGACGAGTACGGCGTCAAGGTCATCCTCGCCGAGGAGGTCAAGACGGCGAACCAGGGTGAGGTGATCGGCCTCTTCCTCGAGCGCAAGATCCCGCGCGGGATGACGCTCGAGGAGACCGTCGCCGAGATCAAGCGTCAGGGCGGGCTCGTGTACGTGCCCCACCCGTTCGACCGGATGCACGCCGTCCCGGACTACGAGCACCTGCTGACGATCATCGAGGACATCGACCTGATCGAGATCTTCAACCCGCGCGTGGCGATCGGCTCGTTCAACGAGGAGGCCGAGCGCTTCGCGCAGAAGTACCGCATCCCCGCGGGCGCCGGATCAGACGCGCACGTCGCTCAGGGGCTCGGCACGGCGCGCGTGCGCATGCGCGACTTCGAGGGCCCGCAGGAGTTCCTCGAGTCGATCCGCGACGCCGAGATCATCACCACGCCGACGAACTACGTCTACGTCCAGGCGCTGAAGTTCCTGCAGACCAGGGCCACGCCCCAGGGGGCGCGCGCCGGGGTCCGCCAGCGCCGCGTCCGGCGCGCTGCGCGCAAGCCCTGATGCACGGCGAGGGAGACGCGCCCACCCCGTCGAATCCCGGTGGACCCGTGCCGGCCACCGACGACGAGATCCGCGAGAAGTACCTCGAGCGCGCCATTCGCGAGATGAACGCGCTGACGCACGACGTGCAGGGATGCCGGCACTGCCCGCGCGGCAACCTCACGCCCGTGCTCGGCTCCGGGCACCCGCAGGCGGACGTGTTCCTGCTCAAGCACGCGCCCGTGATCTCGGAGATCGAGGAGGGTGTCGCCTTCTACGGCCGCGCCGGCGCCGCGCTGCGCAAGTCGCTGCGACGGCTCGACATCGACCCGCTCGCCGTCTACGGCACGCTGTGCGTGAAGTGCCCCGTCGGCGATGCCGCGCTCGCCGACCCGGCGTGCATCGCGCGCGTCGCCGAGGAGCTGGCGATCGTGCAGCCGCGGATCGTCGTGGTCATGGGAGAGGGCGCGCTGGCCGTGCTGAACGAGCTCGAGCTCCCGCTCGCGCGCCCCGTCGAGTGGCAGCCCGGAGTGATCCAGGAGCTGACGCCGACCACTGACGCGCTCGTCACCCCCGACATCGACGAGTCGCTCGACGACGACGCATCCAAGCGCGCGTTCTGGGCCGCGTTCCGCACGCTCGGGACGTGGTGGGCGGAGCTGCCGCCCTACTGACGCTCTGCCGGGACGGTCATTGACTGTTTCGCGCGGCTCGACCGCGCGCAGCCACGGGCGCCCTGCCGGGACGGTCATTGACTGTTTCGCGCACTCGACCGCGCGCGCCACGGGCGCTCTGCCGGGACGGTCATTGACTGTTTCGCGCAACTCGACCGCGCGCAGCCACGGGCGCCCTGCCGGGACGGTCATTGACTGTTTCGCGCAACTCGACCGCGCACAGCCACGGGCGCCCTGCCGCGACGGTCATTGACTGTTTCGCGCAACTCGACCGCGCGCAGCCACGGGCGCCCTGCCGGGACGGTCATTGACTGTTTCGCGCAACTCGACCGCGCACAGCCACGGGCGCCCTGCCGGGACGGTCATTGACTGTTTCGCGCAACTCGACCGCGCACAGCGCGGATCGAGTTGTCGACGTTACTCAGACGAAGTCCATCATCGTCGCACCGCCCCGCGGCAGCCACATCTCGCGCACGACCTCGATGCGGCCCTCGCGCAGGTCGTAGAAGCCCGCGCATTCGAACGTCGCCCGCGGGCGCACGATCGTCGCGAGGACGGCGACCTGGTGGCCGCGGCCGGCGATGGAGCGATGGACGGTGGTCGTCGCGTCGTGGTGCATGACGCGCAGGAAGGTCGCGAACTCCCCGCGGCTGAGCTCCGTGTCCTCGTGGATCATCGTGATGCTGACCCCGCGCTGAAGCTGGGCGACGAGCGAGTCCCAGTCGCCGTCGCGCCGAGCCCGCCAGAGCCGATCGACGGCGTTGCCGGCCATCAGACTTCGAGGATGATCTTCCCGAGCTTGACGCCGGCGGCGAATCGCTCGTAGGCCTGCGCCACCTCGTCCAGCGGGTAGCTCGCCGCCACGGGCACCTGGAGCTGCCCGCGCCCGAACAGCGGGAGCACGTGACGCTCCATCAGGCGCGCCGTCGCCGCCTTCTCCTCGAGCGGCCGCGCCCGCAGCGTCGACGCGCAGATCCGTGCCCGCTTGCCCATCAGCGCGAGCAGGTTCAGCTCGGACTTGAACCCGCCGCCGCCCACCCCGATCACGACGACACGGCCGCCCGTCGCCAGCGCCCCGAAGTTCGCGTCGAGGTCCGAGGCGCCGACGAGCTCGAGCAGGACGTCGTAGGGCCCCGCATCGGGCGTCGCCTCCGGGTCGAGCGCGGCGTGCGCGCCGAGCGCGAGCACCCGCTCGCGCAGGCCGGCGTCGCGCACCGAGGCGGTGACGTGCGCCCCGGCGGCCGCCGCGAGCTGGACGGCCGCCGTGCCGACCCCGCCCGCGGCCCCGCTGATCAGGACGCGCTCGCCCATCGCCAGGCCGGCCTGTGTGAAGAGCGCGTCGTGCGCGGTCGTGAAGACCTCGGGGATCCCGCCCGCCTGCGTCCAGCCGACGCCCTCGGGAACCGGCATCAGCTGGCGCTCGTGCACGGTGCACAGCTCGCCCTGGCCACCGCCGCCGACGATCGCCATCACCCGGTCGCCGTCGGCGAACCGCTCCGCCGACGGGCCGCGGCCGGCGACCTCGCCCGCGAGCTCGAGGCCGGGGATGTCGGCGGGCGCGCCCGGGGGCGCCGGATAGCCGCCGCGCTTCTGCAGCTGATCGGCGCCGTTGAGGCCGGCGGCGCGCACGCGCACCAGCACCTCGCCCACGCCGGGCTCGGGATCCGGATGGTCGGCGACGAGAACCTCGCCGTCACGAATGGTCGCGGCGCGCATGGCGCTGGAACATAGCGGCGTCGCCGCGCCGATCAGCGCGCGTCGTCCGGCGCGGGGCGCGCCGCCTCGATCTCGGCGCCCACGCCCCGGCGCTCGACCGCCTCGACCGCGGCCGCGGCGCGCGCCTCGGTCTCGACGTCGGCGGCGCCCCGGATCTCGCCGCGCGCCTCGTCGAGCGACATGCCCGTCGCACGCAGCAGATCGTGCGCCGTCATCCGCGCCTGACCCACCACGATGCTCACCGACAGGTTGCGCGTGCGGTCCAGCCCGGCGGTCGCCGCGACCGCCCCCTGGAGCGCCGCCTCGCGGACCTCGTCGCGCTCGCCGGGATCGGCGAACGCCCCGGCGAGGTGGCGCGCGGCGGTCGCCAGGTCGCGCAGACCGGCGATCACGGCCGGCGGCATCGCGTCGCCCACGCGCAGCGCGCGGTCGGCGCCGCGCGCCAGGCCCGCGACGTCGCGCTGCGCCCTGGCGATCTGGTCCAGCGCGCGGGTGTAGCGCTCGACGGCGTCACGCTGCCCGCGGCGCAGCAGCGCCAGGCGCGCCGTCTCGCCGCTGGTCGCGATCGCTGCGCGCATGCCCTCCAGGTGGTCCTCGAGCTGGCGCGCGCGGCGCAGCGCCGTCGCGGCCGCGGCGTCATCCTGCGCCTCGAGCGCGTCTGCGACCGCGTCGAGCACGTCGGCCAGGCGGGCCACCGCGGGGTCGAGCGCGCTCGACGCGAGCTTCAGCGGGTTGACGGGGAAGAGCACGAGGTTGAAGACGAGCGCGACCGCCGCGCCGGTGAGCGAGTCGAGGAAGCGCGCCAGCCCGGCGGGGTCGCGCGGATTCGCGAGCAGCACGATCAGGACGCCGGCGCTCGCCGCCTGGGTCGTCGCGAGCTGGTCGCCGCCGAGGAACACGACGGCGCACATGCCGGCGAACACGATCACGGCCAGCTGCCAGGCGCCCGTGCCGATCACCTTCACCGCAAGGTCGGCGACGAGGACGCCGAGCGCCACGCCGAACGCGAGCTGCACGGCCCGCTGGGTGCGCTGCCCGAGCGTGATGCCGAGCACGGCGACGGTCGCGATCGGCGCGAAGAACGGGCGCGGGTGCCCGTACACGTAGCGCGCGACGAGGTAGGCGACCGTCGCGGCCACCGCGACGATCGCCACGCGCGGCGCGACCGCGCGCACGCGCAGGAGCCGCTCGCGGATCGAGATGCGCTCGACCGCGGTGTCGAGCAGGTCGCCGCCGAGACGGGCGACGGGCCCGCGGTCGTCGTCGCTGGGCTGGGACATCCTCACAGCAGAGCTTAGGCTCCACGTCGTGGACCTCACGACCCAGGAGCAGCGGGTGCTCGGCTGCCTGCTCGAGAAGCAGCGCACGACGCCGGACGCCTACCCGCTGACGCTCAACGCGCTGCGGCTGGCCTGCAACCAGGCGACGAACCGCGACCCCGTCGTCGACTACGACGAGCACACGATCCGCGAGGCGCTGGAGCGCCTCGGCCGCATCCGCTGGACGCGCTACGCCAGCGGGCAGGGCAGCCGTGCGCCGAAGTACCGGCACATGCTCGACGAGACGCTGCAGATCGCGCCCGACGAGCAGGCCGTCCTGGCGGTGCTGCTGCTGCGCGGCCCGCAGACCCCCGGCGAGCTCAAGGCGCGCACGGATCGCCTGCACCACTTCGGCGGCCTCGACCCGCTGCAGGAGACGCTGGAGCGTCTGCAGGCGCGCGACCTCGTCAACTCGGCCGGGCGCCGGCCGGGACAGAAGGAGGAGCGCTGGCAGCACCTGCTCGGGGAGGACGAGGCGGACGCGCCCGCCGAGGCGGCCACGTGGACGTCGCCCGGACCGCCGCCGGCACGACCGCCTGCGCCCGACCCAGCCGCCGCGGACGAGCGCCTCGCGGCGCTCGAGACCGAGGTGCGCAGCCTGCGCTCCGAGGTGGCCGCGCTGCGCGGCGTGGTCGCGCGGCTGACCGGCGACCGGTCCTGATGGCCGAGCCGTTCGACTTCCTCGCGGCGTTGCAGGACGACGAGCGGCGCGCGCTGGAGGAGGCCGCCACGGTGCGCCGCTATCCGCCGGGATCGGCGCTCTTCCATCAGGGCGACGACGCGGGGGCCGTGCACATCATCCTCAGCGGCCGGGCCAAGACGAGCGTCCTGAGCATCGACGGCAAGGAGGCCGTGCTGAGCTTCCCCGGGCCCGGCGAGCTCGTCGGCGAGCTGTCGGCGATCGACGGGACGCCACGGGGCGCCACGGTGACCGCGGTGGAGCCGCTCGAGACGCTGGCGCTCGCCGGCTCGGCCTTCCGCGCGCTGCTCGAGGCGCACCCGCGGCTGGGCCTGGTGATGTGGCGGGTCGCGTCGGCGCGCCTGCGCGGCGCCGACCACCAGCGCCTCGACTTCGCCGCCTACGACGTGACGGGCCGGGTCGCTCGTCGCCTCGTCGAGCTCGCCGACGAGCAGGGAAGCACGCAGTCGCCGGTCGATCTCGGCCTCGCGCTCTCGCACGACGAGCTTGCGGCCTGGACCGCCGCATCGCGCGAGGCAGTCTCGCGTGCGCTGATGACGTTGCGCGAGCTCGGCTGGATCGAGACCCGGCGGCGCAGCATCACGGTGCTCGACCTGGACGCGCTGCGCCGCTACGCCGAGTGACCCGAACGTGACGGATATCACGACCGGAGCGTGCGGATGACGTCGTGCGGCTCCCGGCCGGGTGGGACGGTGGACCACATCGAGTCCCTGTCAGATCGGAGGAACAATGTCCATCCACCGCACCACGCTCCACCGCTTCGCGCTCGTCGTCCTCGCGTCCGGCGTGCTCGCGGCCCCCGCCGCCGCCAGGCCC
>CAWEJY010000015.1:0-7121 GCA_963809525.1 uncultured Solirubrobacteraceae bacterium | reverse complement strand
CGGGACGGAGCACTAGGCCGCGGCGAAGCGCTCGAAGCGCTCCGCGAGCAGCTCGCGATTCGGCCTAGCCGGCTCGCGGCGCGGGAGCACGAGCTGCCTGCCGTGGAACGTCTTGAGCAGCTCGAGCATCGGGCCGTCCTCGTCCTCGAGCAGCCGCCGCGCGACGTGCACCTTGCAGTCGCCGTCGACGCCGACGAGATCCTGGTCGTACGCGCGATGGTGGATCGTGCACAGGCTCAGGCCGTTGGTGACGCTCGCGGTCGCGTCGATCGCGGCGTCGGCTCGGATGTGCGCAGCGTCCAGCAAGCGGCGCTCCTTGAGACGGCAGATGGCGCACTGATCCGCGTAAGCCGGGAGCACGACGGCGCGAAACCGTCCCTGGTGGAGGCGGACGCGCGTTTCGCGTACGGCGTATGCGCGTTCGATCCCCTCGACGTGGACGGGCTCACCCAGCCGCATCGCTCCCACCGTGAGATGAACGCGGCGGGCGTGAGGGTCGTCCTCATCGAGATACACCGGGTAGAGGGCCGTGTACCACCCGGGGATGAAGCTGCGGAAGTAGACGAGCGGTACCTGCAATCGGGCCGCGGCCTGCAACGCGCGATTGTCGCGCTCGCCGCGCTCGCCCGCGCGATAGGCGTACCAGAACCCGTTCTCGCTCTCCTCGTCCGCTCCGTACGGCGATTGCGACGACGTCATGACCGACAAGGCTGCGGGCCCGCGTTGCCGTGCGGCGCGGTAGATCCCCTTCATGTGGTTCAGAAACGGGACGCGCGCGCCGTCGAACGTGAATCCATCCGCCAAACCGCCTGTGAGCGGGAGGTCGTCACCGAAGCGCGACCGGAGGCGATCGAGCGCCGTGAAGCAGCTGATGCGGAGGAACTCGTCGCGCTCGGCCGCCGACACCCGCCAATCATGGCGTCCGGGTCAGCTCGTGACAACCGCCCCAAGCCCGCCCGCCCGCGGCGTCCACCACCTCGACGCGCCCCCAGCCGTGGTACTCCGGGAACTCGAAGCGCGCGGCCGTGATCAGGCCGTCCTCGGAGCGCTCGGTCACGCGGCCGCGCCAGTTCATCTCGAGCGCGCCGGCATTGACGCGGCAGCCGTCCCAGATGCCCGATCGCAGGGTCACCGAGCGGGCCGGCGAGCAGCGCACGTGGACGCCGGCGCCGTCGCTGTGGACGTCGCGAAGCTCGGGCCCGCTGCTCGCGTAGAACGCGCCCGTGCGGAGCGCGTCGAGCACGGCCTCGCGCGAGCGCTCGCGGGCCCGCACCATCGTCCAGGCGAGGCGCGAGTCGTGCCCGGCGTAGTGGGAGTCGTCGGTGGCGATGCCGTGGCACGAGCGGCCGGTGCCGAGGATGGCGTCCCAGTGCACGACGGAAAGGCCGTTGCCCTGCTGCTGCTCGGCGCCGCCGTTGAAGACCTCGATGCCGGAGAGGTCGGGCGCGTCGAGGTAGTGGTGCTCGGACAGCCCGCTCCAGTACGGGTGCGCGAGGTACGCGACGCCGCCCTGCGCGACGATCCAGCTCGCCGCCTCGGCGATCGACGAGAACTTCTCGCGCTCGTCGGGCAGATCGTCGATGCCGTAGGCGAGGACGTCGGCCTCCTCGAAATGCCCCTCGACGGCCCCCGAGAGCTCGGCCGAGGGGAGCACGAGGATCGCCTCGTGCTCGAACGGGGTGACGTGCCAGTGGTCGGTGATCGCGAGCACGTCGTAGCCGGCGCGGGCGTAGTGCTCGACGAGACCCTCCGGCGTCGGCTCGCCGTCTGAGTTCGTCGTGTGCGCGTGCAACTGACAGCGCAGCCAGACGCCCTCGGACTGCCACGGGCTCGCCATGAGCGCGGACGCTAGCGCCTCCGGCGGCCACCCGGCGCGCGTGCGCCGGACCGACACCACACGTTCACCCGTTCGCGCAGTAGGATCGCCCGCACATGACTGACCGGACAGTCAGCCGCCGCGCACTGCTGGGGAGCGCGGGGGCGGGGGTGCTGACGCTGTACGCGGCCGGATGCGGCGGGTCGTCGGCAAAGCTGCCGCCCGCGGGCGGCGGCGCCGGCACGCTCGCCGCGAACGCCCATGTCCCGCCGGGGACGACCGACCCGGCGCTCGTTCCGGGCCCGCTCGCGACCGGCGGCCGGCGCGGCGGCAAGGTCACGAACGTCTGGGACATCGAGGGCAACGGCTACGACCCGATCATCGCCTACACGAGCACCGGCTGGGACGCGATCTGCAACCTGCTCTACGCCCCGCTCTACTCCTACTCGCTCGACGGCAGGCCGCTCCCGAACGCGGCCGAGGCGCTGCCGGACGTCAGCCCCGACGGCCTCGTCTACACGATCCCGCTGCGCCCGGGCGTCTACTTCCACCACGGGCGCCGGGTCACCGCGGCCGACTACAAGTACTCGTGGGAGCGCCTGCTCGACGCCAAGCTCGAGAGCTGGGCGTCGAGCTACGTCTACTCCATCAAGGGTGCGAGCAGGCTCTACGACGGCAAGGCGAAGTCGCTCGAGGGCGTGAAGGTCGTCGACGACCACACGCTGCGGGTCACGCTCGAGGCGCCCGACGTCACGTTCCTCTACGCGCTCACGCAGCCGTTCACCGCGCCGGTGCCGAGCGAGGTCGTCGAGCGCTACGGCAAGGACTTCTGGCACCACGCGATCGGCAACGGGCCCTACACGCTGGCGTCCTACGACTCGCAGGGGCAGAGCACGCTCTTCAAGCGCTTCGACGGCTACTTCTGGAAGGGCCTCCCCTACCTCGACGAGGTCGAGTTCCGCTGGGGCTTCGACGCCTCGGTGATGCTGCTGATGCTCGAGCGCGGCCAGGCCGACATCCTCGGCACGGGCTTCTCGACCGACAGCCTGGCCGAGATCGGCGCCTCGCCGCACCTGCAGCCGTACCGCTTCGAGCAGCCGCTCCTCGCCAGCCGCTGGGTCAACATGCACCCGCGCCGTCCGGTCTTCCGCTCGCGGCTGGTGCGGCAGGCGCTCAACTGGGCGACCGATCGCGAGCAGCTGCAGCGCGTGACGTTCGGCGAGGGCTTCGCCTGGGGCGCGCCGTTCCCGAAGGCGCAACTCGGCGGCAAGCGGACGTTCGAGCCCTACGGCTTCGACATCGAGAAGGCGCGCAGCCTGATCCGCGAATCCGGCGAGAAGGATCTCTCGGCGACGCTTTGGATCTCGACCGCGCCGGAACCCGAGCTCGGGCAGATCCTGCAGCAGCAGTGGCGCGCGGCCGGGTTCAAGATCACGCTCCGCCAGGCCAGCTACGACGCGCTCTCCGAGCTCTCCTACAAGGGCAAGTGCGACGCCTGGATCTCCTCGTATTACGCCATCTACCCGACCGCGATCGACCTCATCAGCCAGTACTGGGAGACCAAGGGGTCGGCCAACTACACGAACTACTCGAACGCCGAGGTCGACCGCCTCACGAAGAAGGCGCGCGCGACGACCGATGCCGACCAGCGCAACGCGCTGCTCGCCCAGGTCGAGGCCGTGATCGGCGAGGACGCGAGCGGCGTCTTCATCGAGAACCTCAACTGGATCATGGGCCGCAACCCCGACCGCCTCCACAACTTCCACTACTCCGGTGTCTACGGAACGTATTACGACCGGATCTGGGTTTAGCACCGCGCGCCGAGCGCGGGCCTGGCCCCGGCGCACCTTCCTGGTGGGCGTCGGCGTGCTCTCGGCGATGGTGCTGTTCGCACTCGCCGCGCCGCTCTTCGGCGATCCCAACGCGACGCCCGTGAACGGTCTCACCGAGACCGGCCTGCCCCACGGCGTGTTCAGCAGCGGCCACCTGCTCGGCACCGACCGGCTCGGGCGCGACGAGCTCACGCGAGCGGCCTACGGCGCACGCGCCAGCCTCGAGATCGCGTTCCTCGCGAACCTCTTCTCGGTCGGTCTGGGCGTCATCGTCGGGCTCGTCGCGGGCTACTACCGCGGCTGGGTCGAGCACGTGCTCATGCGCATCACCGACATGTTCCTGTCGATCCCGACCGTGATCGCCGGGCTCGCGCTTGCGGCCGTCTTCGGCACCGGCCTGAGCGGCATCGTGATCGTCGTCACGGCGCTCTACTGGGCCTGGACGGCGCGCGTCGTCTTCGGCGAGACGCTCGCGCTGCGCAAGCGCACGTTCGTCGAGGCCGCCGTCGCCGCCGGCGTGCCCGGTCCGACCGTGATCCGCCGCCACCTGCTGCCCAACCTGACGAGCCTCATCCTCACGATCGCGGCGCTCAACGGCGCGACGGTGGTCTCGATCGGCTCCGGTCTCTCCTACCTCGGCGCCGGCATCCAGCCGCCCACCGCGGAGTGGGGGAACATGCTCTCCGAGGGCCAGACAATGGTCGACTACGCGCCGCACGCGCTGCTCGTGCCGCTCGTGTGCGTGGTCGTCACCGTGTTCTCGTTCGTGCTCATCGGCGAGTCGCTGGCGCGCCGCGGCTCCGACGCGCAGAGGCACTCATGGCTCGATATCTGACCTTGCGGGTCGGCCTCGGCGTGATCACGATCGCCGGCGTCGTGCTGCTCACGTTCGCGCTGCAGTTCATGGTGCCGGGCGATCCCGCGCGGCGCATCGCCGGCCCGCGCGCCACGCCCGAGGTGCTCGCCGCCGTGCGCGCCAACGAGCATCTCAACGACTCGGTCGCCGTGCAGCTCGCCCACTACGTCGAGAACGTCGCGCGCGGCGACCTCGGCGTGTCGTACATCCGCCGCCGGCCCGTGATCGACATGATCATGGAGCGCCTGCCGACGACGGCGGTGCTGGCGGTCGCGGCGCTCGTCGTCGAGGTGCTGCTCGGCACCGCGCTCGGGCTCTGGGAGGGCCTGCGCAAGCGCCGCAGCCGTGCGCTCGCCGCGCTCAACGTCGGCCTGCTCTCGGTGCCGACGTACTCGCTCGGCTTCCTCTTCCTGATCGTGTTCGCCTACCGCCTCGACTGGGCGCCGCTCGGCGGCGGCGCGAGCGCCGGCTCGCTGATCCTGCCCGCGCTCACGCTCGGCCTCTTCGGCGTGCCGTACTACACGGTCGTGGTGTCGGAGGCCACGCGCACCGCGCTCAATGCGCCGTACGTGCGCACCGCCGTCGCCAAGGGCCTGCCGCGCCGCGTGATCGTGCGCCGGCACGTCCTGCGCAACTGCATCTCGCCCGTGATCACGCTCGCGGGCCTCGACTTCGCGATCTTCCTCTCGGGCGTCGTCTTCGTCGAGTCGGTGTTCTCGTGGCCGGGCGTCGGAGCGCTGCAGGAGGACTCGTTCCGCGAGCTCGACCGGCCGCTCCTGATGGGCACCGTGATCATCGGGGCTGTCGTCGTGGTCGCCTTCAACCTCGTCGCCGACATCGTCCGCACGTTCGTCGATCCGCGCGCGCGCAGCGAGGAGGCGGCATGACGGCGCTCGTCGACGTCGCGGACCTCGGCGTCCGCTACGGGGACTTCGCGGCCGTGACCGGCGCGTCGCTCGTGATCGGCGAGGGGACGACGCTCGCGCTCGTCGGCGAGTCGGGCTCGGGCAAGTCGTCGCTCGCACTGGCGGTCGGGCGGCTGCTGCCACCGGCCGGCCGCATCTCGTCGGGAACGGTCATGGTCGACGGCGTCGACGTGGCCCGGCTCGAGGGCAAGGAGCTGCGGCAGGCGCGCGGACGGCTCGTCGGCTACCTCGCCCAGGACTCGATGGCGGCGCTCAACCCGGTGCTCCCCGCGGGCAGGCAGGTGGCCGAGGTCTACGAGGCGCGCGACGGCGTCGGCCGCCGCGAGGCCCGGCGCGAGGCCGTCGAGATCCTCACCCAGGTCGGCATCCAGCGTCCCGCCGAGGTCGCCCGCATGTACCCCCACGAGCTCTCGGGCGGCATGCGCCAGCGCGTCATGATCGCGATCGCGCTGGCGCAGCGACCGCGGTTGCTCGTGGCCGACGAGCCGACGACGGCGCTCGACGTCACGGTGCAGGCCGAGATCCTCGCGCTCGCGCGCGAGCTGCAGGCCGAGCACGGCGTCACGTTCCTGTGGATCACGCACGACATGGGAGTGGTGGCCGAGATCGCCGATGCCGTCGCCGTCATGTACGGCGGGCGCATCGTCGAGCAGGGCGCCGTCGCCGACGTCTTCGACGACCCTGCGCATCCGTACACCCAGGCGCTGCTCGCGAGCGCGCAGGGCGGTGCCGATGCCCCGCCGAAGACGCCGTTCGCGGCGATCGCCGGCTCGCCGCCGTCGGGCGCGAGCCCGCCAGGCTGCCCGTTCCATCCGCGCTGCCCGCAGGCCCACGATCCGTGCTCGGCGAGCATGCCGCCGACCACCGAGGCCGGCAGCGGGCACGCCGTCGCCTGCCACCTCTTCGGCGGCGAGCTATGAGCGCCCCGATCGTCGAGCTGACGGGCGTCAGCAAGCGCTACCGCGGCGTGCGCGCGGTAGACGACGTCACGCTGGCGCTCGCGCCGGGCCGCACCGTCGGCGTCGTGGGCGAGTCGGGCTGCGGCAAGTCGACCACGGCACGCCTGATCGTGGGGCTCGAGCGCGCGAGCGCGGGCGAGCTGCGCTTCCGCGGCGAGCCGTACGGGCGCTCCGCACGTGCCTTGCGGCCGATCCGGCGAGCGGTCGGGATGATCTTCCAGGATCCGTACGAGTCGCTCGATCCGCGCTTCACCGTGCGCGAGATCGTGGCCGAGCCGCTGCGCGCGCACGGCCGCTGGAAGCAGGGCGGCGAGGAGCGCGTGCGCAGCCTGCTCGCCGACGTCGGGCTCGCGGGCGCCGAGCTCGGCTCGTACCCGGGCGAGTACTCGGGCGGGCAGCGCCAGCGCATCGGCATCGCGCGCGCCCTCGCGCTCGACCCCGAGCTCGTGATCTGCGACGAGCCCACCTCGGCGCTCGACGTCTCGGTGCAGGCGCAGATCCTCAACCTCCTGCTCGAGCTGCAGCGCGAGCGCGGCATCGGCCTGCTCGTCATCTCGCACGACCTCCACGTCGTGCGGCGCATGAGCGACGAGATCGTCGTCATGTACGCCGGCGCGGTGATGGAGCGCGGGCCCTCCGCGGCGGTCACGGCGCGGCCACGGCACCCCTACACCCGGGCGCTGCTCGACGCGATCCCGGCCTCGACGCCCGGCGAGCGCCATCTCGCGAAGC
>CAWEJY010000014.1:0-16660 GCA_963809525.1 uncultured Solirubrobacteraceae bacterium | reverse complement strand
GCCGGCAGCGTGCAAGATTGGGGTCTGACCCCAATCGTTGCACGCTCTAGAACGGCGGCAGCGGCGCCGGGCCGACCTTCGTCTCGACCATGTGCGCCGTCTTCGAGGTCATCAGGAAGAGCGTGTGGCGCTCGTCGCCGCCGCCCCAGCAGAGGCTGCCGCAGACCTCCGGCGTCTCGACGATGCCGATGCGCTCGCCCTCGGGCGTCAGCACCCAGACGCCGCCGGGGCCCGTGACCCAGACGTTGCCGTGCTCGTCGCACTCCATGCCGTCGCAGTTGCCCGCGCCCGCGCCTCCCAGGCCGACGCCCTCGGCGATCACGCGCGCCGGGCCGAGCGAGCCGTCGGCCGCGACCTCGAAGACCTTGACCTTGAGGTTGCCCGAGTCGTTGACGTAGAGCAGCTTCTCGTCGGGCGAGAAGCAGAGGCCGTTCGGGTGGTCGAACTCGTCCTCGGCCACGACCAGCTCGAGCTCGCCGTCGCCGGGCGGCACGCGGAAGACGCGCGTTGTAGCCGACGCCGTTCTTCGTGCGCTCCTGGCCGATCCAGTCGTTCCAGCGGCCGTAGTCGGGGTCGGTGAAGTAGATGCTGCCGTCGCTGCCGCGCGTGACGACGTCGTTGGGGCTGTTGAGGTACTTCCCGCCGTAGTGGTGGGCGACGAGCTCGCGCTTGCCGTCGCGGAAGCGCACGAGGCAGCTCGACACCTGCTCGCACACGAGCAGGTGGCCGTCGTTGTCGAACGCCATGCCGTTGCCCTTGAACGTGGGGAAGAGGTCGAGCTGCATGCCCCCGGCACGCGTCCAGCGCCAGCGCGCGTCGCCCGGGATGTCGCTGAAGAGCAGGCACTGCTGCCGCGGGTCCCACACCGGCCCCTCGGTGAACTGGTACCCCTCGCCGATCTTCGTCAGGGTGGCCGAGGGATCGATCAGGTCTGCCATCTCGAACGTCATGCGCCCGCTCCGCTCTCGTCGGGCCCTGGGCGCATTGTGGCGCTCGACAGGGCCATTGCAGTGTCCGACATCGGCGGCTCGCCCGGGCGAAACGGCACGACGACCTCGCTGCGCCGCTCGAACAGCCAGCGGCCGTCGACGAGCCGGAAGATGTCGTCGTAGCGCGCGACGATGCGGTTCTCGAAGTCCATCGTGATCCAGACGACGTCGGTGCGCGCACGCGCGCGGCCGGGCTCGAGCAGCTCGACCAGCGGCGGTGAGTTCATGTGCTTGCCGTTGTAGTCGGCGGGGAGGCAGGTCGTGAGGAAGTCGAGCACCGCCTGCTTGCCCTCGAACGCCATGCCGGGCCCGGCGAACGCCGCGTCTTCGGCCCACAGCTCCGCGAAGGCCTCCCAGTTCTTGTCGTCGAAGTAGATCGCGTAGCGCGCGATCTGGTCGCGGATCTCCTGGACCGCGACGAGCCGCTCGAGCGCGTCCATCAGCGCCCCGGGCGCGCCGGCGTGAGCAGCCCGCTGGCGGGGGTGCAGTCCCAGCTCCCGAACCGGATCTGCGGGAACCACTCGGGGAGCTTGACGTCGCCGCTCGCGATGCGCGCGTCGAGATCGCTCCGCCACTGCTCCTGGGGGCCCTCGTACTCGTACACCGCGAGGTGCTCGAACGGGCCGGGATTGCCCGTGGCGGGCGCGAGGTTGAAGCGCCGCGCGTTGAGGAAGCCCGGACTCTCGATGTTCTCCTGGGCGTGCGCCTCGTACCAGCGGTCGTAGTCGGCGGCCGAGATGGCCTCCGGGCGCTTGCTGAAGACGAGGTAGAGATTCGTCGCCACGGTCTGCTCCTGGCTCGCTTCGGTGGACGCTGCCCGCGCCGTCGCGGACGGCGTCGATCGTATATCTTTTCCTCGATGACCGGTAGGCGCGCATGAGGGGCCTCGGGCGCGTCGGCATCTGGAGCCGCGAGCTGCGCTTCGGCGAGGCGGGCGACATGCGCGAGGGCGCGGCCGAGCTCGAGGAGCTCGGCTACGGGACGATCTGGATCCCGGGCGGCTTCGACGGCCCGCTGCTCGAGATCTGCGCCGATCAGCTCGGCGCGACGCGCGAGATCGTCGTCGCGACCGGCATCCTCAACGTCTTCGGCCACGATCCGGCCGACGTCGCGCGCGACCACGCGCGCATCGACGAGGCGCACCCCGGGCGCTTCCTGCTCGGGATCGGCGTCGGCCACGCGAAGTTCCTCGACGCCGAGGCGCAGGCGCGCTCGCGCAGGCCGCTCGCCGTGATCGCGCAGTACCTCGACGAGCTCGACCGCCACGCCCCCGCCGGAACGCTGCCGGCGCGCGTCGTCGCGGCGCTGGCGCCGCGCATGGTGCAGCTCGCGCGCGAGCGGACGCTCGGCATCCACCCGTACATGGTGCCGGTCGCGCACACGGCCGAGGTGCGCGCCGCGCTCGGGGAGGCGCCGCTCGTCGCGACCGAGCTGAGCGTCGTGCTGGGCTCCGGCCGCGACGACCTGCGGGCGCGTGCCCGCGCCGATCTCGCGCTCTACCTCACGCTGCCGAACTACGTGCGGACGTGGGGGAGGCTCGGCTTCGGGGAGGACGACCTCGCCGGCGGAGGCAGCGACCGGCTCGTGGACGCGATCTATGCGCTCGGCTCGGTCGAGCAGGTCGGGGCGCGCCTGCGCGAGCACCTGGCCGCGGGCGCCGACCACGTCTGCCTGCGCGTGGTCACGAATGCGCCGATGAGCGGGGCAGGCGAGCGCCTGCCGCGCGAGGCGTGGCGCGAGCTCGCCGCGCTCGTCAGCGCCTGAGCATCAGCTCGAGATACCCGCCGGCGATCGTCTCGCGCCCGGCGAGGCCGAGCGCCGCGACGACCTCGGCGAGCGCCTCGGCCTCCGCGGGCGACTCCGCGCCCGGAACCGCGAGCACGCTCTCGAGCTCGACGAACGACCCCAGGCCCTCGACGTCGTCGAGGTGGATGCGGACGTTGCGGTGCAGGTAGAGGCGGCGCCGCTTGGCGACGACGCCGGCCACGCCGTGCGCGGCGGCGAGCAGGCTGCCGAGCGCGGCCGGGTCGTCCGCCGGGGCGCGCCAGTAGCTGCTCGAGCGCAGGCCGGGCTCCTGCGTGCGCCGGTAGAAGATGAGCTCGCCGGTGCCGCGCTCGACGTCCTCGCGCAGCTTGAGGAGCCCGTGCGCGACGTCGAAGTAGGTGTCGCGCTGGACGAGCAGGCCGCCGGGCGCGGCGCCGAGCGCGCGGCAGGCGTGCTCGCTCGCCGCCGGATCGTCGTCGGCCGCCTTCAGCTCGATGTTCTCGCGCTCGCCCACCTGCGTTCCCCTCCCGGCCGTGCGCCGCGGGACGCAGGGCGGCGCGGGCACGAACCGCGACGGCGATGCTAACCCGTCGACCCCCCACCGAGTCCTAGTGCATACGAGAGGCAGCGCCCCGTCCGCGCAGCGGCGGCCGTTGCCGAGGGGCCGTGAGCGCGGCCGAGCGATCACCGAAAGCGCCCTGCGGCCTCCCCCCGGGCCCGCCGTGAGGGCTGGTGCAATCCTCTAGTAAAAGCTATATGATCGGCGCCGGCCGGCCGCGAGGAAGCGGACGACCAGATCGCCGCGACGTCGCGGGGGCGACGGCGCGGGCTCGTGCAGCGGTGAGGAGACACGTGCCGGAGGAAGACTTGAGTCAGTCCGTCGCAGACGCATCCCGCGCGTGCCGAGGACGGCGCGGCGCCGGCGCGCGGCGAGGGTCGAGCGGGCCTTCCGGGATGCGGCCGTGGCCGGCATCGAGGCCTGCCGGGGCCGCGAGGTCGCCGCGACGACACGCGGGAGATATGATTTGATATCGCACGTTGCACTGCGCCGTAGCAGTTCGACGGTGCCTGCCGGTGCCGGCAGGCTCGAGGAGGAGCGAGAACGAGTGGTGGATCTACACGCTTGTGCACGGCAGCGCGGAACAACGGATCACCGCCGGGCGCCGGTTCGGTGAGCGCCGCGGGCACCGAGCAGCGGGGCAACGGGACGACCGCGGAGCCACCGGGCGACGGCGGGCGGGCCACGCTGCTGCGCGTCGCGAACGTCGCCAAGGCGTTCGGAGCGACCCAGGCCGTGCGCGACGCCTCGTTCGAGCTGCGCGCCGGCGAGGTGCACGCGCTCGTGGGCGAGAACGGCTGCGGCAAGTCGACGATGGTCAAGATCCTCAGCGGCGTCCACACGCCGGACGCCGGCGAGATCGAGCTCGCCGGCGAGCCGATCCCGTCGATCAGGACGCCGCGCGAGGCGCAGAGCCGCGGGGTCTTCACGGTCTTCCAGGAGGTCCTCGTCGCCGAGTCCTGCTCGGTGCTCGACAACGTCTGGCTCGGCGCCGACGGGATCTGGACGACCAGCGTATCGCCGCGCGAGAAGGTCGCGCGCGCCAAGGAGATGCTCGGCAAGCTGCTCGGGCGCGACGTCGACCTCGGGATGGCCGTCGAGGAGCTCTCGCTCTCGGACCGGCAGACGTGCGGCATCGTCCGCGCGCTCGTGCGCGAACCCGAAGATCCTGATCCTCGACGAGGCCACCTCGGCGCTCGACGTGGCCACGCGCGACCGGCTCTTCGAGCTGGTCGGCGAGCTCTCTCGCGCCGGCGTCGGCGTCATCTTCATCACGCACCGCATGGACGAGATCGAGCAGATCGGTGACCGCATCACGGTCATGCGGTCCGGCAAGACCGTGGCCGAGCTCGCGCGCGGCAACTGGACGCCCAAGCAGCTGGTGCGGCTGATGACCGGCTCCGACGCGCTCGGCAAGGAGGGCCACGACCGGCTCTCGCCGATCGCCGACCGTCGTGGCTCGGCGGTGCTCGAGCGTGCGCGGCCTGCGGCTGCGCCCGGACGGCGCGCCCATCGACCTCGAGTTCAAGGCGGGCGAGCTGATCGGCCTGGCCGGACTCGAGGGTCACGGCGGCAACACCTTCCTCGAGGCGCTGCGCGGCGGCATCCAGACAGAGGGCGAGGTCGTCCGCCACCTCGCCGACGGCGGTGAGGCGGTCATCCGCACCCCCTCCGACGCCGCCGATCGCGAGATCGCCTACGTGCCGCGCGAGCGCCGTCTCGACTCCGTGTTCAGCTGGATGTCGATCCGCGAGAACTTCGCGCTCGCGACGCTCGACCGCGACACGCGCTTCGGCTGGCTGCGACCGCGCGCCTCGCGCAAGCGCCTGCGCGGCTACGTCGATCGTCTCGGGATCGTGCTCGGCTCGCCCGAGCACTCGATCACGACGCTCTCGGGCGGCAACCAGCAGAAGGTGATCATCGCCCGCTGGCTCGCGTTCGGCCCGAGCGTGCTGCTGCTGAACGACCCGACCCGCGGCATCGACATCGGGGCGAAGAACGACCTGTACGTGCTGTTCGGCGCGCTCGCGAGCGAGGGACTCACGGTCATCATGCTCTCGACCGAGCTCGACGAGCACGTCGAGCTGATGGACCGCGTCCTCGTCTTCCGCGAGCAGGAGCTGTTCAAGGAGTTCGACCGCGCGCAGGTCACGCGCGAGGGCCTCGTCTCCGCGTTCTTCGGGGAGGACGGCGATGTCTGACCTGCGCGACCGGCGCCCGCGCGCAGCTCCCCGTCGAGGCCGTCGCCGGGCGCACCCTGAAGATGCGCCTCGCCGACATCGGCCGCCACAACAGCTACGCGCTCTCCGCCATCCTGCTTGCCGCGGCGTTCATCGCGACGGTGATCCAGGAGAACGGCAACATCGGTCTCTCGAGCCAGCTCGCGATCGCGGCGCCGGTGACGATCGCTGCGCTCGCGAGCACGCCGGCGATCATCGGCGGTGGATTCGACCTCTCGATCTCGCCGCTGCTCGTCTTCACGAACTGCGTCTACGTCGTCTGGCTCGCGCCGCACGGGCTCGGCGGGGCGGTGGCCGTGCCGATCGTGCTCGGAGTCGGGCTCCTGACCGGCCTGTTCACCGGGCTCATGATCTCGATCCTGCGCGTGCAGCCCGTCGTGGTGACGCTGGCGATGTACTTCGCGCTGCAGGGCGTCGACCTGCTGCTCGCTCCGAACCCCGTGTCGCTCGGCGAGCACCATCGCTGGATCTACGACCTCGCGGGCTCGGTCGGGCCGATCCCCGGCGCGCTCTTCACGATCGGCGCACCGCTGCTGATCTGGGTCGGGCTCAAGTACGTGCCGTTCCGCCGCCTGCTCTTCGCGGTCGGCTCGAACGACGCCACCGCCTTCTCGGCCGGCGTCAACGTCACGGCCGTGCGCATCGCGAGCTACGGGCTCGGCGGCCTCTTCGCCGGCATCGGCGGCCTCTCGCTCGCCGCGCTCGTGCAGTCGGCGAACGCCGCCAACTCGACGCAGTACGCGCTGCCCGCCATCGCGGCGCTCGTGCTCGGCGGCACGTCGCTCGCGGGCGGCCGCGGCGGGCTGATCGGCGTCGTCTTCGGCGCCTTCTCGATCTACCTGTTGCAGAACCTGCTCGCGAACTTCCAGGTCAACCCGGCGTGGCTGCAGATCGTCTACGGCGCCATCCTGATCGCGGCCGTCGTGATCCAGGGCGCGCTGGTCCCCGAGACGGGAACGGGCGGGCTGAAGCCGGTGCGCATGCCGGTCTTCCATCGCAGCCGGCGGCGGTCCGCCGGCGTCCCCCTGCGATCCGTGGCCCCGGCGGTGCCGGTCGACGCCGACGTGGCCGAGGCGCAGCTGCAGGAGGCGCGGCCGACGGTGTCCGGTGCGGCCTCGGCATGGCAGTCGCTCGTGCGCCTGCAGCAGCGGGTCCCGCTGATCCAGCTGCTCGCGCTCGCCGCCGTGTTCGCCTACGGCGCGATCACGCTGCCGGGTCTCGACTCGTGGATCAGCATCCGCTCGATCCTCGTGCTCGCCGCGCTCGTCGGGCTCGCCTCGTGCGGCCAGACCCTGCTGATCCTGATGGGCGGCTTCGACCTCGGCGTTGCCGGGTTCATCGTCGCCGGCGGCTTCATGGTGACCGCGATCAAGGTCAAGTACGGCCTCGACTTCGGCACGGCGCTCGCGCTCGCGCTGATCGGCGCTGCGGTGCTCGGCGGGTTCGCCGGCTACATCTGCCACCGCTTCCGGATCAACCCGCTGGTGGTGACCCTGGCGATGGGCTCGATCGTCCTGGGCCTCGTGAAGGTGCAGATGGGCCTGCAGACGAACGGCTACCCGCCGCAGTGGCTGATCGACCTCGCGGAGCCGGTGACCAAGACGTTCGGGGTGGGGATCCCGCCGTCGGTGGTGATCTGGGTCCGTCGTGATCGTGGTCTTCGCGTTCTTCCTGCACCGCACCCGCATGGGCCGCAACCTGTTCGCGACCGGGGCGAACCCGCGCGCAGCCGACCGTGCGCTGATCAACACGCGCCGCGTCTGGATCGGCGCGTTCGCGTTCAGCGCCGTCACCTCCGCGCTCGTCGGCGTGCTGATCGGCGGGTTCGGCGGCATGGTCGTCGACAACGGCGGCGATGCCTACCTGTTCCAGAGCGTCGTCGCGGTCATCGTCGGCGGCACGGTGTTCGGCGGCCCCGGCGACTACACCCGGACGTCGATCGGCGCGCTTTTCCTGACGGTGCTCGTCACGGTCCTGATCGGGCACGGGGCGAGCCCGGCTCAGCAGCAGATCGTGTACGGCGCGATCATCCTCGCCGCTGTCGCCATCTACGGGCGGGAGAGGAGGCTGCGCGACCGCGTCTGAACGGGTGCTCCGACTCAATTCTCTGCACTGCGCACGAATCAGGTACGTCACACCTTCAAGGGAGAAGAACACGATGCGGGAAAACGCGAAGCGGCTCCGCCGTCCTGTCCAGCAGGAGAATGATCGTGGTCGCCGCCTCCGTGGTCGCCCTCGCGGTCGTCACGGCGACGGCGTTCGCCATCGGCGTCAAGCCGACCGGGGCCGGCAACGTCAAGACCGGCACGAACTGCGGTGACACCGTCTCGGTCGGTCCGACGAACAAGAACGGCGTGTACTCCAGACGATGCCGAAGTCGCTGCAGGACATCTACGGCAGCTACCCGGACAAGCTCGTCGCGAGCCCGTGGGCCACGACGAAGATCAAGGCGAAGCCGCCGTGGAAGATCGGCTACATCGCGATCGGCATCTCGAACCCGTACAACAACCATGTCCTCTCGCAGCTGAAGAAGGAGTTCGCGCTCGCCAAGGCCAAGGGCCTCGTGACCGGCAGCCTGCAGGTCAACATCCCGCCGAGCCTCGCGCAGTCGACGCCTGAGAGCCAGATCTCGGCGATCAAGGACATGGTCCGCCAGGGCGTCGAACGCGATCATCGTCAACCCGGCCGACTCGGTCGCAGAGTCGCCCGCGATGGAGCAGGCCGGCAAGCAGGGCGTGCCGATCATCCTCGCCGACGTTCCGCCGGCGCCGGGCTCGAAGTACCAGACGTCCACGTGGACGCAGAACCAGGTCGAGGCCGATGCCGGCACGCTCGGGATCATCAAGAAGGGCGACATCCTGATCGTGCGCGGGATCGCCGGCAACCAGAACGACAAGGTGCTCTACAACCAGAAGGTCGTCGACCTCAAGAACTGCCCCGACATCCACGTCGCGTCGGTGCTCTACGGCAACTGGGACAACCCGCACCGCGAAGAACGTCGTGTCGCAGTACCTGGCGTCGCATCCGCAGCCGATCGCGGGCGTCCTCAACGACGGCGGCATGTTCGCCGGCATCGTCCAGGCGTTCGAGGCGCGCGGCATCAAGGTGCCGCCCGTCGGCATCGAGCAGTGCGAGGCCGGCGACCTCTCCTGGTGGCTCGACAAGCTCCCCGACTACTAGACGGTCGCCGGCTGCATCAACGGCTTCCAGGGCGGCTACACGTACTTCAACGTGGCACTGCGGATCCTGGCCAACAAGGGCCCGAAGTACAACGTCCTCTCGATGCCGGCAGTGACGATCGACAACACCAACCTGAAGGTGTACGCGAAGCCGGGCCTGCCCCTCACGTCCACCGAGGAGCTGCCCGGTCCGAAGACGGCGTGGTGCGACGACACCTGCCTGAACAAGTACTTCGTCAAGCCGGGTCCGGCCACCAAGTAGCCCGACTGCCGGATCACTGATCGTGCAGCAGGCCCGGCCACCGCGCGCACCCCAGGCGCGCGGTGGCCGGGCCTTCCGCACGGCCTGAGAGACGACTCGAGAGAGAGGTGGAGTTCGACGTGCCAGAGGACATCGAGGGTCGCCTCCGGGTGCTCGAGGCCAGGGAGGAGATCCGCAACCTCCTTCAGGAGTACCGGCGCACGCTGGACGCCCGCGATCTGCGCGCCTTCTCTGCGCTGTTCGCGTCGAACGGCAGCTGGTCGGGCGCCTCGGGGTCGGCCACGGGCCCCGAGGGCATCTACACGATGCTGACGGCGGCGCTCACGGACAATCCGCCCTGGCCGGGCCCGACGCTGTGGCACCTGATCACCGACCCGACGGTCACGGTCGACGGCGATCGCGCGACGGCGGAGAGCCTGTGGCTGCACGTCCGCCGCGGCGAGGGCGACACGACGCTGCTGCCGACGCTCGGCCTCTACGAGGACGAGCTCGTCGTCGAGGACGGGCGCTGGCGCTTCCTGAGCCGATCCGTGACCCGGCAGATCCCGCGCGACCCCCGCGAGGAGACCTGAGATGCCGCGCCCCGTCCACGTCGTCTTCACGATCCCGCCCGCCGGCGTGAGCGACGACGAGTTCTCGAGCTGGTACGACCCGCACGTCGACGAGATCCTCGAGATCCCGGGCTTCGTCGCAGCCCGCCGCTACTGGCTCGCGCCGACGCCCTCGGATCGCCCACGGCCGGCGGTCGAGTACCGCCACGCCGCCGTGTACCTCTTCGACGGTCCCTCCCAGGAGCCGGTCGCCGAGCTCGGCCGGCGCATGGGCGCCGGCGAGATGACGCTGCCGGACTGGTTTGGCGGAATTCGCGTCGCCACGTTCGACGGCCGTCCGCTGGAGGACGCCGAGCTCACGCCGCCCGACCACGGCTACCTCGTGCTCAGCCACGCTCCCCGGCGCTTCACGGAGGAGGAGTACTACGGCTGGTACTACGCGCACGCGCGCGAGAATCTGACGTCCGAGGGCTTCGAGACGGTCTGGCGCTACGCGCTCACGCCCGGGCTGGTCGACGCCGAGGCGTTCGCCGGCCCCACGCACGCCGCGTTCTACGAGGTCGACGGCGAGTTGCCCGCGCTGCGCCGCGCGCTCGAGGAATCGGCGGCGGCGCGCCGCGTCGACATCCCCGACTGGATGCCCGAGGGCGACTTCGTGTCGTGGGACTGCCGCTCCGCGGGCGCGACGGTGCGAGCCTGATGCGCCGCCGGACCAGCCGACATCTACTGCGCGGTGAAGCCCCCGTCGAGCACGAGCGCCGACCCGGTCGCGAAGCTCGAGCGGTCGCTCGCGAGGTAGAGGATGCCGTCGGCGACCTGGTCGGGCCGGCCGATCCCCTGCAGCGGGTGCGGCTGGCGCACGAGCGCGTCGGCAAACGGATCGGCGCGGCGCTCCTCCCTGAAGGCCGCGCCCATCGGCGTCTCGACCGTTCCCGGTGCGACGGCGTTGATGCGGATCCCGAGCGGCGCGTACTCGAGCGCGGCCGATCTCGTCAACCCGAGCACGCCGAACTTGGCGGCCGCGTAGTGGGCGACGCCCGGTGTGCCCACGAAGCTCGCGGCCGACGCGGTGTTCACGATCACGCCGGCGCGCTGGGCGTTCATGTGGCGCAGCTCGGCGCGCATGCACAGCCACACGCCCTTGAGGTTCACCGACAGCACGGCGTCCCAGTCGCTCTCGGCCGCGTCGTGCAGCCAGGCCAGGCCGCGCGAGATGCCGGCGTTGTTGACGGCGACGTCGATGCGCCCCTCGCGCTCGGCGATGGCGTCGAACGCGGCGTCGACGTCGGCGGCCACCGTCACGTCGAGCTCGCGGGTCTCGACGCCGCCGAGCTCGAGCGCGACGCGCGCGAGCGCCTCCGCGTCGCGGTCGAGGACGGTGACCCGCGCGCCCTCCGCGACGAAGGCCTGCACGGTGGCGAGCCCGATGCCGGAGGCGCCGCCGGTCACTGCCACTACCTTGCCCCGCAGACCCAGATCCATGGCGTCCCCTTCGCGTTTTCGCCGGATATAAAATGGTATAGGATCGCTGTCGGCGACGAGCGGGGCGGAGGCGACGAATGAGGGTTGCGCGCGATGGTGCCGCGGGTGGAGTCTCGATCGATTTTGCCGCCGATGCGACCGTTCGGCCGGAACTGCTCGACGCATCGGACGAGCAGATCGAGCGGGCGATCCAGCTCGCAGAGCCCATGGTGCTCCGCGGCCTCCTCTACCAGTTGACCGGCGACGAGGAGGTCGCCACTACCGCCATCGCGATCGACCCGACGGGCTTCCAGACGGCGATGATGGTCGCCCGCGACGAGGACGTCGCGCTGCTGCGGCGCAGGGCGGTGGAGTTCCTCGTCCGCTATCGCGACTCCGGTGCGGAGCAGCTCGGCATCGGCCCTGAGGAGCGGCTTCCCGTCAGCCTGAGCCTCACCTTGGGCGAGGAGATCGACGACGAGGAGTTCAGATTCTGCCTCGAGGAGCTCGCCCTCGACCCGTGGGTGCGGAGCGTGGAATGGCCGCAGCCGCCGCCGCAGGAGCGGCTCCAGGACTTCGCGGTGACGATCATCGGCGCCGGCCTCGGCGGTCTGAACGTCGCGCTGATGCTCAAGCGCGCCGGGATCCGGTACACGGTGATCGAGAAGAACGCGGGCGTCGGCGGCACGTGGAACGAGACGCGCTATCCGGGTGCGCGCGTGGACACGCCGAGCCGCGGCTACACGCACATCTTCGGCGCCCACTTCCCGTATTCGAGCCCGTTCTGCGACTGGGCCGAGAACCAGCGCTACTTCGACTGGGTCGCGGACACGTTCGACCTCCGCGACGACATCGTGTTCGAGACGGAGGTGCGCGCGCTGACCTGGGACGAAGAGGCGTCGCTGTGGGAGGTCGAGATCGAGGGCCCGCAGGGGCGGAGGAGCCTGCGCTCGAACGCGGTGGTCACCGCGACGGGCTTCCTCAACCGGCCGCAGATCCCCGCGATCGAGGGCATGGCGAGCTTCCGGGGCCGCTCGTGGCACTCGGCCCGCTGGCCGGAGGGCGTCGATCTCGAGAACACGCGCTTCGCCGTCGTGGGCACGGGCTGTACGGGCTACCAGCTCGTCGCGGAGCTCGCCCTGCATGCCGAGCACGTGGTCGCGTTCCAGCGCAGGCCGCAGTGGATGTTCGGCGTGCCGGGCTACCTGTCGCCGTTCCCGCCCGAGGTGGCGTGGCTCGACCGCAACTTCCCCTACTACACGAACTTCATGCGCCTGCGGACGCTCGGCACCGGCAAGGCGTTCTGGCGTCTGACCGAGATCGAGCCCGGCTTCGACGATCCGTACACCGTGAGTCCGCTCAACAAGACGACGCGCGAGGCGTCGCTCGCGTTCCTCCAGGCCAAGCTCGGTCACGACCCGGAGCTCCTCGCGAAGATGACGCCCACGCATCCGCCGTGGTCGGCGCGCGCGGTGATGGTCGACTCCGACTACTGCGCGCTGGACGCGATCCAGCGCGACAACGTCACCCTCGTGACCGACGGGATCCGCCGGATCAACGAGACCGGCATCGAGGCGGCCGACGGGACGCAGTACGACGTCGACGTCATCGTCTACGCGACCGGCTTCCAGGCCTCCGACTACCTGTTCCCGATGAAGGTCACGGGGCGGGGAGGCAGGACGCTCGAGGAGTTCTGGAAGGTCGGGCGGCGCGCGCGCCCATCGCTTCTGCATGTACCCGGGCTTCCCGAACCTCTGGTCGGTCTATGGCCCGAACACAAACGGCGGCCTCGGCCCCGGCGCGTTCCACGAGCTCGTGACGCGCTACGCCCTCCAGTGCATCGAGCGCCTGATCCTCGAGGACCGGAAGGCGATCGAGCCGACCGAGGAGGCGTACTGGCGCTTCAACGACGAGGTCGACGAGCGCAACGCGCGCAAGGTCTGGAGCGACCCGCGGGCGCTGAGCTACTACTGGACCGAGCACGGGCGCTCGGCCGTGATGTGCCCGTTCACCGGCCCCGAGATCTGGAGCCTCTTGCGCCACCCGCCGGCGGACGAGCTCGAGATCCGTTGACGACGGCCGCCGGGCACAGCGGCGCCTATCCTCCCTCCGCACGAGAGGCGGTGAGCTCATGGCCGGCGAGAAGCGAAACGGACAGACCAAGCAGGAGCGCGTCTACCTCGCCATCCGCGAGCGGATCCTGAGCGGCGTCTACGGGCCCGGCTATCGCGTCGTCATCGATGCCCTCGCGGGCGAGTTCTCCGTCTCGGCGCTCCCCGTTCGCGAGGCGATTCGCCGGCTCGAGGCCGAGGGTCTCGTGGTCTTCCGCCGCAACGCGGGAGCGCACGTCGCGCCCGCCGACCCCGGCCTCTTCGACCAGGAGATGACGGTGCTCGCGGTGCTCGAGGGCTATGCCACGGCGCTCACCGCGGAGACGATCGACGAGACCGGGATCGCGCGCCTGGAGGAGCTCAACGCCGCCATGGCGGCCGCGATCGAACGGCTCGATCCGCTCAGCTTCGGGCGGCTCAACCAGGAGTTCCACGCCGTCATCCACGGGCACTGCGCCAATCCCACGCTGGTCGAGCTGCTGCGCGACGTCGCCCGCAGGCTCGACGCCATCCGGCGCACGGTCTTCGTGCAGATCCCCTACCGCGGCGTCGAGTCGATCGTCGAGCACCGCGAGCTCATCGAGCTGCTCCGTCGCAAGGCGCCCTCCGCCGAGATCGAGGCGGCTGCGCGCGAGCACAAGCTGCACACCGTGCGGAGCTTCCGCAGCTGGCAGGCCGAGCACGAGCATCAGCTCGAGGGCGTCTGAGGAGCACCGGCCGGGTTGCGGCGGCCGCTCGCTAGAGTGGCGCGGTGCACGAGCCAGGGCCCTACATCCAGACGGTCAGCGGTCGGCGCGTCAATCCGTTCGCGCCGTCGCTCGACGACATCGACCTCGGCGACATCGCCGTCGCGCTCTCGAACCAGTGCCGCTTCGGCGGTCACACGCGCCGCTACTACTCGGTCGCTCAGCACGCCTGCATCGTCTCGGATCAGGTGCTCGCGCGCGGTGGCGACGCGTATGCCGCGCTGTGGGCGCTCCTGCACGACGCGTCCGAGGCCTACCTGATCGACCTGCCGCACCCGATCAAGCACCGCAGCGAGCTCGGCCGCCTCTACCGCGAGGCCGAGGAGGGGCTCGAGCAGGTCATCCGCGAGCGCTTCGGCCTCAGCGGCCCGGCGCCCGCGAGCGTCAAGGAGGTCGATCGCGCGGTGCTCGCGACCGAGCGAGCGGCGCTCACGATGGTCGCCTGGCACTGGCCCGAGCTCGAGGGCGTCGAGCCGCTCCCGATCGAGATCGAGCCGTGGCCGCCCGAGGTCGCGGCGGCGGGGTTCCTGGAGCGCTACGCGACGCTCGCAGCGCAGGTCGCCTGATCCATCGAGCCGCACTCCCGCGGGCGATGGATCAGACATGAAAACTGATAGAATCCGTCGCCGTGGCGCCGCCAGCAGCTTCCAAGATCATCGCGGTGCACCTCAACTACGAGAGCCGTGCGGCGCAGAGGGGACGCGTCCCCGCTGCGCCCTCGTACTTCCTCAAGCCCCCGTCCTCGCTCGCCGGCGACGGCGATCCGATCGTGCGTCCGCAGGGCGTCGAGCTGCTGACCTTCGAGGGCGAGGTCGCGCTCGTGATCGGCCGCGCTGCGCGCGGCGTCACGCCCGAGCGCGCGCTCGAGCACGTCGGCTGGTACGCGCCGGCCAACGATGTCGGTGTCTACGACCTGCGCTGGAACGATCGCGGCTCGAACGTCCTCTCCAAGGGCCACGACGGCTTCACGCCGGTCGGCCCGCGCGTCCCCGCGGCCGACGTCGACCCTGCGGGGATCCTCCTGCGCACGCTCGTCAACGGCGAGGTCGAGCAGGAGGACAGCACCGCCAACCTGATCTTCCCGTTCGCGCTCCTGATCGCAGACCTCTCGCGCTTCATGACGCTCGAGCCGGGCGACATCATCCTCACGGGCACGCCCGCGGGGTCGCGCCCGGTCGAGCCCGGCGACGTCGTCGCGGTCGAGTTGGCGGGTCTCTCGTCCGTCGGCAACCCGATCGTCGAGGCCGACGGGCCGATCCCGTCGTTCGGCGCGCAGCCGCGCGTCTCACCCGAGACGCGCGCCGCTGCGCTCGGCGTCAACGCGCCGCGGCCCGTGACGCTCTCGCCCGGCGCCGAGGCCGCGCTGCGCTCGGTCTCGACCGCGACGCTCTCGGTGCAGATCGGCAGGCGCGGGGTGCGCAACACGTTTCTTGCGGGGCTGCGCCCGACGCGCCCCGACCTGCGCCTGCTCGGCTACGCCTACACGCTCCGCTACGTGCCGCTGCGCGAGGACGTGCGCGATGCCGACGACGCCGAGCTGAACGCGCAGAAGGCCGCGATCGAGTCGATCGGCCCCGGCGAGGTGCTCGTCATCGACGCCCGCGGCGAGGCAGGATCCGGCACGATCGGCGACATCCTCGCGGCGCGGGCGCTCGCGCGCGGCGCGACGGGCATCGTGACCGACGGCGGCGCCCGCGACAGCCCGGCGCTCGGGCAGCTCGAGATCCCGGCCTATTTCCGGGCCCCGCACGCGGCGGTGCTCGGCCTGCTGCACTACCCGCTCGAGTCGAACGTGCCCATCGCCTGCGCCGGGACGCTCGTGATGCCCGGCGACGTGATCGTCGGCGACGCCGAGGGAGTGATCGTCGTCCCGGCGGCGATGGCCGAGGATGTCGCGTGGGCCGCGCTCGAGCAGGAGGAGCGCGAGGCCTGGGCGCTCGAGCGCGTGCAGGCCGGCGAGTCGATCCGCGGGGTCTACCCGCTCGGCCGCGAGCGCGAGGCGGAGTTCGAGGCCTGGCGCGCCGCGCGCGCCGCCGCTCTCGCCGACGCCCCGCGGCCGGGCTCCCGCGAGCCCGCTAGTGCTCCGTCCCGGGACGGAGCACTAGACCTGGTGCTCGGCCTTCCAGGCGCGGAAGCTCTCGACCGTGTGCAGCTTGTGCTCGCGGGCGGCCGCCTCGATCGCGGTCGCAGGCGCACCCGCCGCGATCAGCTCGAGCAGCGCGCGATGCTCGGCCACGGAGGCGGCGCCGCGGTAGGGGATCTGCACGAAGACCGTGCGGCGGATCGCGTCGAGGCGGCGGGCGACGTCGCGCAGGAGGTCGACCACGGCGGCGTTCGGGCAGCGCTCGTGGAAGACCGCGTGGAACTCCTGGTTGAGGCGCCCGAAGCGCAGCGAGTCCATCTGCTCCATGGCCTCGACCATGCTGTCGTTGATCTCGCTCAGGCGCTTGACCTCGACCTCGGTCAGGAGCGGCGCTGCGAGCGCGGTCGCGTAGCCCTCGATGACCGCGAGCACCGACATCTCGTCGTCGAAGGCGCTCGGATCGGCGGGAGCGACCTGCGCGCCGGCGTTCGGGCGGTAGATCACGAGGCCCTCGGCCTCGAGGCGCCAGATCGCCTCGCGCACCGGCAGGGCCGAGACGCCGAACTCCTCGGCCAGGGCGTCGATGACGACGCGGAACCCCGGGCCGTAGCTGCCGCTGAGAATCCGCTCGCGCGACGGCGCGGTACACGCGCTCCTGTTTGGTCAAGTCGGTCCGCTTGCTGCCGGGCATGATGTGCGCATTGTCGCCGGATCG
>CAWEJY010000013.1:0-99986 GCA_963809525.1 uncultured Solirubrobacteraceae bacterium | reverse complement strand
AGCACTCGGCGCCCTCGTCGCCGCCTCGATGGTGATCGCCACCACCGTCATCGCCAGCCGCCGGTAGCGCCAACCGCTGACCACGACCGGTTGCGGTGTCACGTGCAACGCGAAACTGCGCGTGCCCGAGGTGCCTCAGCCGAGTGTCCGCTCGAAGCGATCCACATCGACCAGATCGGGAAAGAAACCAACCGCCTCGAAGAGACCACGGCAGGCATCATCCACGACCCCGCCGACATCTACACGACCTACACCACCACGACACGAGACACCTGGACCCGGTTCGTTCTACCCGTCCTCCACGACATCCCACGCCAAGCACTCGCCGCGCAGACCGAACTTAGCGAGACCACACCTACCTCGGGGTCCGCGCCCAGTTGACTGGGCCCCGTTGCCCGATCTGCGGAAAGCCACCCGCGGGCCCCCGATCGACTTATTGCGGCACGGCATGTAGACAGAGCGCCTACCGCGAGCGGCAGAATGAAGCCGCCTGACAGTGCTTCTGGCCGCGATCCTCGCGTTACAGCATGACCGGTTTCAACAGCCCTAGTACTACCCCTACCCCAGGTTCATCGCCACGTACTTCGTCTCCAGGTACTCCTGGAGACCCTCCGGCCCGCCTTCGCGGCCGTAGCCGGATTGCTTGATCCCGCCGAACGGGGCGCCGGCGTTGGAGACCATTCCCTGATTGAAGCCGATCATTCCGGTCTCGAGGGCCTCCATCACGCGGAAGGCGCGCCCGATGTCCTGGGCGAAGAGGTAGGCGACGAGGCCGTACTCGGTGTCGTTGGCCAGCGCGATCGCCTCGTCCTCGCTCGAGAACGTGGTGATCGGGGCGACCGGGCCGAAGATCTCCTCGCTGAGGATCGTCGCCTCGGCCGGCACCTTTGCCAGCACGGTCGGCCTGTAGAAGTAGCCGCGCTCGCCGACGCGCTCGCCGCCGGTCAGCACCGCCGCGCCCTTGCCGACGGCGTCGTCGACGAGGCGCTGCACGCCGTCGATCGCGTTCTGGTCGATCAGCGGGCCGACCTTCGACTCGGGGTCCGTGCCGCGCGCGAGCTTCAGCGCGCCCATGCGCTCGGCCAGGCGCCGGCCGAACTCCTCGGCGACGGCCTCGTGGACGACGAAGCGATTGGCGCTCGTGCACGCCTCGCCCATGTTGCGCATCTTGGCCAGCAGCGCGCCATCGACGGCGAGGTCCAGGTCAGCGTCGTCGAAGACGAGGAACGGCGCGTTGCCACCGAGCTCCATCGACATCCGCAGCAGCTGCTCGGAGGCCTGCGCGACGAGCGTCTTGCCGACCTCGGTCGAGCCGGTGAACGAGAGCTTGCGCGCACGCGGGTCGCGGATCAGCGGCTCCATCAGGTCGCCGGACCGCTTCGCGGTCAGCACGTTGACGACGCCGGCGGGCAGCCCCGCCTCCTCGAGGATGTGCGCCATCGCGAGCATCGACAGCGGCGTCTGCTTGGCGGGCTTGACGACAACGGTGCAGCCCGCGGCGATCGCGGGGCCGACCTTGCGCGTGCCCATCGCCAGCGGGAAGTTCCACGGCGTGATGAAGATGCACGGGCCGACCGGCTGCTGCATCGTCAGCACGCGGGTGAGCCCGTTCTCGGCCGTCCCGAAGCGGCCGTTGATGCGCACCGCCTCCTCCGCGTACCAGCGGAAGTAGGACGCCGCGTAGGCGACCTCGCCGCGCGACTCGGCCAGCGGCTTGCCCATCTCCATCGTCATCAGCAGCGCGAGGTCCTCGGTGCGCTCGGTCATCAGCTCGTAGGCGCGGCGCAGGATCTCGCCGCGCTCGCGCGGAGGTACGTGGCGGAAGGTCCGGAACGCCTCGTCGGCCGCGGTCAGTGCGGCCTTGCCGTCCGCGACCGTGGCGTCGGCGACCTCGATGAGCGTCTCGCCGGTGGCGGGATCTTCGACCGGCAGCGTGCCGCCGCCCGACGCGTCGCGCCACTCGCCCGCGATGAAGAGCTGATGCGGAACGGCGTCGAGAACGGCCTGCTCGGCACTGGGGCTGATCGTCGTCATGAGGCGAGGATACCCCCGCCCCGACGCGCCGAAGCGGCGCGGCCGGCTGCTGAGCTTCCTACCCTGTGGAGGGTCCCATGCGCCGGACCCTCGCCACACTCACCGCCGCCGCGAGCCTGCTCGCCGCCGCCCCGGCCGCCCACGCGGCCTCGTCGCTCGTCATCACGGGCCGCGGGTTCGGGCATGGCATCGGCATGAGCCAGTACGGATCGCTCGGCTACGCGCAGCACGGCTGGACGGCCCCGGCGATCCTCGCCCACTACTACACCGGCACGGCCCTGGGCCGCCTGACGACCCCGACCACCGTGCGCGTGCTGCTGCAGGCCGGGCATCCCAGCTACACGATCCGCGGCGCAGCTGCGGCCGGCGACAAGCCGCTCGACCCGGCGAAGACCTACGTCATCACCGCAGGCGGCGCGGGCGCCGTCATCCGCGCGTCGGGCGCGCGCGCCGCGCTGACCTCGGCGCCGCCGCTGCGCATCACGCCGCCCAGCGGCGGGGCGATCACGCTTGCGGGGACGGCCGCCAACGGCGTGAACGGCGGCAGCTACCGCGGCGCGCTCGAGTTTCGGGTGGGGGCCGGGCGCCTGATGGCGATCAACGCGCTCGACCTCGAGAGCTACGTCGCAGGCGTCATCTCGGCCGAGGTTCCGGCCTCGTGGCCGACCGAGGCGCTGCGCGCCCAGGCGATCGCCGCGCGCACCTATGCGATCACGACGAACGCCGGCGGCAGCCGGGGCTTCACCCAGTACGCCGACACACGCTCGCAGATGTACCGCGGCGCGAGCGCCGAGACCCCGTCCACGGGCGCCGCCGTCGCCGCGACCAGCGGCATGGTCGTCACCTACCAGGGCAGGCCCGTCACGACCTACTTCTTCTCGAGCTCCGGCGGGCGCACCGAGAACATCGAGAACTCGTTCGTCGGCAGCGCGCCCGAGCCGTGGCTCAAGAGCGTCGTCGACCCCTACGACTCGGTCTCGCCCAGCCACCGCTGGGGCCCGACGAGCATCTCGCTCGCGGCCGCCACCGCGAAGCTGGGCGGCCTCGTGAACGGCACGCTGAAGTGGATCACGGTCACCAAGCGCGGCGTCTCGCCGCGCGTCGTCCAGGCGCGCCTGACCGGCACCGGCGGGACCACGACGGTGAGCGGACCTCAGCTGCGCCGTGCCTTCGGGCTCCGCGATGCGTGGATGCGCTTTCGCAGCTTCAGCACCGACCTGACGACGCCCAGGCCGGTCACGCCCGGCAAGCCGCTGGCCCAGCTCGGCGGCGGCGCAGTCGCCGCCGGCGTGCAGCGGCCGGTCATCCAGGGCAGCGTGCGGCCCGCGCGCGCCGGGAGCTGGGCGACCGTGCAGCGCCTGGAGGCCGGGCGGTGGACGAAGGTCGCCGACGTGCAGCTCGGCGCCGGCGGGAGCTACCGCACTCCGCTGCCCGGCCCGGGCGCCTACCGCGTCGCCTACGGCGACGGCGCGGGGCCGGCAGTCCAGGCGCGCTGAAGCGGCGCCGGGCTGCTCAGCCGGTGAACGCGCGCGCCAGCGACTCGGCGACGCAGACCGGCTTGTCGCCGCCCTCGCGCTCGAACGTCTGCGTGACCGTGAACTGCACGCCGCCCGGGACCTCGTCGACCTTCGTCAGCGTCGCGCGCATGCGGACCTTCGACCCGACCGGCAGGGGCGCCGGGAAGCGGACCCTGTCGTAGCCGTAGTTCACGCCGAACGCGAAGCCCTGGACGTCGAGGATCTCGTAGGAGAACTTCGGGCCGAGCGAGAGCGTGAAGAGCCCGTGGGCGATCGTGCCGCCGAACGGCGTCTCCTTGGCCCGCTCGACGTCGACGTGGATCCACTGGAAGTCCTGCGTGACCTCCGCGAAGCGGTCGATCACGTCCTGCGTGACCTCGTACCAGTCGCTGACGCCGAGCTCCTTGCCGACGTGGGCGTTCAGTTCGTCGATGCCGGTGATGGTGGTCGCCATGCGCGCAGCGTATTACGCGCGCGCGGCGAAGTACTCGGCGTCGAGCTCGCCGAGCGGGGTCGACGGCGCGTTGCCGGCGATGTACTCCAGCGCGAGGCTGCCCCAGTCGCCGCCGGCGCGCAGCTCGCCGAGCACCGCGAACAGCAGGCCCTCCATGCGGCGGATCAGCAGCGCCTGCGGCGGCAGGGTCTGCTTGCGCATGTAGTCGAAGTACTCCGAGCGCGGTGAGCTGCCGACCTCGATCAGGTTGCGCACGTATTCGGGGTCGAGCCGGCGGTAGCCGACGGTGAAGTACCACTCGCCGGCGGTCTGCAGCTGGCCGAGGATGCGCTCGGGGTGGAAGTCGTCGGGGTCCGGCAGGTAGCCGAGCTCGGCCATCCAGCGGTGCACCTCGTGGGCGTCGCCGCTCACGACCGCGCGCGCCAGCGCCTGCTCGCCCTCGAGGTAGTGGACGTCGACGCGGCGGATCAGCCCGAAGTCCAGGAAGCAGACCCGGCCGTCCGGGCAGAGCATGTAGTTGCCGGGATGCGGGTCGCCGGCGGCGATGTGCTCGCGCTCGAGCAGGCCGTAGAAGAAGCGGAAGGCGATCTCGGCGAAACGGTCGCGCTCCTCCTCGCCGAGCTGCTTGATCTGCCCGAACTCCATACCCTCGACGTACTCGGTGACTAGCACGCGTCGAGCGGACAGATCGCCGTGCACGGCGGGGATGCGCACGAACGGGTGGCCGCGGTAGGCGCGCTGGATCTGGCGCTGGTTGGCTGCCTCGATCTCGTAGTCGAGCTCCTCGGCTATGCGCTCGCGCAGTTCGTTCAGCAGCGCCTTGACGTCCATGCCGGGCGCCATCCGCTTGAGCAGCGGAACGAGCATCGACATGTTGCGCATGTCGGTCTCGACGGCCTCGGCGACGCCCGGGTACTGCACCTTGACGGCGACATCGTCGCCGTCGTGGGTACGCGCGCGGTAGACCTGCCCGATCGACGCCGCCGCGATCGGCGTCTCGTCGAACTCGGCGAACGAGTTCTCCAGCTTCCCGCCGAGATCCTTCTCGAGGACCTTCTTCATGTCCTTGAAGGCGACCTGCGGAGCGTCGTCGCGCAGCGCGGCGAGGCGCTCCTTGAACTCCTCGCGTTCCCCCTCGGGAATCAGGTCGAAGTCGACGGTCGAGAGGACCTGGCCGATCTTCATCGCCGCGCCCTTCATCTGCCCCAGTTGCCTGACCAGCTGGTCAGCGAGGTCCATCGCCCGCGCGCCGGTCGCCGCCTCGGCCTTGTCGTCGGAGCGCAGGCGGTTGGCCGCGTTCGTCGCGGCCCAGCGCGCACCCTGCCCGCCGACGAGGCCGCCGAACTTCGCCGTCCGCGCGATCCGGGAGGTCGGGACCTTCGTGGTCTTCTTGTCGTCGGCCATGGGGAAGCTCGGAATACGGGACGTGCTGCGGCGGGTATCACGGTATCGGCCCTCGCAGGCACGAGGGTTAGGCTGATCGCCTCGTGCCCGGCCCGCTGATCGTCGTCGACGCCCCCTCGCTCCTGTACCGCGCGTTCTTCGCGCTGCCGAGGTCGATCACCGGCACCGGCGGGCGGCCGGTCAACGCGCAGCTCGGGACGGCGAACCTCGTCCTGCAGACCGTCGAGCGCCACGACCCGCGCGCGGTCGTCCTGTGCTTCGGCGCGGAGGCCGCCGCCTACCGCGTGGCGCTCTACCCCGGCTACCACGCAGACCGCCCACCGATGCCCGACCTGCTGACCGAGCAGTGGGAGGACGCGCCGGCGTTCTTCGCGGCGTTCGGGTGGCCGAGCCTGCACGCCGGCGACCTCGAGGCCGATGACCTGCTCGGGTCGCTGGCCGCCTGCGAGAGCGCCGCGGGTGGTACGACGCTGCTCTTCACGGGCGACCGCGACATGTTCCAGTGCGTCAGCGACAGCGTGCGCGTGCTCTTCCCAGGGAAGGGCGGACCCGACGAGCTTGGAGCGGCCGAGGTGCGCGGGCGCTACGGCGTCGAGCCGGCCCAGGTGCCCGACCTGATCGCCCTGCGCGGGGACCCATCCGACGGCCTCCCGGGCGCGAAGGGCATCGGCGAGAAGGGCGCCGCCGATCTGCTCGGGCGATTCGGCACGCTCGAAGGCGTGCTCGCGGCCGCGCAGGAGGCGACCAGCGAGATGACCCCGCGGACGCGCGCGGCACTGACCGACGACGCCGGTCTGCTGCGCGCGTTCCTCGACATCGCCACGCTGCGCCCGATCGACGTGGAGCGCCCGGCGGACGCTGCGCTGGACGTCGCGGGCGCCGCCGCCGCGGCGCGAGAGCGTGGGATGAACCGCCTCGCTGAGCGCCTGACAGCGAGCGGCCGGGGGTAGGCTCGGCGACGTTCACCGATCGAAGGGAGCCGCATGTTCTCGTGGCTGGCGAAGGGGATCCTGACCCGCAACATGGCGCGGCTGCGCGAGGGCGACTACCGGCCGCTGCTGCGTCTCGACGCCCAGGACATCCGGTTCCGCTTCCCGGGCGACAGCTCGTGGGCGGTGGAGGTCGTGGGCCGGGACGACCTCGAACGCTGGCTGCAGCGCTTCGTGGCGACCGGACTGAAGATCTACCCGGACGAGGTGATCGCGCAGGGGCCGCCGTGGAACACGACGCTCTGTGTGCGCGGCACCGACCACCTCGACACCGAGGACGGGCGTGTCTACGAGAACCGCTACGTCATCTGGGGCCGCATGTCGTGGGGGCTGCTTCGCGAGTACGAGGTCTACGAGGACACGCAGGCGAGCAAGGCGCTCGACGCGTATCTGGAGCAGCGCGGGGTTCCGGCATGATCCGCGACCTGCTGCACGCGACCGCCGACCACGCGGCCGACTACCTCGAGGGCGTCGACGAGCGCCCCGTGAAGGCCGAGCAGACCTACCAGGAGATCCTCGCGGCGCTCGATGCACCGCTGCGCGACGACGTCCAGGATCCGCGCGTCGTGCTCGATGCGCTCGTCGCCGCGGCGAGCCCAGGCATCACCGGGATGAACCATCCGCGGTTCTTCGGGTTCGTGATCGGCGGCTCGCTGCCTGCCGCGCTCGCCGCGGACTGGATGGTGTCGGCGTGGGACCAGAACGCGGGGCTCGCACTGCCGACCCCGGCCGTGGCGGCGATCGAGGACGTGGCCGGCCGCTGGCTGCTCGACGTCCTGGACCTGCCGCACGAGGCCTCGTTCGCCCTCGTGACCGGTTGTCAGATGGCACACGCCACCTGCCTGGCCGCGGCGCGTCACGGCGTGCTGCGCGACGCCGGCTGGAACGTCGAGACGGGCGGCCTGCAGGGCGCGCCGGTGATCCGCGTCGTCGCCGGCGCCGAGCACCACGCCACGATCGACCGCGCGTTGCGGCTGCTCGGACTGGGCACCGGGTGCATCGAGCCGGTCGCCGTCGACGACGCCGGCGCGATGCGCGCGGACGCGCTGGCTGAGGTGCTCGCCGGCGCGCAGGGGCCGCTGATCGTCTGCGCGCAGGCGGGCAACGTCAACACCGGCGCGATCGACCCGCTGGAGGACGTCGCGGACATCGCCGAGCGCGCGGGCGCGTGGCTGCACGTCGACGGCGCCCTCGGCCTGTGGGCCGCTGCGAGCCCGCGCCATCGCGGCAGCGTCGCGGGGATCGAGCGCGCCGACTCGTGGGCGACGGACGCGCACAAGTGGCTCAACGTGCCGTACGACTGCGGGCTCGCAGTCGTCGCCGACCGTGCGGCGCACCGCGGCGCGATGGGCATCACCGCGAGCTACCTCGAGCAGTCGGCCGAACGCGACTCGCTGCGCGAGCCGGTCGACTGGACGCCCGAGTTCTCGCGCCGCGCACGCGGCATCCCGGTCTACGCCGCGCTGCGCTCACTCGGGCGCGACGGCGTCGCCGAGCTCGTCGACCGGCTCTGCGCGTGCGCCTGGCGCTTCGCGGCGACGCTGGACGAGGACGACGCGATCGAGGTGCTGGCCACCGGCCTGAACCAGACGCTGCTGGGGCTCGCCGACGGCGTCGATGTCGACGCGGTCACCGCAGCGCTGGCGGCCGAGGGCACCTGCCTGATGACCGCGACGACCTGGCGCGGGCGCCGCTGTCTGCGCGTGTCGGTCTGCAACTGGAAGACGACGTTCGCCGATGTGGACCGGTCGGTCGAGGCGCTGCGTTCGGTCGTCTGAACGCCAGTTCTGACCCGAACTGCAGCACCAAAGGAAGCAGGTCCGAGCGCCGGGGCGGCCACCACGCGCGACCGATGATGATCAACGCCGCATACCGACGCGGAACATCATCACAACGCGCGCGCCGGGCAAGCGATGATGGTTGACGTCAGATCGCGCCCTCGATTCGCATCAGCCGAGCGTCCCACCCCGAACGCCACTCGAGCGAGGCATCGCGGATGGATGAGGGCGCACGCGGCCGGGGTGCTGTAGCGGAAGCTACTGCCCCCGGCGCGCGGGTGGCCTCAGGCGCCGCGAGGGCCCTGAGAGCCATCACGACGCCGCGCGCGGCGTCGTGTCCTGGCAGGGGCCGTTACCTAAGGGGTGAACTTGACGGTGATCACGTCCCCGTCGCGCATCAGGTAGTCGCGACCTTCGACTCGCAGCGTCCCGCGGTCGCGGGCGCCGGCGTAGCCGCCTGCGTCGACGAGCTCGTCCCAGGCGACGATCTCCGCGCGGACGAAGCCCTTCTGGATGTCGGTGTGGATCTCACCGGCGGCGTGCCAGGCCGTGAGCCCGTCGCGCAGGTGCCAGCACTGGGCGGGCTTGCCCTCGCCCGCGGCGAAGAACGCGATCAGCCCGAGCAGGTCGAACGCGCCGCGCACGACACGATCCAGGCCGGACTCGCCGACGCCCAGGTCCGCGCGCATCGCCGCGGCGTCCTCCGCGCCGAGCTCGCCGAGCTCCGCCTCGAGCCGCGCGGAGACCGCGACGGCCTTCGCGCCGTGGCTGGCCGCGTGGGCGGCGACCTCCGGCGGGACCTCGTCGGAGGCGGGCGGGACCTCATCCACGTTGGCGACGAACAGCACCGGCTTGGCGGTCAGCGGCTGCAGCAGCCGCTCGGCGTCGGGCGCGTCGTCGGGCACCGGGACCGTGCGCGCCGGCCGGCCGGACTGGAGGGCGTCGATCACCGCGGCGAGCCAGGCCTCCTCGGCGATCGCATGCTTGTCGCCGCCGCGCGCCTCGCGGGCGACGCGCGCGTGCCGGCGCTCGGCCTGCTCGAGGTCGGCATAGATCAGCTCGGTCTCGATCGTGTCGATGTCGCGGGCCGGGTCGACGCTCCCCTCGGAGTGGATGACGTTCTCGTCGCCGTGCGCGCGCACGACGTGCACGAGCGCGTCGGTCTCGCGGATGTTCGCCAGGAACTTGTTGCCAAGGCCCTCCCCCTTCGAGGCGCCCGCGACGAGGCCCGCGATGTCGTGGAAGGCGATCGTGTCCCAGACGACCTCGCTCGCGCCGACCGTCTCGGCGACCTGCACGAGGCGCTCGTCGTGGACCGGCACGACGGCGATGTTCGGCTCGATCGTGGTGAACGGGTAGTTCGCCGCCTCCGCGCCGGCCTCCGTGAGCGCGTTGAACAGCGAGGACTTGCCCGCGTTGGGCATCCCGACGATGCCGACCTTCATCGCTCAGCGACCAGCGCTCGCCGGCTGTTCACGTGAGGCCGAACCCGACGCGCTGCTCCTCGGTCTCGATGCGCACGTAGACGACCTGCGAGAGGTTGATGCGAACGGTGCCGTCGGTGTCCTCGACGTCGATCCAGTCGCCCTTCTCCAGTCCGTCGAGCAGCGCCTTGCGGTCCTTCTCGTTGAGCTTCAGGGCCAGCGCGCCGCCGCCCTGGAAGCCGAGGTCCACCCGCTCGCGCGGGTCCTTGTCCTTCGCCATGTCAGTGTGCCTCCGCGGGCTGGACGATCTCGGTGAGCACGCCGCCGCTGCTCTTGGGATGGACGAACGCGACGAGCGACCCGCGGATGCCGACCCGCGGGGTCTCGTCGATCAGGCGCATGTCCCTGGCCTTCAGCGCCGCCAGGGCTGCCTGGATGTCGGGCACCTGGTAGGCGACGTGATGGATGCCGGGACCGCGCTTGTCGAGGAACTTCCCGACGGGCGTGTCCCGGCCGAGCGGCTGCAGCAGCTCGACGTGGTTCTCGCCGACGTCGAGCAGCACCGCCTCGACGCCCTGCTCGGCGACGACCTCGCGGTGGACGAGCTCCATCGCGTAGGTGGCCTCGTAGAGGGTCAGCGCGTCGTCGATGCTCTCGACGGCGACGCCGATGTGGTCGATGCGGGCGAACATGCCCGGCGCAGTCTACGAATGCCCGGACGCGGGCGGCGCTACGCCGCGGCGGGCGGCGGCTTCGACGGCGGGTCCGAGCGCGGCGAGGGCGGCTCGCCGGGTGAGGATGCGGCGACGCGCAGCGCGGGCATCGCCGGGCGCCGGTCGATCCGCCGGACGCCCTCCATGATGCGGTCGATGTCCGGGCGCTCGAGCACCTCGCGCTCGAGCAGCGCCTGGGCGAACTCCTCGAGCTTGTCACGGTGCTCGGTGATCAGGCGGAAGGCGGCGGCGTAGGCCTCGAAGGCGAGCGCCTGCTGCTCCTCGTCGCGGATGCGGCGCGAGACCTCCGAGAGCTGCGTCGGGTCGACGAACGTGCGCGAGGCCGAATCCGAGGTGCCCATGCCGTAGACGTGGACCATCGCGTTGGTGATGTCCGCGACGCGCTGCAGGTCATTGGCGGCACCGGTCGTCACCGCGCCGAACACGACCTGCTCGGCGACACGGCCGCCGAGCAGCACGGTCAGCTGATCGACGAGCTCATCGCGCGTCTTGAGGTAGCTGTCCTCGTCCGGCAGGTTCATGACGAAGCCGAGCGCCTGGCCGCGCGGGACGATCGAGATCTTGTGCACGCGGTCGGCGGTCGTCAGCAGCTCGCGCACGAGCGCGTGACCGGCCTCGTGGTAGGCGACGACCTGGCGCTCCTGCGGATTGAGCGTCGTCGACGACTGCACGCCCGCGACGACGCGCTCGAGCGCCTGGTCGAAGTCGCGCATCGACAGCGCATCGCCGCCGCGGCGCGCGCAGTGGATCGCCGCCTCGTTGGCGAGGTTCGCGAGGTCGGCGCCGGTCAGGCCGCTCGTCTGCTGGGCGACGACGTCGAGGTCGACGTCGGGACCCAGCGGCTTGGACCGCGTGTGGACCTCGAGGATGCTGCGCCGCCCGCTCACGTCCGGCGGGCTGACGAACACCTGGCGGTCGAAGCGGCCGGGGCGCAGCAGCGCCGGGTCGAGCTTCTCGAGCAGGTTGGAGGCGGCCATCACGACGACCTGATCGGTCGAGGCGAAGCCGTCCATCTCGACGAGCAGCTGGTTGAGCGTCTGCTCGCGCTCGGAGTTGTTGTCGCTGCCGCGCCGCGCGCCGACGGCGTCGAGCTCGTCGATGAAGATCACGGCCGGCTCGTGCTTGCGCGCCTCGTCGAACAGGCGCCGGATGCGCGCCGCGCCGAGGCCCGCGAACATCTCGACGAACGAGGACGCCGACTGCGAGAAGAACTGGGCGCCGGATTCGTGCGCCACGGCCTTGGCGAGCAGCGTCTTGCCCGTGCCCGGCGGACCATGCAGCAGGACGCCCTGCGGAACCTTCGCGCCGAGCTTGTTGAACGGCGCCGGATCGCGCAGGAACTCGACGACCTCGATCAGCTCGGCCTTCGCCTCATCGGCGCCGGCGATGTCCTTCCACCCGACCTCGAGGTTCGTCTGCGGCTTGATCTGCATCGGCTTCGTGCGCGGCATGAGCTTCAGGCTCTTCCAGAGCACGAAGATCAGGGCGAACATGAAGATCAGCCCGATGAACCCGGACCAGTCGGTGCCGAACTGCTGGAGGCGATCGAAGAAGCTCGGCGGCGGCGGAAGCTCCTGAAGCTGGGCCTGGTGCAGCACGGCCGCGAGCTGGTTCAGCGCGCCGAGCAGCTGCGTCTGGGCCTGCGTCGGGTCGGCCACCGCCGGCGCAGCGGCCAGGATCGTGGAGGGCATCTTGCTCTCTATCGGCAGAATCGGTGGTTCCTGCAGTATCAGGCTCCGGCCTGTTCAGCGCGCAGGATCTCCTCCAGCGCGGCGCGCCCGACCTCGAGCTGGGCCTCGGTCGGCTCCCGCGTCCCGATGACCCGCTGGAGCTCGTTTCCCGGGACGCGCAGCGCCCGCGAGACCGGGTGATCGGCGTGGCGCCCGCTCCACATGAACACCTCCACCGCCGCCCCGGCGCTCGCGAGCGACAGCAGTCCGCCGGCCAGCGGCGAGGGCTCGTCGACCGCGCGCCGCAGCAGGGCGACGCCCGCGAGGTTCATCGCAAGCATCGGGGCGACCAGGTGCGAGCCGCAGCGGTCGTGCTCCTTGGCGGCGTCCGCCGCGTCCTGGTCGCCCTGCTCGTAGGCGGCGATCGACTTGTGCTCGACCCCGTGGTAGGCGGCGGTGTCGCCGACGCGCAGGGCGACGAGCGACGGCACGAGCGACAGCGCGGCGGCGGCCATCTCCCCGCGCCCGCCGCGCAGGCGCCGGCGCGCCGCGAAGCCGCCGAGGCTCGCCGCGGCGGCGGCGCCGACCACGGCGGCGTTCTCGAACGGCAGCCGCGCGTCTGGCAGCGCGGCGCGCACGAGCGGGATGACCGCCATCGCCTCGCCCAGGCGCACGACGCCGCGCGCGCCCGGGATGCGGTCGACGGCCTGCGGCGCGCGCGGCTTGCGGCCGGAGGCGACGGCGATCGACCCGTCGGGCGCGCGGATCGCCGCGGCCCAGTGCGTCGGCCCGTGCACGAGCAGGCCGTTGCGCAGGGCCATGCCGCCGAGCCGCAGGGGCTCCTGTGTGTCGCTCATCCGATGAGCTCCTCTGCCAGGTGACGGTAGAACGCGGCCGCAAAGCCCAGGTCGCGCACGTCGATCCGCTCGTCGGGCGCGTGGATCAGCGGCCACATCTCGTACAGGCTCGTATGGCGCATCGGGAAGAAGCCGTAGGCGACGCAGTCCGCAAACGCGTCGCGGAAGGTCCGCGAGTCGGTGAACGCAGGGAGCGTGAGCGGGACGACGCGGGCGTCGGGCTCCTGCTCGCCGATCCAATCGCGGATCACGTTCATCAGCGGGCTGTCGATGGGCGAGCCGTTGCCGACGACGAGCTCGGTGAACTCGACGTCGTAGCCGTCCGGCCCGAGGATCTCCGCGATGCGCCGGCGCACGATGTCCTCGCCGAGCCCGGGCGGCGTGCGGCAGTCGACGCCGATCGTCGCCCGCGAGGGGATCACGTTCAGCTTCTCCGACCCGCTGGCCTGCGTCGGAGCGAACGTGACGCCGAGCATCGGCTCGACCATCATCGCGAGGACCGGGTCGCGCCCGCGCAGCGCCTCGAGCGCCTGCACGCCGTCGGCGTGGTCGAAGCCGAGCTCGCGCAGCAGCGCGAGCGGGCCCTCGGTCAGGTCGAACGCGGGCTGGCGGTCGGCCATCGCCTGGAGCAGCGGCGCCGTCTTGAGCAGGGCGTTGTCGCCGATGCGGGGGTTGCTCGCGTGGCCGGCGGTGCCGTGGGTCGTCAGACGGAAGCGGTGGACGCCCTTCTCGGCGACGCAGACGCCGAAGAGCCGCCCCCCGTCGAACGGGATCACCGCGCCGGCCCCCTCGTTGACGAGGTAGTCGCAGCGCACCAGATCCGGGTGATGCTCGGTGATCCAGATCGCACCGTCCGCGCCGCCGACCTCCTCGTCGACGACGGCGACGATCAGCAGGTCGCCGCGCGCCGGGCGCCAGCCGTCACGGGCGAGCGCGACGCCGGCCGCCACCTCGGCGGCCGTCTGGGACTTCATGTCGAGCGCGCCGCGGCCCCACAACTGGCCGTCGATCACGTCGCCGCACCACGGGTCGTGGCGCCATTCGTCGGCGTGCGCGAGCACCGTGTCGACGTGCGAGAGGAGGCAGAGCGTCGGGCCGTCGCCCGAGCCGCGCAGGCGCGCGACGAGGTTCGGGCGCTCCTCGGTCCGGCCGATCAGCGTCACCTCGAACCCCGCGTCGCGCAGCGTCGCGGCGAGCTCCTCCTGTGCCGCGCGCTCGTTGCCGGGGGGGTTGACGGTGTTGTGGCGGATCAGCCGCGCGAGCAGCGCGGTCGCCTCCGCCTGCAGGTCGGCCATCAGGCGATCCTACCCCTGCACCGATTCGTCACAGTACGGCGGGCGGCGTGTGCGACGATGCGCCGCTTCATGGCGCGGCAGGCGACGCTCGGGGAGGTCTTCAGGCAGTGGGGCCGGCTCGGCGTCGTGGGCTTCGGCGGCCCGCCGGCGCACGTCGCGCTGCTGCGCGAGCTGTGCGTCGAGCGGCGTGCGTGGATCGACGCGCCCGAGTTCGAGGACGCGAACGCCGCCTGCCAGCTGCTGCCCGGGCCCGCCTCCACGCAGCTGGCGATCTACTGCGCGCGCCGCGTCGCCGGCATCCCGGGCGGGCTGATCGGCGGCCTCGCGTTCATCCTGCCGGGGCTCGTGGCGATCATCGTGCTGGCCGCGCTGACGCTCAGCTCGGCGCCGCCGGACTGGGCGCGCGGCCTCGAGGCCGGCGCCGGGGCCGCGGTGCTCGCCGTGGTGCTGCGCGTCGGCTACGACCTGGCGCGCGCGAGCCTCGCGCCGCACGCCGGCTTCCGGCTGGGCCGCGCCGTCGCGTACCTGCTCATCGGCGCGCTGGTCACCGTGCTCGCCGGCGCCGGCGTCGTGCTGGCGCTGCTCACCTGCGGGCTGATCGAGGTCGTCGTGCGCCGCGGCCCGCGCACCGCGACCGGGGCGCTCGCCCCATGGCCGGCGCTCGCCGCCGCCGCAGCCGTCTCGGGCGGCGTCGCCGCCCTGCCCGCGCTGGCGTGGACTGCGCTGAAGGTCGGCGCCCTCTCCTACGGCGGGGGGTTCGTGATCGTGCCGATCATGCAGGGCGACGCCGTCGACGCCTACCACTGGATGACGAACGCGGAGTTCCTCAACGCGGTCGCGCTGGGTCAGATCACGCCCGGCCCGGTGGTGCAGACGGTGGCCGTCGTCGGCTACGCCGCCGCCGGGCTCGGCGGCGCCGTCTTCGCGGCGGCGCTCGCGTTCACCCCGTCGTTCGTGTTCGTGCTCGTCGGATTCCGCCACTTCCACGCGTTGCGCGGCAACGCGACCGCGCGCGCGTTCCTCGACGGGGCCGGGCCCGCGGCGATCGGCGCGATCTTCGGCGCCTTCGTGCCGCTCGCGAGCGGCGTCGATCTCGCCTGGCAGTGGGCCGTCGCGGCGGGCGCGGCCGTGCTGCTGTTCGCGGCGCGACTCGGCGTCATGCCCGTGATCCTGCTCGCGGCCGCGACCGGGGCGCTCGCGGCCGTCCTCGGCGCGCCCCTGCCGTAGTCATCGAACTCCGGCGCAGCCGCGATACTGCCCAGCGTGGACCAGCTCTTCGACCCGCCCGACGAGCCGGCGCGCCGCGCGGGATCCGCCGGCGCCGCCAACGTCCCGCTCGCCGCGCGGCTGCGACCCGCGACGCTCGAGGACGTCGTCGGCCAGGAGCACCTGCTCGGCGAGGGCACGAGCCTGCGCGCCGCGATCGAGCATGGGCGCCCGCATTCGATGGTCCTCTACGGGCCGCCGGGCTCGGGCAAGACGACGCTCGCGCGGATCGTCGCGACGGCCGCCGACGCCGCCTTCGAGGAGCTCAGCGCCGTCGAAGCCGGGCGCGCGGAGGTGCGCGGCGTGATCGAGCGCGCCGGGCACCGCCGCGACGCGCGCGGCGAGCGCACCGTCCTCTTCCTCGACGAGATCCACCGCTTCAACAAGGCCCAGCAGGACGTGCTGCTGCCGGCCGTCGAGGAGGGCCTGATCACGCTGATCGGGGCGACCACGGAGAACCCGTACTTCGAGGTCAACGCGGCGCTGCTCTCGCGCACGCAGGTCTACGAGCTGCACGAGCTGACCGCCGCCGACGTCGAGCTGCTGCTGCGGCGCGCCATCGACGCCGGTGAGACGGGCACCGCGCGCGTCGACGAGGAGGCGATCCGGTTCCTCTCGACCCGCTCCGGCGGCGACGCGCGCACGGCGCTCCAGGCGCTCGAGCTGGCCTGCTCGACGGTGCCCGGCGGCGTCGTCACGATCACCATCGCGGAGGACGCGCTCCAGCGCCGCGCCGTGCGGTTCGACAAGCGCGGCGACCAGCACTACGACACGATCTCCGCCTGGATCAAGGCGACGCGCGGCTCGGACCCCGACGCGTCGCTCTACTACCTCGCGGTGATGCTCGAGGGCGGCGAGGATCCGCGCTTCATCGCGCGGCGCATGGTGATCTTCGCCAGCGAGGACATCGGCAACGCCGACCCGCAGGCGCTGCTCCTCGCCGTCGCCGCCGCGGGCGCCGTCGACCACGTCGGGATGCCCGAGTGCGTGCACGCGCTGGCGCAGGCGGCGATCTACCTGTCGCTCGCGCCGAAGTCCAAGGAGGCCTACCGCGCGATCAGCCGCGCGCGCGGCTCCGTGCGCGATGCCGGAGCGCAGGCGCCGCCGCCCTACCTGCGCAGCGCCTCCTACCCGGGTGCCGACGAGCTCGGGCGGGGCATCGGCTACGAGGACCCGCACGGCCAGCCGGGCCACATCGGCACCCAGGAGCTGATGCCCGACATGCTCGTCGGCGAGCGCTTCTACCACCCCGACGACGCGGAGGCGGACATGCGCGAGCGCCTCGGCGAGATCCGCCGCGCCCGCGGGCGCGAGGCATAATCGCGGCGATGGCCGAGCCCACCGGCGCCGCGGCGCCCGCCCCGATCGAGTCGCGCAGCCCCGCCGGCGGAGCCCTGCTGGGCGCGGTGCCGCGCGCGACCAGCCGCGAGGTCGGCGCCGCCGTCGACCGCGCCGCGGAGGTCCAGCGCCTCTGGGGGATGCTGCGCCTGCAGGATCGCGCCCGCTACATGGCGCGCGCCGCCCAGGCCGTGATCGACGAGTTCGACGAGCTGGTCGACCTGCTCTCGCGCGAGCAGGGGCGCCCGCGCGCCGAGGTCGAGGTGATGGAGCTGCTCCCCGCCGTCGAGACGCTCCAGTGGCTCGCCGAGCGCGGGCCCGGGATCCTCGAGGGCGAGCGGATCGGCTTCTCGCGCACGCAGCATCCGGTCAAGCGCGGACGCTGGACCTACGAGCCGCTCGGCGTGATCGCCGTCCTCGGACCCGCCGCCGAGCCGTTCGCCACCCCGCTGGGCGACGTGGCCGTCGCGCTGATGGCCGGCAACGGCGTCGTCCTGAAGCCCTCGCCGTTCGCGCCGCTCGCGGGGGAGCGGATCGCGCGCGTCTTCGCCCGCGCCGGCCTGCCCGAGGGCCTGCTGCGCGTTCTGCACGGCCACGCCGACGTCGGCGGCGCGCTCGTCGAGGCGCCCGTCGCACAGGTGCGCTTCACCGGCAACGTGCGCGCGGGCCGCGCCGTCGCCGAGGCCTGCGCGCGGCAGCTCAAGCGCAGCGTGCTGGAGCTCGGCGGCAACGACGCGATGCTCGTGCTCGCCGACGCGAACATCGGGCGCGCCGTCCGCGGCGCGGCGTGGGCGGCGTTCGCGAACGCCGGGCAGTCGGGCGGCAGCGTCGGCCGGGCGGTCTGCCTGCACAAGGTCACCGACCGCTTCCTGCACGGCGTGACGGCCGTCGCGCGCGGGCTGCACGTGGGGGACCCCGCGGACCCGGCGACCGAGGTCGGCCCGCTCGTCTCCGGCGAGCGCCTGGACCGCCTGGTCGCGCTCGTCGACGACGCGGTCTCCAAGGGCGCGACGCTGCACTGCGGCGGCCCCACCAGCGCCCCGGCCGTTGCCGGCGCGTTCTTCGCGCCCGCGGTGATCAGCGGCGTCACGCAGGGGATGCGGCTCTGGCTCGAGGAGGCGCCCGGCCCGCTGCTCGTCGTTCACCAGGCCGACAGCGAGGAGGACGCGATCACGATCGCCAACGCCACGCCGTTCGGGCTCGGCGCTTCGGTGTGGACGGCCGACCGCTTCAAGGGCCGGCGGATCGCGCGTGAGCTGCAGGTCGGCATGGTGTGGATGAACGACCATCTGGTCGCGCGCAGCGCGCCACAGGTTCCGTGGGGCGGGGTCAAGGGCTCGGGCATCGGGCGCACGCGCGGCGCCGTCGCGCTGCGCACCTGCGCCGAGCCGAAGGTCGTCACCTGGGACCCGCCGGTCGGGCGCCCCGCCTGGTGGTTTCCCTACGACGCGACGCTCGTCAGCGCAGCGCGCGCCGTCGTCGGCCTGCGCTCGGCCCGCGACGCCGACCGCGAGCAGGCGCTCAAGCACGGATCCGCCGCGATGGCGCGCGCCACGGGCCGGTGGGTCCGCACGCTGCGGAGCGGCCGGTAGGCACGCCCCGTTTCAGCCGAGCAGCGTGATCAGCCCACGGGCGATCAGCAGCCCGCCGATCAGCACAGCGCCGATCACCGCGGCCCGGAGGCCATTGCGCGCGAACCAGTCCTTGACGCGCTGAATCGTCCTGGGCGTCCAGTCGGGGGCGACGGCGAAGCTGATCAGCGGGACCTCGAGCAGCGTCAGCATGATGATGTTCACCATCAGGACCAGCAGCACCGTCTGCACGGTGCCGGGGTCGAGCTTGACGATGCCGTCGAGCGCCGCGAGGTAGGACGCGCCCGGCAGCGTCAGGAGCGCACCGACGACGAACGTGATCCGGGCGGAGCCCTTGCCGATCTCCCGCTGCCAGCGCGGCGGCCCCTTGTCCGGCTTGGACGCCCTGCGCTCGCGCCGGCGCTCGACGACGCGCTGGTGGCGCCCGGTGCCCAGCACGAACGCGATCACGAGCAGCAGCGCGCCGATCGCGAGGTCCGCGACCGGGTTGACCGTGTGCTTCGCCGTGCTGACCGCGCCCGAGCCCTTCAGCGAGAATACGATGATCAGGCCGATAGTGATGCTCGTCATCAGCGCGCCGGCGAGGTACCCGAGCATCAGGCGCTTGGGGTGCGGGAGCAGCAGCATCACCGTCGTCGCCGCCAGCAGCGTGGGGTTGGCCATCGCGGTGAGCGAGAAGAACAGGACCTGCTTCATGACGCGACTCCAGCACGTGATGCAAGATGGGGACACTCAGGCGCAGGCATCGACAGCTGACGACGCAGGTCGTCACGTGTGACCCGCCAGTGGCCGCTCGGCCTGGCGGTTCCCCGACGACGCGACGCTCGTCAGCGCCGCGCGCGCCGTCGTCGGCCTGCGCTCGGCGCGCGACGTCGGCCGCGAGCAGGCGCTGAAGCACGGCTCGGCGGCGATGGCCCGCGCCACGGGGCGCTGGGTTCGCACGCTCCGCAGCGGGCGGTAGGCTCCGCGCGCCCACCACGCTCGAGGAGCGCCCATCAGCACGTCAGCACCGGCGGAGCCCTCCGAGGCCGTCCCGCCCCGCATCTACGCGCACGTCGTCGTCGTCGCGCTCTTCGGCGGGTTCTTCGTGATGGGCTGGCTCTGGGTCTACCAGTGGTTCATCGACCACGTCTGGGACAGCAGCTACGTCAGCTCGCACCACTGGATGTTCCCGGTGATCTGCATCCCGTTCTCGCTGCTGGTCGGCGTGATCGTGAAGTACCTCAGGGCGCCGACGAACCTCGACGGGTCGTTCGTGGACAGCCTCACCGGCGACGCGTCCGACATCAAGTGGCGCCTCTTCCCGGCGACCGTCGCCGAGTCGCTCGCGTCGTTGTGGTCCGGCGCGGCGCTGGGCCCCGAGGGCGGCATCGGCGCGCTGTCCTCCCAGCTGGCCGGGTTCTACAACGAGAAGATGAAGATCCCCGAGCAGCACCGCAGCCGGCTCGTCTTCGGCTCGGTCTCCTCCGCGTACAACGGCCTGCTCGAGAACCCCGTCTTCACCGGCGTCCTGGGCTACGAGGTCCAGCAGCAGGCGAAGGGCCGCGCAACGCTGGCCGCGAACCTGCTCGGCGGCGCGATCGGCTACATCATCTTCGGGCTGCTCGGCGGCAAGGGCCTCGCGGGCTTCCTGGACCTGCCGCCGGTCACGAGCTTCAAGTTCCTGGACGTGCTCTACGTGGTCGCGCTGGCGATCGTCGGCGTGCTGCTCGCAGTGATCCTCGGAGTGCTGCTGCGCGTCGCGACGCAGGTCTTCAGCCGCCTGAACGACCGCATCATCACCCGCGCGCTCGCGGCGGGCGTGATCTTCAGCATCGTCGGCTACTTCGCGCCGATCGTGATGTTCTCCGGCGAGGATCAGATCAAGACGGTGATGAGCGACCCGGCGCACTACGGTTTCGCGCTGCTGCTCGTGATGGCCCTGGGCAAGTTCGCGCTGCTGGCCGTCGGCTTCCGCTCCGGCTTCCTCGGCGGCCCGACGTTCCCCTCGATCTTCTCCGTGGTCTGCGTGGCCGAGGCCATCCACATCGCGATCCCCGGCCTCTCGCTGACGATCCTGATCGCGGGCCTCCTGCCCGGGCTGCTGATGATGCTGTTCAAGACGCCGTTCATGGTGATCCTGCTGACGGCCTTCATGCTCAGCGCGAGTGAGAACCTCGTCGCCCTGATCGTGTTCGCCGTGGCCGCCGTCCTGTTCGTGCAGCCCTACCTCGAGCGCTTCATGGCGGGGCGTCAGGCGGTCACGCCGGCCGCACCGCCTTCGCCCGCGGCGACGTAGGCCGCCGTCTACCCTGAAGCGACCATGCCCGCCGCCGCGTACGCAGGGAAGGAGTGCGTCTGCCAGTTCCGCCGCGGGATCTGCGACCAGACGTGCGTGCGGGACATGCTCGACACGCCGTTCTACATCGCCGCCCTGAAGCTGTCCGGGCGGCGCTGCGTCGTCGTCGGCGGCGGCGGCGTCGGGCTCGAGAAGACCGAGGGCCTGCTCGCCTGCGGCGCCGCCGTCACCGTGATCGCCCCGCATGCCGGCCCGGAGCTCGCGGCGCTCGCGGCCGAGGGCTCGATCGCCTGGGAGCCGCGCACCTACGCCGGCTCGGCGGACCTCGAGCGCGCGTTCCTGGCGATCGCCTGCACCGACGACACCGAAGTGAACATCCGCGTCTCGGAGGACGCCGAGGCGCGCGCGATGCTCGTCAACGTGGTCGACGTTCCGCCACTGTGCAGCTTCATCCTGCCCGCGATCGTGCGCACCGGCCCGCTGGCGATCGCGATCTCGACGGCGGGCGCCTCGCCCGCGCTCGCCAAGCGCATGAAGCGCGAGATCGGCGAGCTGTTCGGCGAGGAGTACGCGACACTGGCGATCATGCTCAACGACGCGCGCGGCTGGGCGAAGGGGACGCTGCCGACCTACCAGGACCGCAAGGCCTTCTTCGAGGGGATCGTCGAAGGCGACCCGGATCCGATCGCGCTGCTGCGCAGCGGCGACAGCGAAGCGGTGCGCGAGCTGATCGCCGCGGCCCAGCGCACCCACGCCGCGGCCTGACGCCATGGCCGAGCTCACGCATCTCGACGACGACGGCAACGCGCGCATGGTCGACGTCGGCGACAAGGCCGCGACCGAGCGGCGCGCGGTGGCGCGCGCGGTGGTGCACATGACACCGCAGACGGCCGCAGCCGTCGCGGCCGGCGACGCGCCCAAGGGCGACGTCCTCGGCGTCGCGCGCATCGCCGGCATCCAGGCGGCCAAGCGCACCGGCGAGCTGATCCCGCTCTGCCACCCGATCGGCCTGGATCACGTCGACGTCGACGCCGTCGTCGACGCGCAGGCCGGCACAGTGACGCTGACGGCCAGCGCAGGCGTGACCGCGAAGACCGGGATCGAGATGGAGGCTATGACGGCCGCCGCCGTGGCGGCGCTGACCGTCTACGACATGGTCAAGGGAATCGAGCGCGGCGTCAGCATCGAGCGCGTCGAGCTGCTCGAGAAGTCCGGCGGGCGCAGCGGGCACTGGACGCGGGACTAGGCCGTCCCGATCTCCGCGGCGGCGCGCAGGCCGCTGCGCAGCGCGCCCTCCATGTAGCCGGCGAACCGGCCGGCCAGATGCTCCCCCGCCCAGTGGATCGGGCCGACCGCCCGCGCCAGGAGCGCGTCGTCGCCCGGGCGGCGACCGAGGACGCCGGCGCTGTAGGCGCCGCGCGACCACGGGTCGTCGTGCCAGGTCGCGAGCAGCGCCTGGCCCGCGTCCAGCTCGAGCTCCGGGCGCAGCCGCACGACGGAGGCGATCCACGGCGCCGGGTCGCCATCGGGCGCGAGCGTCTCGACCGCGGAGCGCGTGCCGGCGAACGCGCCCAGCACCCGCGGCACCGCCCCGCCCGGACCGAGCGAGGTGAAGGTCCAGTAGCGTTCCGCCGGCGCCATCACGCTGTCGGGCTTTGCCGGCGCACGTAGCGCGAGGAACAGCTTCGCCGCGTGGCCGCTGCGGCTGCGCGACAGGGCGCCGAGCAGCTCGTCGGGGAGGCCGGGCGAGAACGTGAGCTCGCCGAGCAACGGCGCCGGCAGCGCGACCACGACGCGCTCGGCGGCGAGCTCGTCCTCGCCCTCGACGCCCAGGCGCACGCCCCCGGCGCCGGCGCTGATCGCGCGGACGGGCGCACCCAGCCGGACGTCCGGGAGGCCCGCGGCCAGCGCGAGCGCGATCGCCTGGTTGCCCTCGGCGACGGTGTACGAGGGATAGTCGCCGAACGACGAGCCGGCGTCGGCGAGCGCCGCAGCGTCCAGCTCGTTGGCGGGTGTCGCGTGCGTCATCTCCAGCCGCGCGCGGACGGCCGCCCGAACAGCGACCGGCGCATCGAGGCGATCGACGGCGTCCGCCACCGACCCGCCCGCGCGCGCGGCCGCCTCGAGTCCGCCGGCCGCCGCGGCGACCTCCGCGCGGGTCAGCGGCGGTCCGCCGCGCGGCTCGCGGGCGCCGTAGGGCAGGCCCTTGTCGGCGAGCGCCAGGCCGAAGCGGGCGCACAGCGCGTGCACCTGCTCGTGCCCGTCGAAGACGAACTCGGCCCCCCGCTCGACCAGCCCGCCCGCGAACGGCACCGAGTGCACGCGGCCCCCGACGCGCTCGCGCGCCTCCAGCACGGTCACCTCGTGGCCGGCTCGGTGCAGGGCATCGGCCGCAGCGAGCCCCGCGAACCCCGCTCCGAGGACTGCGATGCGCATCGCGGCCGATGCTAGTTGGCGGGTACGGTCCCGTGCGATGCGCGCCGCGGTACTCACGATCTCCACCTCCCTGGCCGCCGGCGACGGCGCGGACCACTCGGGGCCGCGCCTGGCCGCGCTGCTTGCGCAGGCCGGCTGCGAGGTCGCGCCCGTCGAGGTCCTGCCGGACGACCGCGCGGCGATCGCGGCGCGGTTGCGCGCGCTCGTCGCCGACGACGTCCGCTTCGTCCTGACGACCGGCGGCACCGGCCTGACCCCGGACGACATCACGCCCGAGGCGACCCGCGACGTGATCGAGCGGGAGGCGCCCGCCTTCCAGCAGGCGATGCTGATCGAGGGCCTGCGCCACCAGCCGCTGGCGCTGCTGACCCGCGGTGTCAGCGGGATCGCCGGACGCACGCTGATCATCAACTTCCCCGGGAACCCGAAGGCGATCGACCAGCTCGTCCCGGTCATCGCGCCGGCGCTGCGTCACGCCGCCGACTCGCTGACACGCGACGGGGGCCGCGCCGCCGGTGAGCACTGAGGCTCCGGTCGCGGCTGCGATCACCACCAGCGGCCTCGTGCGGCGCTACGGCGAGCGCGCGGCGCTCGACGACGTCACGCTGACGCTCGACGCGGGGCGGACGCTCGTCGTCTTCGGGCCCAACGGCGCCGGCAAGTCGACGCTGCTGCGCGTCCTGGCGACCCTGCTGCGCCCGACCGCGGGCAGCGCGAGCGTGCTCGGCCGCGACGTGCGCCGCGAGGGCTGGGCCGTCCGCGGGCGGATCGGGTTCCTCGGCCACGCCCCGTTGCTCTACGGCGACCTCAGCGCGCGCGAGAACCTCGCCTACCACGCGCGCCTGCACGGTCTGGCCGGCGCCGCGGCCGCGGAGCGGATCGCCGAGCTGCTGGCGGCCGTCGGGCTCGAGCGTCGCGCGGACGACCGTGTGCACGCCTACTCGCGCGGGATGGTCCAGCGCCTCGCCGTCTGCCGCGCCGTGCTGCACGACCCCGAGGTGCTGCTGCTGGACGAGCCGCGCGCGAACCTCGACCCCGCCGCCGCCGACCAGGTCGAGCCGCTGATCGGGCGCTCGAGCGGGCGCACGCGCGTGGTGACGAGCCACGACCCGGCGGGTGGGCTGGCCGAGGGCGACGTGGCGCTCGGGCTGCGCGCCGGCAGGCAGGCGCTGCTCGCGCCGGCGCGCGACGTCAGTGCCGAGCAGATCGGGGAGCTGTACCGGTGAGCACCCCGGCGCCGCCCTCGACGCTCTCCGCGGCGCGCGCGGTGCTCTTCAAGGAGCTGCGGCTCGAGCGCCGGGCGCCCCAGACGCTCGTTGCGATGGCGCTGTTCTCCGCGATGACCTACGTCGTCTTCCACTTCGCGCTGCGCCGCGACACCGTCGAGGGCGATCTGGCATCCGGCGTGCTGTGGGTGACCCTGACGCTCGCCGCGCTGCTCGGGATCGGGCGGCTGTTCGTCGCCGACCGCGACGAGGGCGGCCTCGAGGGCTTCCTGCTCGCACCCGTCGACCGCACCGCGCTGCTGTTCGCCAAGGCCGGCGCGCTGCTGGCGTTCCTCGTCGCGCTCGAGGTCGTGGCGGTGCCCCTGTTCGCAGTGCTGCTGCTCGGCCCGGCGCCGAGCCCGGGCACGTGGCTGGCGCTCATCGCCGTGCTGCTGCTGGCCGACCTGGGGATCGCGGTCGTGGGGACGCTCGTCGCAGCGATCGCCGTGCAGACGCGTGCGCGCGACCTGATCACGTCGATCCTCGCGCTGCCGCTCCTGCTGCCCGTCGTGATCGCCGCGGCGCGCGCGAGCGCGCCGCTGCTGGCGGTGCACGGCTCCCACGCGCTCACGGGGCGCTGGCCGGCGGTCCTCGGGCTGTACGATCTGGTCTTCGGGCTCCTCGCCTACGCGCTGTTCGACTTCCTCGTCGAGGACTAGCCCACACCGTCGATGCCCACATCGCGCAAGCTCTACGGGACGCGCCTTCGCGTCCTCTCGATCCTCACCGCGGTCGTCCTGACCGGCGGCTTCGCGCTGGCCGCCTTCTACGCGCCGATGGACGCCGACCAGGGCTTCTCGCAGAAGATCTTCTACCTGCACGTGCCGCTTGCGATCGTGTCGCTCGGCGGGTTCATCTTCGGCGGCATCTGCGCCATCCAGTACCTGCGCACGAACGATCCGCGCCACGACCTGCGCGCCTACACCGCGATCCACCAGTCGCTGATCTTCTGCGCCGCGGCGCTCGTGACGGGCTCGATCTGGGCGAAGGCCGCGTGGGGCCAGTGGTGGGTCTGGGACGAGCCGACCCTGGTCTCCTTCCTGATCGTGTTCCTGTTGTACGCGACCTACCAGCCGCTGCGCTTCTCGATCGAGGACCCGGAGAAGCAGTCGCGCTACGCCGCCGTGTTCGCGATCGTGGCCGGCGCGTTCGTGCCGCTGAACTTCCTCGCCGTGCGCCTGGCGAACCCGCTGATCCACCCGCGCGTGCTGAACACCTCCGGCGGCAGCCTGCCGGGCGACATGAAGGTCGCGTTCTACACCTGCCTGATCGGCATGGCGCTCCTGTTCGCGACCCTCTGGAAGTACGAGATGACCTCGAAGCACAACCGCGCGCAGCTGCGCTCGCTCAAGCGCAAGCTCGGCGGCCCGGACGCAGTCGCCATCCGCGGCCGCAGCGCCGCTCCACGGGTGTCCGCGTCGTGAGCGACAAGCTGCCAACCAACGGCGGCTACGTCGCCGCGGCCTACCTCGTCTTCCTCGGCGTGCTGCTCGTCTACTTCGCGATCATGGCGACGCGCGCATCACGCCTCGAACGCGAGCTCAGCGAGGTGAACCGGCTCGTCGACGAGGCGACCGAGGGCCCGTCCGCCGACCCGGCCGCGCCCGACGCCGAGCCGGTGAACGCCGGAGGCGAGGCGTGAGCGAGCTGCTCGTCATCGGCATCTCGCACAAGACCGCCCCGGTCGCGATGCGCGAGCGCCTGGCGCTGACCGAGCGCGAGGCCGAGCGCTTCGTGCGCGAGCTCGTCGGCCGCGAGGTCGTGCGCGAGGCGGTCGCGATCTCGACCTGCAACCGCACCGAGGTCTACCTCGTCGTCAGCGACGCCGTCGAGGCCGAGGCCGAGCTGCTCGGCAAGCTCGCAACGCGCGCGGGCATCCGCCCGACCGAGCTCGTCGACGTCGTCTACTCGCCGCGCAACTGCGACGCCGCGCGCCACCTCTTCCGCGTCACCTCGGGCCTGGAGTCGATGATCGTCGGCGAGAGCGAGGTGCAGGGCCAGGTGCGCCGCGCCTATGAGGCCGGCCTGGCGGCGGGCACGACCGGGCCGTTCACGAACCGCCTGTTCCGCGCCGCGCTGCAGACCGGCAAGCGCGTGCGCACCGAGACCGCGCTGGGCACCGCCCGCGTCAGCACGTCGTCGATCGCGGTCGACGTCGCACGCAGCGCCGTCGGCGAGCTCGACGATCGCAACGTGATCGTCATCGGCGCCGGCGAGACGGCGGAGCTGACCGCCCGCGCGCTCGCCGAGCAGGGCGTCACCACCCTCTTCATCGCCAACCGGCACAAGGAGCGCGCGCATTCGCTGGCCTCGCGCTTCGGCGGCCGCGTCGGCTCGCTGGACCAGCTGCCGGACGCGATGCGCGACGCCGACATCGTCGTCGCCTCGACCTCCTCGCCGCATCCGATCGTCGGCGCCGACGAGCTGCGCGTCGTCATGAGAGAGCGCGGCGGGCGCCCGCTGGTGCTCATCGACATCGCCGTCCCACGCGACATCGAGCACGAGTGCGCCGAGCTCCCCGGCGTCACGCTGCTCGACATGGACGACCTCCAGGCGAGCGCCGCACGCAACCTCGGCGTCCGCGAGGGCGAGCGCGACCGCGCCGAGGCGATCGTCGAGGACGAGATCGAGCGCTTCTCGAGCTGGATGGCCCAGCAGGGCTCGACGTCGACGATCAGCGCGCTGCGCGAGCACGGCGCCGCGATCGTCGAGCAGGTGCTGGCGGAGAACGAGGGGCGCTGGGACACCGCCTCACCGCGCGACATCGCGCGCGTGGAGGCGATGGCGCGTGCCGTCATGCAGCGGCTGCTGCACGAGCCGACGATCCGCATGAAGGCGCTGGAGCAGGGCGGCGGCCACGGCCGTCTGGCCGTGCTGCGCGAGCTGTTCGGCCTCGACGAGGTGCCCCAGGAGGCCGCCGGCAGCAGCGCCGCGGCGGCCGACATGGACGGCGCCGACGCCGAGGTGCGGCCGCTGCGCCGGCGTTCGTGACGATGCGCGTGGGGACGCGCGGGAGCGCCCTCGCGCTGACGCAGGCCGGCACGGTCGCCTCCGCGCTCGGCGGCGAGCTCGTCACCATCACCACCACGGGGGACCGCGACCGCGCCGCGCTCGACAAGGAGCGCTGGGTGCGCGAGCTCGACAGCGCGCTGCTGGCCGGCGAGATCGACCTCGCGGTGCACTCCGCCAAGGACGTCCCGGCCGAGCTGCCGGACGGCATCGTCATCGTCGCGACGCCGCCGCGCGCGAGCGCCCTGGACGCGCTCTGCGGCGCCGCGTCGCTCGACGCGCTGGCCCCCGGGGCGCGCGTGGGGACGAGCTCGCTGCGGCGCACCGCGCAGCTGCGCGCACTGCGCGAGGACCTCGAGGTGCTCGAGCTGCGCGGCAACGTCGACACGCGGCTGCGGCGGCTGGCCGATGGCGACTACGAGGCGATCGTCCTCGCGCAGGCCGGCCTCGACCGCCTCGGGCGAGGCGACGAGGCGACCGCGACGCTCGGTGCGCTCGTCCCCTGCGGCGGCCAGGGCGTGCTCGCGATCACCGCGCGCAGCGGCGACGTGCGCGCCTTCGGCGCCACGCGCCCGCTCGACGACGCCGCCACCTCGATCTGCCTGCGCGCCGAGCGCGCGCTCGTTCGCGCCCTGGAGGCCGACTGCCACACGCCGATGGGCGCCCACGCGAGCATCGAGGGGCCGGTGCTGCACCTGCGCGCGTTCGTCGGGCGCGCTGACGGCTCGGCCTGGATCAGCGATGCGCTGGCGCGGACCGGCGCGGCGCAGGACCCGGAGGCGCTCGGCATGGAGGTCGCCGCGCGGCTGCGCGCGGCCGGGGCCGACGAGGTGCTCGGCCGGTGAGCGCCGCGCCCGGCACCGTCTACCTGGTCGGCGCCGGGCCCGGCGACGGTGCCCTCCTGACCGTCCGCGCCGTCGCGCTGATCGCGAGCGCGGACGTCATCCTGCACGACCGCCTGATCCCGCCGGAGGCGCTCGACGGCGCGCGCCCCGACGCCGTCATCGTCGACGTCGGCAAGATCGGGGGCGGGGTGCACGTCCCGCAGGAGGTCACGACCGGCCTGCTGCTCGAGCACGCGCTCGCCGGACGCAGCGTCGTGCGCCTCAAGGGCGGCGACCCGTTCGTCTTCGGCCGCGGCGGCGAGGAGGCGCTCGCCTGCCGCGAGCGCGGCATCCCGTTCGAGGTCGTCCCGGGCGTGACGGCGGCGATCGGCGCGGCCGCCTACGCCGGAATCCCCGTCACCCAGCGCGGCCTTGCCAGCGCGGTCGCGTTCGTCACCGGCCACGAGGACCCGACCAGGCCGGGCGCCCAGATCGACTGGCCCGCGCTGGCGGCCTTCCCCGGCACGCTCGTCCTGTACATGGGCGTGCGCCAGCTCGAGGGCATCGCCGAGCGCCTGATCGCCTCCGGGCGCGCGGCGGACGAGCCGGCGGCGATCATCGAGCGCGGGACGTTCCCCGACGAGCGCCTGGTCGCCGGCACGCTGGGGAGCATCGCCCGGCTCGCCGCCGCGGCGCAGGTCATCACGCCCGCGGTGACGATCGTCGGCCCGGTCGCCGCGCTCGGCGCCCAGCTCGCCTGGCGCGACGCCGGCGCGCGGCCGCTGGCGGGCGTGAGCGTCGCCGTGACGCGCGCCCGCGCCCAGGCGAGCGCGCTGTCGGCGCGCCTGCGCGCGCTCGGCGCGCTGGTGGTCGAGGCGCCGGCGATCCGCATCGAGCCGCTGGCCGCCGAGCTGCCGGACCTCAGCGGCTACGACCTGCTCTGCGTCACGAGCCCCAACGGCGCCGACCAGCTGCTCGCGCGCGTGCACGACGCCCGCGCGCTGGCGGGCCCCGCGATCGCAGCGATCGGGCCCGGGACGGCGCGCGCGCTGCGCGCCCGTGGCATCGAGGCCGACATCGTTCCCGAGCGCGCCGTCGCAGAGTCGCTCGTCGACGCGCTGCGCGAGATCCCGGTGCACCGCGCCCTGATCGCCCGCGCGCAGGACGCACGCGACGTGCTGCCCGACGCGCTGCGCGAGCGCGGCGCGCAGGTCGACATCCTCGCGCTCTACCGGACGGTCGCCGAGCCGCTCGGCGACGAGGCCCGGGCGGCGGCGCGGGGCGCGGACTACGCGACGTTCACGAGCGCCTCCAGCGTGCGCTTCTTCCACGCGGCCGCCGGCACCCTCGACGGCCCGCGGATCGTCTCGATCGGCCCGGTCACGAGCGAGGCGCTGCGCGCACTCGGGCGCGAGCCCGACGTCGAGGCCGCCGACCACACCCCGGACGGGCTCCTCGACGCGCTGCTCGCGGACGTCGCGGCGCGGTAGGTTCAGCGCATGCGCATCCTCATCATCGGAGCGGGGGGCGTGGGCGTCGCCGCCGCCGCGATCGCCCGCCGCAGGGACTTCTTCGACCGGCTCGTGCTGACCGACGTCGAGCACGCGCGCGCCGCCGCAGCGGTCGCGCGGCTGGGCGACTCGCGCTACGTCGCGGCGGCGCTGGACGCGACGAACGTCGAGGCGATCGTCGACATCGCGCGCATCGAGGAGGCGGACGTGATCCTCAACGCCTGCGACCCGCGTCTGAACCCACCGATCTTCGAGGCCGCCTTCCGGTCCGGCTGCACGTACCTCGACATGGCGGCGACGCTCTCGTACCCGCACCCGGAGAAGCCCTACGAGCTGACGGGCGTCAAGCTCGGCGACGCGCAGTTCGCGAAGGCCGACGACTGGGCGGCGAAGGGTCAGCTGGCGCTGCTCGGGATCGGCGTCGAGCCGGGGTTCTCGGACGTCGCCGCGCGCTACGCCGCCGACCACCTCTTCTCGGACATCGAGGAGGCCGGCGTGCGCGACGGCGCCAACATGGCGATCGAGGGCTACGCGTTCGCGCCGACCTTCTCGATCTGGACGACGATCGAGGAGTGTCTCAACCCACCGGTGATCTGGGAGAAGGACCGCGGCTGGTTCACGACCGAGCCTTTCTCCGAGCCGGAGGTCTTCGAGTTCCCCGAGGGCATCGGCCCGGTCGAGTGCGTGAACGTCGAGCACGAGGAGGTGCTGCTGATCCCGCGCTGGGTGGACTGCCGGCGCGTGACGTTCAAGTACGGCCTCGGCGACGAGTTCATCACCGTCCTCAAGACGCTGCACCTGCTCGGCCTCGACAAGACGACGCCGATCGACGTGCGCGGCCAGCGTGTCAGCCCGCGCGACGTCGTCGCGGCCGCGCTGCCGAACCCCGCCGAGCTCGGCGACCGCATGACCGGGAAGACCTGCGCCGGGCTGCTCGTGACGGGCACCGGCAAGGACGGGCGGCCGAAGGCGACCTACATCTACCACGTGGCCGACAACGCCGACACGATGGCGCTCGACGGCAGCCAGGCGGTCGTCTGGCAGACGGCGATCAATCCCGTCGTGGCGATGGAGCTGCTCGCTCGCGGCGCCTGGTCGGGCGCCGGCGTCGTCGGGCCCGAGGCGTTCGACGCGGTCCCGTTCCTCGATCTGCTGGCCGAGTACGGCTCGCCGCACGGGATCAGCGAGCGCGATCCGCAGAACCCGCAGGTCCCGCTCGCCGCCGCCTGAGCGACCGTGCCGAGCGTCCCGATCACGTTCCTGTCCGACTACGGGCACGACGACGACTTCGTCGGCGTCTGCCACGGCGTCATGGCGCGGATCGTCCCCGACGCGCGCATCCTCGACGTCTCCCACGGCGTCCCGCGCCACGACGTGCGCTCCGGCGCGCTGATCCTGCGCCGCGCGCTGCCCTACTTCCCGCCGGGGGTCCACCTGGCGGTCGTCGACCCCGAGGTCGGCGGCGAACGCGGCGCGATCGCGCTGCGCACCGCGGACGAGGACCGCATCCTCGTCGGTCCCGACAACGGCCTCCTGTCGCTCGCCGCGCGGCGCTTCGGCGGCGCGCTCGAGGCGGTCGACCTGACCCGCTCGCCCTACCGGCTGGAGCCCACCTCGGCGACGTTCCACGGGCGCGACATCTTCGCCCCGATCACCGCGCACCTGGCCGCCGGTGCGCACCTGGCGGCGGCCGGCGACCCGATCGACCCCGACGAGATCGTCAGCCTCGACATGCCGCTGGCGCGCGCCGAGGGCGACGAGCTCGTCGCGCACGCGATCACCTTCGACCGCTTCGGGAACGTGACGCTCGACGTCGAGCACGAGGAGCTCGCGATGTTCGGGCTGAAGCTCGGGCACCCGATCTCGGTCAACGGCTCGCGCGCCGTGTACGCGACGACGTTCGCCGACGTCCCGGAGGGCGAGCTGCTGGTCTACGAGGACGCCTACCGCACGCTCGCCCTGGCGGTCAACCGGGGTTCGGCGTCCGAGCAGCTCGAGCTGCAGCTCGACGACGAGGTCCGCATCCGCCCCGCGTAGCGGTCCTTCGATGACCGGCGCGCTCGGCAGCCCGCACCTGCACCTGCGGTCGACCACGTCGACGAGCGACCGTGCGCGCGCGCTGGCCCTCGCGGGCGCCCCGCACGGGACGCTCGTCACGGCCGGCGAGCAGTCCGCCGGACGCGGGCGCCAGGGACGCACGTGGTCGGCGCCGGCCGGGCGCGCGCTGCTGATGTCCGTCCTGCTGCGCGACCCGCCCGATCTGCTGCCGCTGGCTGCGGGCGTCGCCGTCGCGCGCGCCTGCGGCGAGCGCGCGCGCATCAAGTGGCCGAACGACATCGTCTTCCCGGCCGGCGACGGCGAGCTGCGGAAGGTCGCCGGGATCCTCGCCGAGGGCCGCCCCCAGGAGGGCTGGGCGATCGTCGGGATCGGCATCAACGTCGCCGTGCAGGTCGCCGACCTGCCCTCGGAGCTGCACGCCACGGCGGCGTCGCTGGAGCTCGAGCCGCGCGACCTCGCGCGCATCCGCGACCGGGTGCTGGAAGAGCTCGAGCGCGCGCTGATGCTCGACGCGACGACGCTGCTCGGCGCCTGGCGCGAGCGCGACGCGCTGCGCGGCCGTCCTGTCACCTGGGCGGGCGGGAGCGGCATCGCCGCCGGGGTCGACGGGACGGGACGGCTGGTCGTCGATCTGCCGGGGGGAGGCCACGCCGCGCTCGACGCCGGCGAGGTCCACCTCGGCGGCGGAGTCGCGGCATGAGCGCGCTGCGCGTCTACGACCCCCGGCGCGACGAGGCGCAGGCCGCCGCCGTCCTCGGGCGCGCGTTCGCCCGCGACCCTGCGGTCGAGTACATGCTCGGGCCGGCGCCGCCGCTGCGCCAGGCCACGTGGCTGCTGCGCCAGGGCATGCGCGCGTCCGAGGCCGAGGCGCGCGGCGGGCACGTGAGCCTGATCGGCGACCCGATCGCCGGCGTGGCGACGTGGATCCCGCCGGGCTGCGACCCGATCCCCTCGTTCTGGCGGCACATGCGTCTCGGCGGATACGGGTTCCTGTGGCGCTGCCCGCGCGCGCTGCCCGCGGTGCTGCGCCGCGACGCCGATGCCGAGGAGCGCTATCGGCGCGACCTCCGGCAGCCGGAGTGGGTGCTCGACCTCCTCGGCGTCGACCCCGCCCACCAGGGCACCGGCCTGGGCCGCAGGCTCGTCGAGGGCGGCTTCGCGCGAGCCGACGCGGACGGCGTCCCGGTATACCTGCAGACCTACCGCATCGAGAATGTCGCCTGGTACCGCACGCTCGGCTTCGCGGTCGTCTCCGACGGCTCGCGCGGCGACGTGCCGCGCGGCTGGGGCATGCGGCGGATGCCGCGGTAAGAAAGGCCTCCGCTACCGAAGTCTCATCCGTGCCGCGCCGCGAGGTCCAGCATTGCCGCCGGGTCGACCGTCATCCAGAGCCGCCCGGCGGTGACGTGGACGGTCTCGCTCTCGTCGCCGGTGACCCGCTGCGCCGGCGCTGATCAGGCCGCTTCGGCCTCGCCGCCGTCGCCGCCGGTCCGCCCGCCGGCCTCCGGCTCGCCCGCTTCGAGGAGCGCGACCGGCTGACCCTCGGCCGGCGCCGGCGCGCCGCCCGCGCCCGCGCCCTTCTTGCTGCGCCGGCGGCGCCCGCGGCGGCCCTTGCCCTTGGGGAAGTTGCGCAGCAGCTCGCGCGAGAGGGCGCCCGGCTTGCGCGAGAGGCGCGTGCGCGCGCCGCGCAGCACCTCCTCGGCCTCAGGGGAATGCGCGACGGCGGCGGCGAGGATCGCGGCCTGCAGGCGGCGATCCTGGTTGCGCGTGGCCTGCACGAGGCGCCGGGCGTTGCGCGCGTGCGCGCCGCCCGCGGAGTTGACGAGCAGCCCTAGCAGGCGCTTGGTCTCCGGCCAGCGCTGGACGGCGTACTCCTCGTGGACCTCGCGGGTGTACTCGGCCAGGCGCCAGATCCAGGCGTTGGCCTGGTCGCGGCGGCCGATGCGCTTCTCGGCGAGCGCCTGGAAGAGGACCTTCGTGCCCTCGCGGCGCTCGTCGCGCGCCCAGGTTCCGACGAGGTCGACCGCGAGGTCGAACGCCTCGGGGTCCTTCAGCGCGGCGATCTCCTGCAGCGCGCGGATGCGCAGCTGCGAGTTCTTGTTGCGCTCGACTGCGGTGAGGAGGAAGCGGCGCTTGAGCTCGCCCGAGCGATCGAAGTGCAGCATCGCGCGGGCGCGGCGCCAGCCGCTGGGCTGCACGCGCGCACCGGCCAGCGCGGCCCACATGTGCTGCTCGCCGTAGTCGAGGTGCTCGACCGCGATGCGCCACAGCTCGCGCTCGAAGACCTCGTGCCGCCGGTCCTCGTCCGCCGTCACCGGGATCACTCGGCGCTCGACCCGCACGCGGCGCCCGCGCCCGCGGCGGACGGGGCCGACGACGATCGCGCCGCCGCGGTAGACGTCGCGGTCGAGCAGCGAGTGCAGCGTCACGACGGGGTCGTCGTGCTTGGTCGCAGGATGGACGAAGTCGACGACGACGCCGGCCTCCTTGCCCTGGTGGCGGCGCGTGACGCGACCGACGCGCTGCTGGTAGATGCGCTTGGAGGCGGTCGGCGCCAGGTGCATGCAGACCGTGGCGCGCGGGGAGTTCCAGCCCTCGGCGAGCAGCTGCGCGTTGACGAGCACGTCGATGTCGCCCGCCTCGTAGCGCGCGAGGATCTCGGCGAGCTCGCGCTTGGGCGTCTCGCCCGAGACGGCCTCGGCCTTGATGTTGAGGTCGCGGAAGGCCTGCGCGACGTTGTAGGCGTGCCGCACGCCGGCCGTGTAGATGACGCCGGGGACGCCGTTGAAGCGCGTCTTGTAGAGATCGGCGATCGCCATGTTGAACGGCGTCTGATCCAGCAGCTCGGCCAGCATCTCCTGGTCGAACTCCATGTCGACCTCGCCCTTGCGCAGCGGCACCTTGGCGATCGTGCGCACGCCGGGCCCGGGCGGGATGCGGATCGAGCGCAGCGGCGCGATGACGCCGCGGCGCGCGGCCTGCGCGAGGTCGAAGCGCGAGGTCTGCGTCGGGAAGAGGTCGGTGACGTGGCGGGCGATCAGCGCGCCGGTCGCCGTCATGCCGATGAAGATCGGACCGGTCCACTCGCGGATCGCGCCGCTGGTCTTCTCACCGAGCGCCGTGTGGGCCTCGTCGCAGATGACGATCGTGTACGCGCTCGAGATCTTGCCGGCGTTGCGCACGAACCACTGGTAGGTCTCGACGGTCACCGGGCCGTCGGCGTGGCCGGTGTCGTGGCCGAGCAGCGCCGGCGAGATGCGGTCCGCGTACCCGCGCGTGCGCAGCTCGTCGTTGAACTGGTCGACGAGGTTGCGGCGGTGCGTGAGGATCAGGACGCCTCCGGTGCGCGAGGCGTCGACGAAGCCCATCGCGGCGACCGTCTTGCCGGCTCCGGTGGCGTGCTCGAACCAGAAGCGCTTGTGGGCGTTGGGATCGTTGAGCGCCGCGGCATCGATGTCAGCGTCGGTCTCGTCGGGGACCTCGAGGGCGTCCTCGTCCTCCTCGTCGGCCTCGCCGTCGTCCTCGGCGGGCGCACCCTCGTCCTCGTCCTCGTCGTCCTCGGCGTGCTCCTCGTCCAGCGCGGCGAGCTCGGCGGCGACCTCGGCGTCGACGGTCTCATCCTCGGCGGGCTCGTCCTCGACCGCGAGCACCGGTGCGGCGACCGGCGGCGGGGCGTCCCCGTTGCGCAGGCGCTCGGCGAGCAGCGCGGTCAGCGTGCCGGAGAGCGCGTCGACCTGGTGGGGGTTGAGCGTGGTGCCGTCGGCGAGGTGCGGCTCCTCCTGGCTCAGCAGGCGCTCGAGGCCGAGCAGCAGCGACCAGTCACGGCGCCATTGCGTCGACGGCACCTCGTGGCCGGCGTCGATCTCCGCCAGCGCCGCCGCGAGCGCACGGCGCCGCGGAGAGCCCGCCGCGAGCGCATCGGCCGGCGTCTCGCCGTCGTGCACGAAGCGCTCGCGCGTGAACGCCTCAGCGCGCGTGACGTCCTCAGCGGACGGGATGGTTGCGGCCTCGACGGCCGTCGTCTTTTCAGCCATGGTGGCCAGAAGCTCTCAGCAGAGGGGCGCGGTGCAGGGATCCTGCGGCACTCGCCCCGGGCCCGGCAGGGCCGGGGGTCGCACGGTGTCCTCCCAAGGGCAGCCCTGCGACGTACCGGAGAGGATACCGCACTGCTGTGCGATCCTCACGCCATGCGGAAGGTCCTGATCGCCGCCACCGTGATCGTGGTGGGCCTCGCCCTCGCCGTGGGCCTCAAGCAGGCCTCCGACAAGAACACCAGCACAGCGCAGACTGCGCTGAAGGCAGACGCCGCCGACGTGCGCGCCAAGCTCGCCGGCTCGCCCCCAGCGCTCGCCGCGCTGCATGCGCAGGCCGACCAGGTGCTCGGCGGCGGTCGCAGGGCGCTGAAGGCGCGGCTCGCGGCGGTCAGGGGCCATCCGGCCGTCGTCAACGTGTGGGGCTCGTGGTGCGGCCCGTGCAACCTCGAGGCGCCGACGCTGCAGCGGGTCACGCTCGACCGCGGGCGCGAGGTCGCGTTCATCGGCGTCGACCTCAAGGACAGCGCGTCCGGCGCGAAGCGCTTCCTCAGGCGCTACCCGAACACCTACCCCAGCTACGCCGATCCGAACGGCCTGATCTTCGACTCCTACAAGGTCGTCGGCGTGCCGTCCACGGCGTTCTACGACCGCAACGGCAAGCAGCAGTACATCCACCAGGGCCCGTACCTGAACGAGAAGGACCTGCAGGACGACATCGACCGCTACGCGCTCGGGCGCAACGTCACGCAGGCCTCGTGACCGCCGGCGTCGTGATCGTGCGCCCCGCGGACGGGCCGGGCGAGATCGCTGCAGCGCTCGATCTGCGCCGCGCGGTGTTCGTCGACGAGCAGGGCGTGACGCTCGCCGAGGACCTCGACGGCCGCGACGACGAGGCGCTGCACCTCGTGGCGCTCGGCGACGACGACAGCGTGATCGGCACCTGCCGGCTGCTGGCGGCAGGCGAGAGGATCAAGCTCGGGCGGATGGCGGTGGCCTCGGGCGCGCGCAGGCGCGGCGTCGCCGCTGCGCTGCTGGACGCCGCCGACGAGCAGGCGCGCGCGCTCGGCGGCCGGCTGATCGTGCTCGCGGCGCAGACCCACGCGCTGGCGCTCTACGAGCGCGCCGGCTACCGGCCATGCGGGGATGCCTTCCTCGACGCCGGGATCGAGCACCGCCGGATGGAGAAGCGGGTTGCCTGAGGTCCGCGTCGACCCGCTGAGCGGCCTGAAGGCGATCATCGCCGACGCGCGCGCCGATCGTCCCGGCTCCGGGATCGCGCAGCCCGACCCCCATCCGCCGATCGACGCCGCGCGCGACGCGTTCGCCGCGGGCCATGAGGCGCAGACCCCGCCCGAGGTCGACGCGGTGCGCGACGACGGCTCGGCGCCCGACACGCCCGGCTGGCGCGTGCGCGTCGTGCCGAACCTCTACCCCGCCCTCGCCCGCGACGCGCCGGATCCCCCGCGCGAGGCGCGCGTCGACCTGTTCGCCGTCAGCGGTGCGCGCGGGACGCACGAGGTCATCGTCAACAGCGCCGAGCCCGTCCCCTCGCTCGCGGATCTGCCCGCCGAGCAGCTCGTGCTCGCGATGGAGATGTGGCGCACACGCGTCGCTCACCATGCCTCGCACGGCGCAGCGTGCGTGCACCTGTTCGTCAACGAGGGCCGCAGCGCCGGCGCCTCCCAGCCGCACACGCACGCGCAGCTCGTGGCGCTGGACTTCGTCCCGGCGCTGATCGCGCGCGAGCGCGAGCGCTTCGGTGCCTACGCGACGACGACGATGGGCGGCAACCTGCTCCAGGACCTCGTGCAGGCGGAGGTCAAGCTCGACCAGCGCGTCGTCGCGATCGATGCGGAGGCCGTCGTCCTGGCGCCGTACGCCTCCGCGTCCGCCTACCAGCTGCTGCTCGCCCCGCGCACCCCGCGGATGCGCTTCGAGGACGGCGGGCCGCTGCTCGCCGGTGCGCTGCACGACGCGCTCGGGCGCCTGCGCCGGCGCTTCGGCGCAGTTCCTCCCCTGAACCTGTGGGTGCGGACGGCGCCCCGCGGCGCCGAGCACTTCTGCTGGCGCATCGATCTGCTCCCGCGCCTCACGCAGCCCGCCGGGCTCGAGCTCGGCACGGGACTCGATCTCAACCCCGTCGCCCCCGAGACGGCCGCGCGCGAACTGCGCGAGGCGTAGTGGACCGCGGTGCTCGCGGTCACCCTGGTCATCCTCGCCTCGATCGCCGTCGGAACGGCGTCCGAGCGCCGCTGGAGCGATGGCGCGCGGCGCGCGGCGCGCGGCGCGCTGGACATCCTCATCTACGGCCTGATGCCGGTCGTGACGTTCTTCACCGTCTCGCACGTGCGGATCACCGCCGGTGTCGGCGCGGGGCTGGCGTTCGGCTGGGCCGAGCGCCTGACCGTCATCGCGCTGGCCTGGCTGATCGGGACGCGCGTGCTGCAGCTGCCGCGACCGGCGGTCGGGGCGATGATGGTCTGCGTCGGCGTGGTGAACACCGGCTACCTCGGCATCCCGCTGATCTCGGCGCTGGTCGGCGGGCACGCCGTCGGCGAGGCCGTCACATACGACGTCGCGGTCAGCGCTCCGGTCCTGCTGCTCGTCGGGTTCGGGATCGGCGCGGCATTCGGAACGCGCGCCGGTGAGACGCCGCGCGAGCGCCTGCGCGCGTTCCTCCTGCGCAACCCGCCGCTCGTGGCGTTCGTCCTGGCCCTCCTCGCCCCACGCTGGCTGAGCCCCGACTGGGCGCGTTCGGCGGCGCAGGGAGCGGTGCTCGCGCTCGCGCCGCTCGGGTTCTTCGCGCTCGGCGTGAACCTGATGCAGGAGCAGGAGGAGGGCGTGCGCGTCTTCCCGCCGCCGCTGACCCCGCCCGTCGCCACCGTGCTCGGGCTGCGGCTGCTGGTCGCGCCGGGGGTGATGCTGGTGCTCTCGGCGACGCTCGTCGCAGTGCCCAGCGCCTTTCGCATCCAGGCCGCCATGTCGTGCGGGATCAACGGCCTCGCCGTCGCCCACCTCTACGGGCTGAACCTGCGGATCGTCGCCGGCGCGATCGCCTGGAGCACGGCGATCGTGCTGGCCGCCGCCGCAGTCGTCGCGTTCGCCGGCGGGTTGTAGGTTGCGCCGATGAGGGCCGTCGTCCAGCGCGTGAGCCGCGCCGCCGTGCGGGTCGACGGCGCCGAGACCTCCACGATCGGGCCGGGCCTGCTCGTCCTGCTCGGCATCACGCACCGGGACGACGCGGCGATCTGCGACCGGCTGGCCGACAAGGTCGCGGCCCTGCGCATCTTCGAGGACGCCGACGGGAAGATGAACGAGCCGCTCGGCGAGCGCGAGGTGCTCTGCGTCAGCCAGTTCACGCTCTACGGCGATGCCCGCAAGGGGAACCGGCCGGGCTTCTCCGCCGCGGCCGCGCCGGAGGTCGCCGAGCCGCTCTACGAGCGCTTCTGTGCGCGCCTCGGCGCACGGCGCGGCGTCTTCGGCGCCCACATGGACGTCGAGCTCGTGAACGACGGACCCGTCACGCTCTGGCTCGACTACCCTGCGCCGGATGCCGCCTGAGCCCCGCCTCGTTCCCCGCTTCGCCGCCGAGCCGCCGCAGGAGCACCTGCCCTACGGCCGCTGGGCCGAGCGCCTGCAGGAGGAGTTCCTGGCGGCCTGCCTGCGGATCGACACACAGGAGTCCGGCGAGATCGGTGAGGTCGAGGACATCGCGTGGTTCCCCGATCGCACCTGGCACGGGCGCACGTACATCCCGGCGTCCGCGCCGACGAGCACGGGGCTCGAGCTCTTCGGCTACGTGAGCTTCGTGCGCGGCACCGCCGAGGACGGCGAGCCGACGGGGTTCGACGCGCGTGCCGACGCGACGGCGGAGACGGCGGCCCTCAACCCGGAGTGGACGATCGACCTCTGCGACGAGGAGATCGGCGCATGGCGCGGCGAGGCGGGCAACGTCGCGACGATGACGCTCGTCTGGGGGCGCCCGCTCGTCGCCGGCGGGGCGATCGCGACGGCGGAGCTCGCGCGCCTGTGCGTCGACCAATGCGAGCTCGCCGACGGGCGCTTCACGCTGCTCGCGCCCGACGACTATCGCGGCGACACGCTCGACGTCGCGCTCTTCGACGCGAAGGGCACGCAGCTCGCGCGCGAGTCGCTCTACGAGGACGACGGCGAGGACTGATGGAGCTCGAGCAGGCGATCCGCTCGCGTCGCACGCACAAGGCCTACGGCGAGAGGCCCGTCGCGCCGCAGGTCATCGCCGAGCTGCTCGACCTCGCACGCTGGGCGCCGAACCACCACCTGACGAACCCCTGGCGCTTTCGCATCCTCGGACCGGGCGCGCTGGCGCGGCTGAAGGAGGCGGCCGGCCCGGAGGCCGCGACGAAGCTCGACCGCGCGCCGACGCTCGTCGCCGTGTCGGTGCAGCGCTCGGACGACCCGGTCGAGGCGGCCGAAGACCGCGATGCGGCCGCCATCGCCGCCTACATCGTGTTGCTCGCAGCCCACGGCCGCGGGCTCGCCGGCTACTGGCGCACGCCTGCCGTCCTGCGCAGCGACGGCGGGCGGGCCGCGCTCGGGATCCCCGCCGACGAGGACGTCGTCGCGCTCCTGCACCTCGGCCACGCCCGCCAGGAGCAGCGCGTGCCGCAGCGCGCCCCGGCGGCGGACGTCGTCATCCGGCTGGACTGAGCGCGACGGCCGCGACGCGCCCGCCGGTCGCCGCGACCAGGACGGCCGGCTCGACCGCGAAGACGCTCATCGGCGTCCCGGCCGCGGCCCAGACGACCTCGTAGCCGAGCAGGTCCTCGTCGAAGATCGTCGCCAGCGGCGCCGCGTGCCCGAGCGGCGGCACCCCGCCGATCGCATAGCCCGTGTGCTCGCGCACGAAGTCCGCGTCGGCCTTGCCGAGCGTCCCGCCGACGAGGGCGCCGACGCGCGCCTCGTCGACGCGGTTGGCCCCGCTGGTGATCACGAGCAGCGGGGCATCCTGCGGCTCGACCCGGAACACGAGGGACTTGCAGATCTGGCCCACCTCGCAGCCGATCGCGGCGGCCGCGTCGGCCGCCGTGCGCGTCCCCTGCGGGAACTCCCGCAGCTGGGGCTCGATCCCGGCCGCGGCGAGCGCCGCGGCCACGCGATCGCTCGCGCTCACCCGCCCGCGGTGGGGACGGCGTCCGCGATCTCCGGGCTCGACAGCGGGAAGTGGCAGGCCGCGACGTTGCCGCCCTCCTTGGTCTCGAGCTCGGGCTCCTCGTGCGCGCAGCGCCCCTGGGCCTTCGGGCAGCGCGTGTGAAAGCGGCAGCCGGGCGGCGGGGCGGTCGGGGACGGAACATCGCCGGTGAGCACCTGGCGCCGCTGCGCCTTCGCGAGCTGCGGGTCCGGAACCGGGACCGCGCTGAGCAGGGCGCCGGTGTACGGGTGGCGCGGGTGCGCGAAGAGGTCGTCGGCATCGGCGACCTCGACGATCTTCCCGAGGTACATCACCGCGACGCGGTCGCACATGTGCCGCACGACGCTCAGGTCGTGGGCGATGAAGACGATCGTCAGGCCGAGATCGCGCTGCAGCTCGCGCAGGAGGTTGATGATCTGCGCCTGGATCGAGACGTCGAGCGCCGACACCGGCTCGTCGGCGACGATCATCTTCGGCTTCAGCGCGATCGCGCGCGCGACGCCGATGCGCTGGCGCTGACCGCCGGAGAACTGGTGCGGCAGGCGGTTGTAGTGCTCGGGGTTGAGGCCGACCTGCTCCATCAGCTCCTGGACCCGCGCCTTGCGCTTGGCCTCGCTCTTCTCGATGCCGTGGATCACGAACGGCTCCCCGATCACCGACCCGACCGTCTGCCGGGGATCGAGCGACGAGTACGGGTCCTGGAAGATCATCTGCAGCTCGCGACGCAGCGGCAGCATCTCGCGACGGCTCAGGTGGCTGATGTCCTCGCCGCGGTAGGTCACCGAGCCGGACGTCGGCTCGAGCAGGCGCGTGATGAGCCGCGCCGTCGTCGACTTGCCGCAGCCGGACTCGCCGACGAGGCCGAGCGTCTCGCCCTCGCGCACGTTGAAGCTGATGCCGTCGACCGCGCGCACCGCACCGACCTGGCGCTGCACGATGATCCCCTTCTTGAGCGGGAAGTGCTTGACGAGGTCGCGGACCTCGATCAGCCGGTCGCCGCGCCTCATCCCGCCGCCTCCCCTTCGACGACCACCGGCGCGCCCTCGCTCGCGACCCCCACCGTGGCGCGTGCCGCCTCCGGCGTGGCGCCGCCGGCGAGCTGCTCCCAGAGCGCAGCCCGTTGCGCGTCGGGCAGCAGACAGGCGACGCTGTGGCCGGGCATCCCGGAGACCTCGGTGAGCGGCGGCACGATGCGCTTGTGATCCTCCTGCACGAACGGGCAGCGGGGGTGGAAGGCGCAGCCGTGCGGACGGTTGATGAGCGAGGGGGGCCGGCCGGGAATCGGAACCAGCGCGTCGCCCCGCGGCAGGTCGAGCCGCGGGATCGATTTCAGCAGCCCCCAGGTGTACGGGTGCTGCGGGCGGGCGTAGACCATGTCCTTCGGTCCCCGCTCCACGATCTTGCCCGCGTACATCACCGCGACGTCGTCGGCCACCTGTGCGACGACCCCGAGGTCGTGCGTGATCAGCACGATCGCCGTGTTGAGCTCGTGCTGGAGGCGTTCGATCAGCTCGAGGATCTGCGCCTGGACGGTGACGTCGAGCGCGGTCGTCGGCTCGTCGGCGATCAGCAGCTTGGGGTCGTTGATCAGCCCCATCGCGATCATGACGCGCTGGCGCATGCCGCCGGAGAACTCGTGCGGATAGCCGTCGGCGCGCTTGCGCGGCTCCGGGATCCCGACGAGACCGAGCATCTCGACCGCACGGTCCAGGGCCTGCGCCTTGCTGACGTCGCGATGCGCGCGAACCGCCTCAACGAGCTGATCGCCGATCGTATAGAACGGGTGCAGCGAGGACAGGGGGTCCTGGAAGATCATGGAGATCTCGTTGCCGCGCAGCGAGCGGACCTCCTCGTCGCTCGCGGTCAGCAGGTCACGACCCTCGAAGAGGACCTCGCCGCTGACCTGAGCGTTCTTGAAGACGCGCGTCAGACCCATGACCGTCAACGAGGAGACGCTCTTGCCCGAGCCGGACTCGCCGACGATCCCGAGCGCCTTCCCGCTCTCGACGGAATACGAGACCGAGTCGACCGCCTGGACGAGGCCGTCCTCGGTGTCGAAGCTGACGGTGAGGTCCTTGACCTCGAGCAGCGGAGCCATCAGTAGCGCACCCGCGGGTCGAGGAAGGCGTACACGACATCGACGACGAGGTTCAGGAAGATGATGAAGAAGGCGCCGAGCAGGACCGTCCCCTGCACCGTCGGCAGGTCGTTGTTCTGGATCGAGGAGAACGCCAGGCGCCCGATCCCCGGGATGTTGAACACCGTCTCGGTGAGGATCGCGCCGCCGAGCAGGATGCCCAGGTCGAGGCCCGAGGATCGTGACGATCGGCGTGATCGCCGACCGCACGCCGTGCTTGTAGATGACGCGGCGCTCGGACAGGCCCTTCGAGCGTGCCGTGCGGATGTAGTCCTCGCCGAGCACCTCGGTCAGGTTGCCGCGCAGGAACCGCGCATAGATCGCCGCGAACGAGGCGGCGAGCACGAGCCACGGGAGGATCAGCGACTGGACCACCGGGATCGTGTTCGGTGAAGATGTTGCCGGTCGTTGGGGTAGGTCCCGGCGCCGTCGAAGATCGGGAAGACGCCGATGTCCTTGGAGAAGAGGTAGAGCGAGACGAGCCCGAGCCAGTAGACGGGCGCCGAGATGAAGACGAGCGCCGTGCCCATCGCCGTCTTGTCCGCCCAGGTGCCGCGACGGACCGCGGCGAAGATCCCGAGCGGGATCCCGACGAGCAGCCAGACGAACATCGCGCCGAAGGCGAGCGTCGCGGTCGCCCAGATCCGGTCGAAGATCTGCGACTTGACCGAGATGTTGTTCTGGTAGCTGTAGCCGAAGTCGAAGTGGAGGAACAGCCGGTCCATGTACTTCCCGTACTGCACGTACCACGGCTTGTCGAGCCCGAACGTCTTGTTCAGCGACTTGACGAGCTCCGGGCTCGCGTGACGCCCGGCGCGCAGCAGCACCGGGTCGGCCGACGGGAGCACCGAGAAGATCACGAAGGTGATGAAGCTGATGACGATCAGCAGCACCACCATCCAGAGCAGCCGGCGGATGATGAACGTGAGCATGTGCGGGGCAGGCGAGCTGCGGCTGCGACGCAGGCCCCGCCGGCCGGATCGGCCGGCGGGGCTCCGCGTCAGTCGCGATTCACGAGCGTCGGCTCGCTCCTACTTGAGCGAGAGGAACGCCATGAACGGCGAGTTCGAGTAGTCGTCATTGACGTCGTTGACGTTCTTGCTGACGACGATCGGCTGGTTGTCCCACACGAACGGGACGGCCGGTGCGTCGGCGGTGACCGCGAGGTTCACGTCCGCCCACGCCTTGTCACGGGCCGGCCCCGGAGGTGTGCTCTGCGCCGTGTCGACCAGGCTGTTGACCTTGGGGTCGTTCAGCAACGGCCAGTTCGTGTTGTTCGCCGGGATGATCGACGGCCCGTAGAACGTCGGCACGATCAGCGATGACCCGTCGACGAAGTCCTTGAAGAACCCGACGTTCGTGCACACGTCGTACCCGGACTTCGGATCCCCGCAGAACTTCGTGTACAGCGTGCTCTGCGGGATCTCGCGGAACGTCGACTTGAATCCGAGCTTCGCGAGCTCGGCCTGCGCGACCTGGGCGGTCTTCAGCCCCGGGTCGGCGTTCGTCGCGTAGATCGTGAGCTTCTGCGTCCCGGTGTACTTGCCCGACGGGAAGCCCGCCTTCTTCATGTACGACGCGGCGAGCTGCGCGTTGCCGGTGTCGCTCTGCAGGTAGTCGAACTGCGACGGCGGCTTGAGCCCACCGGACTCCTGGAAACCCGGGAAGTTCGGCGGCAGGTAGCCCCACGCGATCGGCCCGACGATGGCGCCGCCGCGGGTCAGCCGCAGAGCGTTGCGATCGAACGACGCGATCACCGCCTTGCGGACGTTGATGTTGTTGAACGGCGGCTTCTGCGTGTTCAGCGCGATGTAGCGCGTTCCGCCGGACGGCGAGAACGAGAGCTGGCTCTTGTACGACGTCACCGCCTGCTTGAGCACCTGCGCCGGCGGGGCGCCGTCGCCCTGGACCAGGCTCTGGCCCTGGAGGATGCGCTTGCTCGCGACGGCCGCGTCGTTGTTGCCCTCCTGGACGTCGAACGAGTCCAGGTAGGCCGGGCGGAAGTCGGTCGACGCGTCCCAGTTGGGGTTGCGCACGATGGCGATCGACTTGAGCGGCTTCCAGCCGGTGAGCTGGCCGGCCGAGTTGTTCTTGACCATGTACGGGCCGGTGAAGACGACGTTCTGGTTGTACGTCGAGGGGTTCTTCGCGTCGAACTTCGCGGCGTACTCCTCGGGCACCGGGATCGTGATCGGCATCACCATCGCCGCGTACACCACGCCGGCGTTCGGCTTGTTGAGCTTGATGACGAGCGTCTGGTCGTCCGGCGTCGTGATGCCGGAGATGTTCGGGATGCCCTTGGTCGGGGTCTTCGGAGCCCCCACGATGGAGCCGAAGTACCCGGCGGCGTACGAGTTCGGGACGTTCGCGCTGAACGGCCGCTCCATCGCGTACTTGACGTCCTTCGACGTGACCGCGCGGTTGACCGGCGGCGCGAACTTGATGTTCGGCTTGATCTTGACGGTGAGCGTCTTGAAGTCGCCCGAGATCTGCGGGGCGGCTGCGGCGAGGTCCGGGATCTCCTTCGTGCTGTCCTTCGGCGACGAAGTAGTACAGCGGGCGCTGCATCGAGTACATGATCTGGTAGCTGAACGTGTAGTACGCCTGCCCCGGGTCCATGTAGTCGACGTCACCGGCGGACAGCACGGTGCACCGAGCCGCCCTTCTTGCCGGTCGGGACGGTCTTGGAACCGCCGCCTCCGGCAGCTGCTGGTGCTGCTGCTGTTGCTGCTGCCGCAGGCTGCGACGGCGAGCGAGAGCGCGACCATCATGCAGGCCACAAGCGCGTAGCGCAGGCTCCTCCTGCTCATGAGTCGTCCTTTCGAATCGTTGTGCACGGGTACTCCTCCTCTTGGGGCGCGTCCTAGCGCCCCGAAGCCTTTGGGTTGAGCGCGTCCTGCATGCCGTCGCCGACGAGGTTGAACGCCAGCACGGTCAGGACGAGCGCGACACCGGGGAAGGTCATGTACCACCACGCGGTGTCGAAGATGTCGGTCGCGTCGGAGATCATCGCCCCCCAGCTGGCCGTCGGCGGCTGCACGCCGATGCCCAGGAACGACAGCGCCGCCTCGAACAGGATGTTCGTCGGGATCAGCAGCGTCGTGTAGACGATGATCGGCGCGACGAGGTTCGGCAGGATGTGCCGCAGCATGATGCGGCGTGTCGCTCGCGCCGAGCGCCTTCGCCGCCTCGACGAACTCCTTCTCACGCAGCGACAGCACCTGCCCGCGGATGATGCGGGCGATGTACGGCCAGCCGGAGAGGACGATGACGAAGATGACGACCGGCAGACCGGGGTTCAGCTTGAACCCGCCGCGCGAGTGGATCAGCAGCAGGAACAGGCCCGGGATGATGAACACGAGCCAGCCGGCGACGGCCCTGAGCACGCGTCACGGGGGCGCAGCGAGCGGCCGCACCAGCGACGGTGATGAGCGCCCCGAGGACGCCGATGATCACCAGCGCGCGCCCGAAGGCGCTGTACTGGGCGATCGTGCATCCACCGGGCTGCGAGCACGCCGAGCCGAGCCCGAGCGCGAGCAGCAGCACCGGGAAGGCGAGCATGACGTCCATGATGCGCGAGAGCAGCGTGTCGGCCCAGCCGCGGTAGTAGCCGGCGATGATCCCGATCGTCACGCCGATCACCATCACGAGGAACGTGCTGACGAACGCGACGGCCAGCGAGACGCGCGCCCCGTACAGCGTGCGTGAGAACACGTCGCGACCGACTCCGTCGGTGCCGAAGAACGTGTTCGTCGAGAAGTTCGGTCCTGAGGCCGAGCCGAACGAGTCGAGGAACTTCGTCGACTGCTCGTTCGGCGGGCGGACGCCGAGGATCTCGATGATCTGCTTGGCGAAGATCGCGCAGAAGATCAGGAAGACGATGAAGATCGAACGAGACGAGCGTGACCTTGTCGTGCCGGATCCGGCCCCAGAACAGCTGGAACGGGGAGCGCGCCGCGATCTCCGACGGCGTCTCGAATTCGCCGGGGGCGATGCCGCCGCCGGTCTCCTGGATGAGTTCGGGCGCGCCCGTGCTCACGGACGGCCCTGCTCGCGATAGATGTTGCTGGTGGTGATCGTGCTGCTCCCAGATGCACGCGGCGGAAGTCCGCGCGCGCTGCGCAAAGGTACTACCCCATAAGGGGGTTCCGTCGCACTTCGCACAGAGCGGGTTTCGCCGCGATGAGGGCGAAGCCTGCCGCCCGCCGTCCGGCGCCCGGGATCTGCCGTTCGTCGCATAACGTCGACGCGCCGGCGCATCCGCGTCTACGCTTGCTCGCCGCGGCCCCGGTAGCTCAGCTGGATAGAGCGTCCCCCTCCTAAGGGGAAGGCCCCTGGTTCGAATCCAGGTCGGGGCACCTCAGCGATCGTCCCGCTCCGGATACACCTCATCGATCGTCGCAAGCGCCACGTACGGCGCGCCCGCAGCCGCCGCGATCGCGTCGCCGCCGCCGGCCAGGCGATCGAGCACGGAGATGACGCCGACGATCTCGTGGCCGGCCTCCTGCACCGCCTCGATCGCGCGCAGCGTCGAACCCCCGGTGGTCACGACGTCCTCGACGATCACGCATCGATCATCGACGGTCAGCAGCGGACCCTCGATACGCCGGGCGAGGCCGTGCTGCTTGGTCTCCTTGCGCACGAAGAACGCCTTGACGTCGGCGCCCCCGGCGAGCGCCGCGCAGGCCACGGGGTCGGCGCCCATCGTCATCCCGCCGACCGCCGTGGCGCCCCACTCCCGCGCGTGGCCGGCCACGAGCTCGCCCAGCGCGCGGAACCCCGCCGGCAGCAGGATCGCCCGCTTCGCGTCGACGTAGTACTGGGCGACCGCGCCGCTCGTGAGTGTGACCTCGCCGAGAATCAGCGCGTGGCTACGCAGTTCGTTGATCAAGCACTCACGGAAATCCATGATTCTGCCGATCCTATCCCCGTGTTCGAACGGCCCCTGCGCTATCTCGCCGTGCTGGTCAGCCTGGTCGTGCTGGCGAGCTTCGCGATGTTCGCGATCGACGAGTTCCGTGGGGCGTCGACCGCCACGCAGACCGCGATCGCCTCTCAGCAGGGCGTCCATGCAGCTGCGGTGACGACGAGCACCGCGGTCACGAGCGAGCGCCTGCGCGAGCAGCGTCACTCGCAGGCGCGCGAGGCGATCGACGACCTCAACGACGTCGCCACGGCGCCGTTCAACGGTCTCGTCGCGCATTCGCGCAGCACGTGGGTGCGCCACGGAGTCCCCACGCTCCTCGTGCTGATCTTCTTCGGCCTGGGCTTCGCGTTCCTCGCCCGCTTCGCCAAGGGCTCACCCCACGCCCGCCGCGCACGGCCGCGGCGCGCTGGGGTCTGAGCCCTCCCACCGCCCGCGGCACCGCCTGGCCAGGGTGGGCCCGTGCTGCGGCGGCGCAGCCGTCGCAGCGGTAACGTCGCGCGCAGCTGACGACGCAGTCGTCAGCGGAGCTGCGAAACCGTTCTCCCCGAGCCAAAGCGAACTGCGCTCCCTACACGGCTGCGCGCAGCTCAGGCCGGCTGCCGTGGACTCCCTGTGCCGCTCGAGCTGTGGAGGGCTCCAGCTGTGGAGGGCGCGTTGTAGATGCTTTCGCAGCTCCCGTGCCGGCTGCGCCGTCACGTCCGCGCGACGTCACCGGCGCGACGTCACCGGCGCGACCGCGCTGCCGCCGCGCCCCGCGTCGGCGCTACCGGTAGTACACGTCCACTGGGGTTCCCAGTTGAACCCAGTTGTAGATCGGCACGCGCATCCGGTGGCGGGACGCGCAGGCAGCCGTGGCTGGCCGGGTAGACCGGCACCTCGGCGTAGCCGTGGATCGCGTACCCGCGGATGAAGTAGCTCGAGTAGATCATCCCGTGGGCGTTCGTCCCCGGGGTCTTCGAGTAGACGCGAAACGAGCCGAGCACCGTCGGGGTCGACGGCTTGCCCGAGCTCAGCGGGTAGATCCGCTCGACGTGGCCGTGAACGCCGATCAGCGCCAGGACCTGGTGGGTGAGGTCCGCCTCGACGTGCCGGCCGTGGCTCGGGTAGCGCACGTGGAAGCGCCCGCCGCCGTGCGCCAGCCGGCGGAACACGTCGGCGCCGGCGACCGTCGTGCGCGCCATGCCGGTGAGCTTGCGGAACGCGAGCACCGCGCGGGCGGTCCGGTCGTCGTACAGGCCGCGCTGCCCGACGACGTAGCCGAGCTTCGACAGCTGCGCCTGCAGCACCCGGACGGCGAGGCCGCGTGCGCCCGGCGTCGCGCTCAGCGGGAGCACGTTCACGCGCACCGCGCGGGCGACGGCCGTGCCGAGCTGGGCCGTCGCGCGGTGGCTCGCGCGGACCGTGATCCGCCCCGGGGTGCTCGACGTGAACCCGAGCTGGAAGCGACCCGTGCCGGACTGCGGCTGGATGGCGACGCCCTTGACGAGGATCTTCCTCCCGCCGCGGTAGAAGCGCACGCTCGCCTGCTGGCCTGCGACGTACGGCTTGACCGTCCCGCGCACGACCCAGCGCTGCCCGGCGAGCACGCCCCCCGAGCCGACGTGCACGAGCTGGAGGCGCATCGTCGCCGCCGGCGGCGCGGGAGCCGGGGCGGGGGCGGGCGCCGGCGCAGGTGTCGTCTGCGGCGTGGTCGGCGCGGGCTGCGTGTCCTGTCCGGAGGCCGTCGCCGGCACGAGCGCCAGCACGACGAGGATGGTCATCGGTGCGAGGCGGCGCATCATGGCGGCGGATCCTAGACCGCTGCGCGGGCGGCGGAAACGCCGGCGAGTCCCGGAGGCGCGGGCGACAACGCGCGGATGACCAGGAAGATCGCCGCGATCAGCGCGTACGAGCAGACGACGGTGAGCGCGATCTCACCGGCGTTCCAGTGCTGCGAGACGCCGAACGCCGTGCAGTTGTTGAGGGCGTGGACCGCGACTCCGGGATACAGCGACCCCGTGCGTGAGTAGAGCACGCAGAGCATGAAGCCGAAGAAGGCGAGCGGCACGAGGAAGGCCGGGTCGGCCGAGCCGACGTGGATCGCGCCGAACACCAGGCCGGTGATGATCGCCGCCGGCCAGATGCCCTTCCACGAGCGCAGCGCGGTGAAGAAGTAGCCGCGGAAGAAGAACTCCTCGCAGATCGGCGCGACGACGCAGACGAGCACCGCGACCGAGATGAGCGCGACGTCGCTGCGGTCGACGCCGAGCGACTTCGGGAGCGTGTCGTCGGTGCTCTTCTGCCCGAGCAGCGCGACCCAGCCCGCGGTGAACAGGAAGAACGAGACCCACACCGCGATGCCCCAGCGGACGGCCGGCCACAGGCGCGTCGGCCGCAGCCCGAAGTCCCAGGGGCGCGGGCGCCCGCCCAGGCGCGCCATGAAGATGGCGGCGCCGACGAGGCACAGGTCCTGGATCACCGTCCCGAGGATGTTCACCGAGGGCGGCGGCGAGTCGAGCGACGCGCCGAAGGCCGCCGCGACGATCGCGAGCGCGATCGCTCCGGCGATCGCTCCGGCGAACCCGGCGACGAGCGCCACCCAGGCGGTCCACGCGCGCCAGCGCGGGCCGACGGGGGTCGGCGTGACCCCGTCCGGAAGCTCCGGGCGCTCGAGCGGCGGGCTCGGGTGCCCGCCGAGCGGGGCGGAGAAGGCGGGTGGGGCCGTCGACATCGCGCCGGACGTTAGAAGGTCGGGAGGCCGTCCGGCAGCACTTCGGACAACGATCTGATCACCGGCACGCCGGCCGGCAGGGCGTCCGGAGCGGGTTCGACCGCGTCACGCGCGATCAGGACCGCCGCGATCCCGGCGGCGCGCGCACCCGCGACGTCCACCGCGACGCTGTCGCCGACGTGCAGCGCATCGCCCGCGGCGACGCCGCCCGCCCGTCCGAGCGCACGCGCGAATATCTCCGGCGCGGGCTTGGCGACGCGCTCCTCGGCCGAGGTCAGCACCGCGTCGACGCGCCCGGAGAGCCCGGTGTCGCGCAGGACGCCGTGCAGCGAGACGTCCCAGTTGCTGACGACGACGAGTCGTACGCCGGCGCCGCGCAGCGCATCGAGCGTCGCCGGGACCTCCGGGAACGCACGGAAGCGCAGCGCCGCCAGGAGCGCCGCGCGGACCTCCGCGGGCGGCAGCGACGCCGCCGGCTCGGGCAGCGCGGCGCGCAGGACCTCTGCGCAGCGGTCGCGCAGGGCCTCGAGCGCCGGGGCGTCGACCGCCTCGTCGTGGTGGGCGCGGTAGAAGGCCATCTCGGCGAGCAGCGCCCGGCGCGCCTGGGCCTGCTCCACCGGGGCCCCGCGCGCGGCCAGCTCGTGCGCCAGCGACGCCCACGGATCGACCAGCTCGACGAGCGTTCCCAGCGCATCGAGCAGCACCGCCCGCGGCGTCCGCCCCGCGCCGCCGACGCGACCGGGCGCCGGGCTACGGTCCGCTGCCATGGGCCTGATCCTCCCCTATGCCGCGGCGAGCTGGAAGCCGCTCGCCGCCGCGGCGGCGACGCTGCTGGTCGCGTTCCTGCTGGCCTGGCTCGTCGCGCGCGTGATGCGCGAGGCGGAGGAGCGGCTGCGCGAGCGGCGGGACTCGACGGGCCTGGACGCCTCGGGCGAGACGCGCCTGCGCTTCCTGCGGCGCATGATCTTCGCGCTGATCGTCGCCGTCGGCCTGTTCTTCGCTCTGCTCCAGTTCGACTCGTTCGACCGCCTCGCGAGTGCCGCCCTGGCCTCCGGCGCGCTCGTGACGGCGATCCTCGGCTTCGCCGCGCGCGAGCCGCTGTCCAACGTCATCTCCGGCCTGACGATCGCGATCACCCAGCCGGTGCGCGTCGGCGACCACGTCGAGATCGGCGAGATCCGCGGCGTCATCGAGGACCTGACGCTCACCTACACGTGGGTGCGCACCGCCGACGCCGGGCGCGTCGTGGTGCCGAATCGCCTGCTGACGACCGAGCCGCTGCGCAACGACTCGATCCGCGAGCACGAGGTCGCGACGACGGCCGCCGTGTGGGTGCGCGCGGACGCCGACGAGGCGCACGCGCTGCGCGTGCTCGCGGCCGTTCCGGGGGCTGGCGGCGCGACGATCGACGACGTCACGCCGGAGGGGATCCGGCTGCGGCTGGCGGGGCGGACCGTGCCCGCCGGCGAGCGCGGGGACACCGAGGCCGCGCTGCGCGCGGGCGCCCTGGAGGCGCTTCGCGCCGCCGGCATCCCGCGCGCAGGCAGCGAGCACGACGGCTGAGCGAGCCGCCGCGCCCGGCTGCAAGCGGCGTGTCAGCCGGCCGCGCGCGGCTACAATCTGCGCCTCCGCACGCCGCCCTGCGACCGTTTCGCAGGACCGTGGGCGTGCGTCTGGAACACCGACCAGATGTCCCGTCGCGCACGAAAGATCCGACGCACACGGGGCGGCCCTGGCCGCGCCGTCTTCATCGTGCTCGGCCTGCTCGCCGGCACGGCGCTGATCGCCGCGTGCGCCGGCGCCGCCTACGTCTACAGCATCGCGGCGAGCGCACCGGAGCTCTCGAAGCTCAAGCCGATCAACCCCGGCGCCACCTCCGTCGTCTACGCCGCCGACGGCACGCGGCTGGGCTTCATCCAGGGCAACACGCTGCGCACGCCGATCATCTCGGCATACATGCCCCAGAACGTCCGCAGGGCCACCGTCGCGATCGAGGATCGCCGCTTCTACAAGCACGGCGGCGTCGACTTCGAGGGCGTCGTACGCGCCGCGGTGAAGAACGTGTCGACGGGCGAGACCGTGCAGGGCGGGTCGACGCTGACGATGCAGCTGATCCGCAACCTCTACCAGGGCGAGCGGGCGCGCGCCGGGATCGCCGGGTACAAGCGCAAGATCCGCGAGGCGAAGCTCGCCAGCGACCTGGAGAGCAAGCATCCGGGCCACCGCGGCAAGGAGTGGATCCTCACCCAGTACCTGAACAACGTGCCCTACGGCACCGTCGGCGGCCAGACCGCGGTCGGCATCCAGGCGGCCGCGCGCGTGTTCTTCGACAAGCCCGCCGCGCGGCTGACGCTTCCGGAGGCGGCGCTGCTCGCCGGCCTGCCCCAGGCCCCCTCGCAGTACAACCCGTTCCTCGATCCGAAGGCCGCGATCACGCGCCGCAACGAGGTCCTGGACCAGATGCGCCAGCAGGGCTACATCACGCCCGCCGCCGCGATCGCCGCGCAGCGCGCCCCGCTCGGCGTGCGCAAGAACGCCTACTACGCCAAGCGCCGCGAGAGCTACTTCTTCGACTACGTCAAGCAGGAGCTGATCGACACCTACGGCGCAGCACGCGTGCGCGAGGGTGGCCTGCGCGTCTTCACCACGGTCGACCTCAAGCTCCAGCAGGCCGCGCGCCGCGCGATCGCGACGCGGCTCCCGGTGCCCGGCGATCCGTCGGCGGCGCTCGTGAGCATCGACCCGAAGAACGGCTACATCAAGGCGATGGCGTCCTCCGGCGACTACGCGGCGTCGAAGTTCAACCTCGCCTCCCAGGCGCAGCGCCAGCCGGGCTCGACCTTCAAGGTCATGGTGCTGATGACCGCCCTGCGCAGGGGCGTCGACATCAACAAGACCACCTACGTCTCCAAGCCGCTGAACTTCTTCGACCAGGCGACCGGGACGAAGATCGACGTGCAGACCGACGATCACTCCTACAGCGGCAACACGACGATCTTCCAGGGGCTGGTCAAGTCCGACAACACCGTCTTCCAGCAGCTCGACCTCGACATGGGCCCCGAGAACGTGCGCCAGACGGCGTACGACATGGGCATCACGAGCCACCTCGACGCGTACCCCGCCGAGGGCCTCGGCGGGCTCACGCACGGCGTCACGCCGCTCGAGATGACGCGCGCCTACGTCACGGTCAACGACGGCGGCTACCGCGTCAAGCCGATCGCGATCACCAAGGTCGAGTTCCCCGACGGGCACGTCGACACGTCACTCGGCACCACGAAGAAGGTCAAGGTCTTCACCGACGGCGAGACCCATGAGGCGACACTCGCGATGGAGGCCAACGTCCAGCGCGGCACCGGCACGGCCGCGCAGCTTTCCGGCTGCCCGGCGGCCGGAAAGACGGGTACGACCAGCAACTTCACCGACGCCTGGTTCGACGGCTTCACGACGTCGCTGAACACGGCCGTCTGGGTCGGCTACCCCGACGTCAACACCTCGATGACGAACGTGCCGGGCTGGGGGACGATGTTCGGCGGCCTGGCGCCGGCGAGCATCTGGCACGACTTCATGACCACGGCGATGGCCGGGCGCAAGTGCCGGTCGTTCCCGCTGCCGAAGGTGCCGTTCGTCGCACAGCCGTTCTTCGGCAAGTACGCGACGACCGGCGCGCCGGGCAAGGGGGTCGACCCGCTCGCGACGACGACCGCGCCGACCACGCAGGACAAGAACGGCAAGAAGAAGAACGCGAACAAGAAGTTCCCGCCCAGCCAGTACGAGTCGCCGCCGCAGCAGAACCCAGGGACCGGGACGGGCAACGGGACCGGGAACGGCACGGGAACCGGCAACGGCGGGGACCCAGCCGCAGACGGGCGGTTTCGCGCCGCCCGGCTCGACGGGCTGACGCCCGCTGCGGGCCGCGGCGCCCGCCGCGGCCCTGGGTCGGATCGGCGCACGGCTGCTACCGTCCAACCCGATGGCGAAGGAAGAAAAGGTCGAGTTCGAGGGCGAGGTCGTCGAGGCCCTGCCCAACGCGATGTTCCGCGTGAAGCTCGACAACGACCACATGGTGCTCGGCCACGTCGCCGGCAAGATGCGCCGGTACCGCATCCGGATCCTGCCGGGTGACCGCGTGCGCTGCGAGCTCTCGCCCTACGATCTGGATCGCGCCCGGATCGTCTACCGCCACCGGTAGTCCCTCCGCCGCCCGGCGACGGGCGACAATCACCCCATGGAGCTGTCGCTGATCGCGGCCTTTGCCGAGCTGATGCATCCGCGCTCGGACCGGGTCGTGCGCTGGGTCGGAGACGATGCCGCCGTCGTGCGTGCGCGGCCGTTCGCGGTCACGAGCGTCGACGCGATGATCGACGGAGTGCACTTCCGCCTCGACCTCCCGGGCGTCACGCCGGCGGACGCCGGGCATCGTGCGCTCGCAGCCGCGCTGTCGGACCTCGCGGCGATGGGAGCAGACAGCGGCGAGGCGTACATCGCGCTCGGCGTCCCGGACGGCCTCGGGCAGGACGCCGTGCTGGACGTCGCGCGGGCGATGGAGGCCCTCGCCCAGGCCACCGGCACGACGATCGCCGGCGGCGACCTCGTGCGGGCGCCGGCGCTGACGATCGCTGTCACGGTCGTGGGCTGGGCGGACGATGCCGACATGCTCGTCGGCCGTGACGGTGCGCGCGCGGGCGACGGCGTCTACGTGACCGGGCCGCTCGGCGCGTCCGCCGCCGGGCTCGCGGTGCTCGAGGGCCGCGCGCGATCGGCAGCGGCCGACGCGCTCGTCGCCGCCCACCTGCGCCCCTCGCCGCGCCTGGAGACCGGCCGCGCGCTCGCGCGCGCCGGAGCGCACGCGCTCATCGACCTCTCCGATGGGCTGGCCACCGACGCCGGGCACCTCGGGCGGCGCAGCGGCGTGCGGCTCGAGCTGGACCTCGACGCGCTGCCGCTCGCGACGGGCGTCGCCGAGGTGGCGGCCCAGCTCGGCATCGATCCCGACGAGCTCGGTGCCTGCGGCGGCGAGGACTTCGAGCTGTGCGCCTGCATGCCGGACGCCGCGGCGGCCGGGATCGCCGGCCTGGTGCGCGTCGGCGCCGTCGCGGGCGGAGCGCCCGGAGCGGTGTTCAGGCGGCGGGGAGGCCCTCCCCGCACGCTCGCGGGATACGAGCATCGGGTGGGCTGACGGGGCGACAGAGCTCCAACGCCGGCCGCCGTCGGCGCAGCGCACCGAGCCGCCGCAGCACCGCATCCGCGACCGCGGTCGGGTCGACGGCATACTCGCCCTCGTCGATGCGAGTGCGGAGCCTCTCGAGGTGCAGCATGCGGTCAGCGTCCTGGATCACGGTGGGATGCGCAGGCGGCGGCCTCGGTTGACGTCTCTCGGCGATCCTCGCCTCGTCAGCGACCCGGCCTCCGTGCCTGTCTTCCGGTGGATCGGCTCCGCGGACCGGCCGGCTTGAGCGTTCTCGACGGACGTCCGGGATCCATCCTGCCCGTGTGCCCGCGCGACCGGGCGCTCAGCGGCGCATGGCTGAGTCCGTGCCGCCGAGCGACCCGGGGCCCGCGTAGCCGCGCGGCCCGCGCACCGTCACCGGCAGGCCCGCGGCGTCGGTGTCCGGCAGGCAGGCTACGAGCAGCGCCGCCGTCGCCGCGCCGGCCGCCACGCTCCAGCCGACCATCGCCGCCGCGCCGCCCTGGCCGCCGGCGAGGGTCAGGAACCAGAACCAGGCGACCTCGCCGACGCCCATGTCCAGCTGGGCGGCGTAGACGGCCGCGACGCCGGCGACCGGCAGCAGGCTGACGAGCACGACCAGGATGTTCAGCGGCCGGCGCAGGCGCACCTCGCGCGCCGCGACGAGCAGCCACAGGTTCGCGGGCAGGACGAACAGCAGCGCGGCGTAGGGGTTGAGCGCCCAGGCGACCACGCCGCACAGGCAGACGACCAGCGCCGGCGCGAGCCCGGCAGCGGGATCCTCGCGCGCCTCGCCGACGCCGAGCGCGCGGACGAACAACGGGCGCACGACGAGGAAGCCGAGTGCGAGGACGACGAGTGCGCAGGCCATCGCAGCCCAGCCGCTCCCGTGCAGAGGCACGGCGCCCGGCGGCGCGGGCGGCGAGAGCTCGACCACCGCGTCGGTCAACCCGAGCGCGCGCGCGAACAGCGCGGCCAGCACGAACGGGACGCCGAGCGCGAGCACCCAGCCCACGCGCCGCGCGAACGGCTCGCCGCGCCGGCGCATGCGCGCGACCCCGTCGATCAGCGTCACGAGCGCGGGCAGCAGCAGCGCCAGCACGAGCAGTCGCAGCGCCCAGCCGGGCAGCACCTTGCGCGAGACCAGCAGGTCGCGATCGGGCGCCGGCCCGATCTGCGCGCCCCCGTCGAGCGCCGTCACCGCGCGCAGCGCGGCGCGGCCGAATCCCTCCAGCCGCGCCGGCAGCACCGGAGCGTTCCCGGCGGGCGGAAGCTCGCCGGCGGCCGAGAGGCGCACCGCGGGCACCCCCGCCGCGTCGGCGACGCCCTGCCCGCTGACGGTCAGCGGAACCGTGAAGCGGGCGAGCGCCGTCCGCGCATGCGGATCGGGACTCACGATCCCGGTCTCCTCGCGCAGGGCGCTCGCCACCGTCCGCTCGAGCGTGAGCGGGGCGGTGCCCGCCGACTGCGACCAGGAGACGACAAGCGGCACGCGGGCAACCGGGCCTGCGAGATCACCGAGCTCGATCAGCGCGTCGACGGGACGCTGCAGGTGCGCGACGAGGTCCGCCATTCCCGCCTGGCCGCCGCTGCCGCCGCTCACCGAGGCGAAGGTGACGGTCCGCGCCGGGCGCGCGGCGCCCAGCACACGTGCGAGCTCGAGCATCGCCGCGGTGCCGGACAGCTCGGCCTCGGCCCCGCGCGAGGCGGCGTCGCGGTGGGCGACGATCACGATCTGGGCCCCATCGCCGCTGCCGGGCTGCTCGGCCCACACGGTACGCAGGTCGCGGCGCCCGTCGATCGTCTCCGCGCCGAAGCTCCGCGTGTGAACGGAGACGGCCGGCAGCGCGCCGTGCAGCTCCGCGACGACGCGGCGCGCCAGTGCCGTATCGCCGTCACCGCCGGGACGGCGGTCGGGGAACCGGCTCGCGAGATCGTCGAGCAGCCGCGCAGCGCGCGCGCCGTCGAACGCCACGGGGGCGAAGGTGGTGGTCAGCGGCGCCGGGCCGTCCTGGAGGGAGAACGCGACGACGATGAGCACGAGCAGCACCGGAAGCAGCGCCGCCCGGTAGATCCGCGGATCGAGCATCGCCCAACGGAGGGTAGAGCGCATACCCTTGGGAGCAAGTCATGGCCGATCGGGCGCCCCGCATCCTCCTTGTGGACGACGAGCACTCGATCCAGACGCTGCTGTCCTACCCGCTGCGCAAGGACGGCTACGAGGTCGTCCAGGCGTCCGACGGCCGCGAGGCACTGGACCGCTTCGGCGAGTCGGCCTTCGACCTCGTCGTGCTCGACGTGATGATGCCGCGGATGGACGGGCTCGAGGCCTGCCGGCGCCTGCGCGCGCGCAGCTCCGTCCCGATCATCATGCTCACCGCGAAGGCCGACGAGGTCGACAAGATCGTCGGCCTCGAGCTCGGCGCGGACGACTACATCACGAAGCCCTTCTCGGTGCGTGAGTTCCGCAGCCGCGTGAAGGCCGCCCTGCGCCGCGCCTCGATGACGCGCGAGATGACGGCCGCCGGCGAGGCACCGCTCGAGTTCCACGGCCTGCGCATCGATGCCTCCAAGCGCAGCGTCCGCGTGCGCGGAGACGAGGTGGCGCTCACCTTCGTGGAGTTCGAGATGCTGCTCGCCATGGCGAACAGCCCGGGCCGCGTGTGGGGCCGTGAACAGCTCCTGACGCGCGTCTGGGGCGACAGCTCCTACCGCGACCCGCGGACCGTGGACGTCCACATCCGCCATCTGCGCGAGAAGCTCGAAGCCGACCCGCGCAACCCGGAGTACCTCTTCACGGTGCGCGGTGTGGGCTACCGCTTCCGCGATGGCGACGACGCGTGACCTCGCTCGCGAACCGCCTGGCGCTCGTCTTCTTCCTGATCACCCTCGGGGCGATCGCGATCGTCTACGTGGGCGTCGTCCCGACGCTCGAGTCGAGCCTCGTCTCCGAGCGCTCGCAGACGCTGCGCAGCGACGCCGAGCGCTTCACGGGCCCGATCCGCTCGGCGCTGTCCAACGCAGTCCCGGTCACGGCGATCGACCAGGCCGTGCGCAACGCCGCCGACCAGTCGAACGCGCGCGTGACGCTGCTCGGCGTCAACCGCGGCACCTTCGGCGCGCAGCCCTACGTCAAGTCCGACTCGAACCTGCGCACCGACATCGGCGATCTTCAGTTCCCCGCCGCCGACACGGCCGTCCAGTCGCGGCGCACCGAGACGGCGACGGAGGCGGCGAGCAGCGGGCGCGTCGTCGAGGCGGCGGTGCCGATCGCGTTTCCCGACCCGGACACGGGAAAGCCCCTGCTGGGCGACGTGCTCGTCTACTCGGCGCCGCTCGGCGACGTCGAGCACGACGTCGCGCTCGTGCGCAACCGCATCGTGATCGCCGGCATCCTCGCGCTCGCCGCGGCGGTCCTCGCGGGGTTTCTCGTGGCCCAGTCGCTCGGGCGGCGTGTCGCGCGCCTCGAGGGCGTGGCGCGGCGCGTGGCGCGTGGCGACTTCTCGGCGCGCTTCCCCGTCGACCAGGGTGACGAGCTGGGGCAGCTCGCTCGGGCCCTCGACGCGATGCAGCGCCAGCTCGCCGAGCTCGACACCGCGCGGCGGCGGTTCATCGCGACCGCCTCGCACGAGCTGCGCACGCCGATATTCTCGCTCGGCGGCTTCCTCGAGCTGATCGAGGACGAGGACCTCGACGAGGAGACGAAGGCCAAGTTCCTGGGTCAGCTGCGCGAGCAGGTCGACCGGCTCGGCAAGCTCGCGACCGACCTGCTGGATCTCTCGCGCCTGGACGCGGGCGCGGTCGAGCTGCGTACCGAGGAGACCGACGTCTCCACGCTCGCGCGCACCGTCGCCGACGAGTTCGTGCCGGCGCTCGCCGCGCACGAGTCCAGGCTCGAGGTGCGCCTGACCGGCGAACCGGTCGTCGCCGTGTGCGACCCTGAGCGCGTCGCCCAGATCATGCGCATCCTCATCGACAACGCCCTCAACCACACCGAGCCCGGGACCGACGTGATCGTCGCGACCTCACGGCGCGCGACGCGCCCGCGTGTCGCGGTCACCGACTTCGGGCCCGGGATCCCGCGCCAGGAGCTCGGTCGCGTGTTCGAGCCGTTCTACACCTCGGACGGCACGCGCGGCTCCGGTCTGGGCCTCGCGATCGCGCACGAGCTCGCCGAGCGCATGGGCGGGGAGCTGGCCGTTGAGAGCCTCCCCGGCCGCACGACCTTCTCGCTGGAGATCCCCGCTTGAGCGCGCTCAAGCGGGCGGGCGGCGCACTCGCCGTGCTGGCCGCCTTCCTCGGCCTCGCGGCCTGCGGGCGCGCAGGCGGCGGCCCGACCTCGGTGACGACGACCGTGGTGCGCACGACGCAGGCCGCCCGCACCACGGCGGCACCCGCCGCGCCCGCGCCGGCCACTGCCTTCAGCCCGGCGGCGATCTACTCACGCGATTCGCCGGGCGTCGTGACGATCACCTCGACGGGCATCGGCGGGCCGACCGGCGAGGGCGTCGGCTCGGGCTTCGTCGTCAGCCCGACAGGCGAGATCGCGACCAACGCGCACGTCGTCACGAGCGGCACCGGTGCCGCGATCAGACCGGCCGGCGAGGTCTTCGTCGGCTTCGCCGACCACAACCAGGTCCCGGCGCGGATCGTCGGCTTCGACCCCTTCACGGACGTGGCGCTGCTGAAGATCGACCCGGCGGGCCTGCACCTGCACCCGCTGGAGCTCGGCTCCTCGCGCGACCTGCGCGTCGGCGCGCCCGTCGTCGCGATCGGGAGCCCGTTCGGCGAGGACCGCTCGCTCTCGGCGGGGATCATCTCGGCGACCGGGCGGTCGATCCAATCGCTGACCGGCTTCGCGACGACCGGGGCGATCCAGACCGACGCAGCCGTCAACCAGGGCAACTCGGGCGGCCCGCTGCTCGACGCCAACGGCCGGGTGCTGGGCATCAACTCCCAGATCGAGAGCCCGAGCGGCGCCGGCAGCGGCGTCGGGTTCGCCGTCCCCGTCGACGCGGTGCGCCGCTCGCTCCATCAGCTGCGCACCAGCGGGCGCCCGAAGTACGCCTACCTCGGCCTCGCGACGGCGCCGGTGTACCCGCAGCTCGCGCGCCAGTTCGATCTGAAGACGCCCTCCGGCGCATGGGTCCAGACGATCACCGCGGGCGGGCCGGCAGCGGCCGCGGGCCTGCAGGCCGGCAACGGCACCGTGCATTTCCAGGCGCGCGACTACGTGCCCGGGGGCGACGTGATCGTCGCGATCGACGGAAAGCCGGTGCGCGACGAGGCGGACCTGTCGAAGATCATCGGCTCGCTGAAGCCGGGCGCCAAGGTGCGGGTGCGGGTCGTGCGCAGCGGAAAGCCGAAGACGATCGCCGTCAAGCTCGGCGATCGGCCGCTCGCAAGCCCGCCCGGCGGCTAGTACACCCATCCGCAAGTTCCGCCGAATCCCACGCGAACTTTCGGCCGGATGTACCAGTGGTCCTCCTCGGAATGTCGGGCCGGTAACGCCGCGGCGGCAGACGCAGGATCGGTTCACGGAGCCGCCGGGGGCGCCAGGTACGCTGGCGCGGTGCTCCAGGCCGTCCACGTAGGCCACAAGTCGCTCGCCGACTACACGCACCTGGTGGGGCGCGACATCGTCGAGGAGTGCCGTGCGCTGGCCGAGCCGCTCAAGGGCCTGCGCATCTCGCACGTCTCCGCGACGGCGTTCGGCGGCGGCGTGAGCGAGCTGCTCTACACGCTCGTGCCGCTCATGCGCGACGTCGGGCTCGAGTGCGACTGGCAGGTCATCTACGGCCAGGAGGACTTCTTCTTCGCGACCAAGCAGATGCACAACGCGCTGCAGGGCGCACCCGAGGACCTCACCGAGAACCAGTGGGAGACGTGGCTGGAGTACAACCGGATCAACGCCCGCGACCTCGACGGCGAGATCGACGTGTGCTTCGTGCACGACCCGCAGCCGGCCGCGCTGCACGAGCTGGTTCCCGAGAAGGCCGCACAGTGGCTGTGGCGCTGCCACATCGACATCTCGACGCCGAACCCCGCGACGCTGGCCCGACTGCTGCCCTACGTGCAGACCTACCCGCACTCGGTCTTCCACCTGCAGGACTACGTCCCCGCCGGCATGGGCGGCGCGGTCCACATCGTCCCGCCGGCGATCGACCCGCTGACGCCGAAGAACATGGCGCTCTCGCCCGAGGACGCGGCCTACGTCTGCGACCAGTTCGGGGTCGACACGGACCGCCCGCTGCTCGTCCAGGTCTCGCGCTTCGATCCGTGGAAGGACCCGCTCGGCGTCATCGACGCCTACCGCGCGGTCAAGGAGCGAATCCCCGAGGTGCAGCTCGCGCTGGTCGGGTCGATGGCGAGCGACGACCCCGAGGGCTGGGAGTTCTTCAACTCCACGCTCTCGCACGCCGACGGCGACGAGGACATCAAGATCCTCAACAACTTCAACGGCGTGGGCGCGATCGAGGTCAACGCGTTCCAGTCCCACGCCGACGTCGTGATCCAGAAGTCGACGCGCGAGGGCTTCGGCCTGACGGTGACCGAGGCGCTCTGGAAGGCCAAGCCGTTCATCGGCGGTGACGTCGGCGGAATCCCGCTGCAGGTGCAGAACGGGACGACAGGCTTCCTCGTCGGCAGCGCCGAGGAGTGCGCGGCGCGCTGCCTCGAGCTGCTCAGCGACCCCCAGCTGGGGCGCGACCTCGGCCGCAGCGGCAAGGACTATGCGCGGCGTAATTTCCTCTCGCCCCGCTATCTGCGCGACTATCTGAGGATCTTCTCGACGATGGCTGAGGCATGAGCGACACCGGCACACCCCTGATCCTCGTCTCCAACCGCGGGCCCGTGACCTTCGAGGACGACGGGTCGATCCGGCGCGGCACCGGCGGGCTCGTGACCGCGCTGACCGGCCTTGCCTCCCACCGGCGCGCCGTCTGGATCGCGAGCGCGATGACCGAGCGCGACGCGCTGCGCGCCAAGGAGGCGGGCGAACGGCCGTTCTCGGTGCGCTCGCCGAACGGCGCGGAGTACGAGGTCCGGCTCGTCGCCAGCGACCCGATCGCCTACGACGCCTTCTACAACGTCTTCGCGAACCCGATGCTGTGGTTCATCCAGCACTACCTCTGGGACCTCTCCAACGCGCCGGACATCCGCCGCAACGAGGTCGAGGCCTTCGAGTACGGCTACAACGTCGTCAACGAGGACCTCGCGCACGCTGTCGTCGAGGAGACCGATGGCCATCCCGAGCCGGTCGTGATGGTGCACGACTACCACCTCTACACGCTGCCGGCACTCGTGCGGCGTGCCCGGCCGGATGCATTCCTGCACCACTTCGTCCACATCCCGTGGCCACAGTCGGACGCCTGGCGCGTCCTGCCGAACCTCATCCGCGAGGAGCTCTTCCACGGCCTGCTCGCCAACGACATCATCGGGTTCCACACGCAGGCCTACCGGCGCAACTTCCTGCAGTGCTGCCGCGACCTGTTCGACGTCGAGGTCGACTTCGCGCGCGGCGTCGTGCATCACAAGGACCGCGAGGTGTGGGTGCGCAGCTACCCGCTGCCGATCGACGCCGGTGCCACGCTGAACGTCGCGGCATCCGAGCGCACGCAGGAGTTCGAGTCGGAGATCCTGCGCCGCCGTCGCGACTTCATGATCCTGCGCGTCGACCGCGCGGACCTCTCGAAGAACGTGCTGCGCGGCTTCACCTCCTTCGACCTGTTCCTCGAGCAGCACCCCGAGTTCCGCGAGCGCGTGACGTTCGTCGCACAGCTGATGCCCTCGCGCACGGACGTGCCGGAGTACGCGGAGTACCTGGAGCGCATCGAGGCCCTCGTCGCGGTCGTCAATCACCGGCACGGGACGCCGGACTGGATGCCCATCCACCTGAAGCTGCGCGACGACCTCGAGGAGGCGATCGCGTCCTACAAGCACTACGACGTGCTGCTCGTCAACGCGATGTTCGACGGCATGAACCTCGTCGCCAAGGAGGGTCCGCTCGTCAACGAGCACGCCGGCGTCTCGATCCTGTCGGAGAACACCGGTGCCCACGAGGAACTCGGCGAGTTCGCGCTCAGCGTCAACCCGTTCGACATCCAGGAGCTGGCGGACTCGATCCACGCGGCGCTGACGATGAACCCCGCCGAGCGCCGGCGGCGCATCGACGGCCTGAAGTCGATCGTCACGGCGCGCACGCCAGGCGACTGGATCGACGAGCAGCTGGCCGACATCCGCGAGAAGGCCGCCGCGAACGCGCGGTGAGGCGCGGCGCCGGTGGCTGGCGTCAGTCGAGGCCGAACTCGGGGGGTGCCGCGGCGGGGGCGGTGGAGCCGGCTTGCGGCATGCGGGCGGGGCTCTGGCGTGACGGGGGTGCATGCCGAGTCGGTGGGCGCGCAGGGCGGCGACTGGGGTGACGGTGACGAGCGCGGTGCACGCGAAGCACGCGCTGTGTCCCGTGGCGCGCGGCGGGCGGGCGCGGCGTGGGCCGCGGAGCGCCCTCGGCCGGCGTGATCACCGGCCGAGGGCGTGCGTCGGGCACCTGCGGTGGCGCCGAGCGCAGCCGCGGCCACAGCACCACGAGCACCACGAGGCCGGCCACGATGGCCAGCTGCGCGGCTGTGCGCCATGGGCGCGGGGCGCCCGGCGATCCGGAGGTTGGGAGGCCCACGCCCGCCCTAGCCGCGGGTCCCGCGCGGATCACCCCCTGCTATCGTCGCCCGTCGCATCATGCCCGCAACGATCCCGACATACGACCTCATGCTGCTCCTCGACCCGAAGGCCGAGGACCGCGTCCGCGAGAAGATCCGCACCGACGTGCGGGCGCTGATCGAGGGGTCCGGGACGGTCGTCGGCGCGCAGGAGTACGGCACGCGCAAGCTCGCCTTCGAGATCGATCACGCGAACGAGGCCGAGTACGACCTGGTCCAGTTCGAGGGCCCCAAGGACCTGCTCCGCCAGCTGCAGCGCACCCTCAGCATCACCGACGGCGTGACGCGCTTCCGGATCATCAAGGTCCGCCCCGGCACCCCCGCAGCGCCGGACCTGCGCCAGGCGACGACCTCGGCCGCAGAGGCCGCGGCGAGCGAGGCGTCCGAGGCGCGCGAGCATTCGCGCGATCGCGACTAGCTGTCCCGCCCTCACCCCGAATCGCGCTCGAACACCCGCGCTTCGCGCCGCCCATGCGCGCCGACAGCGCAAATTGCGGGTTCCGCGCCCGTCACCTCCGCAGGCGCGTCTAGACTCGCCGCGACCACAGATCATCGGCATCACGGCGACGTCGTTCGCCCCCGAAAGGAGCACGCCCCATGGCGGCCTCGAACATCAACCGGGTCATCATCACCGGGAACCTCACGTCCGACCCAGAACTGCGCTCGCTGCCGAGCGGCACGTCGGTGTGCAAGCTCCGCGTCGCCTGCAACACGCGCAAGAAGGACGGCGCGTCGGGCGAGTGGGTCGACAAGCCCAACTACTTCGACGTGACGGTCTGGGGCGCTCAGGGCGAGAACAGCGCCCGCTACCTCTCCAAGGGCCGGCCCGTCGCCATCGATGGCCGTCTCGAGTGGCGCGAGTGGGAGACCCCCGAGGGCCAGAAGCGCCAGGCGGTCGACATCGTCGCCGACACGGTGCAGTTCCTCGGCGGCCGCGACGATGCGGGCGGCGGCAGTGGTGGCGGCGGGTTCACCCCGCGCTCCGACGTCCCCGTCGACACCAGCGACTTCGCGAGCGCTCCGGCGGGCAACGTCGCCACGTCCGACGAGGACATCCCCTTCTAGGGAGGCTTGGCTGATCCCCGGCCCTGGGCGACCCTGGGGCCGGGGCGTCGCGCTCGCGCTCCGGGCGGGCGCTGACGTGGATGCATCTCGGACGTCGGCGCCGACGCTCCTGCATCCCCGATGGTGGGGTGGCCCTCGGCGGTGCCGGGTCCGAGCGGGCGGACCGGGTCGCGTCGCTTCTGACGTGGATGCAGTTCAGGCGGCCTGGCCGACGGTTCTGCATCCACGTTGGCGGGTAGTCACCGAAGCCATCCGCTCGAGCCCAGATCGGCCGACGCCAGCGCGGGAGCAGCCGCGCCCCCGTGCCGTGTCCCCCGACAGGACCCGTGAGGACAGGCGCCACGAGGCGCACCCGGAGCCCTGAGGCGGCGCGGGGACCACAGCCAGCAGAGAGCCCGTGCCCACGCGCTACCCTGGTCCGTCCACGCACCGTGCTAAGCGCGGTTGTGTCAGACTGTCCGTTCGCGCGCCGGGTGGCGCGCGTTCGTGCGAATAGGAAGATCCGAGGACTGAAGTGGCAAAGGCACGACGTCAGAAGCCGACCAAACCGCGTCGGGACAAGAAGGGTGGGCCCGGCAGCGGCCGGCGCAAGCCCTGCCTGTTCTGCAAGGACAAGATCGATCACGTCGACTACAAGGACGTGACGACCCTGCGTCGCTTCACCTCCGAGCGGGGCAAGATCCGCTCGCGCCGCATCACCGGCCTCTGCCGCCGCCATCAGAGCCAGGTCGCCAACGCCGTCAAGCGCGCCCGCGAGCTGGCCCTCGTTCCCTACGCCGCCGAGCCCGCCAACGAGGGCGTCGGGCGTGGTGGCCGTCGCGACCGCGATCGCGACCGCGACTGATGCCTGAGGCGATCCTCCTGCAGGATGTCGAGAACCTGGGCGATCGAGGCACCGTCGTCGAGGTCTCGAAGGGCTACCTTCGCAACTTCCTGATCCCGCGCAAGCTCGCCCAGCCGGCGACGAAGTCGGCGCTCGCGGCCGCGCAGGACATGATCGCCGCGCAGGAGAAGCACCGCCAGGCGGTCGCCGCGCGGTCCCAGGAGCTCGCGACGGCGCTCGGCAACACGGTCCTCACGATCTCGCGCCAGGCGGGCGACGACGGCCGGCTGTTCGGTTCGGTGACGAACCAGGACATCGCCGACGCCATCAAGGAGGCGCGCGGCGTCGACGTGGACCGCCGCAAGATCGAGCTCGAGGAGCCGATCAAGCACGTCGGCACCTACGTGGTCGAGCTCGAGCTCGAAGGCGGGGTCAAGGCGTCCGTCAAGACGATGGTCGTCGAGCAGTAGTCGCAGCGCGCATCGCAACAACTCGGCAACAAGTTCGTCGCTGATAGCGGGATGCCTCGTGCGTCCCGCCCGAGCCCGTTGCTAGCTTCGGAACCCACGTGACGAGTCTCGCCGTTCAGCCCCCGACGAGCCCGCCGACACCTCCCGCGGGGGCGTCCCCGCCGCACTCGATCGAGGCCGAGCAGGCCGTTCTCGGCGCGATCCTCCTCTCGGAGAAGGCGCACTACACCTTCGTGGTCGAGGAGGACCTGAAGGCCGCCGACTTCTACCGCGCGCGCCATCGCGTCGTCTACGACGCGATGCTCGGGCTGTTCGATCGCGGCGGCGAGATCGACGTCCTCAGCGTCGTCGAGGAGCTCAAGTCGCTGGGCAAGCTCGAGGAGGCCGGCGGGCAGGACGAGGTCGGTGCGCTAGTCGCCGCGGTCCCGGCCGTCGGGAACCTGCGTCGCTACGCGGAGATCGTCAAGGAGCTGGCGCACCTGCGGAGGCTGCTCGACGCCTCCTACCAGATCCAGTCGAGCGTCTACGCGCGCGAGGGCGAGCCGCGCGACATCGTCGACGCCGCCGAGCGCACGATCCTCGACATCCGCATGGGCGGCGAGGGCCAGGACTTCCGCCCGGTCGGCGACGTCCTGCACCAGGAGCTCCCGCGCTGGGATCAGCTGTCCAAGGACGGCACGTCGATCACGGGCATCCGCTCGGGCTTCTCCGATCTCGATGCGATCACCGGAGGCTTTCAACCGGGGAACCTCATCATCATCGCGGCGCGCCCCTCGATGGGGAAGTCCGCCCTCGTCACGAACATCGCCGAGAACGTGGCGCTCGACAAGACGCGCCCGCGCGCCGTCGCGCTGTTCTCGCTGGAGATGTCGGAGGGCGAGCTGGCTCAGCGCTTCATCGCCTCGCACGCCGGGATCAAGGGCGACGACCTGCGCAAGGGTCGCGTGCGCGACGAGAAGTGGCAGCGCGTGCTGCGCTCCGCCGGGGAGTTCGAGCGCTCGAAGCTGTTCGTCGACGACTCGTCGGACATCGGCCTGCTCGACATCCGCGCCAAGGCACGGCGCCTCCACCAGAGCCTGCGCGACGACGGCGGCCTGGGCCTGATCATCATCGACTACCTCCAGCTGATGCGCGCGGACGCTCGTTACGACAGCCGCGTGCAGCAGGTGGGCGAGATGAGCCGCGGGCTGAAGATCCTCGCCCGCGAGCTCAGCGTGCCCGTGATCGCCCTCTCGCAGCTCTCGCGCAACGTCGAGCAGCGCAAGCCGCCCGAGCCGATGCTCTCCGACCTGCGCGAGTCCGGCCAGATCGAGCAGGACGCCGACCTCGTGATGTTCATCTACCGCGACGAGTACTACACGCGGGAGGAGTCCGAGAACCCCGGTGTCAGCGAGATCATCATCGCCAAGCACCGCAACGGCGGGCTCGGCCGCGTCGAGCTGAACTTCCAGAACGAGTTCCCGCGGTTCCTCAATCTCGCGCGCGAGGCGGCATAGGGATGGCCGCCGAGCGCCGCTGCGCCCTGGGCCTCTGCGACGGGTCCGGGTGGATCGAGGATCACGAGACGCGCACCGCGCGTGAGTGCCGCTGCCGCGCGCAGATCATCGCTGGCCGGCGCTCGCGCTCGCTGTCGGCGGTCATCCCCAAGCGCTACCGCGGCGTCTCGTTCGACCGCCCGCCCGTGACCGACATGCCGGAGCCGATCACCCGGCAGGTCCGCGCCTACGTCCGCCACCTCGACGAGCAGCTCGCCGACGGCCGCGGTCTGTGGTTCCACGGAAGCGTCGGCACCGGCAAGACGACGCTCGCGATGCTCATCTCCAGCGCCGCGCTCGACGCAGGGCATACGGTCGCCATCTACTCGCTGCCGCGCCTGCTCGCCGAGATCCGCGGGACGTTCGACAGCGACACCCAGGGTGCCTACACCGCGCTCCTGGACCGCCTGACGGAGGTCGACCTGCTGCACATCGACGACCTCGGCGCGGAGAAGACCAGCGCCTGGGTCCTCGAGCAGCTCTACTCGATCGTGAACGCCCGCTACGAGGCCGAGAAGTCGGTGATCATCACGACGAACCTCCAGCGCGACGCGCTCTCCGAGCAGATCGGCGAGCGCACCGTCTCGCGCCTGGAGGAGATGTGCGAGATCCTGCCGCTGACGGGGGCGGACAAGCGCAAAGTCGTCATCGGCGACCTCCGCGAGGGTCCCGCCGCCGACCTGCGGCTGGCGTAGAGGCGCTGCGAACCTCGCGTCGGCAGGCGCGGCCGTACACTCAGCCCCGTCATGCCGAGCATCGTTGTGGTTGGCGCCCAGTGGGGCGATGAGGGGAAGGGCAAGGTCGTCGACCTGCTCGCCGAGCGGGCGGGCGTCGTCGCGCGCTTCCAGGGCGGCAACAACGCCGGCCACACGATCGTCCACGGCGAGGAGGTCTGGAAGTTCCACCTGATCCCCTCGGGGATCCTCTACCCGGGCACGACCTGCGTCATCGGCAACGGCGTCGTCGTCGACCCCGCGGTGCTGACCGGGGAGATCGACGGCCTGCGCGAGCGCGGCGTCGACGTCAGCAACCTCAAGATCAGCGCGAACGCGCACGTGATCATGCCCTACCACCTGATGCTCGACCAGGCCGGCGAGGCGCGCCTGGGCAAGCTCGAGATCGGGACGACGAAGCGCGGCATCGGCCCCTGCTACGCCGACAAGGCCCTGCGCCTGGGCATCCGCGTGCAGGACATGCTGGACGAGAAGATCCTCAAGCAGAAGATCATGGCGGCGCTGGAGCCCAAGAAGCTCATGCTGCGCCCGTTCGAGCGCGACCCCGCGCTCGACCTCCAGACGATCACCGAGCAGTACCTCACGCACGGCCACCGCCTCGAGCAGCACATCGCCGACACCGCCTCGATCATGCATCGCGCGATCGACGAGGACCGGCTCGTGATCTTCGAGGGAGCCCAGGCGGCGATGCTCGACATCGACCACGGGACGTATCCGTTCGTCACGTCGTCGAACCCCGTGGCGGGCGCCGCGTGCGTGGGCACGGGCGTCGGGCCGAGGGACATCGACGAGGTCTGGGGTGTGGTCAAGGCGTACGCGACGCGCGTCGGCGCCGGACCCTTCCCCAGTGAGCTCGACGACGAGACCGGGGAGCGGCTGCGCGCGAACGGGCACGAGTTCGGCACGACCACCGGCCGCCCCCGGCGCACCGGCTGGATCGACCTGATCGCGCTGCGCTACGCGGCGCGCATCAACGGGCTGACCGCGCTCGTGATGACGAAGCTCGACGTCCTCGGCGGGTTCGACACGATCAAGGTCTGCACCGGCTACATCGGCGAGGACGGCGCCCGCTTCGAAGCGTTCCCCTACCACCAGACGGTCCTGCACCACGTCGCCGCCGAGTACGTCGAGCTGCCCGGCTGGAGCGAGGACATCAGCGGCTGCCGCTCCGAGGACGAGCTGCCCCAGGCCGCGCAGGACTACCTTCGTTACATCGAGGACGCCGTCGGCGTCCCGATCATCATGGTCGGCGTCGGGCCCGCCCAGGACGAGATCGTCTGGCGCGGCGTGCGCCCGGCGGTGCTCGCCGACGCCGCCGAGGCGGCGTAGCTCAGCCGCTCTCGAGCAACTCGTCCTCGGGCACCTCGCGCACGAACCGCGCGGGCACGCCCATCACGAGCGAGCGCGCCGGGACGTCGCGCGTGACGAGCGCACCCGCGGCGACGAAGGCCTCCTCGCCGATCTCCACGCCGGGCAGCAGAACCGTCCCGCCGCCCACGCGACACGCCCGCCGCAGCGTCGCGCCACGGAGGTCGTCGCCGGGACGGGCCATCGTCTGGTCGTTCGTGGTCATCGCGCATGGGCCGACGAACACGTCGTCCTCGACGACCGAGTAGGCGGTGAGGTAGACGTTCGTCTGGACGCGGACACGCGCGCCGACGCGCACGTCGTTGTCGACGCAGCTCGCACGCCCGATCACCGTGCCCGCGCCGATCACGACGCGCTCGCGGACGAACGCCTGGTCGCCGATGATCGTGCCCTCGCCGATCGTCGTGCCCGCGAACACGATCGCGTGCGCGCAGATCGCGGCCCCGGCGCCGATCACAAGCGGAGCGCCGGTCGGGCCGCCGGCCGTCGAGCGCGCCGACAGCACCGCCGGCTTGCCGAGCACGGCGCCGTCCTGAATTCGCACGCCGTCGCCGATCCGCACGCCGTCGTGGACCACGACATGCGCGCCGAACGTGACGTCACGCCCCACCTCAGCGCCCGGGCTGAGGACGAGGCCGGGTGCAGTCCAGGCGGGCATCCGGGGTACCCTAACGCGACGGTGACGACAGCAAACCCCAGCCCGCGCGGGGCGATCCTCGGCCTCGGCATGATCGGGCGCCACCACGCGCGCCTTCTGCAGGCCTCCGAGCGCGCGACGTTCGTGGGGGCCGTCGACCCGGGTGGTGACCGCTACGGGGCGGTCCGCGACCCCGCCCGCGTCCACCCCTCGATCGAGGACCTGCTCGCGCGCGAGCCGCTGGACTTCGCGATCGTCTCCGTGCCGACGGAGGACCACCTCACGGCGGCCGAGGCGCTCGCCTCCAGCGGGGTGGCGGTGCTGGTCGAGAAGCCGCTCGCCGCCACGTCCGCCGAGGCACGGCAGATCATCGAGGCCTGCGAGCGCGCGGGCGTCCCGGGCGCGGTCGGCCACGTCGAGCGCTTCAACCCCGCCCTGCTGGAGCTGCGCCGCCGCGTGCGCGAGGGCCAGCTCGGCGACGTCTTCCTGATCGCGACCGAGCGCGTCGGGCCGTTCCCCGACCGCGTGCGCGACGTCGGCGTCGTCAAGGACCTCGCCACGCACGACCTGGACCTCGTCCGCTGGCTGGGCGGTGCGCCGGTCGAGCGCGTCGCCGCCCAGACCCAGCACCGCATGGGCCGCCAGCACGAGGACCTCGTGCTCGTCACCGGCGCGCTCGAGAGCGACGTGAGCTTCAACGTCATCGTCGACTGGCTGTCGCCGACGAAGGTCCGGCGCACGCGGATCCTCGGCGAGCGGGGGATGCTCGTCGCGGACACGCTGACGGCCGACCTGACCTTCTACGCGAACGGGGTCGTCTCCTCGGAGTGGAGCAGCACCCAGGCGCTGCGCGGCGTCAGCGAGGGCGACATGACGCGCTACGCGCTGTCGCGTCGCGAGCCGCTCCTGGCCGAGCTCGACGCATTCCTCGACCTGCTCGCGGGCGTCGAGGATCCGGGCATCGTCACGCTCCAGGAGGGCCTGGAGACCGTGATCTGCGCCGAGGCCGTCCTGACGAGCGCCGCCGACGGCCGCACCGTGGAGATCAGCGAGGCCGCAGCCGCCTGATGCGCGCCGTCGTCGTCGCGCTCGGCAAGATCGGGCTGCCGCTCGCCGCGCAGATCGCACGTGCCGGGCACGAGGTGATCGGCTGCGACGTCGCGCCCGCCGTCGTCGACACCGTCAACGCCGGGCGCGCCCCGTTCCCGGGCGAGGCCGGGCTCGACGATGTCCTGGCAGAGGTCGTCGGCGACGGGCGCCTGCGCGCCCAGACCGACACCACTGCCGCGGTGGCCACCGGGCCGCGACCTCGTCGTGGCGGTGCCGCCGCTGATGGTCGACGCGGCCGCGCAGCCCGGACTGGCGACGTGCTCGACGCCGTGGTCGCCGACGATCGGCGACGGGGCCTGCGCCCGGGGACCACCGTCAGCATCGAGACCACGCTGCCGGTCGGGACCACGCGCGGCGCGTCGCCCCCGCGCTCGCGGCAGCCTCGCGGCCTGGCCTCCGAGGCAGGACTTCCACACGGTCTTCAGCCCGGAGCGCGTCTTCAGCGGCCGTGTCTTCCGGGACCTGGCGACCTACCCGAAGCTCGTCGGCGGGCTGAGCGCCGCAGGCGAGGCGCGCGGCGTCGAGCTCTACTGGCGCGTTCCTCGACGCGGAGATCCGGTCGATGGGCTCCGCCGAGGCGGCCGAGCTCACGAAGCTCGCCGAGACGACCTACCGCGACGTGAACATCGCGTTCGCGAACGAGCTCGCCACGTACGCCGATCGCATCGGAGTCGACGTCGACCGCGTCATCGACGCCGCCAACAGCCAGCCGTTCAGCCACATCCACCGGCCGGGGATCGCGGTCGGCGGGCACTGCATCCCGGTCTACCCGCGCTTCCTGCTGGCCGGCGACCCTGACGCGCGCTGCCGCGCGCCGCGCGCGCGATCAACGAGGCGCATGCCCGCCTACGCGGTCGGCACGCTCGCGACGCGGACGGCGACCTTCGCGGCGCGCGCGTACTGATCCTGGGCGTCGACCTACCGCGGCAGCGTCAAGGAGACGGCGTTCAGCGGCGCCTTCGCGGCGTCCGCGACGAGCTCGAGCCGCTCGGGGCGCCGAGCCGCTCGCGGCCGATCCGCTCTACGACGCCGGCCGAGCTGCGGCGCTCGGGCTTCGACGCCGTGGGACGGCGAGCCCGTCGACGCCGTCGTGGTGCAGACCGATCACGCCGAGTACCGCGAGCTGCAGCCCGGCCGACCTCCCGGGCGCGCGGACGATCCTCGACGGGCGCGGGATCCTCGACGCTGAGCGCTTCGCCGCGGCCGGCGTCCGCGTCCTGCGGATCGGCCGGCCGACCGTAGAGCCGAGCTAGCGGCCGAGCGTGCCGAGCGCGGCGACCACGCGCTCGCCCGCGTGCCCGTCGCCGTAGAGCTCGGGGCGCGCGTCGGGCAGGCCGGTCTCGAGCGCCGCGAGCGCCGCGGCGGCATCCAGGTCGACGAGGGTGTTCCACCCCGTCTCGACGGTCTCGACCCACTCCGTCGTGTCGCGCAGCGTCACGCAGCGCACGCCGGCGAGGTAGGCCTCCTTCTGGACGCCTCCGGAGTCGGTCAGCACCGCGCGGGCGCGGAGCAGCAGCGCCGTGAATGTCACGTAGCCCAGCGGCGGCAGCACGCGCACGTCGCCCGCCTCGAGCTCCGCGAGCCAGCCCGCGGCCGACAGACGCTCCCGTGTGCGCGGGTGCAGCGGCAGGACGACGGGGCCTGGCACGGCGAGCAGGACGTCGACGAGGCGCCGGAGGCGCGACGGATCGTCGACGTTGCCGGCACGGTGGGCGGTCGCGAGCAGGTACGTCCCGGGCGCGACACCGGCGGCGTCCAGCGGCGCGTCGTCCGCGGCGGCGCGGGGGCGCACAAGCCGTGCGATGTCGACCATCACGTCCCCGACGATCTCGACGCGCCCGGCGACGCCCTCGCGGGCGAGGTTGGCCGCGGCCACCGCGGACGGGCACAGCAGCAGGTCGGAGAGATGGTCGGTGAGGACGCGGTTGAGCTCCTCGGGCATGGCGCGGTCGAACGACCGCATGCCGGCCTCGACGTGGGCGACGGGGATCCGCACCTGTGCCGCCGCCAGGCCGCCGGCGAGCGTCGAGTTCGTGTCTCCGTAGACGAGCACGGCGTCGGGTCGCTCGCGTGCGAGCAGCGGCCCGAGGACGGCGAGCATCCGCGCCGTCTGCTCGGTGTTCGAGCCGCCGCCGATGCCCAGCTCGTGCGCCGGGCGCGGAATGCCGAGCTCGTCGAAGAAGATCGCGCTGAGATCGTCGTCGTGGTGCTGCCCCGTGTGGACGAGCACCTCCTCGTGGCGCTCGCGCAGCAGGCTCGAGACCGCGGCCGCCTTGACGAACTGCGGCCGGTTCCCGATGACGGTGACGATCCTCATCCGGGCAGCACGTGCCCGACCGCGGCGCCGATGACCTCGCGCAGCGCGGCGCCGGCGCGCAGCGTCAGCGGCCCGGGCGCGGCGGGCAGCGCCACCCCGTCGATCGCATGCACCGGGTGGGCCTCCTGCGTCGTCGAGGCCAGGAACGCCTCGTGCGCGAACGGCAGCTCGTCGGCGCTGATCGGCCGCTCGGTCACGAGGCCCGCCTCGAGCAGGCGCCGCCGGGTGATCGAGTCGAGGATGTGGTCGGTCAGCGGCGGCGTGACCAGCGTCTCGCCGTCGAGCGAGGCGACGAACGCCTGGCGCGCGCCCTCGAGCACGCGGCCGTGCGGCGTCACGAGCAGCGCCTCGTCCGCCCCCTGTTCCCTGGCAAGTCGCGTCACGAGCATGTTCGCCGCGTACGACAGCGACTTGATCTGGTCCAGGACCCGGGTGGGCGCATACTGGACGCTGGCAAGCGCGATCGTCGCAGGCACCTCACGGACCGGCTCCAGCAGCACGATCCGCCGTCCACCCCGTGTCACGACCATCCGCAGATACCCCTCATCGTCACCGGTCTGCTCCAGCAGCAGGACCGCATCAGCCGCCAGCGCATCGCCGTCGAACGGCAACCGCAGCAGCTCCGCCGACCGCCCCATCCGCTCGATGTGCTCATTCAGCGCATACGGCACCCCACCGGGATACACCCGGGCAACCTCAAAGACACCATCCCCCCGAAGCAGCCCCTCATCCGTCACAGGGACGACTGCCTCCTCCGCAGGAGAGACCACACCGTCAAGACACGCAAGCATCAGCGGATCCTCCCAGAAGAACCGAACCCGCCGTCCCGAACGAGCGCCCCTCGAGCGAGAGATCGTGGATGCGGCCCGGGTAAACGGGCTTCGCAGCTCCGCTGACGGCTGCGCCGTTCGCCGGCACTCTCGAGCGCAAAGGAGTGCAGACGGGTCACCTACGGACAGGGGCAGTCAGAGCGGATCCTGCCAGAGCCCGCAACGCGTTGCAGCGCACCCGGACCGCGCCGAGGTTCCCCCCGCAAGCGAACCAGCATGTCCCGCCACTTGTCTCGCCTCGACGGAATCGATGTGGACAGGCGGGCACTCGCGCCCGACACCAACGATCCCACACCAACACGGAGGCAAGCAACACCACTTGACTTTCATCCGTCGTCCGAAGCGACGCTGACGACTTTCGGGTGCCGTCCGCGTGGCGGCTATCCGCCGACTTGCCACCGCAGGCTGGCGGGACTAGATTTCCCCCCCGGACCTGCCTCGCTGACCCCGTCAAGGCGCAAAGGGCGGCGATGGAGGACTTTCAATTGCGGATGGTGCGGTTCGTCTTTGGAGGTGTTTCATGGTGCCGGCGGTTCCCAGCTTCGCTGTCAGCAATCAGATCGCGCACGGAGTCTGTGTCGTGAGCGTCATAGGCGAGATCGACCTTGCGACGGCGCCGCAGGTCCGCAGCGCGCTCGCGGCTGCCGAGGCCAGCGACGCGCGCGTGATCCAGCTCGCGCTCTCGCAGGTCACATTCATGGATTCGACAGGTATCGCGGTGCTCGTGGAGCACGCTGAGCGCTCGCGCGCCAACGGCAACCACCTGAGCATCGTCAGCGGCCCAGCGGTGGATCGCGTGCTGGAGATCAGCGGCCTGCGCGACCGCCTGCCGATGGATCGTTAGCTGACGACCCGGCCCACGGGCTGCGTCGCAGGAGTGCGGTCGCTTCTCGTCCGGGACGCTGAGCGCGCGGTCGATGTTGTGAGCGGAGAGCGTCGCCATCGACGCTGCCTGCCAGTCGTTGGTGATGATGCGATGGCGCTCGGCGAGAAGGCCCGCAAGGTCGGGGTAATTCAGCAGCGCTTCAGCAACGCCCCACGCGGCCCGCATCGCGTTCGCCAGCCACTCCCCGGTTGCGTGACCCGCTTCGGCCAGCGCGGCGAGGTCCGCGTTCATCCGCGTGATCTCGGCCGGCTCGCCCTCACCCTCCATGAACAAGATTCCCGCCGTCTCGGTCGCGCGGTCGTCGTTGAGATCCGGTGTACCCACGAATGGACTCGGCGACGGATGCCCCTCCGGCGTGGCGACCCTCCAGCGTTCGGCCAGCGCCTTCAAATGCGCGCGAGTCGCGTTGAAGGGTGATCCCATCGTGCAGCGGCGACTCGGCGTAGAACTCCTCGTGCTCGCTGTGATACCGGGAGAGGTTGAGCACCATGCTCAGCAGCGGATCATCCCCAGGCGTCGTCATCGCGCGAGTATCTCGCAGCTCGGTCCTTGTCGGCCCGCTCAGAGGTCGATGCCAAGGACCGGTCCGCGCACCGATCTCTCGAGCCCGACAGTGAATGGCGTCACCGCATCGAACGGCCCACCCAGCCGCGCCACGGTCATGTCGTCTTCGCGCGTCATGGAGGTGAGCCTCCACTCAGGGAGTCGAGGGGCGCACCGTCCCAGGCGCGCCCCTCGAGCTTGTGTCGGTCCCCCCGGCGTCGCGGGCGCTCAGGCGTGGCTGTGCTCGCGCTGGGTGGCGTTGATCACGCCGGCGCGGTTCTTGTGCGCCGTTTCGTAGGCGCGAACCTCGCGGTCGACCTCGTCGTCGCCGCGCTCGGAGAGGGCGGCCTGCACCTCGTCGCTCGTCAGTTCGTCGTAGCCCGGCCACGGCTCGTCGCCGCGCAGGGTCGTGATGCGCCCGAGGATCGTCGAGCGGTTCTGGCCACGCCGCTCGTAGGAGTCGATCTTCGCGAGGTCGATCTGCGAGAGGCCGGGAAGCCGGCTCGTGATCTCGTCCGCCGTGAGCGAGTCGTAGCGGGCGATCGCGAGGTCGCCCTCGGTCGCTACGACGCCTTTGAGCTGACCCTCGGCCTGGGCGACGCCCGGCACCTTGCGTGCCTGGCGTGCGGTCCGCTTCGCCGCGGCACTGGTCTTCCGGGCCCCGGCCTTTGCGCTGTCCGCGGCCTCGCGGACGGCGTCGGCCGCGCCGGTCTCGGCGAGGTCATACGAGGACTCGCCGTCGACCTCCGCGCTGACCACCCTGTCGGTGAGCTTGGGGATCTCCCGCAGGATGCGCTCGAGCATCTGCTCCTCGTCACCGCGGATCGACGCGGCGAGCGTGGCGGTCGTGCGGTCGCCCACGGAGCGTGCGAGCCGCTCGATGGCCGTGTAGGTGGCGATCTCCAGGGCCTCGGTCGCGGCGGCGTCCTTGGCGTTCTTGAGGACCTTCTCTTCACCGCTGGTGCCGCGGGCCAGGTCGAACGGCGTCTTGCCGAGCGCCAGCGCCTGGCCGACGATCGTCTCCGCGAGGCCGACGACGGCGGTCACGGTGTTCGTCCGCCCGCGCAGTTCCTTGAGGCGGCGGCCGACGCGGTCGGCGTGGCCCTGCGTCTCCTTCAGGTGCGTATCGAGCGCCGTGCGATATGTGCCGTGCGGCGTCATCGCGATCTGCGCCTGGAGCACGCGGGTGAGCGCGCGCTCGCTTGCCTGCACCTCGCTCAGGTACTGGACGATCTTCTGCTCTTTGGCGGTCATGATTTCGTGATCCCTCCCGGGTCGTGCGTGGGTACGTGGATGGATGAAGTGCTTTTCGTCAGCTGGAGGCGAGCGCGGAGGAGCCGAGGGGCGTCTCCTGCAGGCGGTCCATCAGCTCGTCGGCGTCGCGCAGCACGCAGGCGGCCCCCGCCTCCTTGAGGTCAGCGGCGGCGATGCCGCCGCTCAGCAGTCCGATCGTCGGGACGCCGACGTGGCCTGCGGCCTCGATGTCCCAGACCGTGTCGCCGATCATCACCGCGGGCCCGCCGCCGACGCGGTCGAGCGCGACGCGCACGAGCTCCGGCGCCGGCTTTGTCGCACTGACGTCGGCGGACGTGGTCCAGGGGACGATGTCGTTCACGCCGAGCAGCCGGACGTAGGTCTCAACCTCCTCGGCGTCGGCCGAGCTGCAGAGCACGACGCGATGGCCGGCGGTGACGAGCCCGGTCACGAGCCGCTCGGCGCCGGGCAGCGGCGCGACGCCGGAGATCTCCCGGCTGAACGCCTCGCAATGACGCTCGCGCAGCGCGTCCCCGAGCGCGTCCTCGATCTCCGTGCCGGCGACCTCGGCGATGAGGCGGTCCCCGCCCATGCCGACGGCGCGGTGGAGCGTCCACAACGGGATGACGATCCCGTGGGCACGGAACGCGTGGTTCCACGAGGTCACGTGCTGGTAGTTGGAATCCACCAGAGTGCCGTCGATGTCGATCAGGGCGGCGGGCCGCACGCCTCTGCTCGTACCCGGTTTCGCGGCCCGCCTAACGCCGGGGCTCGCGCGTTTGCGCCCGGTTCACCTCTGGGTATCCGGCGGGCGCGAGATCCCGACCGAGGAGGTGGACGATGCCGCCGCGCGGTGTCAAGAAGGGCAGCAAGCGAGCGCGCCAGTACGAGCACATCAAGCGCTCGGAGCTCGACGACGGGCGCAGCGAGGACGCCGCGGAGGAGATCGCGGCCCGGACCGTGAACAAGGAGCGGGCACGCGCGGGTGAGTCGCGAACGAGGTCACGGACGTCGACCGACGACATCTCCTCCGGGCGCCGCGGAGGCGTGCGGTCAGGCACGAACCGCGCCAAGGGCCGCACCCGCGACCAGCTCTACGCGGAGGCGCAGAAGCGCAACATCCGTGGACGCTCCTCGATGACGAAGGCCCAGCTGCAGCACGCGCTCGGGGGGCGCTGAGGCTTCGCCGCGGAACACGGGGGCCGGCGAGGTCGCCGGCCCCCCTCGCGTCTGAACGGCGTCTCGCCTACTAGCTAGTTGCCGTTGGCGGCGAGCCGGCGCCCGGTCGTCTCGAGCTTCTTGAGCGTGTCCTGCTCCTGCCGGAGGTTCTTCTGGAGCAGGTCGACGACCTTGTCCTCGCCGAGCGACTCGGCCATCGTGATCAGGCTCGTGTACGCCGCGATCTCGTAGTGCTCGGTCCGGCCGCCGGAGCCGGTGAGGAACATGTCGAGGATCTCGGGCGAGGTCTCGTGGTCCTTGAGGAACTCGTCGTGCTCGGCCTTGATGCCGTCGATCGCCGGGCAGCGCTCACCGGACACCGGCTCGCCGAGCTCCTCGAAGGCCTTGCGCAGATTCTCGATCTGCTCTCGCGTCTCGTCGGCGTGCTGCCCAAAGCCCGAGCGCAGCTCGTCGTCCCGGGCCTCGTCCGCCATCGTCGGCAGCGCCTTCACCAGAACGTTCTCGGCGTAATAGATGTCACCGAGCTCGTGCAGCAGGAGCTCGCGGGGCGTGGACATGGTCTGCGGCATCGGACTGCCTCCTGTCGTCGTTTGATCGTGAACCTCAGGACTACCCGGCACCCGCGGGACCAAACGCCGCGCGGCCATTTGCCGCGGCGTGCCCTCCTCGTTTGGCGCGCCCGTGTTGCGGGAAGATGAAGGCACGACCCCAACGACGAGGAGGCCCCCATGGCCAAGTCACGCGAGAAGCAGCTCGCCGACGCCCTGCACGAGCGCGGACTCCGCAAGCGTGTCGCCAGGTCCGTCGCCGGCGCGCTCGGCTCAGGCAACGCGAAGCGTCCCCCTGCCCAGGTCGCGCGCGTCGCGGACGACCTCAGAGGTCTCGCTGTCGACCTCGAGAACCGGGCGACCGGCCGAAACCGCAAGCGGCCCGCGGCAGCCCGTACGCGCGCTCGCAACGCGGAGAAGCGCAGCGTCGCTGCAAGGAAGGCGGGGCGCAAGCGCAGCACCTCCTCGCCGCGCACAAAGGCTCGCGCGCGCTAGGGATCGAGCGATCAGGCCTCCTCGAGCAGGCGCAGCACCGCTCGCTCGGCGAGGCCCTGGATCGCCGGGGCGCCGGCCTCGACGCCCCGCCGCGACAGCGCGGCGTTGATCGACTCCCCCTGCGCGAAGCGGTCGAAGACGCGCTGGTCGATGTAGGAGCGGCGCGCGACCGCCGGCGTGTTGCCCAGCTGGTGCGCGACCTCCTTGGCGGCGTGTCACGGCACGGGTCCGTGCCGTCGGCGAGTGCATGTGGGCTCGGAACACGGCGACGGCTGCCAGCACGGTCGCGCCCCAGGTCCGGAAGTCCTTGGCGCTGACGGTTCGGCTGACCGCGTCCTTGATGTACTCGTTGATGTCACCGGAACGCACGAGCATCTCGCGATGACGCGGCGCGGCGCGCACGCGCTGAAGATCGGGTGATGCAGGGCGCCCGGGTTTCACCTGAATGGGAACGGGTATTTGAGCCTCAATCCACCAGAAAGGACACTCATGCCTCTCGCAGCAGTTCTCGCCATCGCCGGCACCGGGTACGGACTCATTGGCCTGCTGGTTATCATCGTCCTCGTGCTGCTCGTGCTGCGGCTGGTGTGACGTCGACCGCGCATCATCCGGGGACCCGCATCCCGCGTGTCTCCGCGCCCGGGCGGCACGAGACCGCCCTGGAGCGCGCCGACCGCAATCTCGAGGAGCTCGTCCAGGAGTTGCGCGTCGCCCAGACGGGCGTGCAGATGCTGTTCGCGTTCCTGCTTGTCGTCCCATTCAGCGCACGCTTCGGGGCGGTCACGACGCTCCGGCGCGACCTGTACTTCGCGGCGCTGCTGCTGGCCGCCGCAGCCGCCGTACTCCTGATCACGCCCGCCTCACAGCATCGGCTGCTCTTCCGTCCCCACGACAAGCGCCACCTGCTGTTCTCGGCAGCCGCTTCGCGATCGCCGGCATGGCCGCCCTCGGCGCGTCGATGGCGGCCTCGCTCGCGCTCATCACCGACGTCCTCTACGGCGGGGTCGCGATAGCGATCGTCTCGGTCACGGCGTCATCCTGATCGGAGTCGGGCCTGCGGGCGAGGTCGCGGCCGGGCGCCTTGCCGACGGCGGCCTGAGCGTCGCGGTCGTGGAGCAGCACCTGATCGGCGGTGAGTGCTCGTTCTACGCGTGCATGCCGTCGAAGGCACTGCTGCGCCCAGCGCAGGCGGTCGCCGAGGCGCGGCGCGTCCCGGGCGCGCGCGAGGCGGTGACGGGGAAGCTCGACGTGCGCGCTGCGCGCTCTCGGCGAAGACGAGGAAAGCACTGATTACCAGCGCTTTCCTGAGTGCCCCCGCTTGGAATCGAACCAAGAACCTTCGGATTAAGAGTCCGCTGCTCTGCCAATTGAGCTACAGGGGCGACGAGCGGCTGTGAATGGTAGCCGCTGGGTCCCGCTGCCGGTCAGCCGCCGCCCAGCGGCGAGGTCCCGGTGTTCGTGGCCTGGTTGGCGGCGCCCTGGACGCGCGCCTGATCGATCTGCTTGCGCTGGATGTCGAGCTGGGCCTTGGCCTGGACGCGCTTGGCCGGGTCGGTCAGCGCGATCGCGCGTTTGCCGGCGATCAGGCTTCCGCGCGTGTCGCCCGCGACGTAGCGCTCGATCGCGAGCTGGGTGTAGAGCGCCGCGCTCGGACCGCGCCCGGCGATCACGGCGGCCAGCGCGTTGGCGGCGTCGGTCGGCTGGTTGAGGCCGCTCGAGCCGTAGGCGGCCACCATCAGCGAGGCTACGGTGTCATCGGGCTTGTCGGGGTTCAGCGCGAGGTAGCGCTTCCACGACGCCGACGCGCGCTGCAGGCCGGCGAGACCCTTCGTCGTGTACTGCCCGGTCGCCTGGCTGTACCCCGTGACCGACGCCTGCTGCACCTGTGCCTTCGTAAGGGCGGCCCATGCCTGCGCGTCCTTCGGGTTCACCGTGACCTGCTGCGTGTAGGTCTTGACGCGCTTGTCGTAGAGGGATGCCCCGGTGCTGCCGCTGTTGTTGCCGGTCACGGCATTGAAGAGGCCGCCGTTGGTGGCGCCTCCGATACCGAAGAACACGAGTCCGCCGGCCATGATGACCGCGAGCCCGAGATAGATGACCTGGACGGAACGACGCCGCCCGCGGCCACGCAGGTCGAACAACATGCCGCTCAGGATACGGGTGCGCGATCCTCGGCGGCGCCAGCTGTCGCGGCCTCAACGTCGGGCGGCGGTTCGTCGTCCTCGTGGTCGCGCTCATCCCACCACTCGCCCCAGCGGCCGGTGATCGTCCCGCTCTTGGGCTGGAAGATGTAGGCGAGCCCGATGCTGAGCTCGAACAGGAGGATGAGCGGCAGCATCGTGACGATCATCGTGATCGGGTCCGGCGTGGGTGTCGCGACGGCGGCGACGATCGAGATCGCGAGGATGACGTACCCCTGGCGCTGCCAGAGGATCCGCGCGTTCACGATGCCGGCGCGCGTGAGCGCGAGGACGGCGACGGGGATCTGGAAGATCAATCCCATCAGCGCCAGGAACAGGACGACGAACTTGTAGTAGACCTGTGCCTGGATGAGGATGTCGAACTTGTCGCTGTTGAAGTTCTGCAGGAACCCGACGGCCCGCGGCAGCGCCACGAAGTAGCCGAACAGCACGCCCGCGATGAACAGCAGGGGGACCAGCAGCATCAGCGGCAGTGCGACCTTCCGCTCGCTCGGGCTGAACGCGGGCAGGAGGAAGGCGTAGAGCTCGTAGAGGATGAACGGGAGCGAGAGCAGCAGCGCGGCGTAGCCCGCCACCGTGAAGGTGGCGACGAACGGCTCGGCGACGCCGAGCGTCACCGGTTTGCGGCCGTTGTTGGTCGGCGTCGCCGCGTGGGCGACGCTGAATGCCTTCGCCGCGCGGGCGACCTGGGCGACCGTCAGCGCGGCCTGCGCGCGCTGCGCCGCCGAGAGGCCGGGTTCGGCGGCGAGGTCGCGGACCGTGCGCTGGAGTGCGGTCAGCGTGACGGAGAGCTGGCCGGACGCGGCGCCGAGCGCCTTCTCGAAGCGCGCGGACTGCTGCTGGGAGGACTTGTTCTTCGTGGAGTTCTGCGCCTCGGTGAACGGCTTGTTCACGATCCGCAGGATCGCTCCGTTCTCCGCGTAGCAGAAGGCGAAAGCGACGACGAAGACGATGATGCAGAGGATCAGGCGCGAGCGGAGCTCGTCCAGGTGGTCGACGATGCTCAGCCGATCCTCGTGACCGATCGGCTTGACGGCCGGCATCGCTCCGCTAGGCGTCGGCGCGCGGCTCGTCGCCCCGCGGCTCCGCGGCGACGGGCTGGGCCGCGGGCCCGGGCGCGGGCTCCGGCGCAGGCTCGGCCGGGGCGGCGTCGAGCTTGGGCTTCGTCACCGCGGCATCGTCGTCCTTGTCCTTGCCGGTGATCGAGTCCTTGAACTCGCGCATGCCCGTGCCGAGCTGCTTGCCCAGGCCGGGCAGGCGCTTGGGCCCGAGGACCAGGAGCGCGATCACCAGGATGATGATGAGTTCGAGCGGGCCGATATCTGGCATCGCCGGGAAGCGTACCGCCGCAGCCCGTCGCCGACGCCTGGACACTCGTTCGACCGCGGCTGGACGCCGGCGCCAGACGGTGATAGCCGCAGAATCCCCGTCGCAGAGCCGTCGCACCGCCACGCGGCGCGCCACCGCATCTTTTTCCGTTCGTCGGTGTTCAAGTGCCCAGAGTGCGGCGCCGATGCGATCCGCGTTCCACCCCACGACCCATGCGCCACGAACACGACAGCACCACGCAGATCCGCCAGGTGGTCCTCCCCTCCGGCAGGACGATCGAGATCGTCTACCTCGACGAGCCCGCGGCCGCCGAGCGGAACACACCCGGCGAGGATCGTCAGGTCGCGCTCGCCGAGGCGGCCGCCGACCTCACCGTGTGCGGGCTGTGCGGCTGCGAGTTCGTTCAGCCCGTCGACTGGGACGAGGCCGGCGCGCGCCACTGGCGCGTCACGCTCCGCTGCCCCAACTGCGAGGCCCACGGCACCGTCGTCGTCGAGGACGAGGTCGTCGACCACTACGACCTGGCGCTCGAGCGCGGCTCGGCCGCGCTGGCCCTCTCGCTGCACGGCCTCGTCGAGGAGAACATCGACGCCGAGGTCACGCGGTTCGCCGCCGCCCTGGCCGACGATCACATCCTCCCCGAGGACTTCTAGCAGGTGACGTCCCCCTGAAAGGGTCCGATGTGCGAGAGCACACCGGAGATCGATCGGAGCAGGTGACGTCCCCCTGAAAGGGTCCGATGTGCGAGAGCACATCGGAGATCGATCGGCGAAGCCGATCACCCGCTACGCCCGAGCCCGCTCAGGCGTAGCGCGCGACGACGCCGCCCGCGACGAGCTCGAGTGCGTCACGGCGGCGCTGGTCCAGCCCGCCCGGCAGCGCCGCGCGCGCCTCGCCGACGAACGCGAGCGCCGTCGCGCGCGCCTCGTCCAGGGCGCCCGTCGCCGCGATCCGCTCGCAGACCTCCTCCGCCGCCTCGGGCGTGGTGATCGAGCGCGGGTCGAGCGCCGCGAGCCACGGATCGCGCGCTCGGGCGGTGATGAACGGGAGCGTGACCGTGCCGTCGAGCAGGTCGGTGCCGCGGTGCTTCCCGGTGCGCGACGCCGGCCCGGAGACGTCGAGCACGTCGTCGAGGATCTGGAAGGCGAGGCCGATACGCCGGCCGAAGCGGTCGAGGCCCAGGCCGGGCTCGCCGGCGGCGCGCGCACCGAGCGCACAGGCAGCCTCGAACAGGCGGGCCGTCTTGAGCTCGCAGCGCAGCAGGTAGCGCTCGAGCGTGATCCCCGCATCCCAGGCGTCGGCGCGCTGCAGGAGCTCGCCGCGCGCCAGCGCCGAGCAGGCGTCGCTGAGGACTCGCACAGCCTCGGCGCGGTCGCCGGCCGGCGCCCCGGTCAGCGCGGCGAACGCCCGCGCGAACAGCAGGTCGCCCGCCGCCGTGGCCATGTCGCGCCCGCCGCGTGCGACCACGGTGGGCCGGCCCCGGCGCAGGCTCGCAGCGTCGAGCACGTCGTCGTGGACGAGGGTGGCGCTGTGGACCAGCTCGACGGCGGCGCCGGCGCGCACCGCCGTCTCGGCCGCGCCGTCGTCCTGCAGCTCGCCCGCGGCGAGCAGGACGAGCAGCGGCCGCAGGCGCTTCCCGCCGGCGGCGATCGTGTCCCCCGCGTGCTCGCTGAGCACGGCACCGTGGCCCACGGCGTCGTCGCGCAGGCGCTCCTCGACGCGCGCCATCAGCCCGGCGACGTGCGGGCCCCCGGCGCGGACGAGCTCGACGGTCTCCGGGGCCGTGCTCACGCGGTCGGCTTGCGGCCGGCGTGGATCGCGATGATGCCCCCAGCCGTCAGCAGGTAGCGGACGTCGGCGAGGCCGGCGGCGTCGAGGCGCTGCGCCAGCTCGTGCGCCCCCGGGAAGCGCTTGACGGAGTTCGGGAGGTACTCGTACGCGTCGGAGTCCCCGGCCACGCGGCCGATCAGCGGCACGACCGTGTCGAACCACGCCCGGAAGAACGTCGAGAGCGGCGGGCGCGACGGCGTCGTGATCTCCAGGACGACGACGTGCCCGCCGGGCCGCGCGACGCGGGTCATCTCGCGCAGGCCCTGGTCGAGGTCGGAGAAGTTGCGCGCGCCGAACCCGACGGTCACGGCGTCGAAGCGCTCGCTGTCGTAGGGCAGGTCGAGCGCGTTGCCCCACTCCCAGGCGAGGGCGGGGTCCTTCTGCCTGGCGCGGGCGAGCATCTCCTCGGAGAAGTCCGAGCCGATCACGTGCCCCGCCGGGCCGACGCGGCGGGCGAGCTCGATCGCGAGGTCGCCGGTGCCGCTGGCGACGTCGAGCACGCTGTCGCCGGGGCCGACCTGGGCGAGGTCGGCGGCGCGGCGGCGCCACTGGTGGTGCAGCCCCGCCGTCATGACCGAGTTCATGACGTCGTAGCCGCCGGCGATGCGGTCGAACATCGCGCGGACCTGCGGCTCCTCGAGGGTGCCGCTCGCCGGCCTTCCGGACGGGGCTCCGGACACCACGACGCTACCTGAGCGACGACAGGTACATCACCATGTCGTTGAACTGCTGCGGTGATGACTGCTGCAACCCGGCGAACGACGGCATCGGCGCGGTCGGGTTCAGGAGGGTGCGCTGGATCGCCGCGGCCGGGAGCCGCGCGCCGATCTTGGTGAGCTCCGGCCCGGGACCGGCGTTGCCGGCCTCACCGAACCTGTGGCACGCGCCGCAGCCCGACTGGCCGACCACCTGCTGGCCCGCCTTGTAGGTCGCCACGGCCGCAGCGCCCTGCGCGGTGACGTTCTTGGGCACCGGGACGTCGATGTTCGTCGGCGGCGCGGCCGACGCCCCGAGGTAGGTCAGGTAGCCCATCGCCGCGATCGTGAAGATGCCCGCAGTCGTGGCGATCGGCCGGCGCTCGGGCCGGCGCTCCGGGCCGCGATCGTAGAACGGCAGCAGGAACAGCAGGATCATGCAGATCGTCGGGATGCCGATCGTCGCCAGCGGCACCAGCGCCGGCGGCTTGATGATCCGCAGCAGCTCGAAGAGGAAGAAGAAGTACCACTCCGGGCGCGGCGTATAGGTCGTCGTCGTCGGGTCGACCTTCGGACCCAGCTCGGCGCCCAGGAAGATCGACATCAGGATGATGACCAGCATCACGATGCAGGCCATCGCGCTGTCCTTGGCGATCGCGTAGGGGAAGAACGGCTTCCCCTGCGACTTCATGACCCCGTAGTCGCGGAGGTACTGCTCCTTCTGCTGCCTGTTCATGCCGAGACCTTCTCCTCACGGAGCGCCTCGGACGTCTTCGGCTTCAGCCACGGCGGGGCCGTGGTGCCGAGCCGCGCGACGAGGTAGAGGTGGAAGCCCATCAGCGCCGCGATCGCGCCCGGGACGAGGAGCATGTGGATCGAGTAGAAGCGCGCGAGCGTGGTGGCGCCGAAGTACGGCCCGGCGCGCAGGAAGTCGCTGAGGTAGGGCCCGACCAGCGGGCCGGTGCCGTTGATGTTCACGCCGACGATCGAGGCCCAGTAGGAGCGCTGGTCGAACGGGAGCAGGTAGCCGGTGAACGACATCGTCATCGTCAGGATCAGCAGGACCACGCCGATGACCCAGTTCAGCTCGCGCGGGTACTTGTAGGCCCCGAAGAAGAACGTGCGGCCCATGTGCAGGAAGATCAGGACGACCATCACGGACGAGCCCCACTTGTGCATCCCGTGCACGAACTCGCCGAGGAAGACGTCGTTGTTGATGTGCCGGATCGACTCGTAGGCCTGCGTCGACGAGGGCGTGTAGTACATCGCCAGGAACACGCCCGTCACGGCCTGCGAGAGGAACGCGAACATCGTCGCGGACCCCAGCGTGTAGAACCAGTTGGTCCCCTTGGGGACCTTGCGGAACATCATCCAGCGCGCGCCGCCCGACAGCGAGGTGCGCTCGTCGATCCAGCCGATCGCCGACGTTCCGGCCTCGGCCCCGTGCTCGACCGGCGTCTGCGGGCCGTACTCCTTGCCGGGCCGCTTGGGCTGCGGCTTGAGCTGGTCGGGGACGGGAGGGACTGGAACCTTGATCTTCGCCATGGCCTAGTTGAGACGCAGGTCGGGGGTCGACGGATACAGGTACTGGCCGACCCCGTCCAGCGGCTCACCCGGGTCGCGCGGCGAGAAGCGCTGCAGCTCGCTGTTGACGGAGAACCGCTTGCCGATCAGGACCTTGCCGCCTTTGACCTGGGTGTAGAAACGGTCCAGCGGGCGCACCGGCGGCCCGCCCTGGACCTTGCCGACGAAGTCGTAGACTCCGCCATGGCACGGGCAGATGAAGCGCTGCGCGGCGTTGACGTAGTGGACCGGGCAGCCGAGGTGCATGCAGGACGTCGAAATCGCGACGTAGGGCTGTGGGTTCTGCTCCTTGTCGACGGACGGGTTGTAGCGCCGGACGTAGACCGTCGACTTGCCGGCGTCGCCGATGCCCTCGACGAGGTTGATCGTCCGCGGCACGTATGCATCGGGGGTGAAGTCGCCCGTGTTGCCGACGACCTGCCACGGCTGGTTGTACTCCTCGAAGACCGGCCCGAATGCAAAGCCGAGCGCCGGGAGCAGGAACGCCGCCGCGGCGACGCCGCCGGCGACCTGGCCCGTCGTCGTCATGAAGCGCCGGCGGGTGACGGTCTCGCCCTCGAAGGCGCCTGGGATCTGCCGATCGGCGGTGTACGGGCTCTTGATCTCTTTGCGGTCTGCCACGGAGGCTCCAACGTCGTGCGGCGGGTCCGCTCGCCGCTTGGCGGCGCGAACCTTAGCTGCCGAGAAGTCTACGGGGAGGCGTGACCGGACGCGGCGCCGCTCAGCGCGCGGGCGCCACGTCGCCGCTGAGCTGGCGCGCTGCGGCTCTCAGCGCGCTCGGGGCGCCGGGCTCGCCGCGTCGGGCGGCGGCCTTCGCGGCCTCCAGCGCCGGGCTCGAGCCCCAGCCGATCGCGGCCGCGCCTGCCTCCCAGACGGCGTCCGCGAGCTCCGCGGCGTCCTCGGCGCGTGCCTGGGCGCAGAGCGCGATGACGTCGGCCAGCTCGCGCACGGCGTCGACGTCGCCGACCGCGGCCAGCCCCTCGAGGCCGAGCGCGTAGAGACGATCGCCGGCCAGCAGCGCCAGGTCGAGATCGCCGGTGTCGAGGATGCGCGAGCGCCCGAGGTGCAGCAGATGCCCCTCGTAGGCCGCCTCCACCACGGTGGCGATCTCGCGCTCGCTGCCGGCGGCGCGCGGGCCCGCCGCCGCGCGAGCGCCCAGCTGCGGGTCGTCGCCGTCCACGTGCGGGCCGCCGGTCAGCAGCGCCTGCGCAAGCAGCCCGCCGTCGGCGTCCAGCGCCGCGGCGACGCGGTCCAGCGCCTCGGGCATCTCAGGCGACCTCCGCGAACGCCGCCTGCGCCGCCTCGATCGTGCGCTCGACCTGCTCGGCGGTGTGCGCGAGCGACGGGAACCACGCTTCGAACTGCGAGGGCGGCGGATAGACGCCGCGCGCCAGCAGCTGGCGGCACCAGGCGCCGTGGCGCTCGAGGTCGCACGCGCGCGCGCCGGCATAGTCGCGAACCGGCTGCTCGCTGAAGAAGACCGTGAGGAGCCCCGTGGCGGTCGAGACCTGGACAGGGACCGGTCCTGCGGCCTCGCGCAGCCCCTCGGCGAGCGCCATCGTCGTCGCGTGCAGCCGCAGGTAGGCCTGCTCGTCGAGGTGGGCGAGCGTCGCGAGCCCGGCCGCCACCGCGACGGGGTTCCCGCTGAGGGTGCCGCCGTGGTAGACGTCGCCGGCCGGCGCGATCAGCTCCATCAGCTCACGCGGGCCGCCGAACGCCGCCGCCGGCAGCCCGCCGCCCAGCACCTTGCCCAGGATCGTGAGGTCCGGTGTCACGCCGGTGAGCTCCTGCACCCCGCCGGGCGCCACGCGGAAGCCGCTGATGACCTCGTCGAAGACGAGCAGGGCGCCCGTGACGCTCGCGCGCTCGCGCAGCAGCTCGAGGAACCCCTCGATCGGCGGCACGAGACCCATGTTGGCCGGGAAGGGCTCGGCGAGCAACGCCGCGAACTCGTGCTCCTCGGTCGCCCGCACGAGCGCATCCGGGTCGTTCCAGGGAACGATCACCGTGCTCGCGGTGGCGGCGGCCGGGACGCCGGGGCTCGACGGGATCGCCTGCGTCGCCAGGCCGCTCCCGGCCTCGGCGAGCAGGCCGTCGACGTGGCCATGGTAGGCACCGGCGAACTTCAGGAGCTTCTCGCGGCCCGTCGCGGCGCGCGCGAGCCGGATGGCGCTCATCGCCGACTCGGTGCCCGAGCTCGTCATGCGCAGCATCTCGACGCCGGGGAAGCGGCGCGAGACCTCCTCGGCCAGGTGGACCTCCCCCGCCGTCGGCGCGCCGAACGTCGTACCACCGCGCGCAGCCGTCTCGACGGCCTTGATGACGTCGGGGTTCGCGTGCCCGAGCATCAGCGGGCCCCACGAGCACACGTAGTCCACGTAGATGTTCCCGTCGACGTCGATCAGCTCGGCTCCCTCGCCGCGCTCGATGAACAGCGGGTCGCGCCCGATCGCGCGCATCGCCCGCACCGGCGAGTTCACGCCGCCCGGCAGATATTGCAGGGCGCGGGCGTACAGCTCCTGGGAGCGGGTGTCGCGAAGGGAGATCGTCACGGTGTCAGCGGGGCGCGGCGCGCCCGAATTAGAGCAGCGCGACGCTCATGGCCGCAGCCAGCGCGCGGCGTCCTTGGCGTGATAGGTGATCACGATGTCGGCGCCGGCGCGCCGGATCGAGATGAGGGCCTCGAGCACGGCGGCCCGCTCGTCGAGCCAGCCGGCGGCCGCGGCCGCCTTCACCATCGCGTACTCGCCGCTCACGTTGTACGCGGCGACGGGGAGATCGGTGGCGTCGGCTACGCGCCGGATCACGTCGAGGTAGGGCAGCGCCGGCTTGACCATGATCATGTCCGCGCCCTCCTGCACGTCCGACAGCGCCTCGCGCACCGCCTCGCGCCCGTTGCCCGGATCCATCTGGTAGCTGCGCCGGTCGCCGAACGCCGGGGTCGAGTCGGCCGCCTCGCGGAAGGGCCCGTAGAACGCCGAGGCGAACTTCGCGCTGTAGGCGAGGATCGGCACGTCCGTGAAGCCCTCGGCGTCGAGCGCGGCGCGGATCACGCCGACGCGCCCGTCCATCATGTCGCTGGGGGCGATGATGTCGGCCCCGGCACGCGCCTGGCTGACGGCCGTGCGGGCCAGCAGGTCCAGCGTGGCGTCGTTGTCGACGGTCTCGCCCTGCAGCACGCCGCAGTGCCCGTGGCTCGTGTACTCGCAGAGGCACAGGTCGGCGATGACGAGCAGGTCCGGCTGCGCGGCGCGGATCGCGCGGATCGCCTGCTGGACGATGCCGTCGTCGTCCCAGGCCCCCGAGCCCTCCTCGTCCTTGGACTCGGGGATGCCGAACAGCAGGACCGCCGGGATGCCCAGCGCCGCGACCTCGCCGGCCTCGGCGACAACGGCCCCGACCGGCAGGCGGGCGACGCCGGGCATCGCCTCGATCGGCGTCGGAGCGGCCGATCCCTCCTCGACGAACAGCGGCATCACCAGGTCGCCGGCCGACAGGCGCGTCTCGCGCACCAGATCGCGCAGCACCGGGGTGCGGCGCAGGCGCCGCATGCGGGTCGCGGGAAAGGCCATCGGCAGGGATGGTAGGCAGGTGCAGGCACCCGCGCGAGGCGATCCGCGAGACTGCGCCGGTGAGCGACCCCATCAGCATCCTGTTCGTCGGCGATCTCGTCGGCGGCCTCGGCCGGCGAACCCTGCTCGGGCTGCTGCCCGGGCTGCGCGAGCGCCTTGCGCCGACCTTCGTCGTCGTCAACGGCGAGAACGTCGCCGGCGGCCTGGGCATCACCCCGAAGCTCGCGGACGACCTCTTCGCCGCGGGCATCGACGTCATCACGCTCGGCAATCACACCTACCACCGGCGCGAGATCTGGCCCTACCTGGATCACAACGAGCGCATCCTGCGGCCCGCCAACTACCTGCGCTCGCAGCCGGGCCACGGCACCTGCGTCGTCGAGGCAGGCGGCGTCAAGCTCGGTGTCGTGAACCTCTCCGGCAACGTCTTCCTGCGCGCCGGGCACCCCGCGTTCCCCGAGGCGGACGCCGCCGTCACGGCGCTCACGAAGGCCGGCTGCGATCAGATCCTCGTCGACATGCACGCGGAGACGACGAGCGAGAAGGTCGCCATGGGCTGGCACCTGGACGGCCGCGTGACCGCCGTCGTGGGAACGCACACGCACGTGCCGACCGCGGACGCGAGGGTGCTGCCCGGCGGGACCGCCTACATCACGGACGTCGGCATGACGGGGCCGCGCGGCGGCGTCATCGGCGTCAAGAAGGAGCAGGCGATCGAGTCGCTGGTGACGCAGATGCACGTGCGCTTCGACACCGCCGAGGACGACCCGTGGCTCAACGCCGTGCTGATCAGCTGCTCGGGACCAATGCGGGCGCAGGCGATCGAGCAGCTGCTGCTGCCGTGGACCCCTCCACCTGCGTGACCGGCTCGGCGACCGCGAGGCGGCCGAGCAGCGCGATCAGCGCGACGGGCACGATCCAGACGAGGTAGAGGTAGAACCAGTAGGTCGTCGACAGCTGGAACGCGAGCAGGACGGCGCCGCTCAGCGCGGCGAGCCCGACGACGTCGTCGCGCCGCGGGACGAACGCGATCCCCGCGGCCAGCACGACCGCGCCCAGCTGCACGACGTGCTGGGCGACGCGCCAGCCGCCGCCGTAGAAGCCCCACACCGAGAACGGCGCGTCGCGTGAGGCCTGGTAGCCGATCGTGTGGTCCCAGAACGTCCGCGGATCGGTCTTCGTCAGGACGAGCAGCGCACACAGGGCGAGCACGATCCCCGCACCCGCGGCGAATGCACCGAGGCGCGTCATGCGCGAGCGGCCCGCCGAGGAGTCGAGCGCGTGCGCGGCGAACAGCGGCAGCAGCGCCAGCTGGGCGAACTTCGTCATGCCCGCCGCGGCGGTCAGCATGCCGCGCCCGAAGGGGCGCTGGTGGACGTAGATAGCCCCCAGCAGCAGCGCCGCCGGCAGCGCATCGTTCGTTCCCGAATTCGTCGCGAAGATCGTGAACGGGAACGCCACCCAGGCGTAGGCGAAGACCACGCCCAGCGCGGTGTCGCGCATGCGCCTGCCGATCAGGAACAGCAGACCAGCGCATGCCATGTCGAACGCGCCGGCCGCGGCGTGCGCCGCGGGCAGGTCGTCCCACGTGCCGTGCCATGGCCAGATCAGCTCGAACGGCACGTAGGCGAGGTAGAGCAGCGGGCCGTAGGTGTCGCCGTGGTCGTTGTCGTGCGGGAAGGCGCCGTAGAGCGCGTGCCCGTGCATGATCTTGTCGGCGCCGATGACGCCCGCGTAGCCGACGTCGATGACGTTGCCGTCGATGATGTTCAGCCCGATCCGGAACCCGATCAGGAAGAGCGCCGCCACCGCGAGCCACTGCCAGGGAACGAGCAGGCGCAGCGGCTCGGGGTACGGCGCGCGCCGGCGCAGCCCGACCCACAGCAGCCGGCAGAGCAGGTAGGCGAGCAGCGGATAGGCCAGCGGGACCGACATCCCGAGGTTCGCGTGGTTGAAGAACGCGAGCGAGACGCTGAACCCGACCAGCGCCAGCAGGTCAAGATGCAGCAGCCGCAGCGGCCGGCGCACGTCGATGAACGGCAGGACGAAGAGCACGCACAGCGTAATCCAGATCCAGGTGTTGTTGATCGACTTGCCGAACGCGCCCTCGTAGCCGCGTGCCATCGTCCAGGCCACCTGGAACCCGGTCCAGGCCTCGAGCACCTGGCCGCCGGCGATGGCGATCTCGGCCTGGCCGATCTGCTTCTGCGGGTGCCCGTGCCGGGCGGCAGTCCAGAGGTTCACCTCCCATCGCGTCGCGTCCTTCTTGACGGCGTCGTACGTCGAGCCGGGATGGCTGCGATGCGCCGCCGCGAGCTTCGGGATCCGTGCAGCGATCGCCTTGGCATGCGCGGCGCTGATCGGGCCGACGGCGGCGGCAACGCCCGGCGCCGGGGGGATCAGGACCGTGCTCGGAAGCCCGGGCCGGGCCGGCGCCGGTTTGGTGGCGGTTGCAGCGAGCGCGCCCGGAGCGGCGACCAGCAGGGCGAGGGCGGCGGCGAGGGTCGCCGCGCCCTTCACCGACCGAAGCTCCAGAGCTTGTTGGCCAGGAAGCTCAGCGGCGTGACCGCGACGATCGCGAGCGCCTGCGCCGCGACCTCGGGCAGCCCGGCACCCTCGACGAGCGCCGCGAGCAGGCCGAGGCCGACGAGGAACGCCGCGACGCTCACCGTCAGGAAGCGCGCGGCCTGATGGTGCACCGGCCGGTGGTGCTCGTCGAGCTTGAACGTCCAGCGCCGGTTCCAGAGGAAGTTGTTCGAGACCGCGACGAGGAAGGCCACGGTCGCCGCGATCAGGTACGACAGCCCCGCGCCGTTGAGCACGATCGTGAACACGACGAGGTTCACGACGTAGCCGCTGACCCCGACGATGCCGAAGCGCAGCAGCTGCAGCCACGACTCGGGGCGCCGGACCGCGGAGCGCACACGCGCGCGCAGCGGGACCGGCGCGGGACGCGCTGGTGCGGCGACGCGGACGGCTGCGGCCTCGTCGGTCATCGCTGATCAGGCTAGTGCACCCGTCCGGCAGCCCCGCCGGTTCCGGCGCACCGCGAGCGCTCAGCGCAGCGTGCGCAGGCCCTCGTACTTCTCGCCACGCCGGCGGCGGCCGCCGATCAGGAGCCAGATGAAGAACGCCAGCGCGATCAGCGACACAGGCGGGGCGATGATCGACAGGGCGGCGAGCAGGATCGCCACCCCCTCCCCGTAGACCGGGAGGTGCGAGCGCGCCTCGTCGTCGAGGCGCACCGCGGCGCGCCCGAACAGATCGCGCACGGCCGTGCCCGACAGCCACGCCGCCGCGATGCCCGCCGGGATCCCCGGCCACCACGTGTAGCCGTCGTCGGCGAGCGCCCCGCAGAACAGCAGCGCGCCGATGCCCATGCCGATGCCCTGCATGGCGGCGACGAGCGGCGGGCGGCGTGCGATCTCGTTGCGCAGGATCAGCCCGACGAGCCCCAGCGCCGCCATCGCGACGAGCCACCACGAGGACTCCAGGAAGGCGAACGACGTGCCGCCGAAGTCGAGCATGACGTTGCCGCGCGCGGCGCCGCCGGCGACGAGCGCGGGCAGGAACGGGCGGATGCCGGTGGCCTGCGCCAGCCCGAGGCCCATGAGGATGTCGAGGGTCAGCTTCACGACGGTCGTCCGCTACGGTGCGGCGGCCATGATGTCAGAGGACAGGTCCGGCGCCGCGCGCGGCGAACCCCGGCGTATGGATGCACCCCGCGCGGGGTCGGCCGCCCGCGACCTCGAACGCTACGCGGGCCTGTTCGCCTCGCGCACGCGCGTGATGACGTCGTCGGCGATGCGCGACCTGATGGCGATCACCGAACGGCCCGAGGTGATCTCGCTCGCCGGCGGCCTGCCGGACACCTCGACGTTCCCGGCCGAGACGCTGGCTGCGGTGATGGCGCGCGTGGCCGCCGACGCCTCGGCGGGCGCGCTCCAGTACGGCCCGACCGAGGGGCTGCTCGCGACCCGCGAGACGATCGCGCGCGTCATGGCAGCTGAGGGCGCCCACGTCGATCCCGACGAGGTGATCGTGACGACCGGAGGTCAGCAGGTCATCGATCTCGTCTGCAAGACGCTGATCGACCCGGGCGACGTGATCGTCGCCGAGGGCCCGACGTACCCCGGCGCCGTCCCGACCTTCTCCTCCTACCAGGCCGACGTCGTGCAGATCCCGATGGACGCGGACGGCATGCGCGTCGACGCGCTCGAGGAGACGCTGGCGCGCCTGGACCGCGAGCGTCGCCGCCCGAAGTTCATCTACACCGTCCCGACCTTCCAGAACCCGGCCGGCGTGACGCTGTCGCTGCCGCGCCGCCGGCGCCTCGTGGAGATCGCGCACGAGCGCGAGCTGATCCTCCTGGAGGACAACCCGTACGGGATGCTGCGCTTCGAGGGTGATCCGCTGCCGACGCTGCTCGAGCTTGACGGGGGTCACTTCGTCGTCTACGCCGGCACGTTCTCGAAGATCCTCTCGCCCGGGCTGCGCCTCGGCTGGGCGGTCGCGCCGCGCCCCGTGCTCGCGAAGCTGAACCTCGCCGCGCAGGCCGCGACGCTCTGCCCGTCCTCGTTCACCCAGCACTTCGTCAACGCGTACTTCCAGACCGGGCACTGGGAGCGCTACATGGACGAGCTGCGCGAGCTCTACCGCGGCCGGCGCGATGCGATGCTCCAGGCGCTGGCGACGCACCTGCCGCCGGAGGCGACGTGGACGCGGCCGGAGGGGGGCCTGTTCATCTGGGCGACGCTGCCCGACTATCTCGACACGACCGACCTGCTCGCCCTGGCGCTCTCGCACAACGTGGCGTTCGTGCCCGGCCGGGCGGCGTTCCTGGACGGCAGCGGCGGCTCCTCGCTGCGCCTGAACTTCTCCGGCTCCGACGATGAGGCGATCCAGGAGGGCATCCGCCGGATCGGCGACCTCGTCCGCGAACAGGTCGGGCTGTTCGCGACGCTGACGGGCCACCCGGCGTCCGGCGCGCGCACCGGGCGCATCGCCGGCGAGCCGCAGCCGCGCACGGACCTGGCCGACGTGCTGGCGATGCCGCGGCGCCCGCACGACGAGCGCCGCCGCGACGCGCGATGAGCCCTGCTCGGCGGGTCGCGGTGCTCAAGGGCGGGCGCTCCCTGGAGCGGCAGGTGTCGCTCGCCTCCGGCACGCGTGTCGAGCACGCGCTGGAGCGCCTGGGGCACGCCGTGGTCGGGATCGACGTGGGCCCCGACCTCGTCCACCGCCTGCGTGAGGCGCAGCCCGACGCCGTCTTCATCGCCCTGCACGGGCGCGACGGCGAGGATGGCACCGTGCAGGAGCTGCTCGAGGCGCTCGGCCTGCCGTACACGGGGCCGCGTCCGGCCGGCTGCGCGTTCGCGCGCGACAAGGTGCTCGCCAAGCACCTGATGCTCGCCGCGGGGATCCCGACCCCCGCGTTCCTCGTGTTCAGCGACACGACGCTCAAGGAGATGGGCGCCGCGGACGCGCTGCCCGGGATCGGCGAGCGCCTGCACTTCCCCGTCGTGGTGAAGCCCGCCTGCGGGGGCAGCGCGCTCGGCGTGCGGTTCGCCGCCTCGCCCGAGGAGGTTCCCGGCGCGCTGCTCGCGGCCCTGTCCTACAACGACAAGGTCCTGGTGGAGCGCTACGTGCACGGCCGCGAGCTCGCCATCTCCGTCCTCGGCGGCGAGGCGCTGCCGATCGTCGAGGCGGTTCCCCACGACGAGGACTTCTACGACTTCGAGGCGCGCTACACGATCGGGCGCACGAGCTTTCACTGTCCCGCCGAGCTCAGCGACGAGCAGACCGCGCGGGCGCTCGAGCTCGCCGTACGCGTCGCAGAACTGCTCGGCCTTACGGCGGGCTGCGCGCGTGTCGACCTGCTGCTCGAGGAGGGGACCGGCGAGCTGCAGGTGCTCGAGGCCAATGCCATCCCGGGCATGACCGAGACGAGCCTCACGCCGCAGGCCGCCGAGGCTGCCGGCATCGGCTTCGACGCGCTCGTCGCGCGCGTGCTCGACCTCGCGCGCTGAGCGCGCTACCCGTCGGAGGCGAAGTCCTCCGGGGAGACCTCGTCGAGGAACTCCTTGAAGCGGTCGACGACCTCCTCGGTGTCCTCGACCTCGTGCTCGAACTCGATCGCCGACTCGGCGATGACGTCCTCGGCGGCGAAGATCGGCGCGCCGGCGCGCACGGCCAGCGCGAGCGCGTCGCTCGGGCGCGAGTCGATCTCGATCTCGCGCTCGCCGATGACCAGCGTCACCGTCGCGAAGAACGTGTTGTCACGCAGCTCGGTGACCGCGACCTGCGTGCACTTCGCCTCGAGCTCGCCGAGCACGTCGAGCATGAGATCGTGGGTCATCGGCCGCGGCGTCGATGCGCCCTGCAGCTTCATCAGGATCGCGGCAGCCTCGGGGTGCCCGATCCAGATCGGCAGGAACTTGTTGCTGTCGACCGTCTTCAGCAGCACGATCGGCTGCTTGCCGACCATGTCGAAGCTCACGCCGTAGATGACCATCTCCTGCACGAACCATCTCCCGGAGCTCGGGTGGGCGGTACATGCCGGAGCATAGCCCCCGCTTCGGGTCGCACCAGCCGATCGCGCCGAACGTCGGCCGTGGCGGTGTCGCCTTCCTTGCGGCGAACTCCGGATGCTCGCGGGGTCGCCGAGGTTGTTGAATCGCGTGCATGGCTGCCAAGAGAACTGAAGTGCGGGTCGGCGACTGGCTGGAGGCGCGCGGCATTCACGGCGAGTCCGCCCGGCGCGGCGAGATCATCGAGATCCTGGGTGAGCCCGGGCACGAGCACTACAAGGTGCGCTGGGACGAACAGCACGAGTCGATCGTCTACCCCGCCGACGGCGTGAACATCATCCACAGGAGCCACCGCTGAGCAGGCGGTCGCGCAGGCTCGGGAGCCCGGGGCGTCCCGGAGGCGGAGTGGAGCGCCCGCGGGCCGAGGGCTCCGTTCCAGTGGGCGATCCAGGGCGTACCCCCGGGTTCCCCCGGGGGCCAGATGTCCCCGTTTGACGAGGTCGAGGCGGACTGACGGGGACTCGCGGACCCTCGCGGGATGACCTGATCCGGCCCATTTCCGGCCCAGGAAGGGTTGAGAAGAGGTCGGGCGCAGAACGCGAGTTGGACGGCCTGCCGGGCCGGGACACCGGTGCCGGCTCACTGAGCCGGTGGAACGCCGAGGGGGCGCCCTCGATTCCCACGCCCAGCCACCCTCGCCCTTCGTCTCTATGAAGGGGGCGGGTTGTCGCCAAGGCGCTCGCGGAGAGCAACGACCGGCTCGGGGCGAAAGCCGTCGCCTGCCGTGACGGCCGCCGGAGCATGCTGGAAGCGATCCGGAGCGTCCGGACTCGTTGGTGCGGACGCATCCGGTCCATGCCGGACGTGGCGTGGTGCTGGCCGAGGGCCCAGCTACTTGCCGGGCTCCTCATCAATCAGTACCTCGTACATCTCCACCGAGGTTCGGGCGCCGCGTCCGGCCGCCGGCGTCACCTCGTTCAGTGCAGCGTCGACGCGCCGCAGGTCCTCTTCTGTCTCACACAGGACCAGGTTCGCGCCCCGGTTGTTCTCGCGATCGACAAGCAGCATCATCCTCTTGGCCGCGTCGCCCGCGCTCTCGAACGGCGTGCCATGTCCGCCGCTGCGAATCGTCTCGCGAACACCTGCGGCGAAGTCGTCCCAGTCGCGGTCGCCGCCTTCGAACCGCGCGATCCGTACATACATGCTGCGCCCTCCTCTCCTGGCCGGTCTGGTTCGTCAGAGGGACTGTATGCGACCAGAGCAGACCGGGCCGGGCCGCGACGTCGCCCTGACCGATGCTAACCCAGCGACGAGGGCACATGCCAAGACCGCTGCTTCCATGCAAAGATGGCATGAGCCCACTGGTTGGCGAGGCGTAGCTGGGACCTCCTCAGCTCATGCGCAGATGATGTGCGCAGGTAGTCAACCGTGGAGCTTGAGGAGGCCCCGTGATGGCGATCGTAATGGGACTCGATCAGCATCGTGCGCAGATCACGGCCGAGTGGATCGACACCGGCAGTGGCGAGGTCGGCCGCGCCCGCGTCTCGCCCGCGCTGCGCCAGGACGTGCGCAGGTCTTGGCGCGGTTTGCCGGCCAAGAGCTGGAGGTGGCCTTGGAGGCCACGAACGGCTGGCGGTTTGTCGCCGAGGAGCTGCGTGCCGTCGGCGCGCAGGTGCATTTGGCCGAGCCGGCTGAGACCGCCGCGCGGCGCGGCAGCAAGAAGCGCGCCAAGAGCGATCGCGCCGACGCGCGGCATTTGCGCGAGCTGGTGATGATCGGCCGGCTGCCGGAGTCGTGGATTCCGCCTGATCACCTGCTCGACCTGCGCGCCCAGGTCGAGG
>CAWEJY010000012.1:0-174093 GCA_963809525.1 uncultured Solirubrobacteraceae bacterium | reverse complement strand
GACGTTGCCGTGCTGGTCCAGCGAGCCGGTCACCGCCACCGACTGGTCGAGCGGGATCCCGCCGATCGCCGAGAGCAGGACGAGCAGCTCGGCCACCGACGCGGAATCACCCTCGATCGATCCGTAGGACTGCTCGGCGACGATGCTGCCGCGCAGCGAGATCGGATCCCGGCCGCCGTAGCGGTCGGCCAGCAGCCCGGACAGGATCAGGAAGCCCTTGTCGTGGATCGGCCCGCTGAGCTCGACCTCGCGGTCGATGTCGACGACCGCGCCCTCGCCCGCCGCCGCGGTCGCCGAGAGCCTGATCGGATGCCCGAAGGCATGCTCGCCGGCGATCGACACCGCCAGCCCGTTGACCTGGCCGACGACCTCGCCGCTCACGGCGATCCGCAGCGTCCCCTGCAGCGTGACCTCGCGCAGGCGCTGCTCGGGCCGATCGGCGCGGTGCCGGCGCGCTGCGAGCGCCGCGTCGATGTGCGCGCGTCCCACGCGCCCGGCGTCCTGCCGGGTGGCCTCCTGCGCCGCCTCGACCGCGATGTCGGTGAGCTGGCGCACGCGCGTGGAGAGCCGCTCGCGATCGTCCGCCAGCCGCGAGCCGTGCTCGACGATCGCCGCGATGGCGCCGCGGTCGAACTCGGGCAGGGCGCGATCGCGCGCCAAGGCGCGGACCAGGCCGGCGTAGCTCGCGACGCCGGCCGCGTCGCGCGGCATGTCGGGCTGGAAGTCGGCGCGCAGCTTGAACAGCCGCGCGACGTCCTCATCGAATGTGTGCAGCAGCTCGTAGAGCTCCGTCGAGGCGATCAGCACGACCATCACGCGCACGCCCATCGGGTCGGGGTCGAGCGTCACGCCCGGGAACAGCATGTACTGGACCGCGAGGTTCTCGATCTTCGCCCGCCCCGTGCGCAGCACGTCCTTGAGCCGCGGCCAGACGGCCGGCTTGGAGAGGACGTCGACCGCGTCGAGCACGAGGTACCCGCCCGCCGCGCGGTGCACCGCGCCCGCGCGCAGGTGGCGATGGTCGGTGCGCGCCGATCCGAACTCCGTCTCGTACTCGGCACGCCCGAAGAGCTCGTAGAACGAGGTGTCGGTCGGGATGACCACCGGCGCGCCCCTGCCGGGTTCATGCGTCACGAGCACGTTGACCGCGTAGCGCGCGCGCAGGTCGTCGGCCTGGGAGGCCATGCCGCGCAGGATCGGTGGGACGGCCTCGGCGTCGGGCGGCGCGCGCAGCGCGTCCAGGTGCGCGATCGCGTCCTCGCGCATCTCGTCGAGCCACTCGGCGACCCCGTCGGCGTCGCCGTCGGTCCAGCGCTTGCGCACGTCGTCGAAGAGCCTCCCGGTCGCGAACACCGCGACCTCGCGATCGAGCGCGATGTGGCGCGCCTGCATGTCGCGCTCGACCTCATGAACCTTCGCAAAGCCCTCCTGGACCGGCGCCTTGAGAGCCTCGACGGCGCGCTCGAAGCGCTCGCGCAGGACGTCCGGCATCGCCTCCATCTCGGCCGGCGGCACGGGATGCCCGCCGACGATCGGCAGCGTCATGACCCCGCCCGGCGTCAGCTGCAGCGCGACGCCGTCCGCGCGGGCGCGCTCCTCGAGGCCGCGCAGGATCTCGGTGCGGCGGCGGTCGAGCTCGTCCTGCAGCTCGCGGTGGCGCGCGCGGTAGCCCTCGCTCTCGAAGGCCTCCACGATCCGCCGGCGCGCGTCGCCGACGAGCGCCTCGACGTCGGCGGCGAAGGGGGGGCCAGAACCGCTTGCCAGGCGGTAGACGCGCGGGCACAGTGGCTCGCGGAAGTTCGGCAGGTAGACGACGTCGGGCGGCGTCTCCTCGCTGCGCGCGCGCTCGCGCAGCCACGCCTCGAGCGCCGCACGGCGCCCCGTCCCGGGGGCACCGGTCGCGATCACGTGCAGCTGCTCGGCACCGCTCGCCGCGGCGACCTCGAGCGTCTCCAGCACGCGCGGCTGGGGGATCGGCGGGGCGCCCGGGTCGGCAGCCGGGATCTCCGCGGCCCGGCAGGGCCGGTGCAGCTCGGCCGGGGACGCCCCGCGGGGACGCCGGCGGGCCGGACTCGACGGGTCGACCGATTTCGTGATGCTGTCGCCTTCCCTCGCAGGTTCACGCGAAACCTACCGGCCGGCGCCGGCGTAGACTCGGCTGCGCATGGCGGCCATCTTCAGGCGCCGACGAGGCGGTGCGGACGAACCGGGCGACGACGCCCACGAGCGCGCGGACGCCGAAGCGCGCCGCGCGACGGAGAACGAGGCCGGCCGCGAGGCCTCCGAGCGTGCCGGACGCGACCAGGCGGCCGAGAACGAGGCGCGCCGGCTCGCCTCCGAGCGCGAGTCCGCGCGCCAGGCCACCGAGAACGAGGCGCGCCGGCTCGCCTCGGACAGTGCCGCGCGCCGCCAGGTCGCCGAGAACGAGGCACGGCGGCGCAGCGACGACGACCGGACCTGAGGCCTGCATCGAGGGACGTCAGCCGTCGGCGGGCTGGAAGCGTCCCACGCTGAAGGCGAGCAGGAACGCCACGTCGAGCACGAAGACCGCGAGCATCCCCAGCAGCACCGCGAGCGGCGCGCCGCGCGTGCCGTCCTGGATGAAGACGAAGCCGATCATCCCGCCGACGACGGCCTCGCCGAGCAGGGCCCAGCCGAATACCTGACGGAACGCCGGCCAGCCGAAGTCGCCCACGCGGCTGAGCAGCGCGGCGGCGGTCACGAGCAGGATCGCGGCGAGCCCGAGCAGGGCGATCGGCGGGCCGAGCGGCACGTGGTGCGGGAGGTGCGCCGCCATCCAGATCCCGCCCGCGATGACGAGCGCGAGCGTGGCCAGGGACAGCTCACGGCACGGCGGCAGCTGCCGGGCATCCATCGCGTCCGCGGCCGGCGGCGCGCCCAGTGCGTGCTCCCCGGTCATGCCGTCGCGATGTAGGTCATGATCACGAGCGTCGCGACCTGCATGAGCCCGGTGATGCCGGCGGTGTAGATGAACACCTTCATCAGGCGCTGGATCCGCGCCCCGTTCGGCACCGGCTTGCGCATCTCGTAGAGCACCGCGATGTTCGCGGGCTCGAGCAGCCCGAGCGCGATCACGGCCATGACGCCGACGACGATGTAGGACGCGACCAGCCAGCCATGATGGGCGTAGCCGGCATCCAGGTTGCCGACGTGACGCGCGAGCTGCCAGCCCGAGGCCAGCGTCACCGTGACGAGCGTCGGCATCAGCAGGACCATCTTCGGCATGAAGCGCGCGGAGAACTCAGCCCGCGCCGGGATCGAGAGGCCACCGAGGATCGGGCCGATGATGAGCCCGACGAAGAGGTCGATGCCGGTCCAGAGGCCGCCGCCGACGATGTGGAAGAAGTCCAGCGCCCACAGCCTGTTGGTCGCGATCGCGGCGATCAGCGCGACGATCGTCACGGCGACGATCGGGACCCCGCGCAACGGGACGATGCTCGCGGGCGGGCGCGGAGGCGACCCCACGGCGGGCATGCCGACGGGCGGTGCGACGGGCTGAGCGACGTCGGTCAAGGGTCTCCTCGGCTGAAGCTGCGCCGCGACCGTACACCGGGGCGCGGCCGCGCGCCAGCCCCGGTCGCGGATCACTCGGCCGCGTGCCACCATCCGAGCCGGTGAGCGACCGCGACGCCACCCGCGACGAGTCCGCCCCCGGGCACGACGAGCCCGAGGAGCTGGTCCTGCTGCAGCCGCACACCGGGTGGTACGACGACCCCGACGACCCGGCCCGCAGCCGCTACTGGGATGGCGTCACCTGGCGCGGCAGGCCGCGCGACGACGTCCCGAGCCTGGGCCCGTTTCCCGGCGCACGGCGCGTGCCGCGCTCCGAGGTGCCGCAGTACCGCCCGCCGAGCGTGGCGCCCCCGCACGAGCTGACGGTGGCCGAGCGGCTGCGCGCGTCGCGCGTGGCGGCCCTTGTCGCCGGCATCGTGACGCTCCTCGGCCCGCTGCTGATCTGGTACCGGAGGCCGGGCGGGTACGTCACGCTGTGGAGCGCTCACCCGGGTCTCGCCGCCGCGGTCACGCTCGCCGGCGTGGTCGCGCTCGCGGCGGTCGCACTGGTCATGCGCTGGCCGCACGTCGCGGGCGCCATCGGCTGCGTCGCCGCGGCGCTGGCCCTGCTGTGCGCGATCCTTGGGCTGCGCGCGCCCGCGGGCGGCATCCTCGAGCGCGGCGCGCTCGTCACCACGGTCGCCGCGCTCGCGCTCTCGATCGCGGCGACCACGGCCTGGCGCGCGGCGCTCGAGCGGTGACCGCGCGGACGCGGCGGACGGATCAAACGGTCAGCCGCGGCGCGGGCGTGTCCGTGCGGGCGCATTCGGCGGCGAGGACCTCCTCCAGCCGCCGGCGCTCGCGCTCCGCGGCGCGGCTGCGCCCACGGCCGGTGCGGACGCCGACGAGGTTGAGCGTCTCGTCCGGGTCGGCCTCGAGGTCGTAGAGCTCGTACTCCGGGGCCACCCGGCCCGCAGGGTCGAGGTAGACCGCGTACTTCCAGCGCTGCTCGCGCACGCAGCGAAGCCGGTTGGGCTGGCCCGGCGCCTCCTGCCGCGCCGTCCCCGCCTGATGATCGTCGTACGTGAAGAGGACCTGGTGTGCGACCGCCTCGGCCGGCGCCGCGTCGAGCACGCCACCGAAGTCGACGCCGCTTGTGCGCACGCCCTCGCGATCCGGGCTCGCGTGGCGCGCGAGGATCCCGCAGAGGCTCGCGCCGTCGAGCGTCCCGTCGGCGGGCGCCCCGGCGAGCCCGAGCAGCGTCGGCACGAGATCGATCAGCGAAGCCGGGGTGTCCGCCTGGGCGCCGCCCGGGAACAGCAGCGGGTTGGAGACCACGAGCGGGACGCGCAGCGTCTCCTCGTAGGCGTTGAACATCTTCTGGCGCAGACCGCCGTGCGAGAGCCCCATCTCGCCGTGGTCGGAGATCCGCGCGATCACCGTGCGGGCGCGCAACGAGCCCGGGTCGGCGCCGTCGCCGAGCGCGGCCAGCAGACGGCCGATCTTGTCGTCGACGAGCCCCTGCAGGTGGGCGTAGAAGTTCACGTAGTCGAGCTGCTCCTCGCGCGAGCCGAGCGAACCCAGGTAGGACGTCTGCCCGAGCTTCATCAGCGAGTGGACCGCCGGCTTCTCCTCGAGCGTCTCGTCGACCGACGGCGGCAGCTCCACGCCCAGTCCGGCGAAGTCCTCGCGCCGATAGCCCCCGGCCGCGTACGAGCCGGGATAGCCCAGCACGTCGTGCGGGTTCACGAGCGAGACGACCAGGCAGAACGGCTCGGGCAGATCCTCGCGGGCGAGGAAGGCCTCGACCTGGCGCGTGAAGTCCTCGTCCCAGCCCTCGCCCGTGCGCCCCGCGTTGCCCCCGCCGAAGTGGGTCTCGTCGGCGTTCTCACCGGCGTCGGGCGGCTCCCAGCCGCCGAAGCCGAACTCGCGATCCATGCGCTCGGCGTCCGCCGCGCCCCAGTCGTGGCCGCCGGCGAGCGGCGCGGTGAGGTGCCACTTGCCCTTGTAGACGACCGTGTAGCCGGCGTCGCGCAGGCGCGTGCCGAGTGTCGGCACCCGCGCCGGCAGCTCGGGCTCGTTCCCGCCCCCGGGGCCCAGCCGCAGCAGGCCGCGCGCGAAGTTCGAGGCCAGGCGGGCGCGCGGCACCTCGCCGCTGGCCGCCAGCGTCCCCACCTCGCGCAGGATGTCCGGCAGGTTGCGGGGATCCGGCTGCAGGTCGCCGTTGGTGAGCGTCAGGGTCACGCCGTGGCGCGAGGGGTAGGTGCCGGTCAGGAACGACGCGCGGCTGGGCGAGCACATCGCCGATGCCGTGCACGCCTGGGTGAACGAGACCCCGGTACGGCGCAGCTCGGCGTCGTTGGGCGTCAGCGCGTCGAGCCAGCCCGGCTCGTCGGGCCAGTGCATCGGCGCCCGCTGCTGATCGGTGATCAGCAGCACGAGGTTCGGGCGCGGCGCCGGCGTCATCTGCCGCCCAGGCCCGGCTCGCAGCGGATGATGACCGCACGCTCCAGGCCGGCGCTGCGATGCGCGAGCGCGGGGAGGATCTCGCCGTCGAGCGCGAGTGCGAGGAACGCGGCGTGGCTGGGATACTCGACCGCGAGCACCTCGTCGCAGCCCTCGCCGGGCGCGCCGATGACGGTCCCGGGGCTGCTCGTGTACCAGAGGATCCGCCCGCCCTCGCGCGCCAGGACGCGCTGCGCGACCTCGCTGTAGCGCTCGTAGGCCTCACGGCCGCTGACGTCAGCGCTGACGCCCCCGGGCGGCTCGCCCTGGTACGCGGCACGCTCGCGGTAGGTGTTGAGGTTGAGCATGATCACCGGGCGGTCGGCGGCGCTGCCGGCGACGGCGCCGACCTCGGCGAGCTGCTCCTGTGTGGGATTGACGGGCATGTGCCTCCTCGGCGGCGCTCAGCCGCGGCGTTCGAGCTGGTAGGTGTCCTGGAGCTCGTCCTGCAGGACCGTCGCGCGGCCGGTGGTCGTCAGTGCGAGCGGGGCCTTCAGCACGCGGCTGCGGTAGCGCCACCCGGCGGGGAGCTTCAGGCGCGCGCCGAGCGACGGCAGCTTCGCGAGCGTCTGCGCCGGGTCGACGATCTGCGCGTACGCCTGCATGAGGTAGACGCTGCCGTCGGGCGCGACGAGCTCGAAGACGCGACGCCCGCGCCTCCACGCGAACGTGTTGCGGCGGTTGACCGTGACCTCCGTGTACGGCGCCGCGCCGGGCACGCCGTTCGTGATCGGCACCCGCACCGTCGCGATCCGCCGCATGCGCAGCCCGTTGAACGACTGCACCTGGCCCAGGCCCTTTGCGAGCTCGATCGACGCCGAGTCCATGAGCCAGTGGCGCGGGCCGTTGAGCTGGACGGCGAGCGCCCCGAAGCGGGCCTTCAGCGCGTTCACGTCGGACTTCTTCCACAGCGCCGGCGGGCAGTCGTCAAGGCCGTAGGTGTTCCAGACGTCTGCGACGAGATTGGGCAGCGTGCCGGTGACGACGAGGTACTCGCAGTAGCGGTCGTTCGCCATCCCGGTGGTGCGGGTGGGCTTGGCGGCGGCCGGCCCGGCGGCGACCAGGCACGCGAGCAGCACGGCGAGGCCGGCAGGGCAGCGGGCGCGAGCGAGCATGGCGTGACGCTACCAGCTGACGCGACGCCCTGTGTCACACAGTGTCACAGCACGTATGCTGCAGCGCGTGAGCACGTCCACCACGCGCCGGGAGCAGGTGCGCCAGAGCCGCGAGGAGGTCCGCGCGCGCATCGTCGCCGCCGCCGGCGACCTGCTGCGCACGCGCTCGTTCGCCGAGCTGACCGTCGACGACGTCATGCGCGCCGCGGGTCAGGGCCGCACGGTGTTCTACCGCCACTTCGACGACCTCCCCGACCTGCTGCGCCGCTCCAGCAGCGAGGCGATCGACGCGCTCTACGCCGCCCAGGAGCAGCTCACGCGCGAGCACCCGCCGATGCCGCCCGGAGGTGCGCTGCGCGGCCTGCGCCCGGCCGTCGCGGTCTACGAGCGCCACGGCCCGCTGCTGCGCGGGGTCACCGAGGCGGCGGCCAGCGACCCCGAGATGGCGGCGGCGCTCGCGGCGCTGCGCCTGCGCTTCGAGGACCTCGCCGTGAGCGTCCTGCAGGCGGCCGCCGAGCGCTCGGGCGTGCGGCTCGCAGACCCGCGCCAGACCGCCCGTGCCCTGAACCTCATGAACGAGAGCTACCTGCTCGACGCCTTCGGGCGCGAGCCGCGCGTCGACCCCGACGTCGCCGCGCGCACCCTGGCCGAAGTCTGGATGGCCACCGTCACCGCACCTGGAGGAGCCCGATGACCGACGTGTTCCGCACACCCGACGAGCGCTTCGAGAGCCTGCCCGGCTACGCCTACGCACCGCACTACGCCGAGGTCGACGGCCTGCGCCTGCACCACCTCGACGAGGGGTCGGGCTCGACGGTGCTGTGCTTCCACGGCGAACCGAGCTGGAGCTACCTCTACCGCCACATGCTCGACGTGCTCGTCGCACACGACCACCGCGTCGTGTGCCCGGACCTCGTCGGCTTCGGCCGCTCGGACAAGCCGACAGACATCGGCTGGTACTCCTACGAGCGCCACAGCGACACGATCGCCCGGCACCTCGATCAGGTCGACCTGCAGGACGTGACGGTCGTCGTGCAGGACTGGGGCGGCCCGATCGGGCTGCGCTGGGCCGTCGAGCATTCAGACCAGGTCGCGCGCCTCGTCGTGATGAACACCGGCCTCTTCACCGGGCGCGTCAGCAAGGGCTTCATGCGCTGGCGCGACTACGCCGAGCGCACGCCGGACCTGCCCGTCGGGAACATCATCCAGGGCGGCACCACGACGGAGCTGCCGGCCGACGTCATCGCCGCGTACGACGCGCCGTTCCCCAACCCCGAGAGCAAGGCGGGCGCGCAGGTGTTCCCGCTGCTCGTGCCGCTCAGCGCCGACGACCCGGGCGCGAGCGAGATGGCGGCCGTCCAGGACGCGCTCGGCCGCTGGGACAAGCCGGCGCTCGTCGCCTTCTCCGACAGCGACCCCGTCTTCCCCTACCCGAAGGCGGGCGAGGTGTTCACCGCGCTGCTGCCGACGGCCGGGGAGCAGGTGCGCATCGAGGGCGCCGCCCACTTCCTGCAGGAGGATCGCGGCGCGCAGATCGCCGAGGCGATGCTCGCGGCGTTCGCCTGACCACGTGAGCACCTCCCCCGCCGACCTGCTGGTGCGCCGGGTCGCGCCGAGCGCGGTGATCGCGCTCTCGCGCGTGACGTGGCCCGCGCGCCTCGGCGCCGCCGCGCGGCGACGGCTCGGGCGCCGCGGGCGCGTCGAGCTGTTCTTCGCCTTCGACGACCCGTGCAGCGCGATCGCGGTCATCGACCTGGCCGGCCGGCTCGCCGGGCGCGACGTGCGGCTGCTGCTCAAGCCGGTGGTGCAGCGCGGCATCCCGGGCGACCCGGCCGTCGAGCTCAAGCGCGCCTACGCGATCGCGGACGCGCGGCGGCTCGGCCGGCGCAGCGGGCTCGAGCTCACCCGCCGCGAGCCGCTCTCCGCCCGGGCCGTCGCGTTCCTGGCCGAGTGGGTGGCGGCGGCTCCGCAGGGCCCCGCGCTGACGCGCTTCTGCGTCGCCGCGCAGCGCCTGCTCTGGCTGGGCTCCGAGGGCCCCGTCGAGCGCGCCGCCTACGGCGCGCTGTGGCGCGAGCACCTCGGCGGACGCCCGCCGGAGCGGGGCGGCGCGCAGGCCGTGCGGCGCAACGAGCGGCTGATGCGCCGCCGACGGCCGTACGACACGCCGGCCGCGTGGGTGCACGGCCAGTGGTTCTTCGCACACGACCGGCTCGCGCAGATCGCCGAGCGCCTCGACGACCTCGGCTGGACGGCCGCCCCATGAGCACGCCGCGCCTGGACTTCTTCTTCTCGTTCCGCAGCCCGTACTCGTATCTCGCGGCTCCGCGCGCGTTCGCGCTGCCCGAGCGCTACGACGTCGAGCTCGCGTTCCGCGGGGTGATCCCGATGGCGATGCGCGGCCAGTCGGTGCCGCGCGCCAAGGGCCTGCACACGCTGCGCGACGCCGCGCGCGAGGCGCGCCGCCTGGGCATGCCGTTCGGCCCGGTGCACGACCCGCTCGGCGACGGCGCGATGCGCTGCCTGCTGGTCGCCGAGCACTCGATCGACGCCGGCCGCGAGCGCGAGTTCGTGCTCACCGCGAGCCGCGGCATCTGGGCCGAGGCGGTCGACGTCGCGAGCGACGCGGGCCTGCGCGGGGTCTGCGAGCGCGCCGGCCTGGACTGGCGCGATTGCGCCGCCGCGCTGCACGATCCGGCGCTGCGCGCACGGGTCGACGCGAGCACGACCGCGCTCGAGCGGCTGGGTCACTGGGGCGTGCCGGTCTTCGACCTCGCGGGCGAGCTGTTCTGGGGCCAGGACCGCATCGAGGACCTCGAGCTGGCGCTGCGCGAGGCCGGGCTCGAGCGCGCGCCGCTGGAGGCCTGAGGGATGCCGGGCGCCTACTGGCCGCAGCCGTGGACCTGCGAGGACGGCGGGCCGCTGCGCCACTGCTGCGCCGACGGAGTGCCGGGGCTGGGGATCACGCCAGGCGAGCGGCTCGAGGTGACCGCCGTGCGCGACGCCTACGCGACCGACGTCCTGGTGCGGCGCGATCCCGGCGAGCTCTACGCGCTGCGCCACGACATCCCGTTCGGCGGCGTGCAGTCAACGCCCGTCGAGGGCTGGGTCGAGCGGCTGGACCCGCTGAGCCTCGAGGCGACCGCCTCCACGCCGCGGCTGCCGGGCGGCGCCTACTGGCCCGGGGGCCTGGCCGCGCACGCGAGCGGCGATCTGCACATGGTCTTCGGGCGCTGGGCGCACCGGCTGAGCGCGGACCTCGAGGTGCTCGCCTCCCACCGCCTGCCGGTCGCCCGCCCGCACAACTCGTTCGTGCTGCTCGACGGCGGCGAGCTCGTGACGAAGGACTGCGACGCGCCCGCCGGCAGGGAGCCCTCGACCGTCTCGGTCCTCGATCCGCAGACGCTGCTGCCGGTGGCGGCGCCGCTGCGGCTGCCGGAGCCGTCGATCGCGCGCCTGTCGTGCGACGGCGAGCGCGTGATCGCCGTCGGAACGACCGTCGTCTTCGGCCTGCGCCTGGACCGCGCGGCCGAGCGGCTCGTCATCGACGACGCCTGGCGCCCGCGCTACGGCCCGGCGCCGGGCCGCAGCTACGGCTGGGATCCGGTGATCAGCGACGAGCACGTCCTGTGGATGGACAACGGGCGCAACCACACCGATCGCACGATGCGCGGCGCCGGCGAGTCGCCCGACCCGGTGCGGCTGTGGTGGGCCCGGCGCGACGACGATCGCGTCGTGCGGTCGGTTGAGATCAGCGGCCTGCCGTTCGGCACGGAGTCAAACCCGCCGGCATGGGACCGCGCCGGGGGCGTCGTCGTCGCCTACGACGCCGGCAACGCGGTGCTGCGCGCGTGGCGCATGGAGGGCGACGACCTCGTGCCGCTCTGGCGCCGCGACGGGTTCGCGCACGCCGGTCACCTGATCCTCTACCCGGACACACGCGAGCTGGTGGTGCAGGACTGGCGCGACGTCGAGGCCCTGCGACGCCCCGCCGTGCGCCGCGCGCTCGCGCCGGCGCTGCGCGCGCTCGGGCGCTCCGCCCGCGCGCGGCGCGCCTCGCTGCCGTCGGGCAGCGACCAGCTCGTCGTGCTCGACCTCGACAGCGGCGACGACCGCGCGCGCGTCGACGTCCGCTCCCCGTCCCAGGCCTTCCTGTTCCCCGCCCCGGGCTTCGGGCGCGACGTCTACTACCAGTCGCTGACGACCATCGCGCGCGTCGTGGTGACCGGCGCGACGCCCGGCCGCCAACACGTACCGTGAGGACCCGATGAGCACGACGACCTCCCACCGCATCCGCCGCGCCGCCGGCGCCATCGCGATCGCCGTCGCCGCGTGCGGCGCCTGCGCGAGCGGCGCGCTCGCGAGCTACGACGCCACCGACCCCGCGCAGAAGGCGCAGTACGAGGCGGCCTTCAGCCTCGCCACGCGTGGCTACGAGTACGGCGTCCCGCTGCTCGACATGGAGCGGACGTTCAGGACGAGCACGAGCGTCAACGTCCCCAACGGCCGCGGCGGCGGGCCGGTCAACGCCTTCAGCAACTTCGCCAGGCTCGCCGACGCCAAGGACCGCACGGTCGTCGCGCCCAACAGCGACACGCTCTACTCGATGGCCTGGCTGGACCTCGCCCGGCAGCCGCAGGTCGTCCACACCACCAAGGGCACGACGCGCTTCCACGTGCTCGAGCTGCTCTCGCCCTACGAGGAGAACTTCGCGAACATCGGCTCGCCCGACCGAGCGCTGCCCGACGGGGACTACCTCGTCACGGGCCCCGGCTTCAGAGGCCGGGTGCCGAAGGGCCTCACGCGCGTGCGCTCGCCCTACGACCGCGTCTGGATCATCGGCCGCACGTTCATCAGCGGGAAGGCGGACCTGGCGGCGACGCACAAGATCATGCGCACATACCGGATCACGCCGCTGAACCACTGGAGCGCCGCGCGGCCCTACGGCTACACGCCGCCGCGGCCCGAGCAGGCCGACCGCACCATCGACCAGGCGCACATCCCGGGCACCGCCGCCGGCGAGGATCCGGCCACGTTCTTCGACGCGCTGGGCGACGAGCTGACGCGCTTTCAGCCGCCCGCCGCCGACCGGCCGATCCTCGCCCAGCTGCGCACGCTGGGCATCGGCCCCGGCCTGCACCCCACGAAGGCCGGGACGCTCTCCGACGCCCAGCTGCAGGCGCTGCGCGACGCCGTGGCGCAGGGCCCGGGCGAGGTGCAGTCGCAGTTCGTCGCCAGCTACTTCGCCGGGTTCGACAGATACAACGGCTGGGCGGTCTCCACGCTGGGCAGCTATGGCACGGACTACGCGGTCCGCGCGATGATCGACAAGGTGGGGCTCGGTGCTCCGCGCCCTGAGGTCGCGATGTACCCGCTCGCGCTCACCGACCACGACCGCGGGCTGCTCACCGGCGCCAAGCGCTACGTCGCGCACTTCCCGGCGAAGTACGCCCACCCGCCCGTGAAGTTCTTCTGGTCGATGACGCTCTACGACGGCGACGGCTTCTTCGTCGACAACCCGATCGACCGCTACCTCGTGAACGACCGCAGCCGCCTCAGGTACAACGCCGACGGCTCGCTCGACGTCTACCTGCAGCCGAACGCCCCGGCGAGCGCCGCGCAGCGGCGCAACTGGCTGCCCACCCCGCAGCCGACCGCGGCGACGACCGGCTTCCGCCTGATCGTGCGCCTCTACGGCCTCTCTCAGCAGGGCATCAGGGGCGTCGCGTCGGGCACCGGCTGGCGGGGCCCGACGATCCTGCCCTGCGGCGCGGGCGACGCGACCTCGCAGGGCGTCGCCTGCGCAGGCTGAGCTCGCAGCAGGCTTCCTAGAAGAGGCCGATCGTCGTGCCGGCGGCGTCGACGTCGATCTGCTCGGCGATCGGCCCGTCGGGCAACCCGGGCATCAGCTGCACGTCACCGCAGAGGGCGACGACCCAGCCGGCGCCGGCGTAGACGCGCACGTCGCGCACGGGGATCGTGAACCCCGCTGGGGCGCCGGTCAGCGCGGGGTCGGCCGACAGCGACAGCGGCGTCTTGGCGATGCAGACCGGCAGCGCGCCGAAGCCCTCCGCCTCGAGTGCGGCGATGCGCTGCGCCGCCGCCGGGGCGATGTCGACCCCGGCCGCCCCGTAGACCCGGCGCGCCACCGTCTCGAGCTTGTCCGCGAGGCCCATCGCGTCGTCGTACAGCGGGCTGAAGGTGCTCGGCTGCTCGCACGCGTCGACGACCGCCGCGGCGAGATCCGCGGCACCGGCGCCGCCGTGCTCGAAGGCCTCGCAGACGACGGCCGCGTGCGCGCCCGCCTCGGTGCCGAGCGCGCACAGCAGCCGCAGATCCTCGTCGGCGTCGCCCGCGCGGCGGTTGACCGCGACGACGCACGGCACGCCGAAGCCGCGCACGATCGCGACGTGCCGCGCGAGGTTCGCCGCGCCGGCGACCAGATCCCCGCCGCCGTGGTGGCGCAGTGTCGCGACGCCCGCGACGACGACCGCGGCGCTCGGCGCGATCCCGGCCGTACGGCAGACGATGTCCGCGAACTTCTCGAAGCCCAGGTCGGCCGCGAAGCCCGCCTCGGTCACGACGATGTCAGCGAGGCCCAGCGCGACCTGATCGGCGATCAACGAGTTGTTGCCGTGCGCGATGTTCGCGAACGGCCCCGCGTGGACCAGGCACGGCTGGCCCTCGAGCGTCTGCACGAGGTTCGGATCGAGCGCGTCGCGCAGCAGCACCGTCATCGCTCCCGCGGCCTGCAGCGCCTCCGCGGTGACCGGGCGCCCGGCCGTGTCGCGCGCGACGATGATCGCCCCGAGCCGGCGGCGCAGGTCCGGCAGGTCCGCGGCGACCGACATGATCGCCATCACTTCGGAGGCCGCGGCGATGTCGAAGCCCGTCGCCCGCGGGAACGCGCCCTCACCCGGGTCCAGGCCGACCTCGATGCGCCGCAGCACGCGGTCGTTCATGTCGAGCGTGCGCCGCCAGGTGATCGAGGCCGGGTCGACCGCGAGCGGGTTGCCGTGGATCAGCGACGCGTCGAGCATCGAGGCCAGGAGGTTGTTCGCCGCCGCGATCGCGTGGATGTCGCCCGTGAAGTGGAGGTTGATGTCCTCCATCGGCACGAGCTGCGCGCGGCCGCCGCCCGCGCCGCCGCCCTTGCGCCCGAACACCGGCCCCAGCGAGGGCTCGCGCAGGCACAGGATCGGCTCGCGGCCGATCACGCCGAGGCCCTGGGTCAGGCCGATCGCCATCGTCGTCTTGCCCTCACCGAAGCGCGTCGGGGTCACGGCCGTGACGCACACGAGCCTGCCACGCGGGCCGCCCGCAGTGCGCGCGAGCACCCGCGCCGCGGCGATCTTCGCCTTCGCCCGCCCCCACGGAACGATCTCGTCCGGCTGGAGGCCCGCGTCAGCGGCGACGTCGGCGATCGGCCGGCCGGCGGCCGCGAGCGCGATCTCCAGGCTGCCGGCGCCGTCGCTCATCCGGCGCGACCCTAACCGCAACCGCGGTCACGGCATGCGCGCGACGACGACGGAGGCGCCGAGCACGCCGCCCAGGCGCCGCGCGCCGCGCAGCACGCTGAGGCGCACGACGTAGCGACCGTGCCCCGCCCCGACCGGCAACTGCAGGCGCAGCGTGCGCGAGGCGTGCGCGCCGATGCGCGCCGACCCCGTCGCGAGCGGGCTGCGCCCACCGCTGCGGTACAGCGCGGCGCGCACGGTGCGCGGTGCGCCCGAGCGCAGGCGCAGCACGATCATGCGCCCGCTCACGCGCCTGGGAACCGTGACGGTGACGGCGCCCGCGCGCAGCGTCGTCTCCCGGGCGGGCCCGACCTTCACCGTGATGATCGCGCTCCCCGTGTTGCCCGCCCGGTCGCGGAAGCGCAGCGTGATCCTGCGCGTCCCCGGGGTCGCGAACGTGTAGCTCGCGCTCGGGCCGGTCGTCCGCGGCGAGCCCGGCTTCTTCCAGGTGATGTCCTGCGGCGCGACGCCCGAGCCGCCCGGCGGGTCGCTGACGCCGGCCGTCAGGGTGACGGCGGCGCCTGCGGCCGCCGCGACCGTCTGCGCGGGCGCCGCCGGCGCGGCACGGTCGATCGCGATCGGACCGAAGGTCGCGCTCGCCGCACGCCCCACGCGGTCACGGCACGTGAGCGTGCGCTGCTGCCCGGAGCCGTCGTCGCCGACGACCGCGTCCGGGTCCGAGGTCGCGACGCCGGAGCCCGCGTCCGCGCAGTCGAGGTGGACCACGACCGGCTGGTTCGTCCACGTGCCCGCGATGTACGGCAGGCCGCCCGCGCTCGCGCTCGCCGTCGCGACGGGCGGGCTCGCGTCGATCCGGGCCGTCAGCGAGCCGGCGGCTGAGACGTTCCCGGCGAGGTCGCTGACCGTCCCGCTCAGGGTGTGCTCGCCGGGGTCGGCGAAGGCGGCGCCGGCCGGGAGCGACGACGGGTCCACGCCGGAGCCGGGGCTGCCGTCGGGCAGCGGAGGATCGCCGGCGCTCGCGAACCCGAGCGTGACGGCGTCGGCATACCAGTCGCCGTCGGCGGCGTCGGGCGCCCGGTCGCCGGCGATGAGCGGCGGCGCCGGTGCGGTGCGGTCGACCACCGTGGGCACCGAGGCCTGCGACGGCGCGCTGTCGGTCGCCGCGTCCGACGCGATGACGCGGTAGGTCCAGGTGCCCTGCTGCTCGGGCCAGGTCGAGCTGAACGTGTACGACAGCGTGGGGTTGCCGGTGGCGGGGATGCCGGTGGCGATCGTCGACCAGCCGGCGTCGTCGGCGTCACGGTGCTGCAGCGTGTACGTGAGCGTGTCGTTGTCGGCGTCGGTGGCGGCCGGCCAGCTGACCGTGAACTGCCCGCGGCTCAGCGCGACGCTCGCCGACGGCGCGCCAGGTGCGGTCGGCACGTGGTTGCCGGGCACCGCCGGGGTGCGCAGCACGCGCTGCAGCGCGTACCACGCCGGCTTCGGCTGGTAGTTCGTGTCGAACGGCAGCGCCATCTCACCGGGTCCGCGGACCGAGTAGCGGTCGGTGAAGCCCCAGGTCGTCAGCCGGTCGCAGGCAGGCTGCCCCTGGCAGGCGGCGGCGACGGTCGCGTAGGCCTGCGCCTGCTGGGCCAGCTTCTGGTCGGTCGTCCCGGGGAACTGCGAGGTCGTGTCGTCGAGCTCGGACACCCGCACCGTCAGGCCCAGCGCGGCGATCCGCTGCATCGCCTCCTCGATCCGGTACTGCGGCGGCGCGCGGCCGAAGAGGTGCATCTGCAGCCCGATCCCGTCGAGCGGGACGCCGGCGGCGATGAAGCGACGGGCCATGTCCTCCGTCGCGGTGAACTTCGCGTTCACCCAGTCGGCGCGGTACTCGTTGTAGAAGAGCTTCGCCGACGGCTCTGCGGCGCGGGCGACGCGGAAGGCGTGCTCGATGTAGCCGGCGCCGAGCACCCGCGACCACAGGCAGTCGCGCAGCGTGCCGTCCGCGTTCCAGGCCTCGTTGACGACGTCCCAGGAGGTGACGGACGTGCCGAAGTGATGCATCACGGTCGTGATGTAGTCGTCCAGCACGGGCGTGAGCTGCTCCGCGGTCCAGGACCGGTTGAGCAGCCAGGCGGGCAGGAACTGGTCATCGCACCAGACGAGCGTGTGGCCGTGGAACTGCTGGCCCCGGCCGCTGGCCCAGCTCACCATCGCGTCCTGCAGACCGAACGAGAAGACCCCCGGCTGGGGCTCGAGCTCGCCGATCTTGAACGCGCTCTCGGCGACCACGGCGTCGTAGCGGCCGAGCGTGGCGCGGTAGAGCGGATCCGACGCCTGAAAGCCGTCGTCGTTGATCGCGGCGCCCAGCTGCACGGGCGTGCGCGCCGCGGCGGGCGCGGCGGCGAGCACCAGCACCAGCACTCCGAGCAGCGCTGCGAGCAACGAGCGCACCCATGCAACGTAGCCGCGCAGCGCCCGCGGGCGACGCGGGTTTTCCCGCACTCCGGCGCGGAGCGGCCCCGATGGCGCCCGGCCCGCTGCGCGCCTATGGTCGTCCTGTCCGCCCCTGACACGTGGGAAGGCCCACATGAGCACCGTCACCGTCGTCATCCTGATCGCGATCCTGATCCTCGCGCTGGTGCTGCTGATCAGCGCGGTGCACATCCTCAAGCAGTACGAGCGCGGCGTGCAGTTCCGGCTCGGCAAGCTCAGGGACGGACCGCGCGGCCCCGGCCTCGTGCTGATCATCCCGCTGGTCGACCGCCTGCAGACCGTGTCGCTGCGCATCGTGACGATGCCGATCCAATCGCAGGGCATCATCACGCGCGACAACGTCAGCGTCGACATCGCCGCGGTCGCGTACTACCGCATCAAGGACCCGATCCGATCGGTCCTGGCGATCGAGAACGTCGCCGCCGCCATCGACCAGATCGCGCAGACGACGCTGCGCGCCGTCGTCGGCCAGCACACCCTCGACGCGACGCTGTCGGACACAGACCGGATCAACCAGCACATCCGCGAGATCCTCGACGTCCAGACCGAGGACTGGGGCGTCGAGGTGACCCTGGTCGAGCTGAAGGACATCCAGCTGCCGGACACGATGAAGCGCGCGATGGCCAAGGAGGCCGAGGCCGAGCGCGAGAAGCGCGCGAAGATCATCGCCGCGGAGGGCGAGGCGCTCGCCGCGGGTCAGCTCGCCGTGGCGGCCGACGTCATGATGGAGCACCCGCTCGCGCTCCAGCTGCGCAACCTGCAGACGCTGGTCGACATCTCCGTCGACAAGAACTCGACGGTCATCTTCCCGTCGCCGCTGATGAGCACGATCGAGGAGCTCGGGTCCTTCCTGGCGCGCGAGCGGGACGCTGCGCGGCGCAACGCGCCCGCGGAGTAGCCCCGCCGCTCAGCGCCCGCTGCTCAGCGCAGGAAGCGCGCGATCGCGTCGTGCACGACGGTCGGGCGCTCGATCTGCGGCACGTGCCCGCAGTCCAGCTCCAGCTGGCGCGCCGCGGGCAGAGCGGCGCGGACGTGCCGCGCGAACGCGGCGGGCACGATCTGGTCCTGACGGCCCCAGACGAACAGGCTCGGCGCCTGCAGGCCGGCCAGCCGCGTCCAGAACCCATCGGGCCCGTGGGGCTCGTCGAGGTAGATGCTGCGCGCCGCGGCGTAGAACGCGGCGCGCCCGCGCGGTTCGAGGTAGGAGCGCAGGAACTCGTCGACGCCCGCCGCCGTCCAGCCGTGCTCGGCGCCGGGGATCATGCGGCGCACGATCGGCTCGACGACCGGCCGCGGGGCGAGCTGGAGCAGCCCGAGCTCGGGGCGCACGAGCCGCAGCAGCGGCGCGAACTGCCGTTGGCGCAGCCAGGCGACCGCGGGCGTCAGCAGCACGAGGCGGTTCACGCGCTCCGGGTGGGAGAGCCCGACCTCGAGCGCGACGCGCCCGCCCATGCTGTTCCCGATCAGCGAGGCCCGCTCCAGGCCGAGGCTGTCGAGCAGCCCGACGACGCTGCGCGCGAAGAACGGCGCGTCGTAGGGCGCGGCGAGCGGCTTCACGGAGTCGCCGAAGCCGGGCAGGTCGATCGCGATCACGCGATGGCGCTCGGCGAGCGCGCCGACGGTCGGCAGGAACGAGACCTTCGTCGCGCCGAGGCCGTGCAGCAGGACGACCGGCGGGCCCGCGCCGGCCTGCGTCGTCGAGATCGTGCCGATCTCCGTGGGGACATCGATGAAGCGCAGCGCGCCGGCCTCCGTGCGCCCGGCCGTCGCGGCGAGGAATCCGACGCCCAGGTGCAGGTCGTGGCGAACGGCCAGCCGGCCCGCGCGGAAGGCGTCCATGCCGCTGCCGGCGTCGCGGGCGATCGCGGCCCAGGTCGCGCCGTCGGCCTCGATCAGCGCATCGGCGCGGCGACCCGCGTCGGCGGGCTCGAGCGTCGCCGTCCCCCGGTGCAGGACGACGTCCCAGGTGCCGATCCCCGTCCCGGTCACCCGCACGCACGCGCGACCGCCGCCGACGGAGAAGATCCCGGGGTCGAACCGCGCGACGAGCGTCGTGAGCGAGCGCGGCGCGTCGAGGTGCCGCCGCGCAGAAGCGGCTGTGTGCGCCTGCGGGCGCTCCGTGGCGGGCGCGGCCATCAGCGCACGCCGCGACGGTGGAAGAGCGGCATCACCAAAGGATCATGGAGAAGGCGCCGGCGGCCATCCGTAGGGACTGCGGGGGCGGCTGCGGTGGACCGCGAACGCCGGGCCGTGCGCGAAGCGGGTACCCGCGGGCGGCTCCTCTGTCACCATGTCCCACGATGGTCCAGCCCAATCTTCGCCGACTCTCGCTGCCGCTGCTCGCGCTCACGGCCCTCGCCCTCGCGCTCCCGCAGGGAGCCGGCGCCGCCCGCACCGTCCACCTGCGCGGCACCGCCTACGAGTTCAACAACGTCAAGGTGCTGCTCGGGGGAGCGACGATCAGAGTCGCCGAGTACCCGAAGCTCAGCGCCACCGTCGCCCAGGACGGGACCTACGACCTCGCGGTCCCCGATCGCGCGAAGGTCACGCCGTACATCGTCGACCCCGGCTATCGGACGGTGTACCTGCAGACCTTCACGACCGACGGCGAGGATCTCGCGAACGTCAACTTCCAGACGCCCACCGTCGACATCTACAAGGCGCTCGCGTCGCTGCTCTCCGTGCCGCTCGACGCCGCCGGCAACCCGAAGCAGTGCGCGATCGTCTCCACGTTCAGCACCGTGAACGTCCGCGCGCTCGACTTCGCGGGCTTCATCGGGTACGGCGCCCACGGCGTCGCCGGCGCGACCGCCACGACCACGCCGAACGCCGGCAAGCCCGTCTACTTCAACGCCTCGGTGATTCCCGACAGCTCGCAGAAGCGCTCCTCGAAGGACGGCGGGGTCGTCTGGACCCGCGTGCCGGCGGGCGTGTACACGATCCGCGCGAGCGCCCCCAACACGCGCTTCGCGAGCCTCGTCGCGACATGCAGGCCCGGCCGGATCGTCAACGCCAACCCGCCGTGGGGCCTGCACCAGCTCGCTCCGGCGAACCCCGTCCGCCTGGCCGCCACCTGGCGGCGCAGCACCGGCGCGGCGACGCTTCGCACGCTGCGTGCGACGCGTCTTCCGGCGAAGTCGACCGTGCGCATCAGCTGCTCCGGCACGGGCTGCCCGTCCGGCACCGTGACGCTCACGCCCGCGGGATCCGGCGCTGACCTGCGCGCCGCGCTCGGCGCCGCGCGCACGCGCCTGCGCACCGGCCAGACGCTCAGCGTCGCCGTGAGCGCCCCCGTGACCGACGGCGCCGTGACGCGCTGGACGGTGGGGCGCACGGGCACCCCGCGCGCCCAGCGTCTGTGCGTCCCGCTCGGCCTGACGCGGCCGCGCGCCTGCTGAGGACCTGCTCCGCTGCGTTAGTCTCGGGCGATGCAGGAGATCGCCCCCGGCCTGTGGCACTGGACGGCGCGCCACGAGCACATCCAGATGGACGTCAGCTCGTACTGCCTGCTCGCCGAGCGGGTCGTGATCGACGCGAAGCTCCCGCCCGAGGGCCTCGCGTGGTTCGAGGCCCACGGCAGGCCCGAGCACGTCGTCCTCACCAACCGCCACCACGACCGCGACGCCTGGATCCTGCGCGAGGCCTTCGGCTGCACCGTGCACTGCATCCGCAACGGGCTGCACGAGCTTGAGGGCCGCGGGCCCGTCGAGGCCTTCGACTTCGGTGACGAGCTGCCGGGCGGGATCGTCGTCCACGAGGTCGACGCGATCTGCCCCGACGAGACGGCGCTCCACATCCCGGCCCACCGCGCCCTCGCGTGCGCGGACGGCGTCGTGCAGTGGCCCGGCGCCGCCGGGCTGGCGTTCGTCCCGGACTTCCTCATGGACGAGCCCGAGGCGACGAAGGCCGGGCTGCGCGCGGCCTACCGCGGGCTGCTCGACCTCGACTTCGACATCCTGCTGCTGGCCCACGGCGACCCCGTCGTCGGCGGCGGCCGCGAGGCCCTGCGCGCGTTCGCGGGCCCGGCGTAGATCGCAGTCAGGCGACGGGCCGCAGCGTCCAGCGCAGCGGCTCCCAGGGCGCCGCGTCGAGCGCCCGGTGCAGCGCGTCCTCGTCGTCGAAGCGCTCGGCCAGCCGCCGCCCGTGGAGCCCCAGCGCGAGCTCCGGCACGCGCAGCGGCCATGGATCGAGCGTGAAGGCCCCGCCGCCCGCGGGCGCCGCGCGGATCGTCACGCCGTCGACCGGGGGGAGGTCGCGCGACGGCCAGCCGTGGCAGATGCCCAGCGACAGCCCATCGAGGCAGAACAGCAGGTCGCCGCCGCGCTCGGCCTCGGCGCGGGTGATCCCCAGGGCGCCGATCAGCCCGTCCTGCAGAGCCTCCTGGGCGGCGAGGTAGGCCCGCACCCGTGCCGCCTCGGGCTCCGGGAGGCCGTCGGGGCCGCCGAACCGGGTGTGGACGTTGCGCCCGTGCAGGGAGACGAGCAGCGCCGCGTACGGGCTCGTGGCCAGCAGCCGCAGCGGTGCTTGCTCCCAGAGCGCGAGCCGGCGGTCGAACGGCGCCTCGTAGAACGAGGCGGCGCGGCGCGCCGGCGCGAACAGCGGCGGACGCACGTCCCAGTCGATCCAGGCGACGTCGTGCTGCTCGATGCCCAGGCAGACGTCCTCGAACGGGTCGGGTGCCGCGAAGCGCTCGTTGCCCCACACGCGGGCGATCCGCCCGGACAGCCACGCGTGCGCCGGCTGGCCGATCGCCAGCCAGTCCGCGTCGCGGTCGATCACGAGCATGGGCGGACGCTAGTACACCCGCGCCGCAGCGCCTGCGCGAGGGCCTGTCAGCCCGCCGACGGCAGGACCCAGCCTGCCATCGCGATCACGTGCGCCGCGGCGGCGAGGATCACGAACGCGTGGAAGACCTCGTGGTAGCCGAAGATCCGCGGCCACGGGTCGGGGCGCTGCGTCGCGTAGACGACGGCGCCCAGCGAGTAGAGCAGCCCGCCGGCGCCGAGCAGCAGCAGCGGCCAGAGGGGCAGCCCCGTGACAAGCTGCGGCAGCGCCAGCAGCGCCACCCAGCCGAGCGCGAGATAGGTCGCGGCGTTGAGCCACCGCGGGGCGTCGATCCACAGGATCGAGAGCGTCACGCCGAGCAGCGCGCCGGCCCACACGCCCGCGAGCGCGACGGCCTGCGTCGTGCCGTGCAGCACGAGCAGCGCGACCGGCGTGTAGCTCGCGGCGATGAAGACGAAGATCGTGCTGTGGTCGATGCGGCGCAGCAGCGGGCGCCAGCGCGGGCTCCCGCGCCAGCGGTGGTAGAGGCTGCTGCACGCGAACAGCGCGCACAGGCCGGCGCCGTAGACGACCGCCGCGAAACGCGCCAGGCCGCCCGGGGCGAGCAGCACGAGCGCGACGGCGAGGCCGGCCGCGATCCAGAACGCATACGCGTGCGAGACCCCGCGCAGCCGGGGCTGCTCGCGCAGGTGCTCGATCAGGTGCGCGGGCCGCATCAGGCCGCCCCGTCGTGGTCTGCGAGGAGCAGCTCGCGGAAGCCGGTCTCGTCGCTCTCCGAGGGGGAGGTCGTCGCGATGAAGTCGTTGAGCACGGACACGAAGCGCGCGGGGTCGTCGCGGAAGGGGAAGTGCCCGGCGCCCGGGAAGACCTCGAGCCGGCTGTGCGGCATCAGCGCATGCGCCGAGTGCGCGTGGGCCACGGGGATCATCGGGTCGCGCTCGCCCCAGATGATCAGCGTCGGCATCCCCGCCGCGAGGTAGAGGCGATCGCTGGCGTCGACGCGCTGGCCGCCGGGGTCCATGATCGAACGCGCCGTGTGCAGGAACGCGCGCCGCGACTCCTCGTCGGCCAGCGTGGCGAAACCCTCGGCGATGCCGCTGACGTCCGCGTTTGCGTGCAGGCCGATGCGGCCCAGGGCACGTGCCGCGCCGGCGCCCGCGCCGAGCAGCCCGGCGCGGCCGAGGAGCGGCAGCACCCAGTCCGAGCCCGGCAGCGTGGCCGCGCGGAGCATCGGGTGGACCTCGCGGCCCAGGCCGCCGCTGGAGACGAGCACGAGGCGCTCGACGCGCTCAGGGAACTGATAGGAGAGCTGCATCGCGACGCCGCCGCCGAGCGAGTGCCCGATGGCGGTCGCCCGCTCGATGCCGAGCGCGACGAGCAGGTCGCGCACACCGCTGGCGAAGGCGCCGAGCGAGTAGTCGCCCTGTGGCTTGGCCGACATGCCGTGCCCGAGCAGGTCCGGGGCGATCACCGTGTGCCGCTCGGCCAGCCCTGGCAGCACCTCGCGCCACGTCTCGGAGTCCGAGGTGATGCCGTGCAGCAGGACGAGCGCGGGGCCCTCGCCGAGGCTGCGGTAGTGCACCGCGTGCCCGTGGAGCCTGATGCTCCGCGCCTCTCCGAGCACGCCGACAGCGGGCGACGTGTCATTCGTCGTCATTACCCGATGATACACCGATCAGCGTCACATGAAACAGCGTAGGATCCCCGCCGTGCCCGCAAACACCGCCGCTTCGACCAGCGACATGACGATCGACGAGCTGGCGCGCGAGACCGGCATGACGGTGCGCAACATCCGCGCCCACCAGTCGCGCGGCCTGCTGCCGGCGCCCGAGGTGCGGGCGCGCACGGGCTACTACGGCCCCCGGCACGTCGCGCGGCTGCGGCTGATCCAGGAGCTCCAGGGAAACGGATACAACCTCGCAGCGATCAAGCATCTGCTCGAGCGCGGGGACGGCACGGCCGAAGCCGAGGACATCCTCGGCTTCGCCCGCACCCTGCTCGCACCGTTCGAGACCGAGCCGCGCGAGGTCGTCGACCTCGCCGAACTCGCCGAGCGCTTCGGGACCGAGCGCGGGCGCCGGACGCTCGCGCGCGCCGAGCGCCTGGGACTCGTCGTGCCGCTGGGCGAGGACCGCTACGAGGTGCCGAGCCCGACGGTGCTGCGCGCCGGCGAAGCCGTGCTCGCGCTCGGCGTCCCGATCGACCGGGCGCTCGACATCGTCGAGCGGGTGACGAAGAACGCCGACAGCACGAGCCGCACGTTCGTGAAGCTCTTCCTCGAGCAGATCTGGAAGCCGTTCGACGAGGCCGGCCGCCCGGAGGCCGACTGGCCCGAGGTCCGGGAGACGCTCGAGCAGCTGCGCCCGCTGGTCACCGAGACGTTCCTCGCGATCTTCCAGCAGCGCATGACGCAGGCGATCGAGCACGCCTTCGGCCGCGAGCTCGAGAAGCGCGCGAAGGGCTGATCAGATACCGACGAGGTCGCGGCGGCGGAACACCTCCAGGCCCGCGGCCGCAGCCAGCACGCCGATCGCGAGCATCGCAGCCGAGGCGGTCACGTCGAACGGCTCGCTGGGGACCAGCGCCAGCCAGTGGAACGGCGAGGGCGCGAGCACCCATCCGGGCGCCTTGAGGATCTCGCCCGTCTGCTGCCACAGGTAGGCGACGCCGACGAGGCCGAAGGCGATCGCCCCGGTGTGCCTCGGGACGAGCGCGAAGCCGAGCACCGCCAGGCCGAGGAACAGCGCGACGACCGGCAGTGCGTTGCCCGCTGCCTCGAGCATGTCGGGCAGCGTGACGCTCGCGCCCTTGACCGCGGCGCCCGCCCACGCGGCGAAGGCCATCGCCAGCGCCACGAGCACGCTGCACAGCGCCCCGACCACGACGCGCCCTCCGAGCCACGAGCGCCGGCCGAGCGGTGTCGACAGCAGCGTGTCCAGGCGGCCCGTCGCCTCCTCCTCGCGCGCGGCCGTCGCGTGGGTCACCGCGTAGATGCTGAGCGCCACGGCGAGGAACACGAAGACGATGGCCATGTAACCCTGCGCGCTGGCGATGTCGATCTTCGAGCCCATGGTGCTCTGCACGTGCTTGGCGATCCCGGCCGAAGAGCGTGCGAGCTCCGCCACGGCCTTGGACACGAACCCGTAGACGAAGGCGGTCAGCCCCAGCGCGGCGGACCAGCCGAGCAGCCCCCCGAGCGACTCGCGCAAGGTCAGGCCCAGCGCGGAGCCCAGGCCCGCGTCGCGCGGCCGGCGATCGTCGGTGCCCGCGAGAAGCGAGGCCCCCAGGTCGCGCCGGCGCGCGAGCGCGACGCTCGCGAGCACGAGCAGCACGATCGCCAGCACCAGCGGCAGCAGCGCCACCGGCCGGGCGCCGGTCAGCGGGCGCATCTCCTCGATCCACCCCAGCGGCGTGAGCCAGCGCAGCCACGTCAGGCTCGCCGACCCGTCCGCGGCGACACGCACGAGGTAGGTCCCGGCGAACGCGACGCCTGCGAGTGCCGCCGCCTCGCGGCGGTTGGCGGCGATCTGCGAGGTCACGCCGCCGACGGCCGCGAACACGGGTGCCGCGATCGTCACCGCGAGCGCGAACCACAACGCGCCGGCGAGCGAGACGTCGCCCGTCGTCACCACGCTGGCGATCGCGGCGACGGCGCTGAGCGCAAAGATCACGCCGCCGGCGGCGAAGGTCGCGAGCAGCGTCCAGAGCGTGGCCGCCCCGCTGGTCAGCGGGGCGCTGACCAGCGTCTCCCAGCGCCCGCGGTCCTCCTCGCCGCGCAGCATGCGCGTGCCGACGAGCAGCCCCCACACGCCGGCGATCAGCGGCATGATGCTGAGCGAGCGCCAGGCCAGGAAGCCGCCGACGGTGTCCGTCCTGCGGGGCGGCCCGAACAGGGCGCGGATGCCGCTGTTGCTCGCGATGCCGTGCAGCAGCTGGGCGCGCTCGGCCGGTGTGCCGTAGGTCGACCGGTAGGCGACGGCCGAGGCGACGATCGTCAGCCCGAACACGAAGCCCCAGATCAGCGCGCCGCGGGAGATGCCGCCGAAGGCCAGCCGGCCGACGAGCGCCTCCGGCCTGCGGCGCTCAGTCGCCGTCGCCATAGCGGGCGAGGAAGAGGTCCTCGAGCGAGGGCTCGTGGCTCGTCAGGTGGATCGGCTGCGAGGGGGCGATCGCGTCGAGCACCGGCGCGATCGGCCCGTGCACGTGGAAGCTCACATGGTGGCCGTCGACGTGCACGCCCTCGACGCCCTCGACGCCACCGAGGTCCGGGGGCGCCGCCGGGAAGGTCGCCTCGATGCGCACCGCGCTGAGGTGGCGCAGCTCCTCGAACGTCCCGACCTCGACGAGTCGCCCGCGCCGCAGCAGCCCGACGCGGTCCGCGCTCGCCTCGACCTCGATCAGCAGGTGCGAGGACAGGAAGATCGTCTGGCCGCGCGCCTTGGCTTCGGCGAGGCACTCGCGGAAGACGACCTTGCGCAGCGGATCCAGGCCGCTCGTCGGCTCATCGAAGATCAGGACGTCCGCACGCGTCATGAACGCCGCGATCAGGGCGACCTTCTGGCGGTTGCCCGTCGAGAACGCCCGGATCTTCCTGTCCTGATCCAGGTCGTAGCGCTCGATCAGCTCGTCGCGATAGGCCGCGTCGAACCCGCCGTGCAGGTTGCCGAGCAGCTCGAACGTCTCGCGCGCGGTCAGCTGCGGCCACAGCGCCGGGTCGGCGGTGACGACGGCGAGGTTGCGGTGGGTCTGCACCGGCGAGGCCCAGCAGTCCTGGCCGTCGATGCGCGCGACGCCGGAGGTCGGGCGGATCAGCCCGAGCAGCAGGCGGATGGTCGTCGTCTTGCCCGCGCCGTTGGGGCCGAGGAAGCCGAAGACCTCGCCGCGCGGGATCTCGAGATCGAGTGCGTCGACCGCGACGGTGGTGCCGAAGTGCTTCGTCAGCGCTGCGGCCTCGATGACGGCGGGCATCACCGGGACGGTAGCTCGCGGCGGGGCGGAGAAGCTCGTCGGGTTTCCCCCAATGCACCGAGTGGTGCGAGAGGCGTAGGTTCACCACCACAACCCCCAACCGGGAGGACGATCAGATGGCACCCGCCCGCAGGACCCCCGACGTGACGAAGGCGCTCGACGCGCTCAACGACGCGATCACTCGCGCCCAGGCTGCCGCGAAGGCCGTGCGCACCGACCTCGGCCGCTCCCCCATCGGGACGAACCTCGCACGCGACGTCGAGCGCCTGGTGACGAACCTGCGCCGTGATGCTGCGAAGCTCGACCGCGCCGTTCGCGCGGACATCCGCAAGGCCGCGGCGTCCAAGCCGGCGGCCGCCAAGCCGGCGGCGAAGAAGCCCGCGGCGCGCAAGCCCGCGACGAAGGCCGCGGCGGCGAAGCCGGCGGCCGCCAAGCCGGCCGCGAAGAAGCCCGCGGCGCGCAAGCCCGCGGCCAGGAAGCCGACGTCGGCGAAGGGTTCCTAGCAGGGCGTCGGCCGCCGCACACGGGGAGCGGCCGGCGCCTAGCATCAGGCGCATGGACGCTCCCCGCCTCCCGCTCTCCGGGTCCGTGCGCCGCGCGGTCGACGGCGCCCGTGCGCTCGGCCCGCTCGCCACGCCGGGGCACGTGGCGCGCTCGCTCGGCCGCGTCGCCCAGGCGACGGCGGCGCCGCTGCTGCCGAGCCGCTCGCTCGCGTCGGCCGTCGGCGGGCGCGTCGTGCTCGTGACCGGCGCCTCCTACGGGATCGGCCGCGCCGCGGCGGCGCAGGTCGCGGCCGCCGGCGCGACGACCGTGGTGGTCGCCCGCGGCGCCGAGGACCTCGCCGCCCTCGTGGGCGAGATCGAGCATGCCGGCGGCAGCGCGCGCGCCTACCCGACCGACCTGTCCGACATGGCGGCGATCGACGCGCTCACGGCGCAGCTGGCGGCCGACGGGCTCGAGGTCGACGTGCTCGTCAACAACGCCGCGCGGTCGATCCGCCGCTCGCTCGCGCAGAGCTACGAGCGCTTCCACGACTACGAGCGCACGATGCGCCTGAACTACTTCGCCCCGGTCCGCCTGACGCTCGCCGTGCTGCCCGGCATGCGCGCGCGGCGCCGCGGCCATGTCGTCAACGTCAGCACCCTCGGCGTGCAGACCAGCACGCCGCGCTTCTCCGCCTACCTGGCCTCGAAGGCCGCGCTCGAGGCGTTCACGCGCGTGGCCTCCGCAGAGTGCCTCGGTGACGACGTGCGCTTCACGACGGTGCACATGCCGCTCGTGCGTACCGCGATGAGCGAGCCGACGAAGATCTACGACGCGATGCCCGCGCTGACCCCGGAGGCCGCCGGGGAGATGATCTGCGGCGCCCTGCGGACCCGCGCCGAGCAGGTCGGGCCGCGCGTCGGCGCGTTCGCCGAGGTCTCGCGCGCGCTCTCGCCCGCCGCCAGCACCGAGGTGCTGCACGCGCTGTATCGCGCCGTCCCCGACCCCTGATGCGGGAGGGAACCGCCGGGGGCCCTACCCTGTGGGTATGGCCACACCTCCTCCGAAGCGGCTCTCCCCGCAGGCGGCGCGAGCGCTCGAGAAGCGCGAGCTGCGGCTTGCGGCCATCGCCGAGCAGGTCAACGACGGGTCGCTCGTCGTCCGCAAGATGACGGCCGAGGAACGCAAGCGCTCCGAGGAGCGCCGTGCCGCGAGGCCGGCCAAGCCGCCGCGCCGCCCCGCGCGCTGATCCGCAGTTCCCCCTGATGCCCGCACAGCGCGGGCAGCGTACGGTGCGCCCATGCCGGAACGCCTGAGCCCGCTCGACGTCACGTTCCTCCACGTCGAGAACGACGTCAGCCACATGCACATCGGGTCGGTGGGGCTGTTCGAAGGCCCGGCCCCCTCACAGGACGAGCTGCTGGCGGCGATCGAGCGCAAGCTCCACCTCGCCCCGCGCTACCGCTGCAGGATCCGCTCGGTCCCGCTGGCGACCGGCCGGCCCGTCTGGGTCGACGATCCGCACTTCCGCCTGGACTACCACGTGCGGCGCACCGCACTGCCGGCGCCCGGCGGCGACGCAGAGCTGCGCCGGCTCGTCGGGCGGCTCATGTCCCATCAGCTCGACCGCTCGCGGCCGCTGTGGGAGGTCTGGGTCGTCGAGGGGCTGTCCGGCGGGCGCTGGGCGGTCGTCTCGAAGCTGCACCACGCGATGGTCGACGGGGTGGCGGGGTCGAGCCTGATCACGAACCTCATGGACTCCGAGCGCCGGCCGGAGCCGGTCGAGCCGCAGCCCTGGACGGCGGCGGCGGAGCCGAGCGACGCACGGCTCGTGCTCGACGCGCTCGCCGAGCGCGTGCGCTTCCCGCTGCGCGAGCTGGAGTCGGCGGCGCGCGCGCTGAGCACGCCGCGCGAGGTGCTCACGCACGCGGCGCAGACGGCGCAGGGCCTGGCCGCCTACGCCGGGCTCGTGCGCGCCCCGGCGCCGACGCTGCTCAACGGCCCGATCGGGCCGCACCGGCGCTGGCACTGGGCGACCGCGCGCCTCGACGAGGTCAGGGAGATCCGTGCGGCGCTCGGCGGCACGGTCAACGACGTCGTCCTCGCCGCGATCACGGGCGGGTTCCGCGAGCTGCTGCTCGACGCCGGCGAGTCCGTCGACCGCGTCGTGCGCACGCTCGTCCCGGTCTCCGTGCGCTCACGCGAGGATTCCGGCGTCTACGACAACCAGGTCTCGGCGATGTTCGCCGACCTGCCGGTGGGGCTCGAGGACGGCCCGGCGCGCCTGGCCGCGATCCACGCGCAGTTGCGGCACCTCAAGGACACCCATCAGGCGGTCGCCGGTCAGGCGCTCACCGGCCTGGGCGGCTTCGCACCGGAGATGCTGCTGGCGCTCGGCGCGCGGATCGCCACGCGCACCCCGCAGCACACCGTCAACACCGTCACGACGAACGTTCCCGGTCCGCAGCACACCCTGTACTTCGCGGGCCGGCGCATGCTCGAGACCTTCCCGTACGTGCCGCTGGGCGGACACGTCCGCGTCGGCGTGGCGATCTACTCCTACGACGGCGCGCTCGGCTTCGGCGTGACCGGCGACGACGATGCGGCGCCCGACCTGGGGCTGCTCTGCGCGGGCATCGAGCGCGGCATCGCCGAGCTGCTCGCCGCCGCGCGCGGCGAGGCTCCGGCCGCGCGGCCCGCGACGGGCGCGCCGGCGGCCGCGCGCAGCCGCACCTGACCCGTGGCTCGCGCGCCCGCCGCCGCCGCGCTCGACGGGGTCCTGGGCCTGATCGCGCCGGCCGCCCGGCCCGCGTCGCCGGACGTCTCCAACGGGTACCTCGACCTGCTCGGGGCGCAGGACCCGACGGGCTCCCACCCGGGTCAGCGGCTGATGGCCGGCCGCGCGCTCCCGGTCATCTACGAGCGCCTCTGGCGCCCGGTCGGCGGGCGCATCCTGATGGGCGCGATCGGCCCCGGCATGGGTGACGAGCGCCGCATCGCGCTCGACCTGCTCGGCCTGTCGCCCGGTGACCGCGTGCTCGACGTCGGCTGCGGGCCGGGGAACTTCACGCGGCTGTTCGCCGGCGAGGCCGGGCCGGAGAGCCTCGTGGTCGGCCTGGACGCCTCGGCGACGATGCTCGCCCGCGGCGTGGCCGAGGGCGTGCCGGCCAACGTCGCGTACGTGCGCGGGGACGCCGCCGCGCTGCCGTTCGCGGACGGCGTCTTCGACGCGGTCTGCTGCTTCGCCGCGCTCTACCTGATCGCCGACCCGTGGGGCGCGCTCGACGAGATCGCGCGCGTCCTGGCCCCCGGCGGGCGCGTGGCGATCCTCACGAGCTGCCATCGGGGGCTCGCCCCGGTCGGCATCGCGCGCCCAGTCGTGCGGGCCATGACCGGCGTGCGCATGTTCGGCCGCGACGAGGTGACCGGCGCGCTGCGCGCTCGCGGGCTGCGCGGCGAGCGCCGGCGCGTGGCCGGCCTGGCGCAGTTCGTCGGCGCGAGCCGCCCCGCGCGCGCGCGCTGACGCGGCCTCGACAGGCGGTCCTGGCGCGCGTACGCTCGCAACAGCGAAACGGGACGGCGAACCGCGCCGTGCCCGGCCCACGTGACAGGAGGCACCCGTGACCACCTTGACCTCAGTCGCCGAGGCCGCGCGGCGCGAACTGGGCCCCGCGCTGACCGGGCGGCTGGTCGGCATCGACGACGACGGCTACGACCGGGCGCGCACCGTCTTCAACGCGATGATCGACCGCCGCCCGGCCGTCGTCGCGCTGTGCGCGACTCCCGCTGACGTCGCGGCGACGATCGCGTTCGCGCGCGGCCACGACCTGCCGCTCGCGGTACGCGGCGGCGGGCACAACGGCGGCGGGCTCGGCGTCTGCGACGACGGCGTCGTCCTCGACCTCTCCGCGCTCGACGCCGTGGAGGTCGATCCCGGCGCGCGCACCGTGCGCGTCGGCGGCGGCGCCACGTGGGGCCAGGTCGACGCCGCGACGCACGAGGCCGGCCTGGCGACGCCCTCGGGAATCATCTCGACGACGGGCGTCGGCGGCCTCACGCTCGGCGGCGGCATCGGCCACCTCTCGCGCAAGCACGGCCTGACCATCGACAACCTGCTCGAGGCCGACGTCGTGCTCGCCGACGGGACGGCGGTGCGCGCGAGCGCCGATGAGAACCCCGACCTGTTCTGGGCGCTGCGCGGCGGCGGCGGCAACTTCGGCGTCGTGACCGCGTTCCGCTTCCGGGCGCACCCCGTCTCGATCGTGCAGAGCGGCCCGACGTTCTGGCCGATCGAGCAGACGCCGGAGGTGCTCCGCTGGTACCGCGAGTTCCTCCCGGCGGCGCCGCGCGAGCTGAACGGGTTCTTCGCGGTCATGACCGTCCCGCCCGCGGACTTCCTGCCCGAGGAACTGCACCTGCGCAAGGTGTGCGCCGTGGTGTGGTGCCACCTCGGCTCCGAGGAGAGCGCCGCCGAGCTCACCGCGCCGGTCCACGACGTCGGGACGCCGCTCCTGCACGGCGTCGCCCCCGCCCCCTTCCCGGCGGTGCAGAGCCTCTTCGACGGCTTCTACGCCCCGGGGCTGCAGTGGTACTGGCGAGCGGACTTCGTGCGCGAGCTCCAGGATGCGGTGATCGAGCGCCACGACGCGTTCGGCCACGACCTCCCGACGATGCACTCGACGATGCACCTCTACCCGATCGACGGCGCGGTGCACGACGTCGGCTCCTCGGAGACGCCGTTCGCCTACCGGGACTGCGGCTGGGCCGAGGTCATCGTCGGCGTCGACCCCGACCCGGCCAACGCGGGGCTCGTGCGCGACTGGACCGTCGACTACTGGGAGGCCACACATCCGTACTCGGCGGGTGGGGCGTACGTCAACTTCATGATGGACGAGGGGCAGGAGCGCATCCGCGCGACGTACGGGCCCAACTACGAGCGGCTGACGCAGGTCAAGGCCGCCTACGACCCGCGGAACGTCTTTCGCGTCAACCAGAACATCGCCCCCGCGAGCTGACCGCGGATCGGCCGGCCGGCCGGCCGGTTCGTGCCCGCCCGCCGCGCCGGGCGGCCAACGCCGTCTTCAGTTGGCCTTCAGGTTCGGGCACCACCCTCGGATGCGTGTCCGATCGTGAACGTTCCCGCCGGCTGCTGATCAAGCGCACCCTCTACGCCTCCGGCGCACTCTTCGGGGCGCTGTTCGTCCTGCTGAGCGCGCAGATGGTGCTCGGCCGCGACCCGGCGCTCGGCTCCGGCCGGCTCACTGCGGCCTCCTCGCAGACGGCGCAGGTCCGCCGGACCTCCGGCTCGGAGCACGAGCGCTCGATCGTCGACCGCGTCCTCAGCCTCGCCCAGGGCGCGCTCGGCGACAACGGCCAGTCCAGCGACGGCGGCTCCTCGCCGGCGCAGACGCAGGCGCAGACGCAGCAGAGCGCCCCGGCGCCGGTGCAGAGCTCGACCTCCTAGCCGGCTACCGGCTACGAGGGGGTCCCCGGTGCGACCGCGCCGCCGCTCCAGGTCACCGAGGCGAACGGCGCCGTGCACGGCACGACGAGCCGGTAGGCGCGCAGGCTGGGCTGGACGGTGTTCGCGTAGTTGGTCACGAGCGTGCGGACCTTCGGCCGCGGCGAGACGCGGACGCTGTAGCCCGCGCGCTGGATCAGGCCGCCGTCGCGCACGAGGGCGCCGCGCCGCGGGAACCACTCGGTGAGCTCGAGCCGCGCGCCGAACGGGCAGACCGCGTCGCAGCGCGACGCCGTCGGGTGCCGCGATGTAGCGCCAGACTTCCCGCCGCCGCGCGCAGCATTCGCCGACTGCCAGACTCCGGCAGCTCGACGCCCCCGGCGAGCTGGCGCACGCTGCTCGCGCGCGGCTGGTAGCGCGTCGCGCCGACGACGAGCACGGGCCCGCCCGACGGCGTCTTGAGCGGAGCCTTTCCACGCCGCGAGACCGGGCCCGGGCGCTCGGGCAGCTGCTCGCGCCAGGCGCCGCCGGTCACCCGCAGCGCCCGCATCAGTCCCGCGTCGCTGCGCGGGTCGTACGGGTGACTGCGGCGCATCCGCAGCGCGATCCACGACAGACCCGAACGGCGCGTCACCAGGCCGGTCTCCTTGCCCGTGTCGGTGAACGACGCCGCGTCGATCTCGGCCGGGCAGACCGAGCCGCGGGGCGTCGGGCGACGGGAAGCTCGTCGCGCGCCATCTGGACGAACGCCAGCGCGAGGCCGGTGCTGCCGGTCACCGAGTAGTAGTCGTCGAAGCCGGCGAGCTGGTCGTTGCCGCTCGGCACGACCTGCAGCTCCCCGTCGCGCACACGCGCGTCGAGCGCGGCGAGCTGGATGTCGGCCAGGCGCCGCAGCCGCGCGGCCAGCAGCGGATCGGTGTCGGCGAACAGCGTGGCGCCCGCCGCGCCCGCGTACAGCGAGGCCGCGTGGGTCCAGGCCTGGCCCTGTCCGCGGCCGGACCACGAGATGTCGCCGTCCGGCCCGGTGGCACCGAGCAGGCCCCACAGCGCCTGGCGCGTCAGGAGCCGCAGCGCCTTCGGGGCTCCGCGCCCCGCCAGCCGCGTCGCGCGCACGACCCACGCGGTGCACAGCGCCGCGTAGGCGAGCGGGCGCGTCCCGGGGTCGCTGACGATCGTCGCCGGCTCGCTCGCGCGGCCCGGGATCTCGACGCGCCCGCTGACGGGCGAGAAGCTCGGGAGCGTCGTTGGCGAGCCAGTCGCAGTGCCCGGTGGCGCAGCGCGGCGGGATCGTACAGCCGCGTGTCGCGCCTGCGCACTGCGCAGGCCGCTGCGTGCGAGCTCCAGGTTGAGCACCGCGTCGGCGATCTTGTAGTTGTTGAAGCAGCTCGGGCGCTGGTAGCAGGGTCAGCGGCGGTCGCGATCCCCGCCGCGTGCAGCTTGTTCCATGCCAGGGCGCGGGCGCGCAGCCCGCCGCGCGTCGCCGACGAGCAGGTTCTCGAGGTGCTTGGCGAGCAGCATCGCCAGCGGCCAGCGCAGGATCACCGTGCTGCCGGATCCCTTGGCGAGCGTGCGGCGCGCGAGCGTCAGGCGCCAGCTCCCGTCGTCGGCGGCGGTGCCCGCGCCGGCGGCGGTGCCCGCGCCGGTGCCGGCGGCCGTGTCGGCGCCGCCGCCCGCGGGGGCGATCGCCGGCGTGGTGGTGCCGGTGGTGCTCGAGGCGCCCGTCAGCGGGCCGAGCACGTCCCGGATGGTCGCGGTCTGCGACGGGCGCGCGGGCTCCTGGCCGTCCTCGTCGGCGCGCGCCAGTGCCACGAAGGCCAGCGACGGCAGGCCCTCGCCGCCGACCGCGCGACCGGTCCAGTCGCTGAACAGCCCGCTCTCGCGCTGGCGCGCGGCGACGCTCTGCAACGCGACGTCGATGATGCGCTTCGCGATCGCGTCCCGGGCCAGCGGGACCACGGGGTCGGCGGCGGCCGCCGGCGCCGCACCGAACGCGAGCAACGCGATGCACGCCGCGAGCGACGGGACGACCCGTGCTGGACCAGGCAGGCGACCCATGGCATCAAGCCTTGCAGCCACGGCGGCCGGCTGCATCGGTGTTTCGCACGGATGCCCCAGCGCGGTGTCCCTACGCCGCGACGGCCGCCTGCGCGACGCCGCGGACACGCCGGCAGAAGCCCGTCGAGCGAATCGACGGTGATGGCCTGCGGCCCGTCGCAGCGCGCATGCGCCGGGTCCGGATGACACTCGACGATCAGCCCGTCCGACGCCGCAGGCCGCCGCGGCGAGCGCCAGCGGCTCGACCAGCGCGCGCCGGCCCGCGGCGTGCGAGGGGTCGACGATCACCGGCAGGTGGGTGTGCTCCTTGAGCACCGTGACCGCCGCGAGGTCCAGGCACGAGCGCGCCGGCGTGGCGGCCGCGTGGATCCCGCGCTCGCAGAGGATCACCTGCGAGTTGCCCTCGGTGAGGATGTACTCCGCGGCGAGCAGCAGGTCGTCGACCGACGCGCCCATCGCCCGCTTGAGCAGCACGGGCAGCGGCGAGCGCCCGAGCTCGGTCAGCAGCGGGAAGTGCTGCATGTTGCGCGCGCCGACCTGAACGCAGTCGGCGTGCTCGACGACCGCGTCGATGTCGCGCAGGTCGGTCAGCTCGGTGACGATCGGCAGCCCGGTCTCCTCGCGCGCCTGCGGCCAGGATCTTCAGGCCCTCGAGCCCGAGCCCCTGGAAGGCGTACGGGCTGGTGCGCGGCTTGAACGCGCCGCCGCGCAGCATGTCCGCCCCGGCCGCCGCGCAGGCGCGGGCGGCGGTCAGCGTCTGGTCGGCCGACTCGACCGCGCACGGGCCGAGGATCAGCCGGAAGTCCGCGTCCGGGCCGCCGAAGACGACGCCGCTCACGGTGACCGCGTTCGGCCGCTCCCCGTGGAGGTGCTTGTGCGCGAGCTTGTACGGCGCTGACACCGGGACGACCCGGTCGACACCCGGGTCGGCGTCGAGCTCGAGGCTCGTCAGGTGGTCGCGATCGCCGTCGATGACCCCGATGACCGTCTGCTCGGCGCCGATCACCCGCTGCGCGCCGGCGCCCGTCTCGGTGATCCGCAGCGTGACGGCGTCGATCTGCGCCTCGGTGGCGTCAGGATGGAAGATGACGAGCATCGCGCAACGGTGCCACAACGCCCGCGATCACGCGGCGCTGCGGCAGGCTCAGGCCCCGGCGCCGGCGCCGGCGGGCAGCGGCGGATGCAGCCCCTGCCGGTGGCAGGCCTTCAGCCCGGGGCCGAGGGCCGGCGCCGCGGCGAGCTTCGGCGGCGTCGCGAACGCGGCGCGCCGGAAGTCGAAGTAGTCGAGCATCGGGTCGGCGTTGGCATCGCGGAACGTCATCGCGGGCAGGTTCCACTTGCGCTCGATGAACGCGGTGATCGACGTGAGGTCCTGGGTCACGCGCGAGGCGTACGCGGCGCGCGCCCAGGGCGAGACGACGATCAGCGGCACGCGGAAGCCGTAGCGGTCATAGCCGCCGGGCGCATCGCCGGGCGCGGTCATCGGCGCGATGTCATCCGGGCGGATCGCGGGTGGCGGCGGGACGTGGTCGTAGTAGCCGCCGTGCTCGTCGTAGGTGATGAACAGCGCCGTCGACCTCCACGCCGGCGAGGCCATCAGCGCCTCCACGACCTGCGCGATCAGCCGCTCGCCGACCTGCACGTCCTGCGGGTTCTCCTGCGAGGCGGTGTCGTAGTCGGGGTCCAGGAAGCTGAACGCCGGCAGGCGACCGGCCTTGGCGTCCTTGAGGAAGCGGGCCATCGGCCGCTGGCGCGCGGAGCGCGCGGCCGTGTAGGAGCCGGGGACGATCAGCCAGCTCGCCGCGCTCTGGTAGTAGATCCCCCAGTCGACGCCGTGCGCGTCGAGGCGGTCCCAGATCGTGCCGTTCGCGGCCGGGATGCTGAAGGTCGCGTTCGTCGTCGCGATCGTCCCCGACGCCGTCCCGGTGAAGAAGAAGCGCCGGTTCGGGTAGGTCTGCGCGAGCGTCGAGCAGAAGAACCGCTCGCCGATCGGGAAGTGGCGCACGAGCGAGTAGGTGAACGGGAGGTCGCTGCGATCCCAGTAGCGCATCGCGATCGGGCCGCTCGCGCGCACGAACCCGTCGTTGCGCCCGCCGTTCCAGGATGTGTGGCTGCGCGTTCCAGTCCTGCCGCGGAAGCCGCTTGAGCTGGCAGGGGCTCTGCGCATGCCCCGCGCGCACCACGCCGCCCGCGGGCTTGGGGTTCGCGTTCACCGCCCGCCCGCGGCGCAGCTTCAGCCCGTCGACGCGGGCCCGGCCGGGCACCTGATGGGGAACCATCCCGAGGAAGCTGTCGAACGAGTGGTTCTCCATGATCAGCACGACGACGTGCTCGATCTGCGGCATGGAGACCGTGCCCGCGGGGAGATCGGGGAACGGCAGGCTGTCGGGCGCGCGCACGCCGGCCGTTCGTGCGATCGGCTTCGCCCACGCGGGCAGCGCCGGCAGCTGGGACGCGGCGAGCAGCGCGGCGCCCCCCGCAGCGCCGCGCAGCAGTGTCCGCCGGGTGCAGGGCTCGACGCGCTCGGTCACGGCGTCACCACCTCCGGGCACGGCATCACATGTCCGCCCGGAACTTCACCTCCATCAGCGCGACCGATGTGCGTCGCCCGAGGCTGCCCTGCGGGGGCGAGATCTCGTTCAGCACCGCGTTCCCCTTCTCGAGGTCCTCGCGCGTGGCGAAGAACCCGATCGCCACGACCTTCCCGGCGTCGAGGTCGCTCAGCATCAGGAACCCGGTCGACGGCACGCCCTCAGGCGGCCCCGACTCCTGCTTGATCCCGTCGACGGCCCGCTGGATGTCGGCCTCATCGGCGCCCTCGAACGTGGCGACACGTGCAAACATCGAATCCCCTTTCTCCCTGCCCGCCGGCCGACCCTACGCGCCGCGGCGCCGCAGGTCCAGGCGCGCCGGTGCGCCGAACCGCGACCTCCCGCCTGCGAGCCTGAGAGGCTGCTGGGCATGAACCGGTCCCTCGCCGCGATCCTCGCGCTCACGCTCCTGCTCCTGACGACCGCCGCGCAGGCGAGCGCCGCCCCCGCCACGGGCCTCACCGTGCGCGGCAGCGTCCAGCAGGTCGACGTCACCGGCGCGAAGGCCGGCGCCACGCTGCGCCTGCGCACGCGCGCCGGCAGGACCGTCGCGACGGCGAAGGCCGGCAGCCTCGGTGGCGCCGTCTTCCGCAACGTCACGCCGGGTTCCGGCTACACCGTCAGCACGGGCAGCGCGCGCGTGTCGAAGGCCGTCACGGTCCTGCCCGACCGCTCGGCGCCGCCGAGCACGAAGATCTACAAGCAGACGATCCCCAAGGGCGGCTACGGCTACCTGACGACGCGCGACGGCACGCAGCTGGCGATCAACGTCCAGCTGCCGGCCTCCGGCGGCACGGGGCCGTTCCCGACGCTCGTCGAGTACTCGGGCTACGGCTACGCGAACCCGAAGGGCGCTGAGAGCTCGATCTCGCAGATCGCCACGCTGCTCGGCTACGCCGTCGTCGACGTCAACATGCGCGGCACCGGCTGCTCGGGCGGCGCGTTCGACTACTTCGAGCCGCTGCAGGGCCTCGACGGCTACGACGTCATCCAGACGGTCGCCGCGCCAGCCGTGGGTCCTGCACCACAAGGTCGGCATGATGGGCATCTCCTACGGCGGCATCAGCCAGCTGTTCGTCGCCGCGACGCGCCCGCCGGCGCTCGCCGCGATCACGCCGCTGTCGGTGATCGACCAGCACGCTGACGACGCTCTACCCCGGCGGCCTGCTCAACACCGGGTTCGCCCTCTCGTGGGCCAAGGACCGCGTGCACGACGCGAAGCCCGCCTCGGCGACGGGCGGCCAGAAGTGGGCGCTCGACCGCATCAAGGGCGGCGACAAGGTCTGCAAGGCCAACCAGGTGCTGCACACCGCGGCGGTCGACCTGATCGCCAAGACGCACGCCAACCGCTACTACGACCCGAAGGTCGCCGACCCGCTCGCCCCCGCGACGTTCGTCAAGAAGATCGACGTCCCGGTCTACCTCGCCTGCCAGTTCACGGACGAGCAGACCGGCGGCCACTGCCCGGACCTCGCGCGCGACTTCACGGGCACGAAGCGCAAGTGGTTCACCTTCACCAACGGCACGCACATCGACTCGCTCGACCCGGCGACGTTCACGCGCTGGTTCGACTTCCTCGAGCTGTACGTCGCCAAGCGGTCGCCGAACCTCTCCCCGGCCGCTGAAGGGCCTGGCGCCCGACGATCTTCAGCGCGGCGATGGGGATCCCGGGCGTCGGCCTGCCCGACGACCCGATCCAGGGCCGAGCCGAGCTACGCCGACGCGCTGGACGCGTTCCAGGCGATCGCCGCCGGTCCGCGTGATGTTCGACAACGGCGCGGGCGGCGCGGCGCCGGGCGCCCCGGTCGCCGGCTTCGAGCGGTCGTTCCCGAGCTTCCCGCTGCCGGGCACGCAGGCGCGCTCGTGGTACCTGGGCGCCGGCGGCGCGCTGACCGACGCGCCCCCGGCGAGCGCCGCGGCCGACGCGTTCACCTGGAACCGCGCGGCGCGCAGCCCGACGAGCTTCACCGGCGACACCGCGTCCGGCGCGGGCGGGCTCTGGACCGCCACGCCGACCTACCACTGGGAGCAGAACCCCGCCGGAACGGCGCTCTCCTACGTGACCGCGCCGCTGACCGCCGACACCGCGGTCGTCGGCGCCCGGCGCGCTGCGCGCCTGGATCCAGTCCTCGGCGCCGCGCGTCGACCTGCAGGTCAGCGTGTCCGAGGTGCGCCCCGACGGCAACGAGACCTTCGTGCAGAACGGCTGGCTGCGCACGAGCGGCCGCAAGCTCGACCCGAAGAAGAGCACCCTGCTCGAGCCCGTCCCGACGCTGCGCAGGGCCGACGACGCGCCGCTGCCGAAGGGGAAGTGGACCCAGATCGACGTGCCGCTCTACTACGAGGGCCACATGTACCGGGCCGGGTCGCGCATCCGCGTGACGATCACGGCGCCGGGCGGCGACCAGCCGGTGTGGGCGTTCGCCGACGTCGTTCCCGCCGGGAAGGCGACGGTCTCGCTCGCCCACTCGGCCGACAAGCCCTCGCGGCTGATCCTGCCCGTCGTCCCGGGGATCACCGCGCCGACGCCGCTGCCGCCCTGCCCGGGCCTGCGCGGCGAGGCCTGCCGGGCCTATCAGCCGCTCGCCAACCAGGCCTCGGCGATCGCGCCGTAGGCACCGCGCTCGCCGCTCGCCGCGCCGCCTGCCCCGCCCGTCGCACGGCGTCGCCGTAGCGCATCGAACACCCGTCCGTTCTGGCGGCGCGGGGCCGTCCACTGTGCCGAAGCTACGGCTCGATGGCAGCTCAAGCGACGGAGCTCACCGGCGCGCGCGGACCGCGCGGCCTGAGCATCTCACTGCACGGCCCCGGTGTGACGCGCATGCGCGCGCTCGCCGCAGCGCTGCTGGCGCTCGCCTGTCTTGCGCTCGGCGTGGCCGGCCCGGCACATGCGCGGCCGACGGCGATCATCGGCATCGCCGACCAGCACGGCGAGACGTTCAGCGATCCGCTGTTCGCCGCGCTCGGCGTGAAGAACGCACGGCTGAACCTCGCCTGGGATGCGCTCCAGTACCCCTGGCAGGTGCAGGAGCTCGACTCGTGGATGGGCCAGGCGCAGGCCGCCGGCGTCGATCCGCTCGTGATCTTCAGCCAGTCGCGCGTCCAGGGCCGCACCCGCCTGCTGCCGTCGCCCGCCGAGTACGGGCAGGTCATCGATCAGCTGCGCGCCCGCTATCCGTTCCTGCACGAGTTCGCGGGCTGGAACGAGGCCAACCACTCCGGCCAGCCGACCTACCGCCGCCCGGACATGGTCGCCGCCTACTACAAGACGCTGCGCACCCACTGCCCCGGCTGCAAGATCCTGCCGGCCTCGCTGCTCGACAACCCGAACCTCGTGTCGTGGACGAAGCAGCTGCGCAAGGCGATCCGCAGGATCCACGCGCCCGACCCGCGGCTGTGGGGCCTGCACAACTACTCCGACGTCAACAACCTGCGCGACGTCTCAACCCGCCGCCTCGAGCGCGCCGTCAAGGGCCGCATCTGGATCACCGAGTCCGGCGGCGTCGTCGCCGCGACGAGCCCGACGGCCTCCAAGTTCCCGCAGGGCGCCGACTACGCCGCGCGCGTGACGCGCTACATCGTCGGCCCGATGCTGCGGCGCAGCCCGCGCATCCAGCGGATCTACTTCTACAACTGGAAGGCGAGCAGCGACCCGGTCAGCTGGGACTCGGGGCTCGTCGCCGCCGACGGCACGCCGCGCCCGGCCTACCAGGTGCTGGAGAACTACCAGACGCAGCTGGGCCGCGCCGCGGTCCGCTAGTACTGGGCGCGGCGCGCGCGGCTGAGAAGGGCTTCCAGTCTAGGCGCTGAGGCGCACCGGCAGCGTCCGCAGCTGGTTGACGAAGCCGGAGATCACGTAGCGCGGCTCGCCGTCGAGCTCCATCTTCGGGTAGCGGGCGAGCGTCTCCTCCAGCAGGATCCTCAGCTCCAGGCGCGCGAGCGCGGTGCCCAGGCAGAAGTGCCGGCCGCCCGCGCCGAAGGCCTGGTGCTCGGGGTTGCGCGTCACGTCGAAGCGGTCTGGATCCTCGTAGCGCGTCTCGTCCCGGTTGGACGAGACGTACCACATGACGACCTTGTCGCCCTCCCTGATCTCCTGGCCCAGGAGCTCCGTGTCGCGCGTCGCGGTGCGGCGGAAGTGGGCGAAGGCGGGGAACATCCGCAGCGCCTCCTCGACCGCGCCGGGGATCAGCGAGGGATCGTCCAGCAGCAGCTCGCGCTGCTCGGGATCCTCGAGCAGCGCGCGCATCGCGCTGGAGTAGGTGGCCTTCGTCGAGTCGTTGCCGGCCGCCATCAGCAGGAAGAAGCCCATCACGATCTCGTGCTCCTCGAGCTTCTCGCCGTCGACCTCGGCGTGCACGAGGACGCTCGTCAGATCGTCCGTCGGGTTCTCGCGGCGCTCGGCGATCAGCTTGCCGCAGCGCTCGAAGATCTCCGGCACGTCGCGCTGCATCACCGTCTCGATGCCCTCGGGGTTCACGTCGGGATCGTTGGCCCCGAGGATCGTGTTCATGAGGTTCGCCCAGACGGCGTCGTCCTCGGGCGGCAGGCCCATGAAGCGCCCGATCACGCGCGCGACGACCGGCTGCGCCACGTCGCTCACGAGGTCGCACGTCTCGCGCCCGTCGAGCTTGTCGAGCACGTCGCGCGTGATCGCGCGGATCTCGTCCTCGTGCTCGGCGATCCGCTTGGGGGTGAACCCGCGCTGGAAGAGCGCCTTGACGCGATCGTGCTTGGGCGGGTCCATCCCGATGAACATCGCGCGCGTGAGCGGCAGCGGCAGGCCGGCGTTCGTCGTCGCGGTGATGCCGCCCAGCTCGGAGGAGTAGGTCTGCCAGTCACGGCTGACCTCGTACACCCCGTCGGCCGTCGTCACCGACCAGTAGCCGGCCTCCTCGGGGAACTCCTCCATGCGATCGGACCAGTGCACCGGGCACTCGTTGCGCAGGCGACGGAACAGCTCGTGGGGCGGGCCGTCGACCCAGTCGTCGCGCTCGAACACGAGCTTCTGGTCGAGCGGCGTGGCATCGATGGACATCGGAACCTCGGTGTCGTGACTGGCGGAGGAACTGACTCTACCGTCAGAATGGGTCAGCGTCATGCCCACGAGCACGTTCACCGGCTGGCCCGCCGCAGCGCTGGAGTTCCTGCGCGAGCTGGAGGCCGACAACGACCGCGAGTGGTTCAAGGCCAACCGCGCGCGCTACGACGCGCTGCTGCGCGCGCCGACCTTGGCGCTCGGCGAGGACCTCGCCGAGCTCGGGCGCCCGCACCTGTTCCGCCCGTTCAACGACGCCCGCTTCCACGAAGGTCCGCCGATCAAGGAGCACGTCGGCCTGGCGATCGGGATGGAGGGCGCCGGCGGGTACTACGTGGAGCTCTCGCTCGACGGCCTGCTGATCGCCGCCGGGCTGTACAACCCGCAGAGCGACCAGGTCGAGCGCCTGCGCGCGGCGATCGGCGACGGCCGGCGCGCGGCGGCGCTGACGCGCGCGCTCGGGACAGCGACGCGGGCCGGGCTGCAGCTCGGCGAGCCCGACCTCAAGCGCGTCCCGCGCGGGTACCCCGCCGATCATCCGCGCGCCGACCTGCTGCGTCACCGGCGGCTGGTCCTGCACCGCCGCGTGCCAGTCGCCAAGTGGATGAGCACGCGCGCGGCCGGTACGCGGATCGCCGCGACGCTCGGCGCCGCGACACCGCTGGTCACCTGGCTGCGCACGAACGTCGGCCCGACGGACCGCCCGCGCGAGCGGCGCTGAGACGCCCGTCAGGCGGGCGCGGTCCCCGAGGCGACGAGCACCGAGCCGTCCATCTCGATGCCGTCGCCGCTGGGCCGCGCGGCCTGCGCGCCGTGCGCGAGCGCCCGGTCGCGGATCGCGTCGCGCACGTCGTCCTCCATCCCTGCGAGGGCGATCGCGAGCGGCCCGGCGAGCTCGGGCACGAGCTCCCACCACGTCTGCAGCGATGCGGTGCGCATCGGCGTCGCCACGCGCGTGACGGCGACGTCCTCCAGCCCGCCGGCGCGCAGCGCGTCGGCGAGCACGCCGGGATCGTCGAGCGCGAACGGGCCGGCCACGCCCGGCGGCGGGAACGGCACGCCGAACTGCTCGCCGACGGCGTCGAAGATCAGGCCCAGGTGGGGGTTCGCCGCGCGGCTGTCCCACGTCATCGCGGCGTAGCGGCCGCCGGGGCGCAGGACGCGCCGCGCCTCTGCCACGGCCGCGCCGTGGTCCTCGGCGAACATCAGGCCATGACGGCAGATGACCGCGTCGAAGCTCGCGTCCTGCGCATCGACGCTCTCGAGGTCGCAGACAAGCGTCGTGACCTGCGGTAGCCCGGCCGACCGCCGCGCCGCCGCCTCGACCATCAGCGGCGCGTCGTCGGCGAGGACCACGCGCCCCGACGCGCCGACGCGCGGCGCCGCGGCGAGCCCGGCGCTGCCCGAGCCGCAGGCGAGGTCGATGACGGCGTCGCCGTCGCCGACGTCCGCCGCGTCGAGCATGACCGTCGTTCCGGGGGCCAGCTGCGCGTCGATGAAGCTCGCGTGACGCTCCCAGCCCCCGGCGACGCTGTCCCACATGTCAGACATGGGCCGAGCATCTCACACCCGCATCAGGCGCCGCCGTGGGCGCCCCGCGAGGGCTGCGAGCGATGCACCCGGCCCGTCAGCTGCTCGCATACCGCATCGCGGCGACGACGTTCCCACCCGGATCCTCGAGGAAGACCAGATCGCCGACGCCGGTGATCGTTGCCGGCTCGGTGAGCGCCCGGCCGCCCGCGGCGCCGGCCGCGACGGCCGCGGCGACCACGTCGGGCACCGCGACCGTCGCCTCGAAGCCGGTCACCGTCACGCCCGCGACGGAGCGCCGCTGCTGGAGGGCCACGAGCAGGCCGTCCACGCTGGTGCGCAGGAACCCGGGCCCGCGGTGGGGCTCGAATCGCCAGCCGAAGACGTGCTCGTAGAACCGGGCCGAGGCGACGATGTCATCGGCATTGATGGCGAGATGTCTCACGTTGCCTGTCATGGGCGCGAGTATCGCTGCTGGGGTTAGGGTCCGGGGATGGCCGTCAACGCCCCGATCGACCTGCGCTCCGACACGGTCACGCGCCCGACCGGCGCGATGCGCCGTGCCATGGCCGAGGCACCCGTCGGCGACGACCAGTTCGGCGAGGACCCGACCGTCAACCTGCTGCAGGAGCGGGTCGCGGCGCTGCTCGGGAAGGAGGCTGCGCTGTGGGCGCCGACCGGCCACATGGCCAACCAGCTCGCGCTGAAGGTCTTCACGCGGCCCGGCGACGAGGTGATCGTCGGGCGCGAGTCCCACGCCGTCTGGCACGAGAGCGGCGCGGGCGCCGTCAACGCAGGCGTGCAGTTCAGCGAGATCGGCACCGACGGGACGTTCACCGCCGACGAACTCGTCGCCGCGATCAAGCCGCGCGGGCACATGATCCTGCCGCCCTCGACGCTCGTCGAGGTCGAGAACACCCAGAACCGCGCCGGCGGCACGGTCTGGGACCCGGCCGAGCTCGTGCGCATCGGCGTCGCCGCCCGCGAGCACGGCCTGGCGAGCTACCTCGACGGCGCGCGCCTGCTGAACGCGGCCGTCGCGCGCGGCGACGACCCGGCCGCGCTCGCCGCGCCGTTCGACCTCGTCACGATCGCGATGTCGAAGGGCCTCGGCGCGCCGGCCGGCTCGGTCCTCGCCGGCCCCGCGGACGTCATCGTGCGCATGGTCCGCCAGCGCCGCATCCTCGGCGGCGCGCTGCGCCAGGCCGGGATCGTCGCGGCGGGCGGGCTCCACGGCCTCGACCACCACGTCGCGCGGCTGGCCGACGACCACGCCAACGCGCGCATCATCGGCGAGCGGCTCGCGCGCGCGCCAGGGGTGCGGATCGACCTCGGCCGGCTGGAGACGAACATCGTCGTCTTCCACCTCGAGCCGGGCGCTCCGGACGCCGCCGAGGTCGTGCGCCGCGCCGGCGAGCACGGCGTCCTCGTGCTCGCGTTCGCGGCGCGCACCGTGCGCGCCGTGACGCACCTCGACGTGGACCGCGCCGCCTGCGAGCGCGCAGCCGACGTGCTCGCGGACGCGACGTCGTAGGCTCGGCCGATGACCGATCTCATCGATCCAGCCGCCGTCTCCTACGCCGAGACACACACCACGCCGCCGGCCGGCCAGCTGGCCGACGTCGCGGCCTACACGCAGCAGCACACCGCCGAGCCGCAGATGATGAGCGGCGTGCCCGAGGCGCGCCTGCTCGAGGCGCTGATCGTCGCCGGCGAGCGCGCGGCACGTCCTCGAGATCGGCACGTTCACCGGCTTCGGCGCGCTCGCGATGGCCGCGGCGCTCCCCGACGGCGGCCGCGTGACGACGCTCGAGGTCGACGAGGACACCGCCGCGATCGCGCTGCGCACATCACCGCCAGCCCGCACGCCGAGCGCATCGAGCTGATCGTCGGCGACGCGCTGAGCACGCTGGCCACGCTCGACGGGTCCGTTCGACCTCGTCTACATCGACGCCGCGAAGTCCGACTACCCGGCCTACTACGACGCTGTCGTCGCGAAGCTCGCGCCGCGCGGCGTGATCGTCGCAGACAACCTCTTCCGCGAGCGGCATGGCGCTCGACCCGGCGGCCGACGACGAGGCAACCGCCGGGATCCGCGAGTTCGCCGCACGCGTGCAGGCCGACGAGCGGGTGCACAACGTCCTGCTGAGCGTCGGCGACGGCCTGATGCTCGCCTGGCACGCGCCGGGTGCCTGAGCGCTCAGCCCGCCCCGGCAGCCGGCCGCAGCTCCATGACGACGTGCGGGCCGATCTGCGGCAGCTCGAACTCCTCGGAGACGACGGCGAACCCGGCGCGCGCGTAGAGCGCTCGCGCGGGCGTGCGCGCGTTGCACCAGATGCGCTGCGCGCCGTGCGCGCGGGCGTGGGCGACGAGCGCGTCGAGCACCGCCGTCCCGGCGCCGCGCCCGCGCGCCTGCGGCGCGGTCGCCATGCCGCGCACCCGCCAGCCACCGGGCGTCCCGTCGGGGCCGACGAGCCCGACCGCGACCAGTTCCTCCCCGTCGAGCGCCGCGAACGCGACCGCGCCGGGCGGCTCGTGGGCGGCGATCTGCGCACACGTCTGGTGCGGGCGCAGGATCGCGCGGCGCAGCGGCCGCGTGCGCTCCACCGGGACCCGGCGGACGACCAGGTCCGCGGTCACTCCGCCAGGCGCGCGATCAGGTCGATCTGCGGAACGCCCGCCAGCGCGCGCGAGACCGGGCAGCCGGCCTTCGCGTCCTCGGCGAACCCGGCGAAGCCCTCCGCGTCGAGCCCGGGCACCGCGCCGACGGTCTCGAGCGCGATCCGCGCAATCGTCGGCGCGCCGTCGACGTTGCGCAGGAAGACCTGCGCCGTCGTCTCGACGCTGTCCGGGACGTGCCCGCCCTCGGCCAGGATGTTCGAGAGGGCCATCGAGAAGCAGGCGGCGTGGGCCCCGGCGATCAGCTCCTCGGGGTTCGTGCCCTCGCCCTCCTCGAAGCGCGAGGCGAACGAGTAGGCGCCGGCGAAGACGCCGTCGCCGACGATCAAGTCGCCTGAGCCGTGCTGCAGGTCGCCGCGCCAGGTGGCGCTTCCGGTCCGGGTTGCCATGTGCTGCTCCTCCGGTCGTCGTGGGCGGTGTGGGCCCGACGATACGCCCACCAGGTGCGCAGACCCGTCAGCCGCGCCCGCTGAGGTCCTCGTTCACCACCAGGTTCAGCGTCACCGTCGCCGCGCCGACTCCGGCGAGGGCGAGCGGCCCCGCGCTGCCGGCGAGCTTCAGCGCCGCCAGCCCGCCGGCGCCGACGTCGCCGGCGAGCGTGAGGCTCGTGGCTCCCGTCGTCGGGGTCAGCACCGCGGGCAGGCACCCGGTGAACGCGAACAGGTCGGCGCGCACGACGAGCGTCGCGACGACGTGACCGCTTGCGCCCAGCGTCATCGAGGATGAGCCGCCATCGGCCAGCGTGAACGTCCGCGGCTCCGCGGCGCCGTCGGCGGTGCACAGCGGGTCCGCGGGCAGGCCGGATGCGACCAGCGACCCGGTCAGCTTCGCGATCGTGATGTCGCTGTTCGGCGTGATGCTCCCCGGGATCTCGCCGCGCAGGACGCCGCTCAGCGTCGCGCTGCGATCCGCGCGCCCGGCCGCCGAGACCGTCTCGGTGCTGCCGCCGAGCAGCGTGATCTTCACTGGTGTTCCCGGCGGAACGGCGACCCCGCCGTCGGCCAGGTGGACGGTGAACGCCCGGACGTATGGCACGCCGGAGGGCTTCCCCGCGGCGGTCACGGCCTGAGCGCTCGCCTCCCACGTCCCGGCGCACCAGCGGGCGGCATGCCGCGGCGACAGCGTCACGCTCACGACGTGACCGCGGCGCACGGCCGCGCGGCGCACGAGGCCGGAGGCGCTCGCGCGGCACCCCGTCGACCCGGTTCGGCCCGTCAGGACGATGCGCAGCTTCAGGTGCGTGCCGGCCGGCAGCGCGCCGGACTGGCGCCAGCGCAGCGTGATCTTCTGGCCCTCACGCGGCGCGGCCGGCGAGATCCTCAGCGGCGGGGACGCGGCCGCCGCCGGCGGCGAGACAGGAGCGAGCAGTGCGGCCGCGACGAGCGCGGCGACCACGAGGCGGACGGTGCTGGACACGCCCGGTGCGCAATCAGGCTTCCGGTCCGTCACGCAAGCGCGCCGACCTGCGCAGACCCCCGCGGGTGTGTACCAGCGCGCTCACCCCGTGCAGGCCCGGCATCGGCACGCGGCGCTCGTGCGGAATGGCCTTGTGGTCGAGCGCCCAGCGCGCCTTCTCGCTGTAGTGCGAGACCTCGATGTGCCAGAGGATCACCGGCATCGCGCTGGTCTACCAGAGTGGACCGCCTACTGGCCGATCTTGTCGCACTGATCCTTCGCCGGACCCTGAAGGACGCTGGGCAGCTTCTTCACGGCCTCGAGGCAGGACTGCTTGGCGTTGTTCAGCGCGGACGTGATGTTCGTGTTGCTCGAGCTGATCTGCCTGCAGGCGCTCTCGGCGACGGACTTGGCGGTCGCGTCCGTGAGCTTGGCCGCCTGGTCCAGGCACTTCTGCTGGGCCTGGGCGAGGTTGGTCGAGGTGCCCGTCGCCGGCGTGGTCGTGGTGGCCGGAGTCGAGGAGCTCGAGCTGCTCGTCGAGCTGCTCGAGCTGCCGCAGGCGCCCAGCGCGAGCACGGCGATCAGGGCGGGGACGATCAGCAGGGAACGCGAGGTCATCGATCCAGCGTACTCCGGAATCGGGCATGCCGATCTGACGGTTCGGCACGACGCTCGGGCCGCCCGGTCCGCCGATCGTCCAGAACGCGGCGCGCCGCTCACGCGCGCCCGGCGGCCGACCGACAGGCGGGTTATGTCGCCAGAACGCTCAAATCAGACGCTTGCCGGTATCCCCCACACGATGAACGGCCGCCCCGGCCGCCGGCGCTTCGCCGCCGCGGATCTCGCCGGGCTCGCAGTGATCGTCGCCGTGGCCCTCGCGGTGTGGGCCGTCGTCGGCCTCGACAGCCTCACCGGCGCGGTGGTCCTGCTGCTCGCCCTCGGGACGCTCGTCCTCGCCGAGCACAAGCTCGACCTCCCCGCCCGCCGGACCTGAAGCTCAGCGCGCGGCCTGCGCGCTCGTCAGGTGCCAGCCGTCGCAGAGGTCGCAGCGGTAGGGCTTGTGGCGCTCGCCGTACCGTGTGCGATCCCACAGCGCCGCCGCGCGCGCCTCCTGCTCGGTCGCGAACCAGCGCTTGCTGGCGCAGTTGCGCACCCGCGCATCGCTGCGGCGCTGCTCGTCGGCGAACCAGCGCTCGATGTCGCGAGGCATGCTCCGGATCGTGGCAGACGGCGGCCGCGCGGCGCCCCGCCAGGCTGTTGAATGGGGCTGGATGAACCTCGTTCCCCGCAAGTGGCACCTGGAGGGGCTCGTCTGCGGCCTGCGCGGCCACAGCGTGCCGGCGGCGAGCGTGGCCGACCTGCGCCCGCAGGACGCGGGCCTCGGCGTCGACCTGCCGGATGGGCGCCGGCTCGCGCGCTGCACACGCTGCGACACCTGGCACGAGGTGCCCGCCCACGGCACCGCGAGCGCGGACCTCGGCGACCTGCACGTGCTCCACGTTCCGCGCCGCGGCGAGGAGCTGCGCGAGGCGCTCGTGATGCGCATCATCGCGATCGACAAGGTGATCCACTCGGTCCTCTTCGCGCTCGCGGCGATCGCGCTGGGGATCATCGAGCTGAAGCTCGGCGGCCTGCACGACTTCGCCAACCGGCTGCTGCGCAGCCTCAACAGCTCGACGACACAGCCCTCGAGCTCCAGCGTCACGCACTGGCTCCATCGCCTCGCCGGGCTGCGCCGCTCGCACCTGCAGCCGCTGTTCCTGGGCGCGGTCGCCTACGCGGTGCTCGAGGGCGTGGAGGCCTGGGGCCTGTGGCGCGAGCGCGCATGGGCGGAGTACCTGACGGTGATCGCGACCTCCGCTCTGATCCCGCTCGAGATCTACGAGCTGACCGTCCGCATCACTCCGCTGAAGATCGCCGGACTGGTGGTGAACGTCGCGATCGTCGCCTGGCTGGTCTGGGCCAAGCGGCTGTTCGGCGTGCGAGGCGGCCGGCACCGGCGCGAGCGCCCGGACCCTGCGGTCCTGTTCGCCGCGCCGCACGCAACCGGCTGAGCGGACCGCGGGCGCCCGGTTCAGACCACGGGGTCGGCGTAGACCGCGGGCTCCTTCGTCACGCCCGCGGTGACCGCGGCGACCTGGTTCGGGCTGCCGAGCAGGGCGGTCTGCAGCTCGCTCTCCAGCAGGAGCGCGTCGGCGGCGGGCGCGTTCCACGTCTCCTCGTAGAGGCGCTTGGCGGAGCGGATCGCGTCGGGCGACTTCGCGGCGATCTCCGCGGCGAGCTCCTGCGCCGCGGCGAGCGGGTCCGCCGCGACGCGCGTGACGACGCCGAGCTCGGCGGCCTGCGTGCCGTCGAGGATGCGCCCGGTGAAGGTCAGCTCCTTGGCGACGTCGATGCCGACGAGCCGCGGCAGCGTCTGCGTGATCGCCATGTCGGGCACCAGTCCCCAGCGGATCTCCATCACGGCCAGGCGGGCGTCGGGCGCGGCGATCCGGATGTCCGCGCCGAGCGCGATCTGCAGCCCGCCGCCGAAGCAGGCGCCGTGGACGGCGGCGATCACGGGCACCGGCACGAGCGTCCAGTCGTAGGCGACGCGCTGGGCGAGGTTCGCCAGGCTGTCGTCGTCGCGGGCGAGCAGGTCGCCGGTGCTGACCGGCCCGGTCATGAAGCTCGCGACGTCGAGCCCCGAGCAGAAGCTGGGCCCCTCGCCGTGGAGCACCACGGCGCGCACGCCGGGCTCGTCGCGCAGGCGCGCCGCCGCCGCCGCGATGGCCTGGAACATCGCCCCGTCGAGCGCGTTGTGCTTGTCGGCGCGCACGAGCCGCACGGTGGCGACGTGGTCTGCGACATCGATCCGGACGCGATCCTCGCTCATCGGCCGCAGGATACGACCGAACGGGCACGTAGCGTCCGGGCGTCACTCCCTGCCCCATCCCGAAAGGAAGGTGACGCATGAGGAAATCCGACCTGGTCGCAGACATCGCGCAGCGCAGCGGCCTCACACAGGCCGACAGCGGGCGGGCGCTCGACGCGGCCCTCGCCTCGATCGAGGCATCGCTGGCATCCGGGGGCGAGATCACGCTCACGGGGTTCGGCAAGTTCAAGACCACGCAGCGTGCCGCGCGCACGGGCGTCAACCCCGCCAGCGGCGCGCCGCTGCACATCCCGGCGACGACCGTGCCGCGGTTCGTCGCGGGTTCGCGGCTCAAGCAGGCCGTCAAGTAGGCGCCAACGGGCGGCACGGACGCCGCCCGCCCGTGCGCCCCACGCGGGGCCAGATCACGGTTGCCAGGATTCAAGCCCATCGGCCGCGGCGTCGATGCGGTTGACACGATGTCCCGTCGCACGCCCCTGCTGGTTCTCGGGCTGCTCACCGCCGGTGTTGCAGTCCACGCGGCGCATGCGTTGTTCGGGCCGCATGACACCGGCACGGATGGGATCTTCGCGAACTGGTTCTACCTCGCGCTCGAGCTCGGCGCCGTGGCGCTGTGCGCCGCCCGGGCGATCGCCGAGCGCCGCGAGCGCTGGGCATGGGCAGCGATCGCGACGGGCATGCTCCTGTGGGCGGCGGGCGACCTGGCATGGGCGGTCTGGCTCGACGGCCTCAGCGACCCGCCGTACCCCAGCATCGCCGACGCGCTCTACTTCGCGAGCTACGCCGGTCTCTACGTCGGCATCGTGCTGCTGCTGCGCGCGCGGGTGCGTCCGTGGAGCCCGCAGCGCTGGATCGACGGGCTGATCGGCGGCCTGACGACGGCCGCGATCGCGTCGGCGCTGATCTTCCCCGCCGTCCTGCACGCCACCGAGGGGAGTGCCGCCGCCGTCGCGGTCACGCTCGCCTATCCGCTGCTCGACCTGCTGCTGCTCTGCTTCGTCGTCGTCGCGATGGCGCTGAACCGCTGGCGGCGCGAGCGCACGTGGATGCTGCTCGGGGCGGGCCTCGTGTGCATGGCCGTCGCCGACTGCATCAGCACCTACCAGGAGGCCACCGGCGCCTACCGCGCCGGGACGATCCTCGACTCGCTCTGGCCGCTGGCCCTGCTGCTGGTGGCGGCCGCCGCATGGCAGCCCGTGCGCCCCGCGCGCGACCTGGGGACGGGACACCGCGCCGCCTTCCTCCCCGGGCTCTTCGCGATCGCCGCACTCGGCCTGCTCATCTACGCGGGCCTGGCGACGGTCGACTCGCTCGCGGTCGTCCTCGCCGGCAGCGCGCTGGGCCTGGTCGTCGCGCGCGCGGCGCTGCTGCTGCGCGAGAACCGTCGGCTGCTGTCCGCGGCGCGGCGCGAGTCGCTGACCGACGGCCTCACCGGCCTCGCCAACCGGCGCGCGCTCGTGCGCGCGCTGGACGACTACTTCGCGGGCGGCACGCCACGGCAGGCATGGACGCTGGCACTGTTCGACCTCAACGGGTTCAAGAGCTACAACGACACCTTCGGGCACGCCGCCGGCGACGACCTGCTCTGCCGACTGGCCTCGCAGCTCGACCACGCGGTCAGCGGGCGCGCCCAGTGCTACCGGCTCGGCGGCGACGAGTTCTGCGTCCTCGTCGAGGCCCCTGCCGGGCCCGGCGACGCGGTGCTCGCGGATGCCGTCGCGGCGCTCAGCGCGACGGGCGACCGGCTGTCGGTGTCGACCTCCATCGGGTCGGTCGTGATGCCACGCGAGGCGGTGAGCGCCGGCGACGCGCTGCTGCTGGCCGACCAGCGGATGTACGCCGACAAGGGCGCACGCTCGGGGCGCTCGCTCGGCCAGGCGCGCGAGGTGCTGCTGCAGCTGCTGAACGAGCGCGAGCCGGGCCTGCTGCGCCACATGAGCGACGTCGCGGTGCTGACCCGCAACGTGGGTCTGCGGATGGGGCTCTCGGCCGAGGATCTCGACGTCGCCGTGCGCGCCGCCGAGCTGCACGACGTCGGCAAGGTCGCGATCCCCGACTCGATCCTGCACAAGAACGCGCCGCTGGACGCCGACGAGCGGCGCTTCATGCGCAAGCACACGCTGATCGGCGAGCGCATCATCGCCGCGGCGAGCGCGTTGCGGCCCGTGGGCTCGGTCGTGCGCTCCTCGCACGAGCGCTGGGACGGGGCCGGCTACCCGGACGGGCTGGCGGCCGCGGCGATCCCGCTCGCGGCGCGCATCATCTGCGCGTGCGACGCGTTCGACGCGATGACGACCGACCGCGCCTACCGCGCCGCGGTCAGCGACGAGGAGGCGCTCGCCGAGCTCGCCCGGCACGCCGGGACGCAGTTCGACGCGCGTGTGGTCGCGGTGCTCACCGAGGTCGTGCGCGACGGCTCCCACGTCGCGCACCCGCACGTCCGCGCCGGCTGAGAAACCGGGCTCAGCGGCGGCGCAGACGCGAGCGGGCGGACCCGGAGGCCCGCCCGCGCTCGACGATGCTCGGTCCGGCGGCCCTACTTGTGGCAGGGCTGGCTGATCTCCACCGTCTGCGAGGTGCCGTCGGTGTAGTCGCCGGTGTAGCCGAAGTTCCACTTCCCGGTCGCGCAGCCCGCGGCACCCAGGTACGGGATCTTCTTCTTCTTCCTCTTGATGAACTTCACCGGCAGCGTGGTGTTGAAGTCCGTCAGCGTCGCGACGGCGCCCGGGGCCGGCTGCTGCAGGTCGGGCGGGATCTGCACGACGAGCTTCAGGCCGTACTTGCCGGTCTGCTTGGTGAGCGCGCCCTCGATCACGCTGTGGATCGCCAGCGGCGACGAGCCGTCGACGAGCAGCTCGACCTTGTTGCCGCCGGGCCCGTTGTAGATGGTCACCTTCAGGTTCTCGGTCAGCCCGAGCGCCACGCCGGCGGCCGTGCCCGAACCGACCTTCGAGTTCGCCGGGCATGTGTTCGCGGCAGCGAGGACCTTCGCGCTCGCGCACGAGGGGAAGTACTTCCCGTTGAAGACCGACTCGGCGGGGAAGAAGACGTTCGCCGTCTTCGTGGCGAACGGCGCGTTCGCGTCGGCCGAGATGTCGCCGAAGTAGGGGCGGACCTTCAGCGTTACCGGGGTCGGCTTGGCCTTCGTCCCACCCTTGTTCGGCGTCACCGACGCGCTGAACTGCTGGGGCGAATTGACGGCGAACGCAGACGCCGCGGGGATGGCGACGAGCGCGACCACGAACAGCGCCAGGACCGTGACTCTCCTGAACATGCTCTCTCCTCCCGTTGGACCGCGCGTATCCATACCACGACTCCGTGAGCCTTGTGCAGGTTTCTCGAGCTTCGGCCTCGATCGTCCGTCCGCTCCGTCCCCGCCACGCGCCACCATGCGCGGATGCGCACCCGACGCCGCCTTCCCCGCGGACGCGTGGCCGCGGCGACCACCGCCATCCTGCTCGCCGGGCTGCTCTCGTCCGCAGGAGCCGCCACCGCCGCCGGTCCGGTCGACCAGGCCCAGGACGCCACGCCCACCGCGAACCTGGGGATCTTCGACACGCCGGGCGTGAGCCGCCGCGTGGCCCAGACGTTCACCGCCGGGGTCAGCGGCACGCTGGACCAGGTCGACCTGCAGCTCGCGCGCGTCGGAGCAGCGGGGCCGCTGACGGTCGAGATCCACGCCGTGGACGCCGCCGGCCTCCCGTCGTCGACGGTGCTGGCGAGCGCCACCGTGCCCGCGGCGAGCATCTCGGCGGATGCGACCACGTGCCCGCTCGGCTGCTGGGTGAGCGTCCCGCTGCCCGCCTCGGCCAGCACCGCAGGGACGGTGTACGCGATCGTGGCGAGAGTCGGCGCGACGACCGGCGCCGACGAGGTGGTCTGGGCGTTCGGCGGCACCTACGCGGGCGGTGACGGGCTGCTCAGCGGCGACCGCGGCGCCACCTGGGACCCGGCCGGCGTGGACGTCGGGTTCCGCACCCTCGTCACGCCGGCGACGGCTCCGCCTCCGCCTCCCCCGCCGCCGCCGCCTCCGCCGCCTCCGCCGGTCAATGACTGCCGCCAGCAGGGTCATCGCTGGTGGCCGTTCAGCGATCACCGCCGCGGCTGTCGCGAGCACCACTGGCGCTGGCGCGACCACGCCTGGCACGACGACGACTGATCAGCGCGGGCGGCCGCCGAGCCACTCCAGCAGCGCGCCCGCCCCGAGCGGCCGGGCGATGTGGAAGCCCTGGGCCGTGTCGCAGCCCAGCGCCGTGACGCGCTCCAGCGCGCCGGCCGTCTCGAGCCCCTCGGCCACCACGGAGCACCCGAGGTTGTGGCCGAGCTCGATCGTCGAGCGCATGATCGCGACGTCGCGCGAATCGTCCTCGATCCGCGTGACGAACGAGCGGTCGATCTTGATCTCGTCGATCGGGAGCTCGCGCAGGCGGCTGAGCGACGAGTAGCCGGTGCCGAAGTCGTCGAGCGACAGCCCGACGCCCAGCCGGTTCAGCCGCACGAGGATGGCGGCGGCGCGGGCCGGATCGGCCATGATCGTGCCCTCGGTGATCTCGAGCTCGAGCCAGTTGCTCTGGATCCCGCTGACGCGCAGCAGCTCGTTGACCTCGTCGGGGAAGTCCTCGTCGAGCAGGCTGCGCTCGGAGACGTTGACGGCGACCGACAGGTCCCGGCCCGCGTCATGCCACGCCTTGAGCTGGGCGAGCGCCGTGCGCAGCACGTACGTCGTCAGCGGCTTGATCAGGCCGGTCTGCTCGGCGAGCGGGACGAACTCGGACGGCGGCAGCAGGCCGTGCTCGGGGTGCTGCCAGCGGACCAGCGCCTCGACGCCGATCACGATGCCGCTGTCGAGCTCCACCTTCGGCTGGTAGTGCAGGACGAGCTCGTCGCGCGAGAGCGCCCGGCGCAGCTCGCCGAGCCGCTGCAGGCGCGTGGGGTTGTGGCGGTCGCGGTCGCCGTCGAAGAGCTCGAGCTCCGTGCTGAGCTCCTTGGAGGCGTACATCGCGGCGTCGGCGCAGCGCATCAGCGTCGTCGCGTCGGTCCCGTCGAGCGGGTAGCGGGCGATGCCGATCGACGCCTCGACGTGGATCGGGACGCCGGACACGATGAACTCGCGGTCGAGCGCCGCGACGAGGCGCCGGGCGACCTCGAGGCCGGCCTCGGGGCCGCGCATGCCGGACACGAGCACCGCGAACTCGTCGCCGCCCAGGCGCAGCGAGCAGGTCCTCCTCACGCACCACGTGCGCGAAGCGGGCTGCGACCTGGTGCAGCAGCGCATCGCCACTGTGGTGCCCGAGGACGTCGTTGACCTCCTTGAAGCGATCGAGGTCGAGCAGCAGCAGCGAGAAGCCCTCGTCCTCGCCCGCCTGCCTCATCTGGTCCGCGAGGCGGTCGTAGAGACTGCGGCGGTTGGGCAGGCCGGTCAGCTCGTCGTGCAGCGCGTCGTAGCGCTGCTCGTCGGCCTGCCTGCGCAACGCGCGCTCGAAGCTGGCGCGCTCGGCCGCGCGGTGCTCGGCCTCCTGCAGCAGCGCCTCCTGGGTGCGCTTGAGCTCGGTCACGTCGAACATCACGCCGTTGACGGCGATCGGCGCATCGGCGTGATCGCGAACGATGGCCGTCTTCTCCCAGAACCACAGGGTGCGGCCGTCGGCGGTGAGCATGCGGTACTCGAAGTCGAACGCCTCGCCGGCAGCGATGCAGGCCTCTGCCTCCCTGGTGATGCGCTCGCGGTCCCCGGGATGCAGGCAGCGCACCCAGGCCTCTGGGTCGCGCAGCCAGTCCTCGGGGTCGATCCCCAGCACCGTCCTGACCTGCGGGCTGACGTAGCGCAGCGTGAACGCCTCGTCGAAGTCCGCGATGTAGGTGATCGCGGGCAGGTCCTCGACGAGCGCGCGAAAGCGCTCATCCACGGCTTGCCCGGACCGCGCCGGAGGCTCCGCCATGCTGACCGTTTCGTCAGCGGGGCCCAGTTCCTTGAATGTTGGCGCGTTCGCGCTCGCTCAATGCCCGGTTGGAGGGCCCTGGACCGAAACATCCGCGCCGCTGAACTGTTCTCACCGGCGAAGACCTGCCACTCACGGCGTCGCGGGGTCCTCCTTCCCCGGGCGCCATCCGCGCCGCGTCACTCTCCCCCGACGGGGCGCACAGAAGTCCGAAGGCCCCGAGCTCTGGACCGGCGCGGGGCCTTCGGCGGTTGGAAGGGCTTGCTGCTGGACGGTCCTACGCGGCGGCGGACAGGTTCTCCAGGCGCATCACCGGCTCGCCGGCGAAGCGCGGCTTGGCGAGCAGCAGCTGCACGTCGCGGATCCGCCGCTCGGCGAAGCCGGCCTCGCTGTAGGCGAGGTAGAGCTCCCAGAGCCGGCGGAAGCGCGCGTCGTAGCCGAGCGCCTCGAGCTGCGGGCGCGCGTCGCCGAAGCGCCGGCGCCAGTGCGCGAGCGTGCGCACGTAGTGCTCGCTGATGTCCTCCAGCTGGATCACGCGCATGTCCGTGCGCGCGGCGCACGTTGCGCGCGATGATCTCGTTCGAGGGCAGGCAGCCGCCGGGGAAGATGAGCTGGTTGATGAACGACCTGCGAGGCCTTCTCGACCTCGTAGGCGCGGTCGTCGATCGTGATCGCCTGCAGCAGCATCAGGCCGTCGGGGCGCAGGCGCCGCGAGCAGGCCTCGAAGTACGTGCCGAAGTCGCGCCAGCCGACGGCCTCGATCATCTCGATCGAGACGAGCTTGTCGTAGGTGCCGGTGAGCGCGCGGTAGTCCTCGAGCAGGACCGTCACCCGGTCCTGCAGGCCGGCCGCGCGCACGCGCTCGCGTGCGAGCGCGTGCTGCTCGGCGGAGATCGTCGTCGTCGTGACGCGGCAGCCGTACTCGCGCGCGGCGTGGACCGCCATCGCGCCCCAGCCGCTCCCGATCTCGAGCAGGTGGTCGTCGGGCTGCAGGCGCAGCTTGCGGCAGATGCGGTCGAGCTTCGCGAGCTGCGCCTCGTGGAGGGTCGCCGTGCGGGTGCTCGAAGACCGCCGCCGAGTACATCATCGTCTCGTCGAGGAACAGCTCGATACAGCGTCGTTGCCCAGGTCGTAGTGCGCGGCGATCTGGCGGCGGCTGCGCCGCACGGTGTTGCGGCGGGCGCGCGACGCCACGACCGCGGACGACGGCGCCAGCAGCCGGCGCAGCGCGGTCGAAGCGGTCGACGTTGCGCGCGGCGAGCCGCACGAGCGCGACGAGGTCGGGCGAGGACCACGCGCCGTCCGGTGGGCGAGCGCCAGGCCGAGGCTGCCGCGCAGCATCGCGGCATATGCGCGCGGATCGTGGATGTCGAGCTGCGCGCGCAGCGGCGCGCCCGTGCTTCGAGCGCGCCGACGACGTGGCGCGATCCGTCCGGCTCGCGGACGTCAGCGTCGCCGCCGCGGGTGCGCGCGAGGAGGCGCAGCGCGAGCGCGCGGGCGAGCGCGGTGCCGCGGGTCATCGGGCCGCCCCCGCGGCGCACCGCCGCGATCCGGATGAGGGAAGTAGGGCGCGCCCTTGAGCTTCAGGCGCAGCGCCTGCCCGTAGATGCGCGCGAGCGTGCAGCAGCGTCGCCAGCGGGTAGCGCGACCAGGATGCGCGTCAGCGCGCGCTCGTCCAGCGGCCGGCGCTCGAGCGTCAGGGCGGCGTCGAAGACGCGCTCGCCGGCGCGATCGGAGGAGATCGTCGATCCGCAGCGTCTCGCCGGGCTCGGTCAGCCGCCATGCGTAGCGGTGATCCATGCCCATGAACGGCGAGACGTGGAACGCCTTCTCGGCGCCGCCGCCGGCGGGGTCCATGACGTAGCAGTGCCGCTCGCCCCAGGGCGTGTTCGTCACCTCGGCGAGCGACGCGCTCGACGCGCTCGCCGGCAGCGTCGAAGCAGAAGTAGAAGCTGACCGGGTTGAACGCGTGGCCGAACGTGCGCGGCGTCGTCAGCAGGCGCACGGGCCGGCGGGGCGGCGGCCGGTCTGACGGGCGACCTCCGCGCGAACGGCGTCGCCCAGCGGGACGTCGGGCGACCCGAGGTGGTCGGCGCGGCGGAAGCGCCCGGGCGCCGCGTGGCGCGTGGACCACAGCGGATGGCGGTCGAGCGCGGCCGGAAGCGCGTCGACGTCGAGGTACAGCATGCAGACGCGGTAGCGGAAGGCGTGCTCGACCGGCGTCGCGGCGCCGATGGCTGACCCAGCCCTCGTAGACGGCGGCTCCGGCGCTCATGCGGCGAGCGCCTCCCCGGCGTCGACGGCGCGTGCCGTCCGCCCACGCGCTCAGCGCCCGCAGCGCGCTCCAGACGCCGTCCTCGTGAAAGCCCCAGCGCCAGTAGGCGCCGCAGTAGTGCGTGCGCCGCACGCCGGAGATCTCGCCGTGGCGCTGCCTGCGCAGCGATCCCGCCGCGCGTGAAGACCGGGTGGGCGTACGGGATCGCGCGGATCACCTGCGCAGGGTCGATGCGCTCGGTGAGGTTCAGCGTGACGCAGTACTGGCGCGCTGAGTCCAGGCGCTGCAGATGGTTCATCCAGTAGGTGACGGTCGTGCGGTCCTTCGGCTCGGCGAGCAGGTGGAAGTTCCAGGCCTGCCGCGCGGCGCGCCGGCGCGGGAGCAGGCGAGGCGTCGGTGTGCAGCACCGCCTCGTTGGCCTGGTAGGGGATCGCGCCGAGGATCTGCGTCTCGGCGGGGCTCGGGTCGGCGAGCAGCGCCAGCGCCTGGTCGCTGTGGCACGCGAGGACCACCTCGTCGAAGCGCTCGATCGCGCCCGCCGCGCACGGTGAGCGCGACGTGCGTCGGCGTGACGCGTGATCGACCGGACCGGCGTGCGCAGCCGCAGACGCCCGCGCAGCGCGCCCGTGATCGCGTCGACGTAGGTCCGCGAGCCGCCCGCGACCGTCAGCCACTGCGGGCGGTCGCGCAGCGACGAGCATCCCGTGGTTGCGGAAGAACGCCGCCAGGAAGCGCGCGGGGAAGGTCCACATCTGCGCCGGGTCGGCCGACCACACGGCGGAGACCTGCGGCACGATCAGGCGCTCGACGAACTGCTCGCGAGTACCCGCCCTCGCGCAGGAACGCGCCGAGCGTCGGGCCCGCGTCCTCGCGGTCGAGCAGCCGCGCGAGATCGCGGTTGAAGCGCAGCGAGGTCGACGACCATCCGGTGGAATGCCGGGCGCACCAGGTTGCGCGCCTGGCAGTAGAGCCCGCGCGGCGTGCCCGCGTACTCGAAGTCCTCGCCGTCCGCGCTCACGCTGAAGCCCATGTGGGTGGGCTGCGTTCGCGACGCCGAGCTCGCCGAGCAGCGCGAGGAAGTGCGGGTAGGTGCGGTCGTTGCAGACGATGAAGCCGGTGTCCACGGCAAGCGTCGCGGCCGCCGTCCTCGCACGGTGACCGTGTTCGTGTGGCCCCCGGCGTGGTCGCCCGCCTCGAAGACGGTGACCTCGTGCTCGGGGTCCAGGCGGTGTGCGGCGGTCAGCCCGGCGATGCCGGAGCCGACGATGGCGATCTTCACGGGCGTGCTTCCTGTCGTGGCGGCGGGCCGGTCTCGGCCGCCCTCGACATACGGTTCGCAGCAGGGGGTGGTTGTGGATCAGCGAATCCGGTAGAAAGGGAGTCGCGATGTCGACGGCCGTCCGCGACGCTGCCACGCAGACCCCGCCGCGGCGTGCCCACGCCGGGGGCGTTGCGGGTGTCCTGGCCCCGCTGTTCCGCCGCCTCGACGCGCGCGCCGCGCAGCCGCGCGGGTTCACCCTCCGCTTCTGGGACGGCAGCGAGATTCCCGCCGCGCCCGGTGCCCCGAATCCGCCGGTGCTGATCTTCCGCAGCCCGGACGCGCTCGTCCACATCGTGCGCAAGCCGGGAGAGCTGGGCTTCAGCCGCGCGTGGGTCTCGGGCGGGCTCGACGTCGACGGCGACCTCGAGCGTGCATTCCTCCTGACCGAGCCGCTGCGCCAGGTGCAGCTCGAGCCGGGGGACGCGCTGCCGGCGCTGCGCGCCGTCCGCCGCCTCGGGCTGCTGCGCCGCCCCATGCCACCGCCGCCGGCGTGCGAGGCGCGGCTCGGCGGCCGGCGGCATTCGAAGGAGCGCGACCGCGCCGCGATCAGCCACCACTACGACGTCTCCAACGACTTCTACCGCCGGATGCTCGGGCCGACGATGGTCTACTCCTGCGCCTACTTCGCTTCGCACGCCGAGTCGCTCGACGACGCGCAGATGCGCAAGCTCGACCTGATCTGCCGCAAGCTCGAGCTGCGCGAGGGTGAGCGGATGCTCGACATCGGCTGCGGCTGGGGCTCGCTGCTGCTCCACGCCGCCCGCGAGTACGGCGTGCGCGGGGTCGGCGTGACCCTCTCGCAGGCGCAGGCCGACCTCGCCCGCGAGCGTGTGCGCGAGGCCGGGCTCCAGGATCGCATCGAGATCCGGCTGCAGGACTACCGCGAGACCGATGACGCGCCGTACGACAAGATCGCCAGCATCGGAATGTTCGAGCACGTCGGAGCCGACAACCTGGCGCTCTACCTGGAGCGCACCCACGCGCTGCTGAAGCCGACGGGCCTGTTCCTCAACCACGGCATCGTGCGGCCCACGCCGAAGCCGATGGCCCCGGACTCGTTCACCGTGCGCTACGTGTTCCCCGACGGGGAGCTGCACTCGCAGGGCAACGTGATCCAGGCCTATGAGGCCGCCGGGTTCGAGCTGCGTGACGACGAGTCGCTGCGCCCGCACTACGCCCAGACGCTGCGCTGCTGGGCGCGGAACATGGACGCCCACCGCGCCGAGGCGATCGCCGAGATCGGCGAGGAGCGAGAGCGCGTCTGGCGGCTGCACAACGTGGGCGCCGCGCTCGGGTTCGAGCGCGGCGGCCTGTCGATCCACCAGGCGCTGCTGGCCCCGCTCGAGGGCGCGGCCGCGGCGCCGCTGCGCGTCCGCTCGTTCGGCTGACCGGTTGGCTGGGACCGCAACTGCGGTCCCCCCGAGGCGTTGGAGCCTCTCGACGCGCAGGGCAACCGGGTCGGTCCGGTGACCGCGCGGTTCACCGTGCGCCCGTAGGCGCTCGGCTGCCTCAGACCTCGCAGACCGCGATCGCCGGGGCGTCGCGGCGGGCCTTCTCGGTCGCACCCGGAAGGTCGGCGAGGATCGTGTAGGTGACGTGGTCGGGGTCGAGGCCGAGCGCGGTCGCGTCCTCGGGCTCCAGGCGCTCCATCAGGTCCTTCGAGGCCAGCGCCAGCCCCCCGCCCGCGCAGGCCTCGATCCGCGCGGCCTCGTTCACCTCGTCGCCCAGCGCCGTGACCTCCGACCGCCCGCCGGTCGTGATGCTCCCGACGTAGAGGGTCGAGCCCCAGTGCAGCCCGAACCGCATCACGACGTCCTCACGCTGCAGGTCGCTGCGAGCCGCCACGTCGCCGACGGCGCCCCTGAGCGCGCGCGCCGCGGTGATGCAGGCCTGCGCCGCGGCGGACTCCGAGCCGGCGGTCTCGGCGAGGAAGAACGCGACCACGCCGTCGCCCGCGTGCCGGCCCGGGAGCCCGCCCGCGTCGATGACGCATCGGTCGGCGGCGCGCGCGAGGCGGCGGCTGAGCGTGAAGTAGCTCGCGGTCGAGAGGCGACGTGCGAGCGGGGAGGACGCCTCGAGGTCGGCGAACAGGATCGCGGCCGGCCGCCTGCCGGCCCTGGCGACCTGGAGCATCCGCGCGAGATACCCGGGATCCGCCATCGACGTCATCGAGCCGAGCGTCGCCATGCCCGCCGCCGGCTTGGAGATCATCGCGGTTCCCGCCAGCCGCCCATCGCGGTCGCGGATCCGGATCCCGGCAAGGGGAACGCCGACGGCTTCGTCCAGGCCCATGCCCGCCCCGGCGAACCAGCGCGCCGCCGGGTCGTCGGGCACCAGGCCATCGACCATGTCGCGCAGCGAGGGGTCGACGAGCTCGCGCAGCTGCTCGCGTCCGCCCGGGGTGTCGGTGAGCACCCAGCCCCCGACGGCGGCGAAGTTCGAGCGAAAGAGCGCCTCCGTCGTCGTCCCGAAGCGCCACCCGCGGGTCGCCTCGCGAAACTCCGGGCCGAAGAAGTGCGCCCCGATCGGCCAGCGCGAGAGCTCCGTGTTGCCGCCGAAGGTGAGCCGCAGCTCGTCCGTCACGTGGACCACCCGCCAGCGGTCGTCCAGAACCCAGCCCCAGTGTCCCGCGCCCTGCAGGGTGGCCGCGACCTCGGCGAGCACCGGATCCTCGGGCAGCGCGTATGACTCGCGGTCGTCCATCGGCGCGACAGTATCTCGGGAGGCGCGGCGTCGTCCGACGCTGCGGAGCATCAGCGACGGCGCGTTGCGCCGATCCGCACGAGATTCGCTGTGCCCGGAAGGATTGCCGTGGAAGCGGCGTCTGGGCCTGTATGCATCATCGCGCCGACATATCGACCGACGAGCTGGCGCTGGCGGACGGCACAATGCTCAGGCTGCGGCCGATCGGCGTCGAGGACCGCGAGGCCCTCGCGACGCTGTTCACCGGGATGAGCCCCGAGTCGCGGCGCAGGCGCTTTCTCGGCCCCAAGCCCGAGCTGACCGCGCGTGAGCTCACCGCCCTGACGAACATCGACCACGTCAGCCACGAGGCGATCGCCGCGTTCGACCCGCGCGACGGCTCGATCGCCGGGGTCGCACGCTACGCAGCCGACGACGAGCGCCCGCAGGTGGCCGAGGTGGCCGCCGCGGTGGCCGACCGCTGGCAGGGCATGGGCATCGGCACCGCGCTCGCCCGGCGCACAGCGCAGCGCGCCCGCGCCAACGGCTTCACCCTGCTGACGGCGAGCACGTTGCGGGAGAACCGCCCGGCACTCGCGCTGCTGCGGCGCTTCGGGGCGCGCCCCGGCGCCCAGCACGGGAGCGTGATCGAGTACGAGCTGGGATACGACGCGGCACGCGTCGCGGCTCCCGCACGCGTCCCGGTCAGCCGGCGCATCCTCGCGACCGTCCTCTTCACCGATCTGGTCGACTCCACGCAGGTCGTGGCGGAGAGCGGCGACCACGCCTGGGCGGGCGTGCGCGACCGTCACCTCGATCACGCGCGGGCGGCGGTCGCCGCCCACGGCGGCGAGACCATCCAGACGACCGGTGACGGCGTGCTTGCGCTCTTCCCCGGCCCCGGACAGGGCGTGCGCTGCGCGGAGCGGGTCATCGCCGACGCCGAGGAGCTCGGCCTCGAGGTCCGCACCGGCCTGCACACCGGCGAGGTCGAGCGCACCAGCGACGACGTCGCCGGCCTTGCCGTCCATCTCGCCGCGCGCATCGTGCGCCTCGCGCAGACCGGCGAGATCCTCGTCTCACGCACCGTGCGCGACCTCGTCATCGGCAGCGAGCTCGCCTTCACCGCCCGCGGCGAGCACGACCTCAAGGGTCTGCCCGACCGCTGGGCGCTGTACGCGGCCGCCTGAGCTAGTGCTGGAGCGCCTTGCGGCCCTGCGCCGGGGTGTCGATGCGCACGACGTCCCACGCCAGCCCGGTGCCCTGGAGGGCTCGGATCACGAGCGCCGAGATGTCGACCTCCCACCAGCGCATGCCGTGAGCGGCCGACGTCGGGAACGCATGGTGGTTGTTGTGCCAGGCCTCGCCGAACGAGGGCAGCGAGAGCCACGCGAGGTTGCGCGACTCGTCGCCGGTCGCAAAACGCCGGCGGCCGAAGAAGTGGCACAGCGAGTTGACGCTGTAGGTGACGTGGTGCAGGACCATCATGCGCACGACCCCGCCCCACAGCAGCGCGGTCAGCCCGGCCGCGACGGTGCCGCCGAGCGCGCAGCCCAGGCCGAAGGCGATCGCGAAGCCCGCGAGCGCCCAGATGACGAACGTGCGGTCGACGACGCGCACGACCGGATCCTTCAGCAGGTCGGGCGCGTAGCGCTGCTTGGAGCCGCGCTGGGTGTGCACGAAGAGCCAGCCGACGTGCGCGTGGAGCAGGCCGCGGATCGCGCCGATCCAGCCGCTGCCATGGTCGACGTGCGGGCTGTGCGGATCGCCCGGCTGGTCGGAGAAGGCATGGTGCTTGCGATGGTCGGCGACCCAGGAGATGACGGGGCCCTCGATCGCGATCGAGCCGAGGATCGCGAACAGCGCGCGGATGGCGGGGAAGGTCGCGAAGCTGCGATGGGTGAACAGCCGGTGGAAGCCGACCGTGATGCCGAGCGTGGTCGCGGCGTAGAGGATCGCGAACACGAGCAGGTCGCTCCAGTGCAGCAGGCTCGACCAGGCGAGCCAGGCGCAGAGCCCGAGCACGAGGACCGGGGCGACGGTGATCGTGCCGGTGATTATCCGGTCGCGCGTCTCGTGGGCGACGGGCTGGACGTCACCCGTGTCGGGCTGCGGGAGCTGCTCCGCGGGAACGACGACGGCGGGCACTTCCTGGACGGCCATCTGGCCACCCCCTCTTCGCCCTCGCTGGTATCAGGCCTTGCGCGGACAGAGGACGGGCGATCCGCGCGCGATGGCCGTTGCGCTGCTCAGTGTAGGACGGATTCCCTGGAGCCGCGCTGCGTCACGGCCTCCAGGTCGGCACGGTGCGCGACGACCATCTGGTGGAGGGTCGAGCGCGCGTCGTGCTCGGGCCTCCACTTCAGCGCGCTGCGGGCGCGGGTCGTGTCCATCAGCACCGGGCGCCTGCAGCGCCTCGATCCACGTCGCCGTGTCCGGCAGGAACGGGAGGCGCGCGACGACCTCGGCCGTCGCGTCGACGGCGATGTCCGGCAGCGGCAACGAGTACCAGCCGAGCTCGTGGGCCAGGTCGCCGAGCGTGATCTCGCCGTCGCCGGCGAGGTTGTAGATCCCAGGCTTGCCGCGGCCGCGCACCGCCGCGCACAGCGCCGCGGCGACGTCGTCGTGGTGGACGAGCTGGAACGGGACGCCCGGGTCGGGCAGCACCGGCTTGAGCACCGGCACCTGGTCGAACAGGGCGCGCACCGCCCCGGGCAGGCGGCGCCCGAGGTCGATCAGCGGGATCGTGTCGATCAGCAGCGGCGCGTCGGGCCCGGCGACGATGCAGGGCCGGAAGACGTAGACGTCCGTCGGCGCGCCCTCGAGCGTCTCGGCGAGCACCCGCTCGACCTCCGCCTTCTGCGCCGAGTAGGGATGGCGCTCGAAGCCGCGCGCCGGCGTGTCCTCGGTGAGCAGGTCGGGCGTGTCGTCGGCGAAGCCGTACGCCGCGACCGACGAGGTGTAGACGAACCGCTCGGCCCCCGAGGCGGCCGTCGCCTCGAAGACGTTGCGCGAGCCCTCGAGGTTGATGTGGCGGCTCTCGCCGCGGCCGGTGATGATGATGAACGCCAGGTGCACCACGACGTCGGCGCCCTCGACCAGCGCGTCGACTGCACCGCGGTCGAGGATGTCCCCCTGGCGGTACTCGGTCTTCTTCCAGCCATGCGCGGCCGGGTCGAACGGCCGGCGCGCCATGCCGATGATGCGGCCGACCTGCGGGATGCGTTCGAGCGCCGTGATGAACGGCTTGCCGATCTCTCCGGTCGGGCCCGTGACGGCGACGGTCAGCTTCGGCTTCGCGGACCGCTTCGGCGCTTGCGGCATGTGCCGACACTACTCCTCTTCATACGTCTCCCTGAAAGGGGCTGATCTGCGCGAGCAGATCAGAGACCACGCCGGCCAAGCCGGCGTACTGGTCCACCGCCAGCGCTGATCTGCGCGAGCAGATCAGAGACCACGCCGGCCAGGTGACGTCCCCCTGAAAGGGTCGGACCTGCGCAGCAGGGCCGAGGCCACGCCGGCTAAGCCGGCGTACTGGTCCACCGCCAGCGCCGATCGGCGCGACGGAGCCGGCGTACCGGTCCACCACCGCGCCGATCCGCGCAGCAGAGCCGGCATACCGGTCCCGCCACACCGCTCAGGTCGCGGCAGGGCCGGCCCCAGCCAGGACGACGTGCACCCGCAAGCCACCCATAGGCGCATCCTCCAGCGTCAGCCCGCCGGCATGCCGCGCCGCCTGCGCGGCGGCGATCGACAGGCCCAGGCCGGTGCCCGGACCGTGCGCGGTGCTGCCGCGGCCGAAGCGCTCGAGCACCGCGGCCCGCTCCGCCGCCGGGATCCCGGGCCCGTCGTCGTCGACGAGGATCTCGGCTCCCGCGCCGCCGTCGGCCGCCACGGTCACCGCGACCGTGCCCTCGGGGCGGCCGTGACGCGCGGCGTTCTCCAGCAGGTTGTCGACGAGCATCCGCAGGCTCTCCGGCTCGCCGCTGATCGACGGGCCCGCTGGACGGCGCCTCGAGCCGCGTGTCGAGCCCGGGTGGCGCATCTTCAGCGCGACGATCGCGGCGTCGGCGAGCTCGCCGAGGTCGACGGGCTCGACGCGGGTCGGCGGGCCGGCCTCGCCGCGCGCGAGCGCCTGCAGCTGCTCGACGAGCGCGACCAGCCGATCGGCGTCGTGGCGCGCCTCGTCGACCGAGCCGGTGGCGAGGTTCGCGCGCAGGCTCGTGAGCGGCGTGCGCAGCTCGTGACCGGCGTCGGCGGCGAACCGGCGCGCGCTCTGCAGCGCCGCCTCGCGGCCGTCGGCCGACTCCTGCAGGCGGGCGAGCATCGCGTTGAGGTCGCCCGCGAGCGCGTCGACCTCCTCCGGCCCGCTCCCGACGGCACGCGCATGCTGAGGTCGGCGGTCGCTGGCCACCTCGCCGGCGGTGCCGCGCAGCCGCTCGAGCGGTCCGAGCGCGACCTGCACGAGCCCGCGCGTCAGCAGCGCGGTCGCCAGCAGCGCCCCGAACAGCGAGGCGAGCACCAGCAGCCGCAGCCGGCTCGCGCGCGCCTGCAGCGGCGCCATCCGTGCGGCGACCTGCAGCCGTGCGCCGTCCCCGAGGTCGCGCACGACCGTGCGCCAGTCCTCGCCGCCCGCCGTGACCGTCGCCGGCGTGTCGCGCTCGCGGCCGGGAGCGGGAAGCGCGCCGGGACCGTCGCTCCGCCGCTGTAGCGAGATGCCGTCGTGCGCACACGCGCGCGAAGCGGTCGACCCCGGGGTTCAGCGGCCCGCCGTTCGCGGCGCCCGCCTCCGGGAACGCATCGTCGGGCGGGCGTGGGCACGAGGACGGTGCCGCCGGGCGAACGGCCGCCCCTCGCGCCCGAGCAGGCCGCCGCCGGCCCGCTGAGGCGCTGGGCGAGCCGCGTCAGGTCGCGATCGAGCGAGTTGCGGTCCGAGCGCGCGCTCGCCAGCGACGACCGCGATGCCGGCGACGGCGAGCGCGCCCCCGACGGCGGCGACCGCCGCGAGCGTCACGCGCCCGCTCAGCGACCGCGGCGCCTCTCATGCCGCGCCTCCGTCGCGCAGGACGAACCCGACGCCGCGGACCGTCTGGATGATGCGCGGCTCGCCACCCGCCTCGAGCTTGCGGCGCAGGTAGCTGACGAAGACGTCGACGACGTTGCCGTCGGCGGCCCAGTCGTAGCCCCAGACGAGCTCGAGCAGACGCTCGCGCGAGAGCACGATCCCGGGGTTGCGGGCGAAGACCTCGAGCAGCTCGAACTCGCGCCGTGTCAGGTCGACCGGGCGCTCGGCGCGCACGACCATCCGCGCGGCCGGGTCGACCGTCAGGTCGCCGACGATGATCGGCGCGGGCTGCGGCGCGCCCGGTGCGGCGGCGCCTCGGCACCGCCCTCGCCGGCGCGGCGCAGCAGCGCCCGCAGCCGCGCGACCAGCTCCTCCACCGCGAACGGCTTGACGAGGTAGTCGTCGGCGCCGGCCTGCAGGCCCGCGACGCGGTCCTCGACCTCGTCGCGCGCGGAGAGGATCAGGATCGGCGTCCGCACGCCGTCGGAGCGCAGCCGCGCACAGACTGCGCGGCCGCCGAGGTCGGGCATCGTGACGTCCAGGACGACGGCGGCCGGCGGCTCGCGCGCGACGCTCGCGAGCGCCGCGCGGCCGCCGTCGGCCGTGGAGACGGCGAAGCCCTCGGCGCGCAGGACGCGCTCGAGGGCTTCGCGGATGGCGGCGTCGTCGTCGACGACGAGAACGAGCGGGCTGTCGGTCACCGTCCCTGGATCATCGCTCGCGCAGGGGTCGTCAGCTGAACGAGGCGCCCGAGGCCGAGTTCGGCAGGACGAAGTTCGCGCCGTTGTTGGACTTCCTGGACCCCTGCCGGCGGGCGTGCAGGCCGCGGTGCCGGAAGAAGCCGTGGCCGTTCATGCCGGGGCCGCCGGGAGGACCGAAGCCGTGCGGGCCCCCGTCCGGCCCGCCGAAGCCGAGGCCGCCCCCGAACCCGATCGGGTTGGCCTTGAGCGCCGCGGTGAGCTTCGCCTCGTCGACCCCGAGGAGGCCGGCGAGGTCCGTCAGGAACTTCGCGCGCTCGGCCTTGCGCTTGGCCTGCTCGGCCTGGAACTGCTGCTGCATCTGCTGCGGCGTCGGCCGCGTGCCCGACTGCTGCCCGGGACCGAAGAACTTCGGTGCCGGCAGGTTCGAGCGGTCGCACTTCAGCGGGTCGGCCTTGCACGCCTTGATCGCGTCGGCCTGCGCCGCCGTCAGCTCGTTGTCCGTGACCGTCTGGTCGAGCTCCTTCTTCTCGAGCGGTCGAGCGAGCCTTCGTCAGCTTGTCGATCGTCACCCCGAGGGCGCTCGCGACCTTCTGTCGTGGCCGCGCGTGCGCACTTGGCCTGCATCTCGTCCTTCAGCGCCGTCAGCCTGCGTCGGCGTGCGGCCTGCTTCGCTTCTTGGTGTTCGCTTCGAGTTCACGCGCCGAAGCCGACCGTGGCGAAGAACGCAGCGGTGACAGCGACGCGACGAACCGCGGCGTGAGGCACCTTCATGTGATGTGACCTCCGTGCAGGTGGAACAGGGGAGCACCATCGTGATCGGGCACGAACCTTCAGGAAGTCTGAGAATTCGACGAGTGTGTGAGAGCCGCGAATTGCACGCCGTCCCGGGCCGCGCTCCTACCGTCGCCGGAATGCTGCGCGAAGTCAAGAACGCCGAGTTCGTCCAGACCGGCGGCGCGTGGCGGCGGGGCTGTCGGCTGCACGCCGGCGAGCACGCCGATCAGCGCCACGATCCGGCCGCCGCGCACTGGCGCGCGCACGCCGGCCCTCCAGCGCGAGCGCCCGGTGCTGATGACCGACGCGGGCGGCGGCGCTACTGGTGGTTCCGGGATCGCGTCTACTGGGAGGACGACGGGCCTGGAGCCGGACGACGTCCGCGCGCTCGCGCTGGACCGCGAGCGCCGCCGGCGCCGCACGCTCGACCGCGCCCACGCGATGATGCACGCGCATGCCGGCGAGCCGCAGACCGTCGGCGGCAGGCGCACGGGCCTCACGCGGGCCGTCAAGCAGGCCGTCTGGGAGCGCTGCGGCGGGCGCTGCGCGGAGTGCGGTGCGACACGCAGCTGCTCGAGTTCGATCACGTGATCCCGCTGGCGCTCGGCGGCAGCAGCACGGAGCGCAACCTGCAGCTGCTGTGCGCGGACTGCAACCGCGCGAAGGGCGCCTCGCTCTGATCCTCAGTCGGCCACGTGCACGACGAGCTTGCCGATGTTGGTCGCCGTCGAACAGCTTGTTGAGCGCAACCGGCGCGGTCTCGAGCCCCTCGACGACCGTCTCGCGATGCGTGCAGCTCCCCTCCGCCATCCAGCTCGCGAGCTGCGTCGCGCCCTCCTCCTAGCGGCGCCAGTAGTCGAGGATCAGGAACCCCTGCACGCGCGCGCGCTTGGCGATCAGCGCGCCGAAGTTGCGCGGGCCGACCGGTCCCTCGTCGTCGTTGTAGCCGGAGATCAGGCCGCACAGCGCGACGCGGCCGTCGATGCTTCAGGCGCCCGAAGACCGCCTCCATGATCTCGCCGCCGACGTTCTCGAAGTCGACGTCGATGCCGTCGGGCGTCGCCGCCTTCAGCCGGTCGCGCCAGTCCGCGTCCTTGTAGTCGACCGCGGCGTCGAAGCCGAGCTCATCGGTGAGCCAGGCGCACTTCTCGGTGCCCGCCGGCGATCCCGACGGCGCGCGCGCCCAGGATCTTGGCGATCTGCCCGCGACCGATCCGACGGCGCCTGCCGCGGCCGAGATGACGACGGTCTCGCCCTCGGCTTGACCTGCGCGACGTCGGTGAGGCCGAAGTAGGCCGTCAGCCCGGTCATCCCGAGCGCGCCGAGATGCGCGCTGCGGGGGACGCCGAGGCCGGCCGGGACGACCTTGCCGGGTTCGCGTCGGAGACGACGGCGTAGTCCTGCCAGCCCGTCAGGCCCTGGACGATGTCGCCCTCCTGTAGCGCGCGTGCTTGGAGGCGACGACGCGGCCCAGCGCGCCGCCGCGCATGACCTCGCCGATCTGCACCGGCGGCAGGTAGCTGGGCGTGTCCGTCATCCACACGCGGTTCGTCGGGTCGAGCGACAGCCACAGGACGCGCACGAGCGCCTCGCCGTCGCCGATCGCGGGCACCGGCTCCTCGACGAGATCGAAGTCCTCGCGCTTGACGCGCCCGACGGGGCGTTCCTTGAGCAGGAAGCGGCGGTTGACGTCGGACATGCGGTGAACCTCCGGGGAGCGCGGCCGGGACGCCGCGGACACTACCGGGCGCCCGATGCGGCGCCCCCGGACTCAGCCCCGCGCCAGCTGGGGCAGCCCGACGCTGCCCGCGTTGACGAACCGCACGCCACCGACGCGGCGGTCGTCCTGCTGGTGGGTGTGGCCGGCGACGACGAGCGGCGCGTCGACGCCGCCGAGCACCTCTGCGACGTTCACGCTGCCGAGAATACGCGCGCTATGGGCTGAGGCGCTCGACCCGCCAGCCGCCGGCCGGCGCGTCGCGCACGTACACGAAGCGATCGTGCAGGCGGAACTCGCCGGCCTGCCAGAACTCGATCGCCTCGGGCGTGACGCGGTAGCCGCCCCAGTGCGCGGGGCGCGGCACGTCCTCGCCGGGGTGCGCGGCGTCCGCCCCGGCGAGGGCGTCGAGCAGCTCCTGGCGCTCGGCGATCACCCGGCCCTGGCGTGAGGCGATCGCGCCCAGCCGCGACGTCCGCGGCCGGGTTGCGAAGTACTCGTCCGAGTCCGCATCGCTCGTCGGCGCGACGGTGCCGTGCACGAGGATCTGGCGCCCGAGCTCGCGCCAGAAGAAGAGCAGCTGGATCCGCGGGTTCTCGGCCAGCTGGCGGCCCTTGAGGCTCTCGCGGTTCGTGTAGAAGCGAAAGCCGTCCGCGTCGGCGCCGCGCAGCAGGATCGTGCGCGCGGAGGGCCGTCCGTCGGCCCCCGCCGTCGCCACGGTCATCGCGTTCGGGTCGACCATCCCGGTCGCCTCGGCATCGGCGAGCCAGCGGTGGAACTGCTCGATCGGGTCGTCCGCGAGCGCGTCGCGCGTCAGCGTGGGAGGAGGCATGCGCGCCGAAGCGTACGCAGCGCGGCGTGCGCGGGGCTGGTGCCACCCCCCGGACCGGTTCGGGGGAACGCCGCATGGCGCGCCCCGCCGTACGCCGTTACGGTCACGCCATGCGCCGCAATCTGCTCGCGATCGCCCTCGCGGCGAGCGCCGTCGTCGCCGTCGCCCCGGCCGCCGCCCACGCCTCCAACCTCGACGTCCACGTCGACATCGGCCGGCCCGGGGATCAGATCATCGTTCGCGGCCAGGTCGACCTGAAGCCGGGACAGACGGCGCGCACGATCGCGATCGTCGACGGCGACGTGAGCGTCCCGCGCGGCGCGACGGTCACCGGGGACGTCCTCTCGGTCGACGGCACCGTGCGGATCGCGGGCGTCGTGCGGGGCCACGTCGTGACCGTCGCCGGCCGCGCGCTGATCGCGCGCACCGGGGTGGTGGGGAAGGGCATCGCGTACGGGAGCAAGGCGCCCGTCGTCGCGACCGGCGCCCGCGTCAGCGGCGACGTCAAGAAGATCGATCAGCACGTCGGCCTCCTCGCGCCGTTCATCTCCGGCCTGCTGCTGTGGATCGCCATGAGCATCTCGACGCTCCTGCTCGGGGTGCTGGCGCTGCTGCTCGCGCCGCGCGCCGCCGACGCGGCGTTCGAGCGCATGCGCGAGGGCTGGGGCCCGGCGATCGGCATCGGCTGCGCGGTGTTCCTCGGCCTCCCGCTGCTGGCGCTGATCGCGATCGTGACGCTCGTCGGCCTGCCGTTCGGCATCGGCCTGCTGCTCGCGCTGGTGCCGCTCGCCGCGCTGGGCTACGTGACCAGCGCGTGGCTGCTCGGGCGCCGCCTGCACGCGGAGGGCCGCCTGGTGGCGTTCCTGATCGGCTGGGGCATCCTGCGCGGCGTCGCGCTGATCCCGATCCTCGGCGCGCTGGCCTTCCTCTGCGCGGTCGTCTTCGGCCTGGGCGCGCTCACCTGGACGCTGCTCCAGGCTCGCAGCGGCCCCCCGCCGGCACGGGACGCCGGGGCGCCCAGGGGGCCGGAGGCCCCGACCGCCCCGGCGATCTGATCACCCGCCCGTCCCCTCGGCCAGCGCGATCACGGCGAAGACGGCGCGGTTGGGGTCGGCGAGCACGGCGAACGTGCCCATGCCGATCGTCATCGGGTCCATCTGCACCGTGCCGCCGAGCTCCACCGCGCGCGCGACCGCGGCCGCGCAGTCCTCGACGGCGAAGTACGTCAGCCAGTTCGGCGGGATGCCCGCCGGGTACTCGTCGCCCATCGGCATCATGCCGCCCATCCCGCGCCCGTCCAGCACCCAGCGCGCGTACGGGACTCCGTCGTCGCCGCTCACGTCCTCGGAGGACCACCCGAACACGGCGCCGTAGAACGCCCTGGCGGCGCCCGGGTCGCGCGTGGCGAGCTCGTTCCAGATCAGCGCGCCGGGCTCGTTGACGATCTCGCTGCCGATGTGGGCGAGCGGCTGCCAGATGCAGAAGTAGGCCCCCTCCGGGTCGGCCGCGGCCGCCATGCGCCCCGCGTCGAGCACGCTCATCGGCTCCATGAAGACGGTGCCGCCGGCCTGCCTGATCGCCGCGGCGCTCGCGTCGGCGTCGGCGACCGTGATGTAGGTCGTCCACAGCGGCGGCGGGCCGCCCTCGCGCGTGGGCCCGAGCCCGGCGACCGAGCGCCCGCGCATCTGGAACATGCGGTAGCCGCCGGTCTCCTCGAGCGGCCCGGGCTCCGTCGTCTCCCACCCGAACAGGCCCTCGTAGAAGGCCGCCGCGGCGTCGGTGTCCGGCGCGGAGACGTCGACCCAGGAGGGCGTTCCGGGAGCGTGCTGGTCGACGTCGGGCATGGAGCTGTCTCCTGGGTGGTCGCGGGACGTGCGTGGCGCGATCCTCGCATGCCCGGCGCGCGCCGTGGGGAAACACCCAGCGGACAGCGCCGGCGCGTTCGGGCAGGCCCTTCCAGGGCTCAAGGCGGCGCGACGGGCGCCGATAGGGCGGGCATGACGACCCGGTCGCTCTCCCCTCCCGGCCGGGTGCGCGGGGTCCCGCGCGGCGCGGCGACGTGGCGCACGCGCCCGCTGAGCCGCGAGCTCATCGTGACGCAGGTCGCGCACCTCGCCGACCACCTGGACGTCCTCACCTTCCTGCGCAGGCGGATGCCGATGGGCCGCGGCACGATCGAGCTGCTGACTGTCGGCCCCGGCGGCGTCACGGTCGTCGGCGCGCTGCTCGTGCACGGAACGACGCTGACGATCGCGCGCGGCACCGGCGGCTTCGCGGAGCCGCGCGGCAGCCGGCTGCTCGCCGGCGAGCGCGACCACACCGCCGCTGCGGACACGATCGAGCGTCAGATGACGGCTGTGCTCCATGCGCTGGCCGCCGACGGCGGCGGCGTCCCGCCGGTGTGCGGCGCGCTCGCGCTCGACCTCCCGCCGTTCGCCTGCCTGCGCCTGCACGAGGTCGTCATCAACGGGCCCGAGGGCGTCGCGTCGCTCGCCGCGCGCCCCGGGCGGCTCACGCCCGAGCAGGTGCTGCGCACCGCGCGGCGGCTCGAGCGCGCGTTCCCGCGGCTGTGAACCTGTAACCCCGGGGCCCCGCCGGGCCTATCTTCCTGTGCAGATCGCGGCCCTGCCCGCGCTGCCCAATCCCGGCGATGACCCTCACCCACACACCCGGCGTCGGCGACGTCCTCGGCGGCTGCCGGCTCGAGCGCCTGGCCGCCCGCGGCGGCATGGGCGTCGTCTACGAGGCCACGCAGCTGGCGCTCGGACGCCGCGTCGCCGTGAAGGTCATCTCGCCGCAACTGGCCGACGACCCGGAGTTCCGCGAGCGCTTCGTGCGCGAGGCGCAGGTGGCCGCGTCGGTCCACCATCCCGAACATCGTCGACGTCTACGACGCCGGCGAGCAGGACGGCGTGCTGTACCTCGTGATGCGCTTCGTCGACGGCGTCGACCTGCGCACCGTCCTGCGCGCCGAGCAGCACCTGGCACCCGCGCGCGCCGTGCGCATCGTGACCGACGTCGCGGGCGCGCTCGACGCCGCCCACGGCGCCGGGCTGATCCATCGCGACGTGACGCCGTCGAACATCCTGCTGAGCGGCGACGGCGCGGACGAGCGCGCGGCACTGACCGACTTCGGCCTCGTCAAGCACGTCGACACCCAGGGCGCGACCCGCACCGGCACGTGGTTCGGGACGCTGGCGTTCGTCGCACCCGAGGCGCTGCGCGACGACCCGGTCGACGGGCGCTCGGACGTCTACGCGCTCGGATGCCTGCTGTACCGGATGCTGACGGGCGCCGTGCCGTTCGCGCGCGAGAGCGACGCCGCGACGATCACCGCGCACCTGCACGACGCGCCGCCGCGACCGTCCGCGGCGCGCGGCGTCGACCCTGCGTTCGACGCGGTGATCACGCGGGCGCTGGCCAAGGAGCCCGCCGACCGGTTCGCGACCGCGGGCGCGCTGGCGCTCGCCGCCCAGGCCGCGCTGCACGGCGAGCGCCTGGACCCCGGCTCCGCCCGCACGAGCATCGCGCGCGACCCCGACGAGGCGCTGACACGGGTCGCCTCCCCGTCGGAGGACGCGACGCGACGGGTTCCCGTGCCGGATCGCGTCGAGGCGACCCGCGTGGCGCCCGCGTTCACCCCACCCGCCACGCGCGGGGCGGCCCGCCGCCAAGCCGGCCGCCCGGCCCCCGCGCCGCACCGGCACGTTCGCCGCCGTCGCGATCTTCGCCGCGCTCGTCGGCGGTGCGATCGCGATCGGCGTCAACCAGGTCGTCAACCCGCCGACGCCCCCGCGCCCGCACCGCGCGCTCCCCAAGACGCCCGTCCGCCCGGCCCTCACCGCCTACCAGACGCCCGCCTACCGCGCCCAGGTCCCGCGCAGCTGGAAGACCGTCGCCGACGACGTCGACCGCGGCGACTACGCCGAGAGCCGCTGGCGCGCGCCATACCCGGGCCACGCCGAGATCGTGATCGTCTACCGGACGGGCTCGGGCGCGCGGCCGGATCGCATCGCCGCTCGCCGCGCGCGGGCGCTGGCCGTCGACCGGACCTACAGCGAGGTCGCGTTCGGCCCGATCAGCCTCAACGGCGACACGGCGCAGCGCTGGGTCTACGGCGTCGACGGGCAGGCGCGCGCGAACTGGTATCTGAACCCGTGCGGCACGAGCATCGCCGTGTACGCCGGCTCGCGCCCGAGCGAGTTCCTGCGCTGGGCGCCCACGTTCCGCGCCGTGACGGCGTCGGTGCAGCCGACCTGCTCCTGAGTCAACAGGCGCGATACGGTCGCGGCATGCGCCTGCATCCGCTGCTGTCGGGGGAGATCCGCCTGGCCGACGCCTTCTTCGTGCCGCCCGACGGCGCGCTCGGGCCCTACCGCGCGATGCTGTCCCAGCTCCTGCGCCGCGAGACCGTCTGGGCGCCGGTGCCGGTCTTCCTGATCGAGCATCCGTCGCAGGGGCCGGTGCTCGTCGACACGGGCTATGCGCGCGACGCCGCCGGCGGCGTGTCGCGCACGATGGGGCGCAGCAGCGCGCTGCTGTTCGACCACCGCCCCTACGACCTCGACGCGCTGCTGGCCCGGGTCGGGGTGCAGGCCGCCGACGTGCGCACCGTCGTGATGACGCACCTGCACAACGATCACATCGCGGGGCGCGAGCGCTTCCCCGGCGCGACGTTCGTCGCCGACCGGCGCGAGTGGCTGGCCGGTGACAAGGGCGGCAACACGCTCGCCACGGGCGGGTACGTGCCGTCGATGATCCGGCCGATCACCCGCCGCGAGGTCGTCGACTACGACGGGCCGCGCTCGCGGCCGCTGGGTCCGTTCGAGCACACCGTCGACCTCTTCGGCGACGGCACGGTCACCCTGATCTCGACGCCCGGCCACGCCCCGGGGCACCAGTCGATCCTCGTGCGCCTGGGCGCCGGCACCGAGGTCCTGCTCACCGGTGACGCCGCCGACCTGCGCAGCGTCGTCGAACGGCCGCAGCGCACGACGATCATGTCCAGCGAGGAGCAGTTCATGGACTCGCTGCGCCGGCTCCACGAGTACGTCGCCGAGCACCCGCAGACCGTAGTCATCCCGGGTCACGATGCGGGGTATTGGCCCTCGCTGGCACCCGTGTACGGCGAGTAGCCTCGGCGACATGGACGGGCTGCGCGATTTCGCGGGGCGGAACGGCTCCCGCGTGCTCGCGGTCGTGAGCCTCGCGGGTCTTCTCACCGGCGGGATCCTCGCCCTGAACGGCAACGCCTCGGCAGCGGACACCGCCTGGGCCGCGACGATCGTCGTGATGCTCGTGCCGCTGACCTGGTCGGTGGCACGCGCGCTGCTCCGCGGCGACGTCGGCGTCGACGTGATCGCGCTGATGGCGATGGTCGCGGCACTGGCGAGCGGCGAGGAGCTGGCCGGCGCGATCGTCGCGCTGATGCTCTCGGGCGGCAACGCGCTGGAGGACTACGCGGCCAACCGCGCCCGGCGCGACCTCAGCGAACTGCTCGCGCGCGCACCGCGGGTCGCCCAGCGCCGCCGCGGGGACACATGGGAGGACGTCCCGGTCGACGACCTCGTCCCCGACGACGTCGTGCTCGTGCGTGCCGGCGAGATCGTCCCGGTCGACGGGGCGGTGCACGGCCACGAGGCCGTCGTCGACGAGTCCGCGATGACCGGCGAGTCGCTGCCGGTTTCGATTCATCCGGGCGGCCTCGTGCGCAGCGGCACCTCGAACGCCGGCGAGGCGTTCGAGCTCGTCGCGACGCGGCGCGCCGCCGACAGCTCGTACGCCGCGCTGGTGAAGCTCGTCAGCGAGGCCGAAAGCGAGCGCGCGCCGTTCGTGCGCCTGGCCGACCGCTACGCGGTCGTCTTCCTGATCCTCACCGTGGTGCTCGCGGGCCTAGCGTGGGCGCTCAGCGGCGACCCGGTCCGCGCGGTGGCGGTGCTCGTCGTCGCGACCCCCTGCCCGCTGATCCTCGCCGCCCCGATCGCGCTCGTCGCAGGACTCTCGCGCGCTGCGCGCGCAGGCGTGATCATCAAGGGCGGCACGGCCATCGAGCGCCTCGGCGACGCCCGCACCGTGCTGCTCGACAAGACCGGCACGCTGACGGTCGGCACGCCGAGCGTGCGCGAGGTCGTCGCGCTCGACGGGATCCGCGCGGACGAGGTGCTGCGCCTCGCGGCCTCGCTGGACCAGCTCTCGGCGCACGTGCTCGCCGCAGGCCTCGTGGCCGACGCGCTCGACCGCGGGCTGCGGCTCGAGCCGCCCGCCGACGTGCGCGAGCAGGCCGGCCAGGGCATCGCTGGGACCGTCGGCGGGCAGCGCGTGCTCGTCGGCAGCGCGGCGTTCCTGGCGCAGAGCGGCTACGCCGTCGACGGCATGGGGTCCCGGCTCGACGGACTGCAGGGCGCCGAGGGCAACGCGCAGGTGATGGTGGCGGCCGACGGGCGGCTCGTCGGCGCGATCGTGATGGCCGACCATCTGCGCGAGGACGCGCCGCGCATGATCCAGGCGCTGCGCGCCGCCGGCGTCGGCCACGTCGCGATGGTCACCGGCGACCGCGAGCCGGTGGCACGCGAGATCGCACGGCGCACGGGCCTGGACCAGGTCTACGCCGAGTGCGCGCCGGAGGCCAAGCTCGAGGTCGTGCGCACGCTCGGCCACAGCCCCGAGCTGCGCCCGATCGTCATGGTCGGCGACGGCGTCAACGACGCCCCCGCGCTCGCGCTGGCGGACGTCGGGATCGCGATGGGCGCCGCCGGGTCGACGATCTCCGCCGAGACCGCCGACTGCGTGATCACGGTCGACCGGATCGATCGCGTCGCGACGGCGATCCAGATCGGCCGCCGGACGCTGCGGATCGCGAAGCAGAGCGTCCTGTGGGGCATCGGCCTGAGCGTCCTGGCGATGATCGCCGCGGCGCTCGGATACCTCCCGCCGGTGGCCGGCGCGCTGCTCCAGGAGGTCATCGACGTCGCGGTGATCCTCAACGCGCTGCGCGTCCTGCGCGGGTGACCCGCGGGGCCGCGGCGCGCTCGCCGCGGTCGCCCGCCACGACCTCTGCCACGCGCTCGGCGGCACGGCGCAGGCGCCGGAAGTACGTCGCGCGGCTGAGGTGCAGCTCCTCGGCCGCGAGCTCGTGGCTCGCCGCCGGGTGCAGGTAGCCGCGATCGAGCACGCGGGCCTGGAGGCGCTCGTCGCCGGTGTCGCCGAACGCCCGCGCCACAGCGTCGTCGATCAGCGCGCGGACCGAGGCGGCGCGCTCCTCGGTGCTCGCCCCCGTCGAGAGCGGGTTGCGCGCCAGCCGCACGGGAACGTGAAGATCGCGCAGCGCGTCGCGCACCGCCGTCGCCGTGTCGCCCGCCGCGTCACCGGCGCCGGCGAGGGGCAGCGGGCGGCCGGCCTCCCCGTAGACGACCGCGCGCTGCAGGCCCAGCAGGCCGCGCGGCCCGAAATCGAGCACGTAGCAGTCCAGCGCGTCGCGGCCCGCGTCGTAGCGGAGCTCGGGGATCGGCTGGGCGACCGTCGCCTCGACGAACGCGCGCGAGAGCCGGTCGCTCGGGTTGATCGGCAGGTAGGCGTAGCGCGGGTTCGGCAGGCCGGCGCGCAGGATGCCCGCCATGTTCAGCAGCGCCTGCAGGGCGGGCGGGCTCGTGCCGGGGTCGTCGAGCGGCGAGCGCGTGAAGTCGATCGCGTCGCGCCAGAGCACCGCCGCGCCGCCGACGGCGTGCTCGCGGGCATGGCGCAGCCACGGCCCCAGGAGCGGGTCGGCGTCGGCGAACGGCGGGGCGTTGGACGGGGTCATCGCCACGAGGAACCCGCGCAGCTGGTCCTCGGCGTCGCGCGCCACCGCGACGTGCTCGGGCGACTGCTCGACGAACGGCCGCGTCGGCGCCCACCAGTCCGCCATCCCCCGCTCGGCCAGCCGCTGCTCGATGACGACGCCGTCGCCCGGGCGCAGCGCGTCGATCCGGTAGCGCGTGGCGCCCGTGGTAGGAGTAGCCGGCGCGCAGCGCCGGGTTCTCGACGAGGTCGGCGAGATCGATGGTCAGGCGCAGCTCGCCGGTGATGGCGCGCGCGTACAGGTGGTCCGCGATGCGCACCCGCAGGTCGCGGGCGAACTCCGGGTCGCTGCGCGCTGAGGTCGGCGCGCAGCGCCCTGCGGACCAAGCTCGTGGAGGGCGACGCCCGTCGGCCGAGGCGCTCGACGATGCTGCGCTGCGCCAGCCAGGCGAACGACGTCCTCGGCGTCGATACCGGGGATGGCGTCGCGCAGCAGGTTGGGCGTGACCACGCGCGCGATCGCCGCCGCGGCCATCACGCCCGCGTGCGGCCCCTCGACGTCGGCGTCCGCCATGCGCCGGATCAGGGGCTCTACGACCTCGGGCGGCGCGGGCTCCGCGGCAGGGTCCCACGACGGATCCGCGCCCGCCGCCTCGGCCGCGAGCGTCAGCGCCAGCGGCGAGCCGCCGGCCCACGCCGCGATGGCGCGGGCGAGCCGCTCGTCGTCGACGCCGGCGACGCGCAGCAGCTCGAGCGCCTCGGCGTCGGCGAGCGCACCGAGCTCGACCTGCACCGTCAGCGTCTCCCAGCCGCCGTGCGACCAGGCGGGGTCCGGGCGGGGTTCGCCCGGCGATCAGCGCGACCGTGCGCTCCGGCATCCGCGGCAGCAGCCGCCGGCGCAGGTACCCGTCGATCGCCGTCATGCGCTCGTAGGTGTCGAGCACGAGCAGCGGGCGCTCGGCGTCCTGCGCGCCCGCGAACGCGTCCTCGAGCGCGTCGGGTTCGGGCGGGAGGTCGCGCCCCTCGACGATCCAGGTCGTCCAGCCGGCCTGCTCCCCGCGGCGCATCAGCTCCCGCAGCAGCGTGCTCTTGCCGATGCCGCCGGGTCCATGGAGCAGCACGACGCTGGCGGACGGCTCGTCGCCGAACAGCCCCGCGAGCCGCTCGAGCTCACCGCGCCGGCCGACGAAGCGCTCGCGATCCAGGCGAGCGATCCGGCTCGCGAGTGTCGTCTTCCCCACCCGCGCAGTCTCTCACGGCGGGCCGGGCGGCCACCGCGCAGCCCGCGACTGCGCCGGCGTCAGCCCTGCGCTCGCTCCCGCGCCGCCGCCTGGCCCGCCGCGACGCGCGCGACCGGCACCCGGAACGGGCTGCAGCTGACGTAGTCGAGCCCGTTGCGATGGAAGAACGCGATCGACTCCGGGTCGCCGCCGTGCTCGCCGCAGATCCCCGAGCTGCAGCTCGGGCTTGATCTTGCGCCCGAGCCAGCCGCCCATCTTCACGAGCTCGCCGACGCCGGGCGTGTCGATCGTCTCGAACGGCGAGCGGTCGAACACCTCGGCGTCGAGGTAGGGCGACGAGCAGCGCGGCCTCGATGTCGTCGCGGCTGAAGCCGAGCGTCGTCTGCGTCAGGTCGTTCGTCCCGAAGCTGAAGAAGTCGGCCATCGTGGCGATGTGGTCCGCGAGCAGGCAGGCGCGCGGCAGCTCGATCATCGTGCCGACGGTGAAGTCCTCGCCGGCGACGAACGACTCCTGCGCGGCGACGCGCAGCACGAGCGCCCGCGTCAGCTCGAGCTCGCGCTCGTAGGCGATCAGCGGCAGCATGATCTCGACGTGCGGTGCCTCGCCCTCGCGCTCGCGCACGGCGCGGGCGGCGCGGAAGATCGCGTGGCACTGCATCTCGTAGATCTCGGGATGCAGGATGCCCAGCCGCGAGCCGCGCGTGCCGAGCATCGGGTTGGTCTCCGAGAGCGCGATGACGCGCTCGAGCAGCGCCGGGTCGCCCTCGCCGCGCGCCGCCTCGAGCTCCAGCTCGACGCGATCGGGGAGGAACTCGTGCAGCGGCGGGTCGAGCAGGCGGATCGTGACCGGCAGCCCGGCCATCGCCTCGAACAGCCCCTCGAAGTCGCGCTGCTGCAGCGGCAGCAGCTCACCGAGCGCCGCGCGCCGCTCCTCGAGCCCGTCGCCAGGATCATCGCGCGCATCTTCGGCTGGCGGTCGGCGGTCATGAACATGTGCTCGGTGCGGCACAGGCCGATGCCCTGCGGCGCCGAACGCGCGGGCGCGTCGCGCGTCCGCGGGCGTGTCGGCGTTCGCGCGCACGCCCAGGCGGCGCATCGCGTCCGCCCACCCAGCACCTGCGTCGAAGTCCGCGTTCTCCGGCGGGTCGACGAGCGGCACGTCCTGCGTCGTGATCGCCCCGGTCGAGCCGTCGAGCGCGATCAGGTCGCCCGCGCGCGCCACGACGCTCGCCGGTCGCCTGCAGGCGCACCTCGCCTGCGCGCACGTCGATCTCCAGCGCGCTGGCGCCGGCCACGCACGGCCGGCCCATCCCGCGCGCCACGAGCGCGGCGTGCGAGGCCTTGCCGCCCTCGCTCGTGATGATCCCCTCGCGCGGCGTGGAACCCGGCGACGTCGTCGGCCTCGGTGAACTGCCGCACGAGGATGCAGTCGACGCCCTGCGCGGCGGACTCGACGGCGTCGTGGGCGGTGAAGACGACGGCACCCTTCGCCGCGCCCGGCGAGGCGGCGACGCCGCGGGCGATCGGCTCGTATGCGAACGCCGGGTCGATCGTCTTGTGCAGCAGCGCGTCGAGCGATCGCGGCGTCGATCGTCAGCAGCGCCGCCTCGCGCGCTCAGCAGCCCCTCGCCGACGGCGTCGACCGCGAAGCGGACCGCCGCCTGCGCCGGGCGCTTCGCGCTGCGCGTCTGCAGCAGGAACAGCCGGCCCTCCTCGATCGTGAACTCGACGTCCTGCATGTCGCGGTAGTGGCGCTCGAGCGTCTGCAGCACTCGAGCAGCTGGTCGTGCGCCTCGGGCAGCACCGTGCCGAGGTCGGCGAGCGAGGTGGTGTTGCGCACGCCGCTGACGACGTCCTCGCCCTGCGCGTCGATCAGGAAGTCGCCGGAGGGCACGCGCTCGCCCGTCATCTCGTCGCGGCTGAACGCGACGCCCGAACCCGACCGTGGCGCCCTTGTTCCCGAACACCATCTGCTGGACGTTGACCGCGGTGCCGAGGTCGTCGCTCGATGCCGTGGATGCGCCGGTAGTGCACGGCGCGGTCGCCCTCCCACGACTCGAAGACGGCGCGGATCGCCTGCGTCAGCTGCACGCGCGGATCCTGCGGGAACGTCTCGCCGGTGTGCTCGCGGAAGATCGCCTGGAAGCTCGCCGTCAGCTCGCGCAGCGCGCCCGCGTCGAGGTCCGTGTCGAGCGAGGCTCCGTGCGCGTCCTTGATCCGTGCGATCTCGCGCTCGAAGAGCTCGCCGGGAACGCCGCGCACGACGTTGCCGTACATCTGCACGAGCCGGCGGTAGGAATCCCATGCGAACCGCTCGTTGCCGGTGCGCTGCGCGAGCCCCAGCACCGAGACGTCGGTGAGCCCGAGGTTCAGGACGGTGTCCATCATCCCCGGCATCGAGACCGGCGCGCCGGAGCGCACGGACACGAGCAGCGGGTCCGCGGCGTCGCCCAGCTCGCGCCCGGCGGCGGCCTCCAGGCGCACCAGCGCCGCGCGCACCTGCTCGACGAGGCCGGCCGGGAAGCCGCGCGGCTCGGCGCGCAGGTAGGCGACGCACGCGGCGGTCGTGATCGTGAAGCCCGCGGGCACGCGGTCCGCGCCGAGCACCCGGGTCATCTCGGCGACGTTGGCGCCCTTCCCGCCGAGCAGGTCGCGCATCTCGCGCGAGCCGCGGCGCGAAGTCGTAGACCCACGTCTCTCCGTCCGCGCCACCGTCGGCGGACTGCGGCGGCGCGGGCTCCGACGGAACGCTCGTCATCGCGACGGGAGCCTACCCCCGGTGCGCCCGGATCGGGACGTGAGGCATCCGATCCGGTGCCCGCGGTCGTTCCAGGATCACCGCCGCATCCAGCGCCGAACCCGAACAGGAGACCGCCATGGCCAGCATGGGCCCGATGGAGCGACCCCCGCGTCGGGAGCGTGCGCAGCCGGCTGCTCGCGATCACGCACAACCGGTCGATCGACCACCTGCGCCGGATGACGCGCCACCGCGACCGCGCCTCGGCGTGCCGCTCGGCACGGTCAAGGGGCGGATGCGCGCAGGCCTCGAGAAGCGATCCGGGAGCGGGCCGCGTCTACGAGGTCTGGCTCCAGAGCGGCACGGGCGCGCCGCGCCCGACGCGTGCGCTCTTCTCGGTCAACAGCGCCGGCAGCGGCGAGACCTCGGTCCCGAGTGGCCTGAAGGGCGTCGACCGGGTGCTCGTCAGCTCCCGAGCCCGCCGGCGGCTCGAAGGTCCCGACGCGCACGCCGGTCGTCGCGATCGCGCTCTCAGAGAAGGTCTTGCTGCGTCAGTTCAGCGACGGGTCGGCGGGCATCGTCGCGATCAGCGCGAACTCGCCGCCCTTGCGGCGCAGCAGCGCGGCCCACAGCGCCTCGGGGTCGTCGGTGAAGATGTCCTCGCGCCGGACGTCCTCGACGATCCACGACTCCTCGTCGATCTCGGCCTCGAGCTGGCCGGGGCCCCAGCCGGCGTGCCCGGCGAAGATGCGAGCGCGGCGCACCGCCTGTGCAGCGGCCGCCTCGTCGTCCGGCTCGGCCGGCACGAAGCCCAGGTCCGGCTCGATCAGCAGGGCCGCCTGCTCCGGGTCGTCGAACTCGGCGAGCACCGTGACCGCCGTGTCCGCGACGGGACCCCCGACATGCACCGTCTCGGCGTCGGCGCCGAGGTACGCCAGCCCCGGGACGGCGTCGCCGACGGTGACCTCGGAGACGCGGTTGAGCACGACCCCCATCGCGCCCTCGTCCGTGTGCTCGGCGAGCAGCACGACGGTCCGCCGGAAGTTCGGGTCCATGATCGCCGGCGATGCGATGAGCAGCTTGCCTCGCAATGACTCCATCCCCCTATGTTGACGGACGCCCGTGCGGACCATCGTCATCTCAGACCTGCACCTCGGATCGTTCCTCGAGCGTGACGTCGCCCGCCGCCCGGCGGCGCTCGCGATCCTCGAGGACGCCGTCGCCGCGGCAGACCGGCTCGTGCTGCTCGGCGACACGCTCGAGCTGCTCGAGGGTCGCCCGCAGCGCGCCGCAGCGGCGGCGCGCCCCGTGCTGCGGCGCCTCGGCGCAGCACTCGGCAGGGGCGGCGAGGTCGTCGTGGTCGCCGGCAACCACGACCACGCGCTGGTGCGGCCGTGGCTGGCCGCAAGGCTCGCCGCCGGCCGCCCGCTGCGGCCCGCCACCCAGCTGCCGCGCAGCGCCAGCCCGGCGCTGGCGGAGCTGGCCGGCTGGCTGGCCCCCGCCCACGTGGAGGTCCGCTACCCCGGTGTCTGGCTGACCGACGGCATCTACGCCACGCACGGGCACTACAGCGACCGGCTCCTCGGCGCGGCGCTGCGCGGGCGGCTGAGCGACCCGGTCGCGACGGGCCGCGCCCGGGTCGACGACTTCGAGCGCGCGCCCGGAGCGGACGCGGGCGGCCTGGAGGACACGCTCGCCACGATCCTGCCCGACGGCATGGGCGACGGGCTCGGCGAGGCGCTCGGCACGGCCCGGCGCACGCTGCTCGGCGGCCTCCCGCTGCTCGCCTCGCTGCCCGGCGCGCGCGGCGTCGCGGCAGCCGCCGCGGTCGTGATGGAGCAGGGCGTCCACCGCCGCGGCGCGATCCCGGCGATGGCCGAGGTGGCGCGCCGCCTGCGCCTGCCCGCCGAGCACGTCGTCTTCGGCCACATCCATCGCCGCGGCCCGCTGGCCGGGGATCCCGACGGCGTGTGGCGGCCGCTCGGCGACGCGGGCCCGCGCCTGCACAACAGCGGCTCCTGGGTGTGGGATTCGGCGCTCATCGGTCCTCCGGGCGGCGGCGCCCGCCCCTACCGCCCGGGAGGCGCGGTCCTGCTCACCGGCGACGCCGAGCCCGAGGTGCTCGACCTGCTCTCGAGCGTGCCGGACAGGGTGCTGCGGGGACGCATCTGAGTGACGTCGCCAACTCGATCACGGCTTGGCCGGGTCGAGTTGTGCGAAACCCGGTCTGACTGGTCGCCGGCGCTCAGGCCACGGCCCGCAACAACGCCGCCGTCCCCGCAGCAGCGAGCACGACGACGAGGAACGGCGCGCGGCGCCACACCAGCAGCGCCGCGACGCACAGCGCCGGGACGCGCGCGTCGAGCACCAGGCGCCCGCCGCCGTCGAAGGTCTGCAGCAGGACGAGCGCCGCCAGCAGCGGCACCGCGACGAGCCCGAGCACCTGCGCAAGATCCGGGCGGATGGTGCGACGGCCGATGACGACGGGCCCGACCGCCTTCAGCGCGTAGGCGGCGACGCCGAGCCCGACGACGGCACTCCAGCTCATGCGACCGGCTGCGCGGCGCGCCGCAGTGCCCGCGTCGCCGGCACGACGCCCAGGACCGCGGCGAGGATCGGCACTCCCACCGGCACGAACGGCACGAGCACGAGCGCCAGGATGCCCCCGCAGATCGCGGCCGTGCGTGCCCCGGGGCGTCCCAGCTGGGGCGCCAGCAGGGCGAGGAACGCCGCCGGGAACATCGCGTCCAGCCCGAGCGCGCGCGGGTCGCCGATGCTGCCGCCGAGCAGCGCGCCCGCGACCGTGCCGAGGTTCCAGCAGACGAACACGCTCACGCCGGTCGCCAGGAACGCGCGGCGCGCGGTGACCGTGTCGTCCCGCGCGCGCGCCATCGCGGTCGACTCGTCGATGATCAGCTGGGACTGGACCAGGCGGGTTCCCAGCCGGCCGCGCAGCACGGGCACCAGCGCCAGGCCGTAGAGGGCGTTGCGCGCCGCGAGCAGCAACGCCGGCGCGAGCGCGGCGAGCGCGCTGCCGCCGGCCCCGATCACGCCGACGACGGCGAACTGCGAGGCACCCGTGAAGACGAGCAGCGACATGGCGCTGGTCTGCGCGACGGTGAGCCCGGCGGCGACGGCGAGGACGCCGTACGAGATCGCGTAGGCGCCGGTCGCCAGCCCGATCGCGATGGCATCGCGTCTGATCGAGGCTGCGGGCATCATCGACGCAGGTTAGGCCACCGGTCCGGGCACATGGTGCCCTTTCATGCGCGCATTCACTGGAGTTGCGGCATGATCTGCCAATGGACCGCATCGATCGCGCAATCCTCGGCCACCTTCAGGACGACGGACGGCTCTCCAACGTCGAGCTCGCGCACCGCGTCAACCTCTCGCCCTCGCCCTGCCTGCGGCGCGTGCGCGCCCTCGAGGCATCCGGCGCCATCCGCGGGTACCACGCCGAGATCGACCCGGCGGCGGTGGACCGCGCCTTCGAGGTCGTCGTGCACGCGGAGCTCAGCCTCAAGGACCGGGCGACGGTCGAGGCCTTCGAGGAGCGGATCGCGCAGCTCGACGCCGTCGTCGAGTGCCGGCGCATGTTCGGCATCCCCGACTACGTCATCCGCGTCGCGGTCGCCGACGCGGCCGCGTACGAGAGCTTCTACATGACCCAGCTCGCCGAGCTCCCAGGTCTTGCGCGCGTCAACTCGCAGTTCACGATGAAGACGGTCAAGCCCGGCGGACGGTTGCCGGTCAGCTGAGCGCAGGCCGATCGACGGGCGGGCCGCCACCTCGTACACTGCCGGGAGAAGATCTCAGTCGACGCAACTGAGATCCGTGATACAGTTGCACACGCAACAGTCCACCTGACGCAAGGGACCACCCGTGGCCGACACGCAGAACCTCCTCATCATCCCCCTCGACGACACCGTCGTCTTCCCCACCATGGACGTGACGCTGCCGGTCGATGCCGGCGACGACGACCGCGTCCTGCTCGTCCCCCGTCATGAGGGCGAGTACGCGACGGTCGGCACGATCGCCAACGTCGCCGAGCGCATCCGCCTGCCCGGCGGCGGCCGTGGCGTGCAGCTGGAGGGCGTCATGCGCGGCGTCGCCGGCGCCGCCCAGACCGACCCGATGGGCCGCCTGCGCGTCGAGGTGACCGAGTCGCCCGACGCCTCCCCGGTCGACGGCCGCACGCGCGAGCTGGTGCGCGAGTACCGCGCGATCGTCGAGGAGATCCTCGAGCTGCGCGGCGACGACGGCCGCGTCGCGTCCTGGGTGCGCACGATCGTCGAGCCCGGCGCGCTCGCCGACACCTCGGGCTACGCCCCCGACCTGACCTTCGAGCAGAAGGTCCGGCTGCTCGAGACGCTCGACGTCACCGAGCGCCTGGACCTGGCGCTGACCTTCCAGCGCGAGCGGCTCGCCGAGCTGCAGGTGCGCAAGCGCATCCGCGACGACGTCGAGGAGGGCGCCGCCAAGCAGCAGCGCGAGTACGTCCTGCGCAAGCAGATGGAGTCGATCCGGCGCGAGCTGGGCGAGGACGACGCGTCGGTCGCCGACGAGCTGCGCACGAAGATCGACGAGGCCGACATGCCCGAGCACGTCCGCGAGCAGGTCGAGCGCGAGCTCGGCCGCCTCGAGCGGATGGGCGAGGGCAACGGCGAGGCGCAGATGATCCGCAACTACCTCGACTGGATGGTCGCGGTGCCGTGGGGCAAGCGCTCCGAGGACGACCTCGACCCCGTCCACACCCGCGAGGTGCTCGACGCCGACCACTTCGGCCTCGAGGACGTCAAGGACCGCATCTCCGAGTACGTCGCCGTGCGCAAGCTGCGCACCGAGCGCGGCATGACGGACGACAAGAAGGGCGGCGCCGATCCTCACCCTGATCGGCCCGCCCGGCACCGGCAAGACCTCGATCGGCGAGTCGATCGCCAAGTCGATGGGCCGCGAGTTCGTGCGCATGTCGCTCGGCGGCATCCGCGACGAGGCGGAGATCCGCGGCCACCGCCGCACGTACATCGGCGCCCTCCCGGGCCGGCTGGTGCGCGCGCTGCGCGACGCGGGAACGATGAACCCGGTGATCCTGCTCGACGAGGTCGACAAGGTCGGCGCCGACTGGCGCGGCGACCCGAGCTCGGCGCTGCTCGAGGTGCTCGACCCGGCGCAGAACTCGACGTTCCGCGACCACTACCTCGACGTCGAGCTGGACCTGTCGGAGGTCATCTTCATCGCGACCGCCAACCAGGCCGAGACGATCCCCGGCCCGCTGCTGGACCGCATGGAGGTCATCCGCTTCGACGGCTACACCGTCGCCGAGAAGACGGCGATCGCCCGCGACTACCTGTGGCCGCGCCAGCGCGAGCGCAACGGGCTGCTCGAGGACGAGGTCGCGATCAGCGACGAGCTGCTGACGACGATCGTCGCCGAGTACACCCGCGAGGCCGGCGTGCGCCAGCTCGAGCGCGAGCTCGGGACGCTGCTGCGCAAGGTGGCGACGCGCCTGGCTTCGGGAATGGAGAACGGGGTTTCGCCCTCCACCGCCGGCACGCCGGCGGTTACGGTCGACGTCACCCTCATCCGAGATGCCCTCGGCCGCCAGAAGGTCTTCCAGGAGGCCGCGGCGCGCACGGCGGTGCCGGGCGTGGCGACGGGCCTGGCGGTGACCGGCACGGGCGGCGACGTCCTGTTCGTCGAGGCGAACGTGATGCCGGGCAAGGGCTCAGGCGGCCTGACGCTGACCGGCCAGCTCGGCGACGTCATGAAGGAGTCGGCGCGGATCGCGCTGACCTACGTGCGCGCGCACGCCGAGGAGCTCGGCATCGCGGCGGACGCCTTCGAGGACCGCGAGTTCCACGTCCACGTGCCCGCGGGCGCGATCCCCAAGGACGGCCCGAGCGCCGGCGTCACGATGACGACCGCGCTGGCGTCGCTGCTGACGGGCCGCCCGGTCAAGCACACGGTCGGCATGACCGGTGAGGTCACGCTGCAGGGCCGCGTGCTGCCGATCGGCGGGCTCAAGCAGAAGGTGCTGGCGGCCCACGCGGCCGGGCTCACCGACGTGATCCTGCCCGAGCGCAACCGCGGCGACCTCGACGACGTGCCGCAGGACGTCCGCGAGCAGATGAGCTTCCACCCGGTGATGACGATCGGCGAGGTCCTCGACCTCGCCCTCGAGCCGGCGCCGAAGCCTACGAAGCCCAAGACCAGGGCCTGACCCTCCGCGGTGACGGAACGTGGCGATTGCCACGTTCCGTCCGGAGGGAGCGGGATCTTCCCCACATCACGGTCGACGCCTCGGGGAGCGTCGCTGTCTGATCAGGGGAGAGACGGGATGGGTCTTCCGGTCATCTACGCCAGCACCGTCACGCGCCGCCAGGCACGCTGGCGGCGCGTCCGTCGCCGGGGGGCGCTGTTCGGCCCGCGCCTGGCGATGCTCGTGATGTGGGCGTCGGCGACGGCCTTTGCGGTCGCCGTCATCGAGCGATTGAGTTAGGCCCCACAGGCCGTGTTTCGCGCGGTTCACGCAGCTCTGCGAGCGGCGCGAACCGGCGACGTCACCGGGTAGCGTTGCCGCATGCACATCAGACACCTCCTCGCCCTCGCAGCGCTGGCCGTCGGCGTCGCCGCGCTTCCGGCGAGCGCCTCCGCCGCCACGCCGGCGCCGTTCGGCCACGCCTGCACGCCGCAGGACGGCGCCCTCTCCTGCCCCACCACCGACCTCGCCGGCCGCGTGCCGAGCTTCGACGGCGTGCCGCTCGACGTCGACGTCTGGCTTCCGGCGAACGCCGACACGAGCACGCCGCTGCCGACGATCGCGATGATCCACGGCTGGGGCAACGACAAGACGGTCTTCCAGAACAACGCCGAGGGCTACAGCGCGCAGTACTACGCGCGCAAGGGCTACGCGGTCGTGCTCAGCACCGCGCGCGGCTTCGGCCAGTCGTGCGGCACCGCCGCCTCGCGCACGAGCCCCGGCTGCGACAAGGGCTGGATCCACCTCGCCGACCAGCGCTACGAGGTCCGCGACCAGCAGACGCTGCTGGGGATGCTCGTCGACGAGGGCATCGCCAAGCCGAGCGCGCTCGGCGCCACCGGCATCTCCTACGGCGGCGGCACGAGCCTGCAGATGGCCTACCTGAAGAACCGCGTGCGCCTGCCCGACGGCTCGCTACGCGCCGTGGACCAGCCCGAAGGGCACGCCGCTGTCGCTGGCCGCCGCCTGGCCGCGCTGGCCGTGGTCGGACCTCGCCGACGCGCTCGTCCCGAACGGCCGCTCGTGGCTGACGAGCGGCAACCTCTACCAGTACGCCAAGCCGCTCGGCGTCGAGCTGAAGAGCTACCAGGACGGCCTCTACGCGCTCGGCCAGGCGAACTTCCTGGCGGCGCCCGGCGCCGACCCCGGCTCGGACATCCAGACCTGGAAGGCGCGCATCGACCAGGGCGAGCCGTTCGACGCCAAGGCGCTGAGCTACGAGACGGAGCTGCACAACTACCACGGCGCCGGCGGCATCGCGCTCAGCGGCGGCCCCTCGCCGCTGATCATCCAGAACGGCTGGACCGACGACCTGTTCCCGGCCTGGCAGGGCGTGCGCCCCTACCAGCAGATCCGCAAGGCGTCACCCTCGACCCCGGTCGGTCTGCAGCTCGGCGATCTCGGCCACGACCGCGGCGCCAACCACCCCAAGGACAACGCCGCGTTCGACGCACAGGGCCTCGCGCTGTTCGACAGGTACCTGAAGGGCACCGGGCCGGCGCTGAAGGCCGGAACGATCACCGCCTACGGCGCCTCGTGCCCGAAGGCCGCTGCTGCGGGCACCGGGCCGTGGACGTCCACCACGGTCGCCGGGCTGGCGAAGGGCACGCTGTCGCTGTCGGCGACGCCGAGGCGGACGATCACCTCGGCCGGCGGGGACGCGACCCTCTCCAAGCAGATCAACCCGCTCGGGTTCGACGCCTGCAAGCCGCTCCCGGCGAGCAGCGTCGCGCCCGGGACGATCGTGCTGACGAGGACCTCCCCCGGCTTCACGCTGATGGGCTCGGGGACGATCACGCTGAAGCACTCGAAGGCGAGCGCGACCGCGCAGATCGTCGCCCGCCTCTGGGACGTCGACCCCAAGGCCAAGACGCAGCGCCTGGTCGACCGCTCGGTGACGCGGGTTCCCGCCGGCGCGACCACGACGATCCGCTTCAACGGGAACGCGTGGCGCTTCGCGAAGGGTCACCGGGTGAAGGTCGAGCTGCTCGGCCGCGACGCCCCGACGTACCGCCCGTCGAACGGGTCGTTCAGCCTGCGCGTCCTCAGCGCGAAGGTGTCGCTGCCGACGCGCGAGGCGGGGAAGCGCTAGCGACGGTGGGCTCCGCCGCCGGTGCGCCCAGGGGCGTGCCGGCGGCGCTCCACACCCACAGCAGCGCGACCCACGTGAGCGTGGCCATCACCACGTGGGTCCAGACCAGGCCGGTCGGCAGCTTCAGCGAGTACTGGATGATCCCCAGCCCGCCCTGCAGCGCGAGCAGCACCGCGACCGTCGCGAGCGCCCCCAGCAGCTGCCGGCTCGCGTCGCGCACGTAGGCGATCGTCAGCGCCACGAGCGTCGCGATGCCCAGGATCGCGGCGACCGTGCCGTGGTTCGTGACGGCCCAGTCGAGCGTGTCCGGGCCCTTGACGTAGAGGCGCTTGATCAGGTCGTGCGTTCCCTTGCCGCCGCCGTGCGGACCCGCAGCGGACGCCGCGGTCCCCGCCAGTACGGTCAGCGCCCCGAGCGGCAGCAGCAGCCGCGCGGCCCACATCGTCAGCCGGTCGCGGGCGCCGGGCTCGATCCGGCCCTCGTCGTAGCCGGGCTTCGAGCGCCAGTAGAGCGCCCAGGCCGCGACGATGATGAGGATCGACAGGCCGTAGTGGCCCATGACGAAGCCGGGCCGCAGGTCGTAGAGGACCGTCAGCCCGCCGAGGACGGCCTGGCTGATGACGCCGAGCGGAAGCAGGACGCCCAGGACGCACAGGTCGGTGCGGCGCGGCGCGCGGAAGAAGGCGAAGAACGCCGCAGCGAACGCCGCGAGGCTGACCGGGAACGTGAACAGCCGGTTGCTGAACTCGATGACCCCGTGGATCCCCGACGGGTTGTAGAGCCCCGTCTGCGAGCACTTCGGCCAGGTCGGGCAGCCCAGTCCCGAGCCGGTCACGCGCACCGCCGCGCCCGTGAAGACGATCATCGTGAGCAGCACCAGGGCCGCGGTGGCGATCTGGTGGTAGCGCTGCGGGGTGACGGTCAGGCGGTCGCGCATCGGCTGGAAGGATGGCGGATCGGGCGGGGTGCGCGCCGAGCGAACTGGCTAGGCTCTCCCGCGCGTCACGGCGATGCCCCCAATCCACGCAACCTTGTCGTCCAAGGACGGAGATCACCGAGCATGACCTCGACCGCAGGGCACAACCCCGAGAGCGGCTCCACTGGCGCACAACTTCCTCAGCCGACGGTCTCCAGTGGCTGCAAGCCCGCCTCGACGCGTCGCGGCTACGTTGCGGGGTGTAATTAGGTGCTCCGCACAGCGACAACTCCGGCGCGACGCCTGGAAGCTCCGCTGCTCGACGACTGCGTCGTGCTTGAGGCTTCAGGGTCGGTGGGACATCTGGACGGCGCAGAGAACCTCGTTGGGGCGATCCTCGCAGACGCTGAGGATCTCTCCGCGCTGAGCGACGAACTCGCATCCCACGATGACGTGTGGGGCACGCGCTATCACCTGGCGCGAGCGCGCGGCAACATCATGCGCGCGCTCGATCTACCAGCTGGCGCCACGGTGCTGGAGATCGGCTGCGGGTGCGGCGCCGTCACCAGGTACCTCGGGGAGCGCTGCGACCGCGTTGACGCGCTCGAGCCCACGCCTGAGCGCGCAAGGCTCGCCCGCCTGCGTACGCGCGACCTGGACAGTGTGGAGGTCTTCATTGGCAGTCTGGAGGCGATCCCCCCGAGGCCCGCGTACGACCTGATCGTCCTGGTGGGCGTGCTGGAGTACGTCGGCGGACCGCGAGCGTGGGGAGAGCGTGTGAGGTTCCTACGCGAGGCTGCCTCAAGGCTCAATGAGGGCGGGACAATCGCATGCGCGATCGAGAACCGCTTCGGCGCTCAATACCTTGCCGGTGCCCCGGAGGAGCATCTTGGACGCGCATTCGTCGGCTTGGAGGGCTATCCCGAGGGCGGCCACGTACGGACCTTCTCACGCGCTGAGCTGGAGCGGCTCTTCGCTGAAGCCGGACTTGAGCCTTCAGTCCACGGCGTCCTTCCGGACTACAAGTTCGCGCGCCTCGTGTTCAGCGACTCGATGCTGGACTCGGACGCCAGGTCTCTGGCATGGTCGGTGTCGCAGATGCCGAGCCGCAGCTCGCCGCACGCGCGGCAGCGGCTCGCGAGCGAGCTCCATCTGTGGCGGGGCCTGGTGGACGCCGGTCTCGGGGGCCACACGGCGAACTCGTTTCTCGTACTCGCAACGAGAGGTGGCGTCTCGCCGCTGTGGCCGGCCGAGCGGTCGGCCGTATTCTTCTCGGGCGATCGCAGAGCCGCATACGCGACCGAGACGCGACTCGAGCTGAGGAGCGACGGGCTCGGTCTGGCGCGTCGACGTCTGAGCGCCGGTCTCGCACCACCCGCTGGAAGCCTCAGGCAACGGATCCGCGATGCACGTTGGGTGTCGGGCACCGCCCTCCTCGATGTTCTCGAGTCCTGCGACATGGCTGACCTCAGCGCCTGGCTATGGCGATGGCGCGCGTCCGTCCAAACCACGCTGGTCGAGAGCGATGGGGCGACAAATGTGGACCTGGTTCCGCACAACTACATCGTGCGCCGGGACGGCGCACTCGCGCGCATCGACCAGGAGTGGTTCGATGCGACGTACACAGCGGACGAGGTCATCTCGCGTGGACTGGTCACCTGCGCGCTGGCGCTGACGGAGAGGCGCCCGCCATCCGATTGGCCGGGGTGCGAAACGGTCGACGACGTTGTGCGGCGCGTCCTTCGACTCGGCGGGGTGGACGCGAGCAAGCTCGCCTCGGTATTGGACCGTGAGGCAGTGCTGCAGGCCCAGATGGCCGGGAAGGACCCGCGGACACGTCGCGAAGCGCTTCAGGCGGCCCTCGATCAGCGGTTGAGTCAGATGCCACTCGGTGACCGCGAGGCCGAGATGCGTGCTCTTGCCGACGCCGCCGCGCGCAGCGCACAGGAGGCGCACGAGAACGCGGCGGTGGCAATCGAGTGCCTCAACCAAGCCACCGAGCATGCTCAGCGCCGACACGACGAGGAGCTCTCCGCGTTGTCCACCGCACTTGACGAGCTTCATCGCAGGTACGACACGGTCATCACGTCCCGCAGTTGGCGCATGACCGCGGTCGTGCGACGGATCGCCCGGAACGCCCGGCGCACCCTGAACTGATCAGACGTCGACGGCCCGACGCGCCACGCGCCACTCGGTCAGTGCAGCCGCGCTGGGCTCGTTCCCGGGCCCGCCAACGCCGCCGACGACCTCGCCGGCGGCGTGGGCCACTAGCAGCGCAATCATCCACGGAGCGGCCATCGCCGCTCGGCGGCGGTGACCCGGCTTGCGGCGGAGATGCCGCGCGAGCTCCTGGTCGCCAGTCGACCGGAAGGGTGAGCGACTGGGCGACACGCCGAGCGATCTCAGAGCGCGGCCGCTCGCGATGCGGGACTGAGGTCGTGGTCCGCCCGTTGTGAAAATGCAACGCGAGCGTACCGAGCGCGTCGTGCGACTGCACATGCGCGACCCGGATGCGGTCGTCCAGCAGCAGATGGCCCACCCGGTGGAGGTGCGGCGCGATCTCGAGCTCGAGCAGCCCGGGCGTAAGCTCGTACTCGTCGAGGACGGTGCGCTTGATCGATAAGTTGGCCGGAGGCGCGGGACGGTCTGGATGCCGGGATGGGAGCGGCGGGAGGAACGGCCCGAACGTCGTGAAGAAGTTGGCGGAATCGATGAGCCGCGCGGTCGAGCCGTTGACAGTTGCCCCGCCGATGGCGGCCACGTGCGGATGCTCGTCGTGCGCGCGCAGGATCGCGCCGCACCAATCCTCCGCGGGGACGCAGTGGTCCTCCGTGAGGGCGATCACCTCGCCGCGTGCGCGCTGCACGGCGGCGCACCGCAGGGCGAACACGTCGGCCCCGGGCAGGCGCACGGCGGCGTCGCCGTCCTCGGCCTCCTCAGCTGACCCATCGGCGACGACGAGCTCCCCGCCGATCGCGACGAGCTGGGGGCGCAGCGCGGCGAGGCACCGGCGGAGATCCGTCCCCGCGGGGATCGTGCGTCGCGAGGACGACGCTCAGTGACAGGCTGGCTCTGACCACGCTGCGTGCGCTCAGCCCGCCTTAGTCTGCTTCGCGACCTCGCCAACGGCGACGATCGCCGGATCCGACGCCGTCGGAGCGATCACTCGCACGACGCGCGCGCCATCCGGTGCCGCTGAGCCACTGACGGAGAGGCGCACCGCAGCGCTGCCGCGCGCCGGCACGTTCACGAGCGCCCTGTAGTGAGCGGGGTGTACTGCCGTCGCGACCAGGGTCCGTCGCCCGGCTGGGCTGGCCACCGTTACCCACCTGGAGGACGCTCCAGGACCCGGCGCGAGACGCATGTCGAAGAAGACCGTGCGCGCACGTGCCCACCGGTTCCGGAGCGTGATCGTGGCGGTGCGAGCGGACCAGCGGAAGGGCCCGGAGGCATCGTTCTCCTCGGGCAGCAAGCCGGAGCCGAACTCGACGTCGATGGGATGCGTCAGGTCCGAGCCGGCAGCGGCGCGCACCCCCGGTGAGATGCTGGCGCGTAGCCGGGCCGCCAGCGGAGCCAGCGAGTAGAAGGCCAGGCGTCCGTTCGCCGACGAGATCTGCTGGCGTGCGCCGACCTGCCGATCGAGCTGGGCCACCACGGCGTTCCCGTTGTCCTGATAGCCATCACGATCCACATAGACGCCCGTGAAGCCCGCCGCCGCCGCCGCCGCCAGCTCTTCGGTCAGAGGCAGCCGGGCCGCGTCGTCGGCCCAGTCGCTTGGGCGTCCCTTGATCTCGGGGTAGCTCCAGCGCAGGCCCTTCATGTCGTGGACATAACCAGCGAGCAGATCGTAGTCGGTCATCTTGAACACCGGCGGATTCTCAGGGAACGGCAGCGTATGGAAGCTGTAGGACCATCCCCCCGGGACGCATCCGCTTGTCAAGCGCAGCGACGAATCGTGCGTCGTTGCGCCACTGCGCCAGCGCGGCGCCATAGCCGGGCGTGTCAGTGGGCGACGTCTGATCCAGCACGCCGATCATCCCGACGACGGCGATCACCAGCCCGAAGACCACCGGGGGCGCGCCACGGCGCGCCATCCGCTGCCCCAGCCACGTGAGCAGGGCGCCGAGTGCGATCACGGCGAAGAACGCGATGAACACCGAGGTCCTGTTCGACGCGCGGATCTGCGGGCTGATGAGATAGGCGAAGACGGCCGACCCACCTCCGACAGTGGCCATGAGGAACGTGAGCAGCGCCGCGAATCCGGACGCCACGAGGAGTCGCTGGCTCGGCGACACGTTCGGGACTCGCGCTTGCAGGCCCATCGTCAGAGCCGCCAGCAGCGAGACCAGGAAAGCGAGCGACAACACCGCGCCGACGGCTCCAACCCTTTACCCAGGCTGGGCGACGTCGCGGCGTACTTCTCGCCTATCCGCGAGAGCGGAGCGATGCGGTGGCCGGGCCGCGGCAGCACCATGTGGGCCAGCTTCAGCCCATAGAGCTCGCTTTCGAACGGAAACCGGTCGGCGACCGCCGCGTTCCGTCCGTGCTCGTGTGCGTAGACGACTGCCGGAAGCTGCTGCGCGAGCGCCACGACGAACACGACCGCGAGGCGACGAACGCCTGCGCCAGAACCGCGGGCGCCGATGCGCGAGCGCGGCGGCGAGCGCGCACACGCCAGCAGGACGACCGTCCCGAACAGCCCAATAGAGCGTCGCTATCCCGACGACGACGGCAAGGACACGGTTGCGACCGTCCGCCGGCTAAGCCAGCCGCGCACACGACGGGCGTCCCCGGCGCGGCGATTGAAAAGCCGATGAACTCCCATGCACCCGAGAATCAGCCAGCACCCGAGCGGGACGGTGTAGTACGTCGCGAGCGTCAGCTGGCCGATGTCGCGGAGGACGTGGAACGGCATCGTGGCGTACAGCACCCCGCCGACGAGCGACGGGCCGCGAGCCGACGCCAGCGCACGGATCACGCCGAATGCGACTGCCGCCGTCAACGGATACGTCAGGACGTAGAAGACGTTGACACAGCGACCGGATCGTCCGACCCGAATGCGAGGACCCGCATGATCGCGTAGTGCAGCGTGTCGCCGAATCCGCCGGGAAGTCGAAGAACTTGATCCCGTCCGGCGCCCCCATGAGCGGGTTTGACCAGACCCACCCATCTGCATCAGGCCCTTGACGCCCGCGATCCCTAGAAGTCCGTCGCCGGAAGCGCCGAACAGGGGGACGTGCAGAGACGCACGCCAGAACTGGAGGTCCCAGAAGGCGAGAGCAGCGCAAGCGCGGCGCACAACGCCATCCACCCCATCTCCCGTGCCAGCGCAGGCATCGCGAATGAAGTGCGTCGAGCTTCGGGCTTCAGGTCGAGCGGGTCAGCCGCGGAAGCCTGAGGCACGAGAGGGTTGCCGAGCACGAGGCGGTATCTTGACAGGCCGTGGTGCTGCCAGCGCCACGCCGGTTCGCGCCTGCGGCGCCCAGCCGGCAGCCTCGGCGTCACCCCAGAGCCTGAAGCCTCGTGGCATCCAGAAACGACGATCGCGCAGACCTCCTGCGCGCACAGATCCTCGGCCTCGTGCGCGAGTACCACGCAGCGGCGTTCCCCGGGCGAGGCTTTACGCCGGGCGAATCACCCGTCCCGGTCGCCGGGCGTGTATTCGACGAGGAGGAAGTCGTCAGCCTCGTGGATTCGGCGCTGGACTTCTGGCTGACGAGCGGCCGGTTCGCCAACAGCTTCGAAAGCCGATTCGCCGCGTTCATCGGAGTCAAACACGCCCTTCTGGTCAATTCAGGCTCGTCCGCCAACCTCCTCGCCTTCTGCGCTGACCTCCCCGATGCTCGGCAAGCGCCGATTTAAAGCCGGGCGATGAGGTCATCACCGTGGCCGCCGGGTTTCCGACCACGGTCAACCCGATCATCCAGAACCATCTGGTCCCGGTTTTCGTCGACGTCGACGTTGCCGACCTACAACATCGATGCCGACGCGATGGAAGCCGCGCTGAGCGAAAAGACACGGGCGGTCATACTGGCCCACACACTCGGAAATCCCTTCGATGTCGCGCGTGTCGCCCGTTTCTGCGAAGAGCACGGGTTGTGGCTGATCGAGGATTGCTGCGACGCCGCTGGGGTCCCGCTATGCCGGCCGCATGGTCGGCTACGTTCGGCGACATCGCGACCTTCAGCTTCTACCCCGCACACCACATCACCATGGGGGAGGGCGGCTGTCTGGTCGACCGACAATGCCCAGTTGAAGGTCATTCTGCAGTCCTACCGGGACTGGGGGCGTGACTGCTGGTGCGAGCCCGGGGCCGACAACACCTGCGCCAAGCGGTTCGAGTCGGCAGTTCGGCGAACTGCCGGCCGGGTATGACCACAAATACATTTACTCGCACATCGGGTACAACCTAAAGGTGACGGACATGCAGGCCGCTGTCGGCCTGGCGCAGCTTGAAAAGCTGCCGGAATTCATCGCTGCTCGCCGACGCAACTTCGAGCGTCTGCACGAGGGTCTCCGCGACCTCGAGGAACTGCTGATCCTCCCCGCAGGCCACCGTCGAACAGCGAACCCAGCTGGTTCGGCTTTCCGATCGCGGTCCGCCCCGAGGCTCCGATCAGCCGCAACGAAGTCGTACGCGAGCTCGAGGCACGCCGCGTCGCGACCAGGCTGCTGTTCGGGGGCAACCTCCTCCGCCAGCCCGCCTACAGGGACATCGAGCACCGCGTCGTCGGCGACCTTCACCAACTCCGACTTCGTGATGGAGAACGTGTTCTGGGTCGGGGTCTACCCGGGATTGGACGACGCCCGGATCGACTACATCCTTGACGTGCTCCGCACCGAGGTCGCCCACCGGACCCGACGACGCACCGGCGCGCGGTAATCATTCCAGCCACCCGCCATCGTGCGGCTCGACCGCCTCTTCCACGCGCCGGAAGGAGAAGCCGCGTGCCCAAAGAAGCTCGCCGGCCGCCGTGACGGCGAAGACACACGTCTGGGCCAGGATCACGGGAGCGCCGAGCACGGCCGACCGCAAGATCGGCAGGGCGACGAGGTTGAAGCGCGAACGCCCCCGCGATAGACGAGCGTGAAGCGCCCGAAGTCCCGCCAGAAGCGCCCGCGGACGCGGAAGACACAGGTACCGCTGAGGCACGTAGGCCTCGGAGATGTTGATCAACCCACGCGAGCACGAGCAGCACCATGTAGTGGACGTGGCGGCCGAGCGTCAGCTGGAGACCCGCGAAGACTGCGAACCCGAACACGAGGTTGACGGCGCCGACCGCAGGAACAGTAGCCCCTGCTGCGCGGACGCTCAGATCACGCTCGTCAAGGCCGACCCGCCGGCGCACGACGAAGTTCGGGCGCTGCTTGACCTCTTCGTAGATGAGTCCGACGTACTCGCTCACGATGCCCAGCATCGTGAAGAGGAAGCCGAACAGCAGGAGGAAGAGGCACACGATCGTGCCGAAGCCGGCGAACGGCACGCCCCAGGCGAAGAACACGACAGCGAGCCGACGATCGCGAGGAACGAGAGCGCCGACAGCGCCGAGGCCGAAGAGCGAGATGAGCTTCAGCGGCTTAGTAGGAGTGGGCGAACAAGCCCTTGAGCGCGAGGTCGAGTGACGCCGAACGTGTGCGGCCCCGGAGACGCCACCGGTGCGCGGGCGGTCGTTCGTGCTCGATCCCCGTCGAGCTGAACCCGACCCAGGCGAACAGGCCGCGCACGAAGCGGTTGCGTTCCTCCATGACGTTCACCGTCTCGTAGACGCGCCGGTCGACGAGACGGAAGTCGCTGACGTTGCGCGGGATCCGCCCGTCGGTCAGCTTGCCCGCTAGCCAGTAGAACAGCTGCGAGTTCATGCGCCGGATGGGCCCGTGCCCTGGCGCTCGGTGACGATCTGGTAGACGATCTCGTAGCCGTCCTCCCACTTGCGCAGGAACTGGTGAATCAGCTCGGGCGGGTCCTGCAGGTCGGCGGCCATCAGGACCGCAGCGTCGCCGCTCGCGCGTGGCTCAGACCGGCGGTGAGTCCGCCGTCCATGCGGAAGTTGCGCGAGAGCTGCAGGACCTTGATGCGCGGGTCGACGCTCGCGCGCCGTGAGCGCCTGCTCGAACGTGCGGTCGCTCGAGCCGTTCTCGACGAGGATCGCCTCGAAGTCGTACGCGGGCTCTGCATCGAACACCGCACCGAGCCGCTGTGCGAGTTCGGCAATGTTCGCCTCCTCGTTGTAGGCGGGAATGACGACGGAGATGCGTTTGTGCGAGTCAGTGGTCACCGGAATGCGAGGTGTCGGACGGGCTGGCGCGGTCCGCGCGCCACAGCGACGGGGAAGTTGCTTGGGGACACCGACGCTCGCTCATGATGGCAGCATCACCACCGGCCTCGCGGTGCGCGACCAGCATTGATCCGCCTGCGCGCTCACATGTGTCGCAGGTCTGACCGGGGCTGCCTCGTGGGACGAACGCCCCGGGCGCTCCTCTTCTGTCCGCGTCCTCGACAGTCTCAGCAAGCGCATAACCCACCCAGGCCCAGCAGTGTCGCCAACTCCGCGGGCTCCCCAGCCACCGCCCCAGCACCGGCACCGACTAGGTCGTCAGCGGCGCCGAAGCCCCAGGCGACACCGATGGCATCGAGCCCGTTCGCGCGCGCTGCGAGAACGTCCTCTGCCCTGTCCCCAACCACGACGCCCAGCGGCCCCGGACAATGGTCCCGGGGCGCGTCGGCAAGCGCCGCCGCAACGAGTGCCGCCTTGTCCGGCCGAGAGTCGTGACTTCGCGGAGCGTACACGCCGTCAAGCAGCCCGACCAGATGGTGGTGCTGAAGGATCAACGCCGTTGTCTGGCGAGGCTTCATCGTGACGAGCGCCACATGCGCACCCGCAGTGCGCAGTGCGGCGAGAAGCTCTCGCATTCCAGGATGTACTGTCGCGCTCAGCACTCCACGGGCGTCATAGTCGCGACGGAACGCTGCAAGCGCGACTGCAACGGTCTCAGACCCGCGACCCCCAAGGGCTCGTCCGAGGCTCTCGCCTATCGGCGGACCGATCCAGCCGCGGATCGCCGCCTCATCTGGAGGCGGCTCCCCGACCGCCGCGTAGGCCTCGCCGACGGCATGGGTGATCCCCGCCAGCGGCTCGATGATCGTTCCGTCGAGGTCGAACAGCACGGTGCGCCAGCCTGGCCCTCTAGCCATCGGCGAGCGTCCGCCGCAATCTGTTCGTCGAGGCTTGCGATCCGGACACCGTGCGCTCGGGCAAGCTCCTCCATCAGCGTCGGATCTCCGACGTACTCGTCGGCCGAGGCACCCGTCGGTCGCGGGCGACGCACCTCCAACTCCGATCCGCACACGACGACACCAACGCGGCGGGCAAGCTCGCCCAGCTCGATAACCTCGCCGCCGGTCTCGAACAGCACCGGAGCGCCGGGGTCGGCCTCGAGAGCTGCGAGGATCGCGATCGCGAGGACGTCCTCGGCCAGCATGTAGGAACGGCGCACCGGATGCGCGGCCCGCACCTCCAGTGGCCCGCCGCGCCGGGCTTGGGCGATGAGGTCGCCCAGTGCGTAGGTCCCGGGCTTCGTCATGTGCGGTCCGGATGCCGCGTACACACGTGCGATGCAGAGACGCACGCCGAGCTCCGGGCACCGATCGAGCATTGTCAGCTCGTCGAGGCGCTTCATCGCACCGTAGATGCGGGTGCGCGGCGCGGCCGGTCGCCCCTCGGCCACGACGCGAGCCGCGCCGGAGGAGAGCGAGATGCATGCGGTCGGCCGAATGCGCTCAAGCGCCGCCCCGACGCTCGCCCGGAGATCGAGCACCGCCTCAACGTACGACCCGGCGCCCAGCGCCACCACCTGATCCTGGGTCGGGTAGGCGCAATCGAGCAGGAGGGTCCGTGGTCCGCCGTCGAGTGTCGCGAGCTCCGCGAGCGGCCGGACCTCCAGCACCTCGCCGCCCGGGACCCCTATCTTGTGCGGCCGGCGCGCGAACAGGGCCGATCGAGTCGACCGGTCGTCTCCGTACGCCGCGTCCAGGAGGTCCACCGCCGTCCGCCCGAACCAACCACTCGCCCCGAGCACGATCACGCGGTCGACCGCTCGTAGGGCCTCACCGACCAGATCGCCGGGCTCCCGCACCCTCACCGCCCTGGCAGGTAGCGACCGACACGCTCGAGCATCGCTTCGGACAGATCGGGGCTCATCCGGTGCAGCGGATTGGACTCCATCGACCCGGTCGCGGTCACGCGGCTGCTGATCTTGGGGAAGTACGTCTGCTCGGGATCCACGCGCACGATGATCCCTACAGGTCCAGGTCTGTTGAGTGCCTCGCGAAGTCCGTCGCCTGCGAACGCGGGCTCGTCGATCGTGACGCACGGGATGCCGTAGGCGCGAAACAGCGTCTCCCAGTCGGGGAAGCCGAGGCCGGATTGGATGTCGCACCCGACGTACTCGCCGCCGAAGTAGTTGAGCTGCGTCATGCGAATCGAGGCGTACCCGGCGTTGTCGAACACCATGGACTTCACGTCGAGACCACTGACGGCCACGGTGGCGAGCTCCTGCGAGTTCTGGGCGAATCCCCCGTCACCCTCGACGAGCAGCACACGCCGCCCAGGCGCGGCGAAGGCGGCACCGATCGCGCCGGACAGCCCGTACCCCATGCTGGCCAGCCCCTTGTCGGTGATCATCACCTGCCCGGCTCGTGGCTCGAGCATCTGCATGCCCACCGAGTTCGCCCCACCGCTGCTGCAGACGACGAGCACGTCGTCATCGCGCGTGAGCTCACCGAGTCGCTCGTAGAACCGATAGGGCGAGACGTAGCCGGCGCGGGTCGTGTTCTCCTCGATGAGCGGCACCAGATCGCGAACGCTGCGGCAGTACGCCACCCATCCCGCGTAGCCCGGGTACGCCCGTTCGGCCAGGAGGTCCAGCAGCGGGTTGACGTCGACCGCTAGCGGGAGGTCGACGTGAGGGTGGCCCTTCTGCAACTCGCTCGCGTCGATGTCGACCTGCACCGTGCGCGCCAGCGGAGCGAACTCCTGCCAATTGAATCCGGTCTGTTGAAGCCCCAGGCGCGTGCCGAGCGCCACGACGAGATCGGCCTGCTGAAGCAGCAGATTCGCCGAGCGCTGGCCCCACGTGTTCGGACGCCCCATATAGAACGGATTGCCGCTGTCGATACGGTCCGCGCCGTTCCAGGTCGTCATCAACGGTACGCCGAGCGCCGCGAGATCCGGGCCGAGCCGCGTCCCGACCGCGCGCGCCACGCCGCCACCAACGAGCCATATGGGCCGCTCGGCGTCGTCCATGAGCTTCGCGATGCTGTCGGCGGCCTCGCGGGAGTCCTGATCGGTGCCTCTGCCGGCGGCTGCCGCCGCCGCGCGAGCGGCGAAGGCGGGATCGTCCGCGTCCACGGGCGCGGCCTGCGCGTCGAGGCAGAACTCGAGAAACACGGGACCCTGCCGCCCCTCCACCCGCACCGCCGACTCGAAGTCCGCCCGAGAGACAGGCGCCTCGATTCGCAGCGCGCGGATTGCGATCGGCTCTGCGAGAGCCACACCGTCGATCTCCTGGATCCCGCGCTGCCGCACATCGCCGTTGGAGAGGTCCGACGCCTTGACCTGGCCGGCCAGGATCAGCTGCTCACGGCTCTCCAGGAAGGCGCCGGCCATGGCCGTGAGAACGTTCGTGACTCCCGGGCCCGCCGTGACGAGGCCGAACGCCCGGTTATCTTCAGCCGTCTGGTTGAAGTACTCGACCGCGATCCCCGCTGCGACCTCGTGCACGACGGGAACGCACCGGAACCGCGTGCGAAAGGCGTCGAGCAGGTGCATGACGTTCCCGCCTGCCACGAAGAAGCAGTGCGTGTACCCCAGCTCCGACAGCCAGTCGCCGACGTTGTCCGCGAACTTGCGCGGCCGCGCAGTCTCGCTGCTCATACCTCGAGGCCGCGATCCTCGATGTTCGATCTCAGCTGTGACCCCCGGCTGTACGGGCCACTGATGTCCTGAACCATGATCGGCTGGTCTGTGTCAACCGCGGTGATGAGCTGCTCGCCGGCGATGAGCTCGCGACACGACATCTGACCCTTCAACAGCGGAATCGCGAGGTAGATGTCGTCATCCGTGATCACTTCGCCGGCGGCGATGTCGCGACGGGCATACACGCCGCGAACGAGTCCGTCGAGGTACTGGGTCTCGCGGCGAGGCGGAATGCGTTTCGCGGTGCCCGGTGCACCGCACATCTCCTTCGCCTTGTGGAACGCCTTGAACCAGGTGTCGACGTGATGCGGAAGCGAGCAATACGGCGCGACGTCGAAGCCGTCGGCCTCAATGTCGATGTGGCGCTCGAAGGTTCGTGCGCCCTTGGCGTATGCGACGAGCATCGAGTCGTTCCAGTCGTGGTACTCATGCGTCGAGAACCCGATCGTCAGACCCGGATACCGGTCCCTCAGGAAGTCGATCTGATTGAGCTCGAGCTCAGCATCCTCGCTCGGGTACAGCGAGACGCAGTGGTTCAGCGCGAGCGGGATCTCCCTGTTGCTGAAGAACGTGACGAGGTCGTCAAGATCCTTGAGCGACGAGCCGCCACTCGAGGCGATGACCGGGACACGCAGCGACGCGATCTTCTCGATCAGTACCCAGTCATTGAGGTCCGAGCTCGCAAGCTTCAGGATCGGCAGCTTGAGCTCCCGGCACATATCGACCGAGGCTTCGTCAAATGGCGTCGCCATCGGGATGCAGCCTGCGCGCCGGATCGCCTCCGTCAGGCGCAGGTAATCCTCGCGCTGGAGTGTCGTCGCCATCGTCTTCTTGATGTAGCGGACGTCCTCACGGTCGCGGTAGGCCTGATGGATGAAGTGGTCGGGATCGCGGAACTGGAGCTTGATAGCGGCACGCACGTTGTTGAAGCGGACGACCTGCGCGAACTCGCTGATGATCCGAAGACCGCGGTCGACGCTACCCCAGTGGTTGTTCGCGAGCTCCAGGACGAACAGCTCGTCGAACGGGGACCGCTGGATCGTTAGTTCTTCGGTCATTTCCTCAACTGGGTCGATCTGGGCTCGCGATGAGCCGTTGCGGGCGATGGGGCCGGAACGGACCATCATGCTAGGACACGCGGCTTCGCACGGTGCTCCTCCGGGCACGCCGGAACCCGCTCGACCATTACCCTGCGAACGCATGCCCAAGCAGCCATCGCACGATCGAGACCGCGTCACGCAGGTCAACGCCACATACCACGACGCGATCGCCGAGCGGTACGACGAGCGGTTCGAGGGCCACTCGACCGATGTGCTCGTCTGGATCCGTGGGATCTTCGAACGCGAGGTCCATCCGGCGCTCGACGCGTTCGGCGGCGCCCCGCGGGTCATCGACTTCGGCTGCGGGTCGGGGTACCTCGAGCAGTTCATCGCCGGTCGCGATCTCGACCTGCTCGGCATCGACGTCTCAGAGGGAATGCTCCAGCGGGCGCGCGAGAGCTATCCGCAGTGGCGATTCGAGCAAGCGGACCTGTATGACTTCGCGCCCGCAGGCCAATTCCACGTCGTGATGGAGAACGCGGTGCTCCACCATCTCGTGGATTACGAGGCGCTTGTCGACAAGATGGCCGAACTCACGCTTCCCGGGGGCGTTCTGTATCTCGGGAACGAACCGAATCATCGCGCATATCGGTGGCTGTCACCGCTCAAGTACGCGTACCGGCACACGGTGAACCGGTATAGGACCGAGGACGCGACATCCCTGCTCGGGGATCCCGAATACGAGGCACTGTCCGAGTACCACCTCTTCTACGGCGACGGGATCGACCCCGAGGCGCTGGCAGCGCGCCTTCGTGATCACGGGTTCCGGCGCGTCACGGTTCACTACTCGTTCCGCGAGCTCTTCAGCGCGCTCGAGGAGGCGTGGCCGCGTGTGCAGCTGAACGCGTGGACGCCGGACGGCCTGCGAGATGGCTTCCGGCTGAGCCGTAACTTCACGCTCACGGCGCAACGCTGAGCACCTGGTCACTCCCAGCTGCGCCACGGAGCGTCACCGGAACCCCACAACCGCTCGAGCATCGTCCGCTCGCGCAGGGTGTCCATCGGCTGCCAGAATCCGGTGTGCCGATACGCGGCCAGCTCCCCATCCGACGCCAGCGAGTTGACGGGCTCCTCCTCCCACGCGGTGCCGTCACCGGCGATCCGGTCGCCGATCGCAGGATCGAGCACGAAGAAGCCGCCGTTGATCCAGGCACCGTCGCCTCGCGGCTTCTCACTGAAGCGCTCCACGCGGAGATCCTCCGCATCCAGCCGCAGCGCCCCGAAACGGCCGGCCGGCTGGACGGCCGTGACGGTCGCGAGGACCTTCTGGTCGCGATGGAAGGAGACGAGTTCTGTGATGTCGACGTCGCTCAGCCCATCCCCGTACGTGAAGATGAAGTCGCGCTCAGCGGCCACATACGGCAGCACACGCTTGAGCCGGCCTCCGGTCGCCGTGTCCTCTCCCGTCTCTACGAGCGTCACCCGCCATGGCTCGGTCGTCGACGCCAGCATCTCGATGCCGCCCGTGCGCATATCGAAGGTGACGTCCGACGAGTGGAGGACGTAGTTCGCGAAGTACTCCTTGATGACATACCCCAGGTAGCCGAGGCAGATCACGAACTCGTCGACGCCGTGCGTCGAGAGGTGCTTCATCAGGTGCCAGAGGATCGGCTTGCCGCCGATGTCCACCATGGGCTTGGGCTTGAGGTCGGTCTCCTCGCTCAGGCGAGACCCCCTGCCGCCGGCGAGGATGACGGCCTTCATGCCACCCAGCGTACCTTCGCGGGCCACCTACAGTTCCTCAGCCATCCGGCCCGACGCGCCGTTGAACACCAGCCACCCCGCGACGAGAACAACAACGGTGATCGCGACCGGCGGCAGCAGCCCCGCCGGGTTGCCATAGATCTGCCCGGTGCTGAGGTAGGCCGGTGAGACGAGGGCGTGGCGAGCCTGCTGGATCACCGTGGCAAGCGGGCTCAGCATCATGAGGCGGGCGACGCCGATGCCGGCCTTGTCGATCACGACCTGGATCGAGTAGAGGATCGGGGTCGCGTAGAACAACGCCTGCAGGACCACATCCCAGATCGGCTCAACGTCGCGGAAGCGGACGAACAGCGCCGAGAGCAGCATCGCCAGACCGAAGGCGAAGGTGACCAGCAGAAGCAGAATGAACGGCAGCTCCAACCACGTCCAGCGCGGGGTGCCGCCGGCGATGAAGAGGAACACGACGACCGGGATGAGGTTCAGCGCGAGATTGAAGCTCGAGGTCAGCACGGTCGATAACGGGATCGCGAGCCGCGGGAATTCGACCTTGCGGATCAGGTTCTCGCGGTAGATGACGGCGCGCACCGACGCGGCGGTCGCCTCGGTGAAGAACTGGAACAGCACGATTCCCAGCAACAGGGCGACCGGGTAGTCGGGCACGCCGGCCGTCACGTCGAGCACCTGGCTGAACACCAGGTACAGGACGCCGAACAGCAGCAGCGGGCGCATGAGCTGCCAGAGATAGCCGAGCACCGAGCCGAAGAACTTCAGCTTGAAGTCGGTCACTGCCAGCGTCCACGCGAGCACCAGCAGGCGACGCCGGTCCGTCCCGAGGGCAGTGGGCCCGTGGATCACGCGGCGCTCAAGGGCGGAGCCACCGCCGATCGGCGCACCGACGGCCGCGGCCTCAGGCATGGTCGATCGCCACCTGATGGTCGGGGTCCATGACGCCGCCGGAGGTGTAGCTGCCGTGAACGATGAGCGAGGTCATGTCCTCGCTCACCGCCAGTGCCTCCGCGCCCGAGCCGTCGCGGGCGACCGAGGGGCTCAAGGTGTAGCGGCTCGGCGCGAGCTCGTTCTCGAACTGGAAGGTCACGAACGCGGTCTCCCCCGCGCGGAAGCTGCCCGTGCGCCCGTGGCGCCAATCGGTGCGCAGCACGAGGATCGTGTGGTGCGCCTCATTCCGCAGCGTGATCGCGAAGATCGGGTCCACGAGGTTCTCGAGGATCCGCACGGCGAACCGGGCGCGGCACGTCTCACCCTGTGCGAGTGCGACGACGCGTTCGGTCTGGGCGTTCTCGAACCACGCGTCCTGGATGATCACGGCCTGCCCCGGAGCGGCCGCCACCAGGGGCAGGTCGGCGGGGAGGGTCGCAGGACTGCTCTCCTCGACGGAGTGCGCCAGCCGGCCGAAGTTCAGCTCGTTGTAGCGGCGGCCGATCGAGAGCGGCTCCCCGATCTCCACCACGCCCCCCTTCTCGATCAGCATCGCGCGGTCGCAGAAGCGCTCGACCATGCCCATGTCATGCGTGACGAAGACGATCGTGCGTCCTTCGTCCTTCATACGCTGGAACTCCTCGAAGCACTTCTGCTGGAACGCCGCATCACCGACGGCGAGGACCTCGTCGACGATGATGATCTCGGCATCGACCTGGACGGCGACCGAGAATGCGAGGCGCACGCGCATGCCGGACGAGTAGTTCTTGAGCTTGAGGTCGAGGAACTCCTCGAGCCCGGCGAACGCGATCACCTCGTCGAATCGCTCACGCGCCTCGCGGCGGGAGAGCCCGAGCATCACGCCGTTGATGATCACGTTGTCGCGCGCGGTGAGATCCGGGTTGAATCCGACGCCCAGCTCGATGAACGGCGAGACGCGCCCTGCGATCTCGATCGAGCCGGCGTCGACCCCGTAGATCCCGGCCAAGCACTTGAGCAGCGTGCTCTTGCCGCTGCCGTTGCGCCCGACGATGCCGAAGAACTCCCCCTGACCGATGCTGAAGCTGACATCGCGCAGCGCGTCGAACACCTGGAAGGTGTTCGGACGCATCGGGTGCAGCGCGCGCTCCTTCAGCGTCGAGTACTGCTGGTGGGGAATCCGGAAGGCCTTGCTGACGGCATCGACGACGATCGCGTCGCGCCCTCGACCCGGCGCGCCCGCAGGGGGCGAGACGACATTGGCCACGGTCACGGACAAGTGCCCCCAACGCTAGCAACAGCGTTCACGACGGGCGGCATGCGCGCGGCACGGCACGCGGGACCGAAGCCGGACCCTCGCGTACCATGCTGCGGACCTTGCGCGTCCTCACGATCGTCCAGCCGGCGGCGCTTCCACGCGCTGTGGTGCTCGCCCGCTCCCTCGCCGCCGAACATCCCGACTGGCCGCTCACCGTGCTGGTGACGGCGAGTGCCGTGCCGGAGCCGACCACGTTGCCCGCCGGAACGTCGGTCGTCGCGCTCGACACAGAACTCGACCATGCAGCCTCTGAGGTCCTGACGGCCATTCTCGAACCGGAGACGCTTGCCGAAGCCGTGCGCGGGCCGACCCTCGCGCGCATGCTCGACGCCGGCGATGCGGCGCTCTACCTCGATCCGACGTTCCTCGTCACCGGGTCGCTGGAGGGGATCGCACGCGCACTGGGCGACCATGAAGCGATCCTCATCCCGCGGCCCGGGCATCCCGTGCCGCGCGACCCGCGGCACGGACCTGCGCGCGATCGCGGGACGTTCCACTCGGGGATCATCGCGCTGCGACCTGGTGCCACCGCGGACGCGATCCTCGCGGACTGGCCCGCGGCCGATCTCGTGGAGTCCTCGTCCGGTACCGATGTCGGCGCGCGGCGCAGCGGATTCTCGATCTGGCTGGATGCCCTCCCGGTGCGCGTCCCGGGCGTCGGGGTCTGCACCCAGGATCGTCTTCTGGTCGATCCCGCCTGCCTGACCGAGGATCTCTCGTCGGCGACGTCGCTCGTCGATCTCGCGTCGCTCGAGCCCGATCGGCCTCACGCGCTCGCGCTCGGCAACGGGGTTCCCGCCCTTAGCGAAGCTCCCCGCCTGGCCGTGATGGTGATGCGCTACGCGGACGAGGTGCTCGCCGCCACCCCGGCGGGTGAGCCGTCCACGGCCTTCAAGCGGCTCCCGGACGGGACGGAGCTCGACGCACGCCTGCGCCGGCTCGCGGCGCAGGCGATCGACGCCGGGGAACTCACCACCTCGGTGTTCGGTCCGGCTGGTGAGACGGCGTTCTACGAGTGGCTCACCCAGCCGGCTTCCGTGGGCGCCGCGGTCGGCCTCAACCGGTACCACCAGGCCATCTGGGAGGACCGCGTCGATCTCCGCACCGCCTACCCGCATCTCAACGGTCCAGACGCCGAAGGATTCGCGGGCTGGCTCTCGGTCCACGCGCCCCAGGAGCTCCCGATGCCGGCCGCGCTGCTGCCACCCCGCCCCGCGCACCTCGAAGACGGACCGCCATTCGCCTCCGACCCGCTGTGGGGGGTCAACGTGGCAGGGTTCTTCAGCTCCGAGCTCGGGCTCGGCGAGGCCGCGCGGCTGCTCATCGCCGGGCTCGATGCCGCTCCCGTGCCGGCGCTCCCGGTACAGGGGGCGCTCGTCCCTCCGTGCCGCCAGGAGGCCGAGTTCCACTTCGCGTCACCCTCCGAAGCGCCGTACCCGATCAACATCCTCTGCATGAACGGCGACACGATTCCCGTGTTCGCGCGTGAGGCCGGGCCCGAGTTCTTCCACGACCGCTACACGATCGCGCTGTGGTGGTGGGAGCTCGGGGAGTTCCCGGCGGAGTGGCGCTCGGCATTCGACGTCGTAGACGAGGTGTGGGTGGCGTCGGACCTCATCCGCGATGCGGTGTCCGCCGCGTCACCCGCGCCGGTGGTCAAGGTCCCGCTGCCCGTCGAGCTGCCGCCGCTGCAGCGGTTCGACCGTGGCGCCCTCGGACTTCCCGAGGGATTCCTCTTCCTCTTCGTCTTCGACTACCACTCGACGGCCGCGCGTAAGAATCCCGTCGGCGTGATCGAAGCCTTCCGCCAGGCCTTCGAGCCGGGCTCCGGAGCCGCGCTCGCCATCAAGACGATTAACGCTGAGAACCTTCCGCATGAGCACCAGCGCGTGCTGCTCGCGGCCGCGGGCCATCCGGACATCCACTTCGTCGACCGCTACGTCAGCGCAGGTGAGAAGAACGCGATGCTCGCCGCCTGTGACTGCTACGTCTCGCTGCACCGCTCCGAGGGCTTTGGGCTCACTCCGGCTGAGGCGATGTACCTCGGCCGTCCGGTCATCGCGACCGCGTATGGCGGCGTGACGGAGTTCATGACGGCGGACAACGCCTACCTCGTAAGCCATCGCCCGGCCGTGGTCGGGCGGGACGCGCACCCGTACCCGCCCGACGGGCAGTGGGCCGACCCCGACGTCGAGCATGCCGCGCGGCTGATGCGACACGTCTTCGAGCACCCCGAGGAGGCCGCCGAGCGCGGGCGGCGTGCGGCCCGCGACATCCGGCGCACGAACAGCCCCGCTGCGGCCGGCGCCGCGATGGCGTCACGCCTGCGGTGCATCCACGCGTTGCTCGTCGAGCGTGGGCACCGCAGCCTCGTGATTCCGCAGGTCCCGCCGCTGGACCTGGACCGCGCGCGCGGCCACGTCGCAGCGGGTGCGCACGCGACGGGACGCAACGGCGTTGTGCGAGCGCTGCGGCGCGCCACGCAGAAGGCGCTCGGCCCCCAGTCGCGAGACGCGGACGAACGTCTCCTGGAGGCCGTCGAGGCGACCGACCGGCGGCTGCGCGAGATCAGTGCGGAACTGGAACGCCACCAGATGGCGGCGCACACCGAGACACTCGCCGCCTTCCGCCGCGCCCGTCGTGAGTCCCGCGCGGCACAGCAGCGGCTGGACCGGCTCGAGGCCGGGCACGCTGCGCTCACCGACGAGGCGACCGCGCTGGTGCAGCACCTTGCCGAGCATCGGGCGCTGCCCTACATGGCGCCAGACGCCGCGCTCACGACGTGGGACGAACCCGGCGTCGGAGTCGTCACCGGATACCGTGGCTCGGGCGAGAAGCTGCCCGGTTACCGAGCGTTCACCGACGCCTTCCGCGGCTCCGAGGAGCACGTCAAGGCGCTCCAGCGGGACTACGTCGAGCTCCTGCGCGGCCACGAGCCGGTCCTCGACGTCGGGTGCGGTCGCGGCGAGCTGCTCAGCCTGCTCGCCGACGAACGGATCGCCGCCGCAGGCGTCGATGCCGACGCCGACATGACGCGGCTCTGCCGCGGCCGGGGCCTGGACGTCGTTCACGCCGACGCCCTCGAGCACCTGCGTTCGCTTCCCGACCACTCGCTGGGGGCGGTCTTCTCGGCGCAGCTCGTCGAACACCTGGACGCCGAGTCCCTCACGGCGCTGCTGAGCGTCGCCCGCGCGAAGCTGAGGTCGGGCGGCCGGTTCATCGCCGAGACGGTCAACCCGCACTCGCTGCAGGCACTGAAGGCATTCTGGGTCGACCCGACGCACCATCACCCGCTGTTCCCCGAGACACTGGTCGAGCTGTGCCGCATCGCCGGCTTCGCCGAAGCGTTCGTCATGCACCCGGGCGGGAGCGGCGACGTCGACGCCGACCGGTTCGAGCGGCCCGCGTACGCCGTCGTCGCGCGCCGCTAGATGTCCTGCCAGGACGGGGGCTTGCCCGCCAGGTCCGCCAGCCGCGGCGCCGACGTGTCGCGCTCGGAGACGACGATCTCCTCCGCCGGCAGCGGCCAGTGCGACCGCGACGTCCGGATCGTTCCAGGCGATCCCGCGCTCGACCGCCGGGTCGTAGTAGGCCGACTGCTTGTAGAGCACGTCCGCCACCTCGCTCAGCACGCAGAAGCCGTGCCCGAACCCGACTGGCACGTAGAGCACGTGCATGTTCTCGTCGGTCAGCTCGTAGCCCCTCCCAGCGTCCGTAGGTCGGGGACCCCGCGCGCAGGTCGACGATCACGTCCCAGATGCGCCCGCGCCCGCAGCGCACGAGCTTCGAGGATCCCGTCGCCGATCGCGAAATGCAGGCCCCGCAGAACGCCGCGCGTCGAGCGCGAGTGGTTGTCCTGGACGAACGACTCGGTGATGCCGACATCGGCGAGCTCGTTCGCCCGGTAGGTCTCGCAGAAGAACCCGCGGTCGTCGGGGAACACACGCGGCTGCAGCAGCAGCGCGCCGGGCAGCGTAGTCTTACGGGCCTCGATCGGCATGCGTGCGGCAGCCTAGATGGTCGCCCTGCTCTCGCGCGTCCGCAACCGCGCCGTCTACGCTGTGTTCACGTGACCGTGGACATCACGCCCCGTACCGTCCAGGAGCTCGCCGCCGAGAACGAGCGCGCTGCGCGAGCGCGTCGCCGCAGCTCGAGGGCGAGCTCGCCGAGCAGGCCGCGCGGACCAACGCGCTCGCTCGCCGCCGCCGCAGGAGCGCGCGTACTGGCTCGACCGCTGGCGCCTGGACCTCAACGCGCTGATGCGCCGGCCCGGGCGCGGCCCAGCTCCGCGCTGGCTGATGCGCGCCGCGCGCTGGCCCGTACGCGAGGTCAAGGCTGCTGAAGCGGCGCCTGCTCGGCTGATGGCGACGACCTCGGTCGTCATCCCCGTCAAGGACGGGGCGCGCTGGCTGGCCGAGGTGCTCGAGCGCCGTGCGCCGCGAGGCGCCCGACGAGCTGCTCGTCATCGACTCCGGCTCGTCCGACGACTCGGTCGCGATCGCCCGGGCCGCCGGCGTCGACGTGCTCGAGATTCCCGCGCGAGGAGTTCGGCCACGGCCGCACGCGCAACCTCGCGCTCGAGCACACGAGCGGCGAGCTGATCGGCTTCATCACGCAGGACGCGACGCCGGTCCCCGGCTGGCTCGCCGCCTACCGCGAGGCGTTCGCCCTCGACGAGCGCGTCGGCGCCGCGTTCGGCCCGCACCTGCCGCGCCCGGGCACGAGCCCGATGATCGCGCGCGAGCTGACGGAGTTCTTCGCCGGCTTCAGCCCGGACGGTGGCCGCGCGATCCAGCGCTCGGCGACGGACGGACTCCTGGCACCCGGCTTCCTCTCGAACGCGAACGCCGCCTACCGCCGCCCGACCTCGAGGCGATCCGCTTCCGCGACGTCGCCTACGCCGAGGACCAGGCGTTCGCCCGCGACCTGCTTCGCCGCCGGCGAAGCTGAAGGCCTACCACCCGGGCGCCGCCGTCCTGCACGCGCACGACTACCCGTGGCGCGAGTTCATGCGCCGCTACTTCGACGAGTACCGCGGGCTGCGCGAGACGACCGGGCACGTCGAGCGGATCGGCGTGCGCTCGACGGCGCGGACGGTGCGCGACGAGCGTCGCGCGGCGACCGCGCGTTCCTCAGCGCGCAGGGCGCCGGGCCGCGGCGGGCGCGCGGCGCTGGACGGCGCGCTCGGCCGCGCACCACGGCGGGCGGCGGGTGTTCTCCGCGCTCGGCTCGCGCGCCGACCGGCTGCCCGCGCGCGGCGCGCCGCGTGCTGTCACTCGAGGGTCGCGCGGACGGACGGCCGCGGCCGGACCCGCTCGAGCCGGCGCCGCACGACCGACTCTCGGCACGTCGCGCCCACGGCGCCGCGCGCGAGCTGTTCGCCGAGATCCTCGACTACGAGGCTCACGGCGCCGCGCCGCTGCTCGCCCCGGTCCCGGGCATCAGCCGAGCGGACGCCGCTGCACATCGCGATCGTGATCCCGCCGTTTCGCACGGGCAGCGGTGGCCACGACACGATCTTCCGCGATCTTCCGCGAGATCGAGCGGCTCGGGCACACGTGCTCGGTCTGGGTCGACGACCCGCTCGGGGCACATGCGCGGCCGAGTGGCCGGCCGTCATCCGCGACCGGATCCGCACGGAGTTCGCGCCGCTGAACGCACCGGTCTTCACGGGGCTTCGACGACTGGTACGGCGCGGACGTCGTGCTCGCCACCGGCTGGCAGACCGTCTTCCCGGTGCTGCAGCTCGACGCACTGCCGGGCGCGGGCCTACTTCGTCCAGGACCACGAGCCCGAGTTCTACGCCGCGGCAGCCGAGCGCGCTGGGCGGCCGAGACCTACACGGAGGGTCTGCACGCGATCTGCGCGAGCCCGTGGCTCGCGGACATCGTGCGCGAGCGCTACGGCGGCACCGCCTCGGTCTTCCAGCTCGGGCAGGACCCGGCCGTCTACCACCCGCGCGACGTGCCGCGCCGGCGCGACACGGTCGTCTTCTACGGCCGCGCGGTCACGGCGCGCCGCGCCGTGCCGCTCGGGCTGCTCGCGCTCGCCGAGCTGCACCGCCGTCGGCCGGACGCGCGCATCGTCATCTACGGCGACCCGCTGCCCGCTCGAGACGTCGTTCCCCTACGAGCACGCCGGCGTCGCGTCGCAGGAGCAGCTCGCGTGGCCTCTACTCGGAGGCGACCGTCGGGGCTGTGCCTCTCGATGACGAACTACTCGCGCGTGCCGCAGGAGATGATGGCCTGCGGCCTGCCGTGCGTCGACCTCGCCGGCTACTCCGCGAGAGTCGGTCTTCGGCGAGGACGGCCCCGTCGAGCTGAGCGAGTTCAGCGCGCTCGCGCTCGCCGACCACATCGAGCGGCTGATGGACGACGAGGAGCTGTGGCAGCGGCGCTCGGACGCCGGCCGCGTCTTCGTCGCCGCGCACACGTGGGAGGCTGCGGCGCTCGAGGTCGAGGCCGGTCTGCGCGAGGCGCTGCGGCTGCGCGAGCGCGAGCTCAGCCGAACGCGCCGCTGAGATAGACCATGCGCGCCAGGAGCGCGAGGGTCGCCATGCCCGTGACGAGACCTCCCGCGGCGGCGGCGGACCAGCGACGCGGGAGCGACGCGAGCGCGGCGACGACGAGCGCCGCGATGGCGACAGCTGCCGGGAACGCATAGCGACCCTGCTCCGCCGGGACGGAACGTGGGAAGTCCGTGTAGTAGGCGGCGGCGACACCCCCGAGGACCCCGAGGACGACGAGCAGCAGCACCGCTGTCTCCCAACCCAGCCGCCGCACAGCTCGTCTGCGGGCGACGAGCGCGAACAGTCCGAGGCCGAGCAAGGCGGCCATCACCGCGATGATGACGACGAAGGCCTGTCGCGGAAGAAGGTACGCATACCAGCCGAACGCGCCGAAGCCACGCTCGAGATAGACGTTGTAGAACGGCCAGCTCTGCGACCAGTGGTCAGCCATGCCGGGCAGCCGCGGCAGGAACATCTCCCAGAGGTAGACGCCGACCGCGAAGGGGTGATCCAGCGCCGTCCCGGCTGCCGAGGACACGAGCGCCGTGCCACTGGAGGCGGGCCCCGCCACCTCGAAGGCGCTCTTCAGGGCGCGCCCTGCCAGCGACAGCGCAACGAACGACGCGGCCGCTCCCGCGAGACCGGGGAGGGCGGCGCGGCGCCCCCGGAACACCATCACGAGCAGCCCCAGCCCAGCGGCCGGGTAGAGCGCAAACCCGGTCGACTTCATCAACGGCGCGACGACCAGGAGGGTCCCGATCGCCAGTCCGAGCCGCACCGTGAGTCCTCGGCGCATACCGCGAATCGTGCTGTAGATCAGCAGCGCGTCGGCGGCGTTGACGCCCATGTCGTTGTTCACGGCTCCGCCGAGGAACGAGAGCACCGGTTGCAGCGCGACGAGCAGCCCCGCGGCGGCGGCGAGGTCCGGCCTGCGGGGCAGGAGCTCGCGCACCGTGGCCCACGCGCACAGCGCGATCACCGCCAGGAGCAACGACGACACCAGGCGCGCACCGAGCAGTCGCGAGAACTCGCTGCCGCCGGCGAGGTCGTATGCCGGCACGTTCAGCAGGTAGTACGCGGGCGAATGGAGGTGCGTCGCCTCCGCATATCCGCCGCCGTCGGAACGCGACGGTCGCTCGGTGCTGACCTGGCCGTCGTACGCCGACACCTCTTGGCGCAGTGCCGGAGCCTTCCCGTCGGCGCCCTCGATCCGCGCATCGTGGTGCAGAGCGTTCAGCGCGAGGATCTGCGCGGACGAATAGGCGGGCCGACTGGTGGCGACCTGTTCGACCGCGGTTCCGGTCGTAGCGAGGTGCTCGACGTAGGCGAAGTGCTCCGACTCGTCCGGCGCGTCCCAGGCGACCGTCATCACCGCCCAGGCCGCACCGCTGACGAGTGCCACGGTCATGACCACGGCGGCGGCCCTGCGACCGGGGCAGGCGACCGCGCGCACCGCGAGCACTCCGCAGACGGGCAGTATGAGAACGAACAGCAGCCAATACAGCCACGGGCCGACGAACCCGGGACGGAACAGCGCGGCACGTTCCAGCATTCCGGGGAACCGTTCCGCGATCGATGCCCGGTCCCCCGCGGCAGGCAGATAGACGGCGGTGACGCGGTAGCGGGCCGGCCGCCCATCGATCGTCGCCTGGCCGGGCGCTCCCGCTGGCGTTCCGGAGACCCCGGGCGCTGCCATGCCGCCGATCGTCAGGCCCGGGCCCTGCGGCGTGACGCACGCGTACGCGATGACCGCCGGGTCGGGCCCCGAGTCCGCCGTCAGTCGGGAAAGGTCGACCCGGACGCCCGCGAACCCGTCGACGCGTGTCGCCGGCACGCGCTTCGTCCCCAGCAACCTGCGTCGGTCGCCCCCAAGGACCGTCACCAGCACCGGTGGACGACCCGCTCCGGCGCTGCCGAGCTCGACCTCGAGCCTGCGGGTCGCGACCGGCACGAGCAACCGGCCCGTGCACGCCGTCGCTCCGGCGCCAACCCCACCCAGCACGCTGCGCACCCTGATCCCGTTCGAGCCGACGACGAAGTCGCGGGGCTTGAACATGTAGCCCCCGAGCAGCGCGAGACCCAGCGCTGCGACCACGGCGGCGACGGCCCAGACGCGAAGCTCTCCGGCGAAGACCCATCGCCCGGCGCGGGCGAGACGCGACGGCCCCACCGGCGCTACGAGTCGCGGCGCAGGCCGAGGATGCTCAGCAGGAACGAGCTGAAGAAGACCTGGATCCCGACGATGATCAGGGTCGCGGCGAAGATCGCCAGGCGCTCCTCGGACAGCGCACCGAAGCCGCGGCCGATCCACTGGACGACGATCACCGCCGCGATCACGAAGCCGACGAGTGCGACGCCGCCGCCGAGCGCGAGGCCGTGCTCGAGCCGGAAGCGGGCGCGCATGCGCTCGAACCACGGATCGTGCTCGCCCATGAAGTACATGCCGTAGGCGTGCGCGCACAGGCCGAGCGACACGACCTGCGTGCCGACGACGACCAGCAGTGTTCCGGCGATCTCCGCGTGGATGCCCCAGACGCGACCGATCAGGTTCAGCTGCACGAGCGAGAGCAGCATCAGCAGGCCGCCGAGCACGCTCATCACGAGCCCGGGGATCAGGAAGAGGTGATTCGGGCTGTGGATCAGCAGGAAGCGCAGATGGCGCCAGCCGTCGTTCCAGGTGTCGAGCTTCGACTCGCCGCCGCGCGGGTGGTACTCGATCGGGAACTGGCGGATGTCGAGCCCGCGCTTGGCAGCGCGGATGACCATCTCGCTCGCGAACTCCATGCCGGGCGTGCGCAGGTCGAGCACCTCGAGCTTGGACCGTCGGATCGCGCGCATGCCGCAGTGGGCGTCGCGGACACCGGTCCGGTACAGCACGTTGAGGAAGCCGGAGAGGATCGGGTTGCCGACGTACCGGTGCAGCCAGGGCATCGCGCCCGGCTGGATGTTGTTCATCCGGTCGCCCATCACGAGGTCGGCGCCGTCATCGAGCTCACGGACGAAGTTGGGGATCTCGCCGAAGTCGTAGGTCAGGTCGGCGTCGCCCATCACGATGTACGTGCCGCGGGCGGCGGCGAACCCGGCGAGGTAGGCGCTGCCGTAGCCCCGCCGAGGCTCGACGACGACGCGGGCGCCGGCTGCGGCGGCCAGCTCGGCGCTGCGGTCGTCGGAGGCGTTGTCGGCGACCACGACCTCGCCCGCGATCCCGGCGTCGGCGATCGCCTCGCGCGCAGCGTGCACGCAGGCCTCGATGTTCTCCGCCTCGTTGAGGCACGGGATCACGACACTGACGAGGCACTCGTCCGGCGCTGCGGCCGGCGTTGCGAGGGGTGTCGTCTGCTCAACCGTGCTCATGCCAAGGCGCGACGTGTCATGCCGCCTCCAGCTACAACGTCCGTGAGGCCCGGAAGTTACGACCCCTGACCCAGGCCCCAGGATAGCCCTGGGTCCGGCGCCGCGACCGCCCGGCGGGTGTAGGACACTGCCGCCGTGCGCGTCTGCCTGGCCTACGACTGCCTCTACCCGTGGACGGTCGGGGGCGCCGAGCGCTGGTACCGCGGGCTCGCCGAACGGCTGGCCGCCGACGGGCATGAGGTGACCTACCTGACGCGCCGGCAGTGGCCGCCCGACGACGCGCCGGCGATCCCGGGCGTTCGGGTGCTCGCGGTCTCGCGCGCTGACGAGCTCTACGGCGCCGACGGCAACCGGCGCGTGGGGCCGCCGCTGCGCTTCGGCTGGGGTGTTCTGCGCCACCTCGTGCGCCGAGGGCGCGACTACGACGTCGTGCACCTTGCATCGTTCCCCTACTTCTCGGTGCTCGCAGCCGCGGCCGCGCGGCCGCGCGGCCGCTACCGCCTGGTCGTCGACTGGTTCGAGGTCTGGAGCAGCGACTACTGGCGCGAGTATCTGGGCGGCGTCGGCGGACGCGTCGGGCACGCCGTCCAGCGACTCTGCGCGCGCGTGCCGCAGACGGCGCTGTGCTTCTCGCGCCTCCACGAGCGCCGGCTCGTCGACGAGGGCCTGCGCGGGTCGCACACGGTCGTCGGCGGCCTCTACGCGGGGGGCCTGACAGCGCCGATCGCGGCGCCGGCCGATCCGCTGATCGTGTTCGCCGGACGCCAGATCCGCGAGAAGCACGCCCCAGTGGTCGTCGCCGCGATCGCGCGCGCCCGTGCCCGCGGCCTCGATGTGCGCGGAGCGATCCTCGGTGACGGGCCCGAGCGGCCGCTCGTGCTCGCCGCGATCGCTGCGCACGGCCTCGAGGGCATCGTGAGCGCCCCGGGCTTCGTCGACGCGGCGGAGGTCGACGACGCGATGCGTCGCGCGCTCTGCCTGCTGCATCCGTCCTCGCGCGAGGGCTACGGGCTCGTGGTCGTCGAGGCGGCCGCGCACGGCACGCCGGCGATCGTCGTCGCGGGTCCCGACAACGCCGCCGTCGAGCTGATCGAGCCTGAGGTCAACGGCCTCGTGGCCGCCTCGCTCGACCCCGACGCGCTCGCCGGCGCGATCATCGCGGTGCACGACGCCGGGATCGCCCTGCGCGAGCGCACCTGCGCGTGGTTCGCCCAGAACGCCGGGCGCCTCTCGCTCGAGGCCTCGCTCGATGCGGTCGCGGCGAGCTACCGGGCCTGAGCGTCGGCGAGCGCCCGAGCGTAGCTGCGCTCGGTGAGCATGGCGGTGCGCTCCCAGGAGAACGCCGCGGCCCGTGCGACGCCGGCGGTGCGCAGGCGCGCGGCCAGCACCTCGTCGCCCAGCACGCGCTCGATCGCCGCCGCGATCGCCCCGACGTCGTCCGGGTCGACGACGAGCGCCGCGTCGCCGGCCACCTCGGGCAGCGATGAGCGATCGGAGGTGACGACCGGCACGCCGCGCTGCATCGCCTCCAGCACCGGCAGCCCGAAGCCCTCGTAGAGCGAGGCGAAGACCACCAGGTCGGCGAGCGCGTAGAGCCCCTCGAGGTCCGCAGCGGGGATCCACCCGACGAACACCACGTCGCGCTCGATTCCGAGCGCCCGTGCCCTCGCGCGCAGCTCGTCCTCATGCGGCGTCGCATAGCCGGGCAGCACGAGCACCGGGCGGCGGGCGGCGGGGATCGTCGCGAGCGCGTCGAGCAGCCGTGGGAGGTTCTTGTGCGGGCGCTTGGCGCTGACGCTCAGCGCGACGCGCCGGGTTCCGAGGCCCAGGCGCTCGCGCAACGCGGCCTCCGGCGTCGGAGTCACGCCCGCCGCGGGGTTCGCCGCCAGCGGGACCACGTCGACCTTGGAGCCCGGCGTGCGCAGGTGCCGCGCGAGGTCGTCCCGGGTCGAGGCGGCGTCGACGATCACCCGTCGCGAGCGGCGCACCGCCGCCGGGACGAGGACGCGCATTCCCAGCCCGCGCAGCCCGAAGTGCGCATCGGGCACGAGCTTGTAGTGGAGGTCGTGGACGGTCGTCACCCGCACGGCGCGGCTCCACAGCGGTGCGGTGCTGGCGAGGCTGTGGATCACGTCGGCGCCGGCGCGGTCGGCCATGCGCGGCACGTACTGCTGCTCGCCGCGGACCCACTCGGCGCGGTTGCGCGCACGGACGGGCACGACCTCCAGCGGGCACGCCTCACCCCATGGGCCGCCGCCGGCCTGCCGCGGCCTCGCGGTTGACCAGGCAGGTCACCTGCAGGTCAGGGATCGCCGCGAGGCGCGGGATCAGCTCTCTGGCATAGGTCTCCATGCCACCGATCTCGCCGGGCACCAGGTAGACGAGGTTCAGGGCGACGTGCACGGACGGGGAAGGATGCCGGATAGCCTGCAGCGGCGATGCCCGCTCGCCCGCCGCTCCGATCGCCGCATCAGGCGGGCCCGTCGATCGACGTCGTGATCCCGGCGTACGGCGGATGGAAGCTGACGGAGAGCTGCCTGCGTCATCTGGCCGCCCAGACGGTCGAGCACCACGTGATCCTCGTCGACAACGCCTCCCCGGACGACACGGTCGCGCGAGTGCGAGCCGCGTTTCCCGCCGTCACCCTGATCGCGCTCGAGCACAACCGCGGGTTCGCCGCGGCGTGCAACGAGGGAATCGCCCAGGGGTCGGCGGAGATCGTCGTGCTCCTGAACAACGACGTCGACGCCGCGCCCGACCTCCTCGAGCATCTCGCCGCAGCGTTCTCCGAGCGTCCCCGCCTGGGGAGCGTCGCCCCGGTGCTGCTGCGCCCCGACGGCCGGATCGACGCGGTCGGCCTGTGCGCGGATCCGACGCTCGCCGGGTTTCCGCGCCTGCAGGGTCATCCCGCCGCCGACGCGGGGCTGGAGCGACCCGTCCTGCTCGGCCCGGCGGGCGCGGTCGCCGCGTACCGGCGTGCCGCCCTCGACGACGTCGGCCTCCTCGACGAGCGGATCTTCATGTACCAGGAGGACCTCGACCTGGCGCTGCGCCTGCGCGGTGCGGGGTGGGAGACGTGTGTCGCCCTCGACGCCCGCGCGGTGCATCACGGCTCGGCGACCGCCGGACGGCGATCGGCGTGCCAGCGCGAGCGGGCGGGCTTCGCCCGTGGCTACGTCCTGCGGGCCTATCGCATCGGGCGCTCGCGCCAGGCGGCGCGCACGCTCCTGACCGAGTTGATCGTCATCGCAGGGGACATCGCGCTGTCACGCGACACGGCGGCACTCCGCGGACGCATCAGCGGCTGGCGCGCGGGACGCTCGGCGAGGCCTCGAAGCGTCCCGGTCGTCGGAGTCGATGGCGACCTGAGCATGCGCGAAGCGCTGGCGCTCAGGCGGCTCGACTACCGCGTCGCTGACTGATCATCGCCCGCGCCCCGATCGGCGCGACGGCGTCGCGTCACTAGGATCCGCCGCCGTGGACTCCTGCCTGATCTGCTCGACCGCGCTGCCGGGGCGTGGCCTCGTCGCGCGGGATCGGCTCCATGGGACACCCGGAACGTTCACCGTCGTCCGCTGCCCCACCTGCGGGGCCGGCCGGACCCTCCCGCCGGCGACGTTGACGGACCTGGCGGCCTACTACCCGCCCGACTACGGCCCGTTCGAGGCGACACCGGGCCGGCTCGTGCAGGCGATCTCGCGAGCGATCCGGGCGTGGCAGGGGCACCGAGCTGGCACAACGCCGCCGCTCGCCTCCATGACACGGCTGCCCGCCGGCGACGGCCTCGACGTCGGCTGCGGGCGCGGTGACCTCGCCGGCTGGTTCGTACAGCGCGGGTGGCGCATGACGGGCGTCGAACCCTCGGCGGGCGCGGCCGCCGCCGCACGTGCTCTGGGCGTCGACGTTCTCGAAGGCGTTCTCGCGACCGTCGAACTGGAGGACGAGAGCTTCGACGCGGTCCTCTTCCAGCAGTCGCTCGAGCACACCGAGGAGCCGGTCGGGGACCTCCAGCGGGTCCTCGGCGCCCTCCGCCCGGGCGGGATCGTGTGCATCAGCGTCCCGAACTTCGGCTGCTGGCAGGCACGGCGCTTCGGGACGCGCTGGTTTCACCTCGACGTGCCGCGGCACCGAACGCACTTCACTGCCGCATCGCTGACGCGCGCGCTCCAGATGGCAGGGTTCACCGGGGTGGAGACGAGCACCTCGACGAGCCCGGTGGGTCTCCCGGCATCGATCCAGTACCGGATCTTCGGGCGCTGCCTGTTCCCTGGCGGGCTGGGGCTCAGTGTCGCCGCCGGGCTGTGCATCGTCACGCTCCCGATCGCGTGGGCGCTGAACCGGCCATGCGGTGGTGGCGACGTGCTGCACGCCGTCGCCGTCGAAGCCGTCGGCCGCCTAGACGCCACGCGATCGCGGTCCGACCAGCTCGGCGACGGCGCGGCCGGGCCGGGTAGCGGTACCGAGCGAGGTCGTCTGGTGCGTAGCGCTCGCCGAGTCGCCGATCGGCAAGCCACTCCAAGCCCGTGGCGATGCCTCGACGTCGTCAGGCGCCATGGCGACGTCCCGTCCCGGTCTCTCGAACCATCCGTTCCGCCTCATTCCCACGGGCGAGCGCGAGGATCGGGCGCTTCGCGACGAGGTACTCGCAGAGCTTGCCCGTCGCCTGCGAGACGTGGCCGGGCGATGTCAGCAGGAGCAGTGCGTCGGCTGCCCGCTGCGTCGCGACCGCCGTCGGGCGGGAGTGCTGCCCGCTCACCTGAACCATCTGACGCACGTCGAGATCGGCGAGCGCGCGTTCGTCCCCGGCGTCGAGCCCGCCGACGAGCACGAGCCGTAGGCGCTGTGCGTCGTGGCCACGCTGGTCGCCAGGCGTCGCATGGCGGCGAAGAGCGGGCGCGGGTCGCGCCCGCGCGGCCCGCTGAGCTGACCTGTGTGAACCAGGTTGACCGTCCCCCCGCTCCAGCCGAACCGGTCCAGCCGCGTCGACATCCGCGTCAAGCTCGGGGTCCCACGCATTCGGCACGTGGATCGCCTGCGCGCCGAGCCGCTGCTGGAAGTCCGAGGCGATCGGCCGCGTCGCGCCGATCACGACCTCGGCGGTTCGCACGACCCGACGCTCCAGGCGCGCGTCGATCCGATCCTGCAGCCGGGTCGGCCACGCGCCACGCAGGGGTTCATAGCGCCAGCCGTCGCGGAAGTCGGCGATCCAGGCGGGCCGGGATTGCCCGAGGAACATCGGCACCAGGGCCACCGAGTCGGGAGGCGCCGTCGTGATCACGCACTCGACAGCTCGCTCGCGGGCGATGCGCCGCGCCGCATGCACCGCGCCGGGAAGCCAGCTGATCGCGTACGCGTCCGGAACCATCCCGAGGTCCAGCCATGCGGGTGGAGCCGCCTGGGCCGCAACGCTGCTCCCGCCCTTGCCGGCCGTGCCGTCAGCCGGCCCGAGTGCAGGCCGCCGCAGCAGGCGCCGCAGACGCGTGGACGCTCTGGAGGTCGCCGGTCCGCACGACGTCGATCGCCATCGTCGGGCGCCCCGCCGGCCGCACGAGTCGTGAGCACCGTGACCTCGTGCCCCATGGCGCGGAGATACCTGGTCATCGCCGCCCAGCGGTTACCTCCGACGCTCTGGTCGGGCGGGTAGTAGTACGCGACGACGAGCAGACGGCGAGCCGGCATCCTGGTCCGTCCTAGGCGCCGAAGCCGTGCAGCCAGAGTTCGGCGTTGAGCGCACGCCAGATGCCCGACGGGTCGCGCCACGCGCCTGCGCGGGCGTCCGCCTCGATGGCCTCGACATCGAGAATCGCTCGGGCCCGCGCCGCCGGATCCAGCAGCACGTCGCGAACGCGGGCGATCGCGGGGGTGGTGCTGAGCCAGCGCTGCTGCGGCGGCTCGAAGCCGACCTTGTCGCGCCGCGCCAGAATCGCCGCGGGCACGACGTCGCGGACGGCGTCGCGCAGGATGCGCTTCGTCCAGCCGCCGGCATAGAGGTACTGCGGCGGGGCCGACAGCGCGAACTCCGCGATGCGGCGATCGAGGAGCGGCAGGCGCACCTCGCGGCTGTGCGCCATCGAGTCGCGGTCGGCGTAGCGCAGCAGCTGCGGGAGGCTCGTCGCGAAGCACTGGCGCAGCAGCTCGCGGCGCAGGGGCGAGCTGCCGTTCGCGCCGGGGGGCGCCTCGGGCTCTACGCGCACTGCGTGATCGACGACCGCTCGGGTGGCATACGGTGAGGCGAACCCGCGCCGATGCCGGTGTGCGACGAAGCGCGGCAGCACGTCGGCGCCGACGGCGGTCAGGACATCGCGTCGCTCGTCGGCGTGCCCGGCGACGACGGCACGCGTCGCAGCGCCGGCGCCTTCGGAGCGCAGTGCCCAGCCGGCGGTTCCCGGATAGCCGCCGAACAGCTCGTCGCCGCCCTGGCCGTCGAGCAGCACGGTCACGCCGGCGTCGTGCGCGGCGCGATTGACCCGCCACTGCACGTAGATGCTCAGCGAGCCGAAGGGCTCCTCCTGATCGCGCACGAGCGTGTCGAGGTCGGCGAGCATCTCGTCGGCCGTGGGGGTGACCTCGTGGTGTTCGAGCACCCCGGCGGCGCCCGCCACCTCGGCCGCGTAGCGCCACTCGTCGCGGGCGAAGCCCGGGAAGCTCGCCGTGAACGCATGCCGCGTGGCGTCCGAGGCGAGCGCTCCGGCGAGCGCGACGATCGCCGAGGAGTCAACGCCGCCGCTCAGCGACGTGCCGACGGGAACGTCGCTGCGCAGCCGCAGCCGGATCGAGTCGACCAGCAGCTCGCGCAGCTCCGCGACCGCGTCGGGATAGCTCGCCGGCACGGCCACCTCGCGGGGCGTCCAGTAGCGACGCAGCTCGGCGCGGCCGTCCGCGAAGCGCAGCACGTGCGCGCCCGGGAGTCGCCGTACGCCGGCGAAGAACGAGGCGTCGACGGCGGGCATCAGCCCGAGCGCGAGGAACGGGCCGAGCGTGCCGTCGCGGGGAGGGCCGATCGTCGGCACGGCCTCGCGCAGCGCCCGCACGTCCGATCCGAAGACGAGCCGCTCACCGTCCCGGCACCAGAACACCGGCTTCTCCCCGAAGGGGTCGGTGCAGAGCGTCAGCGTCCGCTCGCCGGTCGTCCCAGATCGCGAAGGCGAACATCCCGTTGAAGCGGTCGAGCGCCGCGCTCCCCCCACTGCGCCCAGGCGTGCAGCAGCACTTCGCCGTCGCCCTCCGTCACGAACCGGTGACCGAGCCCCTCGAGCTCCGCACGCAACTCGCGGTAGTTGTAGATCTCCCCGTTGAAGACGAGATGCCAGCGCTCGAAGTGGAGCGGCTGATCTGAGCGCGGGTCGAGATCGATGATCGCCAGGCGCCGGAACGCCAGCCCTGCGTGCTCGTCGCTCCAGATCCCCTGCCCGTCGGGCCCGCGGTGGGCCATCGACCTGCGCCATGCGGGTGAGCGCCGGGCTGTCGGGGGGCGGCCCTCCGACCATTCCGGCGATGCCACACACGGCGCGCAGGATAGCCTGCACCCCCGTGACCTGGGAGACCCACGGCACCGGGCGCTTCGACCCGGCGGAGCTCGGCTCGGTCGGCGCGCGCTGCGTGATCGAGGAAGGCGTGCTCGTGTTCAACCCGGCGCATGTGTTCCTCGGCGACGACGTCTATCTCGGGCATCGATCCATGCTCAAGGGCGACACCCGCGGCGCGCTGCGGATCGCCGATGGCGCCTGGATCGGGCAGGACTGCTACTTCCAGAGCGCAGGCGGGATCACGATCGGCGCGCGCGCGGGCATCGGCCCGCGCGTCATGGTGATCACGTCCACCCATGAGGAGACGCCGCCACCGGGGGTCATCCTCGACGCGCCGCTGATGTTCTCCGCCGTCGAGATCGGTGCGGGGTCCGACATCGGCATGGGCACGATCCTGCTGCCTGGGACGCGCATCGGCGATGGCGCCCAGATCGGCGCCGGCGCCGTCGTCAGCGGCGAGATCCCTGCGGGCGCGATCGCCGCGGGCGTCCCGGCGCGAGTGCAGCGGATGCGGGGGCAGCGCGCATGAGCATCAGGCTCGCCGACCCGCGGTTCGGGCCCGACGCGCTCGGGGCGATCGGTCGCGTGCTCGCGACGGGCAACCTCACGCAGGGCCCGGTCGTCGCCGAGTTCGAGGAGGCGATCGCGGGATTCTGCGGAGCCGCACACGGCGTCGCGACGACCTCGGCCACGACGGCGCTGGAACTGACGCTCGCAGCACTTGACATCGGTCCCGGCGACGAGGTGATGGCCGCGGACTTCACCTACCCCGCAACCGGCAACGCCGTTCTGCAACGAGGCGCGACGCTGCGGCTCGTCGACGTCGATCCGCGCACCTACTGCATCGACGCCGCGGCGCTGGAAGCGGCGCTGACACCCCGCGACGCGCGCCGTCATCACCGTCGACGTCTTCGGCCTGCCCGCGGACTACGGCGCGATCGAGCCGCTGCTGCGCGAGCGCGAGATCCCGTTGATCTGCGATGCGGCGTGCTCGCTGGGCGGCGCGATCGGCGACCGGCGCACCGGCACGTTCGGCGTCGCTTCCTGCTTCAGCTTCCACCCCCGCAAATCGCTCACCACCGGGGAGGGCGGCATGGTCCTCACCAGCGACGACGCGCTCGCCGAGCGGCTTCGGCGCCTGCGCAACCACGGCACCGAGCGGGTCGGCTGGCGCGCGACGTTCGTCGAGCCGGGGTTCAACTTCCGGCTCAGCGACCTCAATGCGGCGCTCGGCCTCATCCAGGTTCCCGGCTTCGCGGGCGTCGTGGCACGCCGCGCGGAACTCGCGCGCGAGCTCGCCGCGCTGCTCGCGGACGTCGACGGCGTTGTTCCGCAGGCCGCGCCCGCGGGACACCGCCATCCCTACCAGGCGTACGTCGTCACCTGTGACGGAGGGCTCGACCGTGACGCGCTCGTCGCGGGTCTGCGCGAGCGCGGCGTCGAGGCCACGCTCGGGACCTACGCGATGCACGCCGAGCCCGCCTTCCAGCGCGCGTGTGGAACGGTTCCCGGCGATCTGCCGGCGTCGGCGCAGCTCGCCGCGCGCACCCTCGCCCTCCCGGTCCATCAGGGCATGAGCGGCGCTGACGTGCAGACCGTCGCCGCCGCGCTGCGCGCGACGATCAGCGCGCAGCGGACGCCGGCTGGCTGAGGTACCAGCGCACAGTGCGCGCGAAGCCTTCGTCGACACTCACCAGCGGCTCGTAGCCGATCGCATCGCGCGCGACCCCGATGCCGGCGAGGAGGCGTCGTACGTCACCGATCCGGTCCGGTCCGTGCACGACCGGATGGTCCGGCATGCCCATCGCCGCCAGGATGCTGGCGACCATCGCGTTGACGCTGACCTCGGTGCCGTGCCCGAGATTGATCGGCCGGTCGCGCAGCTCGGGATCCGCTGCGATCGCGAGCGCTCCGCGGACGGTGTCGCTGACGTGGTTCATGTCGCGCGTCTGCTCGCCGTCGCCGTTCACGATCACCGGCTCGCCCGCCTGGGCACGGCGGATGACCATCGGGATCAGCCCGGCGTAGGCGGCATCGTTCTGCCGCTCGCCGTACGTGTTGAACGGGCGCACCACGACGACGTCGAGCCCGAACGTGTGCCCGTAGCTGAGGGCGATGAGGTCGGTCGCAGCCTTCGCGGCCGCGTACGGGGTGTGCGCCGCCAGCGGATGGTCCTCGCTCATCGGGGCGACCTGCGCGCTGCCGTAGACCTCCGAGGATGAGAACTGCACGAGCCGCGCGTAGCCGCCGGCCCGGCCGACCTCGCATGCCGCCGACGTCTTCGCGACGTTGCGGTCGACGTTCTCCCGCGGATGCTCGAGCGAATGCGGCAGCGGTATCACCGCCAGGTTGAAGCACAGGTCGAACGGCCCTTCGCGCGCGACGATCGCCGCCAGTGCCTCGAGCTCGCAGACGTCGACGACGTCGAGCGTGACCTCCTCGCGACCGAGGGCTGCAGTCAGGTTCTCCTCGCGGCCCAGGCTCAGGTCGTCGACGACCGCCACCCGCGCCGCGTTCGCCGCGACGAGCTCGTCGACGAGGTGACTGCCGATGAAGCCCGCTCCACCGAGCACCAGCGCGCGCCTGCCCGCCAGACGTGCGATGAAGTCCTCAGGCCGCGGCATCGACAGCGCTCCGGTAGCCGGGGATGACGGCGCTGTGACGCGCCGACGACGCGCGGATGGCGAGCGCGGTCGACAGGGCGGCGAGCCCGTCCCGTCCCGAGATCGGCGCGGGTTCCCCGCTGCGCAACGCGTCGAGGAACTGCTCCCACTCGACCCTCAGGGGCTCCCTGCGGTCCAGACCGAAGCGGATCATGTCGCCTTCACCCCCGCCGCGGATCGCAGCCAGGTGATCCCATCCCGTCGCCTCGGTCGGGTGCTTGTGAAGCGTCAGATCCTGCGTGAGGTAGTCGACGACGAGCATCCCACGATCGCCGAGCACGGACAGCTGCCGCACCTTCGTGGGCGTCATCCAGTTCGTCTCCAGCAGTCCGACGGCTCCGTCGTCGAAGCGCAGCGTCGCGCAGAGGATGTCCTCGTGTGCCGCCACGCCGCCGAGCGGCGATTCGGTTTCCGCATAGACGCGCGCGACCTCACGGCCCGTCACGTAGCGCATGACGTCGATGTCATGAGTGCTGAGATCGAGGGCGACGCCCTGTGAGCCCTGGCGGTTGGGAAACGGGCTCAGCCGCCGTGCATGCATCTGCAGGACGTTGCCGATGGCGCCATCCTCGACCTTCTGCTTGAGCGCGATCACTGCGGGGTTGCAGCGCTCGATGTGTCCCACCCCGAGCACGAGACCGCGTGCTTCAGCGTCGGTGATCATCGCGAGCGCGTCAGCCTCCGTCGGGGCAGTGGGCTTCTCGACCAGGACGTGCAGGCCCCCGGCGAGCGCCCCGGCGGTGAGCGCGGGCAGTGCACCGACCGGCGCGGCGAGGCAGGCGAAGTCGAGTCGCTCCGTGGCGAGGCACTCGGCGAGCGACGCATGCGCCCGCAGCCCGGGATACGCCGCCTCGGCCGCGGCACGGCGTCCGGGGTCCGGGTCGACGACCGCCGCCAGCCCCACATCCGGCATGCCACGGAGCACCCGGAGGTGGTGCATGCCCATCACTCCGAGGCCGGCGACGACGCCCTGCAGGCCTGGTCCGTTGCCCGTGCTCATCCGCTGCGCAGGCTAGGGGATCGGCTCGTCCAGGGGCGCGATGCCATCGGCCGTCACCTCGAGCACGCCGGCCCTCCGGGACGACGATGCCGCGTCCGCGTAGACCGTCTCAAGAAGGCCGGCGACGGTCTCGGCGTCGTGTCGCCCGCCGACGAACGCACGACCGTCCGTCCCGAGCTGTCCGCGGCGCGCGGGCGCGGCGCAGAGCGCCTCGAGCTCCGCCTCGAGCGTGTCCGCCGTCACGCGCACCGCCGGCGTCGAGCGCATACGCGGTGCCAGCATCGCCGGCTCGTACTGCACCAGGACCGGCTTTCCCAGGGCCATCGCCTCGAGCGCGAACACTCCCGTGGTCACCGAGTTCAGCTGGTCGATGACGATGTCGGCGCGCGCGAGCTCGGCGAGCACGCGCTCGTGTGGGACGCCGCTCACGAGGACCTGGCGCAGCGGTCGGCGCGCGGCCACCGCGGCGATCGCGGCCTCGATCGTCGGCGTGCCCTTGACGAGCTGCTCCGACGGGGCGTGCAGCACGACCGGGCCTTCGCCCGGCAGTGGGTCGGGCGCGGCGCCGTGGCACGGCGGCAGCACGATCGGCGTGGGCACGACGTAGACCGTCCGGAACCATGGGGCGACGTGCCCGGCCAGCTCGAGGTCCGAGACGATCGCCGCCGCGCAGAGGCGCGAGGCCAGCCGCAGGCGCCGGCGAATCGTCCGCTCACGCGCGCGCTGTGCCTTCTCCCAACCCTGCGGAGCGCCGATCGGTCGCCTGCCGGCCGCGATCCGCAGGCGGCAGTCGTCGCCCCAGTAGTGCATCAGCATCAGCGGCCGGCCCGCGATCCGAGCCCATGCCGCGTCGGCGAACTCCAACAGGGTCGTCCCGAACTGGAAGTGGAGGACGTCGTAGCGCAGCGGGGCGATCAGCCCCGCGTGCGCTCGCGCGGCGTAGCCGCGGACGAGCCGGTCCTCCGTCTGCAGGAACGGGTGCCGTGCGATCGTCCAGAGGTCGGCCTGCGCGCCGCGTGCACGAAGACCGTTGCGAATCGCCCCCGCGACACCCGCCGTTTCGACAGGGGCCAGCAGGACCCTCCGGGCGCTCATGGCGTGGTTGTCCGGCCGATGCGCGCCGCGCCCCACTCTCGCACCTGGGGCCACAGCCGCCGGTAGTCGTCGAAATCGGAGCGCGTCGGAACCATGAGGGGCAGGACATGGCGACCGGTGATCCGGTGGTAGAAGAACGCGGCGAGAACGAAGTTCAGGGTGAACGAGATCGTCGTCGCGACCGCCGCCCCAGTGGCCTCGTAGCGCGGAATCAGGATGAAGTAGAGCGCCATCGTGATGGGCGTGGAGATCAGCGCGCTGTACAGCCCGTACTCGGGCCGCCCCCGCCCGACGATGATCGCCGACAGGATCCCCCCGATGCCGATCAGCGCGACACCGGGGAGCCGGATCAGGCCGAGCGGGATCGCCTTCTGGAACCCCGGGCCGTAGATCGGCACGATCAGGAGGATCATCGCGACAGCCAGCACCACGGCGCCCACGATCACGATGATCGTGGTGTGCCGCAGGCTCTTGATCTCGACGAAGTCGCGCTGCTCCTCGGCGTTGCGGTGCTCGGAGGCGCTGAGCGCCGCGACGCGTGGGAACAGCACGTCGCTGAGCGCCTGCGGCAGCAGCCACAGGACGGTCGTCACGCCCACGGCCACCGAGTAGTAGCCCACCACCGAGGCCGTGGTGACCGCGCTCAGGATCAGCACATCGACGCGGTAGTTCAGGACCTGGAGGGCGTTGCCGGCATACCCCTTGACGCCGAAGCGCAACGCCCGGCGGAGCTGCCCGGGCTGTGGCGGCCCGTCCTCGCGGCTGGACAGCCGGCGGCGGCCCCAGACGAAGGTCGACGTCGCTGCGATCACGTGCGAGAGGAACAGCGCGGCGACTGCGCCCGTAAGGCCGAACGGGATCGCGAGCCCAACGACGACCACGAGACCGGCCGCCGACTGCACCGCGGGCGGGATCACGAAGCCCTCGTAGTGATCGTCGGCGAGCGCGACGTACGATCCGTAGAACCAGGCAAGCGCGAACGGCAACGCGAACGCGGCGAGCGCACATTCGGGAACCGACAGGCTCCCGAACGGGGCGGGGAAGAGAATGCGCGCCGCGACGCAGAGCGTCGCGCCGATGAGGCCGACGATCGGTGCGAACTCGTTGACCACCCGGAATGCGTGACGCGCGCCCCAGCCACCACCGCTGACGTAGTACGCCACGCCGTGCTCCACGCCGAAGGTCGTCAGGACGATGAGGACGTAAACGATCGTCAGAGCGACTGCGAACCCTCCGGTGCCGCTCGTGCCGAGTTGCCGCGCGATGATGATCGTTGTGAGTGCGCCGGTGACCGCGACGGAGATCCGGCTCGCAGCCCCCATGGCCGCACCGCCGGTCATCGGGCGTGGCGCGAGCGGCTCCTCGATGTCCACGCTCGCCATCGGAGAGCATTGTCGCTGATGCCCTAGCCTGACGCGGCATGGGCGTTCCACTGTTCGACACCACGACCCCGCTGCGCCCGCTGCGCGCCGAGCTCGACGCCGCGATCGCCCGCGTCATCGACAGCGGCACGTACATCCTCGGCCCCGAGGTGGCGGCGTTCGAGACCGAGTTCGCGACCTATTGCGGCGCAGCCCACGCCGTCGGCGTCGCGAACGGCACCGAAGCGCTGACGATCGCCCTGCGCGCGCTCGGCGTCGGTCCCGGCGACGAGGTCGTCGTGCCGTCGTTCACCTTCTACGCCTCGGCCGAGGCGATCCCGCCGACCGGCGCACGCCCGGTCTTCTGCGATGTCGACCCCGACACGATGTGCGTCACCGCCGAGACGGTCGCCGCGGCGCTCACGCCGCGCACGAAGGCCGTGATCGCGGTGCACCTGTTCGGCAACGTGGCGCCGATCGCGCAGATCGCCGCGCTGGGCGTGCCGGTGATCGAGGACGCCGCGCAGGCCGCCGGCAGCGTCAGCACCGCGGGCCGCCCCGGAGCGCTCGGCACGATCGCGACGTTCAGCTTCTTCCCATCGAAGAACCTCGGCGCGTTCGGCGACGGCGGCGCGATCACGACCGGCGACGACGCGCTCGCCGACCGCGTGCGGATGCTGCGCTTCCACGGCTCGTGGGACAAGGTCACCTACGAGCACGTCGGCTACAACTCGCGCCTGGACGAGTTGCAGGCCGCGATCCTGCGCGTCCAGCTGCCGCATCTCGACGCATGGGCCGACGGCCGTCGCGCCGCGGGGCGCCACTACGCAGATGCCGGGCTCGCCGATCTCGCGCGCCTTCCGGTGCCCGTCGACGGCTGCGACCCGGCCTGGCATCTCTACGTCGTGCGCGCCGAGCACGCCGACGAGCTGGCGGGTGTGCTGGCCGCCGCCGGGCATGGCCAGAAGGCCTACTACCGCGCTCCTGTGCACCGCCAGCCGGCGATGCTCGCGTACGCCGGCGACAGCGAGCTGCCCGCGACCGACGAGCTCGCGCGCACGCACCTGGCGATCCCGATGAGCCCGGTGCTCAGCGCGCAGATGGCCGGCGAGGTCGTCGCAGCGCTGCGCGGCGTGACCGTGGCGTAGCTACCCTCCCCCGACTCATGCCCAAGTCTGCACTGATCACCGGGATCACCGGCCAGGACGGCTCATACCTCGCCGAGCTGCTGCTCGAGCACGGGTACGACGTCCACGGCATGGTGCGCCGGTCCTCGACCGAGAAGTCCGAGCGCATCGAGCATCTCCGCGACCGGATCACGCTCCATCAGGGCGACCTGCTCGACCAGCGCTCGCTGGTCGACACCCTGCGCGCGAGCAGGCCCGACGAGATCTACAACCTCGCCGCGATGAGCTACGTCGCCGCCTCGTGGGTGCAGCCGACGCTGACGGCCGAGTTCACCGGCGTGGGCGTCACGCGCATCCTCGAGGCGATGCGCGAGGTCTGCCCCGAGGCGCGCTTCTACCAGGCCTCCTCGAGCGAGATGTTCGGCAAGGTCCTCGAGGTCCCGCAGACCGAGGCCACCCCGTTCTACCCGCGCTCCCCCTACGGCGTCGCGAAGGCCTACGGCCACTTCATCACGGTGAACTACCGTGAGTCATACGATCTGCACGCGACGTCGGGGATTCTCTTCAATCACGAGTGTGTGCGCTCGACCACGCCCCTGCTCGTCCGTGAACAGCGGCACTCGTCTCGGTCAGGACGGCTGCAGATCTCGTGCCTTACCGCCGCAAGGGCCCCAGCACCCAGACGTTCGCGCCCAGCACGCTGACCGAGGTCTGGGACGGCGCGGACTGGACGCCGATCACCGCGATCACGGCGACCCGCCGTCGCGAGACCGACCCCGACCACCGGCTGCTCGGGGTTGAGACTCGCGCCGGCGTCGTGGACGTCACCGCCCACCACCACATGCTCGACGCCGACCATGACCAGGTCACGGCACGCGAGGTCGAGGCGGGGGACCGGCTCGCGCTCTGGGAGCGACGGCCCGTTCATCGAGGACAGCGTCCCAGAGACGCCCGGCTGGACGAGCGTGACGCCGCGCGCTGGCGGAGCTGCTCGGGCTGCATGGCGGCCGACGGCCACGTCGCGGCGGACGGCCACTGCCTGCAGTTCACCAACAACGACGAGGCGCTGCAGATCCGCGTGGCCGAGCTGTGGTCGCGGCTGCTTCCTGGGCTCCTCACGCAGCTGGAACGGCGTATCGGGATTCGACCCGTGCCGCCACCGTCGGGCAACTCGCACTGACCGGCGCACCGAGCGCCGCTCCGTGGCTGCGCGATCAGCTGTACACCCGGCGCGGACTCAAGCAGGTCCCGCCGCTGGTGCTCAACGCCGACTCCGTCGGCTCACGACGCGTTCCTCGCAGGGGTACTACGCCGGCGACGGCCTCAAGCGCGGCAAGGGCGAGTCGGTCAAGACGAACAGCCCGGTGCTCGCGCTCGGCCTTGTCTGGCTGTACGCGCTCCGCGGCCAGCAGTCATCGGTCTACGCCGAGCGACGGCAGCGACCGGACGTACTACCAGCTCAACCTCGGCTCACGCGTGCTTGCAGGAGCCAAGGGCCAGCACCTGCGCAAGAGATCCGGCCGAGATCCGGCGGGTCGTCGCCATCGAGCCCACCGCAGACGACGACTTCGTGTTCGACCTCGAGACCGAGAGCGGCGTGTTCGCGGCCGGCGTCGGGCGCGTGGTCGTGCACAACTCACCGCGTCGTGGCCTCGAATTCGTGACACGCAAGATCACCTGGCATGCCGCGGCGATCAAGGTCGGCAAGCTCAAGAAGCTGGGCCTCGGCAACCTCGACGCGCAGCGCGACTGGGGCTACGCCAAGGACTACGTCAAGGCGATGTGGCTGATGCTCCAGCAGGACAGGGCCGACGACTACGTGATCGCGACCAACCGGACGAACTCCGTGCGCGACTGCGTCGAGATCGCCTTCGACGAGGCCGGCCTGGGCAGCTGGGAGCCCTACGTGGACCTGGATCCGAACATGGTGCGCCCTGCGGAGGTCGACCACCTGATCGGCGACTACTCCAAGGCCGAGCGCGACCTCGGCTGGAGGCCGGAGACGAGCTTCGAGGAGCTCATCCGCCTGATGGTCCGCTCGGACCTGGAGCTGCTCAGCCGCTGAGCTCGGCGAGGTCCGCCCGGACCATCTCGCCGATCATCGCCTCGAAGGAGATCTCGGGCCGCCAGCCGAGCACCTCGCGTGCTCGCGAGGCGTCCCCGATCAGCTCGACCGGCTCGCGCGGCCGCACGAGCGCCGGGTCCACGCGGACATGGCGCTCGAGCCCGTTCTCGACACCCGCCGCGTCGAAGGCCGCGCGGACCAGGTCGCCGACCGTGTGCCCGACGCCGCTGGCGAGCACGTAGTCCCCGGGCACGTCCGTCTGCAGCGCGAGCCAGGCGCCGCGCACGATGTCGCGCGCGTCCGACCAGTCGCGCACGGCCTCGAGGTCGCCCAGGACGAGCTCGTCCTCCAGGCCCAGCGCGATCGCCGCGGCCCCTCGCGTGACCTTGCGCGGCAGGAAGTGCGGCGGGCGGCGCGGGGACTCGTGGTTGTAGGTGATGCCCGAGCAGGCGAACAGCCCGTGGTGCTCGCGCAGCGTGCGCACCAGCCCGTGCGCGGCCAGCTTGGCGACGCCGTAGGGGGTCCGCGGGCGCATCGCCGAGTCCTCGTGCTGGGGGCTCTCGAGCGCGTCGCCGAACACCTCGCTCGACGTCGAGACCCAGACCCGCGGGCGCTCTGCGAGGGCGAGCGCGGCGGCGAGGATGCTCGACGTCCCACCGGCGATCGCCGTGACCGCCTCGGTGGGGTCGTCCCACGAGTCGGGCACGAAGCTCGGCGCAGCCAGGTGGTAGAGCTCGTGGGGAGCGCAGTCCACGACCGCGGCCCGCAGCGCCCTGCCGTCGCGCAGGTCGGCCTCGACGAACGTGATCCGCTCGCGGATCGCGGCGAGATTCGGCGCATGGGCACCTCCGAGGCGATCGAGCCCGACGAGCTCGTAACCCCGCCCCAGGAGCAACTCGGCGAGGTACGAGCCGTCCTGGCCGGAGATGCCCGTGATCAGCGCGCGAGGCACGCTGATTTCCGTGGCAACGCTCGGTCGACGCCCATGCCCGGCAGCGTATCCGCCGCGTGAACGCGCGCGACTTTCGCCCGTTCGGTTCGTTCCTGCTGCCATAGTGGATGCGCAGACTCCGCCGATGACCGCGAATCCCCCCGAACCGAGGCGCGACGAGCGCCACGCGGCCGCACCGGCTCCGCCGGCGACGGCGACCGTGCTGGGCGTCCCGCTGGCGCTGACGGACTACGCCCGGACGCTCGACTGGGTGGATGCGATGGTCGCCGCGGGCGAGCGCGGCTACGTCTGCGTGGCGGCGACGCACACCGTGATGGCCTGCGCCGAGGACCCCGAGCTGCGCGCCGCCGTGCTCGGCTCGACGCTCACGGTCCCGGACGGTCAGCCGCTCGTGTGGGCGCTCGGGGCCCTCGGCCACCATCTCGACGATCGCGTCTACGGCCCGGAGCTGATGGCGCGGGCCTGCGAGCGCGCCGCCCGGACCGGCCAGCGGATGTTCCTCTATGGCGGGCGCAACCAGGGCACGCTCGTCCAGCTGACCTACAACCTGCGCACGCGCTACCCCGGGCTGCGCATCGTCGGCGGCTACGCCCCGCCGTTCCGCGAGCTCACGGCCGACGAGCAGGCCGGCGTCGTGCGGGAGATCGACGCCTCGGGAGCGGACGTCGTCTGGGTCGGGATCGGCGTGCCGAAGCAGGAGAAGTGGATGGCGCAGATGCGCCCGCATCTGCGCGCACCGGTGCTGATCGGCGTCGGCGCGGCCTTCGACTTCCACGCCGGGCTGATCCCGCAGGCGCCGGCGCTGATGCAGCGCATGGGCCTCGAATGGGCGTTCCGCTTCGCCGCCGAGCCGCGCCGCCTGTGGCGGCGCTACCTGCGCTACAACCCGCGCTTCGTCATCGGGTTCGCGCGCCAGTACGCGCGCAGCCGGCGGGCAGCACGCGGTTGACCCGCGGCGCGGGCCATCGCCCGTCAGTGTGAGCCCCTGATGGACGAGACCCAGGCGACGGCGCTGAACATCGAGGAGGCCGAGGCCGTCCTCGCCGCCGGCGCCGGTGGCCGCGTCATCCGGGGCGGGACGCTGCGGGCCGGCGGCTACCTGGTCGGCACGCTCGCCGCGACGGCCGCCTCGGTCGTGCTGCTGCGCTACCTCGGCGTCGTCGACGTCGGGCGCTACGTGACCGTGATGTCGCTGCTCGCGGTCGCAGGAGGCCTCGCCGACGCGGGGCTCACCGTGATCGGGCAGCGCGACTACACGGTCGCCGCCTCCCCCGCGCAGCGGCGCCAGGTCCTCGGCGACGTGCTCGCGATGCGGCTGGTGCTGACCCCGCTCGCCGTCCTGGCGGCCGCGCTCTTCGCGGTGCTCGCCGGCTACGACCGCACGATGGTGCTCGGAACGCTGGTCGGCGGCATCGGGATCGTGATCGCTGCGGCGACGACGACGATGACCGTGCCGCTCTCGACGCGCCTGCGCCTGGGCGCCGTCACCGCGACCGAGGTCGTCCGCCAGGTCGTCACCGCCGCGGCGCTGGCAGCCCTCGCGCTGGCCGGGGCCGGTCTGCTGCCGTTCTTCGCCGTCAGCATCCTGTCCGGCCTCGCGGCGCTCGCGCTGGCCGTGGCGATGGTCGGCGCGGCCGGCCGGGTCGCGCCGCGCTTCGCCCCCGGGGAGTGGCGCCCGCTGCTCGTCGAAGCGGCACCGGTCGCGCTCGCGCTCGCGGCCAGCGTGCTCTATGTCCGCGGCCTCGTCGTCCTCACCTCGCTGCTCGCCTCCGCCGTGCAGACCGGGTACTTCGCGACCTCGTTCCGGCTGCTGGAGGCGTTCGCCGCCGTCTCGGTGCTGATGATCGGCAGCGCGTTCCCGGTGCTCGCGCACGCTGCCGACGCGGACGAGGCGCGCCTCGCCTCCGGGCTGCGCCGCGTCGCGCAGGTGATGCTCGTCGTCGTGCTCGGAATCGTGCTGGCGCTCGTCTTCGGCGCCCGGCCGATCGTCCGCCTGCTGGCGGGCGGCGGGTACGGGCCGGCCGCCCGCGTCCTGCAGATCCAGGCCTTCGCGCTGATCGGGGGGTTCATGACGCAGGTCTGGGTGACCGGCCTGGTCGCGGTGCGCGGCCAGCGCGCGCTGGTGCAGACCAACGCCGTCGCGCTCGCGGCGGTGCTCGTCTTCGGGTTCGCCCTGATCCCGCCGCTGGGCGCGCGCGGAGCGGCGCTCGCCTCGGTGGCGGGCGAGGCCGTGCTCTGCGCGGCGACGCTGATCATGCTGCTGCGCGCGCGGCCCGGGCTGCGGCTGGGCTGGAACTGGGCCGTGCGCGTGCTCGCGGCGGGCGCGGCCGGCGCCGCCTGCGGCGTGCTGGCCCCGGTCGGCGACGCGGCGGCGGCCGTCGTCGCCGTCGTCGTCTTCGCGGCCGCCGCGCTGGCGATCGGCGCCGTCCCGCGCGAGGTCTTCGCGGCACTGCTCACGCGCCCGCACACCGAGGATCGCTAGCGTTGACCGTGATGGGCCACGACGTCGCGATCATCGGCTGTGGGCGTGTCGGGCTGCCGCTCGCGCTCGCCTTCGCCGACCACGGGCTGCGCACGCTCGGCATCGACAACGACGCCGCGCGCCTCGGCGCGGTGCGCGAGGGCCGCATGCCGTTCGACGAGCCCGGTGCGCCCGAGGTGCTGGAGCGCGTGCGCGCCACGGGGACGATCGACTGGTCCGACCGCGTCGCCGACGCGGTGCGCGCGCGCAACATCGTCATCACGCTCGGCACGCCCTCGCACTCGCACATCGAGATCGACCTGAGCCACATCCGCTCGGTCCTCGACGACCTGATGCCGGTGCTCTCCGAGGGGCAGACCCTCGTGCTGCGCTCGACGATCGCCCCGCGCACGACCGAGTTCGTCGCCGGCTACATCGAGAAGCACCGCGGGCTCGTCGCCGGGCGCGACGTCTTCGTCGCGCACGTGCCGGAGCGCATCGCCGCGGGGAGGTTCTTCGCGGAGATCGGCACCCTTCCGTGCATCGTGGGCGGCGTCGGCGAGGGCTCCGGCGAGCACGCCGCGGAGCTCTTCGAGGTGCTCGGCGCCCCGATCGTCCAGACCACGCCGATCGAGGCCGAGCTCGCGAAGATCTGGACGAACATCCTGCGCTACGCGACGTTCGCGCTCCCCAACCGGCTGATGGTCGAGTGCGAGCAGTACGACGCGAACGTCTTCGAGGTCATCGAGCTGATCAACCGCGACTACCCCCGCGGGGGCATCGCGCTGCCCGGGATGACCGCGGGCACCTGCCTGCGCAAGGACTTCACGTTCAGCGAGGAGCGGTCGAACGCGCCGGGCATGCTGCTCGCCGTCTCGCGCGTCAACGAGTCGGTCCCGCTGTTCCTCGTCGAGGGGCTCAAGCGCCGGCTCGGGTCGCTGCGCGACCGCAAGGTCGCGGTGCTCGGGCTCGCCTTCAAGGCCGACACCGACGACGAGCGCGACTCGCTCTCGCACAAGCTGATCCGGCTGCTCGAGCGCGAGCTGGCCGACGTCGCGGTCCACGACCCGCTCGTGGCCACGCCGACGCAGTCCTTCGAGCAGGCGATCCTCGACGCGGACGCCGTCGTCGTCGCGACGAACCACTCGTGCTTCCGCGGGCCGGGCACGCTGCGCGCGATCGCCGACAGCGCGAAGACCGGGGCGGTCATCGCCGACCCGTGGAACACGTTCGAGCAGGGCGAGATCTTCGGCGAGGCGCAGGCGCTGGTGGCCGCCCGCGCGTCCTAGCGGCGCTCGACCTCCGGCGCCGGCCGACCACTAGCCTCACGCTCCCATGTCACGCGTTCTCGTCACCGGCGGCGCCGGCACCATCGGCCAGGCCGTCGTCCGGCGCCTGCTGCGCGACCCCCGCTTCGAGGTCCGCGTCTCCGACCAGCGCGACGCGCCCGGCTGGATCCGCCAGGGCTGCGAGGTCCACACCGGCGACCTGCGCGACCGCGAGCAGGCGAGCGCCGCGACCGCCGGCTGCTCGCACGTCATCCACCTGGCGGCGATCGTCGGCGGGATCGCCAACTTCCACAAGCTGCCGTACACGCTCACCGACGTGAACGCCTCGCTCTACAACGGCGTCGTCGGCGCGGCGATCGAGCACGGCGTCGAGCGCTTCGTCTACGTGTCCTCCTCGATGGTGTTCGAGAACGCGACGCGCTTCCCGACACCGGAGGAGCACGTCTGGGAGTGCCCGGTACCGGTCTCGGCCTACGGGTTCAGCAAGCTGGCCGGCGAGTTCTGGGTCCGCGCGGCGCACGACGAGCACCAGCTGCCGTACACGATCTGCCGCCCGTTCAACGCCTACGGGCCGGGCGAGATGCCCGAGGACGAGCCCGGCATCGCCCACGCCGTGCCGGACCTCATCAAGAAGTGCCTGGCGCTTCCGACCCCGGAGACCCCGCTGCCGATCTTCGGCGACGGCACGCATACCCGCACGCTCACCCACGTCGACGACATCGCCGACGGCATCGTCACGGCGACCGCCGCCCCCGAGGCGCTGAACGAGGACTTCAACATCTCGGCCTCCGAAGAGCTCACCGTCGACGAGATCGCCCGCGTCATCTGGGAGGCCTGCGGGCGCGACCCCGAGGCATTCGCGCTCGAGCACCTGCCGGGCTTCGACGTCGACGTCGTGCGACGCTGGCCGGACGTCTCCAAGGCCGAGCGCGTCCTGGGCTGGGAGGCGCAGATCGGCGTGCGCGACGGCGTCGCGCGCACGGTCGAATGGCTGCGCGGGCACGTGCCCGCGGCCTGAGACGGCCTACGAGGTCGCGCGCTCCGCGCGCAGGTGCTCGAGCACCGCGCGCATGCCGTCAGCCAGGGGCGTCTCGGCCGTGAAGCCGAGCTCGGCGTGGGCGCGCGTCACGTCGAGCGAGCTGCGGTCCAGCTCACCCAGCCGCGCGGGCTCGAAGTCCGGCCGGAAGTCGGAGTCGGCGACACCCGCGGCCTCGCGCATCGCGGCGATCACCTCGAGCACGGAGGACTCGCGGCCGGTGCCGATGTTGTACGAGCCGTGCGCCTGGGGATGCGCCGCGGCGGCCAGGTTCGCCGCAACGATGTCTCCGACGAACGTGTAGTCGCGCGTGGCGCGGCCGTCCCCGTAGACGATCGGGCGCGCGCCGTCGAGCAGGCGCCCGGCGAAGATCGCGATCACGCCGGCCTCGCCGGAGGGGTCCTGGCGCGGGCCGTAGACGTTGCCGTAGCGCAGCGTCGTGGTCGACAGGCCGTAGAGCCGCGCGTACCAGTCGCAATAGAGCTCGGCGCACTGCTTGCTCTGGCCGTAGGCGGCCATCGGATGTGGCTGCACGGTCTCCGGCGTCGGCATGACGTCCGTCTCGCCGTAGATCGCGCCGCCGGTCGAGGTGTTGACCAGCCGGCGCACGTCGCTCGCGCGCGCGGCCTCGAGGACGTTGATCGTGCCGACGACGTTGATGCCCGCGTCCCAGGCCGGGTCCTCGATCGACTTGCGCACGTCGATCTGCGCGGCCAGGTGGAAGACGGCCGCGGGCCGCTCGCCGGCGAACACCTCCAGCACGCGCGCCGCGTCGCGGATGTCGACCTCGTGGAGCGAGGCCCCGCGGCTGAGCGCCTTGGCGAGGTTCTCCCGCCGGCCCGTCGAGAGGTCGTCGATGACCGTCACCTCGTCGCCGCGGTCCAGCAGGGCGTCGACGAGGTTCGATCCGATGAAGCCGGCTCCGCCGGTGACGAGGGCGCGCATAGGGTCGGGAGGGTACGGGCTCGCGCCTGGATCAGGCCTGATAGACGGCTGAGAGCGCGCGCGCCACGGCGGCCGGCGAAGCATGTTCCGCGATGCGCTCGGCGTTGCGCGCTCCCGCGACGCCGTCGCCGTAGCGTCGCCGCACGACGTCGGCCAGCGCACCGGCGTCGCCCGGCGGCACGAGGTCCTCGGGATCCAGCAGGTCCCCGAGCGCACCCACCGCACTCCCGACGACGGGCAGCCCGGCGGCCATCGCCTCGGCGGCCGAGAGCCCGAAGGTCTCGGCGAAGCGCGAGGGGACGATCGCGAGCGCGGCGCCCTCGCGCAGCACCGCCAGCTCGGCGTCCGGGACGCGGCCCGCAAAGCGCACCTCGCCGCCCAGGCGCGTGGCCAGTGCGCGCAGCGCGCCCTCGCCGGGCCCGTCGCCGGTGATCACCAGCGGCACGCCCGCCGCGGCGCAGGCCTCGATCGCGACGTCGACGCCCTTGTCCGGGGCGAAGCGCGCGGAGACGATCGCATGCCTCCCGCGCGGCGGGTCGGCGCGGCGGTCGGGCAGGGACACCGGGTTCGCGATCACCTCGACCGTCCGCCCCTCGAGCGGCGCGCCGAGCGCGTGCAGGCGGTCGAGCGCGAAGCGGCTCACAGTCACGAGTGCGTCGGCCTGCTCGACCAGCCGGCGCGACCACAGCGGCAGCGCCGCGCCGTAGACGAGCGCGTCGGGCAGCGAGCCGCGGCAGCGCAGGCGCACCCCCGGCCTCGTGTCGCGCCCGTGGCAGCGCGTGCAGTCCTCACCCGCCGGGTCAAGGCAGGTGCCGGCGGCGCACACCAGGCGGTACTGGTGCAGGTGCAGCACGGTGCGCGCGCCGGCCGCGCGCGCGGCCGCCAGCGCGCGCCAGCCGAGCGCCGGGTGCACGTTGTGCGCGTGCACGACGCGCGCCCCCGTGCGCCGCACCGCGGCGCCGACCGCGCCCGGGTCCAGCCCGCCGCGGAGCATCCCGGCCGCCGCCTGCGCGCGGCTCAGCGCGGCGCTGTCGCGCTCCAGCAGCTCGACCTCCTCGCCCAGCTGCTCGGGCAGGATCCGCAGCAGCTCCTGCACCACGCGCTCCTCACCGCCCAGCGTGCGGTAGCGGTTGTGCAGGAGGAGGATCACCCGCCTTCCAAGCTACCGTGATCCGCCGATGCCGCCCGCCTGCACGATCATCATCCCGACGCGGGAGCGCCCCGGCTACCTCGACGTCGCCCTGGCGTCGATCGCACCGCAGGCAGCCCAGCTCGGCGCGGACGTCCTCGTGGTCGACGACGGGATGACCGACGCGACGCGCACCGTCGCCGAGCGCCACGACGCGCGCTACGTGGCCCATGCGACGCCGCAGGGCCTCAACGCCGCGCGCAACACCGCGATCGCGAGCACGGACGCCGAGCTGCTCGTGTTCGTCGACGATGACGTGGCCGTGCGCCCGGGCTGGCTCGCCGCGCTGGCGGAGGCCGCAACGCGGCTCCCAGCCGACGTGGGGGTGCTGACCGGGCCGATCGTGCCGCGCATCGAGGACCACCGATTCCGGGCGTGCGGCCGTGAGGGCGGGCCCGTCACGGGTCAGGACTTCGGCCCCGACGAAGTCGACTGCCCGCACGCGTGGGGCGCGAACATGACGATCCGCCGCTCGGCGATCGAGCGCGTCGGCAGCTTCGATGCCACGCGCGAGCTCTACGGCGACGAGCAGGAGTGGCAGGCGCGCTGGAAGGCGTCCGGCGGGCGCATTCGCTTCGTGCCGGCCGCGGCGCTCGACCATCGTCGTGCGGGCGATGACGCGCGGCTGCGCTCCCTGTGCCGCGCTGCCCGCGCCCGCGGGCGGGCGAGCCGGCGCTTCGACGAGTTCAAGGGCAGCGCGCCGGCGCTGCGCGCGGAGCTGCGCACGCTCGCCGGCTGCGCCGTGCACGGCCCGCGCCGGCGCTGTGCGATGGGGCCCGTCATGACGGCCCACTCGCTCGGGCGCCTGGAGGCGCTGCTCGAGCCGCCCGCCGCGCCGGCGCTCGGCACCGCGGACGACGCCTTCACCTCCGGCTCGGGCGGCGTGGTCGGCGGCGTGCGCGGCGCCCTGCTCCGCGCGCGCGACCTGTGGCTCGACGCCGTGGAGACGCTGACCGGGCGCCGCCGGAGCCTGTCGCGCCGCGCACGCACGATCCCCCCGCGCCGACGCGTGCTCGCGCTGGCGATCGCACGCGCCGACGTGCCCTCGCTGATGGCCGCGGCCCGCGCCGAGCTCGCACGCTCGCGGCACGACGTGCGCCTGCTCGTCTGCGAGCCCGGCGCGCGCGGGAAGTTCGAGAACCTCAACGCGCTGCTCGCCGGCCAGGACCTGGCGGGCTATGACTGGGTGCTCGTCCTCGACGACGACGTCACGCTCCCGCGCGGGTTCCTGGACCGCTTTCTGTGCGTCGCCGACGAGGCGGGGCTGCTGCTCGCCCAGCCCGCGCATCGCCTGCACTCGCACGCCGCGTGGGCGGTGACCTACCGCGTCCCGGGCGCGGCCTGGCACGAGACGACGTTCGTCGAGATCGGCCCCGTCACCGCGTTCCGGCGCGAGACGTTCGACGCGCTGCTGCCGTTCCCCGACCTGCGCATGGGCTGGGGACTGGACGCCCACTGGGCGGCGCTGGCGCGCGAGCACGGCTGGCGGATCGGCGTCGTCGACGCAACGCCTATCGGCCACACGCTGCGCCCGCCGGCCGCCACCTACGCGCGCGACGCGGCGCTCGCCGAGGGTCGCGCGTTCCTCGCAGAGCGTCCGTACGTGCGCCGCGACGAGGTCCGCACGCTCGAGGTCCACCGGTGAAGGTCGCGGTCGTCGCGGAGTTCTACCCGCGCGCCGACGACCCGGTGCTCGGCATCTGGGCGCACGACCAGGCGCGCGCCGCCCGCGCCGCCGGCGCCGAGGTGCGCGTCGTCGTGCTGCACCGCATCGTGCCGCCCGCCACGACCCCGCGCCGCCGGCTGCTTCCGGCGGCGGTGCACCTGGCCCGCCACCCGAGCCACGCGGTGCTCGACGGCATCCCCGTGCAGTACGTGCGCTACGTCTCGCCGCCGAAGAGCCGCTCCTACGGCTCGTGGGGCGCCTGGGCGGCGCCGGCGCTCGCCCTCGCGCTGCGGCGCCTGCATCGCGACTTCCCATTCGACCTCGTGCACGCCCACAACGCCGTGCCCGCGGCCGACGCCGTGCTGCGCGCCCGCATCGGGGCGCCCCTCGTCGTCTCCGAGCACGGAGCCGACGTGCTGCACACGGCGCTGCGCCACGACGACGGGCGCCGGGCGGTCGAGCGCGCGTTCGCGACGGCGCGGCTGGTGCTCGCCAACAGCGGCGGCATCGAGCAGGCCACGCACCGGCTCGGGGCCGTGCACACACGGGTGGTGCACCTCGGCACGGATCTGCCGCCGGTGCGCGAGCCGCATGTCGGCGAGCCGACGCTGGTGACCGTCGCCCACCTCGTCCCGCGCAAGCGTCACGTCGACGTGATCCGCGCGCTCTGGGTGCTGCGCGATCGCCACCCGCGCCTGCGCTATCTCATCATCGGAGATGGCCCCGAGCGCGCGGCGCTGGCGCGCACCGCCGTGCAGCTGGGCCTCGCAGACCGGGTCACGTTCGCCGGCCAGCTCCCGCACGCCGAGGCGCTCGCGCGGGCCCGCGGCTGCTCGCTGTTCGTCATGCCGAGCGTCGACGAGGCCTTCGGCGTCGCATACGTCGAGGCGATGGCGGGCTGGCTGCCCGCGATCGGCGCGCTCGGCGAGCCCGGCCCCGCCGAGATCACGCGGCTCGGCGACGGGCTGCGGCTCGTGCCGCCCGGCGACATCAGTCAGCTCGCGGACGCGATCGACGCGCTGCTGCGCGAGCCGACGTTCCTGCGCGAGCTCGGCCGCCGCGCCCGCGCGACCGTCGAGTACGCGTTCACCTGGGAGGGCTGCGGTCGCGCGACCGTCGCCGCCTACGCGCAGGCGCTCGGCGCGTGAGCGTCGCTGCGGACAAGCCGGTCCTGTTCGTGACGAACCACGTGCCACCCGACCGCGTCGGCGCGCTGAAGGCCCTGCACGCCGCGCAGGGGATCGAGCTCGCGCTGTTCGGGGGGCGCCTGCACCACGCGACAGCGGGCGTCGAGGACCCAGGCGTGCCCTTCCGGCGCATCCGTCAGCGCGAGGCGTACGCGCTCGCCGCCAGCGGGCGTCATCGCGCCGTCATCGCCTCCAGCGCCGGGCGGGTCGCCGTTCCCGCCACCTGCTCCGGCGCGCGCCGCGCCGGCATCCCGTTCCTCTACTGGACCGGGATCTGGGGTCAGATCCGCACGCCCGCCCACCTTCTGGCGATCCCGCTGACACGCGCGGTCGAGCGCCGCGCCGACGCCGTCGTCACCTACGGGCCTCACGTCAGCGCGCACGTGGCCGCCCACGGCGCCCGCAACGTCCACGTGGCCCCGCAGGCGGTCGACAACGCCTTCTGGGGGGCGGCGGCGGATCCGGCCCCGGCGCGGGCGAGCGCGGGCGAGCCGCAGTTCCTCGCCCTGTACGCCGGGCGGGCGACGCCGGCCGGCAAGGGCCTCGGCGTCCTGCTGGAGGCGTGGAAGCACGCAGGTCTCGCACAGAGGGATGCGGCGCTCGTGCTCGCCGGCGTCGCGCCGGGCGAGGTTGCGAGCATGCCCGGCGTGCTGGCGGCCGGGCGCCTGGACGCCCGCGAACTGCGCAACTTCTACGCCGCCGCCGACGTTCTCGTCGTGCCGTCGATCCCCACGCGCGACTTCCTCGAACCGTGGGCGCTCGTCGCCAACGAGGCCATGAACCAGCAGACGCCGATCATCGCAACCGATGCCGTGGGAGCGGCCGCCGGAGGTCTGGTGCGCGACGGCCGCACGGGCCTCGTCGTCCCCGCCGGCGACGTTGAGGCGCTGCAGCGAGCGATCGAGCGGCTGCGCGCCGACGGGGGCCTGCGCGCCCGCCTCGGCGCCGCGGGTGCCCGCGACGTCGCGAAGTACGACTATTCGGCCTGGGTGCAGGGGTTCTCGCGGGCGCTCGCAACCGTCTCGGCGGACCGGGGGGGCTGCTAGCGTGCCGCGCGTGCCGACGGCTCTGCTGCGCCGCGTGGTGCTGCCCACGGCGATGCTGCTCCTCCTGCTCGTCCCGTCGGTCGCCCACGCCGGCTACCAGGAACTCATCAAGGACGCGTGCCGCGACTCCAAGGTCAACGGGACGTACAGCCAGAAGGACTATCGCGACGCCCTCGCGAACCTGCCGTCCGACGCCCTGCAGTACACCAACTGCCGTGACGTCCTGCTCGCGGCCCAGCGCGCCGCCGCGGCCGCACAGAGCGGGACGGGAGGCAGCGGCGGAGGCGGGGCGGGCACCGGCGCCGCGTTCGTCCCGGCCGCAGGCGGCGACGCGCTGGCCGCCGCGACGCCCGCCGAGCGCGCGGCGGTGACCAGGGCCGTCCAGCAGGCGATCAGAAGGTCGCCGGCCCGCGTGACCGTCGGCGACAAGGTGCTCGACCCCAGCTCGCTCGGCGCCGGCCGCCCGGTGTCGGCCTCCATCTCCGATCTCCCGACGTCGCTGCTCATCGCGCTCGGCCTGCTGTCCGTCGCCGTCCTGGTCGCGGTCGGCCTGCTCATCGTCCCGCGTGTCCGCGCCCGCCGCCAGCCCTGACCTGATGGCGGGCGTCGTGACGGCGCCCGCCCGCCGGGGGCGCTCGCGCTCACGCGCATCCGCGCTGTCGGGGCCGCTGCTGACGCTCGCCTTCGCGGCGGCGCTGGTGGCGATCGCGCTCGCCGGCAGCGGCGGCCTGCAGCTCGAGCAGGAGACGCGGGTCGAGATCTGGGTCGACATCGCGGCGGGCCTGCTGTGCGCGGCGGGCGTGCTGGCCGCCCTCCCGGCTCGCCGCCCGTGGGGCTTCGTCACGCTCGGCCTGTTCGCCGCCCTCACGGTTCTCACCGGCCTGTCGATCGGCTGGGCGATCGCTCCCTCGGGCGCGTGGATCGAGGTCAATCGCACGCTCTCGGGCTTCGCCGTGATGGCGACCGGCGTCGCGCTCGTGCGGCTCGCCCCGGGGCGCTGGCGCGCGCTGCTCGGCGGCGTCCTGCTCGCCTCGCTCGTCGTCAGCGGCTACGCCCTGCTGACGAAGGTCTTCCCTGCGACGCTCGCCCCGGACGAGACCTACGCGCGCCTGCGCGACCCGTTCGGCTACTGGAACGCCGTCGGCCTGATGGCCGCGCTGGGCGTGCCCCCGGCGGTGTGGCTCGGCGCGCGGCGCGACGGCCACGGCGGCCTCGCGGCGCTCGCCTACCCCGCACTCGGCGTGCTGTTCGTCGCCATTCTGCTCGCGTACTCGCGCGGCTCGCTGCTCGCCGTCGTGATCGGCATGGCCGCCTGGTTCGCGCTCGTGCCGCTGCGCCTGCGGGGTGCGACGGTGCTGCTCCCGACGATCCTGCTCTCGGCGCTGCTGGGGTTCTGGGCCTTCCACCAGGACGGCCTGAGCAAGGACCGGATGGAGATCCTGGTCCGGACCGACTCCGGGCACGAGCTGGGCATCGGCCTCGCCGCCCTGCTCGTGCTGCTCCTGCTCACCGGCCTGCTGACCACGTTCATCCGCGACGGTCGCGTGTGGCCGCAGCGCACGCGGCGCGCCTGGGGCACGGCGATCCTCGTGACGCTCGCGCTCGTGCCGTTCGTGTTCGCCGGCGCGCTGGCGCTCTCGCATCGCGGCCTGGGCGGCACCGTCTCGCACGCGTGGAAGTCGCTCACCGACCCGAACGCGAACACCCCGCCGAACGACCCGAGCCGCCTGACGGCGATCGGCAGCGTGCGCTCGCGCTACTGGCGCGACGCGATCACGATCTTCCGGGCGCGCCCGGTGGCCGGCGTCGGCGCGGGCGGCTACGCGACGGCGCGCCTGCGCTTCCGCAAGGACAACCTCGACGTCCTGCACGCGCACGGCTACCTCGTCCAGACGGCGTCCGACCTCGGGATCATCGGCCTCGTGCTGACGCTCTCGCTGCTCGCTGCGTGGCTCGCTGCGGCTGTGCGCACGACGGGCCCGTGGCGCGGGCCCGGAGCGCGGCCGCCGACGCCCGAGCGCGCGGGGATGCTGACGCTCGGCGCGATCGTCGTCGTCTTCGGCGTGCACTCGCTGATCGACTGGACCTGGTTCGTTCCCGGCACGCGCGCCGTGGCGCTGCTGTGCGCCGGCTGGATCGCCGCCCGCGGCCCGACGACCGAGGTGCTGGGCGCCGGCGGCCCGTTCGGCGCCGCCGCGCGCCTGCGCGCAGGGATCCACTCCCCGGCGCGCGTGACGTGCGCCGTCCTCGTCCTGCTGGTCGCCGCCGCGGCCGCGTGGTCGGCCTCGCGCCCGCAGCACGCCGCCGACCAGACCGACGCCGCGCTCGCCGCGCTGGCCGACGGCGACAGCGCGAGCGCGCTGCGGCTCGCCGAGCAGGCTACGAGGACCGACCCGCTGTCGGTCGACGCGCTCTTCACGCTCTCGCAGATCCAGACCGCCGCACGCGACCGGGCCGCGGCCGCCGCCACGCTGCAGCGCGCGGTGCAGCTGCAGCCCGCGAACGCCGACACGTGGAACCAGCTCGCCCTCTACGACCTGGACTCGGGCGCCGGCCCCCGCGCGGCGCTGCGCGACGTCGCGCCGGCGCTGTTCCTCAACCCACGCTCGGCGACGGCGCAGTCGATCTACCTCGAGGCCTACCGCCGCAGCCACGCCGCCAGGGCGAAGGCCACGAAGGCGAAGGCCGGCAAGGGCCGGTAGTCAGCGCGCGACGGCCTGCAGAGCCCGCCGGGCGAGCGGAGGCCCGTCGAGCGCGCGGACGTCAACCTGCGCGAACCCGGCCGCGCCGAGCATCTCGGCCAGCGTCCGCGCAGTGAAGAAGCGCAGATGGTCCGATCGCGGGTCCAGGCGGCGCTCGAGCGGGCGCCCGGCGAGCGCCTCCAGCGCGACGACCAGGCGTGGCTGGTTGGGCGTCGTCACGAGCAGCAGGCCGTGCCAGCGCAGCACCCGGCGCACCTCGGCCAGCAGCCCCACAACATCGGCGACGTGCTCGAGCGTCTCGCCCGCCCAGACGAGGTCGAACGCGTCCTCTTCGAACGGCAGCGCCGCGCCCTCCGCGACGTGGAGCACACGGGCCGCGGGGGCGCGCAGCTCGGCCCGCCGGACGGCCTCCGCCGCGACGTCGACGGCCGTGACCTGCGCGCCCGCCTGCGCGAGCGCCGCTGTGAAGGCGCCATCGCCGCAGCCGAGGTCCAGGACGCCGTCACCGGCGGCGACGTGCGCGAGCAGGAACGCACGCCGGGCCGCGAAGCGCTCGGGCTGCGCGCCCTCGGGGACGGCCGCCCACGCCGCCTCGCGCCAGTCGTCCACGCGCGGGACGCTAGCGCAGCGCAGCCCCTTCCCACGGCGCTCGCGCGGGTGTACCTTGGCCGCACTGTGGGGCCCGGTGCGCGCTGATCGTCGCGGTTCCCGGACCCGCGACGACGACGAAGACACAGGTGACCGAGCCCGAACCCGCCCCGAGACTGGCTGGCGGCCATCTCCTCACAGCGATCTCCACGGTGATCGTCGGGCTGCTGCGCGACCACTACGGCCGCGGCCCGATGAAGGCCAAGACTTACGCGCTGGACGACATCATCGTCGTCGTGCTGCGCGACAGCGGCTACAGCGCCATCGAGAAGACGATGATGGACAGCGGCGAACCGGACCGCGTCGTCGCGATGCGGGAGGACTTCCAGCGCGTGATGGCCCCGCGCTACACAGACGCGATCGAGGAGCTGACCGGCCGCACCGTCACCGCGTTCCTCAGCCAGGCGCACGTCGAGCCGGACATCACGATGGAGATCTTCTTCATCGACCGGCCGCTGGACGGCTTCGGCGCGGTCGAGGTCGTCGACCCGCGCTGATCGGCCCCCTCGACGCGCGACGCACCGCGGAGTAGGCTGCGCGCAGACAGTCGTTCTCGCCCCGCGGCACGCTCCCGGGTCGAGAGGGGCACCCCGGCACGCGGAACGAGTTCGCGGTCACACGCTGGCCGCCACGCCCCGGGCCGCCGCACTCCGAACCGGCTCCTCCGAGCCGCGCGGCAGGCTCTTGATGCGTTCCAGCCCCTGATCGAAGCCATCCGGCTCGGCCGACACCGTCCGGCGGGTCACCTCCTGCCCTGCCGGCAACAGGCGACCACCCTCCCCCCGAGGTCGTCGCCAACGGTCCGACCCGCCCTCTGCAGCGCGGCAGCGCGCGCGGGCGGGTCGGTGCCGGTTCCTTCACGCCGTATTGTCCCCCGCGGCGGGCGGTGCCAGGGCGGCGTCGATCTGCTCGAGCATCCGCTGCTCGTCGGCGCTCACGATCTCCTTGCCGCCGAAGCCCAGGAAGCCGCCCTCCTTCGCCGCCTCCGCGGCGCGCTGCGCGGCCGTCTTCAGCAGCGCGCGGAAGGCGTCGGCCTCTTCGGGCGTCGCCTTCGCCGACGCGATGCCGTTGACACGCTTCAGCTCGTCGAGGATCTCCTGCGGGTTCTTCGGCTTGTAGCCCTTGACCGGGTTGTGGTGATCGTCGGCCTCCGCCGCGAAGTCGGCGCGGATCGCCGCGACGAGCTCGGGCTGATCGCCGCCGACCGGCTCGAGCACGGTCTTCATCGCGGCCATCGACTCCTTGGTGAGTTCGATCGCACCGCCCGGGTCGGCGAGCGAGATCGCCATGCCGGCGATCAGCGGGGCGCGCACCAGCGCCGCCCAGTCCTCGGGTGAGAAGTCGTCCTTCGTCGCCATGCGAATCTCCTTGTGCCGTGGAGCGCACGAGTCTTTCACGTCCGCGCATAGACTCCCCGCCTGATGAGTGAGAACCGCCACGGCGACACGGAACGCATCCGCACGCGCGTCCGGCTGATGGTGGAGATCACCGCGCGCACGGGGAAGTGGCGCTCCGGCCTGGCGCTCGCCGCGCGGCGCCTGACGCCCTCCGAGGCCGCGATGATCGCCGACCTCGAGACCCACGGGCTCGACGTCCAGCAGCTGCGCGAGGTGCTCTACGGCGCGCACGTCCTGATCGACGACCCCGCGCTCTACGAGCGCTGGCGCTACCCCAGGAGCCACGAGCGCCTCTCCAGCCATCACAGGACGATCGACAAGGCGAAGTACCCGGACATCGGGCTCAGGGGCCCGCTCGTGCGCGAGAAGCTCCACGGGCGCACCGCGGCCGGGACGTGGGTGCAGCTGGAGAAGACGCCGGCCGCGATGGGCAAGGGCTTCCACCTGCCGAGCATGACCGACGTGCGCCACCTGATGGACTACGTCGTCTACCGGATCACGAAGCGCAACGTCGGCCCCTGGGGCCTGTCGGGGATGACAGAGAAGCGCCCGATGTACCTCTCCCCCGACCTCGGCGTGACGATGCCGCTGCCGGCCGCCGCCGAGGCGGAGCTGACCGGCGCGCTGGAGCACATCGAGGACGACGACGACACGACCTCGGCCTCCGCCGACCTCGCCGCGCGCTTCCCGCCGCCCGACCGTGCGAACACGCTCGCCGAGCTCGTCTTCGTCCGCGGCTCGCGCGCGGGTCGCGGCCTCTTCGGCGCCTCGGACGTGTGGGTCACCGAGACGCCCTCGCCGCCCGCGCGCGAGCTGCTGACCCGCCGGCACGAGCCCCCGCGCTGGACGCTGCCGCCGGCGCCGCGCACGACGCAGGCCAGGGTGAGGGCCGGGGAGCGCGAGATCGAGCTGGCCGTGCGCCAGGTCCACCCAGGAGAGGAGGACGAGACGTGAGCGACGTCGAGCGGGCCGGCGATGCCCAGATCCCCGCAGGACTGATCGACGCGGTCGTGCACCTCGTGAGCACCGGGCCGGTGCCGCTCGGCGCCTACACGCTCGCGGAGATCGACGCCGTCAACGGCGTGATCGACTTCATCGAGCGCGAGCCCGCGCCCGAGCTCGTGGCCGAAGCCGTGCGCTCGCTCGCCGCGCGCAACCTCATCACGACCGCCACCGGTGACGACGAGGTGCAGGTGCGCGGGGATCTCGGCATCGCGCTCGCCTTCCAGGAGCGCTCGCGCAAGGTGCTCGATGCGCGCGTCACCGGCAGCGAGCCGGACCGCCCGTGGCGCTTCCTGCTGATGCCCCAGCCCGAGGGCGTGACGCTCGAGATCCTGATCGACGCGCTCGGGATCCACTTCTACGCGCTGCGCACGACCGCCGACGCGATGGATCGCCTCTGGCAGCGCCTTCCCCACGGAGAGCGCGGCCCGGCGTCGGCCGACTCCGACGCCGTGCTGGCCGCCAGCCCGAAGACCGCGCTGATCAGCGTCAGCGCGTGGAGGGACGACGGCACGCGCGACACGCACGACGTCGTTCTGGCCCAGGAGGGCGACCGCTGCCACGTCTTCACACGCGACCCGGGCGAGCCCGCGAGGCTCGTGGCGCAGGGGCTCGAGGACGAGGAGTGGCGCAGCATGGTCGCCGACCTCGCTGGGACCGGCGACTGAGCTCACGCCTCCAGCTGCCCGAGCGCCGCGAGCGCCGCCGCGTTGACGACGGCGATCGCGCCGAACACGATCGCCAGGCCGGGGCTGCCGGCGGCGAGCAGCGCGACGACGGCCAGGCCGAACACGCCCGCCTCGAACACGAGGCGCGGGCGCAGCGCGAGCCGGTGCACGGACCTGGGCGCGGCGAACCGCCCCCAGAGCACGATCGCGACGGCGGGCGCGGCGATCGCGAGCAGGATCGAGGCTGCGCCGCTCCCGGTGCTCGCGCCCCAGACCGCGAACGACGCGATCGCCGCGAGCTCGAGCAGGAACTTCAGCGCAAGGTTGGCGGCCCGGAGCACGGCCATCAGTCAGCGGTGAAGCGTTTCGAACAAGGGGGTGCGCCGGATTCCTGTACGGTCGAACAGGTCAAGTGACAAACGCAACAAGGAGAGTGCTGGATGCTGTTCGTGACGACCTACAAGATCAAGCCGTTCCTCAGCAATGAAGAGCAGAAGACGCTGCTGCAGGTCTTTGCCGCCGCCGGTCCGGGTCCCGGCACGACGGCGCACTACGTGGCAGCCGACGGCAGCCATGGTGTCGTGGTCTCCGAGACAGACGACATCAAGGGCGTCTACCGGAACCTCCAGAACTACACCGCGTGGGTGGAGTACGACTCGAAGGTGATGCTGGACATCGAGGAAGCCGTGCCGATCATCATGGAGTCGCTCGCCTGAAGCAGCCGATCTGATGCCGCTCGCGGCCGGCGAGATCCGGTCGCGCGCGGTGGCCGCCGCTCAGAACGCGCCGCGGCCGCGCAGGACCGCCGGGATCGTCTTCACGAGGATCGAGAGATCCAGCGAGACCGACCAGTGCTCGAGGTACAGGAAGTCGAGCCGCACCAGGTCGTCGAAGTCGAGCTCCGAGCGGCCCGACACCTGCCACAGGCCGGTGATGCCCGGCAGCACGAGGTAGCGCTTGCGGTGCCACTCCTCGAGCTGGTCGTAGTCGCGCTGGGGCAGCGGGCGCGGGCCGACGAGCGACATGTCGCCGCGCAGGACGTTCCACAGCTGCGGCAGCTCGTCGAGCGAGAACTTGCGCAGCGCGCGCCCGACCGGCGTGACACGCGGGTCGTCGCGGATCTTGAACAGCGCGCCGTCGGCCTCGTTGAGGTGCTCGATCTCGGCCTGGCGCTCGTGCGCGTCGGAGTACATCGTGCGGAACTTCAGGCAGGCGAACGGCTCGCCGCCGATCCCGGGCCGGTGCGAGCGGTAGAAGATCGGCCCCTTCGAGGTCAGCCAGACGGCGGCCGCGCAACCTATGAGCAGCGGGCTGAGGAAGACCAGCAGCAGCGCCGAGCCGACGAGGTCGAAGGTCCGCTTGACGGCGAAGTCCAGGCCCTCGAACTGCGGCGAGCGCAGCTCGAAGAGCGGCACCGCCTCACCGGGCACGAAGTCAGCCCGATGGACGAGGATCTCCATCGTCGAGGGCGCCACGCGCACCCGCACGCCGCGCTGATGGCAGGTGTCGACGACGTCGACCGCCCGCTGCTGGGGGAAGTCGGGGTCGGCGATGATGACCTCGTCGATCTCCTCGCGCTGGATGATCTCCGAGAGCTCGTCGAGCCGGCCGAGCGAGCGCAGCCCGTTGTCCGGGCGCGGCGTGAGCGAGATGAACCCCACGACGGCGATCGGCGACTGGCTCGCCGTGCTGCCCCTGAGCGCGTGCGCGACCGCCTCGATCTGCGCCCCCGAGCCGACGAGCACCGCACGCCGGTGGTAGCCGGCCGCACGCAGGAGCGCCCCGCTGATGCGGTCGTAGGCCCAGCGCAGCGCGCTGACGATCACCGTGGCGAAGATCAGCGAGCCCCAGAAGATGTAGAAGCTCTGGAACTCCTGGCCGCTGACCACGGCGTAGACGAGCGCGACGAGCGCCACCTGGAACAGCGACGAGACGATCGCGCGCAGCCCCGGCCGCGAAGCGCGGTCGGCGTAGAGGCCGGCGCGCGCGAACAGCAGTGCCGTGATCAGGAAGGCGAAGGTCGCGTAGTGCCAGGCCGAGGAGGCGGTCTCCGTGAGCCCGGGGCGCCCGCGCACCTGCGCCTTCAGCTCGAGCGCGCCGAAGATCGCCAGGTAGATGCCCGCCGCGTCGAGCGCGACGAGCGACACGACCCGGACGACGCGCCGCAGCGTGTCCATGCGCAGCAGGAACGAGAGTGCGGGCATGCGCTTGCGCCGCATGTCGCGGCCGCTCGGTCCGACGGCCTCGATGCCCGGGAGCGCGTCGACGACCGTCGGCTGCTCCGGCGCCGGGGCGCTCTGGATGCTGGACGGATCGGTCAACTGACGTACGCTCGCCATCTCCAGTCGTTCAAACGCGCGCAGGGGCGAAAAGGTGCGCTATCTCCCTGCGCCCATGAGTGCTTCGGCGCCGGACTCGGAGATCGTCCGGCGCAGACCCTCCTCGAGCGAGATCGTCGGCCCCCAGCCGAGGATCTCCTGCGCACGCGTGATGTCGGGCCGGCGCTGCCTGGGATCGTCCGTCGGCAGCGCCTCGTGGACGATCTCCGAGGCCGAGCCGGTGATCTCGATCACGGTGTTCGCGAGCTCCAGGAGCGTGAACTCGTCCGGGTTGCCGATGTTCACCGGCATGTGCTCCCCGGATTCGGCGAGCCCGATCATCCCGCGGATCAGGTCGTCGACGTAGCAGAACGACCGCGTCTGGCTGCCGTCGCCGAAGACCGTGATCGGCCGGTCGGCGAGCGCCTGGCGCAGGAACGTCGGGATCGCGCGGCCGTCGTGTGCGCGCATCCGGGGACCGTAGGTGTTGAAGATCCGCACGATCGCCGTGTCGACGCCCTGCTGGCGGTGATAGGCCATCGTCAGCGCCTCGGCGTAGCGCTTGGCCTCGTCGTAGACGCCGCGCGGGCCGATCGGGTTGACGTTGCCCCAGTAGCTCCTCGGTCTGCGGGTGCACGTCGCGGGTCGCCGTAGACCTCGCTGGTCGAGGCGATCAGGAAGCGCGCGCGCTTGGCGCTTGGCCAGCCCGAGCGTGTTGTGCGTGCCGTAGCGAGCCGACCTTCAGCGTGTGCAGCGGCAGCCGCAGGTAGTCGATCGGCGACGCCGGCGAGGCGAGGTGGTAGACGAAGTCGACCGGCTCGTCGACGAAGTAGGGCTCGACGATGTCCGCCATCAGGAACGTGAACCCCGGGTGCGCGGATGTGCTCGATGTTGTGCAGCGAGCCCGTCTCGAGGTTGTCGACGCAGATGACGCGGTGGTCGCGGCGCAGCAGCTCGTCGCACAGGTGCGAGCCGAGGAACCCTGCGCCACCGGTGACAAGACAGGTGGCCATGTGCCATGAACACTAGGCGCTCGGGGGGCCGGATGCGGGCCGGCGGCGGCCGTCCGGCGCCTACGACCCGGGCGCGTCGATGTCGCTCGCTCGACCAGACCCGAGCGGCTCGCGGTCACCTCGCTCAGCGCCGCCTCGCTCGCGCGCAGACGCTCCTCCAGCAGGCCTAACCGCTGTGCCAGCACCTTGGTCTGGTCGCTGAGACGGGAGATGACGACCGAGAAGTTGAGGACGAGGACGACGAGGAACGCCGAGCCCGACCGCGAACAGGGCGTTCGGCGGCGCGGCCACGCCGATCGTATCCGACATCTGGTCAGAAGACCGCGCCAGACGCCGAGGACGACGAGCGCCAGTCCGACCGCGAGCCAGAGCAGCGCATAACGCTCGAGCAGGCGACGACGGCGAACGAGCTCGAGCACGATCAGCAGCAGGATCGCACGCGCGCATGCCGTCGCCACGATCTGCAGATGCGACCGTCGGCATCGCCCGTCAGTGCCGGCGGCGCGCTGGATCGGTCGGCGCGGGGGTCGGCCGCGCGCGAAACAGCCCGATGAACAGCGCAAGCAGCACCTTGACCATGTAGTACGCGGACTTGCCGGTGCTGATCGAGGACACGCCTCCGCCGCGCGCGTACATCCGCACAGGGACCTCGCGCATGCTCAGGCTGTGATGGTGGAGCATGAGCACCGCTTCGACCTCGGGGTAGTCGTGCGGGTAGTCCCGCGCGAACAACTGGATCGCGCGCCGGTTGTAGAGCCGGAAGCCGGAGGTCGGGTCGGTGACCCGCTGGCCGACGAGCCTCGAGAGCAGGAAGGCGAAGATGTGAATGCCGGTGCGCCTGCTGATCGGAGCCGGGTACTCGTGCTCGTCGGTCAGGAATCGCGAGCCGCAGACCATGTCGAGCGAGCCGTCGGCGTCCATGGCCGCCTCGAGCCGATCGAGCTGGCCCGGATCGTGCTGGCCGTCACCGTCGATCTGGACCATCCGCTGGTATCCGTTCTCCAGCGCGTAGGTGAACCCCGCCTGGACCGCGCCGCCGATCCCCAGGTTGAACGGCATCCGGATGACATTCGCGCCCTGGGACGCCGCATTCGCGGCGGTATCGTCGTTCGACCCGTCGTCGATGACCGCGACGTCCCAGCCCGGCGCCTCGCGCATGACCCGTCTCAGGACGTCCGCGATCGTGGCGGACTCGTTGTACGCCGGGAACGACAATGAGGTTGCTCGAGCGACTCATGGCTGCTTCAAAGGCCTTCCCGGCAGCCGCCCGCGGCGCTGCCTGACCGCGGCTGAGGGTACATCGGATCCCCGGGCGGCCCGTGCCGCCGTGCCTAGACTCCGGCCACCTTGCGGCTTCTGCTGTGCATTCCGTACTTCGCGCCGGCGTATTCGTTCGGGGGGTCCGTGACGGTCGCGGAGACGGTGGTCGAGGGGTTCCTCGCCGCCGGCCACGAGGTCGCGGTGGCCACGACGGACGTGCTCGACGAACGCGCGCGTGTGCCGCACGATGCTCCCGGGGTCGAGGGCGCCGCGGTGCGCCGGTTCCCGAACCTCTCGCACCGTGCGGCGGCCACAGCGAACGTGTACCTGCCACGGGGGTACCGCGCGTGGCTCGCGCACCACATCTCGGAGTTCGACGTTCTCCTGCTGCAGGATCTCTACTCGGCCGTGAGTGTCTGCGGAGCGCGTGCGGCGCGCCGCGCGGGGATCCCGTACGCGCTGCAGCCGCTCGGCACCATGTCGCCCGCGCCGGAGCGCGGACGCTCAGGGGCCAAGCGCGCCTTCCTGCGCCTGTCGGGGCGACCGCACCATCGCCGAGGCGACGGCGCTCATCCACTCGACCGACGCCGAGCGGGAGGAATTCCTCGGGGTGGGCGCGAGGGCGGACCGCCTAGTGCGCCTGCCGTTGCCGCTCGACCTCCCGCCCGATGTCGGGGGTGCGCGCGCCGCGGTGCCGACAGTCGCGTTCGTCGGCCGGCTGCACCCCATCAAGCGCGTCGACCGCCTGATCGAGGCGGTTGCGCTCGCCCGCCGCGATGTGCCGGAGTTGCGGCTCGAGGTCGTCGGCCCCGGCGACCGGCACGGCCGCGAGCTGGCCGACCTCGCGCGCCGCCTCGGGATCGCCGAGGCCGTCCGCTTCCACGGCTTCGTCTCGATCGACGAGAAGTTCCGCGTGCTCCGTGAAGCGCATGTCGGCGCACTGCTCTCGGCCGGCGAGGGCCTGCCGATGGGCGCTCTGGAGACGATGGCCTGCGGCACTCCCGTCGTGCTCTCCGAGGGCTGCCACCTGCCGGAGATCGACGGAGTCGCCGGGATGGTCGTGTCGGGCGAGGCGGCCGACGCGGCGGCGGCGCTGGTGAGGCTGTTCCGGGACGAGGCGTGTCGCCTCGAGCTCGGTGTCGGAGCGAGTGGCTACGCGCATCAGTTCCGCCGCGAGGTGGTCATGCCCCAGATGGTGGCGGTGCTCGAGGTCCTCGCGAAGTAGAGCACCCGGGCGCCAGCAGACTCGCTCCGAACTAGCGGCGGCGGGCGACCGCGAAGTATCCGCCCGGGTCCGTGTAGTCGCGCCAGCACCGCTCGGCGACCGCCCCGCCGAACTCCGTCAGCGCCACGAACGGCGCGGCACGGTGCCGGCTGGCGCGGTCGATGAACGCCGCCAGGCGGATCGCCCCGATCGCCCAGTAGCCACAGAAGGGCTCGATATGCACGTCATCGAACCCGGTCGATTCGAACATGTGCGCGAGCGCGAACTCGGTGTAGCGATAGAAGTCGTAAGGGACGTTGTGCAGACCCCGATGAACGGCACCGAGATCAGATAGGTCCCGCCAGGCCTCAGCACCCGCCGCGCCTCCCGCATCGCGCGTTGCGGATCCGCGAGATGCTCGAGCACCATGAACGAGACGACGGTGTCGAACGACTCGTCCTCGAACGGAAGCTCGGTGGCGTCGCCCCAGACGTCGACGAGGTCCGGGCGTGCCGCGGTTCCGGGGTACTCGAGGCCGACGTAGCTCGAGACATGTGGGCGCAGGATCGGCTCGTAGCGGCGATCACCGCAGCCGACGTCGAGGAGGTTCCGTGGCATGTGCCGGCGAAGCGTTCCGTCTTGCGTCCGAGCAGCCAGTCGTTGAACCAGTGCCCGTCAGCCGTCACACGGATCAGCCTACCGCGCCGCCCGCGGCGAGCCGATCGAGCAGCACCGCGTACTCGGCCGTGACGCGCTCCCGGTTCCATCGCTCGAGCCGCTCCGCATCGACGGGCGGTGCCGGCCTTCGACGACGGCGCGGGCGGCTGACCACGGATGGCAGGTCGCCGATACGACCGCAGGCGTCGCGCTGGCCGACTCCGTGAGCAGGTGCTCGGTCGCGCCCCCGGCGGTGATCGCAAGGATCGGCTTGCCGAGCGCCAGGGCCTCGAACATCTTCACGGGCCAGGCGACGTCGTCGCCCATGCTCGCCGGGACGATGACGACGACGACGTCGGCGTCGGCGACGAGGTCCATCGTCGCCGCCCACGGCCGTGGGCCGATGATCTCAATGTCGAGCCCTGGCGGGGCGCTCTGCAGCGCCACCTGGCTCGCGGCGTTGAGATTCCCCACGAGCTGCAGCCGCAGCCGCTCGGCGATACCGGCTGCGGTGATCGCCGAGAGGAGATCGTCGATCGAGCGGTCGCCGTAGAGGACGCCGGGATGGATGAGCGTCAGGCGCCCGTCGCGGGGCCCGCCGGAGACAGCACGGCGCCCAAGAAGCTCGGGTGCGAACCCGTTGGGGAGCATGTGGAGGCGGTGGGCGAGCCGCGGGTGCAGGTGCCTGAGCCGCTCGACCATGCCGGGCGTTACGCCGACCACCGCATCGAACGAGCGCAGCGCTGCGTCCTCGAGTCGCGTGAGCAGCGAGCCGCCGCGTCGTAGGTCGGATGCCCCGCCCAGGGATCGCGCAGATCCGCGACGCTCGGGATCGTCGACCCGCGTAGCGCGTTCCGGACCGCGAACAGCGCGGCGGGTGGGGGCGACGTCGCGACGACCACGTCCGGGCGCACGATGCCGAGTTGCGTCCGGAGCATGCGCGGCGCGGTGACCGACCAAAGGATGCTCGGGGCGAGCACCTCGGGCTGAACCCCGGCGAGGCGGTTCGCCGCGGGACGGGCCGCGCGACCCCACCCGCCCCCATGACCCGCGCGCGCATCGATGACAGCCGGGCGATCTTCGGGTCGGCGCTCAACTCGTCGTTCGTCACGTTGGTGCGTGCCGTCACCGTCGTGACGTCCCATCCGTGTCGGGGAAGATGCTCGCCGGAAGTACGTCCATCGGACGGTCCCCCGGGCCTTCGTAGACGAGCGGTCGGTGGCTGACGAGCAGGAGCCGCCTTCGTCGGATGTCGGACATCGGCGAGCGCCAGACTAGTCGACCCCGCCCGGATGCCGGGCGCATGCCGGAGTCGCTACGGTCGGCGGCTGTGCCCGGCCCACCGATCCGCGTCCTGCTCCTCGGCTGGACCAACACTCCGCACGTGCTCGGTTGGGCCGCGCGCGTGGCGGCGCTGGGGCACGAAGTGCACCTCGCCGGGCGAGCAGCGGAGGCCTGGCCCGCCCTCCCTGTGCCCGAGGGTGTCGCCTCGGCCGTGACCTTCGAGCTGCGCGGCCTCCGGTATGCGAGGGCTGCGACTCAGCCGCGACATCGGGCGTGCAGCCCGGCGTGTGCAGCCCAGGAGCTCGTACATGCGCACTGGCTCCCGGAGTTCGGCTGGATCGCTGCACGAGAGCGCCTCGCGCCGCTCATCTGCTCGGCTTGGGGATCCGACGTCCTCGGCGCCGGCGGACTGGTCCGTCTTCGCTCGCGTCGTGCGATCGCCGCAGCCGACCTCGTGCTCGCCGACTCAAGACCGCTGGCAGACGCTGCGCGCGCGCTCGGCCGAGGCGACACACGCGTCGAGGTCGCCCACTGGGGTGTCGATCTCGACCGCTTCCGGCCCGGCGACGGGGCGGCGGCACGCGCGGCGCTGGGCTGGCCGGACGTCCCGACGGTGCTCAGTACTCGCGCGCTGGCACCCCACTATCGCCCGGACGTTCTGATAGCGGCGTTTGCCTGCGTCCGCGAGCGCGTCCCGAACGCGCGACTGGTCTTGAAGCGTCCTGCGAGCGTCAGGCGCCGCCCGCGGTGCTCGAGGCGATCGCTGGCAGCGGCGTCGGAGATGCCGTCAGCATCATCGGCCACGTCGATGAGACGAGCCTGCCGGAGCTGTTCCGCGCCGCGGACGTGGCCGTGTCGATTCCCTACAGCGACTCATCGCCGCGCAGCGCCTGGGAAGCGCTCGCCTGCGGAGTTCCATTGGTCGTGTCCGACCTTCCGTGGGCTCGAGACGAGCTTGCCGCCTGCAGCGCGGCGATCCTGGTCCGGCCACCGCGGACGCCGTCGCAGCGGCGCTCACCCGCGTGCTCACCGAGCCGACGGTCGCCGATGCCCTAGCCACCGCCGGGCGCGCGCTCGCCGAGCGCGACATGGACTCCGCAGCGCAGAGTGCTCGGATCGACCAGCTGTATCGCGACGTTCTGCGGCCCGGCGGCTGCGCTCAACCCGGCTGAGGCCACCGGCTGCGCTACCTTGCGGGCGTGCCGTCCCGAGCCAAAGGCGACCCGGCGGCGGGCCGGCGACGCGTGCTCGTTCTGGCCTACCTGTTTCCGCCAGCCGGTGGCGCGGGGGTGCAACGCATCGTGAAGTTCGTCCGGTTCCTCGCCGACCACGGCTGGGACGCCACAGTCGTGACGACCGCATCGGAGCACTATCCGCGCGCGATCCGAGCCTGCTCGCCGAGTTGCCTACTCGCACACGCGTGATCCACCCCCGCGACCCGAGCGTCGGACGCCGAGCGGCCCTTGCGTTCGATGCACTGCATCTGAAGCGCATGACGGCGCTTGCAGTCTGGCCGGACGACGCCGCCTGGTGGGCTCCCGGCGCGGCACGGGCCGCGCTGCGCGCCGTGCGCCGTGAACCGCATCACGCGATCCTGAGCACGGCGCCGCCGTTCTCGGCGCACGCCGTCGCTGCGCGGTCGCCGGTCACACCGGCCTTCCCTGGATCGCTGATTACCGCGACGAGTGGTCCGCCAACCCCGACCGGCTTCGCCCGCTGCGCGGCGTGGGGCGTCTTGAGGAGCGGATCGAGCGCCGGACCCTGCGGCGCGCCTCGCGCATCGTCACGGTCGTCGACTACTTCGGCATCGCCGGCGCCCGGCGGGTGACCCGCGGCGGATCACCATCACAAACGGTGTCGATGCGGGAGACCTGACCGCAGCGGCCGCTGCCGGCCCACCGAGACGATTCACGCTCACCTTCGTCGGGACGCTCTACGGCGACCGCGATGCGCGTCCCATCCTCGACGCGGTGCGCCGCCTCGCGCGGCGAGGCGACATCGACAGCACCCGCTTCGAGGTCCGGCTCGTCGGCCGCGTCTGGCTGCCCGAGGTGGCATCGACGGGACCGGTGCCCCTGACACAGACCGGGTATGTCGACCATGCGACCGCGCTGCATGAGATGGCCGTGGCGTCGGTGCTGGCCTTCCACGCTCCGCCATCGACTCCGGCGCCGTCGGGCAAGATCTTCGAATACCTCGCTTCGGAGCGGCCGATCCTGTGCGTCGCCGGTCCGGAGAACGTGGCGTCCCGGCTCGTGCGCGAATGGGATACCGGCACGTGGGCCAATCCCGGGGATCCAGATGCGATCGAGGCTGCCATTCTCGAGCTCTTCGCGAGCTGGTCGAGGTCGCTCGCGCCGCGCAGCGGCCTGCGCGAGCGGACACTCGCCGAGTATTCGCGCGAGACTCGCCGCGGATCTTGCCGAGCTTCTCGACGTGGTGACCCGTGACGGCTGAGAAGGGTCAGCGACGGCATCTCGCCGGTGGAGCAGCCCTCTCAGTCGTCGCACAAGGCGCACCGCTCCTCTCCGGAGCGGCGCTCAGCATCGTGCTCGCGAGGACCATCGGGCCATCCGCCAACGGTCGCTACGCGCTGCTCGGAACGGTGCTCGGCATCGCGACGCTGATCGTGTCGCTCGGTCTTCCCGCGGGTCTGACTTACGAGGTCAGCCGCGGTGACTGGCCGCCCCGCCGGGCGCTGCGCGTCGGCTACACCGTGGCCTTCCTGCTGGGCGTCGTCGCGGCGGTGGCCGGCCTCGCGTTCTACTGGGCGACACGCGACACCGTGTTCGCGGGGGTGAGCATCGCGATCGCGGTGATCGTCATGGCGAGTGCTCCAGCCTTCGTCCAGTACCAGACAGCGTCGGCGATCGCGCTCGGGTGCAACGCCTGCGAGGTCTTCAGCGGGCTCGAGGTCGCCCATTCGCTCGTGATCCTCGGGGTCGGAGCGACGCTCGCCATTCCATTCGGTCTGACGGGCGCAGCGATCGGGCTTGCGGCCTCGGGCATCGTCACGGCCGTCGCCGGCTGGATCATGATGCGACGACGCACCGCGGGCGAAGGCGACCGCGACAACCCGGGGCACGGAGACCGAGAGGCGCTGCGCCGGGCGCTCCGCTTCGGGCGGCAATCGTGGCTGGCGGTTCTCCTCCAACAGGTCAACTACCGCTTCGACCTCTTGATTCTCGGCTTCTACGCGGCCTCGTCGGCCGTCGGCGTGTACTCCGTCGCGTTGACGATCACGGGGATCGCGTGGATCCTGCCCCAGGCACTGCAGACGGTCGTCTTCCCGCGCACGGCGAGCCTCGATGCAGGTACCCAGGCGGGAACAGTGACAGCCGAGGACGCAGACGACGCGACTGCCCGTGTCTCGCGCCATGCAGTCATGCTCCTCCCTCCGGCCGGGTTGCTCGTGATGTTGCTGCTCGCCGTCGCCGTTCCGATTCTCTACGGACCGAAGTTCCACGACAGTTTCGCTCTCGGGATGATCATGCTGCCCGGCGTGCTCGCGCTCGGACTCGGGAAGGTCCTCATGTCGGTCGTCGTCGGACGGGGGTATCCGCGTTACGCGCTGTACTCCGGCCTGGTGACCATGCCGCTCACCCTCGGGCTGTACTTCGCCCTCATTCCCCAGTGGCACGCCTGGGGCGCCGCGTTCGGGTCGTCGATCTCCTACGCCCTCACGACCGTGACCATCCTGATCGCCTTCAGACACGTGACGCGCATCCCGCTGCGGACGGCACTGGTGCCGACGCGTGCCGATCTCAGCGACTACGGCCAGGCCATGGGCGTGCTGCGCGCGTGGCTGCGAGCGCGGCGCGACGCGGTTTCGAACACATGAAGGCTGATCCGGCGCATGCGCCATCGCGACTGAGCATCGTCTCGCTTCCGGCCTGGTATCCGACGCCGCAACAGCCCGTCAGCGGCATCTTCACGCGGGGGCAGGCGCTCGCGGTCCAGCGCGACAACGATGTCGTCGTCATCGCGGACTCCGGCAGCGACGAAGGCGTTCGCAGGCTGTATCGCGTTGCCGAGGCAGATGAGGATGGGCTACGCGTCTTCCGGGTCTTCTACCGCAGGGTCCGGCTCCTCGATGCCGCGGGATACCTCCTCGGAATCAGGAGCGTCCTGCGAACCCTGCGTCGCGAGGGCAGGCCGGCGGACCTCATCCACGCGCACATCCATCGCGCCGGCTGGGCGGCGACGGTCATCGCCGCGGTGTACCGACTGCCGGTCGTCATCACGGAGCACTCGACCGAGTTCGGGCGTCGAACGCTCACGCCGAGCGGCTTGCGGCGAGCGTCGCTGGCGTTCCGCCGGGCCGACCTCGTGTGTCCGGTGAGCCGCGACCTCCAACGCCAGATCGAGAGCTACGGGATACACGCCCGGTTCGAGGTCGTCCCCAACCAGGTCGACGTCGATCAGTTCAGACCCTCGACCCGACCCGCACCGCGTCCGCCGATCCGGCTCCTGAACGTCGCGATGCAGGATCCGAAGAAGGGCCTTGTCACGCTGCTCGACGCGTTCAGTCGCATGGAGCCCGCCGCCCGGGGGCTGCAACTGGACCTCGTCGGCGACGGCCCGCAGCGGGAGGAGTTGGAGGCGCTGGCCGACCGGCTCGGCATCGCCGACCACGTGATCTTTCATGGGATCCAGGCCCCGGAGCAGATCGCTCACCTCCTGCGCGAGTCGCACGTCTTTGTGCTCCCGAGCCTCGCGGAGAACCTGCCGCTCGCACTCATCGAGGCCCAGGCCAGCGGGCTCCCCGTCGTAGCGACGACGGTCGGAGGCGTGCCTGAGATGGTGACGCCCGAGAGCGGCGTGCTCGTCGCCCCGGACGACACAGAGGCGCTCTTCCAGGCGATGGAGACGCTCGTCGACACACTCGACACCTACCAGCGGGACGCGATCGCCGCTGCGGCGCGGGACCGCTGGTCGTACGACGCTCTCGGCGCCCGTTGGGACGGCATCTACCGCCGAGTGATCGCCCGTCGCGCGCGTCGCTGAAGCGTCCTCACCGACGAATCGCGACAAGCAGATGCGTGCGCAGCGCCGGCACTGCGCCCAGGAGCATCGTCGGCCACAGCCGGCCCCCGAGCCGCTGCGTCAGGTCGAAATCAAGCGTCGGCACGCGAGACACGACCAGCTGGCCGGGGAAGATCCGGAGCAGCTCCTCGGCCGCCAGCGGCTCCACGGGCGTCACGACCCCGTGCGCCGCGGCGCCGCGGAGACGCCGGCCCACCGCGGCGAGACGTCGCAGCAGCGGGGAGATCGGTGCCATGTCGAACGACACCAAGAGTCCGCCAGGCCGCAGCACGCGCCAGACCTCGGTCCCGATGGCCGCTCGCACGTCGGCGTCCAGCACGGAGGACAGACACGTGAACTGCGTCACGACGTCGAAGGACGCGTCGTCGAACGGCATGGCGGTGGCACTGCCCGCGTGGAGATCGAGCGCCGGGTAGCGTCGGCGCCCTTCGGCGACCCGATCGGCCATGAGATCGATGCCGCTCGCCGTGTCCGCGCCGTACTCGACCATGCGGTGGAGGAAGTAGCCCGACCCGCAGCCGACGTCGAGGACGCTCGAACTCGGCAGGTCGGCGCCCGCCGCGGCGAGCGCTCCAAGGAGCTCGCGCTCCAGGCGCTGCATATAGAGCACGTAGGCGGGGTTGTCCCAGGCATACAGCGTCGGAGCGGTCGCGGTGTCGCGCTCGCGATACGCCGCCGCTACACGGGTGAGCTCGTCGGCCTCGCTCAGGGCGCCGCGCTCCCGCTCACGTCCCGAACACCTCCGGCCTCGCCTCGACGTCAGCCACCGCACGCTCATATTCCGCGAAGGTCCCGATGTCGTACCACTCGGCGTCCGTCCGGTAGGCGGCGACCTTCTCGCCGGCGCCGATCAGGAGGTGCACGAGGTCGGGGAACTGGCATGGCCCGTCCGGCAGGAGCGCCAGCGCTCGCGGCTCGTAGACGTAGATCCCCATGCTCACGTCGTAGTGGAGGGTCGGCTTCTCCGTGTATCCCGTGATGAAGCCCTCCGCGCTGTCGATCACGCCGAGGTCGATGTTGACCGCCTTGGTGTGCATCGCCACCGTCAGTGCGGCCCCCGACTCCCGATGGTGCGCGACCAGATCGGCGTAGTCGATCGTGGTGAGGACATCACCGTTCATCGCGATGAACGTCTCGGTCAGATCGGGCACGAGCTTCAGCGCCCCTGCCGTCCCCAGCGGTTCCTCCTCCCAGTGCCAGCGCAGGTCCATCCCCTCCGGCAGCGCCTTGGTCTGTGAGAAGTAGACGCGGATCAGCTCGCCGAGGTGGCTGACGCAGAGGTCGGCCTCGCTGACGCCGCAGGCCGAAAGCCGGTGGAGGATGTGCTCGAGGATCGGGCGATCTCCCACGGGCACGAGCGGCTTGGGCAGGACGGTCGTGTACGGCCGCAGTCGCATGCCCAGGCCGCCCGCCAGGATGACGGCCCTCATACGGCGTACCGGCCGGTGCGAAAACGCGCGGTGTTCTCTCGTGTCCACTCGATCGTGCGCGCAAGGCCGTCGCGCAGGTCCACCTGCGGCGTCCATCCGAGCAGCTCGCCGGCGAGCGCGGGGTCGGAGATCAGGCGCTCCACCTCGCTCTTGGCGGGACGCACACGCTGCGGGTCGTGCTCGACGTGCAGATCCTTGCCGAGGATCTCGCCGACCAGCTCCACCAGGTCCCCGATCGAGACGTCGTGGTTCGTCCCGAGCTGGATGGTGCGCCCGACGGCCACGTCCGAGGTCGCAGCGGCGACGAACCCGGCGGCCGTGTCTTCGGCATACGTCAGATCGCGCCGCGGGTCGAGCGCGCCGAGGCGCAGCGTGTCGCCAGCCAGCGCCTGGGTGATGATGGTCGGGATCACAGCGCGCGCCGACTGCCGTGGGCCGTAGGTGTTGAACGGCCGCAGCACCACCGCCGGCAGGTCGAAGGAGCGATGGAAGCTGTCGATCAGCTTGTCCGCGGCGACCTTGCTCGCCGCGTATGGCGACTGCGGCTCGAGCGGGTGGGCCTCGGTGATCGGCACGGTCTGCGCGCTGCCGTAGACCTCGCTGGTCGACGTCTGGACCATCCGGCGGACGTCGTGCCGCAGTGCCGCCTGGGCGACGTTCAGCGTGCCGAGAACATTGACCTCGGTGTAGTCGCGCGGATTCACGTACGAGTAGGGGATCGCGATCTGCGCGCCGAGGTGGAAGACGACCTCGACGCCGTCGACCGCGCGGTCGACCGACTCGACGTCACGCAGTTCGCCGCTGAGCACCTCGACTTCCTCGATCACCTCGGGAGCGATCCAATCCAGCGTGCCGTGATCGTCGCGCGAGGTGTACCGCACGAGTCCGCGCACGCGGGCGCCGTCGCGCACGAGGTGCTCGACGAGGTGGCCACCGATGAAGCCGCCGGCTCCTGTGACGAGAACATGGGTACCGCGAAGGGACTCCGGCATCGGCCGCGGAGTATTGCCGACTTCGCTCCGTCGCCGTGCAGCGCGGCGAGGGCCGGGCACTATCGTGCCGCGCATGCCGACCTGGAAGGTGCCGCTGGCCGACGTGGTCGTGCCGGAGGACGACATCGCCGTCGTCGCCGACACGTACCGCTCGGGCTGGTTGAGCATGGGTCCCCAGACCGCGGCGTTCGAGGAGGAGCTGGCCGCGTTCACCGAGGCACGCCACGCGCTCGCGGTGACGAACGGCACTGTCGGCCTGCATCTGATGGCGGTCGGCCTCGGGCTCGCGGCCGGCGACGAGGTGATCGTTCCCTCGCTGACCTTCGTCGCCACTCCGAATGCAGTCGCCTACACGGGCGCGACGCCGGTGTTCGCGGATGTCGCCGGACTCGATGCCCCGTGGCTCTCGGCCGCCGCCGTCGCGCCGCTGATCACACCCCACACCAGGGCGATCATGAACATGACCTACGGCGGCTTCGCGGGAGAGGCGCGCGAGCTGCGCGCGCTGGCGGACGAGCGCGGGATCACGCTGCTCGAAGATGCGGCTCACGCGATCGGCGGGCGGCTCGACGGCACGCATCTCGGCCGCTTCGGTCTGGCGGGCGGCTTCTCGTTCTTCTCGAACAAGAACCTCGCGATCGGCGAGGGCGGCGCGGTCATCACCGACGACGACGAGTTGGCGTCGCGGATGCGGCTGTTGCGCTCGCACGGCATGACGACCCTGACGTGGGATCGCCACCGCGGCCACGCGGCGAGCTACGACGTCGTCGCACTCGGCTTCAACTACCGCATCGACGAACCCAGGGCGGCGCTCGCGCGGCGCCGGCTCGCGCGGCTGGAGGCCGAGCGCGTACAGCGCGCGGCGCTAGCAGCCCGCTATGACGAACGCCTGGCCGCGCTCGCAGGCATCGCCCCGGTGCTGCGCGGTGCGACGGGCGAGGAGCCTGCCCATCATCTCTACACGGCGGTGCTCGCCGAGGGCGTCGACCGCGACGCCTTCCGTGAGCGGCTCGCCGCCGACGGGATCCAGACGAGCATGCACTATCCGCCCGCGCACCACTTCTCGATCTACGCGGATGCTCCGCGCGGCCCGCTGCCGGTCACCGACCTCTACAGCGCGCGCGCCGTCACGCTGCCGCTCTACGCGCACATGTCCCCTGCCGACCAGGACCTCGTGATCGACGCCGTGACCGGCGCGCTGCCGTGAGCGCCGCAGTCGTCATCGTCAGCTACGACGACCCCGAGGCCACCGCACATGCCGTCGCCAGTGCCCGGGCGCAGACCGTCCCGCCGGACGAGGTCATCGTCGTCGACAACGGGCCGGGGCACCCCGCGGCAGCGCTCGACCTCGACGCGACGGTCCTCACACCCGCCGCCAACCTCGGCTTCGCCGGCGGGGCGGCGCTCGGCGCGCGCTCCGCGCAGGCCGGCTGGCTCCTGTTCCTCAACCCCGACGCGGTCGCGGCGCCCGCCTGCCTCGAGCAACTGCTGGAGGCGACCGACGCCGGTACCGGCCTCGTCGGTGCGCAGGTGCTGCTGCCGGACGGGCGCGTCAACGCCGGCGACAACCCGGTGCACCTGATCGGAATCGCGTGGGCCGGGGCCTATCTCGAGCCGCGCGACGTCGGGCCGCCGCGCGGCGTCGCCTCGGTCTCCGGCGCGGCGATGCTCGCGCGGCGGACGGCACTGGAGGCGATCGGCGGCATCAGCGAGCGCTACTTCCTCTATCACGAGGACGTCGACCTGTCCTGGCGGATGCGGCTCGCCGGGTGGGACGTGCGTTTCCAGCCTGCGGCGACGGTCACGCACGACTACGCCTTCGACAAGGGCAGCCGCAAGTGGTTCTACCTGGAGCGCAATCGCACCTGGACGGTGCTCACGTGCTACTCGGCCCGCTCCCTCGTGCTGCTCGCGCCGCTGCTGCTCGCGAGCGAGCTGGTGATAGCGCGCAAGGCCCGGCGCGAGGGCTGGTGGCCGGAGAAGCGAGCGGCCTGGGCGGCCGTCTGGAAGGACCGCCGCGCGCTCGGGGCACGGCGCCGCGCTGTGCAGGCGACCCGCCGCGCAGGCGACCGCGAGATCATCGAACGCATGACCGCGGGTCTCGACACCGCCCTGCTGGACGGCCCGGCGCCGCATGGCGCAGGGACCGCGCTGCGCGCCTACCGCCGCGCAGTGCTCGCTCTCAGCGCCTGATCCGTCCGACGACACTTGCACGACTGCACTCCACCCGCGAGGCTGCCGATGTACGGGCAATGTCCCTCTCCCCTGGGAGCATGCGAGTCATCCTCCGCGCGCGTTCACTGCTGGCGGTCCGGCCCGCGGCGCTGCTTGCGTCGGTGGTCCTGTTCGTGCTCGTGGCGCCCGCCGCCCACGCCTGGAGCCCGCCGAGCGCGATCTACGTCAACGGGGATGCCAAGGCGTACGCGGTCGCGGGTGACCCGAGCGGCAACGCGTTTGCCGTCGTGGGCGGCGGGACGCTCGACCAGCCGCTCGTGCTCGTCGAGCGCGACCTCGCGTCGGCCACCGATCCACAGGGCTCGCTCATCTGGGCCCAGCCGCGGCCGCTTCCGGCGCTGCCGGCGCCGTGGACCGTCTCGGGGCTGGACGTCGGAGCGGCAGCGCCGCCGCGGCCGGGGACGGCGTCGGGCTGATCGCACTCCGGCGCGACCACGGCTCGTCCTCGATCCTGCAGGCGCTCGTGCGCGACGGCGGTAGGACTTCGCCCCGCCGGTGACGCTCGTCGGCGGTCCGCTGAGCCCGATGACCGACCCCGCCGTCGGCGTCTCCGACGGGGGCTTCGCCGTCGTCGCGGTGGGCGCCACACGCAGCGGCAGCGGCGCGCGGCGCGTGACGATCGCGACGCGACTGCCGCGCTCGGGTTCACGGCGCCGCATCTGTTCCGCAGCCGCTCGCTGAGCCAGCCGTCGGTCGGCATCGGCACCGACGGCAGCCCGGTCGTCGCATGGGTCACGGGTCGCAGGGCGGTCGCCTCGAGAATCGCGGACAACGGCGTCCCGCAGCGCCCGCAACTGCTCGGCGCGGCCCGGTCCCATGCCCCGATCGCGGCGGCCGTCGGCCATCTCGGGAACGGCGTGGTGGCTGGGAGGACAGCACGGGCGCCGTGCGGCTGGTGCGTCGCAGAACTCCCGGGCGGCTCTCGCTCTCGCTTCCATCAGCGCCCCGGGCTCGGCACGCATCCGCAACATCGCCGCAGCGGTGGATGAGCGCGGTCGTGCGTTCGTCACCTGGCGCGTGGGGATCGGCGCGGCGGCGCGGATCGTCGTCGCGCAGGCGGCGGTCGGCGCGACCTTCAGGCTCACGACGCTCGGGCAGGGCGCCGGGCTCGGCGCCCCGGCGATCACGGCGCGTCCGGGCGGCGGCGCGGCCGTCATCTGGTCGGCCCCGAAGGGCTGGCAGGCCGCCAAGGCTCCGGCCGACGGCATCTTCACTGCGACCGCGACCGTCTCACCCCCGCTCAAGGGCAATCGACCCCTCACTCGCCACGGGCGCCGCGATCGCCGGCCCGGGCCGAGCGTCAACATCATCGGCGCCAGTACGGCGTCGAGGCCCCAGCCGACGGCATCCAGGTCCTGCAGAGCCAGGACGATCAGCCGTAATCCGGCCCGCTCATCGTAGGATGGGCGCCATGCCCGCACAGCCCTTCGTCGAGAAGCTCAACGAGCAGGTCGCGCACGAGTTCGCCGCCCACCAGCAGTACG
>CAWEJY010000011.1:0-111655 GCA_963809525.1 uncultured Solirubrobacteraceae bacterium | reverse complement strand
CCGTCTGGACATCTCGCCGAGCAGACCCGGTTCGCGGTCAAGCCCGGGGGGACGCCAGTCGAGGGGGGTCATAGGACTGTCCTCGGCCGGCCGGCCGGCTCGGGTCAGGGGGTGACGATGGCGAAGCCCGGGTCGGGTGCGTCGAGCAGGCCCAGCAGCTCGCCGAGCTTGGCCGGGTCGCCCTCGATGCCGATCGCGCCGGACGCGGCGACCTCCTCGAGGCTGGCCGCGCCGCTGAGCACCTGATTGAGCACGGCGCGCTCGATGCTGACGGTCGCATCGGCGGCGTCGGCCCGCGCGTCGCGGCGGTGCGTGAGAACGCCGTGCTCGAGCGTCAGCTCGTGATCCTCGCCGGTGTCGGTGAAACGCCAGTGCAGGGTGATCCTGCGGTCGCCCGCGCGCGGGCCGTCGATGCGGATCGCCAGGACGTCGAAGAGCTGCTCGCTGGAGAGGTTGCGCACGACGTCCGCCGGCGCGGTCGAGGTCGCGGTGCCGCCGACGCCCTCACGCAGCTCGTGTGCGCCCATCAGGAAGAAGTTGCGCCACGTGCCGTTCTCGGCGCCGAAGGCGAGCTGCTCGAGCGCCTGAGCCTGCAGCTCCCGCGCGTCCGCGTTGGCGGGATCGGCGAAGACGAGGTGGTTCACGACCTCCGCGACCCAGCGGTGGTCGCCGCGGTCGAACGCCTCACGCGCGTGGGCGAGCAGTGCGTCCGCGCCGCCCGCCAGCCCGACGTAGCGCTCGGCGGCCGCCTGCGGGGGGTGCGGCCACAGGTGCGCGGGATTGCCGTCGAACCATCCGAGGTAGCGCTGGCAGACGGCCTTGACGTTGTGGTTCAGCGAGCCGTAGTAGCCGCGGCAGTGCCACTCTCGTTCCAGGCTCGGCGGCAGCTCGAACTGCTCGGCGATCTCGCTTGCGACGTGGCCCTTGTTCAGCAGCCGCAGCGTCTGATCGTGGATGTAGGCGTACAGGTCGCGCTGCTTGGCAAGGAAGTCGACGATCCGCTCGGCGCCCCAGCGCGGCCAGTGATGCTGGGCGAAGCACACGTCCGCCTCGTCGGCGAACAGGGTGATCGCCTCGTCGAGGTAGGCCGCCCAGACCCGCGCGTCGCGCACCACCGCGCCGCGCAGCGTGAGCACGTTGTGCAGGTTGTGCGTCGCGTTCTCTGCCATGCACAGCGCGCGGTGTTCCGGAAAGAGGAAGTTCATCTCCGCAGGCGCCTCGGTTCCCGGCGTGAGCTGGAAGACCATCCGGATCCCGTCGACCGTCTCCTCCTGCCCGGTCCTGGTGATGTCCACGGTCGGCGGGATCAGCGTGATCGTCCCCAGCGAGGTCGTCTGCCCCAGCCCGGCACCGACCTGACCTGCCGGGCCCTTCTCGAGCAGCGGCCCGTACATGTACGTCGCACGGCGCGCCATCGCTCCGCCCGCGTAGACGTTCTCGCTCACCGCGTGCTCGACGAAGCCCTGCGGCGCGAAGACCGGCACGCGGCCGGACGCCACGTCCTCCTCGGAGACGACGCCGCGCGCCCCACCGAAGTGATCGACGTGGCTGTGCGTGTAGAGCAGCCCGGTCACGGGCCGCGCACCGCGATGCTCGCGGTACAGCGCGAGCGCCGCGGCGGCCGTCTCGGCCGAGATCAGCGGGTCGATCACCAGCACCCCGGCATCGCCCTCGACGATCGTCATGTTCGACAGGTCGAGGCCGCGCACCTGGTAGATGCCCCCGGTCACCTCGAACAGACCGTGGATCCTGTTGAGCTGCCCCTGGCGCCAGAGGCTCGGGTTGACCGTCTCGGGACAGTCCGCGTCGAGGAACGCGTAGGCGTCGGCGTCCCAGACCACGCGCCCGTCCGTCGCGCGGATCACCCCGTCGGACAGCGACGCGACGAGCCCGCGCCGCGCATCGTCGAAGTCCTCGGTGTCGGCGAACGGCAGGCGCAGGCGAACGGCGGCGTTCGCCTCGGCGATCAGGCGCGTGGCCTGCGGGGCTGATCGGTCGGCCATGGGGGCTCCTCGGGCGGTGGTCTCACGGACGACGGGCGCCGTCCGCGCCATGCTACGCAGCACCGTGAACCGCCACAGCCCATGAGCATCACTCGCAGGCTCGCCGCCGGACTGCTCGTCGCCGGCGCCTACGTCCTCGTCGTGCGCCCGCCGCTGCTGCGCTGGGGCGCGACGGATGCGGAGGTCGGCCGCGCGTACCCCGGCGCGGATCTGATCCCGGGCGGGGAGCGCAGCGCGACGATGGCCGTGACGATCGAGGGCCCGCCGTCACAGGTCTGGCCGTGGCTCGTGCAGATGGGCACCGACCGCGGCGGCTGGTACAGCTGGGACCGCCTCGACAACTGGGGGCGCTCCAGCGCCGAGCGCGTCCATCCCGAGTGGCAGGAGATCGCGCTCGGCGATCGCTTCGCCGGCACCCGGGACGACAGCCAGTCGTGGGAGGTGGCGGCGCTCGAGCCCGAGCGATTCCTCGGGCTGCGCATGTCGCTCGACCTGCGTGGTCGTCCGTTCGACCCGCGCGGCGAGCGCCCGTCCGCGTTCACCGATTCGCTCTGGGGCTTCCTGCTGGAGGAGCTTCCCGGAGGCAGGACGCGGTTGATCGTCAGCGGCTACTGGGCCCTGCGCCCTCGCCGCCTGCAGCCGCTCATGAGCGTCCTCCTCCTGGAGCCCTCGCACTGGGTCATGCAGACCCGGCAGTTCGCCAACCTGAAGCGCCGCATCGAGGGCGCGAGCGCCCGGTGAGGCCGCAGGCCAGGTCGGCGCGCTCTGTGCGAACTCGTGACTCTGGACACTAGGCTGGTGCGGTGCCGCGGTTCCCAGGGATCCTCGACCGGTTCCGACGGGTCCTGAGCCCTCCGGGCCGGCCCGCGCAGGCGCTCGGCGTGCCGGCCTCGGGCTCCGACCTGGAAGCCGAGCTCGCCGAGCTCATCGCGGGATTGGACGAAGTCGACGCGCAGGCGACGCGGATCGAGGAGGACGCCCACACCGAAGCGCGGCGCCTGCTCGAGCAGGCGGAGCGCGAGAGCGCGGCGATCCTCGAGCAGGCACGCTCAGGCGCCGAGGCCGAGCGGGTGCGCGCAGCAGCGCAGCGGCGGGAGAGCGCGCGCGACGACGCCCGGCGCGCGCAGGACGAGGGGCGGCACGAGGCGCAGCGCATCCGCGCCGGCCGCGACGCGCCGACCGATCGGCTCGTGGAGCAGGTACTCGAATGCGTGCGACGGTTCGACCGGTAACTCCCGGCTGGGTCGCCGGCAGCATCCGCGCTCGCGGGATGCTGAGCCGCAGGCTCGGCCGCGACGAGGCATTCAGGCTCGCGGGCAGCGCCTCGCTCGACGAAGCGCTGGCGTCGCTCTCGGCCACCGCATACGGGCGAGCCGTGCGGCCGCGCAGTGACCTGGCCGCCGCCGAGCGCGCGGTGGCGGAAACGGTGTTGTGGCACCTGCGCGTGCTCGCGGGCTGGGTCCCTCCGCGGGCGCTGGAGACCGCGCGGGCATTCGCCGCCTGGTTCGAGCTCTCCAACATCGACGAGCGCCTCGCGTATCTCGCCGGTGAGCAGACCCCCCGTCCGTTCGTGCTCGGGGGCCTGGCGACCGCCTGGCCGCAGCTCGCAGACGCCCAGAGCGCGGCGGAGCTCCGCGCGCGGCTGGCGGGTTCCCCGTGGGGGGACCCCGGCGGCGAGCAGCCGATCGCGATCGGCGTCGGGCTGCGCCTGGCGTGGGCCCGCAGGGTCATCGCCTCCGTTGCCGAGGCCGCCGATTGGGTCGCCGGCGCGGTCGCGCTGCTGCTGGCCCGTGAGCTGATGCTCGCGGGCCGCCCGGCGGCGGACCTGGCACGTCAGCGCCCCCCGGGAGTCGGAAGCCTCTGGATGCAGGCCCAGAGCATCGAGACGCTGCGGGCGGCGCTGCCGGCCGCAGCGGCCTGGCCGCTCGAGGGCATCGCCGAGCCGCGGGAGCTCTGGCGCGCGGAGGCCGCGTGGTGGCGTCGCGTCGAGCAGGAAGCCGAACGGCTCGTGCACGAGGGGGCGATCGGTCGCTCGATCGTGGTCGGCGCGATCGTGCTCCTCGCCGTGGACGGCTGGCGCACGACGGGTGCGCTCGAGATCGCCGCCCGCGGCGGTGACCGGGGTGCGATGGAGGTCTTCGAGGAGATTGCCTGAGCTCGCCCCCGCACGCATGAGCCGGGTCGCGTTCGTCGTGCCCGTCGCGCGGCTGCGCTCGATGCTGATCGTGCTCGCGGACACCGGCGTCGCGCAGCTCGTCGGCCCGGTTCCCGCCCCCCATGGGGAGGCCGTGGAGGCCCTGAGGCGTCTCGAGCGGGCGGCCGACGCGGGCGGCCCGGTGGCACCGGCGATCACTGCCGAGCCGTCGGACCTCGGCGAGCTCGAGCGGGCCGGATGCCGGGACCTGCTTGGCGGCGAGGTGGAACTCGCGCGCCGCGCGGAGGCGGCGGTGCGCCGTGGGCGCTTCGCAGCGCTCGTGGCGTGGGTGCCCAGCGCCGATCTGCCTGCGCTCGCCGAGCGCCTGGGCGCGATCGGAGCGGCTGCCGTCGAGCTCCCGCGGCCCACGCTCGTCGAGCCGCCGACGCTGCTGACCCCCGGACGGGTCACCGGCCGCTTCCAGCCGCTCGTCGACACGTACGGACCCGCGCGCTACGCGGACGTGGACCCCACCCCGTTCGCCGCCGCCTCGTTCGTCCTGATGTTCGGGATGATGTTCGGCGATCTGGGGCAGGGGCTGCTGCTCGCTGCGTTCGGCCTGTACCTGCGCGTGACGACGGCGCCGCGCCTGCAGGGCCTGCGTCCGCTCTGGGCGTTCCCGTTCGCGGGCGGTCTCGCCGCCGCCGTGTTCGGGCTGCTCTACGGCGAGCTGTTCGGTCCGTCCGGCATCATCCCGGCGCTGTGGCTCGAGCCGCTCGACGACTACCTGCGGCTGTTCCCCGCCGCCATCGGCCTGGGTGCGGTGCTGCTCGGGATCGGCTACGGATTCGGCATCGTGAACCGCTGGCGCGAGGCGGGTCCGCGCGCGGCGCTCCTGGCGCCGTCCGGGATCGCCGGGTTCACGACGTTCCTCGGCGGCGGTCTGCTCGTGCTCGGGCTCGAGCTCTCGAGCGACGCCCTGACCGGGGTCGGCACGGCCGTCATGCTCGCCGGGGCGGTGCTGCTCTTCACCGGCTTCCTCGCGAGCAGTGGCGTGTCCGGTGCGGGCGCCGCGCAGGCGCTGATCGAACTGTTCGACGCGATCCTGCGGATCGCGTCGAACGTGTTCTCGTTCGTGCGGCTCGCCGCCTTCGGACTGATGCACGCGGCACTGGGCGCGATCGTCCTCGACGGGACGACGTCGCTCTGGCAGCAGGGCGCCGCCGGAAAGCTCGCGGCGATCGTCGTGTTCGCCGTCGGAAGTGCGCTTGCCTTTGCGCTCGAGGCGCTCGTGGCCCTCATCCAGGCGATGCGGCTGGAATACTACGAGCTGTTCTCGCGGGTCTATGCCGGCGAGGGCGACCGATTCCAGCCCTGGAGGGTTCCCGTGGTGGCCCGAGGTCGTCAGACGTGATCGCAGCGCTGCTGGTGGCCGCTCCGCTGGCACTGGCCGCCGGCTGGGCGCTCGCGCGCTGGTCGCGCCGCTCGCCGCGACACGCGCTGCGCGGCCTCGCCGCCTTCAACGCGCTCGTCGCGCTGACGGCGCTCGGGCTGGTCCTGCTGACGGCGCTGGGCATCCCCGAGCCCGCGCAGGCCGCGACCTCCAGCGCCAGCTCGGGCGACGCGTTCATCGCCGCGGGCATCGCGATCGCCGGTTCGACCTTCGGAGCCGCGATCGCGGTGGCCTACACCGGCGCCGCGGCGCTGGCGACGATCAGCGAGAAGCCGGAGCTGTTCGGACGGGCGATGGTCATCGTCGGGCTCGCTGAGGGGATCGCGATCTACGGACTGGTGATCGCGATCGTTCTCATCGGAAAGGCGTGAGCGGGGTCGCCGCCATCGGAGAGGACGTGCGCCTGGCGGGATACGCGCTCGCCGGCGTGACCATCCACCCCGCCCAGGACGCGCTCCAGGCGCACGAGGCGTTCGAGCAGCTTCCCGCGGACCTCGCCGTCCTGCTGCTGACGCCCACGGCGCACGCCGCACTGGGAGCGCGCCTGCAGGAGCGACCGTCGCTGCTGTGGGTCGAGGTGCCGCTGTGAGCGTCGATCCCGCGACCGAGGCACTGCTCGCCGACGCCCGCGAGCGGGCCGCGCGCATCCTGGCTGACGCTCGCGCCCAGGCGCGCCGGCGCGTCAGCGAAGCCGAGCGCGCCGCCGGCGAGACCATCCGGCGCGCCCGCGCGCAGGGCGAGGCCACCGGGCGTCTGGACGCCGAGCGCGAGCAGGCGCTGGGGCGCACGCTGGCTCACGCAGAGGTCCTTCGCGCACGGCGCGAGGCCTACGAAGAGCTGCGGCGGCGCGGCCGGGCGGCCGTCCTGCGCCTGCGTGAGGAACCGGGCTATGCCGCGTTCCTCGATCGCCTTGCCGCAGGCGCTCGGCGTGAGCTCGGGCCAGAGGCGCAGCTCGAGATCGACCCACCGGGAGCCGGGGGCGTGCGCGCGAGCGCGGGCAGCCGCCGCCTGGACTACACGCTGCAGGCGCTCGCGGACGGCTGCATCGGCGAGCTCGGCCCGGCGCTGAACGAGCTGTGGTCGTGAACGATCCGACCGTCGTCCGGGTGAGCGGCCCGGTCGTCGAGATCGCAGGGATGCCGCATGCGCGGCTCTTCGACCTCGTCGAACTGGGCGACCGGCGCCTGGCCGCGGAGGTCATCTCGCTGCGGGCGGACATCGCCGTCGTGCAGGCCCACGAGTACACAGGCGGCCTCGCCCCCGGAGCCGTGGCCCGCCTGGGCGACGGTCCCTTGAGCGCGGAGCTCGGGCCGGGACTGCTCGGCAACGTCTTCGACGGCATGCTGCGCCGACTCGAGCCCCTCGGCGAGCGCCTGCACCCGGGCGCCCGCGCCGACACGCTCGACGTCGGCCGCCGCTGGCCGTTCCGGCCCGCCGTCCGTGCCGGCCAGAGGGTTGCGGGCGGCGCCATCCTCGGCGCGGTCCTGGAGACCGCCACGATCGAGACCCGTGTCCTTGCGCCACCGGACGCCGGCGGCCGGGTCGAGTGGGTGGCCGCCGAGGGGTCCTACACGGTGGCCGAGCCGATCGCGGTGATCGACGGGCGCGAGGTGCGGCCGGCCCACCGATGGCCGTTGCGCCGGCCGCGGCCGTCGGGGATGCGCATCGATGCCTCGGTGCCCCTGGGGACCGGCCAGCGCGCCCTGGACCTCATGTTCCCGGTCGCGCGCGGATCAACGGCGTCGATCCCCGGCGGGTTCGGCACGGGCAAGACCCTGCTGCTGCAGCAGGTCGCCAAGTGGTGTGACGCAGATGTCATCGTCTACGTCAGCTGCGGAGAGCGGGGAAACGAGCTCGCGGACGTGCTGCGCGAGCTCGGAGAGCTCGAGGACCCGCGCACGGGCAGGGCGCTGCGCGAGCGGACCGTCCTGATCGCGAACACGTCGAACATGGCCCTGATGGCGCGCGAGGTCAGCGTCCACGCCGGCGTCTGCGTCGCCGAGTACTTCCGCGACATGGGCTATGACGCGCTCGTCATCGCCGACTCCACCTCGCGCTGGGCCGAGGCGCTGCGCGAGATCGCCTCGCGGACCGGCGAGTTGCCGGCCGAGGAGGGCTTCCCGGCCAGCCTGGCCCCGTCGCTCGCCGCGTTCTACGAGCGCGCCGCGTGCGTGCAGACGCTCGCCGGCGGGTCGGGCTCGGTCACCATCCTCGGTGCGGTCTCGCCTCCTGGAGGAGACATGGCCGAGCCGGTCACCGCCCACACCGCCCGCTTCGTCCGCGCCGTCTGGTCGCTCGATCGCGATCTGGCCTACGCGCGCCACCACCCCGCGGTCAGCTGGACGGCATCCTCCTCGCGCGATGTCCGGCACGTGGAGCGCTGGCACGCCGACCACGACGACGCGGCCTGGGGCGAGCGCCGCGCGAAGGCCATGGGTCTGCTCGCCGAGGCCGATCGGGTGCAGGCGGTCGCCGACCTCGTGGGCGCCGCGTCGCTGCCGGATCACGAACGCATCGTGCTGCGCACGGGCCGGCTGCTGCGGGAGGCGGTGCTGCAGCAGAGCGCGCTCAGCGAGCTCGACACCTGGTGCGCGCCCGGGAAGCAGTCCGCCCTCCTGGAGATGGTGCTCGATCTGCACGACCGCTCGCTGGACCTCATCCGGCAGGGGGTTCCGGCCGCCGAGCTCGAGGAGGTCGACCTCTCCGACGCCGTCCGGGCACGTGACCGGGTCGGCCCGGATGATGCCGCCGGGGTCCGGGAGATCCGCGATCGGCTCCTGCTGCGGCTCGGCAGGCCCGGATGAGGCCGCGCGTCGAGCACACGCGCCTGGAGCGCATCGCCGGGCCGCTGATCGTCGTCAGCGACGTGTCCGGCGTGGGCTGGGACGAGGTCGCCGAGATCCGGCTCGAGTCGGGTGAGATCCGTCACGGCGTCGTGCTCGAGGTGCACGAGGACCTCGCGACCGTCGAGGTGCTCGAGGGCACGGCCGGGATCAGCATCGACGGCGCCGGCGTGGCGTTCGCGGGCACGCCGATGCGAATCCCCGTGGGGCCGGGCTGGCTGGGCCGCGTGTGCAACGGGCGCGGCGAGCCGCTCGACGGAGGCCCGCCGATCTCGGGGGATCAGACGCGGGAGGTGGTCGGCGAGCCGATCAACCCCGTGTGGCGCGAGCCCCCCGCTGACCCGGTGTTCACGGGCATCTCGGCGATCGACGGCATGGCGACGCTCGTGCGCGGGCAGAAGCTCCCGATCTTCTCGGTCGGCGGGCTGCCGCACCTCGAACTGGCCGCGCAGGTCGCCGCGCAGGCACACACCGGTGACGAGCCGTTCGCCGTCATCTTCGCCGCGATCGGGATGACGCACGCGGACGCGTCCGACGTCGGGACGCTGCTCGCCACGCGCGGATCGACGGACGATCTCTGCGTCCTGCTGAACACAGCGGAGGATCCGGTCATCGAGCGGCTCGTCACGCCCCGCCTGGCGCTCACGATCGCCGAGCACCTCGCCTTCGACGAGGGGCGCCACGTGCTGGTCGTGATGGCCGATCTGACGAGCTACTGCGAGGCGCTGCGCGAGGTGGCCTCCGCGCGCGGGGAGATCCCATCGCGTCGCGGCTACCCCGGCCACCTGTACAGCGACCTCGCCTCGCTGCTCGAGCGCGCGGGGCGCATCCGGGGCCTGCCGGGGTCGGTCACCCAGGTGCCCGTGCTGACGATGCCCGCCGCGGACATCACGCACCCGGTCCCCGACACCACCGGGTACATCACCGAGGGCCAGCTCGTGCTCTCCGGCGAGCTGCACGCCGCAGGCCTCTATCCGCCGTTCGATCCGCTCGGCTCGCTCTCGCGGCTCATGCGGCTGGGCGCAGGGCCGGGTCGCACCCGCGAGGATCACCTCGAGCTCGCCGCCCAGCTCTACGCGCTCAGCGCCGAGGCGCGGCGCGCCCGTGAGCTCGCCGAGGTGCTCGGCGAGGAGGCGCTCTCGCCCTCCGAGCGCCGTCAGCTCGAGTTCGCCGCTGCCATGAACGACGAGTTCCTGGCTCAGGACCGCGACGAGAGCCGATCGCTGGACGACACGCTGGACCGCGCCTGGCGTGTCGTCTCGCGCCTGCCCCGGGCCGAGCTCACGATGATCTCCGACGCCGTCCTGGACGCCCGCTACCGCGCTCGCGGTTCGGAGGGGTAGCAGGGTGCGGATTCGCCATCCCGCCGGCCGCGCAGGCCGTCCCTGGCTGGCCCACCGGCTCGAGGTGGCGCGCCGGGGGGCGGAGCTCCTCGACGAGAAGTTCCGCGCGCTGGCGCGCGAGCGCGCGCGGCTCGAGCCGCTGGAGGCCGAGGCGCGGCGCACCTGGGAGCGGGCCGCGCGGGAGGCGGACCGGGCGCTGACCCGCACAGCGGTGCTCGGCGGCGGATCCCATCTCGGGCCGGCTCGCGCGATGGCGGGCACGGCGACCGTCACGGTGCGCTGGCGGGCGATCCTCGGCGTGCCCTGCCCGGTCGACGCGGAGGTCGGCCGTCTGGATCCCCTCGCACCCGGAGCAAGCGCGGCGCTGCTCGTGGCAGCCGACGCGCACCGGGCCGCGCTCGACGCCGCCGCCCGTCTCGGCGTGCTGCAGGCTGCGCTGCGGCGCCTCGACGAGGAGGTGCATGCGACGGTGCTGCGACGCAACGCGATCCGGCACCGCTGGATCCCCGCGCACGAGGCGGCCCAGGCCGCGCTGCTGCTCGCGCTCGAGGAGCTCGAACGCGAGGACGCGACGCGCTCGCGCTGGGCGGCCGACCGCGCGGCGTCCGGAGCCGAGCCCACCTCGGGCTGACGGCCAGCTCCGCGACGCGGCCCACGCGGTCGCAGCAGGCTCGGCCTGTGACGACCGCCCGGACCGCGGTTCCTCACGGGTTGGCCTTGCGGAACGCGGCGCGCTCGAGCAGCCGCGTCGCGGCTTCGCGATCGCCGGCCGCGCGCGCTCCGCGGCCCGCCTGCTCGAGCTTGGCCACCGCCCGGCGTGCCAGCGGCCGGGAATCGCGGTGCAGCTCGCGTCGCAGGTCGGCCGCTCGTTCGAGGTGCCAGGCGATCAGCGCGGGAGGGACGTCCGGCCGGTCGTCCAGCAGGTCGGCCATCAGCGCGTGCCCGGCGGCGCGCCGGGCCTTGGACGCGGCGGCGTAGGCGACGTCCTGCACGAGCGCGTGCCGGAAGCTGTAGGGCTCCTCGAAGGTGAAGACGGCGGTCAGCCCGCGCGGCGCGCTGCCGCGGGCGTCGGCGCGACCGCGGACGATGAACTCCTTGGCGACCAGGCTCGCCAGCGCCGCGCGCAGGTCGCCGATCTCGTCCTGGCGCGTGAGCTCGCGCAGCGCCCGCAGCCAGAACTCGCGGCCGACGATCGCGGCCGCGTCGATCACGTCGCGCTCGTCGTCCGCGAGCTCGTCCAGTCGCGCCCCGAGCAGCGCGCGCAGGCTGACGGGCAACTCGTCGCCGTTATCGCCGGCGAGCTGCTCGAGGAACAGCGGATTGCCCGCCCCCACCCGCCGGAGTGTGGCGCGGCGCCCGGGATCGAGGACGCCGCAACCGACGAGCAGCTGATCCGCTTCAGGGTCCGGGAGCGGCGCGAGCCCCAGCAGGCGCGCGGCGAGCAGCGGGTGATCGATGATCGGGCCCGCGCGCCCCGCGAGCACGATCAGCGTCGACAGCCGGGCAACGCCGTCGATCGCGCCGAGCACGTCGAGCAGCTGCGGCTGCACCCACTGCGCGTCCTCGACGACCACGACCAGCGACTCGCCGGCGGCCCATGCGCGCACGAGCTCGACCAGCGCCGCACCGGCCGCCGCGATGTCCTGGCGCCGCCGACCACCATCGAGCGCGGCGGCGTGCAGCAGCGCCGCGCCGCCCGGCACGCCGGCAGCCGCGGCCGCCTGCGCCAGGCCGCGCAGCGGCCACAGCGCCGCACCCTCCCCGTGCGCCGGGCAGGCGATCGCCACGGCGGACCCCGCGTGCGCCGCGACCTCCCCGGCCAGCCGCGACTTCCCGATCCCCGGCTCACCGACGAGCATCCGCAGCGCGCCCGGTCGCCCCACCCCGACCAGCGCCAGCAGCTCGTCAAGCTCTTGCGCGCGCCCGACCAGTGCCCCGGCCTCACCGCGCGTCTGCTCTGCGCCGATGCCGAGCAGCTCGAAGGCCTCGACGAGCTGCGCCTTGCCACGCGCGGCGACCGGCGTGACCTCCAGCACCCGGATCGCCGGGCCCGCCAGCTCGCGCGTCAGCGCACCGATCAGCACCTGCCCGGCCCCGGCCGCCTGCTCCAGGCGCGCCGCCGTGTTCACCGCATCACCAGTCACCAGCGCCTGCTCGCGCAGCCCATCGCCGGCCACGACCTCGCCGCTGTTCACGCCGATCCGCGCGCGCAGCACCACCCCCCACCGCGCCTGCAGGTGCGCGTTGAGCCAGCCCAGCTCACGCTGGATCTCCAGCGCCGCAAGACACCCACGCAGCGCGTCGTCCTCACGCGCGCGCGGGATGCCGAACACGCACATGACGGCATCGCCGATGAACTTCTCGACCTCACCGCCATGCCGGCCCAGCGCGCCGGAGACCGCCGCGAAGTACGCCTGCTGCACGCCGCGCAGCGCCTCAGGATCCAGCCGCTCGCCCAACTCGGTCGAGCCGACCAGATCACAGAACACGATCGTGGCGAGAATCCGATGCTCCCGCGAGCGCCCCTCCACCAGCGCCGCCCCGCAGCGCGAGCAGAACCGATCACCGGCGCGCGGCGACAGACCACAGGAAGGACACGACGCAGACACGGTTGCGGGTCCGACTACAGCCGAATCAGCGTGCGCATGCAACCCCTTGAGACGATCACCGCGCCGACCCTCGATGACCTATGCTCACGCTCCGAGGGACATATGAGTCATCAGCCGAAACGCCTCCAGGCCGACGGCCGCGTCGGGACTCGCATGGGGGAGTACGAGATCGATTCCCTCGTCGGCGTGGGCGGGATGGGCAGGGTCTACAGAGCAACCGCCGCCGACGGCACGCCGGTCGCGCTGAAACTCGTCAAGGACGACCTGGCGCGCGACGAGACCTTCAGGCGCCGTTTCAGGCGCGAGGCGCGGATCGCCCAGACCGTGCGCAACCCCCACGTGGTCCCGGTGCGCGACACGGGCGAGCTCGAGGGGACGCTCTTCCTGGCGGCGCAGTTCATCGACGGCGTCGCGCTCGACTGGAAGCTCCAGCTGGAGGGCCGCCTCGACCTGGCCACGACCGTGAGGATGTGCGCGCAGGTGGCCGACGGCCTCCAGGCGCTGTGGGACGCGGGCATGGTGCACCGCGACGTCAAGCCCGGCAACATCCTGCTCGATCTGGCGGGGAAGGCGTACATCACGGACTTCGGGCTCGCCAAGGACAGCCAGGGCACGGCGCTGACGCGCCCCGGGCAGGCACTCGGATCGATGGACTACATGCCGCCGGAGCAGATCCGCGGTGAACCGGTGACCGGCGCATCCGACATCTACTCGCTCGGGTGCGTGGTCTTCGAATGCGTGCACGGACGGCCGCCGTTCGCAGATCGCCAGGGGATGCAGGTGCTGTGGGCGCATCTCCAGGACGAGCCGCCCGATCCATCCGCCGAGCGACCCGACATCCCACCCCGGTTCGCGCAGGCGCTGAAGGCCGCGCTGCGCAAGGAGCCCGCCGACCGGCCACCCACCAGCATCGCGTTCGCGCGCTCGCTCTCGGAGGCCGCAGGCCTCCCGATCATGGACGCAGCGAGCTGACCGGCGGGCTCCCGAGCGAGCGTCGCCGCCTCGTCATGCAGAACATCGCGCGCGCTCCGTGCTTCGCCCTCGCGGTCCTCGCGCTCGCGCTCGCGGCCGCAGGGTGCGGCGCGGCCGTCGGCTCAGGGTCCTCCGTCACCGATGTTCCGGGCTCGGCCGGCACGGTGCATGTCGTCATGAAGAGCCTGTTCTTCACCCCCACCGACGTTCACGCCAAGGTCGGGCAGCGGGTCGTGTGGACGAACAGGGACAGCTCGCCGCACAACGTGGAGTACGTCAGCGGGCCGCGATTCACATCCTCGCGGCCGTCGATGCGCCCGGGCACGAGGTTCTCGATCACGCTCACGGCGCCGGGAACGATCCACTACTTCTGCTCGATCCATCCGTGGATGAAGGCGACGATCACCGTCTCGCAGTGACGGTGCGCGCGATCAGGTCACTGCGCCGGCCGCGCGCGAGTCGCCGGGCGCCGGGAGCCCCAGCAGGTGGCACAGCAGCGCGAAGCGGTCGCCGGGCGTCGCGGGGGGCGCGGCGTAGCGATGCAGCACGACCGCGTACGTCGTGACCTTGGACCGTCCCGGGCCCGCGGCTGCGGTCTGCGTGGCGACCAGCCGGCCGCAGAGCGCCGGCGCCGTCGCCTCCGCCGGGCAGGCTGCGCTTCAGCTCGCTGCGATCCAGGACGTTGTCGTAGATCCCGTTGTGGTTGTAGTCGATGCCGTGCACGACGACGATGGCGTTGTCTGCGCGGATCGCCGCGGCGACCCCCGGGGGAAGAGTGAACGTCCGCTTGTAGCGGATGTTCCCCGTCGTCGGGATAGCGCGGGAAGTCGACGATGCTCTTCGGGGTCGTGTCGCCGTGGGAGGTGAGCGCCACCTGCGGGGGCCCGTAGAACGCGATGCCGTTGGTCGTGCTGATCGCCAGGTGCCCGTTGTGCAGGCGCGCCGCCGACGCCGGCGGGCACTGCCCCTTGCCGCCCGCGTGGATGTGCATCGCATGCGGTGACCCGTTGAGCAGCCCGGCCGCATCGAGGGTGACCGTCGCGACGTTGCCGTTCAGGTGGACCGTCGCCGTGCCGTTGCCGGTGACGCGGTTCGTCGGCACGGGGCCGCGGCGCGGACGCGAACGGCTGCCCCGTCGGCTTGGAGGAGCCACCGCCCGAACTCAGCGCGACCACGGCGACGCCGGCGCCGACGACCAGCAGCACGAGCGCCGCGATCGCCGGGACGCGGAAGCGCGAGCGCGATCCTGCGGCCGCGTCGCCTCCCCGGCCGCCGGCGCCCGCGCGCGGCCCCGGAGCCGGTGGCACATCGGGCGCTCCGGCCCTGGTCGGCGCGCCGGGCGGGTCCGGGCGCGGCTCGTCGCGGGCCAGCGAGGCCGCTCCCGCGGCTGCGGCGGGCGCTGCCGCCGTGACGCCCGCGGGCGGTGGTGGTGGCGCATCGCTGAGCCTCGTCTCCCCCTGCGCGTCGGGTTCCGGCGCGTCGCCCGGCGGATCAGCGCCCTGCGGTCGGTCGCCGGCGCCTGCGGCCACCGTCGCCGCGCCCGCCTCGATCACGGGCTCCGGCGACGCCTCGGCGTGTTCGGGCAGCGGCGTCGCCTCGCCGGTCCCGACGATCGTCGGAGGGGCGCTCGAGCGCATCCCCTTCAGCGCCGCGGCCGCATCGCGACGCGAAGTCCCCGGCCGAGAAGTAGCGGTCGCCCGGCTCCTTGGCCATCGCCTTCTCGAGCACCGGGTCGAACGCCGGGTAGGTGTCGATGATCTCCCCCTCGAGCGGGGGCGGGGGATCATGCACGTGCGCGAACAGGGTCGCGACCGAGTTCTCGCGCTCGTAGGGCACCTTCCCCGCGAGCATCTGGTAGAAGACGCAGCCGAGGCCGTAGATGTCGGTGCGCGCGTCGGTCCGCGTGCCGGTGATCTGCTCCGGCGCCATGTAGTCGACGGTGCCGACCATGAGCCCCTTCGCGGTCATCGCCGAGGCGCCGTCGAACTTCTTGGCGAGCCCGAAGTCGGTGAGGTAGGCGTGCTCCTCGCCGTCCCTCACCGTGATCAGGATGTTCGCGGGCTTGACGTCCCGGTGGACGAGGCCCGCGGCGGTGTGCGGCGTCGAGCGCGGACGCGCACTGCTCGAGCAGGTCGACGGCCCGCGCCGGCTCGAGTGCGCCCTGCTTGAGCAGGATCTCGTGCAGGTCGGTGCCCGTCACGTAGTCCATCACGAAGAACAGCAGGCCCTCGTGCTCGCCGGCATTGTGGATCCCGACGATGTTCGGGTGGTGCAGCGACGCGGCGATCCGCGTCTCGCGCTTGAACCGCTCCCGGAACTGCTCGTCCTCGGCCAGCTCGGGCGCCAGGACCTTGAGTGCGTAGATCCTGTTCAGCGCGACGTTCGTCGCGCGGTAGACGACGCCCATCCCGCCGCGGCTGATCAGCTCGTCGATCCGGTAGCCCGCCGACGACGGAGCCGCGCTGCAGCTGATCCCCTCTCAATGCCATTGCCCGAATTCCTCTGAGCCGCGGGCATCGAGCTTAGAGTGGCGCCGACAGGCGAGTCAAGAAACCGCCGGGTCCACGGCCGGCTGCCGCCAGCGGACGCTGTAGACGGCGTGTTCGCCGAGAAGCCCCTTGAAGTGGTGCTCGCCCCGGGGCTCGAACTGGAAGCTCGGATCGCTCTCCGTGTACTGCTTGAGCGTCGAGGAGACGAGGATCTCCCCGGCCCCGGCGAACGCCGCGATCCGCGCGGCCAGCACGACGTTGCGGCCCAGGAACTGCTCGGACCCCGCGATCACGAAGCCGGAGTGCAGGCCGATGCGCAGGGCCACCGCGAGGGGCTCGCCGTCATCGCCGGGGCTCTCGAAGGTGCGCTGCAGCTCCACGGCCGCATGCAGCCCGCCGTGGGCGCTGTTGAAGGAGGCCAGGAACCCGTCGTGCTCGAACCTGACCACCTGCCCGTCGTGATGGTCGACGAGCCGCTCGACGAGCAGATGCTGGTCGCGCAGCAGCTGCTCCCAGCGTTCCGGGCCCAGCTGCGCCGCGACGGCGCCGGCATCGGCGATGTCGCTGAGCATCAGGGTGAGCGCCCCGTCCGGCGAGCTGAGCCGGCTGACGGCCGGCGTCACCGGCTCGAGCGCCGAGGCGATCACGTCGATCGAGGTCAGGTCTGCCGGAGATGTCCACATCGAGGCCTTTGCGCCCGCAACCGGCGCGAGCATACCTGGACACTCCCCCCTGGACGGGGCGGTGGCGTAGGCTCGCGCCGTCGGCGATGGCCATCAGGAGGAAGCATGAAGGGGGCTTTTGACCACGGGAGTCACGTCAGCGCGTTCCCTCCGATCGGTGACTACGCGTTCCTGTCCGACTGCCAGACGACCGCGCTGATCGCGCCCAACGGCAACGTCGAGTGGCTGTGCCTGCCGCGGATGGACTCGCCGAGCGTGTTCGGCGCGATCCTCGACCGTGACGCCGGCGGCTTCCGCGTCGCTCCGGCCGACGTGAGCGTTCCCGCGGCCCGGCGCTACATCCCGGGAACGATGGTCCTCGAGACCAGCTGGGAGACGCGGATGGGCTGGGTGATCGTCCGCGACGCGCTCAGCATCGGCCCCTGGCATCACGAGACCGAGCGCTCGCACACGTACACGCGCTCGCCGACCGACCACGACGCCGACCACGTCATGCTGCGCCTGATCGAGTGCGTGCAGGGCTCGGTCGAGATCAAGCTCGAGTGCGAGCCGGCGTTCGACTACGGCGGGCTCGCCGCCGACTGGTCCTACGGCGGAACGGGATACAGCGAGGCGTTCGCCCGCTCGGAGGGCACGGACCTCGAGCTGCGGCTCGTGAGCGACCTGCGGCTCGGGTTCGAGGGGCCGCGCGCGCGCGCACGCACGATGCTGCACGAGGGCGAGGTCGCGTTCGTCGCGCTCGGCTGGTCGAAGCATCCGCTGCCGGGCACCCACGACGAGGCCGCGGCGTGGCTGGCGCGCACCGGGCGCTTCTGGCAGGAGTGGCTCAAGCACGGCACCTTCCCCGATCACCCGTGGCGCTCGCACCTGCAGCGCAGCGCGCTGACGCTCAAGGGCCTCACCTATGCGCCGTCGGGGGCGATGATCGCGGCGGCCACCACCTCGCTGCCGGAGACGCCGGGCGGCGACCGCAACTGGGACTACCGCTACACCTGGATCCGCGACTCCACGTTCATGCTGTGGGCGCTCTACACGCTCGGCTTCGACGACGAGGCGAACGACTTCTTCTACTTCGTGGCCGACGTGGTCGAGGCCGAGGAGGGGCGGCTCCAGGTCATGTACGGGATCGACGGCGCGAGCAAGCTCGAGGAGCAGGAGCTCGAGCACCTCTCCGGCTACGACGACGCGCGGCCGGTGCGGATCGGAAACGGCGCCTACGACCAGCGACAGCACGACGTCTGGGGCGCCGTGCTCGACTCGATCTACCTGCACACCCGCTCGCGCGATCAGCTGCCCGATCGGCTGTGGCCGATCATCAAGCGCCAGGTGGACGCGGCCCTGGCGCACTGGCGCGACCCCGACCGCGGCATCTGGGAGGTCCGCGGCGAGCCGCGGCACTTCACCTCGTCGAAGCTGATGTGCTGGGTCGCCGCCGACCGCGGCGCGCGGCTTGCCCGCATCCGCGCCGACGAGGCGACGGCCACGCGCTGGGAGGCGGCCGCCGCCGAGATCCACGCGGACATCTGCGCGCACGGGCTCGATCAGCGCGGGGTGTTCGTGCAGCACTACGACACGACGGCGCTGGACGCCTCGGTGCTGCTGATGCCGCTGGTGCGCTTCCTTCCGCCCGACGACCGGCGCATCCGCGACACCGTGCTGGCGATCGCCGACGAGCTGACCGAGGAGGGGCTCGTGCTGCGCTACCGCGTCGACGAGACCGACGACGGCTTCTCCGGCGAGGAGGGCACGTTCACGATCTGCTCGTTCTGGCTGGTCTCGGCGCTCGTCGAGATCGGAGAGCTCGCGCGCGCCCGCGGCCTGTGCGAGAAGCTGCTCTCGTACGCCAGCCCGCTGGCGCTCTACGCCGAGCAGCTCGACCCGATCACGGGCCGTCACCTGGGCAACTTCCCGCAGGCGTTCACGCATCTGGCGCTGATCAACGCCGTCGTGCACATCATCAGCGCCGACCACCAGTTCGAGCTGCGCGCGCTCGCGCGCGAGCCCGAGCTGGACCGGCCCGGAAACCTGTGATCGGCGGCGGGGGAAATCCCCGCCCGGGGTCACCCGGCCTCGGTTAGAGTGGCCGCGAGCACTCAGTCGCGTCGAGAGGCACTGGTCCTGTGCGCACGGTGGAGTCGCCGGAGAGGAACTCATTTCGACCGCTGTTTCAGCGTCTGCGCGGCGCTCACGAGGCTGAGCTGTTCGGCCCGCGCGGCCGCCTCCCGCGGCGGGGCGAGCCGGACACGAGCCGCAGGACCGCGCCTGCTCGTCCTCGCCGGGCTCACCCTCGCGGGGCTCGGGCTGCGCCTGGCCGTGCCGCGCGGGATCTGGCTCGACGAGGCGATCAGCATCCACCAGGCGCGCCTGTCGCTGCACGACCTGTTCAGCAACCTGTACTACGGCGACCGCCATCCGCCGCTGCACCACCTGGCGCTGTGGCTGACCATCCGCGCGTTCGGCGACGGCGAGTTCGCCGTCCGGCTCCCCTCGCTGATCGCCGGGACGCTCGTGATCCCGGCGCTCTACGAGCTCGGGCGCGAGCTGTACGACCGCCGCACCGGCCTGATCGCGGCCGCGTTCGCCGCCGTCTCACCGCTGCTCGTCTGGTACTCGCAAGAGGTGCGGATGTACGCGTTCGTGACCCTCTTCGGGCTGCTCGCCCTGCTGACGCAGCTGCGGGTGATGCGCAACGGGACGATGCTCAACTGGGCGGCGTACATCCTCGCGACCGCCGCGCTGCTGTGGTCGCACTACTTCGGCCTGCTGCTGATCGGCGTGCAGCAGCTGATCTTCGTCGGGGTCCTCGATCCACCGCCAGCGCAGCGGGGAACCCGTCAAGCCGCTGGCGCTGGGCTTCGCCTACTCGGCCGCCGTGCTCGTCATGCAGCTCGTGCCGCTCGTGGTGTTCGCCCACCACCAGTACCAGTCCACCGGCGCCGCGGCCGGCTCGCCGAGCGGGACCTACGACCCCCTGTCCTTCTACGCCGTCGTCTCGAACATGGCGTGGGCGCTGTGGGGCTACCAGCCTGACGCGACGACCGCGCTCCTCGCCGCGATGTGGCCGCTGCTCCTGCTGCTCTCGCTGCTCCTGCTCGGCCGCGGCGGATCGCGCCAGACGCTGATCCTCGCCGCCGCCGCGCTCGTCCCCGTCGTGCTTCTCCTCGTCGTGTCCGCGTTCGACCGCGAGCTGTTCGAGGTCCGCTACTTCCTCCTCGTCGTGCCGCTGCTGCTGCTCCTCGTCGCGCGGCTCGTCACCGGGTGGATCCGCAAGCCCGAGGGCGCGGCTGCTCGTCGCCGGCGGCGTCGTCCTGACGCTGCTCCTCGGCCTGGCCAATCAGCAGACGAACGACGAGCAATCCCCGGCTGTTCGACTTCCGCGGCGCGATCCAGGAGATCAAGGCGGATGCCGGGCCGAAGAGCCTCGTCCTCTTCGAGCCGCCCGACATGCGCTACGTGCTCGAGTACTACGCGCCCGACCTCCGGCGCCAGCCGCTCCGCCTCGGCGTGCCCAAGCGGAGGGAGGGGAGCCCCGTCTTCGTCCTCGCCTCGTTCCAGGACAACCGGCAGTTCTTCAATCGAGACGAACAAGGTGGTCGGGCAGCTGGACCTTCTTCCGCAAGCTCGTGCGGCGCTTCAAGACAGCCGCAAACGCGCGTCTGGGAGTTCCGATGAGCAGCGGGCCCTGGGACGTCCGTCTTCGGCGCGTGACGTGGCAGCCCGTGCCGAGCGGGCTCAGCGTGCGCCGCGGGTGCGCATCCTGGTCCTCCTGGGGCTGCCCGTTCGCCGTGTGGTACTTCGGCTGGCTGCTCAACCCGGACCGCGTCGGCACCTCCTACCTGTACGGCATCCTGATCGCTGCCGAGCTCTTCAACCTCACCCAGGCGCTCGGCTTCTGGTGGACCGTGCGCCAACGAGCGCGTGCGCGAGAAGCGAGCACCCACCCAGCGCGTGGCCGTCGACGTCTTCATCCCGGTCTACAAGGAGCCGCCGGAGATCGTCGACCTGACGGTCGCCGCCGCCGTCGGCCTGCGGGGCGCGGAGGTCCGGGTCTGGGTGCTCGACGACGGCAACGACGACGCCGATGCGCGACCTCGCCGCCCGTCACGGCGTGGGCTACATCCGGCGCGACGAAGCACACCGGCGCGAAGGCGGGCAACATCAACCACGCCCTGCCGCTGACCTCCGCTCCGTTCATCGCCGTCTTCGACTCCGACCACGTCGCGGACCCCGGCTTCCTCGAGGCCACCCTCGGGCACATGGAGGACCCGAGCATCGCGTTCGTTCAGACGCCGCAGTACTACGCCAACACCGACGACAATCGCATCGCGGCGGCGTCCTGGGCGCAGCAGGCGCTGTTCTTCGGCGCCATCGCCCGCGGCAAGGACGGGCTCGACGCCGTCTTCTGCTGCGGCACCAACGTGCTGTTCCGCCGGGCGGCGTTCGAGAGCGTCGGCGGGTTCCCCGAGAACTCGCTCACCGAGGACTTCGAGCTCTCGATCGTCCTCCACGAGAAGGGCTGGCGCTCGGCGTACGTGCCGGACGTGCTGGCGCGCGGCCTCGGGCCCGAGGACACCGCCTCCTACGTCTCCCAGCAGCAGCGCTGGGCCAGGGGATGCCTGTCGGGCATCCCGCGCGCGCTGCGGGCGCGGCTCCCCTGGCGCCTGAAGGCGCAGTACCTGCTCTCGGGCCTGTACTTCCTCTCCGGGTGGACCGTCCTCATCTACATGAGCTTCCCGGTGGTCCGCCTCCTCGGCGGCGGCCAGCCGCTCGGCGGCATCGACGCTCCCGAGTTCCTGCTCCACTTCGTGCCCTACTACGCCGTGGCGCTGACGATCGCGGCGCTCGCCGGCGCGGGCTCCTACACCTTCGCGGCCTTCGCGCTGTCGGCCGCCAACTTCTGGATCCACATCCTGGCCACGATCTACACGGTGCTGCGCAAGTCGGGCTCGTTCGTCGTGACCCCGAAGAAGGGCGCCGCGGCCCGCCAGCCGGCGGCGGTGATGCCCGCGCTCGTGGCCGTCGGGGTGCTGGTCGCGGCCTGCATCTACGGCCTCGATCCACAATCCGGATGCCGCCACGATCAACAACGTCTCGCTTCGCCGCCTTCCACGTCTCGATCCTCATGACCGGGTGCTGGGCGGCGCTCCAGAAACCGCCCGCTCCGCCTCCGCGCCGCTCGAGGCCGTCCTAGGTACCCGCGTGAGCCGGCACGCTCGAGAGTCGCGGCCGTCGTAGCCCTGGCGCTCGGCAGCGATCGCGCTGTCGCTGCTCGCCGGCTGCGGCGGGTCGGCGGGTCCACGACGAGCTCGGCGTGCCCAGGTCCCGACGGCCCAGAGCCCGCGCCGACGCCGCCGCCCGGCGCTTCCTCGAGCGCTACGTGACCTCCGACGGACGCGTCCAGCGGCTCGACCAGGGGGCGACACCGTCGGCGAGGGCCAGGCCTACGGCATGCTGCTCGCGGCCGCGGTCGGCGACGCGCAGCGCTTCGACGCCATCTGGGGCTGGACGAAGGCGCAACCTCCGGCGCCCGGACGGGCTGATCTCGTTCCTGTGGCGCGACGGACCGCGTGCAGGATCCCGAGGCCGCCTCCGACGCCGACCTGGACGCCAGCCGCGCGCTGCTCGTCGCCGCGTGCCGCTTCCAGCGCCCCGCTCTGCTGACAGGAGGCGCTGGCGCTGGGGAACGCCATCCTGGGCCGAGGAGATCGCGTCGGTCCAGGGCAAGCCCGGTGCTGACCGCCGGACCGTGGGCGACGAAGGCCGCCGGTCACGCTCGAACCCGAGCTACTTCTCGCCGGCCGCGTTCGCGGCGCTGCTCAACGCGTCGGGCGACGGCCGCTGGGGCAGCCTGGCTGCGAGCGCACGCTCGATCACGGCGCAGCTGATGCGAGCGCCGTCGCGGCTGCCGCCGGACTGGGCGAAGCTCGAGGGCGGCAGGCCCGTGCCGATCAGCCCACCGGACAGCCCGCAGACGCCGCCGCAGTTCGGCTTCGACGCCGCCGCGCACGCTCGTCCGGATGGCCGAGGATCCGAACCCGGCCGGCCGGCGGATCGCCGCCGCGGCCTGGCCCGTCTTCGAGGGCCGCGACCCCGCCGAAGATCCCGGTCCAGCACGACCTCAGCGGCCGGCCGATCGGCGAACGAGCTCCATCCGGTCGTGCTCGTCGCCGCGGCCGCGGCCGCCGACGCCGCCGGCCGGCCGGCCGACCGGGACCGGCTGCTCGCCGCGGCCGAGGCGCTCGACAAGCGCTCGCCGACCTACTACGGCGCCGCCTGGGTCGCGCTCGGCCGGATCATGCTCACCACGAAGCTCCTCGACGGCTGCTCAGTAGACGCTCACGGCGCCTCGCCGACGGCCGCGAGCACCGCCGCGCGGAACTCCGCCGCCGTGGGCCGCGCGTCCGGCGCCTTGGCCATCGCCCGCGCCGATCACCGTCTTCGAGCGCCGGCGGCACGTCGGGCCGGCGCTCGCGCACCGACGGCGGCTCGGCGTTGAGCTGCGCCCACATCTTGGCCATCCCGCCCTTCTGGCTCGCGAAGGGGGCCTCGCCCGTCAGCATCTCGAAGAGCACGCAGGCGAGGCTGTAGACGTCGCCGCGCGCGTCGGGCTCGCTGCCCTCGATCTGCTCGGGCGCCACGTAGTCGACGGTTCCGAGCATCTGGCCGGCACCGCGTCAGGCCCGCGGCCGTCCCGGCGCGCTTGGCCAGCCCGAAGTCCGTCAGGTAGACGTGATCCTCCGCCGTCAGGATCACGTTCGAGGGCTTGACGTCGCGGTGCACGAGCCCGCGCTCGTGGGCCACCTCGAGCGCCGCGGCGATCTGCGCGGCGATCCGCGCCGCCCGCGCCGGGCTCCAGGGGGCCCTCGTCCCGGATCAGCGCGCCGAGCTCGGTGCCCTCCACCCACCGCGTGACGATGAAGACGGTTCCCTCCTCCTCGCCCGCCTCGTACAACGGCACGACGTTGGGGTGGTCGAGCGCGGCCACCGCCCGGGCCTCGCGGCGCAGGCGCTCCCGGATCACCGGGTCGCGCGCCACCTCGGGCTCGACCAGCTTGAGCGCGACAGGCCGGTCGAGCCGCAACTGGCGGGCGCGGTAGAGAATGCCGATCCCGCCGGCGCCGACGACGCTCTCGACCTCGTATCCGGCGAACGTGGAGCCGGCGGCGCGCATCAGCTCTACAGGTCGCGCTCGGAGATCAGGCCGGCGGAGAACGCCCTTTCGACCAGCTGGACGCGCCGCTGGTCCGGCGGCAGCCCTTCGACGCCGAGCTTCGCGCAGAGCACCGCGAGATGGGTCCTCACCGCACCGACGGACAGGAAGAGCTCCTCGGCGATCTGGTCGTCGCTCGCGGGGCTGGCGAACCCGCTGCGGCCCTTGTACGGACGGCAGAGCGCCGCCAGGACGCGGCGCTGGGTCGTCGAGAGACTCACCGCGGCGGACGCCCCGGCCGGATCCGCCGGACCCGCCGGCTCGCGCCCGGGCGAGCGGAAGGTGATCGTCGTCGCCCCGCAGCGCACAGCGTCGCCGTCGTCCAGGCGCCGCCTGCCGCTCAGGCGCTCCTCGTTGACGAACGTGCCGTTGCGCGAGGGGCCGTCGACGACCCCCCAGGCGTCCTGGGCCCGCTCGAAGCGAGCGTGCAGGCGCGAGACCTGCGCGTCCCAGTCGAGGCGCAGGTCCGAGGCCTCCCCGCGACCGACCGAGGCGGCGGCCGAGCCGGGCTCGAGGACGAAGAGCTGCTGGCGGTCCTCAGCGTCCCGGTACAGGAGGAAGGGCAGGCCCGCGCGCTCGGCCGCGACGCGCGCCTTCAAGTCGGAGATCGACTGGGCGTCGGCGGACGGGTTCGCGGACACGCCGTCGATTATCTACCGGGAACCCGGCGGCGTCGAGCGGACCTGAGCGGGGCGCGCGCTGCGCTGGCGTGTGCTGCGGCTGCGGCGTAGGCTTCGGCGCCATGGCCGGCGAGCAGCTGCGCGTTGCCGAAGGCAGGGAACCGGGCAGACGCCTGAGCGTTGACGCCGACCTGCTGATCGGCCGCGAGGCCCCCGAGGACGACGGCCGGCTCGGCGGCGATCCCGAGCTCTCACGTCGCCACGCACGGCTCTCGCGCGAGGCCGACGGGCAGCTGACGATCCAGGATCTCGGGTCGGCGAACGGCACGTTCGTCAACGACGAGCGGATCGACGCGCGCCGGGCGCTCGAGGCCGGCGACGTCGTGCGCATGGGTCGCACGGTCGTGCAGGTGACCGACCGCTCCGGGGCCGTCCCCGAGCGATCGCGTCCTCCGGCGGACGCCCCTGCGGACGGGTCTCCCAGCGTGCGCGCCGGGCCGCGTGAGGTGCTGGTCGTCACCGCCGGGGCCACCGCGGGCCGCCGGCTGGCCCTGGGCGACGAGCTCGTGCTCGGGCGAGAGGTCGACGGAGACGGGAGGTTCAGCGACGACCACGAGCTGTCCCGCCGCCACGCCCGTGTCGCCCGCGATCCGGCCGGCCGGCTGACGATCGAGGATCTCGGGTCCTCGAACGGGACGTTCGTCAACGGCGAGCGCGTGCGCGAGCACCGGGTGCTCAGGGTGGGCGACTCGGTGCAGATCGGCTCGACGACCCTGCAGCTGACCGATGCCGGGCGACCACCCGCCCCCGCGGCCCCGCCACCCCCGCCGCGCGCCCCGGCGAAGCGGCCCCCGGCACCGGCTCCCGCGGCCGCCGCTCCGGACCGCGGGCGGCTGAGCTCGGAGCTCGCGCCGGGATCCGTCTTCGCGGGGTGCCGCGTCGAGGACGTCATCAGCCACGGCGACATGGGGGTGGTCTACCGCGCCGAGGAGCTCGCGCTCCAGCGCGAGGTGGCCCTCAAGCTGATCCGTCCCGAGAACTCCCGGGACGAGCGCTTCCGCGAGCGCTTCCGGCGCGAGTCGCGGATCGCCGCCGCGATCGACCACCCGAACGTCATCCCCGTCTTCGATGCCGGCGACCAGGACGGCGTGCTGTACATCACGATGCGGCTGGTCGAGGGCACCGACATGCGCGCGCTGATCGCTGCGGAGGGACCGATCGAGCCGCTGCGCGCCGCGCGCATCGTCCGCCAGGTCGGCGCCGCGCTCGACGCGGCCCACGCGCGCGGGATGCTGCACCGCGACGTCAAGCCCTCCAACGTCCTGCTCGCGCGCGAGGACCACGTGTACCTGAGCGACTTCGGGCTCGCCAAGCGCGCCGACTCGGTCGGCGCGCTGACGCGGCACGGGTCGATCGTCGGACGAGCCGCGTACGTCGCGCCCGAGCAGATCCTCAACGAGCACGTCGACGCACGCGCCGACATCTACGCGCTGGGGTGCCTGCTGTTCGAGGCCCTCACCGGGGAGGCGCCGTTCGCCAGGTGGGCCGAGGGCCCGGCGGCGCTGGCCCCGCTCGACGCCCCGCCGCCCTCGCCGCTCGAGCTGTACCCCGGCCTGCCGCGCGCGTTCGACGACGTGGTGCAGCGAGCGATGGCGAAGGATCCCGACGACCGCTACCCGTCGGCCGGCGACCTCGGGCAGGCGGCGCTCGTCGCCGCCGGCGGGCTGCGGCGGGCGCGTCCCTGGTCCGTCGTCGCCACCGGCGCGGCGGCCCCCTTCACGGACGAGCCGACCGCGGAGGCGCTCGCCGCACCGCCGCGCGCAGCGGTGCCCGAGAGCACTGCGACCGGCAGCGGCGAGCGGCTTCGCTGGGCGATCGCGATCGCCGGGCTGGTGATCGTGGCCGTGGGCATGGTCGCCGCACTGCGCGGCATCTCGAGCCTCTGACGGTCGCGGTGGGGCAGCCGGGCGCGGCCCGGTACCGTCGGCGGCGATGCCGCGCGTCGCCGTCTTCGGCCCCAACCCGCTGCTGTCCGTCACGCTCGAGGTGCGCGGGGGCGCCGATGACGTGCACGTGCACGCCGGCGGGCAGGGCGTGTGGCTCAGCCGCATGGCCGCCGAGCTCGGCGCCGAGGTCGTCCTGTGCGCCTTCACCGGCGGCGAGACCGGCGACGTCCTCGAGGGGTTGCTGGGCCGGCTGCCGATCGAGCTGCACCTGACCCGGACCGCCGGCGCCAGCGGCTGCTACGTCGTCGACCGCCGCGAGGGCGAGCGGCGGCCGATCGCGATGGCCCCGGCTCCCGCGCCCTCCCGGCACGAGCTCGACGCGCTCGTCTCGCGCACCGTCGCTGCCGCACTCGACGCGGACGTGCTCGCCGTCTGCAACGCCTTCCCCGGCGACGTGCTCGCGCTCGAGGTCTACAGCGAGCTGGTCGCCGACGCGCGCGCCGGCGGGCGGCGCGTGATCGCCGATCTCTCCTCCCCGCGCCTGGATGCGATCCTCCCGGCCGAGCCGGACCTCGTGAAGCTCAACGACTGGGAGCTCGCCGAGTTCGTGAGCGGCCCCGTGGATCCGCCCGACCTGCTGCTCGCCGCCGCACGACGGCTGCGCGAGGGCGGCGCCCGCTCGGTGCTCGTCACGCGCGGCGGCGAGCCGGCGCTCTGGCTCGACGGCGATGCCGCGCCCGTGCTCGTCGTTCCGCCGCGGCTCGAGCGCGGGATGCGCGAGGGCTGCGGCGACTCGATGATGGGCGCGATCGCCGCGCAGCTCGCCGACGGTCACTCGCTCGAGGACGCGATCATCATGGGAGCCGGAGCGGGAGCCGCGAACTTCCTGCACGCCGGACTCGGTACCGGCGAGCGCGTCACCGTCGAGGAGCTCGCCGGGCACGTGCGGATCGTGCCCTACCCCGTCGCGTAGGGCACCAGCGGGCGCTCGCCCGCGACGATCGCGGCCGGCGCTCCGTACGCGATCCAGTCCAGATGAGCGGCGATCCGCTCGACGCCGGCCAGGACGGCCAGGGCGCCGCGCAGCGCGATCGCGCGACCGCCGTGCGAGGAGTGCGCATCGCTCGCCAGGACGTGCACGAGCCCGCGCCCGGCGAGCGCCGTCATCCCGGCCGAGGTGTCGGGCTGCTCGAAGAACGCGGCGGTCGCCTGGACGAGCGCACCGCCCGCGACCAGCCGCTCGAGGCGCTCGAAGAGATCCTCGCCGAGGTGGCGCTCGGGATGGGCGATGAGCGCGTGGAACCCGCGCTCCTCCAGGCGCGCGACGGCCTCGTCGAGGCTGTCCGAGAGCGGGCCGGCGCGCGGCTCCAGCAGGATCCAGCGCGCGCCGCCGAGCGCCACCGCACGGAGCTCGGCGCTGCTCAGGCGCTCGACCGCGAGCTCGGAGACCTCGCCGCCGGTCAGGATCCGCAGCGCGATCCCGCGGCTGTCGAGCTCGTCGCCCAGGGCCGCCACCCGGCCGGCGATCTCGTCGATCCGCACGGCGTGATCGTGGCGGATGTGCGGCGTCGCGCAGACCGCTTCGAAACCCTCGGCCACGGCGCGGCGCGCCATCGCGACGCTGTCGCGCGCGTCGAGGGCGCCGTCGTCGACACCCGAGAGGATGTGGCAGTGCAGGTCGATGAAGCCCATTCGCGCGTCCCCGCTGACGCTACACGGCGCCCCGATTCCTGAGCAGGCATCCACGTTGACCCCCGGCCGCCCGGCGCGTAGCGTCGCCGGGGATGTCCGCTGACGCACCGATCCCCGCCAGCCACATCAGCCAGGCCTATCCCGACAGGGTCGAGGTGCGCGGCCTCGACCTCTGCGGGGACCTGATGGGGCGCCTGAGCTTCACGCAGTACTTCCACCTGCTGCTGACCGGCCGCGAGCCGACCGAGGAGCAGAGCTTCTTCCTCGACCTGCTGCTCGTCGCGATCGCCGAGCACGGGATGATGCCCACGAACGTCGCCGCGCGCATGACGCTCGCGGCCGACCCCGCCTCGCTGCAGGGCGCCGTCGCGGCGGGGATCCTCGGCTGCGGCCCCGTGATCCTCGGGACGTCCGAGGAATGCGCGCGGCTGCTCGAGCGGGCACAGCAGCACGTGGTCGCGGGCGGCGCGCCCGTGGCGGTCGCCGAGGAGCTGGCGCGCTCCGAGCGCGCCGCCGGTCGACGCCTGCCGGGGTTCGGCCATCCGGTGCACCGCCCGCTCGACCCGCGCGCCGAGCGGATCCTCGAACTCGCCGACACCCGCCGGGTGAGCGGCCCGCATGTCCTGCTCGCGCGCTGCCTGCGCGACGGCGCGGCCGAGGTCTGGGGCAGGCCGCTGACGATGAACGTCGCGCTGCCGATCGCGGCGGTGATGCTCGACCTGGGCTTCGAATCCGGCGCGGTGAAGGCCGTTCCGATCCTTGCGCGCACCGCCGGCCTGCTGGCGCATCTGGTCGAGGAGCAGCAGGAGCCGATCGGCCTCCTCATGGCACGCAGCGCCGAGGAGGCGATCGCCTACGAACGGGGCCCGGGGGCCGGGCTGCCGTGATGCTCGAGCCCGCGGTCGAGACGCGCGCGTGGGCAGCGCAGCTCGCGCTCGACGACGCGTCCTACCGCGCGCAGCTCGCCTACCTCTTCGACCGCTCGGCCTTCTATCGCGCGAAGCTCGCGGCGGCGGGCGTGGCCTCGGCCGACGCGGCGGGCGGGCTCGCGGACATCGCGCAGCTGCCGCTCACCGAGAAGCACGAGCTCCGGGCAACCTGCACGCCCGAGGAGCCGATCGGCGCGCACCTCTGCGCGACGCCCCAGGAGATCGCCCGGATCTACTCGACGAGCGGGACGACCGGCACGCCGAGCTACATCCCGCTGACGGCGGGCGACCTCGAGAACTGGGTGACCGGCTCGGCGCGCAGCTACGCGGCATCCGGCGTCAGCGCCGGCGCGCGCATCGTCTCCACCTACAACGCCGGGCCGTTCGTCGCCGGCGCGGCGCTCGCCGCGTTCGATCGCATCGGCCTCTGCCACATCCCCGTCGGCACAGGGAGCACCGAGCGGCTGATGCGGGCGATAGAGCTGCTGCGGCCAGAGGCGGCGGTGCTCACGCCCTCCTACGCCGCCCACCTCGTCGAGTGGGCCGCGGAGCGGGGCATCGCCCTCGCGCGGTCGAGCGTCGAGCGCGTCCTCGTGGCGGGCGAGCCCGGCGGCGGTGAGCCCGCCTTCCGCGCCGAGCTCGAAGCCGGCTGGGGCGCGCGGGTCACCGAGGCGATGGGCATCGGCGACATCGGCGTTTCGCTCTGGGGCGAGTGCGAGGCGCAGGACGGCATGCACCTGGGCGCGCGCGGGTTCGTCCACGCCGAGCTCATCGACCCCGAGAGCGCCGCCGCGGTCCCGCTGGACGACGGCGCCTCGGGCGAGCTGGTCCTCACGCACCTGCAGCACCGTGCGGCCCCGCTGCTGCGCTTCCGCACGCGCGATCACGTCCACGTCCGGACGAGCCCGTGCGGCTGCGGACGCACGGGCCCGCGCATCCGCTGCATCGGGCGCACCGACGACATGCTGATCGTCCGCGGGGTCAACGTCTTCCCCACCGCAGTCCGCGAGGCGGTGCGCGCGTTCGCGCCCGGGGTCAGCGGCCACATCCTGATCAGGCCGCGGGCGCCCGGGGTCAAGCAGGACCCGCCGCTGCCGGTGAGCGTCGAGCTCGCGCGCGGCGCGAGGGCCGACCCCGTGCTCGCCGACGCGATCAGCCAGCGGCTGCGCGACGTCCTCGTCGTGCGGATGCGCGTGGACCTCGTGCCGTGGGGGAGCCTGCAGCGCAGCGACTACAAGTCACAGCTCGTCGAGTACGGGGGGCCCGGCGCCGGCGCCGGGGCCCTGCAACATCCAGAGCCCGGGAGGCCCTCATGACCGCCAGCACGCTGAACATCCTCAAGCCGAGCGTCAACAACCTCACCGTCCGGATCTTCGTGCGGGCCGCCGGGCTCGACTTCGAGGAGCTAGACGTCTGGGGACAGACGACGACCCCGGAGTTCCTGCGCAAGGACCCGGCCCACCTGACGCCGATGCTCGAGCAGGCGGGGCTGCCGAAGGGATCGCTGTGGGAGAGCTGCGCGATCATGCAGTACCTCTGCAACGCGCACGGCCTCGACCGCTTCTACCCGAAGGACCCCGGCGAACGGGCGATGGTCGACAGCGCGATGTTCTACCTGATCGGAACGCTCTACCCGCTCGTCGCACGTGCCACGTACCCGGTGCTCGGGTTCCCGCAGTACGCGGGTGAGGTCGGCACCTCCGATGCCGATGCGGACATGAAGGCGCAGGCCCAGCGGGACGCCGAGGCGGCGATCGCCGAGCCGCTCGACGTCTACCGCGCGTTCTTCCTCGAGGGGAAGCCGTTCATCGGCGGCGCCTCGCCCTCGATCGCGGACATCCGCCTCGCCGCGACGCTCGAGTTCCTGCGCGCGGTCGACTACGCGTTCCCGGCCTGGGCCGAGGAGTACATGGCCGCGATGGAGACGGCGCTCGGCGAGGCGTACACCGAGCCGGCGGCAGACGTGCGCGGCTACGTCGCGCAGATGCGCGGCCGGCAGGCGTGAATCGCGGCGGACCGGCCCGCGCTGCGCCGTCCGCTCAGCCCTCGACGCGCTGCTTGAGCTCGCCCGGGCGCGCGTTGACGAGCATCGAGGTGATCGCCGACTCGACCGGGCCGCGGATGAGCATCCCGATGAACCGCCCGGGATCGCTGTCGAGCGTGTACGTCGCGCGCGTGGAGCCGTCGCCCAGATCCTCGAGCTCCCATGAGCCCTCGACCGACTTGAGGTCGCCCTTGACCTGCGTCCACATCAGGCGCCAGGGCGGGTCGTAGCTGAAGCGCACCTGCGTCTTGACGTGGCGGACCTTGATGTCGTTCTCGGTCTCGACCAGCGTCGCGCGCCCGTCGTCGTCGCGCTCGAGCGCGGACATCGAGACCAGGCCGCCCTGCCACTCAGGCGCAGTCAGCACGTCCTGCACCACCTCCCACACCTCGTCCAGTGGCGCCTTGATCGTCTCGCTGGCACTGCCGCCCATGTGGCCCATCGAACGTCCTCCCGTACTCGTCGCCTGCTCTCGAGGCGACCCTACCGCGGATCGTGCAGCGGGCCATCGCGGCGCGCGGATCCGGATCGGGCCCGGTGGTGGACCCAGCCGGGGCGCCGGCGTACACTCGCCCGGATGGGACGTCGAGTGTTCGACGGCGTCGCAGGGGGACGTTGGATTCGTGGGAGGCGGGTCGCCGTCGCGGCCGTCGCGCTCCTGCTCGCCGTCACGGGGTCCGCTTGGGGGGCGTTCCAGGCGCTGCCGCCGGGCGGCCAGGTCAACGACGACGCGGCCGCCGGGATCAATCCGGCCAACAGCGTCGGCGCTGACGACCCGGCCAACGCCGACGTGGTCGGCGGCGCGCTGAACCCGGTGGGCAAGGCGGTGCCCTGGGCGATCTTCCGCCAGACGGAATCGCCGGGCAGCAAGGACCAGGTCTTCGTGCGCTCGTTCGCAGGCGGCGTCTGGACCACGCGCGGCACGGGGACGGTCGGCGGGCGCTCGAGCGCGTCGCCCTCGTTCACCGGCTCGCTGAACTTCGACCAGGCGCAGGACGGCGAGGCGCCCGCGATCGACTTCGCCGGCGCCGGTCGTGCAGTGCCGTGGGCGACGTGGTACGAGCAGACGACGGGCACGGGCTTCGGCGCCCTGAACATCTTCGCCAGCCGCTTCGACAACAGGCGACGAACCAGAACAAGTGGATCTTCGCGGGCCAGAGTCGCGGGCTGGGCGGCGGCACGGTCCCGGTCCCGTCGCTGAACATCCACACCGATCAGGACGCCGAGAACCCGTCGGTCGCCGGCGGCTCCGCGGCCGACCCGACGAAGCCCGGGCCGTGGGTGGCGTGGCAGGAGATCGGGGCGAGCGCTCCCAACACCGACCAGATCTTCGTCGTCAAGCCGATCGGCCCCGGTGCGACGAGCTGCACCGGCGTCAAGCCGGCTGCGGCCGATCCCTCGGCCGCTCCCGTCGGCGGGTTCTGCTGGCAGCAGGTCGGCGTCGAGCGCCTCGGCCTCGACCCGTCGCTGAACGTCGATCGCACCCGCGACGGCGTCGAACCCGACATCGCCTTCACCGGTTCCAACGACTCCGTGCCGTGGGTCGTCTGGTACGAGCAGGGCACCGGCACCGCAGGGCTGCACACCAACGAGATGGTGTTCGCCGCCAAGGGCGTCGCGCCAGTTCCGGCCCCGACCGGCAGCGTCGACGGCGGCTTCAACTGGGTGACGGTCGGCACGGGCGGGCAGGGCGTGCTCGACTCCTCATCGACCGGTGGCCCCTGCGGCGCCAGCCAGTCGGCCGAGGCGGGCTGCTCGATCAACAAGGACCCGGGCGCCGACGCCGAGGACCCGCGGGTCGCCGCGGGCACCATGACCCCCGGCGCGCCGACGGTGCCGTGGATCGTGTGGGACGAGAAGGTCGGCGGCACGAGCCAGGTCTTCGTCGCCCGGCTCGTGGGCGCCGGTGCGGCCGCCCGCTTCGTCGAGGCCAACGGCGGCGCGCCGATCTCGGCGAGCGCCAACCAGTCGACGCGCGCCGACATCACGTTCTCGGGCAACACGCCGTACGTGTCGTGGCGCGAGACGGTGGGCGGCGTGGACAAGGCGCTCACCGGGCACTTCGTCGAGGCGTCGAACCCGACGTTCGTGCTGGACAACGCCCCGGTCGACATCACGCCCGCGGCGGCGGCTGACGTCCGCGAGCCGATCTCCTCGGGGTGCATCGCCACGCCCTTCAACGGCGACGGGTCCGCGTGCCAGGGCGGCGCGCTGGGGACGCCGTTCTTCCTGTTCACCAACGGCACGAGCCCGCGTGCGCTGTTCGCCGACGCCTATCAGACCGACGCACCCGTCACCGGCGGGGCGAGCGGCGTCACCACCAGCGGCGCGACGGTGAGCGCGGCGGTCAACCCGCAGGGGTCCCCCGTGGAAGCCTCGTTCCAGTTCGGAACGACGACGGCCTACGGGCAGGCCACAACGGTGCAGAGACTCTCGACGGCGAACGCGACGACGCCGTTCGCCGCGACGCTCAGCGGCCTTCCAGCAGGGACCACGATCCACTACCGGGCGGTGGCGAGCACCGACTTCGGCACCGTCGTCGGGGGCGACCAGACGCTGACCACGCGGCCGTCGACGTCCCCCCCGCCGCCCACGCCGAAGATCACCGGACTGCGCGAGTCGAACGCGGTGTGGCGCGAGGGCTCCAAGCTGGCGACGCTCACCCGCGCGAAGAGGAAGCGGCCACCGATCGGGACGACGTTCAGCTTCTCTGTCAACACCCCGGGGAGGGTGCAGCTCGCGTTCACCCAAACGGTGCGCGGCCGCAAGGTCAGGGGCAGGTGCGTCGCGCCGAAGGGCAGCAGGCGCACGCCCTCGTGCAAGCGGACGATCACCGTCGGCACCCTGTCCTTCACCGACCACACCGGCGTGAACAGGATCCACTTCGAAGGCCGCCTGTCCCGCACGAAGAAGCTCCGGCCCGGGCGCTACACGCTCAGCCTCACCGCCTCCGACGCGCTCGGCCGCCGCTCCAGCGCCCACAGGATCAGCTTCACCATCGTCAGCGGCTGACCGCACGCGGCTCCCGCTTCGTGGTGGCCCTCCCGGCCTCGCGCCCCGGCTCAGCCGCGCGCGTACGACGCGTCGATCGCCTCGTTGAGCCGATCGTAGTGATGGTCGGCGAACATCTTCGCCACGAGCTCGCCGCGCGAGGACACGCCGGTCTTCTCGTAGACCGACTTGAGGTGGTCCTGCACCGTGTAGCGCGAGAGGTGCAGCTCGGCCGCGATCTCGTTGGTGCTCAGGCCGCGGGCCAGCTCGCGCGTGACCTCGACCTCACGGGCAGTCAGCTCGTAGGCCTGCACGATCAGCGGGGCCACCTCGCTGGCCTTGGCCGGCTCGAGCACCACCGCGGTCTGCCCGAGGCTGCCGTCGGCGAGGCGCAGGCAGGACGCGTGCACCAGCAGCCACGCTCCGCCCTGCAGGCGCAGCCGGGTGCGCACCCCCGGGGCCGGTCCCGGCGCGCCGGCCGCAGAGGCGAGCACGCGCGCCTCGATCGCCGCGAACAGCACCGTCTCCGGCAACGGCACGCCGAGCTCGGTGCTGAACGGAAGGTGCATGCTCTGCACCTCGTCGAACCACGCGACCGCCTCGGGGTTGGCGGAGACGAGCCGGTGCGCCTCGTCGAACAGCACCAGGCCGGGACCGCGGAGCGCCGGCTGCTCGACCGGGTGGGTCAGCAGGGCCGTGCGCACGGCGCGCCCGACGCTCGGCGCGAGCCCCTCGACGAACGCGAGCTCGCCCTCGCTGAAGGCGCCGTCGCGGTTGAACTGGATGAACCCCCAGACGCGGCCACCGGCCTTGAACGCTCCGCGCAGCTCGGCGTCCAGGCCGATGATGCCCTCGAACTCGCGGTAGCGCGCGCTGCGCTCGGGCCTGCCGCCGGTGCTGGCGTGGAGGTCCGCGACGGGGCGCGGGCCCGCGGGCGAGGTCGGCGAACTTGTTGTAGTCGGGCACCTCGAACTCGTACTCCCAGAACTTCTGGCAGAGCGTCTGGGGGAGCGCGCGCACGGCGCCGACGCCGATCGCGAGCGTCGTGTCGGGGTCGGCGGCCGCGACGAACATCGCCTCGGCGCGCAGGACGCGCGTGAGCTCCGCGGAGACCTGCTCGAGGAGGTCCTGGGCCGAGAGGCCGGCGGCGCACGCCGCCTCGATCCGATCGGCTGCACCGGCTGCTCCGCGGATCGTGCTGCAGGACATGCGTGAAACCGTAAAGGTGACCGCCGGCGGCGACAACCCCTCGTTTCAGGGGGTGGGCAGCGCGCGGGAACCCCCGATCACGGGATGGTCCTGCGCCGGGCGCCGCGGCAGGCTGCCGTCCACTCCCAACCCAGAGAGAGGACACCATGGCCACCATCCCGATGCCGACCACCGACGCTGCGCCCACGCGGCCGGCGGTGATCCTTCCCGAGCACCCCGCCTACGACGACGCGCGCCGCGCATGGAACCTCGCGGCCGACCAGCGTCCCGCGGCGGTCGTGCAGGCGCGCAGCGCCGCCGACGTCGTCGGCGCCGTCGCCCTGGCGGCCGAGTACGGCCTGCAGGTCGCCGGCCAGTCGACCGGTCACCTGGCCGCCGCGCTGCCCGACCTGGATCGCACGATCCTCGTGCGCACCATGATCGGCGGGGTCGAGGTCGACCCGGTCGCGCGCCGCGCGCGTGTGGGCGCGGGCGCGATCTGGCAGGACGTGATCGACGCAGCCGCGCCGCACGGCCTCGCGGCGCTCTCCGGGTCCACGCACGACGTGGGCGTCGTCGGGTACGTGCTCGGCGGCGGGCTGTCCTGGCTGGCACGCGCCAAGGGCCTGGCCGCCAACCACGTGCACGCGATCGAGGTCGTGACCGCCGACGGGCGTCTCGTGCGCTGCGATGCCGGCAGCGATCCCGACCTCTTCTGGGCGCTGCGCGGGGGCGCCGGCAACTTCGGCGTCGTGACCGCGATCGAGATCGACCTGTTCGAGATCACCGAGGTCTTCGCCGGCATGACCGTCTGGCCGGCCTCCCAGGCGCGGGAGGTCCTCGAGGCCTGGACGACGTGGTGCGCGACCGCGCCGGAGAGCGTGACCACCGCATTCCGGCTGCTGCGCCTGCCGCCGATCCCGGAGCTGCCCGAGCCGCTGCAGGACACCCCGGTCGTGGTCGTCGACGGCGCCGTGCTGGCCGGCGCCGGCGAGCCGGCGGACGAAACCCTCGCGCCGCTGCGGCGGATCGGCACGCCGATCATGGACACATGGGGTCCGATGCCGCCGGCCGGGCTCGTGCAGATCCACATGGACCCGCCCGAGCCCGTCCCGGGCATCGGCGACGGCATCCTGCTCGGCGACCTCGACGACGCGGCGATCGACGCCTTCCTCGAGGCCGGCGATCCGCAGGTCGTCAGGCCGCTGCTGCTCGCCGAGCTGCGCCAGCTCGGCGGCGCGGTGGGCCGCGCCCCGGAGGGCGCCGGCGCGCGCGGCTCGCTGGAGGGCCGCTTCCAGCTGTTCGCCGTCGGGCTGCCGATGGGGCCGGACGACGGGGAGGCGATCGACCGCCGCCTCGAGAAGCTGCTCGGCGCGCTGCGGCCGTGGGCCACCGGGACCGTCTACCTCAACTTCGCGGACCGCGGCGGGCCGGCACGGCGCGGGTTCCAGCCGGAGGCCTACGAGCGCCTGCGCGACGTGCGCGGCGTGTGGGATCCGCAGGAGCGGTTCGTCGGCAGCCACCGGATCGAGCCGCGCTGAAGGGGCGCGAGCGCGTCGCGGCCCGAACGCCGCGGCGCGCTCCTCCTACTCGACGCGCGTCGCGGCCGGCTCGCGCTCGCCGCGCACGGGCTCGAGCGTCGTGCGCCCGCCGGCCGGCGCCTCGTCGAGCAGGCGGCGCTCGCCGTCGTCGGCCGCGGCGTCCGCGCCATGCTCGGCGATCGCCGCCACGGTTCCGCGCAGCAGCTCGGTGGGCAGCGGGAAGACGATCGTGGAGCTCGGGTTGCTGCTGACCTCGATCAGCGTCTGGAGGTAGCGCAGCTGGATCGTCACCGGGTTGCGGCTGATGACCTCGGCCGCGTCGCCGAGCCGCGCCGCCGCCTGGAACTCGCCCTCGGCGTTGATCACCTTCGCGCGGCGCTCGCGCTCGGCCTCTGCCTGGCGCGCGATCGCGTGCTGCATGCGCTCGGGGATCTCGACGTCCTTGATCTCGACCGTCGTGACCTTCACGCCCCACGGCTCGGTCTGGTCGTCGATGATCTGCTGCAGGTGCTCGTTGATCCGCTCGCGCTCGCCCAGCAGGTCGTCGAGCTCGGCCTTGCCGAGCACCGAGCGCAGGGTCGTCTGGGCGATCTGCGAGGTCGCGGCCAGCACGTCCTCGATCTCGACCACCGCGCGGACGGGATCGACGACCCGGTAGTAGGCGACCGCGGTGACGCGCGCCGGCACGTTGTCGCGCGTGATGATGTCCTGGGCCGGGACCTTGAGCGTGACGGTGCGCAGGCTGACGCGCACCATGCGATCGACCCCCGGTCGCATCACGACGAGCCCCGGCCCGCGCTCGTTCGTCACCCGGCCCAGGCGGAACACGACGCCGCGCTCGTATTCGCGCAGCACGCGGACGGAGGCCGCCGCCAGCACCACGACGATGGCCGCGAGGAAGACCAGGACTACGACCAGCGCGAAGATCATGTGACCAGCTCCCAGTCCTCGGCCCGGCGCACCGACAGCGTCAGCCCGTTCACCTGCTCGACGACCACGGGGTCGCCCTCGTGGAGCGTCTCAGCGTCGTCCTCGCCCCAGCCGCGCCGCGCGCGCCACAGCGCCCCTTCGACGAACACCTGCCCGGCGGGCTCGCTCCACTGGCGCACGATGCCCACGCGGCCGCAGAGGGCCTCGCTCCCCGCCCGCGCGCGGCCGCGGCGGACGGATGCGGCCGTATGCGTCGCGACCAGGACCCAGCCGGTGGCGGCCAGCCCCAGGCCGATGCCGACCGGCAGCGCGACGGCCGCGCCGCCGCCCGCCGCACCGACGAGGATGACGCCGCCGACGATCAGGGCGATGCCGCCCAGGACCCCGAGCACTCCGCCCGGCAGGTGACTCTCGGCCACGAGTAACGCGACCCCGATGAGCAGCAGCACCGAGCCGACAGCGGTCATGACAGATTCCTCGGTACCGATGATACGCCCCGCTGCGCGGGGCTACAGCACCTTCGACAGGAACGCCTGCGTCCGCCGATGCTGCGGGTTCGCGAAGACCTCCTTCGGCGGGCCGCTCTCGACCACGACGCCGCCGTCCATGAAGACCGCCGTGTCGCCGACCTCGCGCGCGAAGCCGATCTCGTGCGTGACGACGACCATCGTCATGCCGCTCTCGGCGAGCTGGCGCATCACGTCGAGCACCTCGCCGACGAGCTCGGGGTCGAGCGCCGAGGTGGGTTCGTCGAACAGCATGAGCTTGGGACGCATCGCGAGCGCGCGCGCGATCGCGACGCGCTGCTGCTGGCCGCCGGAGAGCTGGGCGGGGTAGGCGTCGATCTTGTCCGCCAGGCCGACGCGCGTGAGCAGCCGCTCGGCCTCGGCGCGGGCCTCCTTGCGGTCGATCCCCTTGACGTGGACCGGCGCCTCGACGACGTTGCCCGCGGCCGTCATGTGCGGGAAGAGGTTGAAGCGCTGGAAGACCATCCCGATCTCCGCGCGCTTCTTGGCGACCTCCGACTCGCGCAGCTCGTAGATCTTGTCGCCCTGCTGGCGGTAGCCGACAAGCTCGCCGTCGACCGACAGGCGCCCGCCGTCGATCCGCTCGAGGTGGTTGATGCAGCGCAGGAACGTCGACTTGCCCGAGCCCGAGGGCCCGAGCAGGCACATGACCTCCTTGGGCTCGACGCGGAGCGTGATGCCCTTCAGCACCTGGTTGTCGCCGAACGACTTGTAGACGCCCTCGGCCTGCAGCATCGGGGTGCTCATCGGCGCTCCTCCGACGACTCGGCCAACGGCGGCGGCGGCTGGCGGCGCGTCGTGGTCAGGACACGGCGCAGCTTCTGGATCGGCGTCTCGGGCAGGTTGCGCGAGCTGCCTCGCCCGAAGCGGCGCTCGAGGTAGTACTGGCCGACGGACAGCACCGAGGTCATCGCCAGGTACCAGATGCTCGCGACCAGCAGCAGCGGGATCGTCTGGTAGGTGCGCGAGTAGACCTGCTGGACGGAGAACAGCAGCTCGGGCACCGTGATCACGCTGACGAGCGAGCTGGTCTTGAGCATCGAGATCGTCTCGTTGCCGGTCGGCGGCACGATCACGCGCATCGCCTGCGGCAGCACGACGCGCCGCATCGTCTGCAGGCGCGACATGCCGAGCGCCTGCGCCGCCTCGCCCTGGCCCTCGTCGACCGAGATGATCCCCGCGCGCACGATCTCCGACATGTACGCACCCTCGTTGAGGCCCAGTGCCAGCAGGCCCGCCATGAACGGCGTGATCAGATCGTTGGCGTTCGCGTGCAGGAACGGCAGCCCGAGGGTGATCTTCGGGTAGACGGCGGCGACGTTGTACCAGAAGAGGATCTGGACGAGGACGGGGGTGCCGCGGAACAGCCAGATGTACAGCCACGAGGCCCACGAGACGAGCGGGTTGGCCGACAGGCGCATAAGCGCCAGCACGATCCCCAGCGCGATGCCGATGACCATCGCCAGGAAGGTCAGCTCCAGCGTCTTGATGACGCCGTCCTCGACCGGGGCGGCGAACAGGTTGTCCCCGACGACGCCCCACTGGAAGCGCGGGTTCGTCGCGACCGAGCGGATCAGCGCGACGGCGATCAGCAGGATGAGCCCAGCGGCGACCCAGCGCCCCGGGTGCCGCACCGGGACGGCCTTGATCTGCTCAGGCCCTCCCGGCGCGAGCGCCTCGGTGGTGTCGGTCGTGGACACCTGCGGCTCCGTGTTAGTGGGTCTTCTCGGAATGTCGGGCCGGCAACGCCGCGGCGGCGGCGCCGTCAGGCAAGGACGCAGGATCGGTGCAATGCCGGTGGCATTGGGTGGGCGGGCCAATATCAGGACGCCGCATGACGGTGATCGCCGCCCGGCGTTCCCGGTCGGATGTTTCGAGACGGCCCACTAGCTCGTCGCCCCGTTGATCACCGGGCTGGTGATCGCGCCGTCCTGCACCCCCCACTTCGTGAGGATCGTCTTGTACTGGCCGTCGGCGATCAGCTTCTTGACTGCGGCGAGAACCGGCGCGGCGAGCCCGCTGTTCTTCGGGATCGCGATGCCGTACGGCGCGGTGCCGTAGGTCGTGCCGCTGATCTTGAACTGGCCGCCCGACTGCTTGACGGCGTAGTCGGCGACCGGCGAGTCGGCCATGACGACCTCGGCGCGCCCGGAGGACAGCGCAAGGTTCGCGCCGTTCTGATCGGGGAAGGTGAGCACTTTGACGGCGGGCTTGCCGGCGTCGGTGCACTTCTTGCTCTGCGCCGTGGCGTCGTCGACCTGCGTCGTGCCCTTCTCGGCGGCGACCTTCTTGCCGCACAGGTCGGCCAGCCCGTTGATCGTGGGGCCGCCGGAGGCCTTGACGTAGAACGAGGTGCCCGCGGAGAAGTACGTGACGAAGTCGACGGTCTTCTCGCGCTCCTTCGTGTCGGTGAAGGAGGACATGCCGACGTTGTACTTCCCGGCCGACAGGCCCGGGATGATGCTGTCGAAGCCCGCGTTGATGATCGTGGCCTTGACGCCCAGGACGGTCGCGATCGCCTTGGCGAGGTCGGCGTCCATCCCGATCACGGTCTTGCCGTCCTTGTCGACGAACTCGTTCGGCGCGTAGGAGGCGTCGGCGGCGACCGTCAGCCCCTTGGACTTGACGGCGGCGGGCACGGTCGCGGCGATCGCCGCATCCGCGCCGCCGGAGGCGGTGGTCGAGGTCGTGGACGACGAGCTGCTGGTGCTCGAGGAGCTGCTGCCGCACGCGGCGAGCAGGCCGGTGACCGCGAGTGCGGCGACGACGACCAGGAGCCGCCGGATGATGAGATTCATGGTTCTTCTCTCAGACGAGGACTGCAGGGTCCATGCAGAGTAAGCCAATGCGCGAGAACGCGGTACGTCGCCAGCTGACACCATGGCGCCATGCCGCCGTCCGTCACGACCGGGCAGGTCGAAGCCGTCGCGCGCGGAGCCGCACCGCCGCCGCTCGATGACGGCGACCGGGCCGCGATCGACGCCGCGCGCGCAGTGGTCGATCGGGTCGTCGCGAGCGAGGACGCGGTCTACGGCGTCACGACCGGCTTCGGGCGCCTGGCGAGCGTGCGGATCCCCGGCCCGGACACGATGGAGCTCCAGCTCAACCTCGTGCGCTCGCACGCCGTGGGCTTCGGCGAGCCGCTCGAGCGCGAGGTCGTGCGGGCGATGCTGTTCCTGCTCGCCGGATCGCTGCGCCGCGGCAACTCGGGGGTCCGGGTCGAGCTCGTCGAGCTCGTGCTCGCGCTGCTCGAGCGCGACGTCACGCCCGTGGTCCCGAGCAAGGGATCGGTCGGATCCTCCGGGGACCTGATCCCGCTCGCGCACATCGCGCTCGTGCTGATCGGCGAGGGCGAGGCCGTCGTCGGCGGCGAGCGGCTGGACGGCGCTGCCGCGCTGCGGCGCGCGGGGCTGCAGCCGCTGCAGCTGGCCGCCAAGGAGGGCCTCGCGCTGATCAACGGCACGCACCTGATGGCCGCCGCGGGCGCGCTCGCGATCCGCGACGCGCAGCGCCTGGTCGAGGCCGCGACCGTCGCCGCGGCGCTGTCGCTCGAGGCGTTCATGGGCTCGACCGGGCCGTTCGACGCGCGGCTGCACGCGGTGCGCCCGCAGCCCGGGCCGGGACGGATCGCGGCGCGGCTGCGCGCGCTGCTGGACGGCAGCGGCATCGTGGCCAGCCACGCGGACTGCGGCCGCGTCCAGGACCCCTACACGCTGCGCTGTGCGCCGCAGGTGATCGGCGCGATCGACGACGCGCTGGCCTACGTCGCCACCGCGATCGAACGCGAGCTCGCCGGGGTCACCGACAACCCGCTCGTCTTCCCCGACAGCGGCGAGGTCCTGGCCGGGGGCAACTTCCACGGCCAGCCGCTGTCGCTGCCGCTCGACCACCTCGCGCTGGCGATGTGCGAGCTGGCCTCCTTCAGCGAACGCCGCAGCTACGCGCTGCTCTCGCCCGGCTACGCGGGCCTGCCCGCGTTCCTCTCGCCCGATCCGGGGCTGGGGTCGGGCCTGATGATCGCCCAGTACGCCGCGGCCGCGCTCGTCAACGAGTGCCAGGTGCTGGCCCATCCCGCCGGCGCCGGCTCGATCCCCACGTCGGCCGGGCACGAGGACTTCAACTCGATGGGCGCGCTCGCCGCGCTGAAGGCGCGCACGGTGATCGCCGACGCGGCGAGCGTGATCGCGATCGAGCTCGCCTGCGCGTGCCAGGGGCTCGAGTTCCACCGGCCGCTGCGCACGACCGGCATGCTCGAGCAGGCGGTGGCGCGCGTGCGCTCGATCGTGCCCCGCGTCGAGCGCGACCGCTCGCTGTCCGGTGAGCTGACCGACCTGGCGCAGGCGCTGCGCACCGGCGAGCTGCGACTCGTGGACGAGGAGGAGCTGACATGAGCACGAGCACGACCCTGCGCTGCCGCGGCTGGGAGCAGGAGGCGGCGCTGCGGATGCTGGAGAACAACCTGCACCCGGACGTCGCCGAGAACCCCGCCGAGCTGATCGTCTACGGCGGCATCGGCAAGGCGGCGCGCAACGCCGAATGCCACGAGGCGATCGTCCGCGAGCTGATCCGCCTCGGCGGCGAGGAGACGCTGCTCGTGCAGTCCGGCAAGCCCGTCGCGGTGTTCGGGACGCACGCCGCCGCGCCGCGTGTGCTGATCGCCAACTCGAACCTCGTGCCGGAGTGGGCGACGTGGGAGCACTTCCGCGAGCTCGACGCCGCCGGGCTGATGATGTACGGCCAGATGACCGCCGGCTCCTGGATCTACATCGGGAGCCAGGGCATCCTGCAGGGCACGTACGAGACGTTCGCCGCCGCCGCCCGCAAGCGCTACGACGGCACGCTCGCCGGGCGGCTCGTCGTGACGGCGGGCCTGGGCGGGATGGGCGGCGCGCAACCGCTGGCGATCACGATGTGCGGCGGCGCCGCGCTGTGCGTCGAGGTCGACCTGCGGCGCATCGAGCGGCGCGTGCGTGAGGGCTACCTCGACGAGCGCGCCGCCGACCTCGACGACGCGCTGCGCCGCCTGGACGCGGCGCGCGCCGAGCGCCGGCCGCTCTCGATCGGGCTGCTCGGCAACGCCGCCGAGGTGCTTCCCGAGCTCGTGCGCCGCGGCGTCCACGTCGACGTCGTCACCGACCAGACGAGTGCGCACGACCCGCTCAACGGCTATGTGCCGGCGGGGCTCACGGTCGAGCAGGCGGACGTGCTGCGCGCCTCCGATCCCGACGAGTACCTGCGGCGCGTCGGCGAGAGCGTGCTCGATCACGTCGCCGCGATCCGCGCGCTGGGCCGTGCGGGCGCCGAGGCCTTCGACTACGGCAACGCGCTGCGCGGGGTCGCGGCCGAGCACGGCGACGCCGAGGCCTTCGAGTACCCGGGCTTCGTGCCGGCCTACATCCGCCCCCTGTTCTGCGAGGGCAAGGGGCCCTTTCGCTGGGTGGCGCTGTCGGGCGACCCGGCCGACATCGCCGCGACAGACGCCGCGATCCTCGACCTCTTCGGCGACCAGGAGCACATCGCGCGCTGGATCCGCCTGGCGCAGGAGAAGGTGCACTTCCAGGGCCTGCCCGCGCGGATCTGCTGGCTGGGATACGGCGAGCGGCACCTCGCGGGGCTGCGGTTCAACGAGATGGTCGCCTCCGGCGAGCTGCGCGCCCCGATCGTGATCGGGCGCGACCATCTCGACGCGGGCTCGGTCGCCTCGCCGCAGCGTGAGACCGAGGCGATGCTCGACGGCTCGGACGCGGTCGCGGACTGGCCGCTGCTGAACGCCCTGCTCAACACCGCGTGCGGCGCCAGCTGGGTCTCGCTGCACCACGGCGGCGGGGTCGGCATGGGCAAGTCGATCCACGCCGGGCAGGTGTGCGTCGCCGACGGGACGCCGCTCGCCGCCGAGCGGCTGCGGCGCACGCTGCTCGCCGATCCGGGGATGGGCATCGTGCGCCACGCCGACGCCGGGTACCCCGAGGCGATCGACGCCGCCCGGCGACTGGGCCTGAACCTGCCGATGCTGCCCGCCTCGTGAGCGTCTGCGTCAACGATGCCGCGCAGATCCTGCGCCCGCCGCGCGACCGGCTCGCCTACCTGCGCCACGACCGCGCGGCGGAGCTGCGCCTCGACGGCGGCGCGCTGGCGGTCGACGACGAGCGCGTCGTCGGCTTCCAGAGCGACGCGACCGCCCGGATCCAGGTCGACGCCGCCGGCTGCGCGGTGATCCCGGGCTTCGTCGACGCGCACACCCATCTCCCCTTCGCCGGCTGGCGCGCCGGGGAGTACGCGCAGAAGGTGACCGGTGTGCCGTACGAGCAGATCGCGCGGGCGGGCGGCGGCATCGCCGCCTCGGCACGCGCGTTCGCGGAGGCGACGGACGCCGCGGTGCTGAGCCAGGCGCTCGGTCTCGCGCGCGAGATGCTCGAGCACGGGACGACGACCTTCGAGTGCAAGAGCGGCTACGGCCTGTCGGTCGAGGCCGAGCTGCGCGCGCTGGACCTTGCCGTCCGCCTGGGCGACCGCGCCACGCAGGACACGGCCTCGACCGCGCTGCTCGCGCACGCCGTGCCGCCGGGATACGACGCCGACTCCTGGCTGGACGAGGTCGAGGCGATGCTGCCGCGCGTGCGCGCCGAGACGCGCGCCGGGGCGCTCGACATCTACGTCGAGTCGGTCGCGTTCACGAACGAGCACCTCGCGCGCATGGGCGACCTCGCGCAGGCGAACGGCCTCGCGCTGCGCTGCCACGTCGAGCAGTTCGCCACGCACCGCTCGGTCCCCGTCGCGCTGTCCCGCGGCGCGCGCTCCGTCGATCACCTCGCCTGCCTGCATCCCGACGACGTGGGGCCGCTGGCCGCCGCCGAGTGTGCCGCGGTGCTGCTGCCCGGGGCCGAGCTGCTCGGCGCGGAGCAGGTGGCGCCCGCGCGCGAGCTCGCCGACGCGGGCGCGATCGCCGTCCTCGCGACCGACGCCAACCCCGGCACATCGCCGGTGCTCTCGCTCCCGCTCACGATCGGCATCGCCGTGCGGCGCTACGGCTGGAGCGTGCGCGAGGCGCTCCTGGCAGCGACGCTCAACGGCGCCTGGGTGCTCGGCCGCTCGGACACCGTCGGATCGCTCGAGATCGGCAAGCAGGCCGACTTCCTGCTGCTCGACGCTCCGGTCGAGCACGTGCCCTACCGCTTCGGCCACAACCCCGTCGCCGCGGTCTTCGTCGCCGGGCGCCCGGTCCACGTGCGCCCCGACGCCGCCTGGCGCGTGCAAGGGGCGGCGTGATCGGCGCGGGCGATCTCGCAGCGCGGCTCGCCGAGCTCGAGCCGATCGGGTTCGACACGGCCACCGGCACGACGCGGCTGGCGTGGACGGCCGAGGATGCGGCCGCGCGCGCCTGGTTCGAGCGCCAGGCCACCGCCGGGGGCCTGCGCGCGGAGCGCGATCCAGCGGGCAACCTGTGGGCCCTTCCCGGCTCCGACGGGCCCTGGTGGGGGGCGGGTTCGCACCTGGACAGCGTGCGCCGCGGCGGGCGCTACGACGGCGCGCTCGGCGTCGCCGCCGCGTTCGAGGTCGCTGCGCGCAGCAGCGCGCCCGTCGCGGTGCTCTCGTTCGCCGACGAGGAGGGCGCGCGCTTCAACACGCCGACCTTCGGCAGCCGCGCGCTCGCCGGGCGCCTGGACGTGGACGACGCCCTGGGCCGCGCCGACGCGGACGGGATCACGATGGCCGCTGCGATGGCGGCGGCGGGCGTCGACCCCGCCCGGCTGCCGGGAGCGCCGGCGCAGCTCAAGCGGCTGCGCGGCTTCATCGAGATGCACATCGACCAGACCCGCGACCTCGCCGGCGCCGGCATCCCGGCGGGGGTCGTCGCGGCGCTGGCCTCCCGCCTGCGCCTGCAGCTCGACCTGACAGGACGCGCCGACCACGCCGGCACGACGCGCCGCCACGAGCGCCGCGACGCGCTCGCCGCCGCTGCGCGCCTGATCGTGCGCGCGGACGAGCTCGCCGCCGAGGACCCGGACTTCGTGGTGACCGCCACGCGCCTGCTCGTCGAGCCAGGGGCGCTGACGACGATCGCCGCGCACGTCACGCTGTGGATCGACGCGCGCGCGCCGGAGCCCGCCGCCGTCGAGCACTGGCACGCCGGGTTCGTCCTGGCCGCCGGCGAGGTCACGCAGGCCACCGGCGTCGCGATCGAGCTGCGCACCGCCGCGCAGAGCGCCGGGGTCACCTTCGACCCGCGTGTCCGCGCGGCGCTCGCCGCCGCATGCGCGCGAGCTCGGCAGCGCCGGCGACGAGCTCGTCTGCTTCGCAGGCCACGACGCCGGCGTGCTCGCCGAGCAGCTGCCGGCCGGCATGGTCTTCGTTCGCAACGCGACCGGCATCAGCCACGCGCCGCAGGAGGAGGTCGCGATGGAGGACGCCGCGGTCGCGGCCGAGGCGATGCTGCGCGCGATCGAGGGGCTCGCGGCGTGAGCGCCGTCGTGCGCGTCCCCGCGATGCCCAACGCGCACTCGCACGCGTTCCAGCTCGACCTGCGCGGCGCCGGCGAGCGCCCGGCCCCTGCAGCGCACGCCGCCGACGACTTCTGGAGCTGGCGCCGGGAGATGTTCCACCTGGCGGGGGCGCTCGACCCGGCGTCGATGGCCGCGGTCGCCGCGCGCGCCTATGCCGAGATGGCGGCGGCCGGCTACGGCGCCGTCGGCGAGTTCCACTACGTCCACCACCGGCCCGACGGCGCGCCGTACGACGAGCCCAACGTGATGGCGCACGCGGTCGCGGAGGCGGCGGTCGACGCGGGGCTGGCGATCGTGCTTCTCCCGGCGGCCTATCACCGCAACGGCTGGGACGGCGCAGACCGAGCGCCCACAGCCGGCCAGCGGCGCTTCTGCGACCCCGACGTCGACACGTTCCTCGCGCGCGTGGACGCCCTACGCGCCTGGGCGGCCGGGCGGCCGGGCGTCAGCGTGGGTGTCGCCGCGCACAGCGTGCGCGCCGTGCCCGAGCCGTGGCTGCGCGCGATCGCCGCCTACGCCGACGAGCACGGCCTCGTCCGGCACGTCCACGCCCACGAGCAGCGCCGCGAGCTGGCCGAGTGCGCCGCCGAGCACGGCTGCTCGCCGATCGAGCTGCTGCACCGGACGGGCTTCCTCGGGGAGCGCACGAGCATCATCCACGGCGTCCACGTCACCGAGGCCGACATCCGGCTGCTGGCGGCCAGCGCGACGATCGTCGTCTCCTGCCCGACCACCGAGGGCAACCTCGGCGACGGCCATCTGCCGGCGATGCGCTACCTGGACGCCGGCGTGCGGCTGGCGATCGGGAGCGACTCGCAGGTGCGCATCGACCCCTTCGAGGAGGCGCGCGAGCTGGAGACCGGCGCGCGCCGCGAGCGCCAGACCCGCCACGCGCTGCTCGCCGCGAGCGGCGACCTCTGGGGCGAGCTGTGCCGCAACGGCCGCGCGAGCCTCGGGCTCCCCGAGGCGGACGACGGCGCCGGGACGATCGGGATCGACCTCGAGCACCCCGCGCTCGCCGGCGTCGCGCGCGAGGACCTGCCCTACGCGCTGGCGACCTGCGCCAGCGCCGCAGTCCTCACGCCCCGGTCGCAGCCGGGTGCTCCCGCGCCCACCTGACGATCGCCTCGGTGCCCGCCAGCCCCGTCCCGTCGTCGAACTCGACCGTCGGCACCCAGTTCTCGCCGGTGAGCTCGCGCACGCGCCCGCGCTTGGGGTTCAGCACGTCGGGCAGGACGCCCCAGCCGTAGGTCCGCACGATCTGCGGGTCGTAGCCGGCCTCACGCAGGGCGTTCGCCGCCCGGCTGCAGTGGTGCCAGTCGCCGCCGAAGTCGCCGTAGCAGACGTAGAGCTTCATGTCCGCATCGTCGCAGTCGCGCGGCCACGGCGTCGGCGCGCGCCCGCCGGTCATCCGTCTCCCCGGCCTCAAGCGGCCCGATCGTGCGCCGATACCGCTGTGAAGTGCCGTGAGACGCCAATTCTCCATTCGCCGGCGCGCGCGCCGGACGGGCCGGCTCGCCGAGCCGGACCTCGCGAGCATCCTCGATCTCTTCGAGGAGCTGACGTACGCGGGCGAGATCACGCCCGGCGGCCACTACGTCCACCACTCGGGTGGTCCGGCGCTCGAGCGCTTCCTCGGCGGGCGCGGCCCGGCCGACATCGAATCGGGGAAGTTCTGGGAGTCGCGCGTGCACCCCGGGGACCGGGCCGACTACGAGCGCTTCAACCGCCGGCTGCTGAGCGGCGAGGACGCGGAGATCACCTACCGGCTGCTCGGCCTCGACGGCGTGACGCGGATCCTGTGGGACCGCGCCCGCCCGCGCCGGCGCAGCGACGGCAGCATGCTGATCCAGGGCATCGTCTCCGACGTCACCGGCCGCGAGGAGGCCGACGCGCGCCTCGCCGAGGTCCGCGAGCGGTTCACGCGACTGCTCGATGCCACCGGCGAGCACGTGTATCTCGCGCTCGCCCATCCCGACGGGCGCATCGAGGAGCTCTTCCAGGGCCCCGGCGCCGACCGGCTGCTCGGCGGCGCCGAGCCCGACGCCGAGATGAAGAACTGGGAGGCCGCGCTGCACCCCGACGACCGCGCCGCCTACGACGCCTTCAACGCGGCGCTCGGCCAGGGCAGGGAGAGCGACGTCGAATACCGGCTGATCGGCGCCGACGGGATCACGCGCTGGGTGCACGACCGCGCAGCGACGCGCCGCCGCCACGACGGCACGTTCGAGATCAGCGGCATCGTCTCCGACGTCACCGAGCGCCGGCGCATGCGCGCCGAGCTCGCCGAGGCGCACGCCGCGCTGTCGCGCGTCGTCGAGGCGATGGACGATCACCTCTACACGCTGCGCGTCGGCGAGGACGGCGGTCACCACACGCTCTACCGCGGGCCCAACCGCGAGGCGCTGTTCGGCGGGCCGCTGCCGGGCGGCTCGGAGGACGACCGCGTGTGGGAGACGCTCGTGCACCCCGACGATCGCGAGGACTGGCGCGCGGCCTTCGCGCGACTTCCCGACGGGCGGCCCGTCGAGCTCGAGTACCGGGTCGTCGGCCTCGACGGCCGCGAGCGCACCGTCCTCGATTCGCTGCGCCCGCGTGCGGAGGCCGGCGGCACGCTCGTCTACGACGGCGTCACCCGCGACGTCACCGAGCGCCGCCGGCTCGAGGACGAGTTGCACCGCGCGCACAGCGCGGCCGAGCTGCGCGCCCGCACCGACGAGCTGACCGGAGCCTCGAACCGCCGCCACTTCGCCGAGCTCGTCGCCGAGGCGCTCACCGCCGAGCCCGCGGGCTGCGCGCTGCTGCTGCTCGACGCCGACCACTTCAAGCAGGTCAACGACGCGCACGGCCACGTCGTCGGCGACGCCGTGCTCGTCGAGCTCGCCCGCCGGCTCAGGACCGGGCTCAGGCCCACCGACCGCCTGGCGCGCTGGGGCGGTGAGGAGTTCGCCGTGCTGCTGTGCGGCGTGACCTCCGACGAGGAGCTCGACCGGCTCGCACAGCGGCTGCGCACCACCGTCGCGCGCACGCCGGTCGCCGCCGACGGCGTCAGCATCAAGCTCACGGTCTCGATCGGCGCCGCCCGCGCGCGCGCCGGGCTCGACAACCTCGACGCGCTCGTCGAGGCGGCCGACTGCTGCCTCTACGTCGCCAAGCGCCAGGGCCGCGATCGCGTCTCGCTCGTTCCGGAGATCGTCGTCTCGGGCGCGCCCGCGACCGAGTCCGAGACGGTGCACCTCGCCCGCGCGCTGGCGGCGACCGCCGCCCGGCGCGAGGGCGCGCCGGAGGCCCACGCCGAGGAGGTCGCAGCCCTGTCGACGCTCACGGCCGAGCGCATGAACCTGCCGGTCGGCGTCGTCGAGCGCTGCACGCTCGGCGGCTGGGTCCACGACGTGGGCAAGGTCGCCATCCCCGACCGGATCCTCGGCAAGCCCGGTTCGCTCGACGACGGCGAGTGGGCGATCATGCGCACGCACCCGGTCGTGGGCGAGGAGATCGTCGCCCGGGTCGGCGCGCTGCGCGACGCGGCCGCGGCGGTGCGCCACCACCACGAGCGCTTCGACGGCACCGGCTACCCGGATCGCCTCGCCGGCGGCGCGATCCCGATCGAGGCGCGGATCGTCGCGGCCGCCGATGCCTACACGGCGATGACGAACGCCCGCGTCTACTCCCCCGCCCGCACGCCGCTCGAGGCGGCCGACGAGCTGCGCGCCGGCAGCGGCTCGCACTTCGATCCGGCGGTCGTGACCGCGCTGCTCGACGTGCTCGGCTTCGGCGAGCGCACCGCGCTCAGAGTGGCGTGAGCTCCCCGGCGCCGGCAACCTGCGCCGCGGGGGTCGACGGCGCCCGCAGGTCGCGCAGCAGCTCGTCCCCGCGCTCGCGGAACCGCGCCACGCTGCGCAGCTTGATCTGCTCGTAGCCGCGCACGACGTCGGGAAGCTCGGCGATCGCGGCGACGCGCCGCGCTCGTCTCGCGCGACAGCAGCTCGAGCGCCTGCGCCACCAGCGCGTCGTACTCGCCTGCGAGCGCGCGCTCGACCCGGCGCACCTCCGTGTGCCCGAACGGGTCCAGCACGCTGCCGCGCAGCCCGCGCAGCGCGCGCAGCCCGCGGAACGCCGGGAAGATCCATGGCCCCAGGCGCAGCTTGCGGTCGACGCCGAGCGCGCGCAGCAGCGGCGGGTGCAGCAGCACGCGCACCTTCGCGCCGGGGCCGAACTCTGCCGCGATCCGCGCCCGCTCGGCGGGGTCGAGGTACAGGCGCGCGACCTCGTACTCGTCCTTGTACGCCATCAGCTTGTGCAGCCCGCGGGCGTAGGCCTCGGCGATCGGCGTGGCGTCCGAGCCGGTGCGCTCGCGCTCGATCGCGGCGACGCGCAGCACCCTGGTGGCGTACCCCTGGGCGTATGCGACGTTCTGATAGTCGGCGAGGTCCGGGACGCAGCGCTCCAGCACCTCGCGCAGGACGCCGGTCGTTCCGCTCGCCTGCAGGATCGCGCGCACGCGCCGCGGGGGCTCCGCGGGCGTGACCGCCGCGGGGGTCAGCGGCCGCGTCGACCCCGGCGGGGTCGGCCGCCGCGGCACGGCCCCAGGCGAACGCGGCGAGGTTCGACTCGACCGCCGCGCCGTTGAGCCGGATCGCGCGCTCGATCGCGCCTGCGCTGAGCGGCAGGCAGCCGTGCTGGAAGGCGGCGCCGACGGTCACCATGTTCGCCGGCATGTGATCGCCGAACAGGCGCTCGCTCAGCCCGCCGGCGTCGAGGAAGAGGTTCTCCCGCGCGCGGGTCGCGCGGTTGATCGCCGCCCGCGCCATCGATCGGCGCCGGGAAGGGCGTGCGCGGGTCGGTGACCATCGCCGCGGTCGCCACCTGCGCGGTGTTGACGACGGCGATCGTGCGCGCCGGATCGGCGACCTCGAGCGTCGACGGCGCGGCCGCGCCGAGCACGTCGAACCCGATCAGGACGTCGGCGGACGCCGTGCGCTCGCACGGACCTGACCGCGATCGGCGCGGCCGCGATCCGCAGGTCGCTGATCACCGGGCCGCCCTTCTGCGCGAGCCCCGTCTGGTCGACGCCGGCGGCGCTGAGCCCGTCGAGGTGCGCGGCCATCTGCAGGATCTGCGAGACCGTCACGACGCCGGTTCCGCCGACGCCCGGCATCCGCACGAGCACCCCGTCCGAGCCGACGCGCAGCGACCGGATCGGGCAGCGCGATCGTGAGCTCCGGCGGCGCGTCTGCACCGGCCTGCTTGCCCGGCACGACCTCCATGAACGACGGGCAGTCGCCCTTCAGGCACGAGAAGTCCTGGTTGCAGGAGCCCTGGTGGATCCTCGTCTTGCGCCCGAACTCCGTCTCGACCGGCAGCGACCGACAGGCACGTGGACTGCTCGCCGCAGTCGCCGCAGCCCTCGCACACGCGCTCGTTGATGAGCACGCGCTGGGCCGGCGCCGCGAGCCGGCCGCGCTTGCGCAGGCGCCGCTCCTGCGCGGCGCAGCGATCGTCGTGGATCAGCACCGTGACGCCGGGGGTGGCGGCGAGCTCGCGCTGGGCTGCCTGGCAGGTCGTCGCGGTGGCGGACCTCGGCGATCGGGTCGAGCGTGACGCCCTTGTAGGTGCCGGGGTCGGCGGTCGTCACGATGATGCGCCGCACGCCCTCGATCGGCGAGCAGCCGTGTGATCGCCGGAACGTCCAGGCGCCCGACGGGGACCTGGCCGCCGGTCATCGCGACGGCGTCGTTGTAGAGCAGCTTGTAGGTCATGTCGACGCCGCGCGGCGACCGCCGCGCGGATCGCCAGCGAGCCGGAGTGGTGGAACGTGCCGTCGCCGAGGTTCTGGACGAAGTGCTGCCCCTCGGCGAACGGCGCGAGGCCCGAGCCACTGCGCGCCCTCGCCGCCCATCTGCGTCATGCCGAGGATGCCGCCCGCGGCCACCGCTCGGGTCGAGCACGACCATGATGTGGCAGCCGATGCCGGCGCCGACGAGCTGATCGTCGGCGGCCTGCGTCGAGATGTTGTGCGGGCAGCCCGAGCAGAAGTACGGCGTGCGGGTCGCCAGGGTCCCCGGGAGCGCGGTCACCGCGCCGGGCTCGAGCGCGCGCAGCCGCTCGCGACCGGCCGCGGGCAGCGCGCCGGCGCCGAGCACCCGCGCCAGTGCGCGAGCGACGTCGTCGGCGCTCGAGCGTGCCGCGCTCGGAGCAGCGGCTGCGACCGTCGGCGTCCTGCTTGCCGAGGACGAGCGGCGCATCGGGACAGCGGTAGAGCGCCTCCTTGATCTGCGACTCGACGAACGCGAGCTTGTCCTCGACGACGAGCACCTCGTCGACGCCGTGCAGCAGCTCGCGCACGTGGCCCTGCTCGAGCGGCCATGGCATGCCGAGCTTCACGAGCCGGATGCCCGCGCGTCGCAGCTCGCCCTCGTCGAAGCCGAGGTCGTCGAGCGCGCTCACGCGCCGCGGTGAACGCGACGCCGCCCGCGACGATCGCGATCCGCGGGCGGTCGGGCTCGAAGGCGACGTGGTTGAGGCCCGTGCGCCGGGCGTAGGCGTGGACGCGATCCAGGCGCGCGGTCATCGCGTCCTGCTCGGCGTCGCGCGAGGCCGCGGCGAGCAGCACCGGCGGCGGCGCCGGCCTCGCGCCCGCTCGGTGCCGGGACCCCGGTGGCGAGCTCGGCGACGATCGACGGTGGCCGTCCCGTCGGCGAGCTCGGTGACGATCTTCAGGCCCGTCCACAGGCCGGACTCGCGCGAGAGCGCGACGGCGTGCAGGCCCAGCACGACGATCTCGCGCACCGTCGACGGCGCGAGCAGCGGCATCAGCAGGCTGCGGCACAGCGGCTCGCACGCGCTCGGCAGCGTGGAGGACTTCGACGCCGGGTCGTCGCCGATCAGCGCGACCGCGCCGCCGAGCGGGGCCGTGCCCGAGATGTTGCCGTGGCGGATCGCGTCGGCGGCGCGGTCGAGCCCGGGGTTCTTGCCGTACCAGAAGCCCGTGACCCCGTCGTGCGCTGTGCTCGCGGCAGCTCGCCGAGCAGCTGCGTGCCGGCGACGGCGGTCGCGGCGAGCTCCTCGTTGAGGCCCGGGCGGAACACGACGCCGAGCGGGTCCAGATGGCAGCTGCGCGCGTGTCAGCTCCTGGTCCAGGCCGCCGAGCGGCGAGCCCTCGTAACCGCTGATGAACGCGCCCGTGTCGAGGCCGCGCCGCTCGTCCAGGCGGCGCTGCTCGAGCAGCAGCCGCACGAGCGCGTGGATGCCGGACATCAGCGCGCGGCCGGAGCTCTCCGTGTAGCGGTCGCTCGAGCGAGACGGCGGGGCGTTCGGGCGCCGCCGTGCGAGGAGGGACGTGCGTGACCGCGAGGGTGCCCATGCGCGGAAGGGAAGCGTCGTCTGCTGTGTGATGCAGCGCACAGAATGTGCTTCCGCGTCGCAAGACGCACGAAAGTCGACGCCGCAAGGGTGATTTCGCGCTCGATCTTGCGCCGTTCGCGCCGGCTGCGGCACCGGGCGTAGGCTGCGCCTCATGAGCACAGTCGCATTGGACGGGACCGACTACGAGATCCTCGCGCTGCTCACCGAGGACGGGCGCCGCACGATCGCCGACATCGCCGAGCGCGTCAGCCTGTCCTCGGCGGCGACGAAGCGGCGCATCGACCGCCTCCAGCGCATCCGGGTGATCACCGGCTACACGGCCGTGATCGACTACGCCCGGCTCGGCTGGCCGCTCGAGGCGTTCACCGAGCTGCGCTTCGCCGGCTCGACCCAGGTCGAGGACATCGAGGCCACCGCCGCAGCGGCGCAGGAGATCCAGGCGGTGTACATGATCGCCGGCGACCCCGACGCGCTCGTCCACGTCCGCGCCCGCGACGTCGGGCACCTGAAGGACGTGATCGACCGGCTGCGCCACTCGGGCAAGGTCACCGGTACGAAGACGCTGATGGTCCTGAGCACTGCCGCGAAGCCCGGCTCACCGCTCCCGCCGCCTGCCTGAGAGCCATTCTGAGAGCCGGCGACGCGCACGATTCCGCCGCCGGGAGCACGCTGAGCGTGCGCTTCTTGCGCGCGAGTGGCGATCCCGGCGCGGGCGCTGGCCGGACGCGGCGGCCCGCGCTCCCCTGTGCGGATGCCCACGCACGTCTGCCGCGACCCGTCCGCCGGCCTGCGCGCCGTGATCGTCATCGACGACACCACGCTCGGGCCGGCCGTCGGCGGCGTGCGCTGGAAGGCCTATCCCTCCCAGGAGGCCGCGACGACCGAGTGCCGCCGGCTCGCCGCGGCGATGACGCTCAAGAACGCGGCCGCCGGCCTGCCGTTCGGCGGCGGGAAGTCGGTGATCCTCGACGATGGCCGCGCGGTCGATCGCCGCGCCGTGCTGCTCGCGTTCGGGCGCTGCGTCGCCGAGCTCGGCGGGGCCTACATCCCGGGCGTCGACATGGGCACCACGATCGAGGATCTCGCCGTCGTCGGCGAGGTCGCCCCCGACGTCGCGTGCAGCACCGAGGACCCCTCGCCGTGGACGGCGCTCGGCACGTGGGCAGCGATCCGCAGCGCCGTGCGCCACGCTCGACGGCGCGCCGACGCTGGCCGGCGCCACGGTGGCGGTGCAGGGCGCCGGGCACGTCGGCGCGAGCCTCGCCGGCCTGCTGGCGCAGGACGGCGCGCAGGTGTTCGTGGCGGACGTCGATGCGGCCCGCGCGCAGCGCGTCGCCGCCGAGGTCGGGGGCCGCGCGATCGATGCCGGCGAAATCCTGCGAACGCCGTGCGACGTGCTCGCCCCGTGCGCCGTGGCACGCGTGATCTCCGATGAGACGCTCCCCGCGCTGTGCTGCCGCATCGTCGCCGGCGCCGCGAACGACCCGCTGGCCGAACCGCGCATCGCCGGCGAGCTGGCGGCGCAGGGCATCACCTATGTCCCGGACTTCATCGCCAACGCGGGCGGCGTCGTGCACATCCAGGCGCTGCGCGCCGCGTGGGACGAGGCGCAGCTGCGCGGCGAGGTGCTGCGGATCGGCCGGCGCGTGAGCGAACTCCTCACGGACGCCGCCGCCACAGGGACGACGCCGCTCGCCGCCGCCGAGGCGCTAGCGCGGGCGCGCGTCCGCGCGGCTGCGCGCAGCCGCCTCGCCGCCGGATTCAGGGCGCGGCCGCAGGGACGGGCGGCCTATGCGGCGACCCGCCGCCGGAAGAGCGGCAGCACCGGCGGCTCGCGTCTGACCTTGTTCTTGACTGCCGCACCCTGGCTCGCCGTCAGCCCGTTCGCCGCTCCCAGCAGGCTCAGCGTCGTCGCCGGATCCAGGCCGGGCGCGTAGAGGTTGGCGCAGATGTCCTTCGGGAAGCGAGAGACCTTCGCGGGACCGCTGTGCGTGACCGCATCGGCGATCGCCGCGAAGTTCACCGAGTCGAGCGCCGTGCCGATGTGGCTGACCACGCGCCCGGGGCACACGTCCTGGATCAGGATGTTCGTCGCGCCCTTCAGCGCCGACGTCGGGTGCGGGCCGGTCTGCGGCCGGACGGTCTCGTCGCTCGACGAGCGCACCGTCGTCCAGGAGGTGGGGCCCGGGGTCTCGTCCGGCTGGGCGTTCAGCGCCCGCAGCAGCTTGGAGCCGGCGGCCTGCTGGAAGTACGCCGGCGGGCAGCCGTCCCTGCAGGCGCCGAGGCCCCCGGCGGTCGTGCCGTGCTGCGTCCCGGCCGCCGCGATGACGTCGGTGACCTTCGCGCGCAGGCTCGGCCAGTAGGTCAGCGCGATACGCGGGAGCAGGCCGCCCTGGCTGATGCCGAAGACCGCGATCGGCCGGCCGGCCCGGCGCTCCTCGGTGCGGATGCCCGCGACGAGGTACTGCACGGCGACCTGGATGTCGCCGGTCGTGAAGTCGGGGAAGTTCACCCAGCAGACCGGCGCGCCCCACGCGTCGAACGCGCCCTTGCCGATCGCGTAGGCCTGGTCGCCGGAGGCCCCGGTGCCCGTGACGAGCATCAGCGGCTGCTTGGCGGAGGCCTTCAGGGCTCCGGCGCAGTGCAGCGAGGAGGCGAGCTTCGCCTTCGGCACCGTGAGCGGCGGATCGGCGGCGACCGCGGGCGACGCGGTCAGCAGGAGGCCGCCGGCGATGGCGAGCAGGAGCATGCGCATGCACCCAGCATGGCGATCGGCGCGCCGGGATGCGCCGCGCCGGGATGCGCCGCGCTCTCCGAAGGCCCTTCTCAGCAGGCGCGCGGTCCCGGGACGCCGCGGCGTCCCGGGACCGCAGCCATGGGCCGGCTGCTAGCCGGGCATCGGCTCGTGCTCACGCGGGGCGTTGGTGTACGCCTCCGCGGGCTCGAGGAACTCCCGGATCTGCTCGCGCAGTTCCGGTGTGTCCTCGTGCCCGTGCACCGAGGCCGCGTGCTCGGCGGCCGCCCGGACGACCTCATCCTCCTCGCCGATGATCGTCAGCGAGCAGTCGGAGTCGCTTGGCCAGCGACGGCAGTCAGCCATCATTCGCGCCATAGGCACCCTCCATTCGGATGCCCGCGATGATCCTCCCGCAGGCGCGGCAGGTCAAGCGCCGGTGCGACGGGGCGAGCACCTTCGCCACGGCGTCTTTACGAACACTTGACCGGGCGCCGGCCATCATCGGGGGCCGTGATCGCAGAACGTCCGACCACCCGGCCCGGCCGCCTCGGCGGCACGGAGGGCAACGATGTCCTCACCGCCACGACCGCAGCCGCGCTGACGCTGCTGCTGCTCGCCGAAGGCGTCACGATCCTGCGCCTCGACGGCCTGCGCACGCTGCACATGTTCATCGGGCTCGTGCTGATCCCGCCGGTCCTCCTGAAGCTCGGGAGCACCGGCTATCGCATGGTCAAGTACTACGCGGGGTCATTGCCCTACCGCCGCAAGGGCCCGCCGGCCCTGCCGATGCGCCTGCTCGCGCCCGTCCTCGTGCTGGCGACGCTCGGCGTCTTCGCCAGCGGAGTGGCGCTGCTGCTGGCCGGGCATCGCTCGGACACGCTGATGTTCCTGCACAAGGGGAGCTTCATCGTCTGGGGCGCCGTGTTCGGCATCCACTTCCTCGTCCACCTGCAGCGGATGCTGCGCTCGGTCTCCGAGAACTGGCGCGCGTCCGGGCGCCCGAGCGTCCCGGGCGCGGGCGCCCGGGCGATGCTGCTGGCCGCATCCCTCGGCGGCGGCTTCGCGCTCGCGCTCGCCCTGCTCGGCACGATCACGAGCTGGCACGGCGGCCAGCGCTTCGGTTAGGAAGCTCAGCCCGCCGCGACGGCGGGCGACGTCGCGAGCACCCTGCCCGACGCGGCCAGTGCCCGCACGGCGAACATCGCCGCCCCGCTGCTGACCGGGATCGACGTCTCGAATCCGCTGCGGTCGGCCGGCGCGCCCAGCGGCGCCAGCGACGCGGAGTCCGGCCCCGCGAGCACCTGCCAGCGCGCGACGGTCGTTGCGCCGTTCCAGCTCGCGTGGACCGTGACGGCGCTCGCGCCCGTGCGCGTCGCGACCACGGCGGGCTGCGTGCGCGGCGTCGCGCTCCAGGGGAAGCGGTAGACGCGGTAGCTGCCGTCGTCCTTGGGCAGGCTCGCGTCGAACACGAGCCTGCCGGCGCTCGTGAACTCAGAGAAGTACTCGGTCGAGCCGAAGCCGGCGAAGATGTCGCCGTCGGCGAGCTCCTGGACGCTGCCCTCGCTCTGGGCGGATGTGTCGCCCGCGCGCCGGTAGGACCGGATGACCCTGGCGGTGCGCCTGCGCGTGTCGAGCCGCAGGATCAGGCCGCGCGAGGCCGGCGCCTTCTGCGGCGGGCCCGCCTCGTCGTCGAACATGCTGATGCGGTCGCCGGGGAGCAGCTGCGCGTCGTGCTGGAACCAGAAGCGCGCGCCCGGCCCCAGGCGGAAGCTGCTGGCCCTGCCGCCGAGCGTCCAGAGGATCCGCCCGCTCGTGCGGTCGATCTCGTAGACCGCTGAGGTGTCGCGCGCGGAGACGAGCACCCGCCCGCGGGCGAGCGGCTGGATCGCATTGATGTGGTAGGCGTCGTAGGAGGCGCTGTTGGCCGGCGTCGCGTAGGACTGGGCGAGCGGGATGTGGCCGAGCGCGTGCCACTCCCAGGTGACCAGGCCGGTGCGCACGTCGATGGCCTGCACGATCGCGTCGAGCAGCGGCGAGAGCTTGCCGGCGGGTGTCCCGGCCAGGTGGACGAGCACGGGCGAGTACACGGTGAAGAGCGCGTCGCCCTCGCTGTCGAGCGTGAACTCGTGGAGGTCCATCGCGTAGCCGTTGCCCGCGTGAACGGTGGCGATGGTGCGGTACGAGGTGTCGGCGATGATGCCCTCGCCCAGCCCGAACGCGGCGAAGGTCACGGGACCCTGCCACCAGGTCAGCACGGGGCGCCCGCGGTAGCGCGCCGTGCGCAGGTTCGCAGCGACGTCCGGGGTCGGGAGCTGCTTGAACCACACGAGCCGCCCGCGCGTGTCGATGATCATCGGCCCGCCCGGGCCGACGGGGTTGATCGAGATCGTCGTGGTGCTGCCCGGGTGCACGATCGGCGAGGGCAGCGGCGTCAGGAATATGCCGCCGCTCATCCCCGCCGGCCGCCGGCGGACCGTGATCTGAGGGGGCGTCAGCGCCGGCTGGGAGGCGAAATGCTGGAGCTTGGCGGGCTGCGTCGCCGGAAGGTTCAGCACCGGCGGGATCGGCGCCAGATGCGCGACGCCGAAGGAGAAGCGGCGCTCGGGCAGGCCGCGCCCGCGGACGACGACGCGGACCTGCTCGCCCTCGGTGAGCGGGGCGCTCGGAACGAAGCTCGCGCCGCGGCCGCCCGAGTACGCGCGCAGCCGGCCGGCGTGGCGGCCGCTGATCGCGCCGGTCACCGTGACGGAGGCGATGCGGCCGGCCGGCACGCCCAGGATGCTGATCTGCGTGTTCGGCGAGGCGTCGGGCGTGTCCGGGGCCGGAGAGATCGCGAGCGGAGCCGCGCTCGCGGTGGCCGCGGACGCACCCAGCGCGCCGGCGAGCAGCGCAAGTGCGACCGCGCGGCGCGTGGCGAGCGTCGTGCTGGAAGCGGCGGGGCTGACGGGCAACGGTCTCCTGCGGCGGTGGAATGGGCAGAGAGCGGGCGCCCGCCGTGAACGCGCCGTCCAGTCAAACAGAAGCGGCGGCCGCGAGCGCCGCCAGTGCATGCCCGCCACGCGCCTCTGCACCGCTGAATCGAAGCTCGCCCTGAACCATGCGACCGTGATCGATGGCGGCAGCGCAGTTCAGCGCCCGCGGCGCTCCAGATACGCGGCTGCGGCTGCGCGGGACTCCGCGTCGGCGACCGCCGCGGTCAGCACGTCGGCGTCGCGCACCGCACCGGCGGTCGAGGCCAGGTCCTCGGCGACGGCGTTGACGTGCGTCTTCGTCGCCGTCAGCGTCAGTGCCGAGCGGGTCGCCAGCTGGGCGGCCAGCTCGCCGGCGGCCTGCGCGAGCTCGTCCGCCGGAACCACCCGGTTGACGAACCCGAGCGCGCGCGCCTCCTCGGCGGCGAACGGCCGGCAGGTGAGCACGAGCTCCTTGGTCATCGCCGGGCCGATCTCACGCACCAGTCGCGGGATGCCGCCCCACGCGAGCGGGATACCCAGCTCGACCTCGGGGATCGAGAAGATCGCGTCCTGCGCGGCGACACGCAGGTCGCAGGCGGCCGCGAGCACGAGCCCGCCGCCGACGCAGTGCCCGTGGATCTGCGCGATCGTGAGCGCGCGCGTCGCCGTGACGGCCTCGGCCATCCGGCGGCCGAGGTCGGCCGTCTCGCGGGTGCCGCCCCGCGCGTCCTGCGTGGCGAACGCCCCGAGGTCGAAGCCGGCGCAGAACGCGCGCCCCTCTCCCGCGACGATCGCGACCTTGACCTGCGGGAGAGCGTCGAGCGCACGCGCGGCCTCGATCAGCTCGGCGAGCAGCTCGGGGCTCAGCGCGTTGAGCCGCTCAGGCCGCGCCAGCGTCAGGCGGGCGAGCGGGCCGTCGGCCTCGAGCGTGAGCAGCGTCATGGCGCCGGACGCTATCCGCTCAGATCAGGCCCCGGTGGTCAGCACCATCCCCGCACGAGCGCCTCGCCGCGCCCCTCGGCAGATCGGGGAGTGTTCCACCTGCACCGTGGTCAATGGTGCGCCGGCTCGAGCATTCCCGCCGCCGCGCGGCTCACCATCACCTCGCCGGTGATCGCGCCGATCCGCTCGATGCCGAAGTCCGCGAGGTCCTCGGCGACCCACTGCGCGGCGAGGTCGGCCGAGCGCGTCGCGTCGTCCTCGCTGCTGAAGAGGCTGATCGACATGAGGGTGTCCGCCCCCGTGGCGAGCACCTGGTAGCCCATGAACCCGGGCTCCTGTCCGAGCGCGTCGGCGAAGTCGCGGTCGACCCTGTGCATGAGGTCGTCAATCGAGCCCGAGCTGAACCGGTAGGTCCGGATGTTCGCGAACATTGCTGCTCCCTTCGGTCGGGGTTCGCCCGAGGCTACGCCCGCCCTCCGGGGGCTGCAACACCGGCCGGCGCAGACCTACCCATTCAGCGGGTTGCCGTTCTCGTCGACCCGCTGGACCGTCATCGCGTAGCTCCAGTCGCCGGCCAGGCTGGCCGGTGCGCCGAGCTGGTCGGTCGTCCAGGAATCGTCGCCGTGGAAGGTCAGCGTGACGGGGTCGGTCCCCGCCAGCTCGGACAGCGCGATCTGCTGCTGGTTCCTCCCGGTGTCCAGACCGTGCCAGATCTCCTGGACGTTGCAGGCGCTGTCATCGGCGTCGAAGAAGCCGACGGACGGGTCGGCGAGGTACCAGCTGAGCGTCGCCGTCTGGGAGTCCTTCGAGGCGGCGGACAGCGAGAAGCCGATCTGCCACAGCCCGTCGCCGCCCGCGCTGCGGTCGAAGGCCGTCGCGCAGCTCGTGATCGGCCCCCCGCCGTCGATGCCGCTGCAGCCCTTCAGGTCGTACCCGAATGTCGCGGGGGCGCGCACGCCGATCGCGCCGCCGAGCGCTCCGCCGGTCTGCTGGGTCACGTCATCGGCGAGGGTGAACGGCGCAGGCCCAGCCGTCGCCGCGTTGAACGTCGTCTGCCCGCTGATCGGCAGGCCGGCGAGCGCCGCGCACAGGTGGTCGGCCGACGCGGTGCGGCTGCCGACGGCATGCGTCGCCAGGGACGCGCTGAGCACCTTGAAGTGCCAGGGCAGGCCCTCGCAGGTGTCGCGCAGCCCGAGCTCCGGGCTCGCGTCCTGCAGGTGCCGGCCGGCCGAGCCGCCCAGCGCGGAGTTCGCATAGACGACGACGAGCGCGGCGACGTCCTGGCCCGGGGTGTCGCGGCAGTAGCGGACGGTCTTCCTCTGGCTCCAGTCGTCGAAGCGCACGGCCCCGCTCTGCAGCGTGATGATCGCGCCGGCGCGGAAGTCCGGGTCGCCGGCCAGCGGGTTGCGGAACACGAGCTCGCGCAGCCTGTCGTCGGTGATCGCGTACGGGTGGTACTGGCGCCCGCGGTCGTACAGGTGCACCGGCGCGTACGCGGTGCGCTGCTTGAGCCCGTCGAGCAGAAGATGGACCGGCTCCATCGGATAGAAGGAGTGGATCAGCGGCGCCGCGGTGTAGCGGTCCCACTGCCGGAAGGTCGGCATCGGATCCTGGTTCCAGGCGTTCTCGGCGAAGTCGAGATAGTGCTGGCGGAAACCACCGATCGCCTGGTCGACCGCGGCGACGCTGGGGCGGCTCTTCAGCAGCTGGTAGGTCGTGCGGATCGAACGCTCGCCGAACGTCTTCTCCATCCAGAGGATGAACGGCCACGCGTGGTAGTCGCGGTCGTCCGGCGCGTCCTCGGGGGTCTCCATCAGCCACGTGAAGTAGTGCTCGCTGTCATCGGCCGGGAAGGCGGCGTGCGCGGCCCAGTTCGCCGAGGCCTCGGCGAGCCACGTGCCGTCGCGACAGCCCGCCGACTCGGGGAAGACGTTCTGGAAGGCGTGGAAGAGCTCGTGCGCGAGGACGAAGCGCATCGTGAAGTGGATGCTCTGCGGCCGCGCGACGATGTAGGAGGCGAACCCGTCGCACTGCTGCGTGACGCGGCTCATCATCCCCGCGGGGATCGTGTACGCGTCGGCGCCGCGGATCTCGTCGTCGAAGTAGATGTCGAGCGCGCCGTCGGGCCCGTGGTAGCAGGACGCGCCGGCGTCGCTGATCGGCTCGACGCCCATGATCTGCTTGAAGCGCGCGTAGGCCGTCGTGACGTCCCGGGCCAGCTCGCCGGCGTGCGCGCCGTCCTCCGGGCGCGCCGGATCCCAGTTGATCCGGACCTTGCCGCCGGCCGCGGTGACGCTCTTCCACGCGACATCCGCGCCGCGGCGGATGCAGGTGCCCTGGTCCTCCTCGTCCTGGGCGGCCGACGCCGTGCCCGATGCTGCGCGCGCGAGGCCCTGCACGGGCGGGCGCACGAGGTCCGGGCGCAGCGCGCGGCGCGCGGCCTTCGAGAGTGACGGCCACGCGTCGGCGACCTCGCGGAAGATGCCGTGGTCCTCGTCGGCACTCGCGTCGCCGGCGTAGCGCGCCGGCAGGCGCGGGTCGCCGACGACGTCGAAGACGCGGTACTCGAGCGCGCGCTCGGCGGACAGCCGGCCGCTCGCGACGCCGGCTGCGATCAGGGCGCGTGTCGTGCGCGCGGGGTCGGTGGTCGCGGCGATCGCCGTCGCAAGGGGCGCGGAGCGGCAGTTGTTGCGTTCGCTGGTCTCGCGCAGCCGGCCGAGGTCGTCCGCGCAGGCGATCACCCAGCGCTGCGCGCCGTCGAGCTTGGCGGGCACGAGCGAGTCGATCGTCGTCGTCTCGCTGTGCGCGCGGCGCCGCGGCGCACCGACGCTCGCCGCGCCCGGAAGGCGGAGATCGTCCCTGGAGCGCGTGCGGTCCCTGGAGAGGTAGGCGCGCACCGTCGTCGCGCGGCCGCGACCGGCGCCGACCGCGACGGTCACCTGGACCGGCAGCGCACCGCCGAGGTGGGCGTAGGCGGAGGTGCGCACGGCCGTCGCGCGCAGGTCGGGCGCGCTGCCGGCGGCCGAGGCGCCGGCGGGCGCGAGCAGGACGCCGAGGATCACGGCTGCGGCGAGGACGTGCTTGGTCATGGGCGGCACCGTGCCGGGCGCCCGTTGCCGGCCGGTTGCCGCCGCATTGCCGGGCACCGCCGCTCGCGGCAAGCCGCCCGCAACGACCGGGCAACGGCGGCGAGCGAAGGTCGGCTCCGCAACCACCGATCGACTCAGGAGCCCTCGCATGACCATCGAGACCCACATCACCACGACGTCGCTCGACGCCCTCAGCGCCGCCATCCTCCCCGGCGACCCGAGCTACGAGGAGGCCCGCCGCGGCTTCAACCTCGCCGTCGACCAGCACCCGGCTGCGATCGCCTACCCGCGCACCGCCGCCGACGTCGCAGCGCTCGTGCGCGCCGCGGCCGCCGCGGGGCTGCGGGTCGCGGTCCAGGGCGGCGCGCACAACGCCGAGCCGCAGGGCGACCTGCGCGACGCCCTGCTGCTGCGCACGAACCGCATGGACGGCGTGCGGATCGACCCGGTCGCACGGCGCGCGCGCGTCGAGGCCGGCGTCCTGTGGGAGGCGGCCGTCGACGCCGCGGCCGAGCACGGCCTCGCGGCGCTGCACGGCTCCTCGCCGGACGTCGGCATCGTCGGCTACTCGCTCGGCGGCGGCATGGGCTGGCTTGCGCGCCGGCACGGCCTTCAGGCGCACCGCATCACGGCCGCCCAGGTGGTCACCGCCGACGGCGAGATCGTCGAGGCCGACGAGGAGCGCGAGCCCGAGCTGCTCTGGGCGCTGCGCGGCGGCGGCGGGAACTTCGGCGTGGTGACCGAGCTGGAGTTCGAGCTGCTCCCGCTGACGCACGCCTACGCGGGCATGATGGCGTGGGACTGGTCGCATGCCGAGCGGGTCCTGCAGCGCTGGGCCGACTGGGCGCCGCAGGCGACCGAGGACGTGACGACGAGCGCGCGGATCATGCAGCTCCCGTGGCTCCCGCAGGTTCCCGAGCTCATCCGCGGCCGGCAGCTCGTCATGGTCGACGGCGCCGTGCTCGGCGACCCGGACACGGCGGCGCAGGTGCTCGCGCCGCTGCGCGAGCTCGCACCCGAGATCGACCTGTTCGGGACCGTCCCGATCCCCGCGCTCACCCGGATCCACGGCGACCCCGAGGAGCCGCTCCCCTACACCACGGCGACCGCGACGCTGCGCGAGCTGCCGCCCGCCGGCGTCTCGGAGTTCGTCCGCGCCGCCGGCCCCGGCTCCGGCTCGCCGCTGCTGGTCGCCGAGCTGCGCCAGCTCGGCGGCGCACTCGGGCGCCCGGGCGTCCGTGACGGAGCCCTCGCGCAGATCGATGGCGCGTTCGTGGCGTTCGCGCTCGGCGGCGCCTTCGATCCCGAGGACCACGAGCGCTCCCAGCTGCACGCGCAGCGCGTGCTCGGCGTCCTCGAGCCCTACGGCGGGGCCCGGCCCTACCTCAACTTCGTCGAGCAGGAGATCGAGACCGCGGCCGGCTACGAGGCGCAGGCGTTCGAGCGCCTCCGGTCCGTCCGCACCCAGGTCGATCCCACCGGCGTGTTCCGCGCCAACCACGCGATCACCGCGTAGAGACGAGGCGCAGACGAAGCAGGACGGGCGCACCCGGGGAGTTCTCCCGCCCGGGTGCGCCCGCAGTTCGATAGCGTCGCGCCCCGCTGTGAGCGCTCCGCAGACGCGTATCCACCTGTGTGGCCGGCTCCGGGTCGAGCTCGGCGGCGAGCCGCGTGAGGACGCGCTGCGCGGCCGGCAGGGGCGCCTGCTGTTCGCCTACCTCGCGCTGCATCGCGACCGGCCGGTGCGCCGCGACGAGCTGGTCGAGGCGCTCTGGGCCGGGAACGGCGCGCCGCCGAGCGAGACGGCGCTCGCACCGGTCCTCTCGCGGCTGCGCAGTGCCGTCGAGCCCGGTGCGATCGAGGGTCGCGAGCAGCTCGCGCTGACGCTTCCGGAGCCCGTCTGGATCGACGTCGAGGCCGCCGGCGCCGGGCTCGAGGCGGCCCGCGCGGCGCGCCGGGCGGGCGACGGTCCGGGCGCCGTCGCCGCCGCCCGCGCGGCCGCCGCGCTGGCCGAGCCCGGGCTGCTCCCCGGCTACGAGGCGCCGTGGCTGGAGGCGCCGCGGCTGGCGATCGGCGACCTGCGCGTCGAGGCGCTCGAGGTCGCCGCCGAGGCGGCGCTGGAGCTCGGCGGTGCGGAGCTCCCTGCGGCCGAGGGCGACGCGCGCTCCGCCGTGGCAGCCGCGCCCTACCGGGAGTCGGCGCGCGCGCTGTTGATCCGGGTGCTGATGGCACGCGGCAACCAGGCCGAGGCGATGCTCGCCTTCGAGGAGGTGCGCGCGCTGCTGCGCGATGAGCTCGGCACCGCACCCGGGCCCGAGCTGCTGGCGCTGCACGAGCGCCTGCTGCATCCGGGCGCACCCGCCGCGGCGCCCGCGCCCGTGTCGGCACACATGCCGGCAGCCCCCGCCGTCGCGCCGCGCGCGGCCATGCTGCCGGCACTCGTCGAGCGCGAGGGCGAGATCGACGCGATCGACCTGGCGCTCGCCCGCGCTCGGACGGGCGAGGGCGCCATCGTGTTCCTCGAGGGGCCCGCCGGCATCGGCAAGACGCGCCTGATGATCGAGCTGCGCGACCGGGCCGAGGCCGTCGGAACCCCCGTCTTCGAGGCGCGCGCCAGCGTCCTGGAGCGCGAGAACGGCTTCGGGATCGTGCGCCAGCTGTTCACGCCGGTGGCCGGCCGCGACGACCTCTTCGACGAGACGACCGCCGCCGCCCGTGGCGCGCTCATCGACGTCGCCGGGGGGAGCGACGCGGGCGACGGCGCGTTCGCCGCGCTGCACGGGCTGCACCAGCTCACGCTGAAGCTCGCCTCGCGCTCCCCGCTCGTGCTGCTCGTCGACGACCTGCAGTGGAGCGACGCGGCGTCGCTGCGCTTCGTCGCCTACCTCGCCCGGCGCCTGGCCGGCATCCCGGTGCTCGTCGCGGTGACCGTGCGCAGCGGCGAGCCCGCGACCGACGACGGGATGCTCGCCGAGATCGCCGGCGATCCCGTGACGGTCGCGGTGCGCCCCGTCGAGCTCAGCGCCGCCGCCACGGCGACGCTCGTGCGCGAGCGTCTCGGCGACGGCGCGGACGACGCGTTCGCCGCCGCCTGCCACGAGACCACCGCGGGCAACCCGCTGCTCGTGCGCCAGCTGCTGGCCGCGCTCGCCGACGAGCGGGTCGTGCCCGACGCGGCACACGCCGCGCAGGTGCGTGCGATCGGCCCGCGCGCCGTCTCGCGGACGGTGCTGCTGCGCCTGGCGCGCCTGCCCGGCGCCGCCGTCGCGCTGGCGCGCGCCGTCGCGGTGCTCGGTGAGCAGCCGGGCCTTCCGGCGGCGGCCGCGCTGGCCGGCGTCGACGACGCGCAGGCGGCCGAGGCGGCGGGCGTGCTCGCGGCCGCCGACATCCTGCGCCCGGGCGAGCCGCTGGGCTTCGTCCACCCGCTCGTGCGCGACGCGGTCTACGGGGAGCTCGCGGCCACCCAGCGCGGCCTCGAGCACGCCCGCGCCGGGCGCGTGCTCGCGGAGCTCGGCGCGCCCGCCGACCAGATCGCCACGCAGCTGCTCGCCGCGCCGGCGCGGGGCGATACCTGGGTCGTCGCGCGCCTGCGCGAGGCCGCCCGCGTCGTGCTCGCGCGCGGCGCGCCGGAGAGCGCGCTCGCCTACCTGGAGCGCGCGCACGCCGAGCCGCCGCCGGCCGAGCTGCGCGCGGCGCTGGCGCTCGATCTCGGGCATGCCGCCCAGTACATCAGCGGCCCGACGGCGGCCGAGCCGCTGCGCGAGGCCTACGAGGGCCTGACCGACCCCGCCGCGCGGGCGGAGGCGGCGATCAAGCTGAGCCGCGTCCTGCCGTTCGTCGGCTCCCCGGCGGACTCGGTCGAGCTGGCCGCGCAGGCGGCCGCCGAGCTGCCGGCGGAGTACGAGGACCTGCACGACGGGCTCGAGGCGATCCAGGTGCTCGGCGTCTTCTTCGGAGTGCTCGGCCCCGAGCACCTCGACCGGCTCGACCGGGTCCGCGGCGGCACGCACGGCGACGGGCCCGGCGCCCTCGCGCTGGTCGCGCTCGCGGCGCTGGCGGTGGCGGTGGGAGCGGGGCCCGCCGCCGAGGCATCGCAGCTCGCGCGTGAGTCGCTGGCGGGCGGGACCCTGCTGCGCGACGATCCGGGCGTCTTCTGCGCCAGCTCAGGCCAGGCGCTGGCGCTCGGCGAGCCGGGCGACGGGCTCGCGGCCTGGGAGACGATCGGCGACTGGGCGCGGCGCCACGAGGCGGGCCTGAACATCGTCGGCGCCTACCTCTGGGGCGGCCTCACGCTGATCTGGGCCGGCGACCTGCGCGCCGCCGAGGCGTCGGTCGAGCGCGCCATCGAGGGCGAGATCCTCTGGGGCACCACGATGGCCGCCGTGATGGGCTACTCGGCGGCGTTCCTCGCCCTGGCCCGCCTGGAGCGCGGCGACCTCGCCGGGGCGTGGACGGCGCTCGAGCGCACGGATGCGAGCACCGGCACCTCGGACGGCGCGCGCTTCTGGGGAATCAGCAGGACGGAGCTGCTCCTCGCCGACGGCCGCGCCGAGGACGCGCTCGACTGCACGCGCAAGATCGAGCTGATCAGCCCGCGCATCACGCATCCGGCGTGGGCGCCATGGAGGACGCAGCGCGCCCGCGCGCTGGCGGCGCTGGGCGCGCGCGAGGAGGCGCTGGCACTGGCGGGTGAGGAGCTCGACCTGGCGCGCGGGACCGGCGCGCCGTGGATCATCGGGCGCGGGCTGCGGATCCGCGGCGAGCTCGCGGGCGCGGACGGCGTCGATGGCCTGCGCGAGGCGGTCGCGCTGCTGGGCGGGTCGACCGCGCGCCTGGAGCACGCGAAGGCGCTGGCTGCGCTCGCGCGAGTGCTGACCGCGGCAGGCCACGGCGACGAGGCTGCGCCGCTGCGCGCGCAGGCGCGCGAGCTGGCCGAGCGCTGCGGCGCCGGCGGCCTTGCGCGCGCGCTCGCGGTCTAAGAAGGCCTTTCAGAAAGCCGAGCGCGCGGATGTGGCGCTTCCACGGCGCCGGATCGGCCCGCGCCTTCTTGCCGATGCCACCGGCATCGCCTGCGAAACCGCGCCCCGCCCGGCATCCACGGAACCACCACCCCGACGCGCCCGTCTCATTCTGAAACACCTTCTAATCGCCGTCGCCGGCGATGCGCGGCGGCGGCGGCGCCACGAGCGTGTCGAGCGCGGCGATCAGGCCCAGCCAGCCGGTGAACTCGCGCGGCGGCAGGTCGCCGCTCAGCGCCCTGCCGCGCACCTCCTCCCCGTGCAGCTCGAGCTCGAGGGCGATGCGGATCGTGCGGTCGTCTTCCATGTGGCCGCCATGCTCGCGCGCGAGCGTTGCCGCCGCGTTGCCGCGCGATTGCCGCCTGAACGCAATCGTCCGCCCAGCGCGACCGTGCGGCGTAGACTCGCCGGAGCCGGTCCCCCGGCGGACAGGAGGCGTTTGGTGAGGGTCGAAGAGGTCGACGAGACGCTGATCGATTCGGTCTGCGAGCGACTCCGCGGGCAGCTGTCCGAGGACGACGCCGAGCAGGCCACGAGATTCATCCGCAGGTACTACCGCTGGGTGTCGCCCGACGACGTCGCCGACCGCAGCGAGCTGGACGTCTACGGCGCCGCGCTGGCCCACTTCAACTTCGCGCGCGAGCGGCCGCCGGGCACGCCGAAGGTCCGCGTCTTCAACCCCGACTTCGAGACGCATGGCTGGAAGTCGACGCACACCGCCGTCGAGATCGTCACCGACGACATGCCGTTCCTCATCGACTCGGTGACGATGGAGCTCAACCACCGCGGCTTCGGCGTCCACGTGATCATCCACCCGGTGATGAAGGTGCGCCGCGACGACGCCGGCCACCTGCTCGAGGTGCTCGCGCCCGACGCCGAGCCGACCGCCGACTTCGCGACCGAGTCGGTCATCCACGCCGAGGTCGACCGGCAGACAGACCCGGCGCTGCTCGCGCAGCTCACCGTGCAGCTGCTGCGCGTGATCGGCGAGGTGCGCGCCGCCGTCGAGGACTGGCCGGCGATGCGCGCCCGCGCGCTCGAGCTGGGCGACGAGCTCCAGGCCGCCCCGCCGCCGGTGGACGCCATCGACGTGGACGAGGTCGCCGCGTTCCTCTCGTGGCTCGCGGACGATCACTTCACCTTCCTGGGCTACCGCGAGTACGACCTGCTGGAGGACGGCGACGACACCGCGCTGCGCCAGGTGAAGGGTTCCGGACTCGGCATCCTGCGCACAGACTCGCCGCACGAACGCTCGAGCCAGTTCGAGCTGCTGCCCGCGCGCGTGCGGGCGCTCGCGCGCGAGCCGTTCCTGCTCAACCTCACGAAGGCGAACTCGCGCGCGACCGTCCACCGCCCGGCGTTCCTGGACTACATCGGCGTCAAGCGCTTCGACGCGGACGGCCGCGTGACCGGCGAGCGCCGCTTCCTGGGGCTGTACACGACGACCGCCTACCACTCGAGCCCGCGCGTGATCCCGATCCTGCGCCGCAAGTTCGACGCCGTCATGGCGCGCGCCGCCTTCCCGCCGGACAGCCACAACGAGAAGGCGCTCGTCGCCATCCTCGAGACGCATCCGCGCGACGAGCTCCTGCAGACGTCGGTCGACGAGCTGTTCGAGGTCGCGATGGCGATCCTCCACCTCGGCGAGCGCCAGCGCGTGCGCCTGCTCGTGCGCCGCGACGTCTTCGGTCGCTTCCTCTCCTGCCTGGTGTTCGTGCCGCGCGACCGCTTCAACACCGAGAACCGGCGGCGTATCGAGCGGATCCTCGTCGACGCGTTCGACGCCTCGAGCAGCGACTACGCGACGCGCATCTCGGAGTCCTCGCTCGTGCGGCTGCACTACACGCTCTACATCGAGCCCGGCCGCTGGCCGGAGTACGACCCCGACGAGATCGAGGCGCGGATCGTGGGCGCGACGCGCTCGTGGACCGACGACCTCGAGGAGGCGCTCGTCCACGAGCACGGCGAGGAGTATGGCAACAGCCTCTTCCACACCTACGGCGAGGCCTTCCCGGCCGCCTACCGTGCCGACTGGGTGGCGCGCGCCGCGCTCGCCGACATCCGCCGGCTCGACGCCGTGACCGGACCCAGCGACCTGGAGCTCAGCCTGTACCACCCGCTCGAGGCGCCGCCGCAGGTGATGCGCGCGAAGATCTTCCGCTCCGGCACGCCGCTGGCGCTCTCGGACATGCTGCCCGTGTTCGAGAACCTCGGCGTCAAGGTCGACGACGAGCGCCCGTACGAGGTGCGGCCGCTCGGGCGCCATCCCGCCTGGATCTACGACTTCGGGCTCGAGCACGGCGCCGACGGCGAGCTGCCGCCCGACGCGGGGGCGATGTTCCAGGAGGCGTTCACCCGCACCTGGCACGGCGACGCCGAGAACGACGGCTACAACCGCCTCGTCCTGCGGGCGCATCTGAGCTGGCGCGAGGTCGCCGTGCTGCGCGCCGTCGCGCGCTACCTGCGCCAGGCGGGCACGACCTTCAGCGACCAGTACGTCGAGGAGGCGATCGTCGCCCACCCGGAGATCGCGCGGCTGCTCGTGGAGCTGTTCCGCGCGCGCTTCGACCCCGCCGTCGTGGACGTGACGGCAGCCGGTCTGATCGCCGAGCGGGTCCGCGCGGAGATCGACGCCGTCGCGAGCCTCGACCAGGACCGCATCCTGCGCCAGTTCCTCGCGGTGATCGACGCCCTGCTGCGTACGAACTACTTCCAGCTCGCCGACGGCCCCAAGCCGTACATCTCGCTCAAGCTCGACCCGGAGCAGCTCTCCTGGCTGCCGCTGCCGCGGCCGCAGTTCGAGATCTTCGTCTACTCCCCGCGGGTCGAGGGCGTCCACCTGCGCGGCGGCCGTGTCGCCCGCGGCGGGCTGCGCTGGTCGGACCGCCGCGAGGACTTCCGCACCGAGGTCCTGGGCCTGATGAAGGCGCAGACGGTGAAGAACGCCGTGATCGTGCCGGTCGGGGCCAAGGGCGGGTTCTTCGTCAAGCGGCCGCCGGCCACGGGCGGCCGCGACGCGCTGCTCGAGGAGGTCGTCGCGTGCTACCAGGCGTTCATCCGCGGGCTGCTCGACATCACCGACAACATCGTCGGCGGTGAGATCGTCGTTCCCGCCGACGTCGTGCGCTACGACGAGGACGACCCCTACCTCGTCGTCGCCGCCGACAAGGGTACGGCCACGTTCTCGGACATCGCGAACGCGATCTCCGTGGAGTCGGGCTTCTGGCTCGGCGACGCGTTCGCCTCGGGCGGCTCCACCGGCTACGACCACAAGCGCATGGGGATCACCGCCCGGGGCGCATGGGAGTCGGTCGAGCGCCACTTCCGCGAGCTCGGGCACAACGTCGCCGAGGAGGACTTCACGGTCGTCGGGATCGGCGACATGTCGGGCGACGTGTTCGGCAACGGGATGCTGCTCTCGCGCCACATCCGGCTGATCGCCGCCTTCAACCACCGCGACATCTTCCTCGACCCCGATCCCGACCCCGAGACGTCCTTCGAGGAGCGCCGCCGGCTGTTCGAGCTGCCGCGCTCCTCCTGGTCGGACTACGACCCCGCGCGCATCTCAGCCGGCGGCGGGGTCCACTCCCGCGAGGCGAAGTCGATCCCGCTGACCGAGCAGGTGCGCGCCGCGCTGCAGATCGACGCGTACGACCTCGCCCCGAACGAGCTGATCCGGGCGATCCTGCGCGCCCCGGCAGACCTGCTCTGGAACGGCGGCATCGGCACGTACGTCAAGGCCGAGCGCGAGACGCACTCGAACGTCGGCGACAAGACCAACGACGCCGTGCGCGTGGACGCCGGCGAGCTGCGCTGCCGCGTCATCGGCGAGGGCGGCAACCTCGGCCTGACGCAGCGCGCGCGGATCGCGTTCGGCCTCGGGGGCGGCCACGTCAACACCGACGCGATCGACAACTCCGCGGGCGTCGACTGCTCCGACCACGAGGTCAACATCAAGATCCTGCTCGACGCGGTCGTCGCGGCCGGCGACCTCACCCGCAAGCAGCGCAACGAGCTGCTCGCCCAGATGACCGACGAGGTCGCCGAGCTCGTCCTCACCGACAACTACGAGCAGGGCGAGACGCTGAGCCTCGCCGAGGTGCAGAGCGCGAGCATGATCGACGTGCACGCGCGCTTCATCCGCGGCCTCGAGCAGGCCGGGCGCCTTGACCGCGGGCTCGAGGCGCTGCCGAGCGACGAGGCGATCGCCGAGCGCAAGGCGGCCGGCAAGGGCCTGACACGGCCCGAGCTCGCGACGCTCGTGGCGTACAGCAAGCTCGAGCTGCACGATGAGCTCGTCGACTCCGACGTCCCGGAGGACCCGCATCTCTCGGGCGAGCTCGAGCGCTACTTCCCGCGTGTGCTCTCCGAGCGCTTCGGCGCGGAGATGCGCGAGCACCGGCTGCGCCGGGAGATCACGGCGACGCAGGTCGTCAACAACGTGCTGCACGGCGGCGGGTCGACCTTCGCCTTCCGCCTCAGCGAGGAGCTCGGCGCACTGCCCTCGGAGACCGCTCGCGCATACGCGGTCGCCCGCGACGTCTTCGAGATGCGCCCCCTCTGGAGTCAGATCGAGGGCCTCGACAACCGCATCGACGCGGCCATGCAGACGCGCATGCTGCTCGACGGGCGCACGCTCGTCGAGCGGGCGACGCGCTGGCTGCTGCGCAACCGCCGGCGCCCGCTGCCGATCGCCGCGACCGTCGCGTTCTTCGAGCCGGGGGCGGCGGCGCTGTACCGCGCGCTGCCGCGGTTGCTCGACACCGAGCAGGCCGAGCAGCTCGCGCTGCGCCTGGAGGAGTACGCGAACGCGGGCGTGCCGCTGGAGGTCGCCCAGCGCTCGGCGAGCCTGGCGCCGATGTTCTCGGCGCTCGACATCGTCGAGGTCGCCCACGACCTCGAGCTGGACGTCGAGGCCGTCGCCGCCGTCCACTTCCGCCTCGGCGCGCGCCTGCACATGCAGTGGCTGCGCGAGCGCATCAGCGAGCTGCCGCGCGACGACCGCTGGAACGCGCTGGCGCGCGCGGCGCTGCGCGAGGACCTCAACACGCTGCACCGCACGCTGACCGCCGACGTGGCGCGGGGCGCGCCCTCCGCCGCCGAGGCCGACGCGCGGATCGACACGTGGATCGCAGGCAACCCGGCGGCCGAGCGTTGTCTGACGACGCTGACCGACATCCAGCAGGGCCTGGTCTTCGACCTCACCACGCTCGCCGTCGGTGTGCGCGAGGTGCGCAACCTGATCCAGGCGCCCGGGAACTAGTGGCCCTTCTCCAGACGTCTGACCGGAAACGCCGGACGTTCCGAGAAGGACCACCAGCGGGGGTGTCACGTGGGAGGCAGGCCTGCGCCGTCGCGGCGTTCGCCGTGGCGACGGCCGCCGTCGGCCTCGTGGGAGCCCGGGCCGCCGTCGTGCACGCGCACGCCCGGCCGGCGCCGCTCGGCGCGGATCGCGCGGTCTCGTTCGACGTGCGCGTCGCCCCGCGCCAGGCGCTGAGCATCGGCCTCGGCGCCGGGCGGGCCGTCGTCCTCACGCGGGGGGCCACCGGCGCGCTCGTGATCCGCGCAGCGCGGCGGGCACAGGCCCTGGAGGAGCCGGCGGCGGCAGCCGGCGACCTTCACCACGTCGAGCTCACGACCGGCCCGCGGGTCCTGCTGAGCATCGACGGGCGCGCCGTTGCGGTCGGGAGGCGGGCCGGCGGGCACGCGACGCTGCGCGGTTCGGCGCACGTCAGCGACCTCGTGGTCACGCCCAGCCGCCGGACCGGTGAGCTGCTGCTCCAGCGGTTGACGGCCCTGCACGCCGCCACGCCGCCCGGGCGCTTCCCGCTCGGGACCGGGGTCGACGGCCGGCTGCGCTTCGATCGCGGCTGGACGAGCGGGTTCTGGCCCGGCGCGCTCTGGGATGCCGACGCGCTCTCACCCGCAGGCGGGATGTTCCGGCGCTGGGCGCTGCAGGCGACGCTCGCCAACCTCGGGCGCGAGCGCTCGCCGATCCACGACGTCGGGTTCATCTACGGGCGCTCGTCGCTCGCGGGGTACCGGCGCCTGTGCACCGCGACGCGCCACCCCCCGGCGGTCTGCCCGCGGCTGCGCGCGAGCGTGATCGCGGCGGCCGACACGCTCGTGCGGCTGGCCGCGACCAACGCCGCCGCGGGGACGCTGCCGACCGATGCCGCCGGCCCGACCGCCGAGACGATCGTCGACAGCCTGATGAACCTCGAGATCCTCCCGTGGGCCGGCCGGGCGACGGGGCGTCCCGTCTACGCGAACCTCGCCCGCGACGATGCGCGGCTGATCGCCGCGCGGCTGCTGCGCCCCGACGGCGCGGCGATCCAGTCGATGCTCGACCGGCGCACGGACGGGACGCTCCTCGGCTTCCACCGCCGCCAGGGCCTGACGGCGACGAGCGCGTGGGCGCGGGGTCAGGGCTGGGCTGTCGCGGGCTTCGCCGACCTCGGCCGCGAATTGCGCGACCGCGGCCTGGTCGCCGATTCCGAGCGCGTGGCGCGCTTCGTCGCAGCGCACCTGCCCGCATCGGGCGTGCCGCCCTGGGACTACGACGCCGGGCGGCCGGCCCGCCCGGACGTCTCGGCCGCCGCCATCACCGCGGCTGGCCTGTTCGGGCTCGACGCGGCGTGCCGCGCGCTCCGGAGCGCGTGCAGCACCCCGCGCCGCTGGGCACCGCTCGCACGGCGCATGCTCGCCGGCACGCTGCGCCATGTCGCCGACACGCCGCCGCTCGGCGTGCTCGGCGGGCAGGTGTACACGCTCGGAGGCCGCACGAGCTGGGACGACGACGCCGAGCTGATCTTCGGGATCGACTACGCCCTCCAGGCGGTGATCGCCGCCTCGCGCTGACCGTCCGACTGCGCGGAGCCGTCCGCTGTTGCTACGGATGGAGCGCCTGCCGCACGGTGGGAGGGTGCTCGCGTGTCCGGCATCCTCGCGTCCAGGCGGGCCGTGCGACCCGTTCTCCTCTTCGTTCTCGCGGCGTCTCTCGGTGCGCCCGCGCTCGCACGGGCAGCCGATCCCCCGCCGCCGGCCGGGACCCCCGGGGCAGCGGCGGTCTCGATCGCCGATCGTGTCGTGAAGGCGTGGACCAGGCCGGGGCTGCAGCGATCCGACGGGCAGTTCTCGGACTACATCCTGAACACGCGGGGGCTCACCAATCGCAGCGCCCGTGATCACTACGGGCCGGCGATGCTCGGGGTGGCGCTCGTGCTCGACGGCCTGCGCACCCGAAACCGCACTGTCGTGCTCAAGGGGCTGAACGCGGTGAAATGGGCCGCGAACAACCCGTGGCGCGACACGCGCGACAAGTGGGGCGACAAGAGTTTCGAGGCGCAGGGGATCGTCTTCGAGGACATGGCGCTCGCGGTCGGCTACGACGAGGCCTGGGCCCGGCTGGCGAACGACAAGGCCTACAGGCCGTACGTGGTTGCGTGGGTCACGCGGCTGAGGAAGATCCGCAACCGCCTGTACCCGAAGGCCACGACCGCGGTGGAAGGGACGCGCCCGTACTACAACTGGTTCCTGGTCGAGGGACTCGCCGTCGCGGCGTTGTGGGACCTGTCGCTGAGCGGGCCGGATCACCCGCACCTGACGTCCTCATCACCGGGCGCGGTCCTCGCCCATCCTGAGGCGTACGTCAACGACGTCGTCAGCTACCTCAACGACCACTTCGGCGGCGATTACACGAACTTCCAGGTCACCCACTACGGTGGGCTTGACCTCGGCCTGCTGTCCGACCCACCGGAGAACCCTCCCGCCTACGACATCCTCTCCCTGTCGCTGTTCTCGAAGATCGTCGCGATCGTCAGCGACAAGATCCAGGCCGGCCGCAAGCAGCTCGACGAGCTCGGGCTGGGCGCCTGGGCGCTGATGGCGCCCGATGGCGATGTGTCCTGGTTCGGGCGCTCGCAGGAGCAGTCCTGGACGCTCGGCATGGCCGCCTCGGGGCTGTTCCGGATCTCGCGCACGCAGGGGATCGATCGACCGGACGCCGGCCGCATGCGCTCCGCGGCCGCGCGAGCGCTCGCGCGCCTGCAGCAGAGCTATCTGAGCTCGAAGGCGCCGGGCCTGTGGATCACGCCGTCGCTCGAACAGCACGTCACACGCGTGGCGACCAACGAGGGGATGGACGTCTACGCCACCGCGGCGGGGTACACCGGCCTGACGCTGCTGGGGCTGGAGTGGGTGGCCGAGGACGCGGCGGCCGCCGAGCCCACCGCCACTGAGGGGATCGCCGCGGACGCCGAGAACGGCGGCTACCGCCTCGGGACGAGCAACGGCTCGTTCATCATGCGCCGCACCGGCGACGTGTGGTTCTCGGTGAAGTCCGCGCCCGCGCTCGACAACACCGACTACAGCAGGGACCTGCGCTACGAGAGCGGGCTGACCGCCGTCCAGGTGCACGACCAGGGCGGCTGGCACCGCCTGATGCCGCCGCGACCCAACACCAACAACACGCGCAACCGCCACTTCGGCTACGACCCCGTCGGCCCGGTGCTGATCACCAGGAGCGGCGCCGTCCTGCGGTCCGTGGGTGGCGTCGCCGACAAGGAGGACGGCATCGGCGGCGTCCTGCTGCGGGCGAAATACGCCGCCTACAACACGACGCCCACCGGGGCACCGCACGACGTGCACTACAAACCCGTCGGCTGCGGGGTCCAGATCATCGTCGACGCCCACAAGGGGGAGCGCTGGCAGTACTCCGCGTTCTTCGACGGAAAGCCCACCGGCAACGCCTCGGACAGGCTCACCCACCGGGGGCAGATCGTGCGCGCCTGGGGGCCCGACGGCAAGCCAGGCAGGATCGTCCCCGGCGACAACAGCACCTACGCCTCGGGTGAGCAGCAGAACCTCTACCGCAGGCGCTTCGACATCACCGCCGCCCAGGACGGGCCGGTCACCTTCCAGGTCTGCAGGCCCGGCCAGCCCGGCGCCTGAGCGGGTGGCAGCGGGCGGCGCTCAGGCCATCGTCAGCCCGCCGCTGACCGACAGCGTCTGGCCCGTGATGAAGCCGGCCGGCTCGGAGCAGAAGAACGCGACCGCGGCCGCGACGTCCTCGGGCCGGCCGAGGCGCTTCATCGGGACCGCGCGCGTCATCGCCGCGATGACCTTCGCGGCGTCCGCGTCGTCCTCCACCAGCTCATCGAGCAGCGCGGTCTGCGTCGGCCCGGGGCAGACGACGTTCGCGGTGACGCCCGCCCTCGCCGTCTCGCGCGCGATCGACTTCGTGAAGGCGATGATCGCGCCCTTCGCGCCCGCGTAGACCGATTCGAGCGACGACCCGACGCGCCCCGCGTCGGACGCCGTGCAGACGACGCGTCCCCCGCCGCGGTCGATCATGCCGGGCAGCACCGCGCGCGTGACGCGCAGCACGCCGACGTAGTTGATGTCGACGACGCGCGCCCAGAACGGCTCGTCGGTCTCGACGAACGGCCGCAGCTCGTCCCAGCCGGCGTTGTTCACGAGGATGTCGATCTCGCCCAGGCCGGCGCGCACGTCGGCGACGGCCGTCGCCACCGATGCGCCGTCGGTCACGTCGAGCCGCACCGCGATCGCCTCGTGGCCGGCGTCCCGCAGCGCAGCCGCGGTCTCGGCGGCGAGAGCCTCACGGACGTCGCCGACGGCGACCGCGACGCCCTGCTCGCACAGCGCGCGGCAGATCGCCGCGCCGATCCCGCGCGCGCCCCCGGTCACGAGGGCCACGCGCGCGTTGTGAGACGCACCGGTCATACCGACACCGAGGCCCGGAAGGCCGAGAAGTCCGGGGCGCGCTTTGCCGCGAACGCCGCGACCCCCTCCGCGGCCTCGGGCGAGTCCTCGAACTGGTGCAGCCCCGTGAACGCGAGGCTCGCGACCCCCGCCATGTGCTCGCTGTCGGCGTTGAAGGACTGCTTGAGGAAGCGCAGCGCCGTCGGCGAGAGTGCGAGCATCTCATCGGCCCAGCGCCGCACCTCCCCGCGCAGCTCCGCGAGCGGCACGACCGCATTGACCAGGCCCCACGAGTGGGCGGTCGCCGCGTCGTACTGGCGGCACAGGAACCAGACCTCGCGGGCACGCTTCTCCCCGATCACCCGCGCGAGGTAGCTCGTCCCGAAGCCGGCGTCGAACGACCCCACGCGCGGCCCGGTCTGGCCGAACCGGGCATGGTCGGCGGCGATCGTCAGGTCGCACAGCACGTGCAGCACGTGGCCGCCGCCGATCGCGTACCCGTTGACCGCGGCGATGACCGGCTTCGGAACCGCGCGGATCAGCCGGTGGAGTTGCTCGACCTCGAACAGCCCGTACTCGGAGGACCCGTAGTCCCCCGTCTCGGCGCGCTGCTTCTGGTCGCCGCCGGTGCAGAACGCCTTGTCGCCGTCGCCGGTCAGGCAGATGACGCCGACGTGAGGATCGGACCACGCGCGCTTGAGGCAGCGGATCAGCTCGTCGACCGTCTGCGCGCGGAACGCGTTGTAGCGCTCGGGTCTGGCGATGGTCACCCAGGCGAGGCCGTCCTCGACCTCGTAGGTGACGTCCTCCAATGCGGGTAGGGCCGGCATCGGGGTCTGCTCGGGCATCTGGGGCTCCTCGTCGCTGGTTGCTCGGTGCGCAGGGCCGCGAGTCTGCCACGTCACCGGCGCTGCCCGCGCCCGCTCCGGGGCGGCGGACTACGGGGCTCTGGTGCGGCCTGGAGCGGATGTTCCGCGCCCGCGCGCCTTCTAGTCTCCGCGTGTTCTCAGTCGCAGGAACCCGGGAGGATGTGTGAACGCCGCGCATCACGCAGATCGAAGACACGCGGCTCCGTGGGTCACGCTCACGGGCCTCGCTGCGGCGACGGCGGTGATCGCCCTCGCCGTGAGCCTTGCGCATGGCGCCGCGTCCTCGCACGGGCGCTCCGGGGCCAGCCCGCCGTCGGCGCCGTCCACGACGCACCCGGCCGCCGCCGGACATCGACCGCCGGCGTCCCACCCGGCGGTCGTGCGCCTGACGATCGCCGCCAGTGGCGACCTGCTGATCCATTCGCCCGTCTGGCAGCGTGCCGCAGCGAACGCCGGTGGGCACGGCTACCACTTCGCGCCGATGTTCCGGCTCATCCGGCCGTACATCGCCGGCGCCGACCTCGCGCTGTGCCACGTCGAGACGCCCATGACACCGCGCGCACCCAGGGGCTACCCCGTCTTCAACACGCCGCCTGCCCTCGCACGGGCGATCCGCAGCACGGGCTGGGACGCCTGCGACACCGCCTCGAACCACAGCCTCGACCTCGGGCAGTACGGCATCGACGAGACGGGCGCCGCGCTGCACCGCGCGGGGATCGCGCACACCGGGTCGGCCCGCTCGGCGGCCGCCGCACGGCGGATCGTGCTGCTGCACGCCAAAGGGGTGACCGTCGCCTTCCTCGCCTACACCGCCGTGTCCAACGGCCAGGTCCAGCCCCACGCGTGGTCGCTCAACACCGCCTCGGCGCCGCGCATCCTGCGTGATGCACGCCGGGCGCGGCGTGCCGGGGCGGACGCGGTGGTCGTGAACCTGCACTGGGGCGACGAGTACCAGCACGGCCCGAGCGCCGCCCAGCTGCAGCTGGCCCGGCGTCTCACCCGCTCGCCGGCGATCACCGCCATCGTCGGCCAGCACGTGCACGTCGTCCAGCCGATCCGCAGGATCAACGGCAGGCTGGTCGCCTTCGGCGAGGGCAACCTCGTGTCCAACCAGACGCCGGGGTGCTGTGCACCGGGGGCGCAGGACGGGATGATCGCGCTGCTGCGCCTGCGCGTCGTCCCGGGCCGATCGGCGCGCCTCACGCGCGTCGACTACGTGCCCGTCTGGGTCCGCCATCCCGACTACGTCGTCGTACCGGTGTGGCGCGGCCGGGTGAAGGGGCTGGCCCCGCTGGGCGAGCTGCGTGCGTCGTGGCGGCGGACCGTCGGGGTCGTCGGGCATACGAGCCGCTACGCACCCTGGCGCGGCGCGCGGCCGTGACGGGCGTAGCATCGCCACGAGCAGCGGAGCATGACGATCGCCTTCCCTCAAGACCGCAGCGACCCGCCCCAGGCCTCAGAACCCGCCGTCGTCGTGCGCGGCCTGCGCAAGCGCTACGGCGAGACCGACGTCGTGTGCGGCATCGACCTGGAGGTGACGACCGGCGAGGTCTTCGGCTTCCTCGGGCCGAACGGCGCCGGCAAGTCGACCACGATCAACATGCTGTGCACGCTGGTGCAGCCGACCGCCGGCTCCGGAGTCGTGGCGGGCCACGACATCGTGCGCGAGCGCGACGACGTGCGCCGCAACATCGGGCTCGTCTTCCAGGACCCGACACTCGACGGCTACCTCACGGCCGAGCAGAACCTGCGCCTGCACGCCGAGCTCTACGGGGTTCCGCGCGGCGTGGTCGCCGCGCGCATCCGGAGCATGCTCGAGATGGTCGGGCTGTGGGATCGCCGCGCGAGCCTCGTGAACACCTTCTCCGGCGGCATGAAGCGAAGGCTGGAGATCGGGCGCGGGCTGCTGCACTCCCCGCGCGTGCTGTTCCTCGACGAGCCCACGATCGGGCTCGATCCGCAGACGCGGCGGTCGATCTGGACCTACATCCAGGACCTCAAGCGGCGCGAGGACATCACGATCTTCCTCACCACGCACGACATGGAGGAGGCCGAGTACTGCGACCGGATCGCGATCATCGATCACGGCGAGATCATCGTGCTCGACACCCCCGCCGCGCTGAAGGCGAGCGTCGGCAAGGACCGCGTGCAGATCCGCACCGACGACGACGCTCGGGCGATCGCCGCGCTGCGCCAGGACTTCGGGATCGAGGCGCGGATCGCCGAGGGCGCCGTCATGTTCAACGTCGCCGGCGGCGAGGAGTTCGTGCCGCGCCTGTTCGCGCGGCTGGGCGTCCCGATCCGCGCGATCAGCCTCGCTCGCCCGTCGCTCGACGACGTCTTCATGTCGTACACCGGCACGACGATCCGTGACGCCGAGGCCTCGAGCACCGACCGCAACCGCGTCGTCGCGCGCGTGATGGGCCGGGCGTAGCAATGGCCAGCGAAGTCCGCCCCGCCGCCCCGCCGCCGGCCGCTGCCGCCGGCCCCGCCGGCCCGCGCGAGGACGTCGTCGCCGTCCGGGTCCCGCCGCGCAGCTGGCACAGCGACCTGCGCGCGGTGCGGGTCGTCTGGAAGCGCGAGCTGATCCGCTTCAGCCGCGACCGCCTGCGCATGATCGTGCAGCTCGTGCAGCCCTTCCTGTTCCTGTTCGTGCTCGGGACCGGCCTGTCGCGGGTCGCCGCCGCCGGGACGCACGGGGTCAGCATGCGCACGTTCGTGTACCCCGGCGTGCTGTGCCTGGCTGTGATGTTCACCGCGCTGTTCTCCGCCGCGTCGATCGTGTGGGACCGCGAGTTCGGCTTCCTGCGGGAGATGATGGTGGCTCCGGTGCGGCGCAGCTCGATCGTGATCGGCAAGTGCCTGGGCGGCACCACGGTCGCGGGCATCCAGGGCCTGATCGTGATCGCGATCGGCCCGCTCGTCGGCGTGCACTACACGCTGCTGCTGTTCATCGAGGTCTTCCTGCTGCAGCTCGTGCTGGCGTTCAGCGTCACGGCCTTCGGCGTGATGGCCGCCGCGCGGGTGACGCAGATGCAGTCGTTCATGGCGCTCACGCAGATGATCGTCCTGCCGATGTTCTTTCTTGCCGGCGCGCTGTTCCCCGTGGCCGGGCTCCCGCTGTGGCTGGGGATCCTCAACCGGCTGGATCCGCTCACCTACGCGGTCGACCCGATGCGCCGCGTCGTCTTCGCGCACCTGCACATGAACGACCTCGCGCGGCAGGCACTCGACCCGGGGGTGACGTGGTGGGGCTGGCACGTCCCCAGCCTGCTCGAGGTCGGCGTGGTCGCAGGGCTCGGCATGCTGATGCTCGCGATCGCGATCGCGGAGTTCAGCCGCGCGGAGTAGGGATGTCCAGCAGCCGCGGCAGGCGCGCGGCGAGCACGAGATCGCCCCGGACCTTCAGCCTGCGCCGCAGGAACATGCCTGCGGGAACGGCGTCACCGGCGACCAGGCGCAGGAACGACACCGAATCCAGCTCGAGCGACAGCGTCGGAGTCCGCTCACCCCGTCTCGTCGTCGTGCACCTGCCGCCCGCGATCACGAGCCGGTGGTGATCGTCGGTCCCGCCGCCCGGCCGGCCGATCCTGAACTCGACGATCGCATCGAGTTCCGCCTCGCCGCACGGATCGAAGCGCCGTGCCATCGTCGTGAAGATCTGCCACAGCAGCACGCCGCGCAGCGGGCCGCTCATCACCGACTCGATCCGGGCATCCGAGGCGCCGCGCACCCAGCGCGCCAGCCACTGCGCCTTGCAGTCCGCCAGCCGGCGGAGCGCTCGCCGGAACGCCGCGCCGGGTCCGCCGCCCGGCTCAGCGACCGGCATACCCCGCCTCGAGGAGCTCGAGGAGCTCGGCGAGGAGCGGGATCCGCGGGTTCGTGCGAATGCTCGGATCGCTGAAGGCCGCGCGGGCGAGATCCGGCAGCGCGGCCTCGAAGTCCGCGCGCGCGATGCCGAGCTCGGCGAGCGACGCCGGCATCTCCACGGCCTCCAGCAGGCCGTCGACGCGCGCGAAAAGCGCGTCGCGCCGCGCGGCCTCGTCGCGGCCGCCGACGCCGAGGATCCAGGCCCCCTGGGCGTACTTCTCCGGGGCCACGTAGTGCGAGTAGCCGGGTGCGGGCATGAACTTGCTCGGCAGCGCCGCGTTGTAGCGCAGGACATGTGGCAGGAAGATGCCGTTCGCGCGACCGTGCGCGATCCCGAACCGCGCGCCGACCGCGTGCGCGAGCGCGTGGTTGACGCCGACGAACGCGTTGGAGAACGCCAGGCCGGCGATCGTCGCCGCATTCGCCATTGCCGTGCGCGCCTCGAGGTCGCTCCCGTCGGCGTAGGCGCGCGGCAGCGCGTCGAAGATGAGGTTCATCGCCTGCATGCAGAACGCGTCGGTGAACGGCGAGGCGAAGATCGAGACGGCCGCCTCGAGGGCGTGCGTCAGCGCGTCGACGCCGGTGTCGGCGGTCATGTGCGGCGGCAGGCTGAGCGTCAGCGTCGGGTCGACGATCGCCATGTCCGGCACGAGCGAGTAGTCGACGAGCGTGACCTTCCGCCCGTCCACCGTCAGGACCGCGGCCGGCGAGACCTCCGACCCGGTGCCGGCGGTCGTCGGGATGGCGACGAGCTGCGCCGCATGCTGCACCTGCGGATAGCGCGCGACCCGCTTGCGCGCGTCGAGGAACGGCAGCGCCAGCTCGCGCATCGTGAGCTGCGGGCTCTCGTGGAACAGCCGGATCGCCTTGGCTGCGTCGAGCACCGAGCCGCCGCCGACCGCGATCAGCAGATCGGGGCCGAGCTCCTCCATGACCCGCACGCCCGCGCGGATCTCCTCCTCGGGCGGCTCGGGCGAGACGCCGGAGAAGACGTGCACCGAGACGCCGGCGGGCAGGTGCGCACGCACCTCGTCGGCGGTCCCGCGCCGCTCGGTGTCGGGGTCGGTGACGATGACGACCTGGGTGGCCTGCACCTCGCGCAGGCTCTCGAGCGAGCCGGGGTTGAAGTACGTGTCCGACGGGACGCGGAACCACTGCGGCGGCGCCTGGCGACGGGACACCGTCTTGATGTTCAGAAGGTTGCGGTAGTTGACGTTGTCGGTGGTGGTCGAGCCGCCCCACGTGCCGCAGCCGAGCGAGAAGGTCGGCGTCATCGAGTTGTAGACGCCGCCGAGCGCGCCGACCGCCGTCGGTGCGTTGACGAGGATGCGCCCCGTGCGCACGGCGAGCGAGAAGCGCCGCACGACCTCCTCATCGCGGGCGTAGACGGCGGACGTGTGCCCGAGGCCGTCGTGCTCGGTGACGAGCACGCAGGCATCGATCGCGTGGTCCAGCGACGGTGAGCGCACGAGCCCGAGCACCGGCATGAGCTTCTCGGCGAGGAACGGATGCGCCCCGAGCTCGCCGAGGTCGGAGGGGAGCTGCGCGAGCAGGACCTTGTCCCCGTCGCCGGTCGGGATGCCGGCGAGGTTCGCCAGATCGACGCAGGAGCGACCCAGAGCGGCGAGCTCCATCGTCCCGTCGTCGGTCATCGCCGCCGCGGCGAGGCGCGCGGTCTCCTCCGCGGTCAGGAGCCGCGCGCCCATGCGCTCGAACTCGGCGACGAGCTCGTCGTAGATCGCCGCGTCGGCGACGCACGTCTGCTCGGCGGGGCAGATGACCGAGGCATCGAACGTCTTGGAGACGAGGATGTCCACGACCGCCATCGGGATGTCGGCCGACCGGTGCACGTAGACCGGCGCGTTGCCCGATCCCACGCCCATGCAGGGCTTGCCGGCGGCGTTCGTCGCCGCGACGGCCTTCGGCCCGCCCGTCGTCCAGATGAAGTCGACGCCGTCGTGGTGGAACAGGTACTGGGAGATGTCAAGCGTCGGGTCCGGGATCACCTGCAGGGCGTGCTTCGGGAGGCCCACCGCCTCCCCGGCCTCCTGCAGGAGCTCGATCGCGCGCAGCGCGCAGCGCGCGGCACGGGCCGACGGGCGGAACAGCATCGCGTTGCGCGTCTTGGCGCCGACGATCGCCTTGAACAGCGCAGTCGACGTGGGGTTCGTGATGGGCAGCAGGGCGAGGACCACGCCGATCGGCTCGGCGACGTACTCGATCCCGCGTTCGGGGTCGGCGTCGATCACGCCGACCGAGCGCTTGTCCTTCAGGTAGTCGTAGAGGAACTCCGTCGCGATGTAGTTCTTGACGACCTTGTCCTCGAACACGCCGAAGCCGGTCTCCTCCATCGCCAGCTCGGCAAGCTCGATCGCGTGCTCCAGGCCCGCGACCACCATCGCCCAGACGATGCGGTCGACGGCCTCCTGGTCGAGCGCGCGGAAGGCCTCGGCCGCCGCGCTCGCGCGCGCGACGTAGCCGTCCATGCGCTCCACCTGCTCGGGCGCCAGCATCGCCGCCCCGTCGATCGTCGCCGTCCGCCCTTCGGGCACCTCGGTCGTGCCGGTCATCGCCAACGTCCTCCGCCTCTCGCGTTCCGGAACACGAGCATCCCGCGAACGGCGCGCGCGGACATCCGGGAGGTCTACGGAGAACGGCGACCCCGGCGAGCCGCCGCTCAAGGCGCGCCGAATCCCCGCCGATGCCCGGGTGATGGCCCGCGTGCCACGTCTTCTGGTGTTGCTGTGCGCGGCGTGGCTCGCCGTGTGGCAACTGCACGCCGTGGGCGTACCCGCGGTGCCGACCGGTCCCGTCACCTGGCTGCACCTCGTCGTCATGGCGGTCGGCGCGGGCCTGTGCTTCGCGCGCGCAGCGACCGAGCCGCGCGAGCGCCTCGCGTGGACGCTGATCGGCGCCGGCCTGACGTGCTGGATCCTCGGCGAGACCTACTTCACGCTCGTGCTCTGGAACGACGCGAGCCCGCCGGTGCCCTCGCCGGCGGACATCGGCTACCTGCTGTTCCCGGCGTTCCTCTTCGCCGGGATCGCGCTGCTGCTGCGCGAGCGCGTGCACGGGCTGCCGCGCATGCTGTGGGTCGACGGCGTCACCTCCGCCCTCGCGGTGGGCGCGGTGAGCGCCGCGCTGGTCGTACAGCCCGTGCTCGACACCATCGGGGGCGACCGCCTGGCGGTGGCGACGAATCTCGCCTACCCGGTGGCCGACCTGATCCTGCTCGGCTTCATGGTCGGCGCGCTTGCGGCCGGCGGCTGGCACGGCGATCGCACGCAGTGGCTGCTGATGGCCGGCGTGGCGAGCTTCTGGCTGTCGGACTCGCTCTACCTCGTCCTCACCTCGAGGGGCACCTGGGTGTCGGGCGGCCCGTTCGACGCCGGCTGGTGGGCGACCGCCGTGTTCTTCGGCGCGGCGGCCTGGCAGCCGGTGCAGGTCCGCGCCGCCGTCGCGCGGCCGCGCTCGACGCGCGCGATCATGACGCCGGTGGCGTTCGCGCTGCTCGGGCTCGGCGTGCTGGTCGCCGGCAGCGTCGGCCGCCTCAACGTCCTGGCGATCGCGCTGGCGGCGGCATCGCTCGCGGCCGTCATGGCGCGCCTGATCCTCACCTACCGCGAGAACCTCGCGATGCTCGACATCAGCCGCGAGGAGGCGCTCACCGACGCGCTCACGGGCCTCGGCAACCGCCGCGCGCTCACCACCGACCTCGAACTTGCGTTCGGCGGCCCGCCGGCGCAGCCGCTGCTCGCGATCTTCGACCTCGACGGCTTCAAGCACTACAACGACAGCTTCGGCCACCCGGCGGGCGACGCGCTGCTGCAGCGCCTCGGCGCCGGCCTCGCCGAGCGCGTGCGCGGCCGCGGGACCGCCTACCGGATGGGCGGCGACGAGTTCTGCATCCTGCTCGACCGCGCCGACGATGTGCTGCTCGCCGGCTGCGCTGCGGCGCTGCACGAGAGCGGCGAGGGCTTCAGCATCGGCTGCTCGCACGGCGCGGTCGTCCTCGGCGATGACGTGCACGACCCCAGCGCCGCGCTGCGCATCGCCGACAAGCGCCTCTACGCCGGCAAGCGCCGCGGGCGTGCCTCGATCCCCGGTGAGGCCAAGGAGGTCATGCTCCGCATCCTCGCTGAGAGCGACCCGGAGCTCGGCACGCACGTCAACGACGTGGCCGATCTCGCCGAGCGCGTAGCGCTGCGCCTGAACCGCTCCGCCGAGGAGGTCCAGCAGGTCCGCCTGGCCGCCGAGCTGCACGACGTCGGCAAGATCGCGATCCCCGACGAGATCCTCTCCAAGCCCGGTCCGCTCGACCCCGGCGACTGGGAGTTCATGCGCCGCCACACGCTGATCGGCGAGCGCATCATCACGGCATCGCCCGGCCTCGCGCCGGTCGCCGCGATGGTCCGCTCCAGCCACGAGCGCTGGGACGGGAAGGGCTACCCCGACGCGCTGACCGGCGACGAGATCCCCCTCGGCGCCCGGATCGTCGCCGTCTGCGACGCCTATGACGCGATGACGAAGGACCGCCCCTACCGCGACGGCATGAGCCTGCACGACGCCGTGCGGGAACTGCAGCGCTGCGCCGGGTCGCAGTTCGACCCCGAGGTCGTCGCGGCGTTCGAGGTGGCGCTGCGCGAGAGCGCCGCGGCCCGCGCGGCCTGAGCCGGCTAGGACTCCTTGACGGTCGCGTAGTTCACGCGGTCGGCGACGGCGAGGACCCTGTCGGACATGTCGCTCAGGCGCCGGTAGAGCTCCTGGCGCCCGACCACCTCGCGCAGGTCATCGGATTCGAGCAGCGCCGGCATCGCGGCGCGGTACGCGCGCTCGAGCCGGCGCTGGGTCTTGATCGCCGCGGCCGCCGCCTCGCCCGCATCGCCGTCGTCCTCGTCGAGGAACCCGAACGCGACGCGCAGGTCGCGCACGCCCTCCGCGAGCAGCGCCGCCATCTCGGCCATCGCCTCGTCCGGCGCCAGGCCGAGCGCCTCGGCCTCGCGGACGGTGTCCTTGGCGCGGTTGAGCACCTCGTCGAGCCCGCGGCTGAGGTCGAAGAGGTCCTCCGGCTGCAGCGGCGTGGTGAACGCAGCGCGCACCGCGCCCGCCAGCTCGCTCTTGCGGTCGTCGGCGACGTGCTCGAGGTCGCGCACCTCGCGGCCGCAGTCCTGTTCGCCCGCCGCCCAGCGGGCGAACGCCGTCATCCCGTCGGCGGTCACCGCCGCCTGGCGATCGAGCATGCCCAGCACATCCGGCGAGTCGGGCAGGAACCAGCGACGTCGATTCGGTCCGCTCACAGCGATGCCACTCCATTCCAGATGCCGAGGAACGCGACGGCGAGCGCCGCCGCGGCCGGGATGGTCGTCACCCAGGCGATGCTCATCTCGCGGACGATCTGCCAGCGCACGTGCCGCCAGCGCCGGCGAGCACCGCCGACTCCGACGACCGATGACGCGACGACCTGGGTGGTGCTCACGGGCGCCCCCAGCAAGGAGGCGCTGAAGATGACCGTCGTCGACGAGAGCTGGCTCGCCACGGAGTCGAGCGGCTTGAGCCCGAAGATCCGCTGCCCGACCGTCCGGATGATCCGCCAGCCGCCCATCGCCGTCCCGAGCGTCAGTGCGATGCCGGTGATCACCTTCACCCACAGCGGCACGGTGAAGCTGGTCGTGTGCCCCGACGCAAGGAGCAGCGCCGCGATCACGCCCATCGCCTTCTGCGCGTCGTTCGCGCCGTGCGAGTAGGAGAGCGCCGCGGCGGCGCCCCAGCCGCCGCCGACGACGGGCGCGTGCCAGCGCTGCGTCCAGCGCCGGCTGAGCCGCCGCAGCAGGCGCAGCAGCAGGAAGCCGAAGGCGAACCCGATGACCGGCGAGACGAGCAACGCGACCAGTGTGCCGATCACGCCGACCGGGTGCCAGCCGTCGAAGCCGCCCCAGTTCACGGCACCGACCCCGCCCTCGGCGAGCGCCGCGCCGACGAGACCGCCGACCAGCGCGTGCCCCGAGCTGGAGGGCAGGCCGCGCCACCAGGTGACGAGGTTCCAGGACGTCGCACCGGCCAGCGCCGAACCGATGACGGCGATCGTCTGCTCGGGGCCGACCTGCACGATGCCCCCGATCGTGTCGGCGACCGCCGTGCCGAGCAGCACGGCGCCGAGCATGTTGAAGACCGACGAGAGCACGATCGCCTGCCCCGGCGTGGCGCCGCGGGTGGCGACCAGCGTGGCGATGGCGTTGGCCGCGTCGTGGAAGCCGTTGGTGAGCGCGAAGGCGAGCGCCAGGAGAATCGCGATGAGCAGCCCCGCCTCCACAGTCGCGCAGCCTCCCACCACCGGCGGCGCCCGCGCCAGCGTGCTGGACGGCCGGATGTTCCGGGGAAACTACGTATCCGCCGGTGGCAGGGGGCCGATGCAGCATCCGGCGCGCTGGACTACCGTCGTCTACGAGGCCGCGCGGAGAGGGAGGCGAAGGGTCATGGCTGAGCAGCTCAGCATGCTGGACACGATGTTCCTCGAGCTGGAGCAGGTCGACGAGTCGGCGCACATGCACATCGGCGCCGCGCTCATCTTCGATCCGCTCCCCGACGGGGGGGCACCCGACATCGGCGAGTTCCGCGAGCGTATGAGCGAGCGCATGGGGATCCTGCCGCGCTTCGCGCAGCAGCTCTCCGACACGCACGCCGGGCCGCTGACCTGGCTGACGTGGGAGCCGGCGGGGATGTTCGACCTCGACGCCCACGTGCACCACGCGACGCTGCCCGCGCCGGGCGGCGAGGCCGAGTTGCACGAGTGGCTCGGAGACTTCTGGTCGCACCGCCTGGACCGCCACCGGCCGCTCTGGGAGATGACCCTCCTCGACGGGCTCGAGGGAGGCCGCTGGGCGCTGGCGACCAAGACGCACCACTGCCTGGTCGACGGGGTCGGCTCGCTCGACATCGGGCACCTGCTGCTCGATCCCTCCCCCGACGCTCCGCCGCCCCCGCCGGTCGAGGCTCCGCCGCCGGACGCGGACGGCGACGAGCACCGGGACGGCCAGTTCTGGCTCTCGCCCGGCCTTGTCATGCGCGGCACGCGCGCCGGCATCGGCGCTGCGATCCATCCGCGCGCGTCGCTCGATCGCGTCCGCGCGGCCGTCGAGCTCGTCGTGCGCGAGGAGGTCATCGGCGCGCCCCGCTCGAGCCTCAACGGGCCCATGAGCGGCACACGCCACTTCGCCACCGTGCGGCTCGACCTGGCCGAGGTGAAGGCCGTCAAGGAGCAGCTCGGCGGCACCGTGAACGACGTCGTGCTCGCCGTCTGCGCGGGCGGCATCCGCAACCTGCTGCTCGCGCGCGGCGAGACGCCCGACGGCGGGCTGCGCGCGCAGGTCCCGGTCAACATCCGCACGGAGGACCGCGAGCACGCGCTCGGCAACGAGCTGACGTCCCTGTTCGTCGAGCTGCCGGTCGACGAGGCGGACGGACACGCGCGCTACCGGCGCGTCGTGGACCGCGCGCAGCAGCTCAAGGCCGGCTCGCAGCGCACCGGCGGCAAGACGATCGTCGATCTGGCGAACATGGGCCCGCCGCTCGCGGGCGAGCTGCTCGCGCGGTCGATGTTCGGCGGCACGCGAATGTTCAACCTGACGATCACGAACGTTCCCGGCCCGCAGGAGCGCCTCTACGCCTCCGGCGCGCCGCTCGTGGAGATCCTGCCGCTCGTGCCGCTCTTCGCGGGCCACACGATCGGCATCGCCGTCGTCAGCTACGCCGGGCAGATGGTCTTCGGCCTCAACGCGGACCGCGTCGGGGCGCCCGACCTGAGCGTGCTCGCTGAGGGCATGGAGCGCTCGTTCGCGGAGCTGCGCCCGCCGCGGACCAGGCGCCGGCGGCCCGCCGGCGCCGCGCGGGGTTAAGAGGTCTTTCGGAAGGAGCCGGGCGGGATGCACCGCAACCGCACCGTCCGGCTTTCTGAGAGCCCTTCTCAGCTGCGCGCCGCGCGGGCGCGTTCGATCACCGGCGCCAGCACCGCTGCGAGGTCCGGCGTGCCGCGCTCATCGAGCACGTAGCCCGTCTCGCGGATCGGGTGGCGCGTGCGGATCAGGTGGCCGAGGTCGATCGGCGTGCCCGCGACGACGACGTCGCACGGCGTCGCCTCGATCGTCGCCTGCAGGTCCATCAGCTGCTCCGGCGAGTAGCCCATCGCGGGGAGCACGGGGCCGATGTGCGGGAACCGCTCGAACGTCGCCGCCAGCGACCCCGCCGCGTACGGCCGCGGGTCGACGAGCTCGGCTGCGCCCGCCGCACGCGCCGCGACGGTGCCCGCGCCGAACGGCATCCCGCCGTGCGTGATCGTCGGGCCGTCCTCGATCACCAGGACGCGCGCGCCCGCGAGATCCGGGCCGGGGCCCAGCGTCACGGGCGAGGCGGCATGCAGCACGGCGGCGCCCGGGTTCAGCTGCGCGATGCTCGCCTCGAGCGCCGCGAGCTGCGCGGGACTCGCGCTGTCGACCTTGTTGATCAGGACGACGTCGGCGCTGCGCAGGTTCGCCTCGCCGGGGTGGTAGTGCGCCTCGTCGCCCGCGCGGAGCGGGTCGGCGACGACGATCAGCAGATCCGGCGCGAAGAACGAGGTGTCGTTGTTGCCGCCGTCCCAGATGACGACGTCGGCCTCGGCCTCCGCCCGGCGCAGGATCGCCTCGTAGTCGACGCCCGCATACATGATCAGGCCCTGGCGTACGGGCAGCTCGTACTCCTCGCGCTCCTCGATCGTCGGGTTCGAGGCGTCGATGTCGGCGAGCGTCGCGAAGCGCTGGACGGCGATCGCCTCGAGGTCGTGGTAGGGCATCGGGTGGCGCACGAGCGCGACGCGCAGCCCGGCGGCGACGAGCAGCTCGCCGACCCGCCGGCTCGTCTGGCTCTTGCCGCTGCCCGTGCGCACCGCGCAGACCGCGACGACGGGGCGCGAGGAGCGCAGCATCGTGGCGCGGCCCGGGAACGAGACCGAGGCGCCGGCGGCGAGCGCGATCGACACCCGGTGCATCACCTCGTCGTGGGCGAGGTCGCTGTAGGCGAAGACGACCTCGTCGACCTCGTGCTCGCGGATCAGCGCGGTCAGCTCGGCCTCGGGACGCACCGGGATGCCGTCCGGGTACTGCGGCCCGGCGAGCGTCGCGGGGTACACACGGTCGTCGATGCCGGGGATCTGCGCAGCGGTGAAGGCGACCACGCGAACGTCGGGGTCGTCGCGGAACAGGACGTTGAAATCGTGGAAGTCACGGCCCCCGGCTCCCAGGATGAGGACGTTGCGCATGCGCCAAACCGTACGGTCCCGGGGGGCGGCGCGCGCGAGACCCGCAGGACATACGTGGCGTCACCCGCGCGGGCGCTGCGGGCAATTGCGGATGCCCGCGCGTTCCGGGACCGCGATCGTGGGCGCATGGACACCTCCGCGATCGCGCCTCACGCCGCGCCCGAGGTGCCTCCCAACGTCACCGACTACGACGCGGCCTGTGCCGGCTTCAGCTGGGACGACGCGCGCGCTGCCCTCGACGGGTTGCCCGGCGGCGGGCTCAACATCTGCCACGAGGCGGTCGACCGCCATGCTCGCGGCCCGCGGCGCGACCACGTCGCTATCCGCTGGCTGGGCAAGCGGGCCGCCCCGCGCGACATCACCTACGGCGAGCTCGCGGAGCTCACGAGCCGCTTCGCGAGCGTGCTCGACGCGCTCGGCGTGTGCCGCGAGGAGCGCGTCTTCGCGCTGGCCGGGCGCATCCCGGAGCTCTACGTCGCCGCGCTCGGGACACTCAAGCGCGGTGCCGTCTTCTGCCCGCTCTTCTCAGCCTTCGGCCCGGAGCCCATCGCCCAGCGCCTCGATCTCGGCGACGCGCGCGTGCTCGTCACGACCCCGCTGCTCTACCGGCGCAAGGTGGCCGGGATCCGCGAGCGCCTGCCCGAGCTGCGCCACGTGCTGGTCGCGTGCCGGCCGGGTGAGGAGGCCCCGGAGGGCACGCTCGACCTCGCCGCGCTGCTCGCGCAGGCCGACCCTCAACGGCCGGTCGAGCCGACGGGCCCGCAGGACTGGGCGCTCCTGCACTTCACCAGCGGGACGACCGGCCGCCCGAAGGGCGTCCAGCACGTCCACGAGGCCGTCGTGGTCCACGACGCCACGGGGCGCATGGCGCTCGACCTGCACCCCGAGGACGTCTACTGGTGCACGGCCGACCCCGGCTGGGTCACGGGCACCTCCTACGGGATCATCGCCCCGCTGTGCCGCGGCGCGACGATGCTCGTCGACGAGGCCGACTTCGACGCGGAGCGCTGGTACGGCATCCTCGCCGGGGAGCGCGTGAGCATCTGGTACACGGCGCCGACGGCGCTGCGGATGCTGATGCGGATCGGGGCCGAGCCGCTCGCCGGCCACGACCTCGCCGCGCTGCGCTTCATCGCCAGCGTCGGCGAGCCGCTCAACCCCGAGGTGGTCGTCTGGACCGATCAGGTCTACGAGCGGCCCGCGCACGACAACTGGTGGCAGACGGAGACGGGCGGCATCATGATCGCCAACCTCGCCTGCACCGAGGTCCGGCCCGGCTCCATGGGTCGTCCGCTGCCGGGCATCGAGGCCGCGGTCGTCCGTCGCGGGCGCAGCGGCACGGTGCGCGTCCTCGACGAGCCCGGCGTCCAGGGCGAGCTCGCGCTGCGCGCCGGATGGCCGTCGATGTTCCGCGGCTACCTCGACCAGCCGGAGCTCTACGCGCGCGCGTTCGCGCACGGCTGGTACCTGACCGGCGACCTCGTCCGGCGCGACGCCGACGGGTTCTTCTGGTTCGTGGGCCGCGGCGACGACGTGATCAAGACCGCCGGGCACCTGATCGGCCCGTTCGAGGTCGAGAACGCCCTGATGGAGCATGACGCGGTCGCGGAGGCCGGCGTGTTCGGCGTGCCCGACGAGGTCGCCGGCCAGATCGTGAAGGCACGCGTGTGCCTCAACCCCGGTGTGACCTGGACGCCCGCGCTGCAGCGCGAGCTGCTGGGGTTCGCGCGCTCGCGCCTGGGCCCGGCGGTCGCGCCGCGCCAGATCGACGTGATCGACGTCCTGCCCAAGACGCGCAGCGGCAAGATCATGCGCAGACTGCTCCGCGCCCGCGACCTCGGCCTGCCCGAAGGCGACCTCTCGACCCTGGAGACCGGCACCTGATGTCAGCCACCCCGCCCGCGTTCACACCGCCCTCCGAGCCCGTGCCCGCCCACGGCCCGGAGCTGCTGCGCGGCATGCTGCGCATCCGCCGCTTCGAGGAGACCTGCGCAGAGCTCTACAGCGCGACGAAGATCCGCGGCTTCCTGCATCTCTACATCGGCGAGGAGGCCGTCGCCACCGGGACGATGCGCGCCCTCTCGGCGGACGACGCGGTCGTGGCGACCTACCGCGAGCACGGGCACGCACTGCTGCGCGGCGTCGGAGCCGACGCGCTGATGGCCGAGATGTTCGGCCGCTCGGATGGATGCAGCGGCGGGCGCGGCGGCTCGATGCACGTCTTCGATGCCGCGACCCGTTTCTACGGCGGCAACGCGATCGTCGCCGGGGGCCTGCCGATCGCCGTCGGCCTGGGCCTCGCCGACCGGATGCTCGGCCGCGACCACGTGACCGCCTGCTTCTTCGGGGAGGGGGCGATGGCCGAAGGCGAGTTCCACGAGTCGATGAACCTCGCCGCGCTCTGGAGGCTGCCGGTGCTGTTCCTCTGCGAGAACAACCACTACGCGATGGGCAGCGCGCTCGAGCTGACCGAGTCGCAGACGAACCTCGCGATCAAGGCGGCCTCCTACGACGTGCCCGCGTGGAGCGTCGACGGCATGGACGTCGTCGCGGTCGAGCGGGAGGCCGAGCGCGCGGTGCTCTCCATCCGCGGCGGAGGCGGACCCGTGTTCCTCGAGTGCCAGACGTACCGCTTCCGCGCCCACTCGATGTACGACCCGGACCTCTACCGCGACCGGGCGGAGGTCGCCGAGTGGAAGGAGCACCACGACCCGATCGAGCTGTTCGCCGCCCGCCTGCGCGCGGCGGGCATGCTCGACGATGCGGCGCTCGAGCGCCTCGAACGCGAGATCGCCGCCGAGCTCGAGGCGGCCGTCGCCTTCGCCGAGGCCTCGGAGCCCGAGCCGGTCGCCTCCCTGACGCGTCACGTCTACGCCGGCGGCGCCGCATGAGCTCGGCGCCCGCGACCCAGACGCTGACCTACCGCGACGCGGTGCGCGAGGCCATGCGCGAGGCGATGCTCGCGGACGAGCGCGTGTTCCTCATGGGCGAGGACGTGGGGCGCTACGGCGGCGGCTTCGGGGTGAGCAAGGGGATGCTCGCCGAGTTCGGCCCGGAGCGGATCCGCGACGCCCCCCTGTCGGAGAGCGCGTTCACCGGTGCGGGCATCGGCGCCGCCCTGAACGGGATGCGGCCGATCGTCGAGATCATGACCGTCAACTTCAGCCTGCTCGCGCTGGACCAGATCATGAACAACGCCGCGACGCTGCGGCACATGTCCGGCGGCCAGTTCGAGATCCCGCTCGTGATCCGCATGTGCACCGGCGGCGGCCGGCAGCTCGCCGCCCAGCACTCGCACAGCCTCGAGGGCTGGTACGCGCACATTCCCGGGCTCAAGGTGCTCGCCCCGGCCACGATCGCCGATGCGCGCGGCATGCTCGAGCCGGCGCTGGCCGACCCCAACCCCGTGCTGATCTTCGAGCACGGCTCCCTCTACAACGTCGAGGGCGAGCTGCCGGCCGCACCCGCAGCCGTCGACATCTCCCACGCCGCCGTCATGCGCGCCGGCGAGGACGTGACGCTGATCGCCTACGGCGGGATGCTCGGGCGCACGCTCGAGGCCGCCGATCTGCTCGCCGCCCACGACGTCAGCGCCGAGGTCCTCGACCTGCGCGTGCTGCGACCGCTGGACGATGCGGTCTTCCTCGCCTCGGTGCGCCGCACGCACCGCGCCGTCGTCGTCGACGAGGCGTGGCGCAGCGGGTCGCTCGCAGCGGAGGTCAGCGCGCGGATCGCCGAGCAGGCCTTCTACGACCTCGACGCGCCTGTCGAGCGCGTCTGCGGCGCCGAGGTCCCGGCGCCCTACGCGGCGCACCTCGAGGCCGCCGCCACGCCGCAGGCGCAGACGATCGCGGCCGCGGCGCTGCGAACGGTGGGCCGCGATGGGTGACTTCCGCATGCCGTCGCTCGGCGCGGACATGACCGAGGGCCGCCTCCTGGAATGGCGGGTGGCGCCCGGGGACACGGTCGCGCGCGGCGACATCGTGGCGGTCGTGGACACGAGCAAGGCCGAGATCGAGGTCGAGATCTTCGAGGCCGGGGTGGTCGAGGAGCTGCTCGTCGAGGTGGGAACGAAGGTCCCGGTGGGGACCGTGCTGGCGCGCGTGCGGTCGGCCGCCGACGCGGACCGGCCGGTCGCACCCCTGCCCGTGGCCGCGGCGGCCGCGCCGGTGTCCGCACCGGCTCCCTCACCGCCGGTCGTCGCCGCCCCCGCTGCCGACACGCCCGCGGCGCGCCCGCGCGTCTCCCCCTCGCCCGGCGCGCGGCCGCCGACCTGGGCGTCGAGCTGGCGGCATGCACGGGCACGGGCCCCGGCGGTGCGGTCACGCAGGCCGACGTCGAGCGCGCGGCAGGCGCCGCGCCCGCCGCCGCACCCGCAGCGCCTTCCGCGCAGCCGGCGCCCGAGCCGGTGCTGCGCCCGGTCCAGCCGGCCGCGCCCGAGGAGGACCGCGCGGCCGCGATGCGCCGCACGATCGCCAACCTGATGGCGCGCTCGAAGCGCGAGATCCCCCACTACTACCTCGGCCAGCACGTCGACATGACGCGCGCCATGGAATGGCTGACGGCGACGAATGCGACCCGCGCGCCGGGCGAGCGCCTGCTCCCGGCCGCGCTGCTCGTCAAGGCCGTCGCGCTCGCGTGCGTCGACCACCCGGCGCTCAACGGGTTCTTCGTCGACGGCGCACCTCAGCCGGCCGGCGGTGTCCATGCGGGCATCGCGATCGCGCTGCGCGGCGGCGGTCTCGTCGCGCCCGCGATCCACGACGCCGACGCCCTCGACCTCGACGCGCTGATGGCGGCGCTGCGCGACCTCACCCAGCGCGCTCGGCACGGACAGCTGCGGGGGTCGGAGATGACCGACCCGACCATCACCGTGACGAACCTCGGCGACCGCGGCGTCGAGACGGTCTACGGGGTGATCTACCCGCCGCAGGTGGCGCTGGTGGGCTTCGGCAGGATCGTCGAGCGCCCCTGGGCCGCGGACGGCATGCTCGGGGCGCACCCGGTGCTGCACGCCACGCTTTCGGCCGACCACCGCGCCGGCGACGGCCACACCGGTGGCCTCTTCCTCGCCGCGATCGACCGACGACTCCAGGAGCCCGACCAGCTATGACCGAACCCGAAGCCCGCGAGATGGTGCTTGCCGCGCTCGCGGAGATCGCCCCCGAAGCCGACGGCGCGGTGCTCGACGGCGACGTCGAGCTGACCGAGCAGCTCGACCTCGACTCGATGGACTTCCTGAACTTCATCACCGCGCTGAGCGAGCGGACGGGCCGTGAGATTCCCGAGCTCGAGTACCCCGATCTCCGCACGCTCGACGACGCCGTCGCCTACCTCGTCGCCCGGTAGCTCCCGTGGGCCGCTCCGTAGAGAGTGCGGATTCGCGCGCGCTGCGCCGTGCGTAGCGTCCGCTGCATGCCCCAGGACTTCGACATCCAGATCACCATCGGCCTCGTCGAGGACGAGACCCGGACCCAGGCGGTCGTGCTGTTCGACGTCGCCGGAAAGCGCTTCGAGGGCACGGGCGTGGCCAGGCGCGCCCCGGACGACCCGAGCGTCCCGGAGGTCGGCGAGGAGCTCGCCGCCGCGCGCGCGTTCTCCGATCTCGCCCATCAGCTGCTCGACGCCGCGACCGAGCGGATCGAGACGTTCGGGCGCTGACCCGGCCGACGCGGGCGTCATGGCTCTCGACCTGGACGCCCGGCTGGACCTCTACTCGATCAAGCGCGAGTTCGCGCGCGTGAACGAGATGCTCGACCTGGCGACCGCGACGGCCGACCTGGGCTTCCTGCTGCGCGCGCGCCGCGCGCTCCTGCCGCTGCCGCTCCTCGACCGCCCGCGCCCAGTGGACGTCGCCGGCGTCCTGCCTCCGTTCCGGAGCCGCCCGGCGCGAGCGCTGGAGGGCCGGCGCATCGCGGTCGTCGCCACCGGCGGCGGCGGTGGCGCCGTCGCCACGGTCGGAATCGCGCGCGCCTTCGAGGAGGCCGGCATCGAGCCCGCCCTGATCGTCGGGTGCTCGGGCGGCGCGATCTGGGGGGCGATGTGGGCCAGCGGGATGAGCGCCGGCGAGATGGCCGAGTTCTCGCTGAGCTGGCGCCCGGAGGACTACCTCGACATCCAGTGGCTGCGCCTCCCGCGCTTTGCTCTGTCGGCTTTCTCGGGGTTCACCGGCATCGCAGCCGGTGAGGCGATCGAGCACCTCGTCGACGAGCGCCTGCGCGCCATGCCGGTCGGCGAGACCGGCATCCCGTTCCAGAGCATCGTCTACAACATGGACCTCGGCAGCGTCGAGTACTTCGGCACGCGGCAGACCCCGGAGGTCACGATCGGCCACCTCGTCCGCGTCGCGATCGCGCTCCCGGTGTTCATCCAGTCGGTCCCGGTGCGCGGCCACCTCTACGTCGACGGCGGGATCATCGAGCTCTGGCCGGCCGAGCCGGTCCTCGAGAGCGAGGCCTTCGACCACGTCTTCGGCCTGAACTTCATGCTGCCGGCCGGCTTCCGGCCCCAGGACATCACCGGCTGGGGGACGCGCCCGTTCGGGATCCTCCAGGCCAGCCGCCAGCTGGAGCAGGGGTATCACCTCGAGATGGCCCGCCGCGCCATGCACCGGCTCGGCGACCGCCTCACGCTGATCGACCCGGTCGAGGCGGACGAGCTGCGCGGCGTGCGCTTCTACGACCTCTTCATCGACCGCTCGCACTGGCCGCGGCTCATCCGCCAGGGCTACGAGGCGGCGACGGAGGCGCTGAAGCCGTTCCGCCGGCGCGCTGCACCACGGCGACGGCAGGGCGCGACGGCGGAGCCCGACCCGGGCCAGATCGTCTAGTGGGCCACGGGCTAGGCGGGCTCGATGTCGGCGAGCGCGCGGCGGCCCATGACGCGCAGCGGCGGCCGGGAGCCGCCCGCCCGCACGAAGCCGCGCTGGAGCTCGCGCTCGCTGAGCCCGCGGCGCCAGCCATAAGCGTCGCGAACGACCACGCGGCCGACATCGGAGGCGATCACCTCCACGCTGCGCTCACCGCTCGACCACACCTGCCCGATCTCGATCATCGATTCCTCACCGGCGTCTGAACCACGTGATCGCAGACCATACCGTCGTTGGGCTAAGCGCTGCCTAATTATTCGACGGGTGTACCACTGTCATGCCCGGAACCCTCAGGCGTCATGGAGCGCCGCCGCGTGGCGCGCGGCGGCCAGCCCCCGGAAGTCCGGCCAGCGCGAGGCGGGCCCGCGCGGGCGGCGCACCATCGCGGGGATGCCCGCCGGCAGGCGCTCGGCCAGCTCAGCGCCGAGACCCGACTCGCGCAGGTGCTCGGCCACGCTGACCGTCGCGCGCTCGAGGACCTCGTGGCGCCGGCGCGCGCTCATGAGGTTCGTGCCCATGGCGTCGAGATCGTGCACGGTGGGCTGCAGGAGCACCACGTCGGCGCCGTCCGCGCGCACGCGCCGGGCCTCGCTGCCGAGCCGCCGGCCGGCGGCGGTGCGGACCGCCATCGCCGCGCGCTCGCCGAGCGTCCGCGCACGCGACTCGTGCAGCGAGGACATCGGGTTCAGCGCGATCACGAGGTCGCAGCCGGCCCCGCACAGCACGTCGAGATTCGACGTCGATCGGAGGCCACCGTCGACGTACTCGCGGCCGCCGATCTCGACCGGGCGATAGAAGCCGGGGATCGCACAGGAGGCCGCCACCGCGTCGGGAAGCTGCGCCGCCGGCGCGTCGACGCGCCCGAAGACCACGCGACGCCCGCTGCCGTAGTCGCACGCGACCGCCCAGAAGCCCGGATGCGGTGCCCAGTCCTCGCGGCATGCGCGGCGCACCGTGTCCTTCAGCGGCTCCGTGGACACCAGGCCCTTGGGGAGCCAGCCCGCCATCAGCGTGGCGGGCGCGTAGCGGTAGGGACGGGCGAGCGAGCCGAGTGCCAGGCTCCACGAACCGGGCCCGAGCGACGGCGCACGGCGGTGCAGGCGGTAGACGGCGCCCGCCGAGCGATCGGCCTCGGTCGGCTGGTCGCCCGCAACGGCAGCGATCGGCCCGGTCTGCTCACCGGCCGAGTGGGCGACCATGAACCACGGCGGGAGCCCGCTCGCCAGCAGCGCGCCGACCATCGCGCCGGCCGACGTGCCGACGACATGGTCGGCGCTGCCGGGGTCCCAGCCGGTCTCGCTCGCCAGCGCGTGCAGGGCCCCGGCCAGCCAGGCCCCGCCGAGGACGCCGCCGGCGCCGAGCACCAGGCCGACCCGCGGCGGATCCGCGGCGGCTCGGACGCTCATGACGCTCCCTCGAGCCGTTCCAGCTCGACCTGGCGCTTGAGACGGCGCACGCTCGCGCGCAGGTTCGAGCGGATCGTCACCGCGGCGACGCGCTGGACGAGCCAGCCCGCCGGCTGTCGCCCGGCGACGTGGTAGCTCAGGCGCAGCTCGACATGGGTGCGGCCCGGGTCGCGCTCGCGCAGGCGCCAGCGCCCACGCTGTTCGACGCCCGTCACCGAGGTCCACGCGAGGTCGCCGGGCGGCTGGAACTCGACGACCTCCATGAGCCCGCCGACCTCGGCGGCGCGCACGCGCATGAGCGTCCGATAGCGGGCACCGACCCCGCTGCGCTGCTCGCTCTCGACATCCCATCGCGTCATGCCGGTCATGAAGTCCAGGTAACGCCCGGGGTCGGCGATCCACGCCCAGACCGCCTCGCGGGGTGCCGCGATGTCGATCGACGAGGTGATCCTCATCCGAGCACCGGGAAGCGCCGCTCGGCGGCCAGCGCGTCGAGGGTGTGCTGCATCAGCGCGCGCACGTGGCGGTCGATCTCCTCCACGTCGGGGTCCGGACCGAAGCGCTCGCGCAGATCGATCGCCGGGAGCACCTCGATCGTGATCTTCGCCGGCAGGGGGATGTGCCCCAGCATGTCACCGACGTTCACGCCCCACGGAAGCGCCAGCGAGATCGGGAGCACCTTCAGGCGGAAGGCACGGTCCAGGCCGAGCGCGCGCGCCAGCCCGGTTCCGCGGGTCAGGAACAGCGCCGTCTCCTGCCCGCCGACCGCGACGACCGGCACGATCGGCACGCCGGCGTCGAGCGCCTCGCGCACGTAGCCCGTGCGCCCGTCGAAGTCGATGCGGTGGCGCTCCCAGCTCGGCCGGTGCGTCTCGTGATCACCGCCGGGATAGACGAGCACGGCCGCGCCCGAGTCGAGTGCCAGCGCGGCGTTCTCCGGCGACGCGGCGACCGTCCCGAAACGGCGCAGGACCGAGAGCCAGGGCATGCTCAGGACGAGGCTGTGAGCGAGCTGGTGGAACGGCCGCTCGACGCCGAAGTACGTCGAGAACGCCATCGTGAACACGAACGTGTCCGGGATCATGTTCCCGCCCGAGTGGTTGCCGACCAGCAGAACGGGCCCGTGCGCCGGGACGTTCTCCATCCCGCGGACCTCTGCCCGGTGCCAGAGCGAGGCGACGAGCCAGAGGAACGGCAGGTCGTCGCGGATCACGTCCGGATCGCGCTCGCCGAGATCCGCCGCCGCCTGGCGACCGAACATCTCGCGGGCGACGGTCGACAGCAGCGGCGCCAGCATGCGCGCCGGCAGGCTCGAGGCCGCGCGGGCCACTTCGTGTTGACCGGTGACCATCAACTCTCGACCGTACGCGCCGGCCCCTGCGCGGGCATCCGCAATCCCCCGCATCGGCCCGGTTGCGGCTCTGCACGGATGCCGCGGCGACCTACGCGTTCTAGGCTCGGAGCGCCGACCAGCTGAGACAGGTGGCGACATGCCGGGCCGCAGCATCCGCATCGGGACGTTCGCTGGGATCCCCTTCGGGGTGCACCCGCTGTGGTTCGTCATCTTCGCCCTGATCACGTGGACGCTCGGCGTCGGGTACTACCCGGCGCAGGTGACCGGGATCGCGCCGGCGACCGCCTGGGCGCTCGGCGCGGTGAGCGCGCTTCTCCTGTTCGCCAGCGTCGTCGCCCACGAATACGGCCACGCGATCGTCGCCCGCCGCCGCGGGGTCGAGGTCGAGGGGATCGACCTTTGGCTCCTGGGCGGCGTCGCGCGGATGCGCGGCGAGGCGCGCCGCCCCGAGGACGAGCTGGCGTACGCGATCGCAGGCCCGGCCGTGACCCTCGTGATCGGGCTGGTGTTCGGCGCGCTGGCCCTCGCCGTGCCACGCGCGAGCGCGCCCGAGCTGCACGCGCTGCTCGTCTACCAGGCGCTCATCAACGCGATCCTGCTGGGGTTCAACCTCCTGCCGGCCTTCCCGCTCGACGGCGGCCGCGTGCTGCGGGCGCTGCTCTGGCGGTCCGGCGGGAACGCCGTGCGCGCGACGACCATCGCCGCGGGGATCGGCCGGGCGTTCGGCATGGGCCTGATCGCGTTCGGCGTGCTGGAGACCCTGTCCGGCTACCCGGCCGGCCTGTGGCTCGCGGTGGTCGGGTGGTTCCTGTTCGTCGCCTCCGGCTCCCAGGCCCTGCACGCCGAGGTCGTCGAGGTGTTCGCCGGCATGCCCGCCGAGGACCTGATGACCACGCCCGTCGTATGCCTCCCGGCCCAGACGACGGCCGCGGCGGCGATCGACGAGGTGATCCTGCACGAGCCACACCCGGCATTCCCGGTCACCGAAGGCGATCGGGCGATCGGGATGCTCACAGTCGATGCGATCGAGAAGGTGCCCGCCGAGCAGCGCTCCCGCGTCCGCGTCGCCGACCTCGTCGATCGCGATCCGGACCTGCTGCTCGAGCGCGACGCGGATGTGGCGGCGCTGCTCGACGCGCCCGCGTTCATCCGAGTGCGCCGCGCCGTCGTCGTCGACGCGGAGCGACACCCCGTCGGGATCGTCTCGATCACGGACGTCGAGCGATCCTTCGCCATGCGCCGGCGCCTGACAGCGGCCGGCCGGTGACGTGATCCGCGAGGTTTTCTACGGATGACGGCGGCGGCAGCCGGACCTAGCGTCTCCCCAGTCGTCGCACCCAACCCCTAAGGAGCGCGATCATGCCCCAGGCGACAAAGAAGCGTGCCGCGGCATCGACGGCCGGTGCCCGCAAGCCGGCCGCGAAGGCCAAGGCTGCCCCACCGCCGAAGAGCGCGGTTGACAGGACGACTGAGCTGTCCGAGGACGTGCTCAAGTCCGTCGAGGCCGGTCAGCGGGCTGCCATCGAGGCGGTGCGCAAGTTCGTCGAGACCGTCGACGAGGCGCTCCCCGCCATCGGCGACCGCCCGTCGCGGCGCGAGAGCGTCATCGATGCGGCCCTCGAGATGGCCGACAAGCTCGTCACGACGCAGTACGACTTCCTGCGCAGCGTCGTGCACAGCGCCGACCGCTCCCTGACCGGGGGCGCCGCGAAGAAGTAGGCACCCGGCGGCTCCCGGCGCCGGGCGGGAGCCCGAGCGCCGGCGCCGCCACGTGTGGTCACCCCGGGATGCCGAGCAGCGCCGGGACGTCCGCGATCGAACCCACCGTCGCGGTGGGCTCCACGCCGGAGGCACGCACGACGTCCTCGCGGTACTTGCCGGTCCGCACGAGCACCGCCTGCAGGCCGGCGCGCATGGCGCCCGCGACGTCGCTCTCGATGTCGTCGCCGATCATCACCGCAGCGCCGGCCTCGACGCCGAGGTCGCTGAGCGGCAGCTCGAAGAACGCCCGCGCGGGCTTGCCGACGACGTGGGCCGTGCACGCCGCGCCGTACTCGAGCGCGGCGACGAACGGGCCGACGTCGAGCGAGAGCCCCTCGGCCGTGAGCCAGAAGCGGTTCTTCTGGAGCGCGACGAGCTCGGCGCCGTCCATGAGCAGGCGGAACGCGCGGTTGAGAACGTCATAGCTGAACGCGTCGCCGAGATCGCCGACGATCACCGCGTCGACGCCCTGCTGCGCCTCCTCGAGCCCCGCGAAGTCGCCCTTGACCTCGTCGTTCATCACCAGGGCGACGGTGCGGTGGCCGCGCGCGCGGCAGTGCTGCAGCGCGAGCGCCGCCGGCGTGACGAGCTCGTCGTCGCGAACGTCGAAGCCGAGCCGGCGCAGCTGCTCGAACGTGCGCTCGCGTGAACGCGCGGTCGTGTTGGTGACGAGACGCAGCGCGAGCCCGGCGCCGCGCAGCCGCGAGAGCGCATCGCGTGCGCCCGGCACCGGATCCTCCCCGACGTACAGGACGCCGTCGATGTCGACGAGCAGTGCCCGGATCTCCTGCGGCGCCCGCAGCACGGGCGGCGTGCTCATGCGCGCTCGCGGGTCCTGCGCGCCGCCGTCGCCCGCGACCGGGCGCGCGGGCGGCGCCTGGCGAGCGCGGCGAGCTCCGTCCCGATCGACGCGATGATCGTCTCGGGGTCGGGAACGAGCCCGGCATCGACCTGCAGCCCGATGCGAATGCCGCCGTCGTAGCTGAAGATGCTCACGCCCATGCCGATGTTCCCGCTCGCGGGAACCCAGCCCAGGACGCCCGCGACCTTCGAGCCGGCGAAGTAGATCGGCTGCCGGGGTCCTGGGACGTTCGTCATGACGGCCGTCGTCTTCGGGGCGAACACGTCGATGAGCCGCTGCTCGACGGGGACGGGCGTCGCGCCCATGATGCCGAGGATCGCGTACGAGAGCATGCCCTCGGGCGAGTGCTTGATCCCGTCCATGCGCCGGTGGACCTCGGCCAGGCGCGCGGCGGGCGTCGCGGCCCCGACCGGGAGTGTGAGGTACACGAGGCCGAAGCGATTGCCCAGGTCACGCGGGAGCGGCTCGTCGAGCGGCCGCAGGTTGAACGGCACCATCGCCCGGATCTCCGCGACCGAGTCGTCGTGATCGGCCAGGTAACGGTGGAGCGCGCCGCTGACGGCCGCGAGCAGCACGTCGTTCACCGTGGTCCCGGTCGCGTGCCCGATCGCCCTGACGTCGTCGAGTGCGATCCGATCGGTCCAGCACACGCGCCGCGCGACCCCCAGGTCGCCGCGGAAGACGCTCGGCGCGTCCGAACCGGTCAGCAGGAGCTTCGCGAGCGCCCGGCCGTCGTCGCTGATGCGGCCGAGCAGGCCGGGCAGCTCCGAACGCGGGTGAACCGCGAGCTCCAGTCCCTCGTGGAGCGCCGCCTCGGCGACGTGGACACCGGTCCGCGCAGGGGCGGCGAGCGCGCCGGCGCGGCTGTGGCCGCGCGTCGTGGCGCCCACGGGCGCGAGCCCGGCGTCGGGCTGCTCATCGGTGAGCGAGAGCAGCACGCGGGTCAGCGCGATCCCGTCAGCGATGCAGTGGTGCATGCGGGTGAGGACGGCCGTGCCCGAGCCGTAGCCCTCGATGACGTACATGTGCCAGAGCGGCTTCGACCGGTCAAGCGGCATGACCATGAGGTCGGCGACCAGCTCCTGCAGCGCGGCGTCGCCGCCCGGCGCCGGCAGCGCCAGGCGATGCACGTGCAGATCGAGGTCGAAGCCCGGGTCGTCCTGCCAGCTCGGGAGGCCGATGCCCAGCGGCGGATCGGCGATGCGCTGGGAGAACCGCGGGAACCGCGCGATGAGCCGCTCGCGCACGATCGCCCGGGAGCGATCGATGTCGAGCGGCTCGTCGAACCACATCAGCGCGTTCACGACCATGAGATTGGTCGGCCGGTCCATGTGGAGCCATGCCGCGTCGGCGTTGGTCATGCGCTGCGCGCTCACGCCCCCTCCTCGTCGTAGAGCCCGGCGAAGACGTCGGCGAGCTCCTGGTAGACGACGTTGCGCTTGAGCTTCAGCGTCGGCGTCAGCTCGCCCGCCTCCTGGGTCAGGTCGCGCTCCAGGATCGCGAAGCGCTTGACCTGCTCGATGCGCGCGAAGTGCGTGCTGACCTCGTCGACCGCCGCCTGCAGCTCGGCCCGCACGCGCTCGTCGTGGGCCATCGCCGCGATGTCGGGCTCGATGCCGAGGTGCTGGGCGAGCTTCGGCGCCTCGTCGGGATCGAGCGTCAGGACCGCCACGAGGTACGGGCGGTTGTCGCCGAAGACGACCGCCTGCGAGACCCAGCGGATCGTCTTGAGCTCGTTCTCGATGTTCGCCGGGCTGATGTTCTTGCCGCTGGACGTGATGATGAGCTCCTTCTTGCGGCCCACGATCGAGACGAAGCCGTCCTCGTCGATCGCCGCGAGATCGCCCGTCGCCAGCCACCCGTCATCGAGGGTCTCGCGCGTCGCCTCGTCGTTCTTGAAGTAGCCGCGGAACACGCTCGGCCCGCGCATCAGCAGCTCACCGTCCGCCGCGAGGCGCACCTCCACGCCGGGCAGCGGGCGCCCGACGGTTCCGAACCGCAGCTCGTCGATCGTGTTGATCGTGCCGGCGGCGGCCGTCTCGGTCATCCCCCAGGCCTCGAGCACGAGAACGCCGCAGGCGTCGAAGAACTCCAGCACCTCCCTGGAGATCGGCGCGGCGCCGCTGGCCGCGAGCCGCAGGTCGCCCCCGAAGAGGTCGCGCACCTTGGAGAGCACGAGGTGGTCGGCGAGCCGGTGGCGCCAGGCCAGGCCGGTGGGGACGTGCCGGCCCGCGCGCTCGAGTGCCCGCACCCGCTGACCGGTCGACACCGACCAGTTGAAGATCGCGCGCTTCGGCCGGGGCTGCTCGGCGATCCCGCTGCTCGCCGCGCTGTAGATCTTCTCGAAGACCCGCGGCACCGACGGCAGGTAGGTCGGCCGCGACTCACGGATGTCGTCGAGCAGCAGCTCGGGCCGGCGCTGCCAGAAGGCGAGCGTGCCGCCCATGTCGAGCACGCACACCTCGGTGATGCGCGCGAGCGAATGGGCGAGTGGCAGGAACATGAAGAAGATGATCGGCACGCCCTGCGTGCGCAGGTCGAGCCGCTGCTCGTAGGCGCGCGTGGCGTCCAGGAAGTTGCCGTGCGTGAGCACGCACCCCTTCGGCGGGCCCGTCGTGCCCGAGGTGTAGATCAGCGTCGCCACGTCATCGGGGCCGACCAGCGCGACCCGCTCCTCGACGGCGTTCTCGGGCAGCTCGGCGCCGCCCGCCTGCAGGTCGTCGAGCGAGATCGCGTCGGCGCTGTGGCCGTCGATCAGGACGAGGTGCTCGAGCCCCGGGCACTCGTCGCGGACGCCCAGGACCTTTGCGAGCTGCTCCTCGTCCTCGCAGAAGACGACGCGCGCGTCGGAATCGCGCAGCACGTAGGCGCACTCCTCGGGCGAGTTGGTGTGGTAGATCGGCGCCACGACCGCGCCGGCGCAGAAGACGCCCATGTCCACCAGCGTCCACTCCGGGCGCGTGTTGGAGAGGACCGCGACGCGGTCGCCGGCCTCGATGCCGAGGGCTATGAGGCCCCTGCCGATCCCGCGCGCCGTCCGCGCGAGGTCCGCGTAGGTGATCTCCGCCCACCTCCCGTCGCGCTTGTAGCGCATCGCGGCCCCGTCGTACATCGCCGACGCACGCAGGAGCATCTCCCCGAGCGTCCGGGCACCGGTTCCCGGTCCCTGATGGTCCGTCGATGCGGACTCGATCGAAGGGCCGCCACTGATCGTAGCCGCGCACATCACATCCACCTCTCCACGCTGATTCGCCTGATCCTCGGCGAATCTCAAACGTAACTCGCTGGTGGCCGAGCGCGACGGCACGGACTACCCGCCGTCGTGCACAGAACTACGGACGTGGCGGGACGGCGCTCACCCGCCCCACCCCCGTACGGCCGCGCTCGCTCCGCTGGCTCTACGCTCGGCGCCGGATGCACGCCCTGCTGGACAAGCGGCTGGTGATCGTCATCGGCAAGGGCGGCGTCGGGAAGTCGACGATCGCGGCCGCGCTCGGCGTCGCCGCCGCGCGCGGCGGACGGCGCACGATCATCGCGGAGGTGGCCGCGCGCGCGGACGTGCCCCGGATCCTCGGCGCCCCCCGTGCCGCCGGCTCCGGGCCGGTCGAGCTGGAGCTCGCACCGGGCCTGCGGCAGGTGTCGATCGATCCGCAGCACGCGCTCACCGAGTACCTGCACGAGCACCTTCCGCTGGGCACGCTGCTCCAGCGCAGTGCGCTGTTCACGCTGTTCACCGCGGCGACGCCGGGCATGAGCGAGCTGCTCACCATCGGGAAGGTGTGGGAGCTCACGCGCCGGGGAGCGGCGACGCGCGGGCCCCGCGACCTCGTCGTGCTCGACGCGCCCGCGACCGCGAACGGTCTCGCGCTGCTCGCCGCCCCTCGGACCTTCGCGACGGCCGCGCGGGTCGGGCCGATCGCCCATCAGGGCGCGGCCGTGCGCGCGAGCCTCTGCGACACGGCGCACACGGGCATCGTCGTCGTCGCCACCCCGGAGGAGATGGCGGTGAGCGAGGCGATCGGCCTGCGCGGCGACCTGGGCCGCGAGCTCGGGCGCGACGTGGACCACGCCGTTGTCAACGCGATGCTCCCGGCGCGCTTCCGCGCCGGCGATGCGAGCGCCCTGCGCGCAGCCCTCGACGATCCTGCGGTCCGGTCGGCGCGCTGGATGCTCTCGCGCGGGCGCGCCCAGCGGGCCCAGCAGGCGCGGCTGCGCCGCGCGTTCGCCGGCGTGCCGTGCTCGTCGCTGCCGCTCCTCTTCGCCTCCGAGCCGGGACCTGCCGAGGTCGAGCGCCTCTCGCGGATCCTGGAGCGCGCGCGGTGAGCGTGCTCGCGGGCCGCCTGGCCGGACGACGGGTGATCATCTGCGCGGGGGCCGGCGGGGTCGGGAAGACCACCGTCTCGGCAGCCGTCGCGCTGCACCTCGCAGGCGAGGGCCTGCGCGTCGCCGTGGTGACCATCGACCCCGCGCGGCGGCTCGCCGAGTCGCTCGGCCTGGCGGGCCTCGGCAACGAGCCGCAGCGCGTCGACCCGGCGCTCTTCGCGCCGCTCGGCATCGAGCTGCGCGGCGAGCTGTGGGCCATGATGCTCGACGCGAAGCGCACGTTCGACGAGCTGATCGGCCAGCTGGCGCCCGACGAGCGCACCCGCGACGAGATCCTCGCCAACCGGATCTACCGCGACCTGTCCAACGCGGTCGCGGGGTCGCAGGAGTACACCGCGATCGCCAAGCTCTACGACCTCGCGGCCGACGGGCGCTTCGACGCGATCGTGCTCGACACGCCGCCGAGCCGCAACGCCCTGGACTTCCTCGACGCGCCGGACCGCCTGACGGCATTCCTCGAGGGCGGCACGCTGAAGGTGTTCCTCGCCCCTGCCGGCATCGCGCGCATCACGGCGGCCGGCGCGAGCATCACCTTCGCCGGGCTGCGGCGCCTGACGGGCGTCAACCTGCTCGAGGACCTCGCCGTGTTCTTCCAGGCGCTCGGCGGCCTCACGGAGGGCTTCCGCAGGCGCGCCGCGGCCGTCAAGCAGCTGCTCGGCGACCCGGCCACGACGTTCCTCGTGATCACCTCCCCCGAGCGCGGCCCGGTCGACGAGGCTCTCTACTTCGCCGGCAGGCTCCGCGCCGCCGGCATGGCCTTCGGCGCCGTGATCGTCAACCGCGTCCACCCGCTCGACCCGCTCGAGCGCGATCCTGAGTCGACGGCGGCGCGGCTGGAGCCCGCGCTCGGGCCGGCCCTGGCACGGCGCGTGGCCCGTACGCACGCCGAGCTCCAGCTGCTCGCCCGGCGCGACGCGACGGGGATCGCGCGGCTGTGCGACGAGCTCGACGAGCCGCAGCCCGTGTGCGTCGCGGACTTCGACACGGACGTGCACGACCTGCGCGCGCTTGCGGCCGTCCGGGCCCAGCTGTTCGCGGCACAGCCGCTCCCACCGGGCAGCCCCGCCCCGCCGTAGTTCCCCGCCGCGCCTGCGGACAAGGCCGGATGCCGCCTGCCGCGCACGCGCGTACGGTGCGGATCACCTGCCCACGCGCGACAGCAAAGGAGGATCCCCGTGGAAGTCTTCAAGCTCTGGCTCAACCGCTATGCCGACGCGTGGAGGGTCGGGGATCCCGACGCGATCGTGGAGCTCTTCGCGCCCGAAGCGCTCTACCAGGACACCCCGTTCTCGGAACCGCTGCAGGGGCGCGAGGCGATCCATGAGTACTGGGCGCAGGGCGTGCGACACAGCAAGCACGACGCCGAGTACGAGGCCGAAGCGCTCGCGACCGGCGACGGCATCGGCCTCGCCCACTGGCACGCGGAGTTCACGTCGGCGCCCCAGGAGCACCGCGTCGAACTGGACGGCATCCTGATGGCCGCGATCGACGACGACGGCCAATGCACCTCGTTCCGCGAGTGGTGGCACCGCCTGGAGAGTCACGACTCGTAGCGCTCGCTCGGCTCAGAAGGGCTTCGTGATGGCCCTCCTCAGCGGTAGGGGAAGTCGACGATCAGGCGCGGCGGCGCCGCGAGCGTCGTCACCCGGAACCCGTCGCGACCGTGCACGCCTGCGACCCACGTGAGGATCCCTTCGAAGCCGCCGCTGCGCGCGAGCTCGGCGACTTCGGGTGTGCCCGGCGAGAAGCGCAGCGGACCGGTGTAGGTTCGCGGAGCCGTCGACTTCGTCAGGTCCGCGTCGAGCGCGTTCTCCATGCGGATCCGCGCGACGGCCGCGCCCTTCACGGGCACCAGCCTCCCTGACCCGTCCTCGTGCACCGGGCGCGGCACGTAGCGGACGTCGTAGCCCGGCAGGGTGTTGCGGAACTGGAAGACGACGCGGTCGAAGCCCGCATGCGGCGCGGCGCGCACGCCGTTCAGCAGCGCGGTCCGCGTGTTCGTCGCAGGGACGTGCACGGGTGTCGTCGTCGCCGGCACCGCGGCCGGGCGCGTCGTGGACGCCGAGCCGCCACCTGAGCCGCAGGCGGCGAGCCCCGTCGCGCACGCGATCAGCAGCGCCGCCGGCGCGACGCGCCGAGGTCTCGCCCCGGGCCGGCGGCGCACTACGCGCCCCGCGCGCCGCGGCCCGGCGCGTCGGCACGCAGCGCACGGGCCGCCTCGGCGAAGGCCTCCAGGCGGGCGGCGATCCGGGCGTTGAGACTGCCCGCAGGCCAGGAGCCGTCCGCGCGCCGGATCCCGGCCCGGGCGCCGGCCAGCAACTCGAGCGCCTGATCAGAGGCGTCGACCGGCCAGATCCGGAAGTGCCGCGCGCGCACCGCGTCGACGACCTCGCGATTCAGCATCAGGTGGCGCAGGTTGGCTCGGGGGATGACGACGCCCTGCTCGCCGGTGAGTCCGGACTCGCGGCACAGCGCGAAGAACCCCTCGATCTTCTCGTTGACACCGCCGACCGCCTGGAC
>CAWEJY010000010.1:0-271233 GCA_963809525.1 uncultured Solirubrobacteraceae bacterium | reverse complement strand
CGGGAGCACCCAGGTGATGACCCAGATGGCGAGACCGACCAGGAAGCCGACCACGGCCTTCATCCGCCAGGGCTTGCCCTTGTCTTCCTCCTCGGACGGTGCGCCCACGAACCCGCCGTAGATCAGCAGCGTGTAGATGCTGCGCACCCAGACGCGCAGCCCCCGCCGCGCGGTCGGCTTCTCGGGCAGCGGGGTCTCGCGCACCTCCTGCAGGGCGGTCCTCGCGGCATCGACGTTTGGTTGCACGCCGCGCAGGACCAGGATCTTCGCCGAGGTCTCCAGGTCGCGCGGGTCGTGGCCGTAGAGCGCGGCGATGCGCCGCTCCATCACGCCTTCCTGCCAGAGGTAGGCGAGGTAGCCGGGAACCAGCGCGATCAGGAACGGCGTCCCGGCGACCGCGCCGTCGATGCGCGCGACCTGGGCGGTCTGGATGCGCAGTTCCTCGGCGATCACGGCGCGCGCAACGTCGGGGCGCTCCTGCCGGACACGGCTCGCCCACTGCACCGACGGCTCGCCGAGGCGCTCGGAGCCATACAGCGTCAGACGCGCGGCGACATGCTCAGGATCGCGGTAGGCGATGCCCGCCAGCCGCCGCCACTCCGACAGCCTGTGGCGAAAGCGCCCCGCGGTTCGCGGCGGCTTGGTGCCGTCCGGCGACAGGTCGACGCCCGCGTCAGTGGGAGGCATCCGTTCAAGTTATCCGTCGGAGCGCTGAGCGCACCAGCAGTTCCCCGCATGCATGCCGGGGATTCCGGCAGCGAGCAGGAGCGGCGCCTGCGCGCCCGAAACACCATGGATGCCCGACGAGCGACCAGAGCGCGGCCGCCGACCTCGTCGTGTGCGCAGCCGGCGTGAGACGCCGCTCGAACTGGCCGAACGCATCGGCGACGCCTACGGCCTCGTCCTGCTGCTGATCACGGCCACGTTCGTCGTGATGATGACGCTGCCCCCTGAAGGCTGGGGCGGGCGCGTCGCCGCCGTCGCCGATCGCCGGGCTGACCGCGATCATCGCCTTGACCAGCTCTGACGTGCGCGCAGCGCGGGTGCGCCTGGCCGGCGTGACAGCGGGCGCCGCCGTCGTCGCGGCGTTCCTCGCCAAGCAGATCCCGTCCGACCGTCTGCTCGGCCTCGCGTTCGGCGTCGTAGCGATCCTGCTGGGCATCGCGGCCGTCACGATCCTGCGCCGCGTCGTCCTCAGCGCCGACCACGTCGACTTCCGCACGATCCTCGGAGGCGATCAGTGTCTTCACCCTGCTCGGCCTGCTGTTCGCGTTCCTGTACGTCTTCTTCAGCCACTGGACCCACACCAACTTCTTCACCGGCGTTCACCACGCGCCCGCCAGCGACTACGTCTTCTTCAGCTACACCACCCTCACCACGACCGGCTACGGCAACCTCGTTCCCGCCGGAACGGTCGGCCAATCCTTCGCGGTCCTCGAGATGCTCGTCGGCCAGTTCTTCCTCGTCACGCTCGTCGCCGGACTCGTCAGCCTCTGGCGCCCCGGCCGCACGAAGACCCCGGCCGACCCGACCGGCGCCTGAGCGGCCACGCCTGCGGTCCGAGCCGCACCGCAGGTCAGCCGAACCCCGCGCCGCGCTGCTCGTCTTCATCCCACGCGGGTGCCAAGGCGCTCGCCTCCGGATGTAGGGTCGGGAGGTGCCCGCAACCGTCGAGCCTCCCACGAGCGCCGCCGTGATCGAGGCGTGGCGGGCGAGCGGCGAGGCGTTCGAGGCTGGCGGCGTGAGGAGCTTCGTGGCCGAGGCCGGATCAGGTGAGCCGGTGCTCTGCCTGCATGGCGTGCCGGCGTCGTCGTTCCTCTATCGCAAGGTCATCGTGGAGCTCGCCGCGTTGGGGCTGCGGGGCGTGGCGATCGACCTGCCGGGCCTCGGCCTGGCCGACCGCCCGGTGGCCTTCGACTACAGCTGGACCGGCTTGGGGCGCTTCTGCGTCGACGCGGTCGACGTCATCGAGCTCGGCCGCTTCCATCTCGTCGTGCATGACATCGGAGGCCCCGTCGGCTTCGAGCTGGCCGCCGCGATCCCTGACCGCATCGCCTCGCTGACAGTCCTCAACACACTGGTCGACGTCGAGGCATTTCGCCGCCCGTGGTCGATGGAGCCATTCGCGACCCCGGTCGGTGCCATCTACCTGCGCACGCTCGTCAAGCCCGCGTTCCGCACCCTGATGCGCCTCCAGGGAATCAAGGACATGTCGGCGGTGCGGACGGTCGAGCTCGACGCGTATGTCGACCTGCTCAAGCGCCAGGACGATGGGCGCGCGTTCCTGCAGATCATGCGCGGCTTCGAGCGCACCGCCGCCAAGCAGGCGCTCTACCGGTCGGTGCTGGCTGACAGGCGCTACCCCGTCGGCGTGCTCTGGGGCGCCGACGACCCGGCGCTGAAGGCCGGCATCCACGGCGAGATCGCGCGGCGCGCGGCAGGGCTCAACAATCTTGAGACCGTTCCGGCCAAACACTTCCTGCAGGAGGATCAGGCGCCCGCCGTCGCCGCGCACATCGCTCGTACCGCCTCGGGGTCAGCAGCCTGACCCCGAGCGCGCTCCGCTCTAGATGCCGCGCTCGACGGTGATGCGCTTCTCGTCGGCGGCCTTGGTGAACGCGGCGTAGTCGATGTCGTTCTGGTCGGCGTAGGTGATCGCGAACTGCTCGAGCGCGACGTCGAAGGTGTCGTCATCGCCGAGGTAGCCGCTGATCTTCGCCGCGTCACCGGTGCGCGCATGCGCGCGTGCGAGCGCACCGCCGCAGATTCGGCCGTAGAGGACCAGGCGCTCGGGCGGCATGCCCTCGATCACGGCTGAGCCCTTCATGTCGCGCAGCTGACGCACGTAGAACGCGCGACGCTGCTCGCCGGCTCCGGTGACCCAGCCCAGGAACACATCGCTGGCGGCCTGCATCAGCCGCTGGCCCTGCACGACCCGCTCACCGGGGTGCTCGTACTCGCTGGCACCGGCGAACGGCGCGAGGACCGAGGTCGTCGCTTCCTTGATCTGCAGGAACAGCGGGTCATCCTCGCGGTCGCCCATCAGCAGGATCATGAACGCCTCGGTCCCGACCGAGCCGACGCCGACGATCTTGCGGGCGAAGTCCTCGTAGTGGTAGCGGTTGAGCACCACCTGCCGGTCTGGGGTCAGCGTCTGCGCGTAGTCGATCAGTCCCTGGCGGACGATCCCCTCGGCATCGGCGCTCATCAGCTCCGGTGGGCGCACGATCACCGGCGGCTGCTGCTTGATCCGCCACTCGCCGTCGACCTGCACGGCGAACTTCCCCAGCGACCCCAGGCTCGTCTTGCCGCGCGCCTTCGCCAGGTTCTTCTGCGCCGCCTTCTTCGTGGACTTGTCTGTGCTGGGCGCCAGCTTCGCGAACAGCTCGTCGACGTCGACGCGCGTGTACCAGACGTCCAGGAAGCGCATCCCCGCGGCCTTGGCCATCGCCGTGCGGTAGCTCGCAGCGGCCGCGCGCGCGGCCGCGCGCTGTTCCTCGGGGCGGTGGCCGTTGTCGCGCGCCGCGATCACGAAGCTCGCCACCAGGCGCTTGAGGTCCCACTCGAAGGGCGCCGGGAGCGTCTCATCGAAGTCGTTGACATCGAAGACCATGCGCCGGTCAGGGGCCGCGAACACCCCGAAGTTCGACAGGTGAGCATCCCCGCAGCACTGCACCCGCAACCCCGTCGTCGGCGTACGCGAGAGATCCCACGCCATGATCGCCGCGCCGCCACGGTAGAACGTGAACGCAGAAGCGATCATCCGCCCATGACGGATCGGCACCAGATCGGGCACCCGCGACGCGTCCTGCTCCTGAAGGATCCCCACAGGATCCGAACGATCGCGCGGTGCCATCCACTCGGCGTGAGCCTCGAGCGGAACGGCCTCGCGCTCAGCGCGGCCCTCCTCCATGCGCTCCTCGATCGCCTTCGGAAGATCCAGCACGCCACGATGCCGTGGCGCCTTCTTCGTCCCGTGCTTGTCGGACTTCACCGCGCCCTTGGCCATGAGCCCGACGCTACTCCTCCCGAGAGGCAGCGTCCAACCGGCAACCGGCTCTCGCTTAGCGACCTGCAGATCGCCTGGCTTGCGCAACTCATCGTGGTGCTTCTTGAGTGCGCCGACCGCTGCGTGTGCGCCTCCGTTCGGAGCGAGCGCATCTGCCCACCGTGAGGGGAGGCGGTGTCGCGGTCGCGTCGAACTCCGCCACAATGCGCGATCGCTGGAGTACGAGCCGCCTGGAGGCGTTCAGCGACGGCGTGTTCGCGATCGCGATCACGCTGCTCGTGCTGGAGATCAGCGTTCCCGAGAGTGGCTTCGAGGACCTCTGGAGGGGTATCGCCGACCAGTGGCCCTCCTACCTGGGCTACGTCACGAGCTTCGTCACGATCGGCGGAGTATGGATGGCGCACCATGCGATCTTCCGCCGCGTGAGGAGCGCCGACAGCACGGTGATGCAGCTCAACCTGCTGCTGCTGCTGCTCGTCTCGTTCCTGCCGTTCCCCACGAAGCTGATGGCCGAGGCGATCAACCAGACGCATGACGCCGAGCGGGCCGCGGTCATCTTCTACGGCCTCGTGCTGCTGGCGATCTCGATCGTGATGAGCACACTCTGGCGCTACGTCGCGACGCACCGCGACCTGCTCGAGCCGGGCGTCACCGACGAGGAGGTCACCGCCATCACCCTGGCCGCGACGCCGAACATCGGGTTCTACGTAGCGGTCGTGCTGCTCGCGCTGGTCGCCCCGCAGGTCGCCGCGTTCGGCTACCTCCTCGTCGCCGTGATCGCCGTGTTCCGGCAGCGCGGCGACCACAGCCCAGCGGACACGTAAGCCGAACGTGGCGGCACGCCGCGCTCGCGACTCACCGGGGGGGGGCAGGTCATCGCGTCCTCACCCCTGCCCACGGACAGCGGACCTGGCGCGCGGTCCGCTCACGCGACGTCAGGGTTCAGGAGGCGACCGCTAGTCGCATTTTGACTTGGTGGCCGACGTGAAGGCCTTGACCGAGCTCACGACGGTGGAGGCGTCGAGGGCGATCGCGGCGATCTGTGTGGTCGATGGGTTCGACGGGAGCGCCTTGACGGCGCTGCTGAGCGTGTCGACTGAGGACTTGAGCGCGCTCGTCTCGCTCGGGAAGTCGCCCTTGGCGGCGTCCACGGCCGCCGTCGCGTCGCTCTGGATCGTCGTCAGCTGTGACTGAAGTCCGCTGAGGCCGCTGCTGGACGCACTGCTGGGGAGACTCTTGATGGAGTTCTCAAGATTGGTGCGGTCCTTGCAGTACGCCGGCTTGCTGCTGCTACCGCAACCGGCTGCCGCGGCGAGCGCCACGACGGCAACGAGCGCCAGCGGGACGCGGACGGCAAGGCGAGCGGCGCGTGACCGCCCGTGGTGTTGGATGCGGCTGGGCGGCATGGTGCGGTCCTTTCGGGGAATCGCGGCGACGGCCTAGCGCCTGCGCGCTGAGCCGCGCCCCGTCTGTGTCAGGAGTCGACGGCGTCCGAGACGTTCTTGTCGGCGTCCTGCAGTGCCTTGGTGAGCTGGTCGACGTCACCGGAGTCCACGGCCTTGTTGATCTTCTTGGTCGACTTCGCGAGCGCCTTGTCGACGCGATCCGCGTACATGTCATCGACGACCACGATCACCGCCGAGGAACCGGGCGGCAGGTACTCCTCGAGGTCGACGCCCATCTTCTTCTCTTCGTGGCGCTTCTGGAGATCGCCGATCCCGGCGCCGATCCCGGCGCCGACCACACCGGCGAGCAGCAGCGGCGGCGCGAACAGTCCCACCACCAGGCCGGCGGCGCCGCCCACCACGGCGCTACCCGCGACCGGTGATGCGGCCCCGTGCTCGTCGACGGTGACCTCACCGGCGGCGTCGCGGCTTGCGACGACCGCGCCGACGACCGCGAAGTCCTCCGCGGCCTCCGCGTCCTTCAGCGACTTGAAGTCGGCCTCGGCGGCCGCGGCGTCGGCATAGGACGCGACGTAGAGACTCAGGTTCTCATTGGCCATGCGCGTGCTCCATTCTCGTTGGGGGGATCGGACGCGAGCGGAGCGTAGGTCCGCGAGCGACAGCGCCCAACCGTAAGAACTACGGGCGCATCGGCCGGGTGCCGCCGCCCGTAGCTGGGTGCCGGCACGAGTCGGGGCCCTCATCGATTCGTCGAGCAAGCGAACTACGGTTGTCGACCGCGTCTCGTGCGAGTCTGATCCGCGCGATGACCGACAAGACTGCGGGCCGTGCGGCCGGTGCGACGGGGATGGTGCTGCTGACGCTCGCGGCGGGGCAATTCGTGATGGCCCTGGACACGACCGTGATGAACACGGCGATCGCGACGGTCGCCAAGGACATCAACACGACGGTGACGGGGATCCAGACGGCGATCACGATGTACGCGCTGGTGATGGCCTCGCTGATGATCACCGGCGGGAGGGTCGGGGAGATCGTCGGGCGCAAGCGCGCGTTCACGATCGGCTGCGTGGTCTACGCGTGCGGGTCGCTGACGACGGCGCTGTCGCAGAGTCTGCCGATGCTGCTGTTCGGCTGGTCGCTGCTGGAGGGCCTGGGTGCGGTGCTGATCATGCCCGCGATCGTGGCGCTCGTCGCGGCGAACTTCGGCAAGCCCGCGCGCCCGCGCGCGTATGGCCTGATCATGGCCGCCGGGGCGATCGCCGCCGCGCTGGGCCCGCTGATCGGCGGCTTCTTCACGACGTACTTCTCGTGGCGCTACGTGTTCGTGGGGGAGGTCCTGATCGTCGGCGTGATCCTCGTGCTCGCGCGCCGCGTGAACGACACGCCCGCGGAGGAGGGCGCGAAGCTCGACCTGTTCGGCACGCTGCTGTCGGCGCTGGGCCTGGGGCTGATCGTGTTCGGGATCCTGAAGTCCGGCACCTGGGGTGTCGTGCAACCCAAGCCCGAGGCGCCGCAGTGGCTCGGGCTGTCCCCGGTGATCTGGCTGATCCTCGGCGGCCTGGTCGTGCTGGCGTTGTTCCTGCGCTGGGAGACGCTGCGGATCGGGCGCGGGGAGGGCGCGCTGCTCGATCCCAAGCTGCTGCGCAACCTGCAGCTGCGCTCCGGGGTGATCTCGTTCCTGTTCATGTTCCTGGTCCAGATGGGCACGTTCTTCGTCGTGCCGCTGTTCCTGTCGGTGGCGCTGGGGCTGTCGGCGATGGCGACCGGCGTGCGGCTGCTGCCGATGTCGCTGGGCCTGCTCGTCTTCGCCGTCGGGGTCCCGAAGTTCGCGCCGGACGCCAACCCGCGCCGGGTGGTCAACGCCGGCTTCGTGCTGATGTTCGCGGGGCTGGTGCTGCTTGATCGCGCTGCTGGACATCAACGCCGGGCCGGGGGTCGTGACCGGTCCGCTGCTGGTGATCGGCTCGGGGCTCGGTGCGATGGCCTCCCAGCTGGGGAGCGTGACCGTCTCCGCGGTCCCCGAGGAGCAGAGCGGCGAGGTCGGCGGCCTGCAGAACACGGGCAGCCAGCTCGGCGCCTCGATCGGCACCGCGCTCGCAGGCGCGATCCTCATCTCCGCGCTGAGCACCGCGTTCTTCAGCGGCGTGCAGAACAATCCGGCGGTCCCCGACAACCTCGTCGTCAACGCTCAGAGCCAGCTGGCGACGGGCGTGCCGTTCGTCTCCGACAAGCAGCTCAAGGCGGCACTCGACAAGGCCCACGTCCCGACCAAGACGGCGAACGCCGTCGTCGACGAGAACGCCAAGGCCCGGATCGCCGGTCTGCGCTCCGCCCTCGCCGTGCTGGCAGTCATCAGCCTGCTCGCGCTGCTCTTCACCCGCGCCCTCCCGACCGTCCAGCCTGGCGCAGAAGGAAGACCGAACGCACCACCGACCCAGGTGACAGCCGCCGCCTGAGCATTCCGCAGCGGAAGCGGTCGGCACGCACGCATGCCGCGTGCCCTCAACCGTCAGGTGCACGTGACCGCCGGTGGCGTTACGCCTGCTCCGGTTTCGCCGGACATAGAACTACCCCATGAACCTGGGGTAGGGACAGGCGAAAAGGGCGGTTGAAGCCGAACACCCCCTCAGACGGTCCTCTTCGTCTCTGGCGGCTTCATCGAGAGTTGCGACGGCCCGATACGTGGGGATACGGTGAGCGAGGGCGTGTCCATGTGCGCGCCAGACGCCGATGTGAGAGGGGGACAGCCGATGGAACCGGAGGCGATGGCGCTGACTGACGGTGGTATCGAGACCGTCCTGCTCTTCCACGAGGGCTTCGAGCTGCCGTGCTTCGCCTCTTTCCCGCTGCTCGGCACGGAGCGCGGCAGGGCGGCGATCCGCCGGTACTTCGAGCCGTTCCTCGACACGGCGCAGGAGCGCGGGCTTCCTTTCGTCCTCGACACGGCGACCTGGCGCGCCAACCCTGACTGGGGCGCGCAGCTCGGCTACGACGCCGACGCGCTGGCGGCCGCGAACACTGCTGCAGTCGGGTTCGCCCGCGAGCTTGCGGAGGGACGCCCCGACGTGATGATCAACGGCTCGGTTGGCCCGCGCGGCGATGGCTACGTCGTCGGCGCGCGGATGGGCGCCGACCAAGCCACGGAGTACCACGCCTGGCAGATCGGCGTCCTGCGCGAGGCGGGTGTCGAGCGCGTCACCGCGCTGACCCTGTCCTACCCCGAGGAGGCGATCGGCGTGGTGCAGGCCGCGACGTCCCTCGGCGTCCCGGTCGTCGTGGGCTTCACCGTCGAGACCGACGGTCGACTCCCCGACGGCGCATCGATCGCAGAGGCCGTTGAGCGCGTGGACGGAGCGACGGGCGGGGCCGCCGAATTCTTCATGATCAACTGCGCCCACCCAACGCACATCGCGGCCGGAGTCGACGAGGCTCCCGCACTCGACCGGATCGGTGGCCTGCGGGTAAACGCCTCCGAACTGAGTCACGCGGAGCTCGACGAGGCCCAGGAGATCGACGAGGGCGACCCGGACGCACTGGCCCATGACAACGCCGCCCTCCGCGCAAGACTCCCGTCGGTCCGCCTGCTCGGTGGCTGCTGCGGCACCGATCACCGCCACGTCACTCGGATCATCTCCGCGTGGGACGACGTCTGAGCCTGGCGCCCAGCCTCTATGCCACGCGCGACTTCGTCGTGCTGTTCTTCGTGGTGCGCACCGCGGCGGCGCCGGAGCGCGCCTGGATGCGCCAGCTGCCGGAGCCCGAGGTCGAGGATCACGTGGTGACCGAGGCCGAGGTGACCGCCGTGGCCGGCACGCGGCGCGACCGCCGGCACTTCCTGCACGGCTTCGACGGCGGTCGCCGCGCTGGGCACCATGTCCTCGCCGCGGTCGACGATCCCGCCCACGCGATCGCCAAGGACCACACGCACGGCACGAATACGGCGGCGTTCGCGCGCAGCGAGGTCGCCCGCATGCGAGCCGTGCGGTAGGAGATCCAGGAGCAGCGCGCTCAGGCCGTCGATCGCCTGCGCGGCCGTGGCGTTCGCGCGTAGCCTTCCGCGGCGCGTCCGGTCTGAAGTGTGACTCTCGCGTTCCGGTGACGTGAGATGACGCGGCGCGCTGTCAGGAGCGGCGTCGAGCGCGGATCACGGCGTCGACGCCGGTCCCGGCCATTGCCCGCAGACGGTCCTCGGCGACGATGAAGTCCCAGCGGCCACGATCGAGGGCGGATACCGCGCTATCGACGGAGACCTGCACCTGACCGGCCGCGGCCGTTGTGGCTCCGGTGGCCGGGTCGACAGGGCGGTGGCCGACCAGGAGCAGGGTTCCGCCGCGCGCCACCCCCGTCGCCATCCGCCGCACCATCTCCTCCACCGATCCCGCCACGTGGACATACAGGCAGGCCACGAGGTCGTAGTGGCCCGGCTGCGGGGTCCAGGTCGTCAGATCGCCCTCGACCCAGTCGATGCGCTGGGCGACGCCCGCCCCCACGGCCTCGGCCTTCGACCGGGCGTGAGCCAGGGCGGTCGCGGAGAAGTCGACCGCGGTGACCTGCCATCCGCGCGCGGCCAGCCAGAGCGTGTCGGACCCGTGACCGCAGCCCGCGTCGAGGGCGAACCCGGGGCGCAGGTTCCCGACTTCGGTGCTCAGATGCGCGTTGGGGGGGCGACGCGCGGCCTGATCCGCACGCTCACGCAGGACTTGCGACCAACGCTCTTCCCAGAAGCTCCGGTCGTACGTCGTCATGTCAGCTCGCAGCGCTGCTCCCTGGTGGCGGCACTTGCGTGCACTTGGTTGTAGAGCCGCCGGTACTGGCCAGCTGCCCGGACCGTACATCCGCACGGACCGCAGACGCCCCTGCTGTCAATCCACTGCGGCATAGCCGCTGTCCGCCGGGAGGGCTGTCTCGGCTGGATGCCGAGGCGCCCCGGGGCGCTGTCGCATGGGCGCGTGGTCGCCGCGAAGGTGTGGTTCTTGCGTCGGTCAGCCCAAGGCCGCGCTGACGCCCTGGACCAGAAGGCCGGTGCCCCAGATGCCGATCAGCCAGCCGATGACGCGCAGGCCGTTCGCGTTGAGCCACTTCGAGAAGGCGGCGACCTTCTCGACGGTGGTGTCGGGCCGCACGATGTAGCCGACGAGCGGGACCTCCACCAGGAGGAACATGATCGCGTTGAACAGCAGGATCAGGCCGAGTTCCTGCGCCGAGCTGTAGTCGCCGGTGGAAATGTCGCCCAGCGCCAGCAGGTAGAACGGGCCGGGCAGGTTGATCACCGCGCCGACTGCAAACGCGGTCCTCGCACTGGCTCTGCTCAGCGTGCGCTCGATCCGCGATGGGCCCGTCTGTGGTTTGGGCTGGGAGTGCTTGCGCGGGTGGTGCTCGCGCCGGCGGGCCAGGTATGACCGCCCGCGATCGGACGCCATCAGCCACGAGAACAAGAGCGCGATCAGGCCGGAGACGATGTACACGCCCGGACTGGAGGTGGACGTCGTGGTTCCGCCGATGCTGTTGCCGTTGTTGAACAGCGACAGCACGACGATCCCGGAGATCACGCTCGTGAGCAGGCCGCCCAGGTAGAACCCCAACAACAGTGCGCGCGGCTGCGGCCTGGAGAGCATGATCGCCACACAGGCCAGCAGCGTCGGGAAGATCGCTGCGCCGAACGCGAGCAGGATGATCTGCCCCACCTAACCACCTCCCCGAGCGCCATGGCTGCCGGTTCGTTCCAATGGCGATCCCATGGCGGGCACGAGTGATAGCCGCCTGATCGGTCGGCACCCGACCGGAAACGGTCCACTCCAGCCAACGCCCGCAACCGCATCGGCCGCACGCGCGGCTCGGACGATCCGTCCGCGGTCGAGTGCGGAAAGGACGGCGGGCCTGCTCGACGACCTGACCGATCACTGCAGATTCCCAGTGAATGCTTCACACGCGGGACCCGCCGGCAGGTAGCGTCTGCGCGCCATGGCGCCTCCGCAGACCCAATACGTCGTGCGGCCCGACGGGGTGAGCATCGCGTTTCAGGTGTTGGGCGAGGGGCCGTTGGATCTCGTCCTGGTGCCCGGGCTCATCTCGCACCTGGACTTCCAGTGGACGGACCCGGGCTTCGCCGCGTTTCTGCGGCGGCTCGCCTCGTTCTCACGCCTGATCATGTTCGACAAGGTCGGCACGGGCTGCTCGGACCCCGTCGCGTACCTCCCGTCGCTGGAGGAGCGCGCATCGGACATCGCGCTGGTCATGGACGCAGCCGGATCGCGGCGGGCGGCGATCTTGGCGTTTTCCGAGGGCGGACCGGGCGCGGTGCTGCTCGCCGCGACGCAGCCGGATCGCGTCAGCTCGCTCGTCCTCTACGGCACCTTCGCGGTCGTCTTCCAGGCGATGTCGGACGACGAGCTGGCCTCGCTGGACATCACTCGTGAGCGCGTCGACGCGGAGTTCGACATGTTCCGCGAGGCGATCGCCCACTGGGGTGAGGGGAGGCTGGCCGCCATGGCGGCGCCCAGCATCCAGGGCGAGCTGTCCCGCCGCGGCTACGGGCTCTTCGAACGCGCGAGCGCGAGCCCCGGCATGGCACGCGCGATGGTCGAGAGCGTCATGTCCACCGACGTGCGGGCAGCGCTTCCGCTGATCACCCAGCCGACGCTGGTCCTGCACCGGACCGGCGATCGCATCATCCCCGTGGAGGCCGGGCGCCTGCTCGCCGACCGGCTTCCCGACGCGCGGTTCGAGGAGCTGCCCGGCGATGATCACGCCTTCTGGTTCGGGGACTTCGACCCGATCGTCGACGAGATCGAGCAGTTCCTCACGGGCGAGCGCCGTCGCGCCGAGTCCGAGCGCGCGCTCGCGACCGTGATGTTCACCGACATCGTGGGGTCCACGGAGCTGGCCGCCAGGCTCGGCGACCGCGAGTGGCGGCGGCTTCTTGAGCGCCACGACGAGATCTCCCGCGCAGAGATCGAGGCCGCCGGAGGACGCGTCGTCAAGCAGACGGGCGACGGGCTGCTGGCGACGTTCGACGGACCCGCACGAGCAGTGCGCTGCACCGCCCGGCTCGTCGAGCAGCTCCATGAGGAGGGCATCGACATCCGTGCCGGCGTGCACACCGGCGAGTGCGAGATCCGTGGCGACGACCTCGGCGGCCTGGCCGTCCACATCGGCGCACGCGTGTCCGCTCAGGCGCGACGGGGCGAGGTCCTCGTCTCGAGCACCGTGCGCGACCTGGTCGTCGGCTCCGAGCTGCGCTTCTCCCCGCGCGGCGAGCACGACCTCAAAGGCGTTCCCGGCTCCTGGACGCTCTACGCGCTGGGCGAGGGCGCCGAGCTGCCCGTCCTCGAGCCGCAGGGCTCAACACTCAGCAGGGGAGACCGTACGGCTCTGCGCTTCCTGCGCCGCGCGCCCGGCGCCGCCCGACTCGGCGCAGAACTCACGCAACGACACCGCGCACATCCGCAAGGGTGACCAACAGCTCGGCCTTCGCCCCTGGGCCGGAGCGGTGGTCCAAGGTCGGTCGCGGTCGACCCGTCGCCAAGCCTAGAGTTCCGCCGGTGCGTGTCGCGTTGGCCACCTGCTCGGCTGTGCCGGAGGGCAACCCCGACGACCACCCGGTGGCGGAACTGCTCGGCGCGCGGTTCGAGGTCTGGGACGATGCGTCGGTTGACTGGGCCTCTTACGACCGCGTCGTCGTGCGCTCGGTCTGGGACTACACGACGCGCGCGGACGAGTTCCTGGCGTGGTGCCACGCGGTCGGTCCGCAGCGGCTGCGCAACCGCCCGGCACTGATCGCGTTCAACGCGGACAAGCGCTATCTGGAGTCGCTGTCGGTCCGGACGGTGCCGACGCGGTTCGTCGCGCCGGGGGCGCCGGTGCCCGAGCTCAGCGGTGAGGTCGTCGTCAAGCCGAGCGTGTCGGCGGGCGGCGTCAGCACCGGCCGCTTCGGGCCGGCGGCGCATGACGGGGCGCGTTCGCTGATCAAGCACATCACCGCCGGCGGGCGGACGGCGATGGTCCAGCCGTTCCTGGAGGACGTCGGCGCGCGCGGCGAGGTCGCGATGGTGCACTTCGGCGGCGAGCTGTCCCACACGCTCGTCAAGCGCAGCTTCCTGGAGCCGGACGAGGTCGCGCCCGTCGCGGACGGAACCCCGGTCGTGGTGGCAGCCGCGATGCTCGAAGACGACCTCGTGACGGCGGGTGAGGCAAGCCCCGACGAGGCGGCGGTGGCACGGTCGGTCCTGGAGGAACTCGCCGACCGGTTCGGCGGGATGCCGCTCTATGCGCGCGTCGACGTCGTCCGCGGCGCGGACGGCCACCCGGTTCTGCTCGAACTGGAGGCGGTCGAGCCGCATCTGTATCTGGCGACAAGCCCGGGCGCAGCCGAGCGGTTCGCCCGGGTGATCGCTCGAGCGCCCTGAGGACCGGCCGATGATCGCCTCGGGCGGGAGGAGGTGCTCCACCATCGCACCAGTCGGCGCTCGGGAGGCGATCCAGGACCGCGCGAGCTCCGCGTCGCCGGCGGCGCCGCGCGCAAGATGCCGCCCGCGACTGGCGCGGCCGGCGCCGGGCTGCTTCCGTGTGGACCGGACCTCGATCAGGGAGGAACGTCCAGATGCGGGAGATCCCCGGCTCCTCGCCGCCCGTCGGATGCGGCGCGGCGGCATCGCCGCCCTCGTCGCCGGCGCTGCCGTCGTCAGCCTTCCCGGCGGCGCCTCGGCCGCCGGCCACCTCGTCGTGCCCGGCGACACGCTGTCCGGCATCGCCGCCGCCAACGGGCTCACGACCGCGGCCCTCGCAGCCGCGAACGGCCTGTCCCCGACGAGCCTCGTGATCAGCGGAACCACCCTGTCGATCCCGGCTCCGGGGCCGGCGACGGCACGCGCGCCCGGTTCGGCGGCGACGGGGGGAGGTCACCTGGTGATGCCGGGCGAGACGCTGTCGGGGATCGCCGTCGCCAACGGCCTCGGAACGACGACGCTCGCGGCCGCCAACGGCCTGTCGCCCACGAGCTTCGTGATCGCCGGCACGCGGCTCGCCATTCCGGCCGCCGGCACGAGCACAGGCCGGCAGGGCTCCCTCCCCGCCGCGCCGAGCGTCGCGGGCATCGGGCACCTCGTGGTGCCCGGCGAGACGCTGAGCGGCATCGCGGCCGCGAACGGCATCGCCACCGGGACGCTCGCCGCTGCGAACGGGCTCTCGCCGACGAGCTTCGTCATCGCGGGCACGCGCCTGAACGTGCCCGCCCCGACGAGCCAGGCGGGGACCGGTCAGGTTCAGGCCGGCGTGCCGAACGCACCGATGCCGACGCCGGTGCGCCTGACCGGCACCGAGATCGGGCAGATCGCCGCGCAGAACGGCGTCGCGCCGTCGCTCGCGCAGGCGGTCGCCTGGCAGGAGAGCGGGTTCAACAACGCAGTGCTCTCGTCTGCCAATGCCCGCGGGATCATGCAGATCATTCCGACGACCTGGCAGTTCATCCAGTCGAACCTGGCGCCCTCGCCGCTCGACCCGCAGTCGCCCGTCGACAACGTGCGCGCGGGATCGCTCCTGCTGCGCCACCTCCTGGCGAACTCGGGCGGAGATCCGACGATCGCCCTCGCGGGCTACTACCAGGGCCTGAACTCGGTGCGCCGGATCGGGCTGCTGCCCGAGACCCAGCAATACGTCGCCAACGTCCTGGCGCTGCGCGGCCAGTTCGGCGGCTGAACGCCATCGCGCCCCTGGTCCGCCCGCCCCATTGACAAGCCGCCGGCCTACGAGGCGTGCAACCGACCACGGCGCGGCCGTGCGACGTGCTGTCCGCGCTTGCCGTCCCGATCGCGCGGCCGTGCCGTTGCTTACTCGGTCAGCGCGGCGGCTTCGCCCCCGACTCGACCGCGCCGAGCTGCGAACCTGCGCCCTCTGATGCAACCCACCAGGCGCGCGGCCATCACCGCGCTGCTCGCCATCGTTCTGACCTTCGGCGTCCTTGCGGGGTCGGTCGCTCGCGCCGCCGTGATCCAGCCGCCGCAGCCCGGGTCGGGACCTGGCGGCAGCGATTACTCCCACGCCCGCTGGCGCGTGAGCTCCGGCGGCAGCGGCCCGGACGCCTGGTACGCCTTCGAACCCGTAGGGCCGCGCCCGAAGAGCGCGCCGGTCGCCGTCGTCATGCACGGCTACTACGAGTACGCCGGCTACGACCAGATGTACGCGTTCATCCGGCACACCGTGCGCAAGGGCAGCATCGTCATCTACCCGCGCTGGCAGACCGACATCGCCACGCCATGCCCCGGCCCGTTCAACATCGAGCCCTGCATGACGTCCTCCGCGAAGGGCATCCGCGGCGCGCTCGCCCACCTGCGCGCCGACAGGAGCCGCGTGCAGCCGGACCTCGGCAGGGCCAGCTACTTCGGCTTCTCCTTCGGCGGCATCCTCACCGCGAACCTCGCGAACCGCTACCGCACCCTGCACCTGCCCAAGCCGAGGGCGATCTTCCTCGACGACCCGCACGACGGCGGGCTCAACGGCTTCGGCGAGCCCTCACTCGACAAGTCCCTCGCCGGCATCCCTGCGAGCGTGAAGTTCGAGTGCCACTCCGGCGCCCAGGGAATCCTGTCCGTTGAAGGACGCGGGAACTCCTCATGCAACGCCGTCTTCCCCGAGCTGAAGCGGATCCCCAGGCGCAACAAGGATCTTGTCCTCACCCACACCGACGCGCACGGCAAGCCCGTCCTGTCCTCCGAGCACGGCGTCTGCGCGGGCGGCCGCGCATTCGGCGGGAGGCCCAATGCCTACGACTGGAACTTCTGCTGGAAGGTCTGGGATGCGCTGCGCAGCTGCGCGACCTCAGGCAGGGACTGCCGCTACGCGCTCGGCGACACCCCCGAGCACCGCTCCAACGGCCGCTGGAGTGACGGCGTCCCGGTCGCGCCGCTGAAGATCCGGAAGAGCGCACCGATCCGGCCCTGATCGAGGAACGCGCGCTCAGCCGCGGGCGAGGGAAAGGCGCTGGGTCGCCAGCCGCCCGCCGGCGCTGAGCCGGACGCTGAGCTTGAGCGTTCCGCGCCCCGGAGCGATCGGCACCCGGATCGTGCGGACGGCCCGTGCGACGGGGGTCTTCACGACCCGCGTGCCGCCGGCGATACGGGCGGCGCCCGGGGCGCTCGCGCTCAGCAGCAGCGTGACCGACCGTGCGGCGCGGGCGAGCTTCCGCGGACCTGCGAGCGTCAGGAACCGCGGCGTGACCTTCGTCGCCTGCAGTCGGAACGTCGCAGTCGCGGTGCGCCCTGCCCTGTCGCGCGCGGTGAGCGTCAGCCGGTGGGCCCCGACGCGCAGACCGCTTACGAGCGATTGTGCGCCGGTGGCGAGCGTGCCGTCGTCGAGGCGCCAGGTCAGCGCCTTCCCCCTGAGCGTCCGCCCCGTCGCATCGAAGGCCTGACCGACCAGTGACAGCGTGCCGTCTGCGGGGAGCCTGCGCCGCACCGGCTCAAGGATCGAGACCGTGGGCGGGGATGCCGGGATGCGGATCGGCCCCACGATCGCCGCGGCCTGCCGGAAGCCGTCCCACGCGCGGATGCGCAGCCGGGCGCTTCGCGACGGGGTGAGCGCAGCGAGCGGGATGCGCGCGGAGTGGCCGGTCAGGCCTTCGGAGACAACCTTGAAGGCCGCCGACGCGCCCGCCGCCTCGTCGATTGCGTACGTGACGCGGTCGCCGTCGGCATCCCCGCCGGTCCAGCGGACGGCCAGCGCGCGGTGGACGAGCGATCCGGCCTTCGGGGCGCGCAGCGCGATCGTCGGCGCGTGCGCGCTGGCGGTCGCGGTCGCAACGATCACCCCGCCGCGGCGCAGCTGGACGGCGCGCGGGTCCGTCCCGGCCGGGACCGTCGCGGTGACGTGCGTCTCGACCCGCGACGCGGCGCCGGCATCGTTGTGCACCTCGCTTCCGCTGACCGTCGTCGTCGAGGTCGCCGCGCCGCCCGCGCCGAGCACGACGAGCTGGTAGTCGCCTCCGGGCTGCGAGCTGAGGGCCCCGCGGTCGACCGGGCGAACCCCGGTCACGACGCCGGTCGTCCCGTCCTGCGCGAGCGCGACATCGACCGCAAGGCCCGGACCGCGAACGGCGCGCGGGAGCGTCGCTGCAGCGGCGGACGCCGTCGCGACCGAGGCCGGAGCGGCGCCGGTCGCCATCCGGTCCACCAGCCGGTCCCAGTTCCGCGTGGAGATCCACGAGTCGGGATCACCGCCCGTGTTCGCGCAATACGACATGAAGTCGTAGCTCAGCGCGCCGGTCACCGGGTCGGAGCTGGGGAAGGTTCGTCGTCGGACCGCGTCGTAGCCGATGCCCAGCGTCAGGCCGCGCTGTTCGGGCCAGTCATCATCGGCATGCTGCCCGTTGGAACCGCCGCCGCACGCATGATCGGCGTGCGGGAGGCCCTCGGTGTGCCCGTACTCGTGCGCCACCGAGGTCAGCGGGCGCTCTTCGGTCACGACGGCGTACTGCTTGATCCGGATCGGCGAGCAGCAGAAGGCCGTCGGGCCGGACGTCATCCCGGCGAACTGGCCGCGGCCGACCCCGATGACGGGCCCGTCATAGCCGTGGTCGCGCTCCCAGTCGCCGGGAACGTGGAGGAGCCAGTCTTCGGGGCGTTTCTGGTCAGCCGCCGCGCGCGTGGCGTTGTAGGCGTTCGCGGCGCGCAGGTCGGAGGTGATGTCGACGCGTGCCTGGTAGGGGTGGACGATGAGCGGGAACGGGTTGACCTGTCGTGCGAGGGCGAAGTCCGACGCCGCGTCCCCGGTCGGCTCGCGGTGCCCGCTGAGGTCGTCGAACAGCTCGATCGGCCAGATGTCGCGGCCGCGGACAGGGCGAAAACGCGTGTCGGTCACCTGCAGCGTGTCGTTCGCCGCGCACGTCGCGCACTCGACGATCGGGTGGGCCTCGTCGTTGATCTGCGCCTGGAGGGTCAGCGCGCTTCCGTTCGTGACGGCGGCGGGCAACGTGAACGTGTATCCCTGCGAGAAGTCCGTCCGTTCGGCGTATGTGACGTACGGATCGCCGACTGCCAGATCGCGCGTCCCGGGATCGGGGAGGAACGGACTGCCCGCGACCTCATGGCCGCCGCGCAGCACCCGCAGCCGTGCCGTGACCCCCGGCGTGCGGCCGTCGCGGCGCACCGCGCGGTTCGTGTCCGCGTAGACGCGCACGGTCGTCGTCCGCCCGGCGACGAGTTGCACGCCGCTGTAGGGGACGGACGCGGCGCCGCGGATCGGCGGCACCTGGAGCCCCGACCGGATCGCCTGGATCCCCTGGGTGAGCTCCATCCCGGTGATGCGCAGGTCGACGCCAGAGGCCGCGTCGGCGATCTGCAGGGTCCGTGTCGCGGAGCCTACGTAGCCCGCAGCGTCCTCGATGAACGCCGTGATCACATTGAGTCCGGGGGCGAGCCCGGCGATCGGCGCCGACCACGCCCCGGTGAAGGTGTCGGGGAGGACGGTCGGGCACGACCCCGGGAACGGCGGCGCCTCGAAGGTATGGGTGACGACGAGGCAGACCCGCGGGCTTCCGGAGCCGTGACGCGGTGCGGTGAACTGCCCGCTCGCCATCGGCTCGTAGGGAACCCGCTCGAGCAGCGTCCCGGCGACCGGGTCATCGATGGTGATCGCCGGCGTCGTCGCCTGGACGACGACGGGCAGTGCGGTTGAGCGCGGGGCGGGCCCGGCGGTCCCGTCGAACGCCGTACCGGTGACGGTGATCGACGCCGGACCGACAGGCGCGTCCAGGTCCGCCCACACGCGAAACCGGGGCGCGAGCGGTCCGCCGGCGAGCGGGCTGTGCAGCCCGGCGGGGACTCCGGACGCCGCGAACTGGATCGGACCGGTCGACCCGTTCAGGCGGTTGACGGGGACGTCGACGAACGCCGTGGCGCCCTGCGCGATCACCGTCACCGGCATGGGACCCAGCGTGAAGTCGGGCGTCGGTGGGACGACGCCATCGGTGAGGTGGATGTCGTCGACGAGGACGTGCACGCCCTGCGCGGTGGTCTGGTTCTGCACGACGAGCGCGACCGTCGCGATCGCGCTCGCGCCGCCCGGGGCGGTGACGCTGAGCGGCGTCCAGGTCGCGCTTCCGCCGGCGAGCGTCGTGTAGGCGGCGCCGTTCGCGTCGATCCGCGCGCCGCTGGCGTCATATGCGCGCAGCTGCACGGCCACGTCGAAGCCGCTGTCCGGGTTGCGTGCGAACAGCGAGACGCCCGCGCGCGTCAACCCGAGCTGAAAGGCGATCTGCGGGCGGTCGAACTCCGACGAGCAGTCTCCGATTTGCAGCAGATGCGAGCCTCCGTGAGCGCCCGAGCTGACCGCGCGCACGGCCGGACGGCCGATATTGGGCGTCCCGTCAGGTGCGGCGGTGACGAAGGTGATGCCGGAGAACTGGCTCGTCGCCAGCGTGCAATCCGCAAGCGGTGGGGATTCGAAGCTGACGTCCGCATCGCCCAGCGCCGGGCTCGCCGTCGCGAGCAGCGCGAGGATCGCAACGACGACGGTCCTCGTGCGCATGCCGAGAACGTCGCATACCGCCCGGACACCGCTGGGCGCTCTCGGCGCGGCGCGCGATCACGTCCGCGGACTACGCGGACGGCGGCCAGGTCGGGTCGCTGACGACGCCGGGCAGCGCCTTCTCGTAGAGGTGTGCGAGCCGGTCGAGCTCGCGCGCGGTCAGGCGGTCCAGGTACAGCTCGCGCACGGCGGCGTGATGGACGACCTGCGCGCGGCGCAGGGCCTCGAGCCCCACCCGGGTCAGCGTGGCGAGGGCGACGCGCCCGTCGGCGAGGTCGGGCTCGCGGCGGATCAGGCCGCGGTCCTCGAGGCGGACGGCGACCCGCGTGATGCCGCTGGGCGTGAGCATCCGCCTGGCGCCCAGGTCGCTCATCCGCATGCGCAGCTGCGGCGCGGTCACGAGTGTGATCAGGACGCCGTAATCGGCCAGTGTGAGGTCGCCGTGCGCGCGCAGGCGGCGGTCGACCTCGCGCATCAGGGTCTCCCGCAGCCGGATCAGGCCGCGCCACGCGCGGAACTCCTCCGGGCTGAAGGCGTCCGGCTCGGGAAGCTCCTCGAGCCAGCGCTCAGGGTCGTCCAAATTACTTGACATCGTGAAGCACCTCCTCTACAAAGGTATTTGCGCCTGTGAAGTATATGGGCCCCACTCGGCACCACGATCGAAGAGGAGATGCTGATGACGACGCTCTCGCTGAAGGTGCTCGCCCCCGACGAGGGACTGCGTCTGCAGTCAGGCCCGGGACGCGACCTCGTCTTCAAGGTCACTGGCGAGGACACCGCCGGCGCCTTCGACTACTTCACCGTCGAGGTCGCTCCGTGGGGTGGCCCGCCGCTCCACGTCCACCATTCGCAGGAGGAGACGATCCACGTCCTGCGCGGCCGGTTCAAGGTGCAGATCGACGATCGGACCTTCCAGCTCGAGGAGGGCGGGTTCGCCTATCTGCCGTCGAAGGTGCCCCACTCCTTCCTCAACCTCAACGACGAGCCGGGCGAGGTCATCGTCGTCTACACCCCCGGCGGGGGCCACCGCTTCTACGAGGAGCTCGGACCGCTGACACGAAACGGGATGCCCGACCGCGCCATCGTCGCCGCGCTGTTCGAGAAGTACGACATGACCCTGCTGGGCCCCCCGCTCAGCCCTGACTGACCAGCCTGACGGACAGCCTCGAGAGACGCGGGCGACCGTGTGGTTCGCGCGTCAGTAGCTGAAGACGGTCGCCGTCGCCGATCCACTCCCATGGTGGTGCGGCGCCGCCGAGCAAGGCAGCCGCGTACGGGACACAGCCGGGCTCTCGCCGCGGCGGGGAGGATCTACCGCCGGGCTCGTACGGCGATGACGACGCCGCTCGCCCAGGCCAGGTCGACGGCGACCAGATCGGGATGGCTCAGGAGCGTGGAGTGCGCGTCCTGCAACGCGCGATGGACGTCGCTCCCGCCGGCATCCCTGTGGGTCATGTCGTCGACGACGAACAGCCCGCCGGGACGCAGGGCCGACAGAGCGAGCTCGAGGCCGCGCAGCTTCCCGGCTTCCGCGTCGGCGAAGATGAGGTCGTAGGCGGCGTGCCTCTGCAGGAAGTCGAGTCCGTCGGCGTGGTGCAGATGGACGTAGCGGGGCCAGGTCTGCTGCGCGGCGAGCCGCGCGAGGGCGTCGTCGGCCTCCACCGAGATCACGTCGACGTCGGCGCGGCTTCCGAGGCCGTGCACAAGCCACGCAAGCCCCGCGCCGGTGCCTGTGCCGAGCTCGAGGATCCGGCCGCCGTCGGGCACGCTCGCGGCCAGGACGGCGAGCAGGCGGCCGACGTCGTCCTCGCTCGACTGAGCGAAATCGACTCCGGCCGCCGCGCTGCGGGCTCGCGCCGATGGTGTCGACGCCGTGTCCGCGGTCCTCTCGCGACCGGCCATCGCCGGAGCCTCGCAGATCAGGTTCGACGGTTCTTCGCCAAGCTCGCAGGCACCTGTCCCCGACGAGCGGCGGACACGTTCAGGTGCGCGGCGGGCTCAGGGTATTGGCCATCACCCACCCGCGTGCACCGCGTCCCGCCCAGCGGGCCGCTCGGACCTCGATACCTACCCAGCGCCCGTCCTGCGAGCGGATCAGTCGGCGGACCGAGTCGCCCCGCACGAGGTAGCGGAAGGCGGTGCTTCCCGGGGCGTAGCGCAGGTAGACCTCGCGTGCTGTCACCACGGCCGCGCCGGTGGCGCGTTGCACACCCTCGAGGGAGCGACCGTCACAGTGGCCGCCGCACGCTCGCGGGTGGCGGCGATCGAAATCCGCGCGCGCCGGCCCGCAAGCGAGCCGCTCGAGCGCCGGATCGGGCACCAGGTCCGAGAGCCGCATCCAGCCGGACTTGCGCGTGACCGGAGCCATGCAGTACCCCCACACGAATCCCTCGGTTGCCGGCCGCAGCGGCGGCGAGTCCAGGCACTCGGGGTTGCGCGTCGTCTGGCGCCCGAGGTGCTGCCCGGCCGCCAGTTCGACGGGCACGTTGGATCCCGAGAGCACGACTGGTGCTCCGTCACTCGGCCCCACCCGCAGCGCGGTCGACCGCAGGGCGCGCCACGGCTCATAGGCGACGTCAACGAGGTCCGGGCCGAAGATACCGCGCGGCAGGGCGACGGCTTCGCCCGATGGCAGGTCTGCGTCCGAGGTCACTCGTGCACCGTGGCTTCGGGGTGCGAGGCCGCGAGCCACCCGAGGTCGGTGAGCAGGCCCTTGAGCTCGGTGAACCGCTCGGCGCCCAGTTCCCGCGCCCACTCGTCCTCGAGGTCGACCATCGTCTGCCGCATGACGGCGCCCGCTCGGCGCCCGCGGGGCGTGAGCGCGATCCGCTTGGACCGCTGATCGTCGGGGTCGCTGCGGCGCTCGAGATATCCGAGGTCCTCGACCTGACCCAGGAGGTAGTTGACCGCCTGTCGGGTCATCTGGCGTTCGGCGGCGAGGTCCGACGGACGCAGGCCGTGGGGCCCGGGATAGAGCAGGATCGTGAGGTGCGACGCGTGCAGGTCGGTGAAGCCGGCCGCGTGCAGACCGTCGAGGAGACGCTGGCGGGCCGCCTCCCACGGGATGCGCAGGAGTGCCCCGATCAGCGGCTCAGGCGACGACTCACGATCAGCGGTTCGTAAAGACACTTGACAAGCCTACCGTGCCGACGCTACGGTTGTAAAGGATCTGTACCAACCGTCCACCGGAGAACCGATTACCGTGACCAGCACCATGTCCGAGACCATCCAGGTCGGCGCCATCGGCATCACCTTCCTGCTCGAGGCCGAGCAGACCGGGGGCGCACTGACCGCGTTCGAATGCGACGTGCCGGCCGCCGCAAAGGTGCCCGCGCCGCACAGCCACGATGCCTTCGAGGAGACGATCTACGGCCTCACCGGCACCGTCACCTTCACCATCGAGGGCACCGACCACGACATCGGCCCCGGCGAGGCCGTCTTCATCCCGCGCGGCGCCGTCCACGGCTTCGTCAACCGCGGCGCCGAGCGACGCCCGGTTCCTGGCCGTCGTCACCCCCGGCCTCTTCGGCCCCGCCTACTTCCGCGAGGTGGGTGAGGTCATCGCCGCAGCGGCCGGCGGACCGCCCGACCTCGACGCGATCATGGACGTGATGCGCCGCCACGGGTTGACGCCGGCCGCGTGAGGACGCCGCCTCTCGGGCTGGTCGCGACCGTCCGGTCGGCGGTCGACCCCGGCGGCGTGCTCAGGGCCAACCACCCGATCCCCCACGCCGATTGAGCCCGGTCGAGCCGAGTCCCGCCGGGCACGCGAAGGCGGCGGCAGATGCCGCCGCCTTCCTGCGCCCCCAAGAGAGAGGATCAGGCGCCGAAGCTGGGCGTCCTGCGGGGCGCCATACGCGCGCTGCTTGGGCGCTCACGCCGGAGCGTGAGGACGCCGCCCGTGATCAGCGCTGCCCCGAGGAGCCCGAGGCCGATCTCGAGCCAGGCGACATCCGAGCCGGACCCGGCCGGGACGGGGCCGATGGCGGCGAAGACCCGTGGATTCGAGACGAGCGGCACGAGGCCGCTGTGCGGCCCGGAGACCCGGGTGGCCGGCGCGATGCTGTCGTGGAACTGGGGCACCGTGCCGGTGGTCGGCGCGATGCTGTCGTGGAGACTGGGGCACCGTGCCGGTGGCCGGCGCGATGCTGTCGTGGTAGCGGGACGTCGTGCCGGCCGGCGGCGCCACGCTGACCAGCGCCGGGTGGTGGACGGGAACCGGCCGGTCGGTCGGCAGGACCAGCGCGTGGACCGGACGAGCGCCGGCCGGCCCGGCCAGCAGCGCGGCCCCCAGTGCGGCACCGAGGATCGCAAGTGCGGTCTGGCGGAAGGTGGTGCGGTGGATGGACATTGTTCCTCCGATCTGACAGGGACTCGATGTGGTCCACCGTCCCACCGGGCCGGGAGCCGCACGACGTCATCCGCACCGTGCGACCGTGACATTCGTCACCGTCGCGCTGTGCGACCCCCAGTTCGCCCGCCCGTCAGGCCGGGATGCCGGGAGGGCCGAGGATCTCGATGCCGTAGTCGGCGGCTGCCGCGGCCATCGCCTCCATGTCGGGCGGTGCGGTCATGGCCGGTGGGATCGCCAGCGTCCGGGCGGGCTCGGAGACCGCCCGCAGGAACCCCTCGAACCCGGCGGGTTCGGTGACCAGCAGGAACCGCGCCTCGGGCGAGGTGACGGTGAACGTGTGCGGGATGTCCCTGGGGCCGAAGACGAAGCCGCCGGCCTGCGCGACGACCGTCTCGCCGCCGACCCAGAAGGTCAGCTCGCCCTCCATGACATAGAACCACTCGTCCTCGCGACGATGGACGTGCAGCGGCGAGCCGGTCCCCTGCGGCGCATGGTGCTCGATCACGGCGACGCGGCCACCCGTGGTCTCGGCCGAGGCCTTGACGGTGGCGAGCACGCCCAGGAACCAGCGTGCATCGCCCTCTCCCGCGCCCAGCGCGATCGGCTCGACGACGGCGTTGACATCGGTGCTCATGGGGTCTCCCTCCGGAGAGTCGTAATCGCGATACACCATGTAACGCGATGTGCTGAGCCGCACGGTAGGCACTCGGACCGCCGCTGTCAAGTTTGGAGATACATGGTGTAACGTCACCGCGTGTGACCCGTCCATATGAGCTCAAGCGTCGTGCCAAGCGCCAGGAGGAGACCCGGCAGCGGATCATCGACGCCGCGATCGCGCTGCACTCGTCGATCGGCCCGAACGCGACGACGGTGACCGAGCTCGCCGAGCGGGCCGGCGTCAGTCGTGTCACGGTCTACCGTCACTTCCCCGACGAGGACACGCTCGCGCAGGCCTGCAGCGGCAAGTACTTCGCCAGCCACCCCTTCCCCGACCTCGGGACCTGGGCGACCATCGACGACCCCGGCGCGCGTCTCCGTGCTGCGCTCGAGGAGACCTACCGCCACCACCGGGCCACCGAGGCGATGATGACGCGCGTCCTCGAGGACGCCCGCGACAACCCCGTCATGGCCCCCTACCACGGCTACTGGGCGGCCGCCGCCGACACGCTCATGACCGGTCGCGCGGAACGCGGGAACGCACGCCGGCTCCTGCGCGCGGCGATCGCGCTCGCCCTCAGCTTCGACACCTGGCGCCAGCTCGTCCGCGAACAGGCCCTCACCGACCGTCAGGCGCTCGACGTCGCGCTGCGCCTCACCCGCGACTGCCCGGCCGCCGAGCGCCGAGGGCGTATCGGCACGCTCAGGCCCCGGAGCGGCGAGGAGCCGTGAAGCTCCATCCCGTCGGCGTGCCGTCGCCGGCCGCAGTGATGGCCCTCGGCGCCAGCAGGGGCACTGTGTACATCGTTGTGCTTGCAGGGTTGGAGGGGAGAACTTCACGATCTTCCCGGCGAGTGCCACCCGGACGTTGCCGTCCGCACCGGTGGTCATCGCCATCACCCCGGCAGTGATCCCCGTGACCGCGCTCGCGAGCAGCGAGGCGCCGCCATCCGGTCGCACCTTCCCACCCGCGTGCTCGAGCGCCACCCAGACGTTGCCGTCGGGACCGACGGCCAGCTGCCCGTTCGTCGTCACCCCCGGGAGATCGAAGACGCCGTCGACCTTCGGCGCAGCGAACGCTCGCTCATGCTCGCCACATCTCGCCGGTCCGGGTGTACGGTCGCGTCATGACCGGAACGCGCGAGGGGAGCGCGAGCACCAAGCCGACGTTGTGGCAGCGCATGGCGGTCCGCAAGCTCCGCCGCGCAGCGGGGCGCAAGGACGGGGAGCCGTTGTCGCCGGAGGACTGGGAGGTCGCCTGGCGCCTGCACGAGCGCGGGTTCGGCGGGCTGGCCGCGGCGTTCTTCCGGGCACTGCCGAGCAGCCCGCGCTGCGGGGTCTGCGGTGCCCCGTTCGCCGGGCCTGGGCCACCTGATCGCCGGCCCGCTCGGCTTCCGGCCGTCGCGCAAGAACCCGACCGTCTGCGCGACCTGCGTCGAGTTCTCGCCGCCCGGCGGCATGACGCAGTACACCGGGGTGCTGTTCGCCGACCTGCGCGGCTTCACCGCCCGGTTCGATGGCGCGGACCCGCGGGAGGCATCGGTGCTGCTGCGGCGCTTCTACCGGTGCGCCGAGGACGTCCTCTTCCCCGAGGCCGTGATCGACAAGCTGATCGGTGACGAGGTGATGGCGATCTACCTGCCCGACATGAAGCCGGGGCTGAGCCGCGAAGCGGTTCCGGCGCTGATGCTCGACCACGCGCGTGAGCTGCTCGCAGAGCGTCGGGTACGGGTCAGGGTCCGAGCCGTTCGTCGAGATGGGAGTGGGCATCGACGTGGGTGAGGCGTTCGTCGGCAACATCGGCCAGCGCGCGCTGTACGACTTCACCGCCGTCGGGGATGTCGTGAACACCGCCTCGCGCCTCCAGGGTCAGGCCGCCGGGGGCGAGGTCGTGCTGTCCCAGCGCGTCGCCGACGGCCTGCCGGCGCCGGTCGGCACGCGGGTGGAGCTGCAGCTCAAGGGCAAGGTCGAGCCGCAGATCGCCTACCGGCTCGCTGTGTAGCTCAGGCCGTCTCGGTCTGCGGGGAGTCGGGCCGCATCTCCATGCGGCCGCGAGGGAGCCAGCGGATGGCGACGAGGAACGTCACCGCCATCACCCCGGCCATGGCGTAGAACACGGTCTGGGTCGAATGCGCGAACGCGAGCTGCACGTCGTGCACCAGCGCCGCCGGCTGCCCGGAGCGGCCGTCTGCGCTCCCGGCTCCGGCACCGAACGACGCGGCGATCCGGTGGGCCGTCGTCGCCGGCACGCCGTGGGCGGTGAGCGTGCCCGTCACGTTCGCCGTATCCCGGCTGATCAGGATCGCGCCCAGGACGGCGAGCCCGAGGGCGGCCGCGAAGTTCCGCGAGGTCTGCGTGATCCCGGTCACCTCGCTGTAGCTCGCGCTGGGGGCGCGGTTCACCGCATCCGTGCTGGCCGTTCCAAGCATCAGGCCGACCCCGCCGCCGGCGAGCATGACGTAGGCCCACTGGGCGCTCAGCGAGAGATCCGTCAGCCTGCCGGCGAGCAGGTAGAACCCGACGGCGCCGAGCGCGCTGCCGTAGACGACGGCGGGTCGCGCCCCGCGCTTGTCGAGGATCCGCCCGCCGACCTGGGCCATGATCACGAACCCCAGGAAGAAGTACATGATGTAGAGGCCCGCGTTGGAGGCGCTCTTGCCCAGCGACACCTGGGCGTAGACGCTCGCGAAGAAGAAGAACGGCACGAACACGACGGACAGCAGGGCGAGCACGATGTTCTCGACCGCGAAGCGGCGGTCGGCGAAGATCCGCAGGTCGAGCAGCGGCGTGGGCGCGCGCAGCTCCCAGGCGACGAACGCGACCATCAGCAGGATGCCGACGACGATGCAGCCCCAGGTCGCGGCGCTGCCCCATCCCCACGCCGCCGACTGCTGCAGCCCGAGCACCGTCAGGCCCATTCCGCCGGTCACGAGCGCGGTGCCGCGGTAGTCGAGCTTCGTGGGCCGCTTCTCGTTGTCCGGCCGGGACATCCAGATCAGCAGCAGCGCGATGATCGCGACGGGGATGTTGATCCAGAAAATCGCGCGCCAGGTCCACTGCGTGAGGTAGCCGCCGGCGATCGGCCCGATCGCGGTCAGGCCGCCCGCGACGCCGAAGAAGATCGCCATCGCCCTGCCCCGCTCGCGGAGCGGGAACGAGGCGACCACGATGCCGACGGCGGCCGGGAACATCAGCGCGGCGGCGGCGCCCTGGATCACGCGGAACGTGATGATCCACGCCTCGGCGATGCCGCCCTTCGGCGTGGCCCCGCAGCAGGCGGATGCGAGTGCGAACCCGACGACGCCGATGGCGACCATGTGCCGCCGCCCGAACACGTCGCCGAGCTTGCCGCCGAAGGCGAACAGCGCGGACAGCGCGAGCAGGTAACCGTTGATGACCCACTGCGAGCCCGTCGCCGACAGCGACAGCTCCCGCTGGATGTTCGGGATCGCGATCGCGACGATCGTCTGGTCGATGAACGTCATCGCCACCGCGAACACCATCGCGGCGAGCACGAGGTTCTTGTCGCCCGCCTCGGCCGCTATGTCGTTGACTTGGGACATCCCCTCTCTCGGGCCGAGACTACAGCCCTCTACACGCCGCAGACCGCGATCGCGGGCGCGTCGCGGCGGGCCTTCTCGGTCGCCGTGTCGAGGTCGGCGAGCGCCGTGTACGTGATGCGATCCGGGTCGAGATCGAGGGCTGCGGCATCGGGCGGTTCCAGGCGCTCGATCAGCGCCTTGGATGCGAGGGCGCGACCACCCGTGGCGCATGCCTCGATCCGCGCGGCCTCGTTGACCTCGTCGCCGAGCGCGGTGACCTCGGCGCGCCCACCGGTCGTGATGTTGCCGACGTAGAGGGTCGACCCCCAATGCAGCCCGAAGCGCAGGACGACGTCCTCCGGCTGCAGGTCGCTGCGGGCGGCGACGCGGTCGACGGCTGCGCTCAGCGCACGGGCCGCGCATATGCAGGCGCGCGCGGCTGAGGACTCCGACCCCGCGGTCTCGGCCAGGAAGAACGCGGCGATGCCGTCGCCCACGTGCCGGCCGACCAGCCCCCCGGCGTCGATGACGCACCGGTCCGCAGCTCGGACGAGCCGGCGCCCGAGCGCGAAGTAGCTGCCGGTCGACAGGCGGCGCGCCAGCAGCGCCGAGGCCTCCAGGTCGGCGAACAGGATCGCCGCCGGCCGCCTGCCCGCCCTCGAGACCCGCAGCATCCGTTCGAGATGCGGCAGGTCGGCCATCATCGCCATGACCCCGAGTGTCGCCATGCCTGCCGCGGGCTTCATGACCAGCGCGGTCCCACCGAGCCGTCCGGCGTCGTCGCGCACGCGCCAGGCGAGCATCGGGATCGCCAGGCGCTCGCCCTCGAGACCCGTCCCTGCTCCCACGCACGACATGGCCGCCGGGTCGGCCGGCGACAGCGCATCGACCATGTCACGCAGCGCCGGGTCGACGCGCGCGCGCAGCGCATCGCGCCCGCCCCGGGGTGTCGGCGAGCACCAGGCTTCCGAGTCCGGCGAACAGCTCGCGAAAGTGCTCGACCGTGTTCGGGCCGAAGCGCCACCGCAGGCCCATCGCCTTTGCCTCCGGCCCGAAGAGGTGGACACCCAGCGGCATCGGCGCCAGCTCCACGCCCCCGCTGTTGGTGAGCCGGAGGTCGTCGGTCGCGTGGACCATCCGCCACTCCGTATCGACGACGAAGCCCCACTGACCGGTATCGCGCATCGCCGCCGCCACCTCGGCGAGCGACGGATCGTCGGGCATGGGATAGCTCCCGCTGCCGTCCATACGCTGACACTACGCCTCGCTGAGCTCCCGCACGGTCTGCAGCTCGCCCTCGACCGTCGCCATCTGCTCGGCGATCGCCGCCTCGTCGGCGCCGGCAGGGAAGAGGAGCGTGAACAGGTACTCGCTGCCGGCCTCGTTCGGCACGACGCGCGTGAACGCGCCGCGGGGCGGACCGCCCGTGCGCAGGATGTCGACGGTGCCGAACTCGCGTGCGACGCGGAGCCTGATGCGCAACTCGCCGGCGCCGGTGTCGATCAGCCAGTCATCGCCGTCGGGCTGCACCGCGCGCGCGAAGCGCGGCGCCCACTCGGGCAGCCGCCGCGCGTCGCCGACCACATCGAGGACGGCCTCCGGCGAGGCCGCGATGCTGATGCTGCGGGTCTCGGCTCGGTTCGTAGAAATCGTCTGCATGCTTAGATCATCTATGAACGCATATCATCTGTCAAGACGTATAATCGCATTCATGGACGGCGAGGATCTCGGAGCGCAGTTCGCGCGCATCACGCGGCGCCTGATCGACGCCGAGCGCCCGCTCCTCGCCGAGCATGGGCTCTCCATGTGGTCGTACATCGCGCTCTCCGATCTCGTGCGTCGGCCGGCGAGAACGCAGCTGGCGCTGGCGCAGGCCATCGGCCACGACAAGACGCGCCTCATCGGCCTGCTGGATGACCTCGAGCGCCAGGGCCTCGTCACCCGCACGCCCGATCCCGCCGATCGCCGCGCCCGCATCGTCGATGTGACACCCGATGGCCGCAGGCGCCACGCCGACGCCCGGGCCTCCATCCGGTCGATGGAGGAGGAGCTGCTCGGCGATCTCAGCGCCGCCCAGCGCGCAGACCTGCGCCGGACGCTCAGCCGGCTGGCGGGCGATCGGACCTGACCGTGGATGTCGTCACGCGGTACGCGCGCAGCGGGGACGTGCAGCTCGCCTATCAGGTGGCCGGCGACGGACCGCCGGACGTCGTCGTCGTGCCCTCGTTCTTCTCGAACATCGAGATCGACTGGGAGCTGCCGCCGACGGCGCGCTTCCTCGGGCAGCTGGCGTCGTTCGCGCGGCTGATCCAGTTCGACCGGCGCGGCGCCGGCATGTCAGGCGGCGTCGCGGGCGCGACGCCGCTGGAGGACCAGATCGACGACGTCCGCGCCGTCATCGATGCGGCGGGCGCCGAGCATCCGGCGCTGATCTCGATCGCCGAGGGCTGCGCCCTCGCGGTGCTGTTCGCCGCGTCACACCCCGACGTCGCCAGCGCGCTCGTCCTGATCACTCCGACGCCGCGCGTGGTCCGCGGGCCGGGCTACGAATGGGCGCAGAGCGTGGAGGAGCGCGACGCGATGGTGCAGGCGGTCGTGGAGCACTGGGGCAGCAGCTCGCCGGAGCAGCCGTGGAGCGCGTTCGCGGGCGATGACGAGCAGCGCCGGCGCGCACTGGCGCGGCATCGCCGGCTGTCGATGACGCCCGACGCGGCGGCCGCATCGCTCGCGATGGTCGGCGAGCTGGACGTGCGCGACGCCCTGCCCAGCGTGCAGTGCCCGGCGCTGGTGCTGCGCCGGGCGCACGACGCGCTCTTCGACGAGCGTCATTCGCGCTACGCCGCCGAGCACATCCCGCAGGCGCGGTACGCCGAGATCCCGTCGGGCGGTCAGGCCGCCCACGAGATCGAGCAGTTCCTGACCGGTGTGCGGCGGCCCGTCGCGAGCGACCGCGTGCTCGCCACGGTGCTGTTCACCGACATCGTCGGCTCGACGCAGCGCGCGGCGGAGCTGGGCGACCGTGCCTGGCGCGCGCTGCTGGGGCGGCACGACGCGCTGGTACGCGACCAGGTCGAGCAGCACCGCGGGCGCTTCGTCAAGTCGCTGGGCGACGGCGTCCTCGCCACGTTCGACGGCCCCAGCCGCGCGATCGCCTGCGCGGTCGCGATCCGCGACGGCGTCCGCGATCTGGGCCTCGAGATTCGGGCCGGCCTGCATACGGGCGAGTGCGAGCTGCTCGCGGACGGGGACATCGGCGGCCTGGCGGTCAACATCGGAGCTCGCATCGGAGGCCGCGGCGGGCCGGGTGAGGTGCTGGTGAGCAGCACGGTCCGTGACCTCATAGTCGGCTCCGGCCGGGTCCTGACCGACCGCGGTGAGCATGAGCTGAAGGGCGTTCCCGGAACGTGGCGGATCTACGCGGTCGCCGCCGAGCCGCTCACCCGCCCGTGAGGCGAAACTCCTCGTCGAACTCCGCCAGGAGGTCGACGATCGGCGTGGCGGCACTCGCACCGCCGGACCCGTCGCCGTAGAGGCGCTCGAAGAAGTCCGCCGTGCGCAGCGCGGGCTCGATCTCCCACCGCGTCCGCGTGGGCCCCTGCGCCGCCATCTGGTGCGGCGTGCCCGCCGGCACCGTGAACGACTCCCCGGCCCCGTAGCTGCGCTCGACGCCCTCGATGCGGGTGAGCATCGTGCCCTCCAGCACCTCGAACCGCTCGCTCTGCCGCGGGTGCAGGTGCTCCGGCGGCATCCCGCCGGTGCCGCCGTACGTCGCCTCCATCTCCAGCAGCCGCCCGTCGGTCTCGGCGCCCGTCCGGATGAGTCGCAGGCGGAAGCCATCCGCGCCGACGATCTCCTGTCCTGCCTGTGCCATGGCGCCTATTCCTACCGCATCTGCAGTCGCCGGGACCGGTCCCCCGCCACGCCGGCCTCGATCGCGTCCGGCGGATGAACCGTGGGTGCTCTCCCGCCCGAGGGACCGTCGGGCGAGGGTGCCAGCGTTGGTGCTCCGGTGCTGTCCGTCGCGCTCATGTTCGGGCGCCTCGTCGGGGCGGTGCGGTACGCCGCAGGTGAAGAGGGGTTCCTCGCGGTCTTCGGGGCCGGCATCTTCCTCGTGGTCCTGGGCACCGTCACGTATTCGCTCAGCCAGCACTGGAACCTCGCCGACGCGTTCTACTTCGCGGTCTGCACGCTGACGACATCGAGCATCGCCGACCCGCACCTGACGCTCACCCGCGAGCCGATCAAGATCTTCACGGCGCTCTACGTGCTGATCGGGATCGGCATTCTCGTAGAGATGGTGCGCCAGATCGGGTTCGGCTACGTGGCCATGCGCGCCGAGCACGGCGCCGCCAAGCGCGCCGGGGCGAAGCACGGCGATGTCGATCAGTGAAGAACCCGGCGATCCGCCGCGACTTCTCTCACTTCCTGCGCGCCGCGCGAAGCGACGACATGGAGCGCGCGAGCACGGGTATCAGCACGCCGATCAGGCGGCGCTGCCCACGGGCTGCCGCGCCGGCCGCGGCGCGGGGCGCCGCGCCTGCAGGATCACGCGCGTCCCGTGGCGTGGCGAGAGCGTCACGTTGCGCCGCGCGACGTGCTCGGGCCGCTCAGCGGCGGCTGCGAGCGTGCACTCGGGCAGCACCGTCGAGAGGACGACGCGCATCTCGAACTCGGCGAACGAGGCGCCCAGGCAGCGCCGCGAGCCGCCGCCGAACGGGATCCAGGAGTACGTCGCAGGGGCGGTCTCGAGGAACCGCTCGGGACGGAAGGCGAATGGGTCCGGGTAGGTGTCCGCGCGCGTGTTCGTCAGCCAGATCGACGGCGTGACGTCCGTTCCGGCAGGCAGGACGTGGTCACCGGCGCGCAGCTCGGAGCCCAGTCGCCGGCCGGCGAGCGGGACGACCGGGCGCAGGCGCAGCGCCTCGGAGATCACCGCGCGCAGGTAGTCCTCGTCGCCGCGGGCGAGCTCGGCCTGCAGGCGCGTGAGGGTGCCCGGGTTGTGCAGCAGCAGATCGAACGTCCACGCCAGCGCCGTGGCGGTCGTCTCGTGCCCTGCGACGAGCAGCGTCATCAGCTGGTCGCGCAGTTCCTCGTCGTCCATTCCGCTGCCGTCCTCGAAGCGCGCGGCAACGAGCTGGGAGAGGATGTCCTCGCGCTCGCCGACCTGGGGGTCGGCGCGGCGCTCTCGGATCTCCTCGGCGAGCACCTGGTCGACGCCCGCGCGCAGGGCGCCGATCCGCTCGAGCGGGCCCTGCCGCCCGAGCCGGCGCGCGAGCAGCACGCCGAACTGCAGGCCGGGCGTGGCCGTCTGGTCCAGCAGGTCGCGCAGCAGCGTGCGCAGGCGGTCACGGCGCTGCTCGTCGCTGACGCCGAAGACGGCGCGCAGGATGACCTCGAGCGTGATCGCCTGCATGCTCGGATGAATCGCGAACGGCTGCCCCGTCGGCCATTTCGCGATCTCGCGCTCAGTCGCCTCGCGGACGACCGACTCGTAGGCGCGCATCCGCTCGCCGTGGAACGCGGGGAGCATGAGACGGCGTCGGTCGAGATGCTCGCGGCCCTCCAGCAGCAGCACGGACCGCGCGCCGAGCAGCGGCCGCAGCGCGAACGTGCGCCCGGGCGGGAGGCGTGTGGTCGCGTCCGGTGTACAGGGCGCGGATCGCCTCCGGATCGGACAGCATCACCATCGGCGACTCGAAGCCCATGAAGCGCACGCTGAACGTGTCGCCGAAGCGCCGCCGCGCGGAGTCCATGAACGCCAGCGGGCGGAACACCCAGCGCATCGTCTGGATCACGGGCGGCTCGGTGGGACCTGCGGGGAGCGTGGTCATCCGTGAAGGTTCGCATGCCCGAAGCGCTGGAACTCACCGGCGCGGGGTGATCCAATCCGCGCATGATCAGGATCACCCTCACGAGCGTGCTCGTCACCGACCAGGAACGGGCCCTGCGCTTCTACACCGAGCTGCTCGGCTTCACGCCCAAGCTCGACATCCCGCTCGGCGAATACCGCTGGCTGACGGTCGCCTCGCCCGCCGACCCGGAGGGGACCCAGCTGCTGCTGGAGCCCAACATCCACCCCGCGGCACAGGCCTTCCAGCAGGCACTCCACGCGGACGGCATCCCGGCGACGACCTTCACCGTCGACGACGTCCACGCCGAGTACGAGCGCCTGTGCCGAGCGGGCGTGGAGTTCCGCGGCGAGCCGGCACCCGCCGGCACCGCGATCGCGGCGACACTCGACGACACCTGCGGCAACCTCATCGGCATCCATCAGCTCGCGCGCTGATGGTGTACGCGATCCGCTGCGCGGAGCCTGACGAGCAGGCGGCGCTGAGCGATCTGCACCGCCGCTCATCCGACGTCTGGGAGGAGGATCGCGACGCTCTGGCGGCGCACCCGGACGCCCTCGGCGTCGAGGCGGCGGCGATCGCCGAGGGTCGTGTCCGGGTCGCGGTCGCAGCGAACGGGAAGCTGCTCGGGTTCGCGATCCTCGCCGACGGAGGCGCCGGCGTCTGCGAACTCGACGACCTGTTCGTCGAGCCGGCGGTGATGAATCAGGGCATCGGGCGCGCGCTCGTGGAGGACGCCGCAGCCCGGGCGCGTGCCGCCGGCGACCACGTGCTCGCCGTGATTGCGCACCCGCGCACGATCCCGTTCTACGAGCGCCTGGGCTTCGTCGCCGGTGAGGCCGAGCAGACGCGCTTCGGCCCGGCGGTGCGTCTGCGGCGCGCTCTGCCCTCGTGATCGACCAGGTTTCAGGATCTCCCAGGGCGGACAGAGCGGGCGCATGCGGCCTGACCCGGTGGGAGCGCTCGACAGCCGGCTGGGCGACGCGCTCGAGCGCGCAGCCGAGCGCCACCACGGGCGGCGCCTCGGTCGGCTCGGGCGCGAGGCGCAGCGCGTGCCGCCCGACGACGGGAGCCTGTGGGCCGCCGGTGAGCCGCCGCCGCGGCCCGGCAACGCCGTCGACGTCCTGATCGATGGCGCCGCGTACTTCCCCGCGATCGCTCAGGCGATCGCGTCGGCCAGGCGCAGCGTGGATATCGCCGGCTGGTGCCTGACGCCGGAGTTCGCGCTCATGCGAGGGGAGCCACCGCTGCTGCTGCGCGAACTGCTCGCCGAAGCTGCGGAGCGCGTCGACGTTCGCGTGCTCGTGTGGGCGGGGGCGCCGGCACCCGTGTTCCCGCCGCGCCGCGCGTCGGTGCGGCAATCCTCGGCGGCACTGTCACGCGGTACGCGGATCCGGGTCGCCCTCGACGCGCATGAGCGGCCCATGCACTGCCACCACGAGAAGCTCGTCGTGGTCGACGGCGAGACCGCGTTCGTCGGAGGCATCGACATCACGAGCCTCGGCGGCGATCGCTGGGACACGCCGGAGCATCCCGCCCGCGGCCGCCTCGGGTGGCATGACGTCGCCGCCCGCCTCCGGGGCCCGGCGGCCGGCGACGTTGCGGAGCACCTCGGCGCCCGCTGGTCGGCTGTCACCGGCGAGCCTCCGCAGGCGCCCGCCGCGCCGTCGCCGGCGGGTGACCTCGAGATCCAGATCGTCCGAACGCTGCCCGAGCGCCTGTACGACTTCGCACCGCGCGGCGACTTCCGGATCATCGAGGCCTACCGACGTGCGCTGAGCTCGGCGCAGCACCTGATCTACCTCGAGAACCAGTTCCTCTGGGCGCCGGAGATCGTCGAGATCCTCGCCGGCAAGCTGCGCGAACCGCCGCAGGATGACTTCCGTGTGATCGTGATGCTGCCGGGGAGGGCGAACAATGGCCAGGACGACACGCGCGGACAGGTGTCGGTGCTCGCCGATGCGGATGCCGAGGGGGGCGGCGGGCGCTTCCTTGCGACGACGATCCGCGCGCGCACGGGACGGACCAGCGACCGCATCTACGTCCACGCGAAGGTCGGCATTGTCGACGACCGCTGGCTGACGCTGGGCTCGGCAAACCTCAACGCCCACTCGTTCTACAACGACACCGAGGTGAACCTCGTCGTCTGTGACCGCGAGCTCGCACATGCGACCCGCGTGCGGCTGTGGGCCTCGCACCTCGAATGCGACGCAGGGGTGGCGGGCGGGGGTCCGGCGACCCTCTTCGACGAGCTGTGGCGCCCGCTGGCGAGCGAGCAGCGCGCGCGCCACGACCGCGGCGAACCGGCGACTCACCGTCTGCTCGAACTGGCTCAGGGCTCGCGGCGCGCGGACCGCCTGCTGGGCCCGCTTCAGGGCCTCGTCGTCGACGGCTGACGTTCACCCGACGAACTTCGGGACCACACGGCGGGCTGTCCGGCGGCTGGCGCAGAAGGCGTTCGCCGGCACGCCTGCGCACGGGTTCGGCATGGTCGCCTGACGCCCGATCCGCGGCATCGGCGCGGACGTGAACCGCGGGTAGTTCGTCGTCGGCGTCTTCGCGCACGTCCCGAGCAGCTGGGTTGCGCACAGCACCTGGGCGGTCAGCGTGCTCGACAGGTCGTTGCCGGAGTTCGGCACGCCGCACTGCCCGTGGGTGCTCTGGATGTTCGCCGGATCGCTCGTCAGCGGCCCGCTGGGATCCGTATTGCCGTGGTAGCAGTTGCCGGGATCGTTCTGGCCCGAGATCTCTCCGATGTCCCCGTTGGAGGGGTTGCCGAAGAAGCCGTTGTGGGAGAACGTGTTGTTCGCGATCTCGTTGCCGAAGACGTCGAAGTAGCAGGTGTCCGGCCCGAACAGCCCGTTCATCACGCCGCCCTGGCAGTGCGCGACCGGGGGCGGAGGCCCGAGGTCGGGGTAGGGCACGACGAGGATCCCCCAGGCTCCGTTGTTGGTGAAGTGGTTGTTCGTGACGATGTCGTTGCGTCCGCCGGACAGTGACATGCCCGTCCCGGGCGGTCCGTTCGACGCCGAGCCGGACGACGGGACGTTCGCGTTGTTGTTGTCGTGGAAGCTGTTGCCGGTCACCACCCAGCACGTGTGGGTCTGTTGTGTGTTGGGTGGTGGATCGGGATTCTGACCGCCGTTCGGGCAGGCGCCGTTCTGCGGCGGCGGGGCGTCGTCGTTGTTCTGGCTGTTGGTATCGAACCCGTCCTGGTTCTTGTCGAACTCCGAGTTCCTGATCGTGACGTTGCCGCCCGAATCGGTGCCCGAGTAGCCGAGCACGCTGTTCTCTGCGTGGACGTGGTCGAGCGTCACGTTGCAGCTCGGGCAGGCGCCGACGTAGTAGTCGGAGTCGTTCATGTTGCTCGCGTAGTCGTGCTCGAACCAGCCCGAGCCCGTCTTCGTGTTCGAGCTGTAGATGCCGTAGCTGCCCGCCGGCTTGTCCTGGCCGGCGAAGTAGTACGACGTCGCCGACAGGTAGTTGCCGTACCAGGTGCCCATGTTCGTCTGCGTGCCGCTGCCGGCGCCGCCGTCCCACCAGATCTGGTTGCCGCCGCCCTTCGACCCCGTGAGGAAGTTGCACAGCGTCAGGTTCTCGACCCAGACGTCGCGGGCCTTGTAGATCAGGATGCCGCTGCGGCCCGTGTGCTTTCCCGAGGCGTCCTTCGGGCCGAACACCTGCCCGCTCGTGGAGCGGTTGCAGGCGGCGGAGCCCGGAGCGGTGCCGTCCACGATCACGCTGTTGCGATCCATGCCGCGGATGTGGATCCCGTTCTTGGTGATGAGGATCTGGGCCCCTGCTCGGTCATCGGTCTTCGCGCCGGCGGGCACGCGCACTCGCGGGTCCTTGTAGTCGCCCGGGCCGACGAGGATCCAGTCCCCGGCCCGCGCCGCGCTGACGGCGCCGGCGATGGTTGCGTACCGGCCGTGGACGCCCTTGTAGGTCCCGACGAGGAGCACCCGGGCCGACGCGATGCCGGAGGCCGACGTGCCCGCGACCGCCAGCACGGTGAGGAAGGCGACGACGCTGATGCGCTTCATCCCGGACTCCGATCTGCTCGTGGCAGTGCCGCGCCGAGGCTACACCCGGATGGAGCAAGGATCCACTACGTGAAGATGATCTGCCCGCCGGCGGCCTTCTCGTAGAACTCGCCCACGGTGATGATGTCCTCGACCTGCTCGATGAAGTCCTCGCGGGTGAGGCCGAACATGTCGACCGAGGCCTGGCAGGCGTAGAGGCCTGCGCCCGAGTCGGCGATCAGCTCGACGAACTCGGGGATCGGCGGGATGTCGAGCTCCTCCATCTTGGACGCGAGCTGGCGCGTGACGATCGAGGACATCCCAGGCACGCCGCCGACCCACGTGGCGAGGTGCAGCCCGGGGTTGCCGACAGTGGCGACCTTGACGTGCTCGTGGCGCTCGCGGTGGATCGCGTCCATCCCGAAGAACGTGAAGAAGACGGTCGCCTCGATGCCCTCCATGCGTGCGCCGTTGGCGAGGATCAGGCCCGGGTAGATGCCCTCGAGCGAGCCCTTGGAGATGATGATCGAGACCTTTGTGATCGGTTCGTCCGGCATGTCGCCCTCCTAGATGCAGCCGCGGGGCTTGGGGATGCCGCCGATCTTGGCGGCGAGCTTCGCCGGCCCCTTGGGGAACAGCTGGTAGAGCTCCTTCACGGGGACTCCCGACGCCTTGCCGAGCGTGCGGATCGACGGCGCCGTGCCGTCGCGCAGGTAGCGCTCGCGCATGAAGTCCACGACCAGCCAGTGGCGCTCGGTGAGCTCCGGGATGCCGTTGTCGCGCGCGATTTCCTCGGCGATGTCGTGATCCCACGCGGCGGGGTCGGTCAGGAAGCCCTCCGCGTCGACCTCCACGGGGCGGCCGGCGATCGTCGTCTGGGTCATCGTGCTCGTCTCCTTGCTCAGCCTTCGGGGGCGTGCCTGCCCGCGGTCTGCAGTTCGTTGCTGATGCCCGGCAATTCGCGCCCGGGCAGGAGCACGTGCCAGTAGGCCCATTCGAACATGAGCTTGGCCATGTGGTTCATCCGCGATTCGCGCAGGAGCGGCAGCGGGCCGACGTGGGGCTCGGGGAACCGGCCTGCGAGCGGCTCGGTCTCGTAGTTGAAGTCGATCAGCAGCGCCTTGCCGAAGCCCGTCTCGATGAAGCAGTTCGCGTGCCCGTCGAACGAGGGCCGCAGCTCCTCGCCCGCCAGCAGCCGGCGGACGTTCTCGACGATCGTCTCGCCCTCGAAGTGCGACACAGAGCCGGCCTTTGACGTCGGGATGTTCGCCGCGTCGCCGAGCACGAACACGTCTGGCGCGGCGCGCGCCTGGAGGGTGTGCGCGTCGCACGGGATGAACCCGAGCTCGTCGCCGAGGCCGGGCGAGCGCTCGACGTAGGCGGCGCCGCCGTGCGCGGGAACCGCGACGAGCAGGTCGAACGCCAGCTCGCGCTCGTCCCAGCTCACGATCCTTGCCTCGCCGGCCTCGACGCGCCCCGTGGAGAACTCGGTCTCCAGCGCGATGCCCTTCTCGGCCAGCAGCCCGCCGAGCGCCTGCGATGCCAGCGGCTTGGTGAACGCCGCGTCCAGCGGGGTGGCGAGCGTGATCTCGGTGTGCTCGCGGACGCCCCGCTCGGTGAGGAACCAGTCGGCGAGGAAGCAGAACTCGAGCGGCGCAACCGGGCACTTGATCGGCATGTCGACGACGTTCACGAGCAGCCGGCCGCCGTCGAACGCCGCGAGCGCCTCGCGCAGCGCGGTTGCGCCCTCGAGGTCGTAGAACGTGAAGACGTCCTCGTTCCAGGAGGGGCCGAGCAGGCCGTCGGTCTCCTCGGGCTGGAGACGCGCGCCGGTCGCGATCACGAGAACGTCGTAGGTGAGCTCCACGCCGTCGGTCAGCAGCACGGTGTGCTGCTCCTGGTCCACCCGCTCGACGCCGGCGAGGACCATGCGGACCCCGGGGGCGAGCTGCGCGCTGCGCGAGCGCACGATGTGCTCGGGGTCGGCCAGTCCGAACGGCACGAACAGCAGCCCGGGCTGGTACACATGACGGTCGTCCTGGTCGACGACCGTCAGCTCGACCGCGCCGCCGAGCGCGCGGTGGAGGCGGTTGGCTGCGAGGGTCCCCCCGGTCCCCGCGCCGAGGATGACGACCCGGCTGGACATCGCCACGGACGCTAGAGCGCGCGCGCGCGGGCGGCGTCCGGGCGGACTACGGAGCGTGGTCCGTGCGAGGCGGCGGCCGGTCGGCGCCGATCTGCGCGCCGGCGCGCACGAACTCCGATGCATCGTCGAGGTGCATAGCGATGACGCGTTCCAGAACGCGGCGGCCGGCGTCCACGGTCTCCGCGCCGAGTTCCGCCGTCAGCTGCGTGGCGATCCGGTCGGCGTACTCGATACCGGTCCTGCGGGCGCACGCCGGAAGCCCGCTCCGCCGAGCAGACCATCGGCGCGGCCTGCGTGCTCATCGCGCCGCTGCTGCTCCTCGCGGGCGAGATCCTCCACCCGCAGCGCTCGGGCGATCCGCTCGTCCAGGTCGGGATCGTGAGTCATCACATGGGGGCGTGGTACCTCTCACACCTGTTGCTCTGGATGGGCGTCGTGCTGATGCTCCCGGCGATCCTGCTGCTCACCGCGACCGCGCGCCGCGCCGCGCCGCGGCCGGCCCTCGTCGGCGGTGCGCTCGCGGGGCTCGGCGCGGTCTGCTTCGCATGCCTGCTGACCGTCGGATTCGTCGTGTGGCAGATGGGCTCCGGTGGAGCGGACGCCGCCCAGATGGCGAGGCTGTTCGAGCGCGTGTTCCATCACCCCGGATTCGTGATCCCCTTCCAGGTGCTGCCGCTCGCGTTCGCGGGCGGTATGGCGATCCTGGCGATGGGATTGCGGCGCGCCGGCGTCGCCGAGCGCCCGGTCGCGGTCGCGATCATCGCCGGGGCCTTCGGGGTCGCGCTGATCGGGATCATCCCGACGCGCGGCTACGCGGTGACCGCGGCGATCGTGTTCGCGGCAGGCCTCCTGGCCGTCGGCCGCACGCTGCTCGTCGCATCGCCGGCGGGCGCCTCCTCCGGGGCGCTCCGCGCCGGCCGCGCAGAGGTCCGGTGAGGACCATGGCAGGCCCGGTAGGCTCGGCGCACCAGGAGGCATCCAGCGTGACGACCACGACGAATCGCGCCGGGCCGACGCTCGCGGACGCGCTCGGGGACCTGACCACGCGGGCGGTCCCGGGGCTCGCCGCGGTTGTCGCGGACGGCGACCGCGGCGTGCGGGAATGTGCCGCGGGCGTCGCCGACATCGGCGCCGGTCTGCCGATGGGGCCGGAGACCGTCTGCCTGTGGTTCTCCATGACGAAGATCGTCACCGCGACGGCCGCGATGCAGCTCGCCGAGCGCGGCCGGCTCGGACTCGACGATCCGGTCCGCGAGCACCTCCCGCAGTTTCCGGCGGCGCGCCGCGGCTGGCCCGCGGTCACCGTGCGCCACCTGCTCAGCCACAGCTCCGGGCTCGGCAATCCGATCCCCGTGCGCTGGGTCCATCCGGCCGACCAGCCCGCGCGCGAGCCGCACCGCTTCGCGCTCGACCTGCTCGCCCGCCACGGGCGCCTGCGATTTCCCGCCGGCGCGCGGGCCAGCTACACGAACCTCGGCTATCTCGCCCTCGGCGAGGTGATCAGCGCCGCGGCGGGGTGCCGCTACGAGGATCACGTGCGCGAGCACATCCTCGCCCCGCTGGGCATGCTGCGGACCGACTTCGCCTACCGCGGTGATGTCGGCGCGGACGTGGCGACCGGATATCAGTCGCGTCGCAGCCCGATGACGCCGCTGTTCCGGCTATTGCTGCCGCCCGGGATCGTCGACGGCAAGCAGGGGCGCTTCCTGGCCTTCCATCGCTTCTGCGTCGACGGTCCCGCGTACGGCGGGCTCGTCGGATCCGTGCGCGACGCGGCGCGCTTCATGCGCGCACACCTCGGAGACGGCGCCGTCGACGGGGTCCGGATCCTCAGCGCGGACAGCGTCAAGGCGATGCAGACGATCAACGCGCGCGGGCGCCGGATGGACGTCGGGCTGGGATGGTTCCGCCGCCACGACGAAGGCCCCGGCGGGGAGTCCCACCTCGAGCATCTCGGCGGCGGCGGCGGCTTCTTCAACATGATGCGGATCCTTCCCGGGCGCCACCGGGGCGTCGTCGTCATGGGCAACGCCACCTCGTACGACCATCGCCGGGTCGCCGCGGCGGCGCTCGGCGCGCCCGCGACAGGCGGGTGAGCGGTCGCGGCGGGCCGCAGTGCCGACCCGTGGTTTGCACGGTGGCGCGAGTCCCGGCCGGGGGCGACCCTTCAGGCCATGACGACGCTCAAGGACGCAGCCGAGGAGTTCCTCGCCCAGAAGCGGATCGCCGTGGTCGGCGTCTCGCGTGACGAGAAGCAGCCGGCGAACCTGATCTACCGGCGCCTGCGCGACACCGGCCACGAGGTGTTCGCCGTCAACCCCAACGCCGAGCAGGTCGAGGGCGACCCCTGCTATCCGGCGCTCGGGGCCATCCCGGGCGCGGTGCCCGACGGCGTGGTCGTCGTGACGACGCCCGAGGTCGCCGAGCAGGTCGTCGCCGACGCGCACGCCGCCGGTGTCCCGCGTGTCTGGCTGCACCGCGGCATCGGTCCGGGCAGCAGCTCTGAACCGGCCGTGGAGTTCTGCACCGAGCATGGCATCGCCGTCATCCCTGGCGGCTGCCCCTGCATGTTCGGCGAGACCTCCGATGCGGGGCACCGCGGCATGCGGGTGATGCTCCAGCTCACCGGAAAGGTGCCGCGCACGCTGTGAACGGCGTCGAGCGCCCGTGGTCCGATGATCCGCGCCTGCAGCGCCTCGCGGACGTCGTCGACGACGTCGGCTGGGTCGGCTTCCTGTACGACGCGAGCTGGCATCTGATCTGGGTCTCGCGCGAGGGGCGCGAGATGACCGGCGACCAGACGCCCGCGGCGCTCGGCTACGGCACAGCGGTGCCGATCGGGATGCGGCGCCTGGCGTGGACGCGGCGGATGACCGAGGACGAGCGCCTCGCGGTCTCGACCGTCCTGCTCGCGGAGGCCGAGAGCGACGCGCCCGGCACGATCGACGCCGTCCGCGCCGTCGATCCGGCACTCGCCGCCGCGGCGGAGGAGCGACGGGGGCCGCACTGCGGGGGCCCCGCGTTCGCGTTCCGCACCGGCTACCAGCCCGTCAACGGCCCCCACACGCCGTTTACGGGACTCGTCGTCCGCGTGCGCGATCCGGAAGGCGGGTTGCTGGCCGGCCTGTGCATCGTCCTGCCGGCGCTGCCGATGGGCCTCAGCGCGATGCTCATGCACGGTGACGAGGACACGTTCGCGCGCATGGCGCGGCTCGCAACCCCGGGCCGCCGTGCGGCCGCCGTGCTGTTCGCGGATCTGGAGGGCTCCGCGGAGCTCGCGCGCGGCCTCTCGGGCGCCGCCTACTTCCGGCTGATCTCGGAGCTGACGGAGCTCATCGACCGCGCGGTGGTCACCCGGTCGGGGATCATCGGCAAGCATGCCGGTGACGGGGTCACCGCGTTCTTCGTCGCCGACGACCTGGGCGGGGCGTCCGGCGCGGCGCGAGCGGCGATCGAGGCCGCGCGCGCGATCGCCGTGGCCGTACGAGACGCCGCCGCATCGGCACTCGACGAGGACGAGCCCGCGATGCGCGTCAACTTCGGCATTCACTGGGGGCCCGGGCTGTACATGGGCCAGCTCGTCACCGACGGCCGCCTGGAGGTGACCGCGCTGGGCGATGAGGTCAACGAGTGCGCGCGCGTCCAGCAGACCGCGCGCGGCGGCACGCTGCTCGTCTCCAAGGCGCTGCTCGAGCGCCTCGACGCCGCCGACGCGCGGGCACTCGCCGTCGACCCGGACACGCTGCACTACACCGCGCTGGGCGACATGCCAGACGCGCATCCCAAGACGATCAGCGACGCGGGCCGCCTCGCCGTGACGAAGATCGTGGTCTGATCAGCGCGGCTTGGCCTCGGCCCAGCGGGGCAGCCCGTCGTCGGGGATCGGCTCCCACGGCGCGGCGTAGGCCACGAACGCCCGCCACGCCGGCCGCACGCCGGGGTCGCCGTCGAAGGCGCCCAGGCGGATGCTCATCTGCCCCGAGCCTGCCGGGTCGCGGCTGAACAGATGCGCGCCGCAGCCGCTGCAGAAGCACTTCTCGAACCCGCCGTCGGGATGGCGCCAGCACCGGATCAGCTCTTCGCCCTGCAGCAGGCGGAACGTCGAGCCGTCGATCCGCGCCTGCGCGGAGGTCGCGCCGCCGGTGCGCCGCTGACAGCGCGTGCAGTGGCAGTAGCCCGCGGCGGTGACGGGCTCGGTGAGCTCGAAGCGGATGCCCCCGCAGAGGCAGCCACCGGTCTGTGATGGCGTCATGTCCACGAGTGTCGCGCAGCGGTCAATAGGGTTCGTCGCGATGGCACGCTTCGTCGACCTGTCCGCGCCGATCGCCAACAGCCCGCCCGAGACGCCCGAGCCGCTGCGCACGGAGATCGTCTTCCAGGGCCACGAGGCGGGCGCCGCGGCGATCGACGCGCTGCTCGGCGTCGGCCCGGAGCTCCTACGCGACGGCGAGGGCTGGGCGACCGAGGAGTTCGTCCGCTTCGGGACGCACAACTCGACCCACGTCGACGCGCCGTGGCACTACAACTCGACGATCGCCGGCGAGCGGGCGCTCACGATCGACGAACTGCCGCTGGAGTGGTTCCACGCACCGGGCGTCGTGCTCGACTTCGCCCACAAGGAGGACGGTGACGCGATCACGGTCCCGGAGATCGACGACGCGCTCGCGGGCCTCGACCGCGACATCCAGCCGCTCGACATCGTCCTGATCCGCACCGGCCGCGACGCCTTCCTGAACGCCCCCGACTACATGATCAAGGGCCCGGGCGTGACGGCCGAGGCGACGCGCCGGCTGTACGAGCTGGGCACGCGCGTGGTCGGCATCGACGCCTGGGGCTGGGACGCGCCGCTGCACCTCGAGGCCGAGGCGGCCAAGGCCAAGGGCGAGCCGGGCATCTTCTGGGCCGCCCACCAGTGCGACCTCGCGTACTCGCAGATCGAGCGCCTCTGCAACCTCGGGTCGCTGCCCTCCAGCGGCTTCACCGTCTCGTGCTTCCCGCTGCGCATCGTCGGCGGGTCGGCCGGGCCGGCGCGGGTGGTCGCCATCCTCGACGAGTGACGCACCGGGCCGGGGCGGTGCCGGCTTCGCCGGCGGTCTCCGATCTGCTCTCGCAGATCGGACCCTTTCAGGGGGACGTCACCCGGACCCTTTCAGGGGGACGTCACCCGGACCCTTTCGGGGGACGTCACTCGTTTCCGGCTGCGATCTTGCGCAGGTCGATCGTCGCGTCGTAGAGCTTGGCGTCGACGCCCTCCTCGAGCGCGACGTCGCGCAGCGGGCGGCCCGACTCGGTCGCCTTCTTGACGATGACCGTCGCCCGGTCGTAGCCGATCGCGCCGTTGAGCGCGGTCGCGACGGCGAGCGTCCCGCCGGCCGACGCGTTCGTCCCCGCGCGGTTGACCTGGATGCCGTCGACGCACTTCTCGGCGAAGGCGCGCGAGGTGGCCGCGAGCAGATGCAGCGACTGCAGCAGGTTGCGGGCGATCAGCGGGATGCGCACGTTGAGCTCGAACTGGCCCTGGAGTCCGCCGATCGTGATCGCGGTGTCGTTGCCGATGACCTGCGCGCTGACCTGCAGCACGACCTCGGGGATCACCGGATTGACCTTGCCGGGCATGATCGAGGAGCCCTTCTGGAGCTCGGGCAGGAACAGCTCGCCGATGCCCGCGCGCGGGCCCGAGCCCATCAGCGCGAGGTCGTTGGCGATCTTCGTCAGCGACACGGCGACCACCTTCAGCGCGCCCGACAGCTCGACGAGTGCGTCGCGGTTGGCCTGCGCCTCGAAGCGATCGAGCGGCGGCGCGATCTGCTTCAGCCCGGACTCCTTCTTCAGCAGCGTGCGCACGCCGGCTGCGAACTTCGGGTGGGTGTTGAGGCCGGTGCCGGTCGCGGTCCCGCCGAGCGGGATCTGCCCGACGTGCACGAGGGCGGACTGCACCCGCTCCTGGGCGAGCGCCATCTGCGCCGCGTAGCCGGCGAACTCCTGCCCGAGGGTCACCGGCACCGCATCCATCAGGTGCGTGCGGCCGGCTTTGACGACGTTGTGGAAGGATTTCGCCTTCTTCGCGAACGAGCGCTCGAGCTGCTTGAGCGCCGGCAGCGTCTCGTTGACCGCGACGTCGAGCGCTGCCAGGTGCACGGCGGACGGGAACACGTCGTTCGAGGACTGGCCCATGTTCACGTGGTCGTTGGGATGGGCGCCCGAGAGCGTCGACAGCACCTCGTTCGTGTTCATGTTCGAGGACGTGCCCGAGCCGGTCTGGAAGACGTCGATCGGGAACTGCGCGTCGTGCTCGCCGGAGGCGACCGCGTCGGCCGCGGCTGCGATCGCGCTCGCGAGCGTCGGGTCGAGCAGCCCCAGGTCGCCGTTGACGCGCGCGGCGGCGCCCTTGATGCGGCCGAGCCAGTGGATCACCTCGGCGGGTACGGGCTCGCCTGAGATCGGGAAGTTGTCGACGGCCTTGGCGGTCTCGCCGCCGTACAGGCGCTTGGCCATGGGTTCGGGACTCCTGGATTCGGACGGAGGAGGGGTCCGTCCATCGTACGCCGGACCCTCGCGCCGGCGCCGCCCGCCCGCCCGCAGAGCTACACGCAGAACGCGGCGATCTCGCGCGCGACGCCGACCGGGTCGTCGTAGGCCATCAGGTACCCGGTGCGCGGAAGCACACGCAGCTGGGCGTCGGGCAGCAGGTCGAGCGTCTCCTCGGCGCCGGCGAGCGGGTGACGCTCGTCCTCGTCGGCCCACAGCAGCAGTACGCGGGCGTCCACGCGCGGGTAGAGGTCGAGCAGCTCGCGTCGGGCGCCCGGAGGCCAGCGCCGCGCGAGCTTCGCCCACGAGCGCGCGAGGTTGGCGTTGCCGCCGACGTCGGCGAGGGCGTGGCGCACGACGTCGCCCGCCTCAGGGTTGCCACGCGCGCTGAGCGCGACGCCGCGGGCCGGGCGCAGCCCGAGCTGCGCGCCGCGCATCAGCACGCGATCCAGGCCCGGCGTCGAGCCGAGCCGCGCCACCGCCCGCCAGCGCGCCCAGTCCGCGTCGTGCTCGGCCGGGCGATGCAGCCGGTTGGGCATCAGCACGAGCGCGCTCGGATGCAGCAGATCGAGCTCGAGCGCGTGCAGGACGAGCTCGGCGCCGAGCCCGTGGCCCCCGACGAGCGGGCGCGGCCCGGCGACATCGACGCAGAACGCGGCGACGACCTCGGCGAGCCAATCGCGGGTGTAGGGATGCCGCGGGCGGTCCTCGGAATCGCCGTGCAGCGGCAGGTCCGGGAGCACGACGCGGAAGCGGTGCTCGAGGCCCTCGACCAGCGGGACGAACTCGCGGTGGCTCAGCAGCTCGGAGTGCCAGAGCACGAGCCCCGGGCCGGTGCCCTGCTCGCGGTAGGCGACGCGCGCACCGTCGGGGTGGTGGTAGAGGCGAAGCTTCATCGCTCGTCCGCGCCGCGCATGGCGGGATCGTAGAGCGGCCTAGCATCAGTGGCGTGCGTCGCAGCGAGCACGATCGAGAGATCCTCCTCATCGCGCTGCCGTCGCTTGCAGCGCTCGCGGCCGAGCCGCTGTACCTGCTCGCCGACACCGCGATCGTCGGTCATCTCGGGACGCGCCAGCTGGCTGCGCTCGCGCTCGCTGCCACCGTGCTGTCCTCCGTCGTCGGCCTGTGCAACTTCCTGGCCTACGGGACGACGGCGCAGGTCGCGCGCCTGCACGGCGCGGGCGAGCGCGAGCGTGCCGGCGACCTCGGCGCGCAGGCGATCTGGCTCGCGCTGGCGGTGGGCCTCGCGCTGGTGACGCTGACGGTGGCGCTCGCCGGTCCGGTGATCCAGCTGCTGGGCGGGGACGGCGAGGTGGCGCGCCTCGCGACCCGCTACCTGCGCATCTCGGCACTCGGGCTGCCGTTCGCGCTGCTGGCACTCGCCGGGCAGGGCTGGCTGCGCGGCGTGGCCGATCTGCGCACCCCGCTCGTGATCATCGTCGTGGCCAACCTCGTGAACATCGCCCTGGAGGTGCTGTTCGTCTACGGCCTCGGCATGGGCCTCGACGGCTCGGCGCTGGGGACGGTGATCGCGCAGCTCGGGATGGGCGCCGCGTTCGCGTGGTGGCTCCTGCGCGCGCCGGCGACGACGCGGCGCCCCGTGTGGGCGCTGATGCGCCCGATGACCCGGATGGGCGCCCAGATCGTCGTGCGCACGGCGTCGCTGCTGCTGGCGTTCGGCGTCGCGAGCGCCGTGCTCGCCCGCACGAGCGATGCGGCGCTCGCCGCCAATCAGGTGGCCTTCGAGCTGTTCGTCTTCCTCGCGCTGGTGCTCGATGCGCTGGCGATCGCCGGGCAGGTGCTCGTCGGCCGCTCGCTCGGGGCGGGCGCGGCCGACACGGCGCGTGCCGCGGGGCGGCGCCTGATCGAGCTCTCGTTCTTCGGTGGGCTCGCGATGACGGTCGCACTGCTGGCGCTTTCGGGTCTCATCCCGCGGATGTTCACGAACGACCCCGCCGTGCTCCACGAGCTGTCGCTGATCTGGCCGATGTTCGGCGGGATGCTGCCGTTCGCCGCCGTCGTCTTCGCGCTCGACGGGATCCTGATCGGCGCGGGCGACACGCGCTACATCGCGATCGCGATGGCGCTGGCCTCGGCCGTCGCCGTCAGCATCGAGCTCGCGGCGCTGGCATTCGACCGGGGGATCGTCGGCGTCTGGTGCGGCGTCCTCGCGCTGATGGCGGTGCGCCTGGCGACGATGGCCGCGCGCTTCGCGGGCACGCGCTGGGCGCTCGTCGGCGCTCGCGCCCATGTCTAGTACACCCATCCGCAAGTTCCGTGGGTTTCGGCGGAGTGAGCTCGCGCCTGACGCCCGTCGGCGCCCGGCCCCGTGCCGGGCGGGTGGGTTCGAATCAGCCGGGTCACCGCCGGCCCTCAGATCACGACCGCACCCGCGCCGAATTCCGCACGGAACCTACGACCAGAGGTACCAGCGCGCTACTCGAGCGGCTCGGGCAGCTCGAAGTCGACGCGCGCGCAGCCGCGCTCGATCTCGGTGATCACGGCGTCGAGCACCGCGATCCGCGCGAACTTCTTACCGTCGGCCGGAATGACGTACCACGGCGCCCAGGAGGTCTCGGTGCGGTCGAGCATGTCCTCGACGGCGACGCGGTACTCGTCCCAGCGCTCGCGGTTGCGCCAGTCCTCCTCGGTGAGCTTCCAGCTCTTGAGCGGATCCTTCTCGCGCTGGCGGAAGCGGCGCAACTGCTCCTCGGGCGAGATGTGCATCCAGAGCTTGACGACGATGATGCTCTCGAGATGCAGCGAGCGCTCGAAGTCGACGATCTCGGCGTAGGCGCGCTGCCACTGCTCGGTGGTCGCAAAGCCCTCGACGCGCTCGACGAGCACGCGGCCGTACCAGCTGCGGTCGAACACGGCCATGCCGCCGTGGCCGGGGAGCTGCTCGATGAAGCGCTGCAGGTAGAGATGGCGCTTCTCGTCCGGCGTGGGTGCCGCGTACTGCATGACGCGCACGTGACGCGCGTCGAGCGGCGCGACGAGCCGCTTGATCGCGCCGCCCTTCCCGGCGGCGTCCCAGCCCTCGAACAGGACGAGCAGGCCGGGCCCCAGGCCGCTGTCGCCCAGGCGCCCGGCGATCGCCAGCCGCAGCTGGGCGAGGCGTGTGCTGCGCTGGGCGAGCTGCTCCTCGTACTCCTTCAGGTTGAGCTGCTGGCTGAGGTCGACGTCGTCGAGGCGCGGCACGCAGGGGAATCTTGCAGAGTCGTGCCCCGCGGGTATCCGGGGGAACCCGCAGCGGAACCGCCCCGAACCTACGCAAAGCTGCAGCGCCCCTCGCCGGCGGGGCTCGGAGGACCGTCAATGCCGTCGTATGGCGACACGCACACACTCCCGGCTGGGCCTGACCGTCTCCGAGGCCGCCGAACACCTCGGCGTCTCCATCGGCACGGTCCGCCGCTGGTCGAACGCCGGCCACCTCCAGGGCTCGCGCACGCCCGGCGGCCAGCGCCGCTTCACGGTCGAGCAGCTCGACGCCTTCATCGCGTCGCTGCAGCCACGCGGGCGCTACCGCTCCTCCTGAGCGCCGGCCGGGCTTGGAAGGGCTTTGAGAAGGCCGGGCGGTGCGGTTCTACAACGGCGCCGCAGCCTGGCTCATGCGGCGCTCCATGTCGAGCTCGCGGTCGAAGTCGGCCTCGTCCTGGTGGCGGTAGTCGGTGCCGCGCCCCGCGAGCAGCTCGGCCAGCGCCTCGACGTACTTGCCGTCGACCTGAAGCCCGGCGACGCGGCGCAGCTCCGTGAGCGCCTCGAATGAGGTCATCGGCGTGCGGTAGGTATCCGGAGCCGTGAGCGTGTCGTAGATCTCCGCGACGGCGACGATCTTCGCCACCTCGGGGATCTGGTCGCCCTTGAGCCCGCGCGGGTAGCCGCGGCCGTCGATGCGCTCGTGGTGGGCGCGGATGATCTCGCCGATGGGCCCGAAGACGCCGATGTCCTTGAGCAGGTCGGCGCCGATGTCGGGATGGCGCCGGATCCCGCGCCAGTCGATCTCGTTCAGCTGGGCCCCGCGCTCCATCACGCGGTCGGACAGCACGAACTTCCCGATGTCGTGCAGCAGCCCCGAGGTGTGGGCGAGCTCCTGCTCGCGCTCGTCCATCCCGGAGGCGCGCGCCATGTCGCGGGCGAACATCGCGACGGCGGCGCAGTGGCGCGCGGCGCGGTGGTCACGCTCGTTGAGCGTGCGCACCAGCGCGGACAGCACGCCCCAGGAGAGGTTCGCGTACTGGCGGGCCTGCGCCCGGGAGTGCGCGACCAGGCGGCTCATGTACGCGATCGCGCTCAACGTGATGAGCAGGAACGCGAGCGCGGACGCACCGAGGTCGATGTACGCCGCCGCGACCGTGAGCACCAGCAGCGTGCTGATCGCGGCCGTCGGCAGGAGGTGCGTGGTCGCCCGCAGCCGGGGGCCGATCCGCAGGCCGTCCAGCACGCTCGCAAGCGAGATCACGACGGTCGCGTTCAGGATGAGTGCAAGACACGTTGCAACAGCCAGCAACGCGTAGAAGGACGGGCTGCCCTGAGGAGCAGCGAGCGCACTGAATCCCACGGCGACGAGGAACGTCGGCGTCGACGATCCGGCGACGTTGACGAGCAGCGCCTGCCAGCGGTAGCGCTCCATGGCCCAGCCCGCGAGCTCCGCGAGCAGCACGACGGCGAATGCCCCGGCCGGTCCGACGAACGCGACCGCGAGCATCCCGCAGACGAACACGGGTGAGACACCGAGGCTCCCCGAATACTCCGAGATCGTGAGCCTGGCGCCCACGGCCACGACGACGAGCACGCCGGTGGCGCGTGTGAGAAGCGAGTCGTGGTCCGCCAGGGCGAACCCGATGAGTCCGACGCACGCGACAGCCGCAGCCAACCCGACGGCGAGCCGTGGTCGCGCATGCGGTGCGGCGTCCGTCACGCGGGGAACGCTACCGGCCCCGCGTGACGGCGCGGCCTAGACAAAGCACTACTTCGTCCGGATGAACATCTTGTGCCTCCGGCAATTGCTGACAGGACCGGGACCGACCTGGCGGATCCTAGCCGTGTTTGGCCGTCCGTGCACAACTTCTTCGCAAAAAGTTGTGCAGATGCTCATTTTGGCCTCTGGACGGCCTCGACACGTGGTCCTCTGCGCGGGCTGTGCGAACGCTGAAGACCTCGGAAGCGGCGACCTACCTCAACGTGAGCCCGAACACGCTGCGCGCGTGGGAGCGCCGGTTCGGCTACCCCGCGCCGATGCGCACGGAGGGCAAGCACCGCCTCTACACGCACGGGGAGATCGCGGCGCTGCGCGATGCGCTCAAGGAGGGCCTGTCGATCTCGTCGGCCATCTCCCGTGCGCGCGAGAAGCTGACGGGCGATACGCCCGTCCTCGTCGGGGCGCTCACCGCCTGCGAGCTCGACCGCGCCGACGCCGCGATGGAGGCCGCGCTCGCGCTGCGCTCGCTGGAGCGCACCGTCGAGGAGGTCCTGCTGCCCTCGCTGCACGAGATCGCGCGCCGGCACGGTGACACGAGCGCGCCCTGGGCGTTCGCCGCGCGCTGGGCGGGCGACTGGCTCGTGCGCGCCCGGCGGCTCGCACCGTCGCCCGCGCGGCCGATGACGATCCTCTTCGGCGACGCCAGCCGCGACGAGCTCGACCCCGACGTGCTGGAGACCTCCGCGCTCGAGCTGTTCACCGTTCGCGGCGGCGCGCAGGTCCTGACGCTGCCGGTCACCGGCCTCTCCGGCCTCTCGGACGTCCTGCAGAACTTCCGCCCGCGTGCCATCGTCATCGCCGGCTCCGCCGCCAGTGATGACGAGGTCGCCCGCTGGGCCTACGCCGTGCGATCGGCGACCGGCCCGCTCCCGGTCGCGCTCTACCGGCGCGGCGAGCGCCGCGCCACACGCACGACGAGCACGCTCGTACTGCCGGTGATGCCGACCGAGGCGCAGAGCGAGCTGATGGGTCTCATCGAGGAGCGCCGCTCGATCACACCGAGCCTGCGTCCCGCCGCCTTCGACGCCGCACCCCTGCGGAGGAGCGTGAGCGCGTGAGCCGTCCGCATCTGCAACTCCTGCCCGGGCTCGGCGAGGCCGAGCCGTACGTCAGCTTCTGCGGTCACTGCGCCAAGCGGCCGACCGCCGAGGACGCCGCCACACGCGTCTGCACGAGCTGTCACCTGGGGCTGATCGTCAGCGCGCCGGAGAGCATGGTCCCGGCTTCGAGCGAGCCGTTCGTGATCGTCGACGGCAAGCTGCAGATCTGCGCGGTCTCGCGCCGCGCCGAGAAGCTGCTGGGCTCCAGCGAGACCGAGATCGTCAACCAGCGGCTGACCGACATCCTGCTTCCGGCGGACGCCGAGGCGTCCGGGATCGAGCACCTCGTCTCGATCGTCGTGCATGCCGCTCGCGGCGACGGGACCGTCCACGACCTCGTCGTGCGCCCGTCGAACGAGTGGGGCATCCGCTGGTTCACCCGTGTTGGGCCGTGCGGCGCGCCGAGCGCCGCGCTCATCGTGCTTGCGCCAGAAGGCTGACCGGGACCGACATCCTTGGCTGACGGCGTGCCCGGGGCCGGTCGAGCGTACACTCGACCTGCCTCTTCGTTTGCCGACGGTGAGTGCAGGCGGTATTGCGGGGGTTGAGGAAACCTGCCCAAATGCCGACAACTGTGACCATGGGTGTCATTCGAACCAACGCGGCGGCCGCCATGCTCGGCGTCAGCCCGAACACGCTGCGCAGCTGGGAGCGCCGATTCGGCTTCCCTGAGCCGCGCCGCACCGCCGGTGGCCACCGGCAGTTCGACCTTGGGCAGATCGAGGCGCTCCGCACGGCGTTCGAGGAGACCCACAACGTCTCGTCCGCGATCGCGATCGCCCGTGAGCGCGGCTCCGGTCCCGCATCGCCGGCCCGGCTGAAGTCCGCCTTCGCCCGCTTCGACGAGGGCGAGGCCAATCGCATTCTCGAGGAGAGCCTCGCGGTGCGCTCGGTCGAGCGCACGGTCGAGGAGGTCCTGCTGCCCGCCGTCGAGACGCTGGCCGAGGACGGCGGCGACGAGGGCCCCGAGCACGGGTTCGCCTGGCGCTGGGCGACCAGCTGGCTCGCTGCGGCGATGCGCGTCGCGCCGGCGGCCACCCGCGACGAGGGCGTCATCATCTTCGACGCGAGCTCGGCCTGCGACGTCGAGTCGCTCTACGCGCAGGCGCTCGAGCTGACGTTGCGCCGCCGCGGCATGCGGACCCTGACGCTGGCCGTCGGGGTCGACCCCGCGCGCATGGCCCGCGCGCTGCACGCGATCGAGCCGCGCGCGGTCGTCCTCGCCGGGCACGGGATGAGCCTGGACGCGATCGGCCGCCTGGTCTTCGCCGCCCGCCGCATCGGCGGCGACGCGCTGGCGATCTACGACTTCCGCGGCGCGCTGCCGGACACGGGCGCCAGCACGGTCACGCGGCTCGGCACGAAGCCGATCGCCGGCGTCGACGTGCTCGTCGCCGGGCTCGACGGCCGCGAGGTGTGGCCCGTCGTGCCGACCGGGCTCGACGGGCTCGACGGCATCTCGCTCGCGAGCTAGTACACCGCATCCGGCTGCAACGGTCCCGTCCGGGCGGGGCGGGAAGCTTCCCGCTCAGGATGGCGCTCACACCCGGCGATCCACTCGCGCATCGCGCGCTCGAATCGCTGTTCCGCGCGGAGGCGAACGTTCGCCGCCGCCTCGCCAGCGATCTCGATCGCGAAGGGCTCTCGCCGACCGGCTTCTTCGTCCTCGTGGTCCTGCGGACCGCGGGCGGCGAGCTCGAGCTGCGCACGCTGCGCCGGCGCCTGCAGACCTCGAAGGCGAACGCGACCGAGGTGACCGACACGCTCGTCGCGCGCGGGCTCGTCACGCGCCACCGCCTGCCCGAGGACCGGCGCGCCGTCGCCGTGCGCTTGACCGCGTTGGGGGGCGAGGTCGTCGATCGCATGTTCCCCGAGCACACCGAGCGCGTGCAGCGCGCCTTCGCCGTCCTGGACGAGGACGAGAAGCGCTCGCTCGCCACGATCTGCCGCAAGCTCGCGGCTTGAGCCTGCGGCGTCCGGTGCTCCGCAGGCCGGGCCGGCTCACCGGGCAGATCCTGGCGCCGTAACCGCCGTGAAGGCGGCGCACGCGGGCGGGTTGCGAGAATGCTCCGCTCATGTCCTCGCCGCCGCGCCCCGTCGATCCGAACCAGTCCTTCCCAGCGCTCGAGGAGTCGATCCTCGTGCGCTGGCGCGAGCGCGACGTGTTCGCCGAGTCGCTGCGGCGCCGTGCCGGTGCCGAGCCGTGGGTGTTCTACGAGGGCCCGCCGACCGCGAACGGGCGGCCCGGCTCGCATCATGTCCTCGCGCGGGTGTTCAAGGACATCTACCCGCGCTACAGGACGATGCGCGGGAACTACGTCGAGCGCAAGGGTGGCTGGGACTGCCACGGCCTGCCGGTGGAGATCACGGTCGAGCAGGAGCTGGGCATCAGCTCCAAGGCAGAGATCGAGGCGTACGGCATCGCCGAGTTCAACCAGAAGTGCCGCGACTCGGTGTTCACGTTCCTCGAGGACTGGGACCGCCTCACCGAGCGGATCGGCTTCTGGATCGATCTCGACGACGCCTACCGCACGCTCGACCCGGACTACATCGAGTCGGTCTGGTGGGCGCTCAAGCAGATCGCCAACAAGGACCTCCTCTACGAGGGGCACAAGGTCGTGCCGTACTGCCCGCGCTGCGGGACCGCGCTGTCCAGCCACGAGGTCGCCCAGGGCTACAAGGACGTCATCGACCTCAGCGTCTACGTGCGCTTCCCGGTGCTCCAGCCCGCCGGCCCGCTGCGGGCCGGCGATGAGCTCGTCGTCTGGACCACGACGCCCTGGACGCTCGTCTCGAACGCCGCCGTGGCCGTCGACGCCGACCTCACCTACGTGCGCGCGCGTGTTCCCGGCAGCGACACTCCGCTCGTCCTCGCCGCGGCGCTGGCAGAGCGTGTCCTCGGTGACGACGCCGAGATCCTCGAGCGCTTCCACGGCGCCGCAATCGAGGGCACCCGCTACGAGCCGCCATTCCCGTTCCTGCCCGCCGAGGTCTACGGTCCCAAGGGTCACACGGTGCTGCTCGGCGACTTCGTCACCGCCGAGGACGGCTCGGGCCTCGTGCACACCGCCGTCGCGTTCGGCGAGGACGACTTCCGGCTCGGCCAGCAGGCCGGGCTGACGGTCGTCAACCCGGTCAGGCTCGACGGCACCTACGACGAGCGCATCGGGCCGTACGCCGGGCGCTTCGTCAAGGACGCCGACGCCGACCTCGTGGAGGACCTGCGCGCCCGCGGACGCCTGCTGCGGGCCGAGGAGTACGAGCACGCCTACCCGCACTGCTGGCGCTGCGGGACGCCGCTGCTCTACTACGCCAAGCCCTCCTGGTACATCGCGACCTCGCGCATCCGCGACCGTCTGCTCGCGGCCAACGAGACCGTCGACTGGCACCCCGAGCACATCAAGGAGGGCCGCTTCGGCGACTGGCTGCGCGGCAACGTCGACTGGGCCCTCTCACGCGAGCGCTACTGGGGCACGCCGCTGCCGGTCTGGCGCTGCGCGAACGAGCACGTGCACGTGGTCGGCTCCTTCGACGAGCTCGAGGAGCTCTCGGGCGTGCGCATCGAGGACCCGCACCGGCCCTACGTCGACGACGTCGGGTTCCCGTGCCCGCAGTGCGCCGAGCGCATGCAGCGCGTGCCCGAGGTCATCGACGTGTGGTTCGACTCCGGCGCGATGCCGTTCGCCCAGGAGCACGCCCCGTTCGAGAATCGCGAGCGCTTCGAGCGCCGCTTCCCGGCGCAGTACATCTGCGAGGCGATCGACCAGACGCGCGGGTGGTTCTACTCGCTGATCGCCGTCTCGACGCTGCTGTTCGATCGCGCGCCGTACGAGAGCGTCGTCTGCCTCGGGCACATCCGCGACGAGCAGGACCGCAAGATGTCCAAGTCGCTGGGGAACATCGTCGCCCCGTGGGACGTCCTGGACCGCTACGGCGCCGACGCGTTCCGCTGGTACTTCTTCACGAGCAAGCAGCCGTGGGACGGCTACCGCTTCTCCGTCGAGGCGGTCGGCGACGGCGTCCGCTTCTTCCTCAAGCAGCTGTGGAACACGTACTCCTTCCTCGTGATGTACGAGAACGCGGCCGCGGCACAGGCCGAGCCCGTCAGCGACGGCGGCGAGACCGAGCTCGACCGCTGGGTGCGCTCACGGCTGGCGGCGACCGTCGAGGAGGTCACCGACCGGCTGGAGCACTTCGACGCGACCACAGGGGGGCGCGCGATCGCCGCGTTCGTCGACGATCTCTCGAACTGGTACGTGCGCCGCTCGCGCCGGCGTTTCTGGGAGGGCGACCCGACCGCCTTCGCGACGCTGCGCGAGTGCCTGCTCACCGTGGCGAAGCTGCTCGCACCCTACACCCCGTTCATCGCTGACGAGATCTACGAGAACCTCGACGGCAGCGAGCCCTCCGTGCACCTCTGCGACTGGCCCGAGCCGCACCCGCGCGATCTCGGCCACGAGGTGGCGATGGCGACCGCGCGCGAGACGGTGCGCCTCGGCCTGGCGGCGCGCGGCCAGGCGAAGGTCAAGATCCGCCAGCCGCTGCGCGAGGCGATCGTCGTGGCCGCCGGCCGTGAGCGCGAGGCGATCGAGCAACTCGCCGAGATCGTCCGCGACGAGCTGAACGTCGACGCGCTGCGCTTCGTCGACGACGCCGACGAGCTCGGTTCCTACGAGGTCAAGCCGAACTACCGCACGCTCGGCCCGCGTTACGGCAGCAACATGCCGCAGGTGGCCGCCGCGGTCGCGCGCGCTCGAGCCCGACCGGGTCGCCGGGGCGCTGCGCGAGGGCCGCAAGATCGGCGTGACCATCGATGGGCACGACCACCAGCTCGGCGAGGAGGACCTCCTGCTCGCGATGCAGCCGCTCGACGGCTACCAGCTCGAGCGCGAGGGGTCGCACGCCGTCGCGCTCGACCTGATCCTCGACGACGAGCTGCGCCGGCGCGGGCTGGCGCGGGAGGTCGTCCACGCCGTGCAGAACGCGCGCAAGAACGCACGCCTGGCGGTCGAGGACCGCATCGCGCTACGGCTCGACGGCGACGCGGAGCTGCTCGCCGCGGTGCGCGAGCACGAGGCGCTCGTCGCCGGCGAGGCGCTCGCGACGAGCGTCCTCTACGGCGACGTCGGGCCGGAACGCAGAGCTCGCGACCATCGAAGGCCGCGAGCTGCAGATCGCCGTCGCCCGCGCCTGAGGCACTACGCGCCCAGCGCGGCGTCGAGCTGCTGCTCGATGCGGGGCTTGGGCAGGGCGCCGATGATCTGGTGGACGGGCGCGCCGTTCTTGAACAGGATCATCGTGGGGATCGACATGATCCCGAACTTGGCTGCCGTCTCCTGGTTCTCGTCGGTGTTGAGCTTCACGACGCGGATGTCGTCGCGCTCACCGTCGATCTGCTCGAGGATCGGGCTGACCATGCGGCACGGGCCGCACCACGGGGCCCAGAAGTCGACCAGCGTCGGGGTGTCGCTCTCGACGACCTCGGCCTGGAAGTTGTTGTCGGTGATCTCGGGGAGGGCCATTGGTTTTCTCCTTGGACGGGCCTGCGACCGCGCGGCACCGCCGACGGCCTCAGCTCACTATACAAAGTGTAGTACCGCGAATGCCGGAAGCGTTACGCCCCCCGGCGCGGGGCTGCTAGTAGACCGGCGAGACGGCCATCAGCAGGTGCGGCCAGACGAAGACCTCGATGCAGGCCGCGATCACGAGCGTCGGCACGGCGATGGCGACCGTGACGAAGGTCGCGGCCAGCAGCTCGTCCCAGCCGTCGCTGCGGCTCGCGACGAGCCACGCCGCGAGCGGGATGAACAGCGCCACGAGCTCCGGGATCGCATGCGGGAGCAGTGTCAGGATCAGCGTCTCGGGCCCCACGTGGAGCTGGTGGGAGAGGTCGGAGGCGATGCCGCCGAGCACATATGCCTGCGTGCCGAGCGAGAACAGCGTCGCGGCGCTGACGAAGGCGATCGCGAGCGGGCCCGCCTTCTCGTGGATCGTGCGCGACAGGCCGGTCTTGTGCTCGGCCTGGATCGGCAGCGAGGCGCCGGCGATGAACCCGGCGACGCACGCGAGCGCGTGCAGCATCAGCACCAGCGAGTTGCGGAACAGGATGCGCCCGATCGCTGGGCCGTCGACGGGCGCGTTGAGCCCGGGGAGCAGCGTCTTCGACGGGTCCGGTGTCGTCCCGAGGGCGATCAGCCAGACGAAGAACAGCAGGACGGCGGCGATCGCGAGGGCCCCGAGGGTCCACGGCAGCAGGACGCGCCGCGGAGCGGCGTTCCACTTGTCGAAGGTTGCGCGGGTGTCGCGCAGCCCCTGGAGCAGGACGAGACGGTCGGGGTCCACCACGTGCTCATTCGGCCCCCGTGCACCGGCGACTGAGCCGCTGGCCGGATGTTCTAGGAAGGTCTTTGGGCTCTCTGAAAGCCCTTCTAAGGCCGCGGCTGTTCGGGGCGCAGGCGCAGCGCCGGCACGAGCCACATCGCCTCGGCGGCGATCCGCCAGGACATCTTCGACGTCCCGCTCTCGCGGTCGCGGAAGGTGATCGGCACCTCGACGACGCGGAAGCCGCGCTCGACCGCGCGGTAGGTCAGCTCGACCTGGAACGCGTAGCCGCGCGAGCGGACCGTCGGCAGGTCGATCGCCTCGAGGACCTCGGCGCGGAAGCACTTGAACCCGCCGGTGAGGTCGTTGACCGGGACGCCGAGCACGAGCTGGGCGTAGCAGCGAGCCGCCGCGGCTGACGACGCGGCGCACGAGCCCCCAGTCCGTGACGCCCCCACCGGGCACGTAGCGTGAGCCGAGCGCGACGTCCGCTCCGTCGTCGCGCACCGCCGTGAGCAGGCGCGCGAGGTCTGCGGGGTCGTGCGAGAAGTCGCTGTCCATCTCGAAGACGAAGCCGGCGCCGCCGTCGAGCGCATGGCGGAACCCGGCGAGGTAGGCGGGCCCCAGGCCCTGGCGCTCGGTCCGGTGCAGCACGCGCACCTGCTCGTGCTCCGCGGCCAGCCGATCGGCGATCGCCCCGGTCCCGTCGGGCGATCCGTCGTCGACGACGAGGATGCGAAAGCCCTCCGGCGCGGCGCGGCCCAGCACGTCGAGCGCCGCGGCGACGATGCGCTCGAGGTTCTCGGCTTCGTTGAAGGTGGGGAGGACGAGCCAGGGCGGGCCGGGCATGAGGGCCGCGTAGGCTAGATGCTCATGCCCGCCGACCCCTCCAACAGCGAGCTGGCCGCCGCGCTCGACGAGCTCGGCGATCTGAACGAGCTCGACGGCGCGATCGTCCACCGGGTCGTCGCCTACCGCACCGCCGCGAAGGCGATCCGCGAGTCGCCGCGGCCGGTGGCGCCGCTCGTGCGGGCCGGCACGGTCACCGAGCTGCCCGGCATCGGGAAGACGCTCGAGGAGAAGCTGACCGCGCTGCTCGACACCGGCACGATCCCGGCGGCCGAGAAGCTGCGTGCGAAGTTCCCGCCCGGCGTCGTGGCGATGACGCGCCTCCCCGGTCTCGGCCCCAAGCGCGCGCGCCGCCTCTACGACGAACTCGGGATCGACTCACTCGACGCGCTGCGCGAGGCGGCGCAGGCAGAGCGCATCCGCGACCTGAACGGCTTCGGGCCCAAGGCCGAGACGAGCATCCTCGAAGCGCTCGACGCGGGCGCCGGCGACGCGCCGCGGGCACGCGTGACGCTGCCGACGGCACTCGAGACCGGCGAGCAGATCCTGCGTGGTCTGCTCGGCGAACCCGCGGTACAGCGCGTCGAGCTGGCCGGCAGCGCGCGCCGCGGCGTGGACGACGTCAAGGACCTCGACGTCGTGGTCGCCTCCGAGGATCCCGGCGCCGTCGTCGCGGCGTTCGCGGCGCTCGACGTCATCGCCGGCAGCGACCGCGGCGGCGAGAGCGGGTCGCGTGGGCGCACGCAGAACGGGCTCGACGTCGACCTGCGGATCGTCCCGCCCGATCGCTTCGGCAACCTGCTGCAGCACTTCAGCGGCTCGAAGGCGCACAACGTGCACCTGCGCGAGATGGCCGTGCGCCGCGGGCTGCACGTCTCCGAGCACGGCATCCTCGACGACGCGACGGGCGAGACGCATCGCTTCGCGACCGAGGAGGAGGTCTACGCCCATCTCGGGCTCCCGTACGTCGAGCCCGAGCTGCGCGAGGATCGCGGCGAGCTCGACCCCGGCTTCGAGCCGCCGGACCTCGTCAGCGTCGCGGACCTGCGGGGTGACCTGCACTGCCACACCGTCGCCTCCGACGGGAAGAACACGATCGAGGAGATGGCCCTGGCGGCGCGCGAGCGCGGCCTGGAGTACCTGGCGATCACGGATCACTCGGCGAGCCACGGGTTCGGCAACGACGTGTCGCCCGACGCGCTGCGCCGCCACGTCGAGACCGTCCGCGAGACCGGCGCGCGCCTGGACGGGATCACGCTGCTTGCGGGCTCGGAGGTCAACATCATGCCCGGTGGCGGTCTGGACTACGACGACGACCTGCTGGCCGAACTCGACTGGGTGATCGCGAGCGTCCACACCGCCTTCCGCATGGACGGCGCGCAGATGACCGCGCGGATCGTGCGCGCGCTCGAGCATCCGCTCGTCGACGCGCTCGGCCATCCGACCGGCCGCCTGATCGGGCGCCGCGCTGGTTACGCCCTCGACGTCGGGGCGGTCATCGACGCTGCGGCGCGCACCGGCACGATGCTCGAGATCAACTCCGCGCCCGATCGCCGCGACCTCAACGACATCCACGCCCGCGAGGCCGCCGCCGCGGGGGTGCGGATCCTGATCGACTCCGACGCGCACAGGACCGCGACGCTCGCCAACACGCGCTGGGGGGTTCTGACGGCGCGGCGCGCATGGCTCCCGCCGTCGGCCGTCGCCAACACGCTCCCGTGGGCGGAGTTCGCGCCGCTGCGCAAGCGCGTCAGCGGTTCCTGAGCAGGCGCGGCAGCAGCTCGTTCGCCACGACCCGGTCGACCGCCGCCCGCGCGTGCGGCGCGAGCAGGTCGATCGAGCGTGCCACGTAGCGCGGCGCCGGGTCGTCGAGCGCGATCCGGATCGCCGGGGCGAGGTCGTCGGTGACGAGGCGGCGGTCGAGCGTGCGCGCGATCTCCAGCGCAGCGTAGGGCCCCGGCGCGGGCGTCGTCACGAGCACGCAGCCGTCGGCGAGCGCCTCGAGCTGGGCGATGCCGTGGTCCTCGCGCCGCGGCGCGGTGACGAAGACGCGCGTGCGGCGCAGCAGCGCGCGGTAGTCCTCGCGCGCCAGCGGCCCCGGGATCTCGACGCCGCTCCGGCGGGCTCGGCAGGCGCTCGGGCGCCAGACCGGCGACGACGAGCGTCTCGCCCTCGCGGCGGGCCTGCGCCCACGCCGCGAGCACGCGGTCCAGGCCCTTCTTGTGGGGGTCGGCGGCGTAGGTCAGCGCCGCTACCTCGCGCAGCGCCCACGGCTCGCCGAGGCCCGAGGGCTCGACCGGGATCGGAACGACCAGTGCGTCCGCGTGCGGCCGGGCCGTCTCGGCGAGGGTGCCGGGCGCGGTCGGGATCAGCAGACGAGCCTCGCGCAGCCGGCGCGCCTCGACGGGCCGCTGCCAGATCCCGTGCCGGCCGGGTCGCGTGGCGGAGGCCGGCGCGTCGTATCGGATCGCCCCGGGGGCGGGCCACAGCAGCGCCGCGGTCGTCGTGCTGTAGACGATCGCCTGGGGCCGCTCGCGCCCGATGCCGGCATTCGCAGCCGCACGCGCGGCGCGCGCCCAGCGCAGATCCGTCAGCGCGAACGTTCGCACCTGCGGCTGCGCGGCGGCGCGGACGACGGCGACCTGCGCGCCGGCACGGCGCAGCGAGCCGGCGAACTCCTCGTCCGACGCGCGCAGGCCGGCCGTCGAGCCGAGCGAGACGAGCAGGACGTCGGTCGCCGCGCCCTGCATCAATGCGCCGATCCGGGCGCGGGGTCGGCGTCGCGGCGCAGCCCCGGCGTGCGGACCAGCTTGATCGGGCCGACGGCGGAGGTCGTCGCGACGAAGAACGTCACGCCGTCGCGCTCCTCGATCGCGGTGACGGCGGCGTCCTGGTGGCGCCAGGACAGCGCCCAGATGACGCCGAAGCCCGCCGCGATCGCGGCGATCTGCGGGAGGAACACCGACAGGATCGCCGACGCCAGCGTCGCGAGCAGCAGCGGCCACAGCCGGTTCAGGAGCACCCGGGCGGCGCGCTGCTCGGGCAGCGAGGTCGCGGTCTTGGCCTCGCGCAGGGCGCGCGCGACCGGCGGCGAGGACTCCTGGCGCCGGCCGATCCATCCGCCCAGCAGCACGGCGACGAGCCACCAGCCGGCGGCGACGAGGGTCAGGAGATCGTCGCCGGCCGCGTCGGCCTCGAGGATCGTGATGACGGCGAGCATCGTCGCCGCGCCCGCGCTGAGCAGGACCGTCGTCTTGAGCAGGTCGACGAACCGCACGGCCTAGGCGACGAGCGCCTCCAGCAGCGCGCGGACGCCATCGGGTCCGGCGACGACGAGATCCGCGCCGGCGAGGACGCCCTCCGGCGTCTCCTCCGAGCGCACGCCGACGCAGACGGCGCAGCGCAGGCGACCCTCGTCGACGAGGCTGCGCAGTCCGGCGAAGGCGTCGAGGTCGGTCATGTCGTCGCCGGCGTAGAGCGCCGTGTCGACGTCGGCCGTCGCGAGCAGCCGGCGCACCGCCGCGTCCTTGCCGATCGGCACCGGCGGGCGCAGCTCGATCACGCGCCGGCCCTCGTGGATGTGCAGCCCCGCCTCGGTCGCCGTCTGCGCGAGCTCGCGTGCGAGCGCCTCGGCGCGCGCCTCGTCGTCGGCCCCGCGCCAGTGCAGCGCGACGATCGATCCCTTGTCCTCGCGGCGCAGGCCCGCGGCGCGCATGCGCTCGGCGCCCGCGCCGTCGGCGACGGCGCGCACGCGCGCGCCCCAGCGGCTCGCCTCGGCGTCGACGATCGCCTCGGCGGCGCCGCGCGGCAGCAGCTCGGCGCCGTGGTTGCCGGCATAGGGGATCGACCCGATCCCGACGATGCGCCGCGCCACGGTGGCGCGGCGTCCGCTCACGCAGCCCACCGCGCCGTAGCTCTTGGTCAGCTCGTTGACGAGGCGGCGGGTCAGCTCCGGCACGGTGGCGGACTCGGGGTCGCGCACGATCGGGGCGAGCGTGCCGTCCACGTCGAGCAGGACCGCCGCGCGCGCGGGGTCGGCGAGCAGGGGCTCGATGGCGTCGGCGAGCGTCGCGGCGAAGGGCACCCGATCTAGTATGGCGGCATGCCTCGGAGCCGACTGCTGCAGCTCGGGGCGGTCGGCGTGTCGGCGGGACTCTTGAGCGGCCTCTTCGGCGTCGGCGGCGGCGTCGTGGTCGTGCCGCTCCTGATCCTCCTGTTCGGCTACGGCGAGCGCGAGGCGACCGGCACGTCGCTGGTGGCGATCCTCGTCGCCGCAGTCTTCGCGGTCACGCTCCAGGCGATCTACGGCAACGTCCATGTCGACGATGGGCTGCTGATCGGCATCCCGGCGGTCGGCGGCGTCCTGGTGGGCACCGCGCTCCAGCAGCGGCTCCCCGGCGCGATCATCCGCCTGCTCTTCTCGGTGCTGCTGCTGGCCACCGCGGTCCTGCTCGTGGTGCGCGCATGATCGGCGTGATCCTGATCGGTTTCGCGGCGGGGATGCTCGCCGGGCTGCTCGGCATCGGTGGCGGCGCGCTGTTCGTCCCAGCGCTGGCGCTGATCGTCGGGCTCTCGCAGGTCGACGCGCAGGCGACGTCGCTGCTGGCGATCGTCCCGGTGTCGCTGGTGGGCGCGTGGCGCCAGCACCGCTACGGCAACATGCGCCTGGGCGACGGCGTGCGGATCGGGCTGTTCGCGATCCCGGCGGCGCTGCTGGGCGTCGTGATCGTCAACGCGATCCCGGAGCGCATCACCAAGCTGCTCTTCGCCGCGCTGCTCGTCTACATCGCGTGGACGCTCGCTCGCGGCGCGCTGCAGGAGCTGCGCGCCGTCGATGGTCGTACGCTGGGCGACGGCGATGACGACGACGCGACCCGTCCTGCGTGAGGAGCGAACCGGCAAGGGCCTGCAGGCCGTCGCGGTCGTCGGCTCGGTCGCGCTCGCCACGGTCATCGTCGTGCCGCTGCGCGATGTCGCGCCGGCGGTCTCGCTCGGTGGCTTCTACCTGCTGGCCGTGCTCGGCGTCTCCACGTGGGCGGGCCTGTGGCCCGGCCTGGCCACGGCGCTGCTCGGCGCGGCGGCATTCAACTGGTTCCTGATCGAGCCGACCGGTCGCTTCACCGTCGCCGACGGCCGCGACTGGTACGCGCTGGCGATCTTCGTCGTCGTCGCCGGGATCGCGAGCAGCCTGGCCGAGCGCGCCCGCTCGCGGCTTCGCGTGGCCGAGCTGCGCCGCCAGGAGGCGACCCTCACCGCCGCAGCGGCGAGCGTGCTGCTCGGCGAGGGCCCCCTGCGTGGTCGCCTGACGCAGACCGCGCAGCGGGTGGCCGACGCGGCGGGCGCCGACAGCGCCGTGATCGTGCCCGGTGAGCGCGCCGCGCACGCGGGCGAGGTCGCCATCGCGCTCGATGGCCCGCGCGGGCGGGTCGGCACGCTGCTGGTGCCCGAGGACCTCGAGCCCGGGGTCCAGCGCCGCCTGCGCCAGCGCGTCGCGCCGTCGCTCGGCGCGTTGCTGGCGGCGGCGCTCGAGCGCGACCGGCTCGCCGCCGAGATCGTCGAGACGGAGGCGCTGCGCCGCTCGGACACGCTGAAGACGGCGCTGCTGCGTGCCGTCTCGCACGACCTGCGCTCGCCGCTGACGGCGATCGTCGCCGCCGGCGACGCGCTCGGCTCCCCGACGCTCGCCCAGGACGATCGTGACGAGCTGTCGTCGGTCGTGGTCACGGAAGCCGGCCGGCTCGACGCGGTGATCGACAAGCTGCTCGATCTCTCGCGCCTGGAGGCGGGATCCGCCGATCCGCACGAGGACTGGTGCGAGGTCGGCGAGCTGCTGCACGAGGCCGCCGAGGAGGTCGAGCGCCGCGACCCGGGCGGCGGCACGTTCACGTTCGCGCTCCATGGCGAGCTTCCCCTGGTGCGGGCCGATCCCGCCCAGATCGAGCGGGTCTTCGTGAACCTGCTCGAGAACGCGCGACGCTACTCCGCCGGGCGCGCGGTCTCCGTGCGGGCGAAAGTCGTGGGCGAGCGCCTCGTCGTGCGGATCGTCGATCAGGGCCCGGGCATCCCCTCGGCCGATCAGCGTCACGTCTTCGAGCCGTTCTTCCGCGTCGCCAGCGACGACCGGGCGTACGCCGGCCATGGCGGCTCCGGCCTCGGCCTGGCGATCGCCAAGGGTTTCGTGGACGCCAACGGCGGGCGCATCTGGGTCGAGTCCGTGCCGGGGCAGGGCTCGAGTTTCGTCGTCGAGCTGCCGGTGCCGCAGGAGAGCCCCGTTCCGGTGAACCCGCCCGCCCGATGAACGACCGGCGCCGCATCCTCGTCTGCGACGACGAGCCGCAGATCCTGCGCGCGCTGAAGGTCGTGCTGCGCGAGGCCGGCTTCGAGCCCGTGCCCGCGGAGACCGCCGAGGAGGCGCTCGATCTCGCCGCGGTGCGCCCGCCAGAGGCGGCGATCCTCGACCTCGTGCTTCCCGACGGCGACGGCGTCGAGGTGTGCCGCTCGCTGCGCCAGTGGAGCGACATGCCCGTGATCGTCCTGTCGGCGGTCGGGGACGAGGACGCGAAGGTGCGTGCGCTGGAGGCGGGTGCCGACGACTACGTCACCAAGCCGTTCGGGCCGCGCGAGCTGATCGCCCGGCTCGAGGCGGCGTTGCGCCGCGTGGGCGCCGGCGCGGGCGAGCCGGCGATCACGGTCGGCGACCTCGAGGTCGATGTCGCGGCGCACCGCGTGCGCGTCGGCGGCGAGGAGGTCCACCTCACGCCGACCGAGTTCGACCTGCTGAAGACGCTCGCGCGCAACCGCGGCCGGCTGATGACCCACCGTGCCCTGCTCGTCGAGGTCTGGGGCATCGAGTACGCCGACGACAACCACGTGCTGCGCGGGCAGATCGCCAACCTGCGCCGCAAGATCGAGCCGGCCGACGGCCCGCGGTACATCCGCACCGAGGCGGGCATCGGCTACCGCTTCGCGGAATAGGTCCCGCCGGCCCCCTGCACGCCATCTGTACACCGCGCCCCGGAATCTGGGCGCGGCGCTGACGACGGCGGGCGCACACTCGAAGGCATGTTGCAAGACCTCCTCGCCGTCGCCATCGGGATCGGCTTCTTCGCCGCCCTGTTCTTCGCCGTCGACCTGATCGACAAGGCATGAGCGCGAACGCCATCGGCCTCATCGTCGCGGTGCTCGTCGCCATCTACCTGCTCGTGGCCCTGCTGCGGCCCGAGCGCTTCTAGGAGGCGCCCGTCATGACGATGGATCTCCTCGCGCTCGCGATCGTCCTCGCGGCGATCGTCGTCTGCGTCGTCCCGCTCGGGTCGTACATGGCCCGCGTCTTCACCGGCGAGCGCGTGTTCCTCACGCGCTTCGTCGCCCCGGTGGAGCGCGGCTGGTGCCGTCTCCTGGGCACGGATCCCGAGTCCGGCCAGGACTGGAAGGCCTACGCCAAGAGCGTGGTCGCCTTCTCGGTGTTCTCCTGGCTCGCGCTCTACCTGATCCTGCGCACGCAGACGATCCAGCCGTGGAACCCGGAGAACTTCCACAGTGGCACGTGGGACGTCTCGTTCAACACCGCCTCCTCGTTCGTGACGAACACGAACTGGCAGTACTACGGCGGCGAGACGACGCTGACCTACTTCGCCCAGATGGCCGGCCTGACAGTGCAGAACTTCGTCTCCGCCGCCGTCGGCATCGCCGTTGCGATCGCGGTCATCCGCGGCCTGTCGAACCGCAGCGGCAAGTCGTACATCGGCAACTTCTGGGTCGACCTGTTCCGCGCGGTCGCCTACGTCCTGGTCCCGATCTCGTTCGTCCTCGCGCTGATCCTCGTCTCGCAGGGTGTGCTGCAGACCCTCAGCGGCTACGTGGATCTCAAGGGCGTCAGCACGGGCGTCCAGCAGACCCTCGCGCTCGGCCCGGTCGCCTCGCAGGAGGCGATCAAGGAGCTCGGCACGAACGGCGGCGGCTTCTTCAACGTGAACTCGTCGATGCCGTTCGAGAACTCCAATGGCCTCACGAACGCGCTCGAGATCTGGCTGATCCTGCTGATCCCAACCGCGCTCACCGCGACCTACGGGCGCATGGTCGGCAGCCGCCGCCAGGGCTGGGCGATCTTCGGCGCGATGGGGGTGCTGTTCCTCGCCTCGGTCGCGATCGTCTTCTTCGCCGAGCGCCACGCGACGCCCGCCCAGCAGTTCGCGGGCATCCTGCACTCGTCCGGGAACCTGGAGGGCAAGGAGGTGCGGTTCGGGACGGCCGGCTCGGCCCTCTGGGCGGCCGTCACCACAGTGACCTCGTGCGGCGCCGTCAACGCCGCGATGGAGTCGCTCACCGCGCTCGGAGGGGTCTCGCCGTTCTCCGGCCTGTCGGTCAGCGAAGTCGTCTTCGGCGGCGTCGGCTCGGGCCTCTACGTGATGCTCATCTTCGTCGTCCTGGCCGTCTTCATCGGCGGCCTGATGGTCGGGCGCACGCCCGAGTTCCTGGGCAAGAAGATCGAGGCGCGCGAGATGAAGCTCGCGACGCTGACGGTGCTCGTCACGCCGCTCGCGGTACTCGTCACCGCGGGAGCTGCCGTGGCGAGCAAGTACGGCAAACCGTCGATCTACGCGAGCGGTCCACAGGGCTTCTCCGAGACGCTCTACGCGTACGCCTCGCAGGCCAACAACAACGGGTCGGCATTCGCGGGCTACACGGGCTACTACCAGCCGACACCGGGCAACGTCGGCGCTCACGGCATCACGTTCGCGGACCTGCTGGGCGGCGTCACGATGATCGGGGCGCGGTTCCTGCCGATGATCCTCGTGCTCGCGGTCGCCGGATCGCTCGCCGCCAAGCGGGTGGTGCCGGCGGGCGCAGGAACCCTGCGCACCGACACGCCGACGTTTGTCGTCCTGCTCATCGGGGTGGTGCTCCTGCTCGGAGCGCTGACCTTCTTCCCGGCCATCCTCCTGGGCCCCGTGGTCCAGGCCCTCACCAACCGACTTTTCTGATCATGCGCCAGATTCTCCGCCCCGCACTGATCGCCATCGTCGTCGCGACGATCGCGCTCGGGATCGTCTACCCGCTCGTCGTGACCGGCATCAGCCAGGTGGTCTTCCCCGGCAAGGCCGACGGCTCGCTCGTCAAGAGCCACGGCCGGAACGTCGGCTCGTCGCTCCTGGCCCAGCCGTTCACCAAGCCGGTGCTCGCCGCCAACGGCAAGCCGAAGGTCGACTCGGACGGCAACCCGGTGACCGAGCCCGACCCGCGCTACTTCCAGCCGCGGCCGTCGGTCACGGGCTACAACCCGGCCGGCACGTTCTTCTCCAACCGCGGCCCGAACTCGGCGGTGGCGGCGTACGCCTTCCGCGACAACATGACCGCCTACCTGGCGCTCGAGAAGCCCTACGACCCCGGCCTGACGGCGGCGAAGGTCCCCGTCGACGGCGTCACCACCAGCGCATCGGGCGTGGACCCGCACATCTCGCCGGCCAACGCCAAGGTGCAGGCCTACCGCATCGCCTCGCAGCGCAGGATCCCGCGCTCCGAGGTCCTGAACCTCATCGACCAGAACACCGACGGACGCAGCCTCGGCGTGCTCGGCATGCCCGGCGTCAACGTCCTCGAGCTCAACCTCGCCCTCGACGCGAAGGCACCCACCACATGACCCACAAGAACCAGCCCGTCTCGCTCTTCACGGGCGACATCCTGCGCCCGGCGATCCTCGCGTCGTTCGCGAAGCTCGACCCGCGCATCCAGTTGCGCAACCCCGTGATGTTCGTCGTGGAGCTCACCGCGATCATCGCCACCGGCGCGTGGATCAAGCAGCTCGCCGGTGGCGCGCCGCTCGGCGGCGGCACCGAGCCCTCGTGGTTCACCTTCACCGTCGCCGTGTGGCTCTGGCTGACCGTGGTCTTCGCGAACCTCGCCGAGGCACTCGCCGAGGGCCGCGGCAAGGCCCAGGCCGACGCGCTGCGCAGCATGCGCTCGGACACGCCGGCGCGCATGCGCGACGGTGGCACGAAGCTCGCCACCGAGCTGACGCGCGGCGACGTGGTCATCGTCGAGGCCGGCGAGGTCATCCCCGGCGACGGCACCGTCATCGAGGGCATCGCATCCGTCGACGAGTCCGCGATCACCGGCGAGTCCGCTCCGGTCATCCGCGAGTCCGGCGGCGACCGCAGCGCCGTCACCGGCGGCACGCGCGTGCTGTCCGACCGGATCGTCGTCGAGATCACCCAGGAGCCCGGTCATAGCTTCATCGACCGCATGATCGCCCTCGTCGAAGGCGCGGAGCGGCGCAAGACGCCGAACGAGATCGCGCTTGCGATCCTGCTCGCCGGCCTGACGCTCGTCTTCCTCGTCGTCGTCGTCGCGCTCCAGCCGATGGCGAAGTTCGCGGGCACGACGATCTCGATGACGACGCTCGTCGCGCTGCTCGTCGCGCTGATCCCGACGACGATCGGCGCGCTGCTCAGCGCGATCGGCATCGCGGGCATGGACCGTCTCGTGCGGCGGAACGTGCTGGCGCTGTCCGGCCGCGCCGTCGAGGCCTCGGGCGATGTCGACGTGCTGCTGCTCGACAAGACGGGCACGATCACCTACGGCAACCGCCAGGCGTCCGAGTTCGTTCCGATGCCGGGCGTCACCGGCGCCGCGCTGGAGGCTGCCGCGCGACTCTCGTCGCTTGCCGACGAGACCCCGGAGGGCCGCTCGATCGTCGAGCTCGCCGAGCGCCTCGGCGTCGACGCGAGCGAGACCACGCCCGCGGGCGCCGAGTTCGTGCCGTTCACGGCGCAGACGCGCATGAGCGGCCTGGACATGAACGGCTCGAGCCTGCGCAAGGGGGCGGCGGACGCGGTCGCGAGCTGGGTGCGCGAGCGTGGCGGCGTCGTCCCGGACGCCCTCGCGCCCGCCGTCGACCGCATCGCGAACGAGGGCGGCACGCCGCTCGTCGTCGCGCAGGGAACGGACGTGCTCGGCGTCATCTACCTCAAGGACACCGTCAAGGAGGGCATGATCGAGCGGTTCGAGCGGCTGCGCTCGATGGGCATCCGCACGGTGATGATCACCGGGGACAACAAGCTCACCGCCGCGAAGATCGCCCAGGAGGCGGGCGTCGACGACTTCCTCGCCGAGGCGACGCCCGAGCGCAAGATGGAGCTCATCCGCCACGAGCAGGAGCAGGGCCGCATGGTCGCGATGACCGGTGATGGCACCAACGACGCCCCGGCGCTCGCCCAGGCCGACGTCGGCGTCGCCATGAACACCGGCACCCAGGCGGCGCGCGAGGCGGGCAACATGGTCGACCTCGACTCCAACCCGACGAAGCTCATCGAGATCGTCGAGGTCGGCAAGCAGCTGCTGATCACCCGCGGGTCGCTGACGACGTTCTCGATCGCCAACGACGTCGCGAAGTACTTCGCGATCCTGCCGGCGATCTTCGTCGGCACCTGGGCGGCGTCCGGTCACAGGACGGGCCCGCTCGATCAGCTGAACCTCATGAACCTGGGGACCCCGCAGTCGGCGATCATCTCGGCGATCATCTTCAACGCGCTGATCATCCCGATGCTGATCCCGCTGGCGCTCAGGGGGGTGCAGTACAAGCCGGTCGGGGCGACCGCGCTGCTGCGCCGTAACCTGCTGCTGTACGGCGTCGGCGGCCTGATCGTCCCATTCATCGGGATCAAGCTCGTCGACCTCGTCGTCCACAACCTGCTCGGAGCGTGAGTGATGCCGATCGCGATCGAACCAGCCGCCGGCAACGTGATCCTCCCGCGGATGCCGGCGTCGTGGGCCACCCATCTGCACGCCACCGAGCTCGATGACGCCCTTGTCCGTGGCGCCTCGCCCGCGGCATCGCCGCTGCTGCGTGCCCGGGCGGCCTGGCTGACGGCGCCGCGCCGGCGGCGCATCGTCGCCAAGGGGCTCAACAGCTCGATCCGGCGCGGCGCGATCCCGTGGTCGCGGCTGGCGCTCACGACGGGCGTCCGCGTGGTGCCCGAGGCGGCGGGCGACGCGCGGCCGGCGCTCGAGCAGCTGGCCCGCCGCCTGTTGAGCCCGGTGCCTCCCGCCCCGGCGGGCGTGGTGCTCGCCAGGCGCCTGCTGACCGACGGCATCGGTCCGCTGTACGCGCCGGCCGCCGCTCCGGGCACGCTGCGCCGGGCGGCCGAGCGCGCGCTGCGTGCCTGCGAGTCCTGAGGACGCGACGGACCGGCCATGGCGGCGGAGCCGACCACAGGGCGTCACAAGGTCTACCTCGGCATGGCCCCCGGTGTGGGCAAGACCTACGCGATGCTCGAGGAGGGTCAGGAGCTGCGGCGCGATGGCGAGGACGTCGTGCTGGGGGTCCTCGAGACCCACGGGCGCTACGACACCGCGCGCATCGCCGAGGGTCTCGAGCTGGTCCCGCGGCGCACAGTCTCCTACCGCGGCGTCGACCTCGACGAGATGGACCTGCCTGCGGTGCTGCGCCGCGCCCCCGCGATCTGCCTGATCGACGAGCTGGCGCACACGAACGCCCCGGGCGTCGAGCACGCCAAGCGCTACGAGGACGTCGCGGACGTCGTGGCGGCGGGGATCGACGTCGTGTCGACGATGAACGTACAGCACCTCGAGTCGCTCAACGACCTCGTCGCCGAGCTCTCGGGCGTGCGCGTCCGCGAGACCGTTCCCGATCACGTGCTGGCCGGCGCCGACGAGGTCGTCCTGGTCGACATCACCCCCGGCGAGCTCCTGACGCGCCTGCGCGAAGGGCGGGTCTATCCGCCCGAGCGCATCGACACCGCGCTGAACAACTTCTTCACCATCGAGAACCTCGTCGCGCTGCGCGAGGTCGCGCTGCGGCAGGTCGCCGAGTCGGTCGGCGCGCAGCGCATCGCCTACGCCGGGGCCGTCGGCACGCGCGAGGAGTCACTCCACGGTGCCGCCACCCAGGCCATCGGAGATCGGCTGCTCGCACTCGTCGAGCCCAACCCGCAGGCGCAGCGCCTGATCCGCCGCGCGTGGCGGTCGGCGGCCCGCCTGGGGGCCGACCTCGACGTGCTGTGGGTGCGCTCCTCGCGCGACATGTCCGACGCGGACGAGCGCGGGCTGGCGGCCCTGCGCCAGCTCGTCTCGCTGCTCGGCGCCGAACTGCACATCATCGACTCCGACGACATCGAGCATGCCGTCGCCGACTTCGTGGCGGAGCGCGGGTCGACGTATGTCCTGATGGGCCGCCCCCACCCGGCAACCGGCCTGAACCGGCTGCGCGAGGCGCTTCCGATGCGCCTGATGCGCCGGCTCGAGGGCGTCGACCTGCGCGTCGTGGCCGACCGCGCCCAGCGACCGGAGCGCGACGGATGATCGGCGTGCTCCTGCTCGTGCTCGGCGTCGCGCTCGGTCTCGCAGCCGGCTGGTGGCTCCCGCCCCATGGCCGGCGCCCCGTCGCGGTGCGCCGCGGCGGCGCCCGGCGGATCCTGCTGCCCTTCCACGGCGAGAGCGTCTCGCGCCGCGCGATGGATTCGGCCCTGCGACTGGCGGTCGCCGAGGACGCGACGCTGATGCCCGCCTACCTGGCCTCCGTGCCGCTGACGCTGCCGCTCGATGCGCCGCTCCCGGCTCGCGCTGAGACCGTCCTGCCGCTGATGGAGGCGATCGAGCAGCGAGCCGCGCGGCGCGGCGTCGCGGTCGACTCGCGCATCAGCCGCGGACGCACGTGCCGCGACGCGCTCAGCCGACTCCTGGCCAGCGAGAGCTTCGACCGCGTGGTCGTTCCGGCAGGGGACGGGTCCGACGCCGGCTTCTCCCCCGAAGATGTCGCGTGGCTGCTGGAGAAGGTGCCCGCCGAGGTCGTCGTCCTGCGCCCCGGCCCGGCCGACCACGAGGTCGTCACCGGCGCCGTCGTGCGTGGCCACTTCTGAGCACGGTTCGTCCGTTGCGCCCGATGTCGCCGGCCTGTTTCCGGCGCCTGCGGCCCGGCTGCGCTACGCCTTGAGGCGCCGGCGCAGCGCGGCGACCGTCCGGCGGGCGACGGGGATCTCGGTCCCGTCGCGCATGGCGAGCACCGCCGTGCCGTTCGGCTGCGAGCGCAGCTCGACGGCGTGATTGAGGTTCACGAGATGCGCGCGGTGCACGCGCGTGAAGCCCGCGCTGCCCCAGTCCTCCTCGAGCTGGCTCAGCGGCGCGCGCAGCACGAAGTCGCCGTCCTCGGCGTGGATCCGCGCGTAGTCGCCATCGGCATCGACGTAGCGGATCGTCTCCAGCCGCACGAGACGCTTGCCCGCGCCGGTGGGGTTGTCGAGCGCGACGACCTCGGGCGCGCTGTGCTCCTGCACAGCTGCGGCGGCCGCGCCGCGCGCCGAGCGCGCGGCCTCGATCCGCGTCAGCGCCCCGTCGAGGCGGTCGCGCGTGACGGGCTTGACGAGGAAGTCGAGTGCCTGCACCTCGAACGCTTCGACGGCGGCGTCCGCGTGCCCGGTCAGGAAGACGACGCCCGGCGGGTCGTCGAAGCGCCGCAGCAGCCGGGCGAGCTCGAGGCCCTCGATCTCCGGCATGCGCACGTCGAGGAACAGCGCGTCGTACGAGCCCTCGCCGAGCTTGACGAGCGCCTCGCGCCCGCCGCCGGCGGTGTCGACCTGGGCCACGCGCGGCGAACCCTCGAGCAGGCGCTCAACGTCCGCGAGCGCGCGCGGCTCGTCGTCGACCGCCAGGACGCGGAGCCCGCTCATGCGACCACCTCCTCGATTGCGTGCAACGTGATCCTGACAAGCTCTGGGTCCTCGCCGGCGGCGCCGCTGAGCTCCGCCTCGAGGCCCTGGGCGGACGGCCGGACTGTCAGGCGGCAGGTCCCGGCGCGCTCGCGCAGCCGGCGGCCCAGCGCCTCGGCGACCGGCCCCTGGATGGAGTCCGGCGCGATGCGCCCGCCCGGCAGCTCCTCGGCGGCCGGGAGCTGCGCGGAGATGCGGTCCGGGAAGCGGGCCTGCTGCAGGCGCAGGTAGGTCGCCGTGTGCGCGAGCTCCTGGCCGGCCGTCACCGGGCCGGGGTCCTCGCGCAGGCAGTAGGACAGGAACTGGCCGAGCTCGGCGAGGACGTCGCGCGCGAGGTCGGGGTCGTCCTCGATGTAGCTCGCAGCGGCTGCGAGGACGTTGTTCACGAAGTGCGCGGAGATCGGCGGTGCGCCGCCGCCCGTCGTCGTGCCGGCCTGTGCCTGGGGGCTCATCACACCGATCCTCGGTCCGAAACCTAGCGCCCGGATCGGCGGCCGGTCGCAGGCCCGCCGTTCGCCGCTCGATCCGCGCCGCCCGCCGCGGGGCGGGCCCGCAGGGCGGCGCTCATGTCTTGTGGGGCGGTGTGCCGATACGTACCCTCGGACGCGTGCCGTCCGAGAACGAACGCGTGGTGCAGAGGCTCGGCGACATCCCCAAGGACGCACTCGAACAGCGCCTGTTCGAGCTGGCCAACGACGCCCTCGTCGTCACGACGCTGGACGGCGAGATCCGCCGTGCCAACGCGGCCGCGGCGACGCTCGCCGGTCGCACCGAGGACGAGGCGATCGGCGGGTCGCTCTGGGACCTGCTGCATCCCGACGATCGCGAGCCCGTGCGCGCGCGCTTCCTCGCCCGGCTGGAGGAGGACGCGGTCGCGCTGGAGGAGTTCCGCTGCCGCATCATGCGGCCCGACGGCGAGGCGCGCTGGTGCGAGGCGCGGGCGGCGGTGGACCCCGTCGCCGGGCTCGTCCACCTGGTCGCGCGCGACATCACCGAACGCGACGAGGCCGACGCCGAGCGCCTCAGCCAGGCGTTCCGCGACGCCCCGACGGGTATGGCGCTCGTCAACCCGGACGGCAGCTTCCGTCGCGTCAACGCGTCGCTCTGCGCGCTGCTGGACATGACCGAGACCGACCTGCTCGGGCAGACCGCCTGGGACGTCGCGGAGGATCGCGACGCCGCCGACCGTTGGATCGGGCGGCGCTGGGCCGAGGGCCACCCGTCCTCCTTCGAGCTCGAGGCGCGCCTGCGCCGCCGCGACGGCGAGTCGGCGATCGTGCTGGTCAGCGGCACGCTCGTCGCGGACCCCGCCGGCGAGCCGCTCTACTACCTCTGCCTCTTCCAGGACGTCACGGCCAGGATCCAGGCCCAGCACGCGCTGGCCGCCGGCGAGGCGAAGCTCGCCGAGGCCCAGCAGGTCGCCCGGCTCGGCAGCTGGGAGTGGGTCATCGCCGAGGACCGCGTGACCTGGTCGGACGAGCTGTACCGCATCTACGGCCTGCGGCCTGAGCCCGGCACCACGCACTCCTTCGCCCACCACCTCGAGCGCTTCCACCCGGACGACCGCACGCGTGTCGCGCGCGCCATCGAGACCGCCGTCGAGGAGGGGCGCGCCTGGAGCATCGACCACCGCATCGTGCGCCCCGACGGCGACGTGCGGATGATCCATGCCCGTGGCGAGGTCGTCGTCGATGGCGACGGGGCGGCGACGGTCGTCCACGGCACCTGCCAGGACGTGACCGAGTCGCGCCGCGTCGAGGACGCTCTGCGCGCCGCCGAGCAGCTCTTCCGCCGGGCGTTCGACGACGCGCCGATCGGGATGGCGCTCGTCGATCTCGAGGGCCACTGGCTGCGCCTCAACCGGGCGATCGCGCAGATGCTCGGCTACACCGAGGCCGAGCTGCGCTCCAAGACGCTCGGCGCCCTGAACCACCAGGACGACGCCGACCTGGACCGCCCGTTCGTCCGCGAGCTGCTCGCAGGCCGCCGGCGCAGCTACGCGATCGAGAAGCGGCTCGTGCACGCCGACGGGCGTGTCCTGCACGTGCTGGCGCACGTCTCGCTCATGCACGGCGACGGCGAGCGCCCGCTGTACTTCCTCGTCCAGCTCGTCGACCTGAGCGAGCGCCGTCGCGCCGAGGCCGAGCGCCGTGCCGGCGAGCAGCGCCTGCAGGCGATCGTCGACAACGCACCGGCGCTGATCTTCGTCAAGGACCTCCACCAGCGCTACGTGCTCGTGAACCGCCGCTGGGAGGAGCTGTTCGGCGTCAGCTCGGAGGCCGCGCTCGGGCGCACCGCCGCCGAGGTCCTGCCACCGGCCAAGGCCAGCACCCTCGCCGACGACCTCGACCGCGAGGTGATCGCGACCGGCGTCCCGCTCGAGGACCAGAGCACGATCGCCGGTCCCGCGGGGGAGATCGACCGCGAGTTCCTGATGGTGAAGTTCCCGCTGTTCGGGCCGGACGGCTCGATCTCGGGTGTGTGCTCGATCGCGACCGACGTGACCGAGCGCCGGCGCTCCGAGCACGAGCGGATGGAGCTCGAGCACCGCCTCGCCCAGGCCCAGCGGCTGGAGAGCGTCGGCCAACTGGCCGGCGGCGTGGCCCACGACTTCAACAACCTGCTGTCAGTGATCCTCTCCTGCGTGAACTTCGCCGAGCAGCAGCTCGAGGAGGACTCACCGGTGCGCGATGACGTGCTGGAGATCGGCCGCGCTGCCGATCGCGCCGCCGCGCTCACCCGCCAGCTGCTGATGTTCAGCCGCCGCGAGGTCGTCACGCCCGAGGTCCTCGACCTCGGCGCTCTGGTGCGCGACCTGGAGTCGCTGCTCGGGCGCTCGCTCGGCGAGCGCGTCGAGCTCGTCCTGCGCTGCGAGGACGACCTGCCGCCGGTGCTGGCGGACCGCTCGCGGATCGAGCAGGTGCTGATGAACCTCGCGGTCAACGCGCGCGATGCGATGCCGGACGGCGGCAGGCTGGAGATCGTCGTTCGCCGCGCGGGCGATGGCGTCGAGGTCTCCTTCGCGGACGAGGGCACCGGCATGGCGCCCGAGGTGCTGGATCGCGCGTTCGAGCCGTTCTTCACGACGAAGGACCCCGGCGAGGGCACCGGCCTGGGCCTCGCGACGGTGCACGGGATCGTCACCGACTCCGGCGGCGCGGTCGACCTCGACTCGTCGCCCTCCGGCACCATGGTCCGCTTCACGCTGCCGGCTGTCAGCGAGGCGGTTCCGCCGGAGACCGAGGTCGCCGCCGAGCACGCCCCGGCCTCCTCCGCGGCGACCGTGCTCGTCGTCGAGGACCAGGACCCCGTGCGCCGCCAGGCGGTGCGCATCCTCGCCGCACACGGCTACGACGTGCGCGAGGCGGCCAGCGGCTCCGAGGCGCTCGCGGCCTGGGAGCCCGTCGACGTCCTCCTGACCGACGTCGTCATGCCCGGGATGAGCGGGCACGAGCTGGCCCAGCGCGCGGCCGAGCTGACGCCGGGCCTGCGCATCGTCTTCATGTCCGGCCACACCGAGGACGTGCTCGTCCTCGAGGGCGCGCGCGACCGCGAGCTCGCGTTCGTCCAGAAGCCGTTCACGCGCGATTCGCTGCTGCGGACCGTCAGCGACGCCCTCGCCCCCGGCGGCGCAGGCCTCGACGCCTCGCGCGGCGAGGCGGCCTGAATCGACGGACTAGCGCGCCGGGGCCTCGAGGTCGAGCCCGAGCCCGTGCTCGATCGCGCCCTTGACGCTCGCGTCGAGCGCATTGACGCGATACAGCGCGAGTGCCTCGGCGGAGGCGAAACGGCGCTGCGGGGCGGCCTCCGGGCCGTGGTGGGTCAGCACGCAGTGGGCCACTGCGAGGGCGCGCGCCTCGTCGAGGCCGCTCGCGCGCACGTGGTCCTCGAGCAGGCGCAGGCCGAGCTCGACGTGGCCCAGCATGCGTCCCTGCGTGCTGATCCCGATGTCGGCGCCGAGCGTCAGCTCGCGCGTGCGACCGAGGTCGTGGACGATCGCAGCGCTCAGCAGCACGTCCTGGTCGAGCCGCTGGTGCAGCGTGCAAGCCTCCAGCGACAGCGTCGCCACGGCGACGGTGTGCTCGAGCAGGCCGCCGAGGTAGGCGTGGTGTCCGCCGCGTGTGGCGGGTGAGCGGCGCAGCGCCTCGCGCAGCGCGTCGTCACCGAGCACGGACGCGAGCAGCGCGCGCAGGCCGCGCTGGCGCACCTCGCCGGCGAGATGCTCGAGGAAGCCCTCCAGCTCCTCGACATCGCGATAGGCGGCGGGCAGGAACTCGGCCGGGTCGGCGGCGCCCTCGGCCGCGCGCGCGACCGCCGTCAGCTCACCCTGGAGTTCGCCGCGAAAGCGCGCCACGCGCCCGCTCACGCGGACGAGGTCGCCGCGCTCGAAGCGCGCGCCGTGGAGGTCGGCGTCGCGGAACAGGCGCGCGGGCAGGGCACCGCTGCGGTCGCGCAGCTCCAGCGCCAGATACGGCGATCCGGTGCGGGCGACCAGGCGGTCCTTGCGCGTGCAGGCGTAGATGCCCTCGAGCGCATCGCCGTCGCGCAGCGTGGCGACCGAGCCGGGGCGTTCCGGTGCACCGGAAGGTGGCGCGGGCACGGGCCGCAGGCGCCCGGACGGCTCGTGGGAGGACACCACCGCATGATGTACGGTGAACCGGATGCAGCCGTTGATCTGGGAGAGCCGTCCGGAGAGCCTGCGGGCTCCGGCTCTCGTCTGCGCGTTCACCGGCTGGAACGACGCGGGTGAGGCGGCCTCCTCGGCGGTCCGCTTCCTCGGCACCACGCTGGGGGCCACCCGCTTCGCGCGCATCGACCCCGAGGAGTTCTTCGACTTCCAGGCCGAGCGCCCGACCGTGCGGCTCGTCGACGGGCGCACGCGCGAGATCAGCTGGCCCTCGATCGAGATCTGGGCGGCTCGCGCGCCGCGCGCGCCGCGCGACCTCGTGCTGCTCTCCGGCCCCGAGCCGTCGATGCGCTGGCGCGGGTTCTGCACCACGATCATCGAGCTGGCCGAGGCGCTGGGCGTCCAGCTGACCGTGACGCTCGGCGCGCTGCTCGCCGACGTCCCGCACACCCGCCCGGTGCCGATGGTCGGGATCGCCTCGGACGAGGGGCTCGCCGACCGCATCGGGCTCGGCCCGACCGACTACGAGGGCCCGACCGGCATCACCGGCGTCCTGCACGCGGCCTGCTCGCAGGCGGGCATGCCGGCCGCGAGCCTGTGGGCTAGCGTCCCGCACTACGTCGCCGCTGCGCCGAACCCGAAGGCCTCACTCGCGCTCGTGCGCAAACTCGAGTCGCTCGTGGGCGTCAGCGTCGACGCCAGCGAGCTCGAGCAGGCCGCCGGCGACTACGAGCGCCGCGTCACGAGCGCCGTCGCCGGCGACGACGACGTGCGCCGGTTCGTCGAGCGCCTCGAGCAGGCCGCCGACGCCGAGGCGCCCGAGCCCGGGTCGTCCGAGGTCCCGTCCGGCGACGTGCTGGCGCGGGAGTTTCAGAGGTTTCTCAACCAGCGCGGCGACGACGTCTAGGTTCGCGGGCCTCGCGGCGACTGAGGCCACCCGCGTGCCCGGGGCAGTACCTCTCGGTACGGCACCCGGGCCGCGTGCGCCCTCATCCATCCGCGATGCCTCGCTCGAGGGGCGTCTGGGGTGGACCTGCTGGGCTCCGACGGGCGCGCCGGCCGGCCCCGTTGTGGTAGAAGTGCACCTATGCAACGCCTATGCGTGGCTGCGGTCCTTGGTGCGGTCTGCCTCGCTCTCGTCAACGCACCCGGTGCTCTTGCGGCGGCGCCCGTCCCGACGCCGGTCGGTGATGACGTCGGGTTCGTCGCGTTCGGCGCGCTCGCCGAACGAGTGTCGGAGGTTGCGTACACGCAGGCGCTGCGCACGCCCGGCTTCACGCGCACCGAGCGCTCGCGCCTCTCGGCCGCGAGCGCGCTGAAGCGCCGTCAGGAGAAGCTGCTCGATGCGCCGCTGGGCGGCGACGCGCCGCGCTCGGACGACTTCCGCATCGTCATCCCCGCGAAGACGAAGGCCGCGGTGCTGGCCGCCGTCATGAAGCTCGAGCGGGCGCTGTGCAGCGTCTACGCCTACGGTACGTCGCAGGCGCAGGATCCGGCGACGCGCCTGCTGCTCGCCCGCCTGCTCGCCGGCGACGCGCAGTTCCTCTCGCAGGCGCGCGTGATGGCGGGGCTCTCTCCGCATGCCGGCCTGCCCGCGCCGCTCGACGTCGACACCGCCGGCAACATGCTCGATCCCTATCTCCAGCCCGTCGGCACTCCGCAGGAGGTCTCATGACCCGCTCACGCACCGCACGACTCGCCGTCGCCGCCGTCGTCGCGCTGATGGCGCTGCCCGCGTCGGCCCACGCGCTCACCGTCTACGCGGCCACGTCGCTGACGACCGCGTTCCCGCAGATCTCGAACTCCGTGGCCTACAGCTTCGGCGGCTCGAACACGCTCGAACTGCAGATCGAGCGCGGCGCGCCCGCGGACGTCTTCGCCTCGGCCAGCCCGAACGAGGCGCAGGCGCTGTTCCGCGAGGGCCGGTGCACACGGCCGGTCACGTTCGCGACGAACATCATCGTGCTGCTCGTGCCGAAATCGAACCCGGCGGGGATCCGCTCGGTCTACTCGCTGAGGGCCGGCGGCCTGCGGCTGTCGATCGGCAACGCGGCGGTGCCGATCGGCGTCTACACCCGCAAGCTGCTCGCGCGCCTGCGGCTGACGTCCGTGCTGCAGCGCAACACGGTCAGCCAGGAGTCGAACGTCGGCGGGGTCGTCACGAAGGTCGCGCTCGGCTCGGCGGACGCGGGGTTCACCTATCTCACCGACGGCCGGGCGGCCGCCGATCGGACGAGGTCGATCGCGCTGCCGCGCTGGGCGCAGCCACCCATGCGCTACCAGATCTGCGCGGTCAAGCGCCCGGGCGCGGACACCGCGGGGGCCCAGAACTTCATCTCGCGCGTCACGACGCGCGCGGGTCGCGCCGTGCTCAAGCGCAACGGGTTCGGACTGCCGCCGCGCGGCTGAGCGCTGAGAAGGACCTTCCTGCGAGCCCCTCTACGCCGGATCCAGCGCACCCCAGATGCCCGGGCCGCGCGAGTGCTCGTAGATGAGCGACGTCTCGGCGTGCGCGACCGCCGGGTCAGTGGCGAGATGGTCGACGACGAACTCGCGCAGGCCCTGCGCCGACTCCGCGGCGATCCAGACGAGATAGTCGGTCTGGCCGGCGAGATGGAAGACCGACAGCACGCCCGCGAGCGCGCGGACGTGCTCGGTGAAGTCCTCGATCTGCTCGCGGTTGTGCACCGCCAGGCGCACCGCGACGAGCGCCTGCAGCGGGCGGCCGAGCGCGGCGAGGTCGACCTCCGCATGGAAGCCCGTCAGCACCCCGGACTCGCGCAGCGCACGCACCCGCGCGAGGCACGTCGACTGGGCGACGCCGGCGCGCTCGGCGAGGCGGGTGTTGGAGATGCGCGCATCCGCGCTGAGCGCCTCGAGGATCGTGCGGTCGACGGCGTCGAGCGGCGGGCGAGGATCGTTCGGCATCGCGCGTATGATGCCGGACGGGAGCGAAGAACACCAGGTCAGAAGTCCACGATGCCGAAGGATCTTCGACGCCTTGCGGCTTCGCCCGAACAGATGCTTCACTGTCGTCTGTCATGACCCAGCTCACCGCCGCCACCACGGACATCAAGGACTCGCTGCTCGACGCGGTCGGGGACACGCCGCTCGTGCGCCTCTCGCGCCTGGGCGCGGGGCTCAGCCCGCAGCTGGTCGCGAAGGTCGAGTACCTCAACCCCGGCGGATCGATCAAGGACCGCGTCGCGATCGCGATGATCGAGGCGGCCGAGCGCGACGGGAGCCTGCAGCCGGGCGGCACGATCGTCGAGCCGACATCGGGCAACACGGGCACCGGCCTGGCCATCGCCGCGCGCCTGAAGGGCTACCGCGTGATCGCGGTGATGCCCGACAAGATGAGCAAGGAGAAGATCGACCTGCTGCGCGCCTACGGCGCCGAGGTCGTCGTTGCGCCGACCGCGGTCGCTCCGGACTCGCCCGAGTCCTACTACCGCGTCGCCGACCGCCTCGCCGAGGAGATCCCCGGCGCCTTCCAGCCCAACCAGTACTTCAATCCGGCCAACCCCGCGGCGCACTACGCCAGCACCGGCCCTGAGCTCTGGGAGCAGTCCGGTGGGCGCATCACCCACCTCGTCGCCGGCGTCGGCACGGGCGGCACGATCACGGGCACGGGCCGCTATCTGAAGGAGCGAAACCCGGCGATCGAGGTGATCGCCGCGGACCCCGTCGGGTCGATCTACTCCGGCGGCGAGGACGCCGTCAAGCCCTACCTCGTCGAGGGCGTCGGCGAGGACTTCTGGCCCGCGACGTTCGACCCCCAGATCGTCGACCGCTACGTCACGGTCAGCGACAAGGAGTCGTTCCTGGCCACGCGCCGCCTCGCCCAGCTGGAGGGCATTCTGGCCGGCGGCTCGTGCGGCACGGCGCTGCACGCTGCGCTCGAGGTCGCCAAGGGCATCGACGACCCCGAGGCGATGGTCGCCGTGATCCTGCCCGACGGCGGGCGCAGCTACCTCTCGAAGATCTTCAGCGACGCCTGGATGACCCAGCACGGCTTTCTCGAGCGCTCCGGCGACGCGACCGTCGGCGAGGTGCTGCTGCGCAAGCAGCGAGGTGGCGAGATCCCTCCGCTCGTCAGCGTCCGCACACACGACCGCGTCCGCGATGCGATCGCCCTCCTGCACGAGCACCGCGTCTCGCAGCTGCCCGTCGTCAGCGGGCACGACGCGACCGCCGTCGTCGGCTCGATCGGCGAGCGCGGGCTGCTGCGCCACGCGACCGGCGACGCGTCGCTGCTCGGCGCGCAGATCGTCGACGTGATGGAGGCGCCGTTCCCCGCCGTCTCGGTCAACGACGAGGTGCGCGAGGCGGTCGAGCTCCTCAGCGGCGAGCGCCAGGCCCTGCTCGTCATGCAGGACGGGAGCCCCGTCGGGATCGTCACCCGCACGGACCTGCTGGAAGCATTGGCGCGATGAGCGCCTCGAAGCTCCCGCCCGACGCGCGGTTCGCCACGCGCGCGGTCCACGCCGGGCTGGAGCCCGACCCGCACTTCCGGTCGGTGATCCCGGCGATCCACCAGACCTCGACGTTCGCCCAGGAGGCTCCGGGCGAATACGTCGGTGACTTCGACTACGCGCGCACGGCGAACCCGACGCGCCGCGCGCTCGAGGACGCGCTCGGCGCGCTCGAGGGCGGGCACGCCACCGCCTTCGCCTCCGGCCTGGCCGCCGAGCACGCGCTGATCACGGCGGCCTGCGACGCGGGCGGGCACATCGTCCTGCCGATCGACCTCTACGGCGGGACCTACCGGCTCGTGGACAAGATCCTCACGCGCTGGGGCCTGCACTACACGATGGTCGACCAGACCGACCTCGACGGGCTCGCCGCGGCGATCCGGCCCGACACGCGGATCATCTGGGTCGAGACGCCGACCAACCCGCGCCTTGACGTCGTCGACGTCGCCGGGGTCGTCGAGCGCGGCGGCGCGGCGCTCGTCGTCGTCGACAACACGTTCGCGACGCCAGTCAACCAGCGCCCGCTCGAGCTCGGTGCCGGTGCCGTCGTGCACTCGGCGACGAAGTACCTCGGCGGGCACTCGGACACGGTGCTCGGCGCGGTCGTCGTGGGGGACCCGGCGCTGCACGAGCGGATCCGCTTCGTGCAGAACGCCGCCGGCGCGATCCCCGGCCCGACGGACTGCTTCCTCGTCCACCGCGGCCTGCGGACGCTGCACCTGCGGATGGCCGCGCATGCGGCGAACGCACGCGAGGTCGTCGCGTTCCTGCAGGGCGAGCCCGGCGTCAGCGACGTGCGCTGGCCGGGCTTCAGCGGGATGGTGTCCTTCCGCCACGCGGACGCGCACGCGATCTGCACGCGCACGCGCGTGTTCACGCTCGCCGAGTCGCTCGGTGGGGTCGAGTCGCTGATCGAGGTCCCCCAGGCGATGACGCACGGCTCGGTCGAGGGCTCCGAGGCGGCGGTGCCGGCCGACCTCGTGCGGCTCTCGTGCGGCGTCGAGGACGCGCGCGATCTCGTCGCGGACCTGGCGCGGGCCCTGGGTTCCGCGTAGTACACCCGGGCCTGCTCAGGCCCGCTCGGTCGCCGGCCGGGCGGTCGGCACGACGGCGGCGCGCGCGCTGCGCGCAGGCCGACGGGCCGCCCAGCGCATCGCCGGCCGCTCGACGATCACCCAGCTCAGCCAGGCGGCGCCCAGGGCCAGCGCCAGCACGGTCAGCATGCGCGGCACCAGGTCGTGCGGCAGCAGCCCGGCCTCGCGCGCGACGAGCAGCAGCGGCAGGTGCCACAGGTAGACGCCGTAGGAGATCACGCCGACGAACACGAGCGGGCGAGCCGAGAGCCAGCTGACGCTGCGCCCGGCGCCGCCGGCGACCGCGGCGACGATCAGCGCGAAGCCGGCCGCCGCGGGCATGTTCGCGGCGATGTCGCGTGCACCGAAGAGGTCGAGCGTCGTCTCGTGCCAGGTCGCCAGCGCGACCACGAGCACGGCGCCGGCGCCCGCCAGCAGCGCGGTCCGTCCCGGCGCCAGCGGCGGGTGGCCCGTGAGGCGGCGGTGCTCGACCCACAGCGCGGCCAGCATGCCGAGCGCGAAATGCCCGAGGTAGGCCGGGAGCGTCTTCTCGGCGATCGCGCCCCACCCGTGGCGCAGCTCGAGCGCGCGCCACAGGACCGTCAGCGCGACGAACCCCAGGAGCACCGCGACCTGCGCACGCGCGCCACCGCGGGCGAGCCACAGCACGAGCAGCCCGATCAGCGGCAGGACGACGTAGAAGGCCGCCTCGACGGACAGCGTCCACGTCACGGGGTTGAGCTGCATCAGCGTCGCACCCGAGTAGTTCTGCGCGAACAGCGCGAAGACGGGCAGCTGGCCCGCCGCCGGCGTGATCGGGTCGTAGCCGACGAGCGCGAACAGCACGAGGCAGCCCGCCAGGCAGACGTAGTAGGCGGGGATGATCCGCGCCGCCCGCCGCAGCGCGTAGCGGCGCGCGTCGACCGCCGGGCCGCCGGTCAGCGCGGCGCGCGCGAACGCACGGTAGAGCAGGAACCCCGACAGCACGAAGAAGCAGATCAGGCCGAGGTTCATCTGCAGCAGCATGTGGTCGAGCGTGCTGCGGTCGGCGAGCAGGTGCGGGCGGTTGTCGCGATAGAGCCAGACGTGGAACGACACGACCGCCAGCGCGGCGAGCGCGCGCAGGCCGTCGAGTCCGTCGGTGCGCCGCGCCTGGTTCACCGCTCGGCCGCCGGGCACACGATCCGGTAGTCGCACCACGAGCAGGCCGAGTACGACGGCGTCGGCTCGAAGCCCTGCCCGAGGATGCCGTCGGCGACCTCCACCACCGTCTCGCCGATCCAGTCGCGGTCGATCTCGCCGGACGGCACCGGGATCTTCTCGTCGTCCAGGACGTAGTGGTAGCTCTGGCGCTCGGACTGCACGTCCCACGCCTCGCGTGCGGCGACGGCGTAGAGCGAGAGCTGGACGTCCTCGCGCAGCTGGGCGGCGGTGCGCGGGCGCCCGGTCTTGTAGTCGATCAGCTCGTAGCCGCCGCCGGGCAGCCGGTCGACGCGGTCCACGCGCCCGCGCAGCGTGTGCGCGCCGAGGCGGAACGTGAACGGCTTCTCGAACCAGACCGGCTCGCTGTCCTCGCCGCGCAGGCGGTCCTGGTACCTGTGGAGCGCCGTCTCGGCCTTGACGCGCAGCTGCTTCTCCTCCTCGCTGACGCCGAAGCCGCCGCGCCGCCAGCCGGCGTCGAGCAGCCCGAGCAGCTCGTCGATGCTCTGGCCGCCGGACTGGTGGTAGCGCTCGAGCACCTGGTGCACGAGGATCCCGAAGCGCTGGTTCATCGTCGCCTCCGAGGGGATCCGGAAGACGCGCGCGAACTTGTACTTCAGCGGGCATGTGCGGTAGGTCTCGATGTCCGAGGCCGACAGGACCAGGCCCTCGCCGCGACGCGGGAGGAACGCCTCGAGCGACGGCTCGCCGCGGCGCGTGATCGCCGCGCTGCGCGCGCGGGCGTCACGCTCGGCACCGAGGATCAAGTCGTCGAGCGGGCTGGCCTCGAGGATCTCGCGCTGCTGCGAGGTCGCGGACTGCAGCAGCACGGCGTTGACCTGCGCGAGCGCGTCCTCGACGTCCTGCCCGTCGCGGCGGCCCACGACGGCGGCGAGCTTCACGAGCTCCAGGTAGCGGGTGACGCCGAGCGTCACCTCGACGTCCGCATCCAGGCGCAGCTCGCCCAGCGTCCCGGCGACGCGCGGGAGGTCGGCGAGCAGCTCGGCGCGCAGCTCGGTGAACGCGGCGTGCAGCGCCTCCTGAGGTCCGAAGAGCTCCTCGTCGCGCTCCTCCCACGAGCCGCCGACCGCCGCGATCGCGTCCTCGGCGAACGGCGAGGGCGGCTGCACGGCCCCGCGCTCGGTGCGCGCCGAGTAGGCCAGGACGAGGCCCTCGCGCGCGCGGGTCATCGCAAGGTGCAGCAGGCGACGCATCTCGGCGACGTGCACGTCGCGCGTGTCGGCCGGGAGCCGCTCGTGCAGCAATGCATCGGGGATCGGCTCCAGCGCGACGCGCCGCGCGCCCGGCATCCGCGAGGACTGCAGGCCCAGGACGACGACGTGGCGGAACTCGCGGCCCTTCGCCATGTGCATCGCCATCACGTGGACCGCGCCCGCCTGCGCCAGCCCTCCGATCGCATCGTCCTCGCGCAGGCCGGCGCTCGCGACCGCTGCGATGTAGGCCGCGAACTCGCGCCCGGTCGCCTGCGGGGCGCGGCGCGCGTACTGCGCGGCGAGATCGGAGAGCTTGGCGAGGCTGACGAGCCGCTCGACGACGTCGGCCTGCGCGGCGAACAGCTGCTGGCGGCGCAGCCCGAGGCGGTCGATCAGGCGGTGGACGAACAGGTCCGGCCGCGCCTGGTCGAGCTGCGCCGCGATCTGGCGATGGAGCTTCAGGAAGCCGAGGATGCGCTCGCGCGCCGCCGGGTCGACCTGCGGCGACTCGATCGCCGCGCCGAGCGCCGCCACCATGTCGAGCTTGCGCCGGCGGGCGATCTGCACGCAGCGCGCGAGGTCGACGGCGCGCAGCTCGACGGGCGGGCGCGCGAGGGCGCGCACGACGGCGCCCGCGTCGGCGGGGTCGATCAGCAGCCGCAGCCACGCCAGCACGTCCTTGACCTCGGAGCGGTCGAACAGCGCCGCGGCGCCGGTCAGCCGGTAGGGCACGGCGCGCTCGTCCAGCGCGGCCGAGACTGCCTGGCCCTCCTGGCGCACCGAGCGGACGAGCACGGCGATCCCGCCGGGCTCGACGCCCGCGTGCACGAGGTGCTCGACGTGCGCCGCCGCGGCCTGCGCCTGCGCGCGTTCGCTCGCACAGCGCCAGAAGCGCACGTCTCCGCCCGCAGGCGCGGCGGCGGGCGTCGCGACCCGCTCGGGGTCCGCGGCGACGACGGCATCGGCCGCGGCGAGGATGCGGTCCGGGCAGCGCAGCGAGCGCCCGAGGCGCAGTGTGGTCGCGTCGCGCAGCTCAGCCGCGATGTCGTGGAGGTTCTTGCGCGCCGCCCCGCGCGCGCGCACGATCGCCTGGTCGGGGTCCCCCGCCGCGGTCAGGCCGCGATGCTCCCCGGCGAGCGTCAGGACGAGCCGCAGGTGCGCGTACGCGAGGTCCTGCACGTCGTCGACGAGGACGTGGCGGTAGCGCTCGGCCACACGCGCGCGCACGTGCGGGCGTTCCAGCAGGCGGCCGGACAGCAGCACGAGGTCGCCCGAGTCGAGCGCGCCGTCCTCGCGCAGCATGCGGTCGTGCGCCCGGTAGACCTCCGCGAACTCGCGCTCCTGCTCCGAGCGCTCGTCCCCGGCGGGGAGCGAGCCGGCCCACGCGGCGACCTCATCGGCGGTGACCATCGCGTCCTTGAGGCGGTCGATCCGCGCGACGACCGTCTCGAGCAGCGCCGCCGGGTTGCCGCGGAAGTCGTGCAGGCGCAGCGTCAGCTCGTCGACGCGCTCGAGCAGCATCGCGAGCCGGTCTGCGGGCGAGACCGTGACGACGAAGGGATCCAGCCCCGCCTCGAGCGCCTCCTCTCGCAGCAGGCGCGCGCAGAACCCCGCGACGGTGTGCACGTGCAGCTCGGTGAAGCCGCGCTCGATCCCCGCCTCGACCTCCGTGCGCAGCGCGTCGACCGCGCCGGCCGAGTGGCTGATGGCCAGCACGTGCTCGGGCTCCAGGCCCCCGGCGGTGGCCAGCCACGCGTGGCGCGCGGCGAGCGCGCGCGTCTTCCCGGTGCCTGCGGCGCCGAGCACGATCAGCGGACCGCCGGTGTGGGTCACGACCTCGCGCTGGCGTTCGGTGAGGCCCTCGAGCGGATCGGGCACCCACCTAGGATAGGTGGACGATGGCCGCGCCGGGAGCCACTCTCTCGCACGACTGGCTCGGCGCGTGCCGGCGGTCCGCCGATGCGCTCGGGGCGATCCTCGCCGCCGCCGCGCCGGGGACCGAGCGGCTGCGCGAGACCGGCACTGTCGGCGAGGGCGGCGACCGCACGCTCGTGCTCGACCAGGCTGCCGAGGACGCCGTCTTCACGGAGCTCGCGGCCCTGCACGACGCCGGTGCGCGCTTCACCGCCGTCAGCGAGGAGCGTGGCGTCATCGACTTCGGCGATACGGGCGTGCGCGTCGTGGTCGACCCGATCGACGGCTCGCTGAACGCCAAGCGCGGGCTCGGTCACCACGCGCTCTCGATCGCCGTCGCCGACGGCCCGACGATGGCCGACGTCGTGTTCGGCTACGTGTTCGACTTCGGGCCGCGCGAGGAGTGGTACGCGGTTCGCGGGCAGGGCGCGTTCCTTGGCGGCGCGCCGCTCGCCGACGTCCCCGCGGAGCGGCGCACGAGCGACGGGCGCCTGGAGATCGTCGCCGTCGAGTCGGCCGCCCCGCAGCGCCTCGCGGCCGCGTCGGAAGCACTCACCGCTGCCGCCTATCGCGTGCGGGCGATCGGCGCGATCGCCATCTCGCTGTGCCAGGTCGCCGCCGGGCGGGTCGACGGGATGGCGTCGCTGGGCCGTTGCCGCTCGGTCGACGCGGCGGCCGCGCAGCTGATCGTGCGCGAGAGCGGGGGCCTCGTGGCGTTCCCGGGGCTGGCCGCGCCGCTGGCGGCGCCGCTCGACGACCTGCGCCCGATCGCACCGGTGATCGCCGCGCGCACGCGGGCCGGCCTCGAACTGGTCGCGGCCATCCCGACAGTGCTGTAACCCCGCCGCCGAAAGGGTGTACGAACAGGTGTACGGACGAACGGGTGTTCGGTTTCTGTGCTACACTTCAGGTAAGCTCATTAGTTCTAAGCAAGATCAATCTTCTGAGGGAGGCATCTCATGGCTGACACGACAACCACCAAGAAGGCGGCTACAACCGCCGCCAAGCGCAGCACCGCCGCCAAGCGCGCTGCTGCGTCCAAGACAGCCGCTGCTCGCACGACCGGCGCCCGCAAGGCCGCTACGACGCGTGCAGCCAACCGGACCAAGGCCGACGCCAAGGCCGTCCGCATGGATGCCAAGACGGTTCGCGGCGACGCGCGCACGTTCAACACCGACGCCGTGTCGACCGGCCGCTCTGCGGCGCTGCTCGCCGGCAACTACGCCGAGCGCGTCGCGTACGTGCAGGTCGGCGCCGTGCTGACCGCGCGGGACACCGTCGTCGAGACGATCGAGGACCTGCGCGTCAGGTACGGAACGCGCGACTCGGCCGAGAAGGAGCTGCGCAAGCTCGAGAAGCGCGGCGAAACCGCCCGCACGCGCGTCCAGCGCCAGGTCAAGCGCAACCGCTCGCGCGTCGAGCGTGAGCTCAAGACCCGTCGCAACCGCGTCGAGCGCGAGCTCAAGAGGAACCGCACGCGCGTCGAGCGCGAGGTGCGCTCGCTGCGCAAGGACGTCGAGCAGCAGGTCAAGGACGTCCAGTCGCAGGTCACCAACATCCAGGTCCCGCAGGTCCAGGTCCCGGACGTCGTGACCCCGACCGTGAACGCGGTCCTGCCGGTCATCGAGCGCGTGCAGAAGCTCGCCGTCTAGTTCATCGCCTCACCGCGGTCCGGGCCTGAGAGGGGCCCGGCACCGCGGAGGTTCCCCCGGCCTCATATCCGCCGGTGGAAGCAGCACCCTCTCCTCCCCGTCAAGGGCCGCCAGCGATGGCGGCCCTTGACACAGCTGCGGACCGCCGCGGGCTGCGACAATGGAGGCATGCCCACGCACGACGAGATCCTGAAGTCCCTCGAGGCCGTGATCGACCCGGAGCTGCGCAGGTCGATCGTCGAGCTCGGCATGGTGCGCTCGATCGACTCCCGCGAGGGAGGGGCCGTCGACGTCACCGTCTCGCTGACCACGGCGGGCTGCCCGATCCGCAACCACTTCCAGGACGCGGTCGTCAAGGCCGTCGGCGCCCTCCCGGGCGTCACCCGGGTCGGCGTCGCCTTCGACGTCCTCTCCGACCAGGAGAAGGGCGCGCTCCAGCAGAAGCTCGGGCGCGGCTCGCTCCCCGAGGGCGCGCTGGCCCAGGTCTCCAACGTCGTGTGCATCGGCTCCGGCAAGGGCGGCGTCGGCAAGTCGACGATCACCGCGAACCTCGCCGCCGCGCTGGCGGCCGAGGGCAAGCGCGTCGGCGTGCTCGACGCCGACGTCTGGGGCTACTCGATCCCGCGCATGTTCGGCGCCCAGGGGCGCCCGCCGGTCTCGCCGGAGCGCAAGATCCTGCCGCTGGAGTCCGGCGGCGTGAAGATCATGTCGATCGGCTTCTTCGTCGAGGAGGACGCAGCCGTCGTCTGGCGCGGGCCGATGCTGCACAAGGCGCTGACCCAGTTCCTCGAGGACGTCGACTGGGGCGAGCTGGACTTCCTGCTCGTCGACCTGCCGCCGGGCACCGGCGACGTCTCGATGACGCTCGCCCAGCTGCTGCCGCAGGCGAAGTTCGTCATCGTCACGACGCCGCAGGCGACCGCGCAGAAGGTCGCGCGGCGCTCCGCCGAGATGGCGGCCAAGGTCGATCTCGAGATCGGCGGCGTGATCGAGAACATGGCCGGCTTCGTCACGCCGGGCGGCGAGCGCTTCGCGATCTTCGGCGAGGGCGGCGGCAAGGATCTGGCCGACGAGCTCGACGTCCCGCTGCTCGGCAGGGTGCCGCTGACGATGCCGCTGCGCGCGCAGTCCGACGCCGGCGAGCCGCTCGTCTTCACCGACCCCGATGATCCCGCCTCGCAGGCGATCCGCCAGGCGGCGCGCGGCCTCGTCGCGATCTTCCCGGTGGAGCTGCCCGTCTTCCAGGCCGTCGCGCCCGCGGCGGACGAGGCGCCGGCCGAGCAGGCGCCCAAGCCGGTCGGCATGAGCCTCCCGATGGCGTAGGGCACCCGGCTCGCCGGCTCGCTCGCGCCGTCCAGCGCGGGCGCGCAGCAGTACAGCCGCGGTTGCGCGCGGTCGATACGAGCTCGATGGCTGACCGGCGACAGTCGCGTTCCGAGCTGCGCCGTGAGGCCCTGCGGGTTGCGCGCGGCCTCTCCGAGGGAGACAGCGCGCTCGTCGGGGTCCTACGCGAACTCGAGCAGGAGCGCAGCCGGGCGACCGAGACGGTGCGCGCCGTCGTGCGCGCGCTGGCGGTCACGCTGCAGGCGCGCGACGGCTACACCGGCGAGCACGCCGACGCAGTTCATGACCTGTCCGTCGCGGTCGGCGCGCGGCTGGGTCTCGACGGCGCGCAGATGGCCGAGCTGGCGGCCGTCGCGATGCTGCACGACGTCGGCAAGATCGGAATCCCCGACGGGGTCCTGCACAAGCCCGGTCCGCTCGATGACGCCGAGTGGGACCTCATGCGCGAGCATCCGGTCATCGGCGAGCGCATCCTCTCGTCGGTTCCCGGGCTCGAGACGGTCGCCCGCGCGGTGCGCCACGAGCACGAGCGCTGGGACGGCGGCGGCTACCCCGACGGCCTGCGCGGGCGTGAGATCCCGCTCAGCTCGAGGATCGTGCTCACCTGCGACGCATGGCACGCCCTCGTCAGCGACCGGCCATACCGCGCCGCCCTGCAGCGCGAGGGGGCGATCGCCGAGCTCTGTCGCTGCTCGGGCACGCAGTTCGACCCTCACGTCGTCAGCGCGCTGCTCGCGGAGGTCCGCCAGCCCAGCCCGGCCGGCACCGCGCGCCCGGACCTCGACACGCTGCTGACCGGCACCGTCGGCGCCGAGCCGAGCCTCGAGCGCGAGCTGGTCGCGCTGATCTCGGTCGCCTCGGCGGTCGCGGCGGCACACCGCCTCGACGATGTTCTCGACGTCGCGGCCGAGGAGTCCCGCCTGGCGATCGGGGCCGCCTCGCTGTCGATCGAGCGCTGGATGCCGGACCGCGGCATGCTGCGCACCCTCGTCAACGTCGGCGAGCTCGCCGCGGGTGAGGAGCACCATCCCGCCGACGAGATCTACCACCTCGAGGGCGACCGCGTGCTGCGGCGGGTCCTCGAGGAGGGCGGCACGTACTACTGCTCGGTCGACGACCCGGACGCGCCGGCGATCGAGCGCGACCTGCTGCTCGCGCTCGGCAAGCACTCCTCGGTCGCCGTGCCGATCCGCTTCGGCGGCGACACCTGGGGCCAGATCTGGGCGGCGCGGACCGTCGACCAGCCGCCGTTCGGCGAGCGCGACGCGCGCTTCCTGCATGCCATCAGCGGGCAGATCGGCTCGGCGATCGGCCGTGCCGAGGTCTTCTCGCGCGTTTCGGAGCTCGCCCAGACCGACGGCCTCACCGGGCTGCTGAACCGCCGCGCGTTCGACGAGGCGCTCGAGTTCGCGCTGCTCGAGGCGCGCAGCGAGGGCCACGACCTGTCACTGGTGCTGTGCGACGTCGACAACCTCAAGGAGATCAACGACCAGGACGGCCACGAAGCCGGCGACGCGGCGCTGCGCAGCGTCGCGCGTGCGCTCGAACAGGCGGTCGCCGGGCAGGACCGCGCGACGATCTACCGCATCGGGGGCGACGAGTTCTGCGTCCTGCTGGAGCGCACGAACGAGATCCGCGGGCGCGAGATCGCGGGCCTGCTGACGCATCGACTCCTGAAGAACGGGCGGCCGGTGGTCGGCGTCTCGTGCGGCGTCGCGGCGCTGCGCGGCGGGCACGGCCGGCCGGCGGACCTGCTGCGCGCCGCCGACGCGGCGCAGTACGCGGCCAAGCGCGCCGGTCGCGGCCGGGTGGTCGTCGCCGGCTCCGCCGGCGCCGTGCTCGAGGCCCCGGACGACACCCGGCTCGCCGAGCGCCGCGCGCTGCGAGACGCCGGCCGCGTCGACCTCGGGCGGCTGCTGATCGATGTCCTCGGGGTGCTCGACGGGCCGCTCTGCGATGCCGAGCCGGTCGAGCGCGTCGCGGGCGTCCTGCGGCGCATCGCGGACGTCGTCGACGCGAGCGGCTGGGCCGTCGCATACGCGGCGAACGGCGCCGAGCCGCGCGACGTCGCAGCCGCCGCACGCCCGGGGCGGCTCGCCGGGCTGGCGCGCCGCGCGCCGTGGCTGACGGCGCCCGACCTCGTCGCGCTGCGCGTCGGCACCGCCGTCGACGGCCCCGGCATCGTCATCACAGGCGACGATCCGCGCGCGCCGCAGTCGCTGCGCGAGCGGCTCACCGGCCAGGGGCTGGAGGCGCTGCTCGTGGTCTGCGTCGAGACACCCGGCGGCACCTGGATCCCGCAGCTCGCCGGGGACGGGCGCACCGCCGCCCTCGCGGACGTGGAGCCGCTGCTGCGCGTCCTGGCACCGCAGGCGCTGCAGGATCCGCGCGGCGCGCGCCTGGTCGCAGCGCGCTAGGAACGTCCGGAGACGCGAACGGCGGGCCCGGAGGCCCGCCGTTCCACGGAAGCAGGTGCGCCCGTGCCTAACGGTTCGCGTAGTACTCCGTGTTGATGCCGGCGAACTTCTGCCATTCCTCGGGCAGCTGGTCCTCGGCGAAGCACGCGTCGACGGGGCAGGCCTCGACGCAGGCGTCGCAGTCGATGCACTCTTCGGGGTCGATGTAGAGCATCTCGACCTTGTCGTAGTCGGGCTCGTCGGGCGTCGGATGGATGCAGTCGACGGGGCAGACCTCGACGCACGAATTGTCCTTGGTGCCGATGCAGGGCTCTGCGATGACGTACGCCATGTGCGGAAGTTTGATCCTCGGGTATCGGAGCTTCGTGATGGTATTCAGGCGGGGCGCTGCATCCTACCGAGCGGCGGCGCCGGGCCGCGATACGCTCCCGCCGATGCTGCTGCTGACCGGTGCCACGGGGCTCATCGGCTCTGCGCTCCTGCCCCGGTTGACCGCCGCGGGCACGCCGGTGCGCTGCCTCGTGCGCGACCCCAGGCGCCTGGGTCCCGAGCGCGTGCGCGTCCAGATCGCGCTCGGCGACCTCGCGGACCCGCCCTCGTTCCGCAACGCGATGCGCGGGGTGACGACGGTCGTGCACCTCGCCGCGGCGATCCGCGACCAGCCCGGCGGGTCGATCGAGGAGCTCGGCGGCATCGCGACCTGGCGGATGGTGGAGGCGGCCGAGCGCGCGGGCGTCGAGCACTTCGTCTTCTTCTCGGCACTCGGCGCCACCGGCCACGACCGCACGCGCTTCCTGCGCGCCAAGGCGCTCGCCGAGGACGCCGTCGCCGGCGGCGCGATGCCGACGACGACGTTCGCACCGTCGATCGTCTACGCCCCCGGCGACGTGTGGATGACGATGCTCGAGCGGTTGTCGCTGCTGCCCCTGATGCCGCTGCCCGGCAGAGGCCGGGCGCTCTACCAGCCGATCTGGGCGCAGGACGTCGCCGACTGCGTGATGGCGGCGCTGGAGCGCGGGCCCGGGAGCGCCGGTGAGCGCCACGAGCGCTTCGAGCTCGCCGGCCCGGAGACCCTGAGCCACGAGGCGATCGTGCGGCTCGCGCTGGAGTCCTTCGGCCGCCCGCGCCCGCTGGTGAAGGTCCCGGCGCCGCTCGTGCGTCAGCTGCTGCGGCTCGGCGAGGCGCTGCTCGACGGGCGCGCGCCGGTGACGTGGGACGAGGCCGAGCTGCTCGAGGTCTCGCTGACAACACCGCGCGGCACGCGTGACGCCGAGCGGCTCGGCGTCACGCCGCGGGCGATGGCGCGCGTGCTGGGCGTCGCCTGATCAGGCCTGGACGGGCGCGCGCCGTCCGGCCCAGGGCAGGGCGCGCTCGAGCTGCGCCGCGAGCGCCAGCAGCGCCCCCTCGCCCTCGGGCTGGCCGATCAGCTGGATCGGCACCGGCAGGCCGAGGTCGTCGCGGTGGTAGAGCGGGACGCTGATCGCGGGCGACCCGGTGAGGTTCGAGACCGGCGTGAACGGCGTGAACAGTGCCGCGCGGTGGAATCCGGTCGTCATCGGGTCGTCGCTGCAGGTGTCGACGGTCCCGAGCGGCAGCTGCGGCTCGGCCAGCACGGGGCAGAGGACGGCGTCGTACTGCGCGGTCCACTGCACGATGCCCTTGGCCGCCGCCTGCAGCTGCACCTCGGCACCCGCATAGCTGAGCGCGTCCACCTCGCGAGCGGCCTTCCACAGCGCCATCGTCAGCGGCTCGAGGTCGTCGTCGGTCGGCTCGCGGCCGGCGATCTGCGCCGCGAACGCGGTCTGCAGCGAGATCATCGGCGCCCACAGCGCACCGAAGAGATCCTCCAGGCCGGGCAGCGCCCACGGCGGGTCGGCCTCGACGACGCTGTGCCCGAGCTCGCGCAACAGGTCGGCGGCGTCAGCGACCGCCTGCGCGTAGACCGGGTCGAGCTGTGCCTCCATGACGGGCGAGAGCGTCGTCAGCGCGACCCGCAGCCCGCGCGGCTCGGCCTGGGCCTGGCCGGCGAACGGCGATCCCGGCGGCGTCGCCCAGGCGACGTCGCCCACATCCGGTCCGGCCATGACGTCGAGCGCCACGGCGGTGTCGTTCACGGTCCGGCTCACGACGCCGTCGATGCCCAGGAACGAATAGCCGCCGAACGGCGCGGGCGTCACGCGGCCGCGCTGGGCCTTGAGACCGACCAGCCCGCAGCACGCAGCCGGAATCCGCGTCGAGCCGCCGCCGTCGTTGGCATGGGCGATCGGGATCATCCCCGCGGCGACGGCCGCCGCGGCGCCGCCGGACGAGCCGCCCGTCGTGCGCTCGGGGTCCCACGGATTGCGCGATGCGCCGAAGCGGCGGGGCTCCGTCGTGTTGACGATGCCGAGCTCCGGCAGGTTCGTCGTCCCGACGATGATCGCCCCTGCCTGGCGCAGCCGCGTCACGAGCACGGCGTCCATCGGCGCCAGGAAGTCCCCGAAGAACTCCGAGGCGAAGGTCCAGCGCCTGCCGGCGACCGGCCGGTTGTTCTTGATCGCGATCGGGACGCCTGCCAGCGGCCGCTCGTCGCCGGGCTCGATCGCGTCGGCCTCCGCGAGCGCGTCGTCGTGGAAGACGTCGATGAACGCGTTGTAGGTCGGGTTGAGCGCGTCGATGCGCTGCAGCGAGGACTCGACGACCTCGCGCGCGCTGAGCTCTCCGCTGCGCACGAGCCCGGCGAGCTCGGTGGCGGGCCGGAACATGAGGTCGGCTGCTGTGGCGGCGTCGGTCACGGTGTTCTCCTCGGACGGTGGACGCGCAAATCTACCCCTCGGCGGCATGCGCGCCGAGCGCCAGGGCGGGATCACTACTCTCCCCGTGCCCGAAAGCACAGACCAGGGGAGCCACCGTGACTGAGGTTCAGTCAGGCCTTGAAGGCGTCGTCGCCTTCGCCACCGAGATCGCAGAGCCCGACAGGGAGGGCGGCGCGCTCCGCTACCGCGGTGTCGACATCGAGGATCTGGTCGGCGCCGTCCCGTACGAGAAGGTCTGGGGTCTGCTCGTCGACGGCAGCATGGACCCCGGTCTTCAGCCCGCCGAGCCGCACCCGCTGCTCGTACGCTCGGGTGACCCGCGCGTCGACGTGCAGGCCGCCCTCGCGATGCTCGCCCCCGAGTGGGGGATGGGCCAGGTGCTGGACATCAGCGACGAGCAGGCGCGGACGGACCTCGCGCGCGCGTCCGTGATGGCGCTGTCCTTCGTCGCGCAGTCGGCGCGCGGGATCGGCGTCCCGTGGGTGCCGCAGTCGACGATCGACCAGGGCACGACGATCGCCGAGCGTTTCCTGCTGCGCTGGCGCGGCGAGTGCGACCCCGCGCACGCCAGGGCGATCGACGCCTACTGGATCTCCGCCGCGGAGCACGGGATGAACGCCTCGACGTTCACCGCCCGCGTCATCACCTCGACCGGCGCCGACGTCGCCGCCGCGCTGTCGGGTGCTGTCGGCGCGCTGTCGGGCCCGCTCCACGGCGGCGCCCCATCACGCGTTCTCACGATGCTCGACGAGGTCGAGCAGACGGGCGACGCGGACCGCTGGGTCAAGGATGCGCTCGACCGCGGCGACCGCCTGATGGGCTTCGGCCACCGCGTCTATCGCGCCGAGGACCCGCGTGCCCGCGTGCTGCGGCGCACCGCGCGCGAGCTGCAATCACCGCGCTTCGAGGTCGCCGAGGCACTCGAGCAGGCTGCATTGGCCGAACTGCACGCGCGCAAGCCCGACCGCGTGCTGGCGACGAACGTCGAGTTCTGGTCGGCCGTCGTCCTCGACACCGCAGCCGTGCCGGCGGAGCTGTTCACGAGCATGTTCAGCTGCGCGCGCGTCGCCGGCTGGTCGGCGCATATCCTCGAGCAGAAGCGCGAGGGGCGCCTGATCCGCCCGACGGCGAAGTACGTGGGGCCGGCGCCCAGGGCACTGAGCGAGGTCGCCGACTCGATCCCGGCTTGAGTGACCTCGCCGACTCGATCCCGGCTCCGCCGGGTCGAGCTGGGCGAAACCCCTGTTGACGAGCCATGAGAGGCGTCGAGCTCGGGGCGCCGCGGCTCTGGCGGACCGGCGGCTACGCGCTGGGCGGCACGCTGCACGGGCGCTTCCGGCGCGGGGGCCGACGGCTGTTCCTCTGGTTCGAGGACGCTGCGAAGGTCGTCCAGCTCGAATTGCGAGCGTCGGGACCCGGTGACGTCGGCGGCCCGCAGGCCGATCTGATCGTCGTCGGCGTCTCCGATCCGCGGGCCACGGCAGCCCGGATCCGCGCCAACTGCCGCCTGATCGACTGACGCTAGGGTGGCCCCCATGGCCGTACAGGACAACGGGATCGAGGTTCGCAACCTCCAGCGCGAGTTCAAGGGCGGGATCAGGGCCGTCGATGGCATCGACCTGTCCGTCGCGCCCGGCGAGATCTACGGCTTTCTCGGGCCGAACGGCGCGGGGAAGTCGACGACCGTCCTGGTGCTCGTGACGCTGCTGCCACCGACGGGCGGCTCGGCATCGGTCGCGGGCCTGGACGTCGTGCGCGAGGGCCCCGCCGTGCGGCGCGCGATCGGCGCCGCGCTGCAGGAGGCCGCGCTCGACGACTTCCTCACGGGCTGGGAGCACATCGAGCTCCAGGGCGGCCTGCACGGCCTCTCCAAGGAGCAGTGCCGCGAGCGCGGCGACGAGCTGCTGGACCGCGTCGGGCTGACCGACGCGGCCGGGCGGAAGGTCGGTGGCTACTCGGGCGGCATGAAGCGCCGCCTGGATCTCGCGCTCGCGCTGGTCCACGGTCCGTCCGTCTTGTTCCTCGACGAGCCGACGACCGGCCTGGATCCCCAGAGCCGCAGTGCGCTGTGGAGCGAGGTCGAGCGCCTCGCGCGCGAGGACGGCGTCACCGTCTTCCTCACGACGCAGTACCTGGAGGAGGCCGACGTCCTCGCCGACCGCGTCGGGATCATCGACCACGGCCACATCGTCGCCGAGGGCACGCCGTCGGCGCTGAAGGCGCAGATCGGCGGCGTGTCGCTGGAGGCCACGCCGGCCAACCCGAACGACAAGGGGCGCCTCGCGCACGTGCTCGCGCGCTTCGGCGAGCCGGCCGCCGGCAGTCCGAAGAGCATCGCCGTGCGTCTCAGCGAGGGCGCCGAGGCGCTCGCCGACGTCGTGCGCACACTCGACGGCGAGGGCATCGCGGTCGCCGACCTGCAGCTCCACCAGCCGTCGCTCGACGATGTCTTCCTCGAGAAGACCGGGCGCTCGCTCGAGGGCGACGACGACGGCGAGCCCGGCGAGGGCGGCGACGCCGCCGACGCCGGCCGCGCCCCTGAGGTGGCCTCGCGGTGACGAGCGTCGCCATCGAGGCGCTCGGGACCCATCACGAGCCGCCGCCCCTGCGTCAGGTGTCGATGATCGCGAGGCGCTCGGTGAGCCGGACGTTCCGCCAGCCGGCGCTCGTGATCCCGGTGATCCTGTTCCCCCTGATCCTGCTCGCGGTCAACGCGGCGGGCCTGAGCTCGATCACGAAGCTCCCGCACTTCCCGACGGACAGCTACATCAACTTCGCGATCGTCGTGTGCTTCGTGCAGGGCGCGCTGTTCGCGGCGATCACCGCCGGCACGGAGCTGGCCTCCGACATCCAGAAGGGCTTCCTCGACCGCCTGTCCCTGACGCCGGCGCGGCGCTGGGCAGTGCTCGTGGGGGCGACGTTCGGCGGCACGTCCGTCTCGGTCGTCGGATCGGTCGTCTACCTGTTCGTCGGGCTGATCTTCGGGGTGCGCATCGAGACGGGCGTCGCGGGCGCGATCGTGCTCGTCCTGCTGGCGATCTACATCGCGCTCGCGTTCGCAGGCATCGGCGCGTGGCTGGCGATCATGACCGGCTCGCCGGAGGCGGTGCAGGGCATGTTCCCGCTGCTGTTCGTCCTCTTCTTCCTGTCGACGATGAACCTGCCGGCGGACTTCATCCAGAAGGACTGGTTCCGCGCGATCGCGCGGGCCAACCCGATCAGCTTCCTGATCGACGGGATGCGCGGCCTGGTGATCGGCGGCTGGGACGCGGGCACGCTCGTGCCGTGCCTGGCGGTCGCGACGGCGATCCTCGTGATCTTCTTCGGCCTGGCGGCGCGGGCGCTGCGGCGCCGGGTGCAGCGGACATGAGCGGCTCCACCGTCCAGGTCTCGCTCGCGATCATGCGCCGCGCGATCATCCACACATACAAGAACCCGGCGATCATCGTGCCGTCGCTGGCCTTCCCGCTCGTGTTCCTGCTCGCATTCGCCGGTGGCCTGTCGGCGGTGTCGAACGTTCCCGGCTTCACGTTCAGGTCCGGCTACACGGCGTTCCAGTTCGTCTTCGTGTTCCTGCAGATGGCGGCGTTCGGCGGGCTCTTCACCGGATATCGCCTGGCCGAGGACTACGAGAGCGGCTTCGCGCGCCGGCTGCTGCTCGCGGCGCCCAACCGCGTCGGGATCATCGTGGGCTACGTCCTGGCCGGCCTGGTGCGCTTCCTGGTGATCGGCGTGATCCTCTGGGCGCTCGCGCTCGCGACGGGGATGAACGTCGACGGCTCGCTGCTCGAGGTGCTCGGCCTGGTCGGGCTCGGCGCGCTGATCGCCGTGATCTGCTCGCTGTGGACGATCGGCCTGGCGTTTCGCTTCCAGACGGTCGACATCGGCTCGTTCATGCAGACGCCGGTCTTCATCCTGCTGTTCCTCGCGCCCGTGTACGTCCCGATCGCGCTGCTCAGCGGCTGGCTGAAGGGCGCCGCGTCGATCAACCCGGTGACCCTGATCATCGACGCCGGCCGCGGCTTCATCTCCGGCGAGCCGACGAAGGTGCTGTATGCGTACGCCGCCTCGCTCGGGATCGCGGCGCTGGCGTGGGTGTGGGCGGCGCGGCAGATGCGTCGGGCCGAGCGCGGCACGGCGTAGCGGGCGTCCGGGTGAAGAGGATCAGGCGTCACAGGCCGCGCCTGCCGGCCTTGCCGGTGAGCGTGATCGTGCTGTGGGCCAGGTCGAGGTGGCTGATGGGAGAGATGACCAGAGCGCGACTCCGTCACGGAAGATTCCGGACTCGTGCTTCCCGGCTGTCAAGGGCCAGCCCCGCGGCCAGGGCGACGACGAGCGCCGCGAGCTGCGCCTCCACCGCGGCCCGCGTGCCGAGCGGGATCACCGCGACCGCGGCGACCGCGGCGAGCACGCGCCCGCGGCTCGCGAACGGCGTCCCGAGCGTCGCGCGGAACCAGACGTCGCCCAGCAGGAACAGCGCGGCGCCGCTGGAGAGGAACACCGCGAGCGCCGTGCTGACCGGCTCGCCCGGATGCGCGAGCCCGGCCTCGATGCCCGTCGCGGCGAGCACGACGCCGAGCAGCAGCAGCACGTGCGCGTAGCCGAAGCCGTTGATCGCGATCCATGGGCGGCGCTCCGGCGAGGCTGCCGTCAGCGCCGCCTCGATGCGGTCCTCGTCCTCGAAGTACGTCCACCACAGGCAGGCGCTGAGCGCCAGGCCGAGCAGCGCGACGACGACGAGCCCCGCATCGACCGGGAGCCCTGCGGCGCCGATCCCGACGGCCACGACCGACTCGCCCAGCGCGATGATGATGACGAGCCCGTGGCGCTCGACGAAGTGCCCGGGCGCGACCTCGAAGCCCTCGACGCCGGCGACGTACGGGGTGCACCACTCGAGGACGAACGCCGCGCTCCACAGCAGCCACTGCACGGTGCCGCCGAGCGCCCCGCCGACCAGCACGAGCGCTGCTGAGACGAGGTTGTAGGGCGCGATGCCGAGGATCGCCCGTGCCGAGGGGGCCGACGCGGCGCGCGCGTACAAGCCCGTGTGCAGGAGCACGATCAGCAGGTAGGCGAGGCCGAACGTCAGGCCCGACTCGCCGAACGCCGTCGGGATCGTCAACGCGAGCACGAGGAAGCCGCCCATCCCGCCGAGCAGCAGCATCCGGTGGGCCGGGCGGTCGACGGCGACGGCGTTCGTCAGCCACGCATAGCCGCCGTACATCCAGAAGACGATCCCGAGGATCAGCACGACGCGGGTGACGCCGCCGGCATTCGGGTGATCCACCAGGATCGACGTCAGCTGGGTCAGCGTGAAGACGAAGACGAGGTCGAAGAAGAGCTCGAGGCTCGAGACCCGCGTCCCCGGCTCCGGCGTCGTCTGCGCGCTCATGCGAGCGTGATGGCGTCGCCCTCGCGGATCAGCGACGGGCCCAGCGGCCGCGCATTGATGCCGAACAGCGTTCGGCGCTCGCGTGCGAGCCAGCGCAGGATCTCGGCATCGCGTGCGCCGCTGTCGGGGTCGCGCGTCGGGATCACGCAGCGCTCGCACGGGTGCAGCAGCGCCAGTTTCGCGTCGCCGATCAGCAGCGTCCGGCCCTGCCAGGTCTCCTCGGCGAACGCGGGCGCGTCGAGGACGACGTGGACGTTCGTACGAAAGCGGCGCAGGTCGAGCGGGCGTCCGAGCGCCTCGCCGACGGCGTCGAGCGTCGCCTGCGTCGTGACCAGGACGGTGTCGCCGAGGTCCTGCTGCCCGCGCAGCTCGCGGTGCAGCGTCAGCGGTCGCCCGAGATTCGCCTCCAGTGCGGCCGGCAGCGCCGGGTCATCCCAGGCGAAGCGGCGGCCGTCGGGGCCGGTCAGGACGGGCAGCGGCGGGCTCGCCGGGTCGAGCTCGGCGCCCGGGATCGCATAGTGCGCGGCCCACGTCAGCATGCGCGGGACCTGGCGGACGGTGCAGCATCGCGGCGCTCCGCGGAAGTCGTCGAACAGCGCGTGCGTGCGGTCGCCCGCGGCGCCGCGCCCGTCGAGGCGCAGCGCGTCGACGCGCTCGCCACCCATCGACTTGACCGGCCAGCGATGCAGCGACCGGACGATGCCGGTGGTCACGGCCGTCACAACGCGCGCCGGTACTCGACCAGCGCGAGCCCCATATCGGGAGCCGCGAAGGGACCCGCGCCGCGGTGCCAGCCTTCGCGCTCGTAGAAGCGCCGGGCGCGGGCGTGGAGCTCGGCGGTCGCCAGGCGCATCGCAGTGAAGCCCTGCTCGCGGGCGGCGGCGGTGGCCTGCGCGAGCAGGTCGCCGGAGACGCCCGTGCCCCAGTACGGCTCGCGCACGAACAGGTGCCAGAGGTGCGCGAGTCCGGGCACCGCGGGCGCATGCTGTGAGAGCGCGGAGTCGAAGAGGACGCAGTGCGCCGCCATCGCCCCGTCGTCCTCGGCCACGCGGCACCACACGGCCGGGTCCTCGAGCTTCGTGCGGATCACGGCGACGTCCGAGACCGCCGCCGGCGGCTCCCAGCCCACCGGTGCGAACGTGCGGTACGTCTCCAGGCCCTGCGCGACCGTCCGTGCCATCGCGTCGGCATCGTCGGGCACGGCTGGGCGCAGGTGCATCGGCGTGAACGCTACCGGTGAGCACCCAAGACGACGAGGGGCCCGGCTGGTGCCGGACCGGCCCCTCAGGGCGGAGCGCGGCACGGCCTAGCTGTGCCCGCGGCCCGGCCGCCCGTTGCATTGTCCGGGTCGCATTGACAAGCGACCGCGAAGGGGTCACCCTCGCCGTCGTCACCACAACCCTGAGAGGCCACGGAACAGGTGCCCGAGCGTGAACGGGGACAGCGAATCGGGCGCCGGGCGCGGCGGCCGCTGGCCGTCATCGCCCTGACGATCGCGCTCGCGGCGACGATGGCCGCGGGTGCGCGCGGCGCCGGCCCGGGCGGCTGGGATCATCTCGGCGACGGCGGCACGCCCAACACCACCGGGGTCAGCGGTCAGGTCTACGCGCTCTACGCCGCGCCCGATGGGCTGTACGTCGGCGGCGACTACACGAGCGCCGGCGGCAACGCCGCCGCGGCGTACCTCTCCCGCTGGGACGGCACCAGCTGGAGCCCCGTCGGGACGCCCCCGCTCAACGGCACCGTGTTCGCGATCGCCTACTACAACGGCCGGCTGTTCGCGGGCGGCATCTTCACGAACGCCGGCGGCAACGCCAACGCCGACTACCTGGCGATGTGGGACGGCACGAGCTGGCAGCCGTTCTGCACCCCGGCCCCGGCCGCCGCCGTCGTGCCGAGCTTCAACGGCAACGTGCTCGCGCTGCAGGTGATCGGCTCGACGCTGTACGTCGGCGGGGAGTTCCAGAACGGCGCGGGCATCGCGTCCGCCGACTATCTGCTCGCGTGCGATCTGAACACCGGGGCCTCGAGCTCCACCGCCGGGAACAACCCGGCCATCGGCGGGACCATCGACGCGCTCGCCACCGACTCCTCGGGCACGCTGTACGCCGGCGGCGGGTTCATCAACCTGGGCAACAACCAGGCCGCCGACCACATCGCGGCCTACGACGGAACGTCGTGGCACTCGATGGGCACCGGCCCGAGCGCAGGCGGCGGCGCCGTCGACTCCAACGTCCGGGCGATCACGGCGAGCGGAAGCAACGTGTACGTCGGCACGGACGCCGTGAACGTCGGGAACGTCGCCGACGCCGACCACATCGCCCGCTGGGACGGCTCCGCGTGGAGCGCCGTCGGAGCGAACGCGGCCGGCACCGACGGGTGGCTCCCGAACCCGCCGCCGTCGGCGCTGATCTACTCGCTCGCCGCGTCGGGCTCGACGATCTATGCCGGCGGCGCGTTCCAGAACGCCGACGGGAATCCGCTCGCCGACAACATCGGAGAGTTCGACGGGAGCGCCTGGGGGCCGCTGGGCCAGGACGGCGCCGGCAACGGCGCGCTCCAGGGCAACGTCTACGCGCTCGCGCTGTTCGGTGGCCAGCTCGTCGCCGGAGGGAACTTCACGAGCGCAGGTGGCGACCCCCTCGCCAGCTACGTCGCGCGCTACGTCGGCGGCTCACCACCGGCGGTCCCCGCCGGGGACGCCGACGGCGACGGCGTCCCCGATGCCAAGGACAACTGCCCGGCGAACGCCAACCCGACGCAGAGCGACGTCGACAAGGACGGGCTCGGCGACGCGTGCGATTCCAGCGACGGCTCGCGCAAGCCGATCGTCGGCCGGACCTTCGACGTGCGTGTCGTGACAGGCGCGGGATTGCCGAGTGGCCCGGTCTACATCAAGTACCCGCCGGGTGCCGCGGGGGCGCTGGCCCGAGGCGCCGCGAGCACGCAGCCACCGGGCGCCGGGAAGGGGTTCGTACCCCTCCAGGGCGCCGCCTACGTCCCGATCGGCTCGATCCTCGACACCACGCGCGGCGCCGTGCAGCTCACCGCCAGCAAGGGATCGATCGGAGGCCTGCAGAGGGGCACCTTCTACCAGGGCATCTTCGCCGTCGCGCAGCGCCGCGCGCGCGTGGCCACCGCCGACGTGCGCCTCTCCGGCGGCAGCTTCAAGGGCTGCTCGTCGGTCGCGGCGGGCGCGCGCACATCGGCGAAGCAGAAGCACGACAAGTCGAAGGTCGTGCGGTCGGTGTGGGGCGCGGACGCCGGCGGGCGGTTCCGCAGCGTCGGCAGGTACAGCGCCAGCACGGTGCGCGGAACGCGGTGGCTCACCCAGGACCGCTGCGACGGGACGCTGACGCGCGTCGTCAAGGGCTCGGTGTCCGTGCAGGACTTCGTCGCCAGGCGCTCGGTCCTCGTCCGCGCGGGTCAGTCCTACCTCGCGCGCGCGAAGGTCGCCGCAGCCAGGCGGGGCGCGGGCCGACCCTGAGCGACGGCGGGCCCGGCGTGGTGCCGGGCCCGCCGGAGTTCGTCTTGCGCCCTGAAGGACGACGGGCCCGGCGTGGTGCCGGGCCCGCCGGAGTTCGTCTTGCGCCCTGAAGGACGACGGGCCCGGCGTGGTGCCGGGCCCGTCAGAACGTGTTTCGCACAACTCGACCCGGCAGAGCCGGGATCGAGTTGGCGACGTCACATCATGCCGCCCATGCCGCCCATGTCGGGCATGCCGCCACCGGCACCGTCGTTCTTGTCGGGCATCTCGGCGATGATCGCCTCGGTGGTGAGGATGTTCTTCGCGATCGAGGCGGCGTTCTGCAGCGCCGAGCGCGTGACCATGGCCGGGTCGATGACGCCGGCCTCGACGAGGTCGACGATCTCGTTCGACGCGGCGTTCAGGCCGAAGCCCTTCCTGGCCTTCAGCACGTCGGCGATGACGACCGAGCCCTCGAGGCCCGAGTTCTCCGCGATCTGACGGAGGGGCTCCTCGACGGCGCGCAGCACGATCCGTGCGCCGGTCCGCTCGTCGTCGTCCTCGATGTTGTCGACCTTGACCTCCTTGGAGGCCTGTAGCAGGGCGACGCCGCCGCCGGGGACGATGCCCTCTTCGAGCGCCGCGCGCGTCGCCTGGAGGGCGTCCTCGACGCGGTGCTTCTTCTCCTTCATCTCCGTCTCGGTGGCCGCGCCGACCTTCACGACGGCGACGCCGCCGGAGAGCTTGGCGAGGCGCTCCTGGAGCTTCTCCCGATCGAAGTCCGAGTCGGTGTTCTCGACCTCGTTCTTGATCTGGTTGATGCGGCCCTTGATCGCGGCGCCGTCACCGGCACCGTCGACGATCGTCGTCGTGTCCTTCGTGACGACGACGCGGCGGGCGCGGCCCAGCTGCGAGATCTGCGTGTTCTCGAGCTTGAGGCCCATCTCCTCGGTGATGACCTCGCCGCCCGTGAGGATCGCGATGTCCTCGAGCATCCGCTTGCGGCGATCGCCGAAGCCCGGGGCCTTCACCGCGACGCCGGTGAAGGTGCCGCGGAGCTTGTTCACGACGAGCGTCGCGAGGCTCTCGCCCTCGACGTCCTCGGCGATGATCAGGATCGACTTGCCGGACTGGATGACGGCCTCGAGGACCGGCAGCACGTCGCGGACGGAGCCGATCTTCTGGTTGGCGATGAGGACGTAGGGGTCCTCGAGCACGGCCTCCATGCGGTCCTGGTCGGTGACCATGTAGGGCGAGATGTAGCCCTTGTCGAACTGCATGCCCTCGGTGAACTCGAGGTCCATGCCGAACGTCTGGCCCTCCTCGACGTTCACGACGCCGTCCTTGCCGACCTTCTCGATCGCGTCGGCGATGACGTCGCCGATCTCGTCGTCGCCGGCCGAGATCGTCGCGACGCGCGCGATCTGGTCCTTGCCGGTGACCTCCTTGGACTGCTTCTCGATGCCGGCCACGATCTGCTCGACGGCCTTCTCGATGCCGCGCTTGAGGGCGAGCGGCTGAGCACCCGCGGCGACGTTCTTCAGACCCTGGCGGACGATCGCCTGAGCGAGCACCGTGGCGGTCGTCGTGCCGTCGCCGGCGACGTCGTTGGTCGCCGTGGCGACCTCGCGCACGAGCTGCGCGCCCTGGTTCTCGAACGGGTCCTCGACCTCGATCTCACGAGCGATGGTCACACCGTCGTTGGTGATCGTGGGGGCGCCGAACTTCTTGTCGATGACGACGTAGCGGCCCTTGGGGCCGAGCGTCACCTTCACGGCGTTGGCGACGGCGTCCACGCCGGCCTCGAGGGCCTTGCGTGCCGCTGCGTCGAACTTCAGTTCCTTGTGAGCCATTGGTTCTCAGGTTCTCCTTGGGGGCCTAGGACTCGACGACCGCGAGAACGTCGCTCTCGCGCAGGACCAGCAGGTCCTCGCCGTCGACCTTGATCTCGGTTCCGCCGTACTTGCTGTAGAGGACGGTGTCGCCCTTCTTGACGTCGAGTGGGATGCGCTTCTCGCCGTCCTCGTCCCAGCGACCGTCGCCGGCGGCGACGACTTCGCCCTTCTGCGGCTTTTCCTTGGCGGTGTCGGGAAGGACGAGACCGCTCGCGGTCGTCTCCTCCTCGTCGATCGCCCGCACGATCAGGCGATCGCCCAGGGGCTTGAGCTTCATTGGTGATGACCTCCGAATGGCCGGGGGTAGTGTGATGTTCGGGATGCGCGGTACTGATTTGGCACTCGACAGGGGTGAGTGCCAGCGCGTTCGCAGATCATAGCGTCCGAGCGTGAGCGGGCAAGGCCCGCTGGCACTCCCCTCGCACGAGTGCCGCGGTTCGCCCGGTTCTCAGTCATTCGGCCAGCCACCGCGGGGTCGGCGCGGGCGATTGTCACGTTGGGCCGATCCCTGGGCCATGTCCTCCCGCCCCTCCGCCCCGACCGGGTTGCTCGTGGCCGCCGCCGGCGCGGCGGGCGTGCTCGCCTCGCTGTGGCTCCCGTGGTACCTGATCCGCCTCCCGCAGGCCTTCCGCGACGCGCTCAGCTCGCTCGGCGGCCAGGCGCAGCCCGGTGTCTCGCCGAGCTCCCCCGGCGCGGCGCTGGGCAGCGCGCTCGGCGGCGTGATGAAGGGGCTCGCGGCCGCGCTCCCGACCGAGATCACCGGCAACGGCTGGCAGGTGATGCACGGCGGTGACGTCGCGCTCGCCGTGATCGCGGGAGCCGCCCTGCTCGTCGCCCTCGCCGTCGGCGGCGGGCTCAGCGGCGTGAACATCGAGCTCGACGCCGCCGGTCGCTTCGTGGCCGCGCTCGGCGCGGCCGCGGTGGCCGTCGCCGGCTACCACGTCGTCTCGCGCCCGGGCATGGGCAACGGCGCGCTCTCGGCCGACGTGAGCGTCAAGTACGGCATCTGGGTCGCCGTGCTCGGCGGGATCGCGATGATCGCCGGCGGCCTGACGGTCGGCCGCGCGACACGCTCGGCACCGGCCGCATTCGCCCCTCCGGTGCCGCCGATGGGCGTCGGCGAGACCACGGCCACGATGCCGTGGGACACGGCGGCCTCCGCACCGCCCCCGGGTCTCCCGGGCGGCCTCTGATGCCCGACTAGTTCTGCGCGCCACCGATGCCCAGCCGGGCATCGGTGTAGCTCTGCGGGTTCTCGACGATCTGCGAGAACCGCACCACGGTGACGATGTCGTCCATCGTCACCGGCCGGCCGTAGATCTGCTCCAGGAAGTGGATCAGCTCGTCGTGCCGGCGGAACTCCGGGTTGTCGTGCTCGATGTCGCGCGGTGAGAGGTCGCGCACGCGCTTGACCTCGACCATGTCGATGACCGCCTCGAAGATCTTCTCGCGCGGGGAGTACTGGTACCCGATGGTGACCAGCACCGCCTGGTTCTTGCGGTACTTGTGCGACTTGTCGCCGACGCGGATCGTGGCCGTCTTGCGGCCGCGCCGCAGCTGGTCGGCGAAGATCGTCGAGTAGAAGTTCAGCACCTGCACGGGCGCGGGCAACCCTACTCGACGTCGCCCGCGCGCGACAGGGCCAGCGCGGCCATTTCGCGGTCGCCGGGGTGCGTCAGGGCCTTCGCGGCCTCGGCCAGGGGCATCCAGCGGGCCTCCTCGACCTCGCGGTCGTGGTCGGCCGGATCCCCAGCGCGATAGGCCAGGAGGAAGAACCGGACGACCTTCGCCACCCGCACGCCGTCGCGCTGGTACCAGTAGCGGACGTCGCCGAGCGGGCCGACGACCTCGCACTCGACGCCCGCCTCCTCGCGGCACCTCGCGCAGCGCCGCCTGCTCGATGCTCTCGCCCGGCTCGGGGTGGCCCTTCGGCAGGGCGAGCACGCGCGCGCCGTTGGCGGCCCGCCGCGTCGGCACGATCACGACGCACGCGCCGTCGCGGACGACGACGCCCCCGGCGGACAGCTCGCGCTCGACCGGGAGCCGCCCTGCACGCGGCTTTCGTCCCGAACGGGCCGGCCGCTTGGCGCGGGCCATCAGTGGCCCTCCACGCGACATCGGACCGGCCATGCCGGACGGCGATCACCGTCATGCGGCGTCCTCGGATCGAGCAATGCCGCCGGCATTGCACCGATCCTGCGTCCTTGCCTGACGGCGCCGCCGCCTCGGCCTGCCCAGCCCGACATCCCGAGTAGAACCACGTCAGTAGACGTATCCCGCCAGGGCCGCCGGGTCGTGGACGATGATGCGCCCGCGCCCCTGGGTGATGACGCCGGCGCGCTCGAGGGTCGCCATGAAGCGGCTGGCGGACTCGCGCGAGGAGCCGGCGAGCTGCGCGATGTCTGCCTGCGTGACGCGCACCTGCACCTCGTCGTCCGCAGCGCCCTCGGACTGGGCCTGGGCGACGAGATCGGTCAGCACGATCGCCACGCGGCTCTGCACGGTCTGGAAGGACTGGCGCGTCAGGCGCTCGTTGGCGAGGCGCAGCCGGCGACCGAGTGAGATCACGAGCTTGGAGGCGATGTCGGGGTGCTCGCGCATCAGGCGGCGCATGTCCCCGCCGAGGATCGCGATGACCACGACGTCGTCGAGCGTCTCGACCGTCGCCGAGCGCCGCTCGTCGTCGAACATCGCGAGCTCACCGAAGATGTCGCCGGGCCCGAAGTGCGCCAGCGTGATCGTGCGGCCGTCGGGATGTTCGCGGATCGCCCGGGCGTGGCCGCTGCGCACGACGTAGCACGTGTCGCTCGTGTCGCCCTCGCGGAAGATCACATCGCCGCGCCCGAAGCGGCGCGGCACGGCGACCTGCTCCACGCGCACCAGATCCTCGTCGCCGAGCGTCTCGAAGACCGGGACGCGGGTGAGCAGCTCGTGGGTGTCGTCCGTGCCGGTGGTCATCGCCGCCGACCAATCTAACCGCCTCTCCCGCCGGCGCGAGACGCCCGGTCCGTCGCGCATACTGCCCGGCGTGAGACCGATCGCACACCGCGCCACGCTGCTCGCGGCCCTCGTGCCGGCGCTCGCCGGCGCGGTAGCCGCGCCGGCCGCCGCGAGGTCGGCGCACTCGTGGGCCACCGTGAACCTCTGCGACCCGCCCGACAGCCCGGGGGCGGTCGGTGTGCGCGTCGGGATGCACCCGGGTCGCGGCAGCCAGTGGATTCGCGTGCGGATCCAGTACTTCGACCCCGCATCCGGTCGCTACCGGGCGGCGGCGGGCGGCGGCGATGGCGGCTGGACCCGCCTCGGCGACGGGACCACCGGTGTGCGCGGCGGGACGACGTTCCACTTCGCGGTCCCGGCGGCCGGGCACCAGCTGATCCTGCGCGGGGTCGTGAGCCTGCAGTGGCGCCGTGGGACCCGCACGGTGCGGCGCGGACGCGTGCAGACGCGCGCGGGCCACACGGAGGCGGCCGGGGGCACGTCCCTCGCTCAGTGCGTCATCCGCCGCTGAGCGGAGCGTCGAACAGCCGCGGGTCGTTCGTGATGATGCCGGTCACGCCGAGCCGCTCGAGGTCGGCGATCCGGCCCGGGTCGTCGACGGTCCACACGTAGAGCTCGCCGCCGGCGGCCTCGACGGCCTCGTGCAGCCGCGCCGTCACGAACGCCCAGTGCACCATCAGCGCATCGACGCGGCCCTCGTTCAGCGCGCGCGTCGCCATGCCGGGCAGGCGGCGGCGGTAGTACGCGACCATCGCGTAGGCGGGATAGCGGTAGACCGGGTGCTTCGTGTAGTCGCGCCGCACGCGCGGGAAGGACCAGCCGATCCGCGCATCGGGCGCGATCTCGCGCAGGACGCGCAGGCTGGTCGGCTCCATGGTCGAGATCAGCGCGCGCTCGAGCAGCCCGTGGGCGCGCAGGGCGTCGACCACCCGCTCCTCGTAGCCGCCGAGCTTCATGTCGACGTCCAGCTCGACCCCGGCGTAGGCGTCGTGTGCGAAATGCTCGAGACCCTCGTCGAGCGTGAGCGGCGTGCGGCCACTTGCATCCTCGTAGTCGTGGGCGAGCATCAGCGCGCCGCTGCCGTCGAGGCGCTCGGGCAGGATGTCGAACTCGATCATGTCGACGTCATGCTCGAGCGCCGCGGCGAAGCTCTCGAGCGTGTTCCCCGGGGCGATGTGGTCGGCGCCCTTGTGCCCGACGCGCTTCGAGCGGCGCGGAACGTCTAGCTCTGACATCCCGGGCACCAGAACGTCCTGCGGTTGTCGTCCCCCTTGCCGCGCACCCGGATGACTTCGCCGCAGCGCTCGCAGGGCCTGCCCGCGCGGCCGTGTACGCGATCGTGCCGCGCGCGCATCCCATCCTGCGCGCAGCGCTGCATCCGCGGCCGCACGCCGCCGAGGATCGCCACGATCTCCTCGTCGCGGACCGTCCCGGCCGGGCGCCATGGATCGACCTGCGCCTCCCAGCAGCCCTCCGACTTCCAGATGTTGCCGATGCCCGCGACGGTGTGCTGGTCGAGCAGCGCGTCGCCGATCGCGCGCGTCGGGTCGTCCTCGCGCAGGCGCCGCACGATGGCCGGCGCGTCGAGCTCGGGCGCGAGGATGTCCGGGCCCAGGCCGGCGATGCGCTGATCCGCGCGGGCGCGCGCAGCGGTCAGGAGCTCGAGGACCGGCCCGTCGAATTCGACGACCTCGTGGCCGCCGGCGTGCAGGACGAGCCAGGCGCGCTGCGCCGCCCGCCGCCAGCGCTCCCCGGCCGCGTACGTGCCCCACGATCCCGTCATCCGCAGGTGCGAGTGCAGCACGAGCCCGCCCTCGAACCGCAGGAAGAGGTGCTTGCCGTGAGCGTCGACCGCGGTCACCGCGCGCCCCGCCAGCCGCTCGGGCCAGCGGCTCGCACCCGGCCGCGGGTTCGGCGTGCGGATCTCGTCCGGCACGCCGCCCTGGAGCAGCGGGCGGATCCGGTTGGCCGCGTGGTGGATGGTGTCGCCTTCGGGCACGACGACATCGAGGGTACGCTCGAGCCGTGCAACGCGACCTCGCGCGCATCGTCGGCGACGACTGGGTCCGCCCCGGCGACGACCCGGTCTACACGACCGACCAGACCGCGTTCAGCGCCGTCCGCGGGATCGCGGAGGCCGTTGTGCTGCCCGCAGACGTCGAGGAGGTCGCGGCCGTCGTCGCCTGGTGCAGCGAGCACGGCGTGGCGATCGTGCCGCGCGGCGGGGGCACCGGCTGGGCGGGCGGCGCGGTGCCGCGCGGCTCTGGGATCGTGCTCGGCCTCGAGCGCCTGACGCGCGTGCGGGCGCTCGACCCGCTCCAGTGGCGGATGGAGGTCGAGGCGGGCGTGACCACCGGGACCGTGCAGCGGCTCGCGCGCGAGAACGGCCTGTACTTCCCGCCTGATCCGGGGGCGGCGGAGTCCTCGCAGATCGGCGGCAACATCGCCACGAACGCCGGCGGGCCGCACTGCTTCAAGTACGGGGTCACCGGGGCGTGGGTGACGGGCATCGAGGCGGTGCTCGCGGGCGGTGTCGTCGTGCGCGTCGGCGGCCCGACGCGCAAGGACGTCGCGGGGTACGACGTCCGCGGCCTGCTCGTCGGGTCCGAGGGGACCCTGGGCGTGATCACGGCCGCCTGGCTGCGGCTCGTCCCCGCCCCGGCCGCGGCGCTGCCGGTCGCGGCCTTCTACGCGAGCACGGCTGCGGGCGCCGAGGCCGTGGCGCGGCTGATGGCGGCGGGCCCGATCCCCGCGGCGATCGAGTACCTGGACGGCGGCGCGCTGCGCATCGCGGGCGGCGGGTTCCCGGGCGGGATGCCGGCGGGTGCGCAGATGCTCGTGCTCGCCGAGGCGGACACGAGCGCCGAGGACCGCGACGCGCTCGCGGAGGCGCTGGCGGAGGACGCCCTCGGCGGGCCGATCGTCCCGGCCGATCCCGCGGCGCTGTGGCGCTGGCGCGACGGTGTCGGCCTGGCGGTCACGGCCGAGCTCGGAGGCAAGCTCTCCGAGGACATCGCGGTGCCGGTCGACCGGCTCGGGGAGGCGATCGAGGAGACCCTGCTGATCGGCGAGCGGCACGGAATCGAGGCGTGCTCGTGGGGTCACGCGGGGGACGGGAACCTGCACTCGACCTTCCTCCTGGACCCCCGCGACCAGCTCGCGGTGCGCCGCGCCCAGGCGGCCGCCTCCGACCTGCTCGCGATGGCGATCCGGCTGGACGGCACGATCTCCGGGGAGCACGGGATCGGCGTGTTGAAGAACGGCTGGCTCCAGCACCAGTGGACGGCGCCCGCGGTCGCCGTGCACCGGGCGATCAAGGACGCGCTGGACCCCGACGGGATCTTCAACCCGGGCAAGAAGCAGCCGTAGGCGCCGACTCACGGCATCGCGCGGGTGCGCAGGGCCAACTGCTCGGCGTAGGCCGCGGGCGTGCCCGAGCCCTGGACCCAGGCGAACAGCGCGATGCGCGACGGGCTGTCGATCGTCACGACGGGGCGCTGCTCATCCTCGAAGACGCCGGTGTGGGCGGCGACCGCCTCGGGCATGCCCCACGGCCCGTACTCATGCGGGTAGACCGAGGCGAAGACGTCCGAGTCCTGCGCCGGTGACGAGGGGTCGAACCCGACCCACACGGCGGCGATGCGATGGTCCGGCCCACCCGCGATGTCGCTGACCACAGCGTTGCCGCCGTATCCGGCGGAGATCGTCGCGACCGTCTGAGGGCCGGTGGAGATGACGCGGGCGGCGCGGACGGCGAACGGCCCGCCGCTGTGCTGGGACCAGGCGAGCCAGGTCGTGTTGTCGCTCGCCAGCGCCGCGACGATCCCGGCGCCGGGGTGGCGACGCGGTCGGTCTGGGTGGCGAGCGGCTTCGTGGACGTGAAGCTCCTGCCGTCCTGCGAGACGGCGACCGAGAAGACGGCGTTCGAGGAGACGACGCTGCCCTCGTGCACGGTCTGGTCCTCCCAGGCGACGACGACGCGCCGGTTCGCGGTGATCGTCACCGCGAGCGGAGCGAAGCTGTTCTCAGCCGGGCCGAGCGTGCGCACCGGGCCGACGGAGCCCCCGGCGTCCGCAGGCGCCCCTGGACCTGGCTGTCGCGCACCCAGGCGATGAAGGCGTCGCCGCGCGTGTTGACCGCGATCGCGACCGGGCGCGCGACGCCGCCGCCCGTGATCACGACCGGTACGCCGGCCTGCCCCGTGTTCGACCGCGTCACGAGCGAGATCGTGCGCCGCCCGCAACTCGTCGTCGCACACAGCGAGACGGCGATCACCGCCCCGCCGTCTGAGCGGATGCCGAGCATCGCGCCGTTGACGCTCGCGCCGGCGAAGGCGAGCGTCCGGGGTCTCGGCAGCCCCTGCGTGACCGGCCCCGCAGTCGTCGCCAGGCGCGCCGAGGATGAGGGCCCGGACGGCCCGGCCATGACGACCGAGCCGCTCGCGCGAAAGCCGATCGCCGGCGGCAGGCTCGCGAACGCGGCCGGCTGCTTCGCCGGCCCGGTGAGCGTGGCAGGGGGCTCGTTGGGAGCTCGCGGCGAGCGAGCGCCGAAGACGTAGCCATCGCCGTTGACGTTCTGGGAGTACCAGCTGAGCGCGAACGTGCCGGCGGGGTTCGTCGTCCAGGCGATCTGCGGGTTGACGACGAAGTGCTGGGGGTTGGGGATGACGACCACGGGGCCATAGTCCGGCGCCTGCGCGATGGCCGCGGCGGGAACGATCGCGGCGACGGCGAGCAGGGCTGCGAGCAGGCGCATATCGCTGGAACGCTACGGCCGCGCCGGACGTTGCGCGCGATCCCGCCCGTCCTGCGACGCTCACCGCGATGCGCCTCCCCCGCACGCAGCTGGCCCTCGCCGTCGCCGTGGCGCTCGTCGCCGCCGGAGTCTGGCTGGCCGTTCGCGGCGGCGGTGGCGGCTCGGGGCCCCCGGCGCTGATATTCGGCATCTCCGGCGAGGACCCGCGGATGTTCACGGACCCGCGCTTCGCGGCGCTCGGCCTGCGCGACGCGCGCGTGCAGGCCTCGTGGGATCTCGCCGTCCACACGGGCGCCGCCTACCCGGGGCTCGCCCTCGAGCGCGCGCGCCTCGCCACCTGGCTCGTGGACGCCCGTGCGGCGGGGATCCGCCGCCTCCTGCTCGCGGTCAAGCCCTCGCGCGACGACCCGGCGGTGCAGCCCGGCTCGGCCTACGGCGACGCGGTCGCGCGGCTGCTCGCCTGGATCGACGCCCGCGGCGCGGGCGACCTCATCAGCGCGATCTCGCCGTGGAACGAGCCGGACGCCACGGCCTCGACGCGCGCGGACCCGGTCGCCGCCGGGAGGATGTTCGCCGCGATCCGTGCGCTCTGCGCCGCGCGCGGCTGCCAGGCGGTCGCGGGCGACTTCGCCGACCGGGGGATGACGCCGGCCTACCTCGCGGGCTACCTGCGCGGCGCCGGCGCACCCGCGCCGCGCGTCTGGGCCTGGCACGCCTACGAGGACGCCTGGGATCGTGCACGGAACCCGTCGCTCCCGCGCCTGCGGGCGTTCCTCGCCGAGCTGCCGTCAGCCGACGAGGTGTGGCTCACCGAGCAGGGCGGCATCGTGCGCCGCCTGCAGCCCGGCGACGACGGGCGCAGCGCGCAGAGCCCCGCGGCGGCGAACGCCGACCTCGCGTTCCTGCTGGCGCGCGCGCCGCGTCTGGACCCGCGCATCACCCGGTTCGACGTCTATCAGTTCCGCGGCGAGCCGCCGCCGCGCTGGGACTCCGGGCTGATCGCGCCGGACGGGCGCACGCGGGCGGCGTACGCGACGTTCCGGCGGGCCGTCACCGGGGGGTGAGCGCCAGGCGGCGGCACACTACGTCTCCCAAATGGCACGGAAGAGCTCGGCAGTGGCGACACGCTGTGCTACAAGTAGCACCATGCGCTCGATCGGGATCCGGGAGCTGCGCCAGAACGCGAGCCGGGTGCTGCGCGAGGTCGAGGCGGGCGAGGTCGTGGAGATCACCGACCGCGGCCGACCCGTCGCGCGCCTGACGCCGATCCCCGCCGACGGCCCGCTGGCGCGGATGCGCGCCGAGGGCCGGGTGACGCCCGCCCGCGGGCGCCTGGAGGATCTCGGGCCCCCGCTCCCTCTGCGTCCGGGAGCCCGGCCGCCGAGCGAGTTGATTGCCGAGGACCGGATGGATGAGCGCTGACGCGAGCGTGTATCTGGACTCGTCGGCGATCGTCAGGCTCGTGATCGACGAGCCCGAGTCGCAGGTGCTGCGGGATCACTTGGACGGCGGTGGTCCCCGCGCCTCCTGCGCGCTGGCGCGCATCGAAGTGGAGCGCGCGGTCAGCGACCACGGCCCAGCGGCAGTGAGGCGCGGGCACGTGGCGCTGAAGGCGATCGAGCTGATCCGGCTGGACGACGTGCTGATCGATCGGGCGGCGGTGCTCGCCCGCGGGCCGCTGCGCACGATCGACGCGCTGCACCTCGCCGCCGCCGCTGCGCTCGGCGAGGACCTCGCCGAGCTGATCACCTACGACCGGCGCATGGCCGGCGCCGCGACCGCACTCGGGATGCGCGTCCGCGCACCGGGCGCGCTCACGCGCTGAGAGTCAGCCGGCGCGGGCCCTGGCGGAAGCCGAGCTCGACGAGCAGCGGCTCCCACGGGGAGCCGACGACCGGCTCGCCGTCGACGCGCTCGAGCCCGAGCTTGAGCTTCGCGCGCCCGCCCTCGACGAACGCGGTCAGCGCCTCGAGGGCCGGCCGCAGGCGCGGATCGCCCGTGGCCACGAGCGTCGCGATCCCGCGCCCGCCGCGCTCGACGTAGACGATCGGCTCGGCACCGACGAGGACGACGTAGGCGCCCGCGACGCGCTGCGGGCGCCGTGCCGCGGTGCCGGCGTCCTGCTCGCGGCGCTCGGGCCACTTCAGGACGGCGCCGTAGGGCTGCGCCGGGTCGGTCGCCGCGAGCACCATCGCCTCCTCCTCGGCCCCTTCGCGCCGCATGCGCAGGCGCTCGACCGCGCCGGGCAGAGCGAACTGCGCGCCGCCCAGGCCCTCGACGAAGTAACCGCGGCGGCAGACGCCGAGCGTCTCCAGGTCGCTGAGCGCGCCGTAGAGCGCGGAGAAGCCCCCGCTGACGCCCTCGGCGAGCACCTGCTCGCGTGTGAGGATGCCGTAGCGCTCCAGCAGCAGCTCGGCCAGGACGCGCTGCTGCTGCCCGGCGGTGGGCACCGGATCGAGCAGCGGCCCCGTCAGCGACCAGCGGCCCGCGACCGTCGGCTGCGCGCCGCGGCGCTGGGCGCCGAAGCGCCGCGCCGCGCCGGGCCTGCGCGCATCGCGGGCGTCGGCACGCCGCGCGCGGGCGAGCGTCAGGCGCGGGGCGCGCAACGGCGCGAAGGCATCGTTCGTCGCCTCGCCCGCCCAGACGAGGTCCCAGAGCCCCTCCTGGAGCTCGTCGGGCGCGAGCGGCAGCTCGGCGAGCAGGTCGGTGAAGAAGCACGGCGCCGCTCGCAGACGCTCGCGGATCGCCTCGTGCAACGGGCCGCTCGGCGGGTCGGACGCGGCGCCGCGAACGCCGGGCCGCCCGAGCAGCGCGACGTCGTCGCGGAAGTAGAGCGCGACGCGCCCGGAGTTGCGCCCGAGCGCGCCGGCACCGAGCCAGACGACCTCGCCGGAGGCGCAGAGCTGATCCATCCAGGTCGGCGAGTAGGCGCCGACCCGCCGCGGCAGGACGTCGCGCTCCCAGACCTCGGCGGGCAGCGCGAGCCCCTGCAGCGGGACGAGCGCCTCGCGCAGCCGGTCGATCCCCGCCCCCGCCGCCGGATGGCGGTCGACGCCCTGCCAGGCGGGCAGGAACGCGGCCAGCGCCGTGCGGTCGGCGGCCTCGATCTCGTGGCGCAGGACGGCAAGCGACGCGCGCCGCAGGCGCCGCAGCACGTGGACGTCGCACCATTCGCGCTCCGAGCCGCCGGGGCGCAGCTCGCCGCGCACCACGATGCCCTCGCGCTCCAGCGCCGCCAGTGCGCTGGACGGGTCGACCGCGTAGCGCTCGCGTGCCTCGGCGGTCGTGAACGGGCCCCGCGTGCGCGCGAAGCGGGCGAGGACGCGCTCGAGCGGCTGCTCGATCTCGGCCAGGAACTCCTGCGGCAGGCCGCCGGGCGGCACCGCGCCGACGGCGTCGCGGTAGAGCCCCGCGTCGTCGGCGGCGACCCAGCGCTCCTCGCCGCCGATGCGCAGCACGATCGCGCGGCGCTCGCGCTGGAGCGCCGCCAGCATCGTCGCCGCCTCCAGCCCCGGGAGCACGCGCTCCTGCGCCTCTGCGGCCGTCAGATCGCCGACGCGGCGCAGCACGTCGCCGAGCGCGTCGTCGGACCCTGCGCGCGTGCGGTCCGACCGGTGCTGGAGATCGGCCTCGACCTCGGCCAGCGCGTCCGCGTCGATCAGGTCGCGCAGCTCGTCCTGGCCGAGCAGCTCGCGCAGCAGGTCGCGGTCCAGCGACAGGGCGGCCGCGCGGCGCTCCGCGTTCGGCGTGTCGCCCTCGTACATGTATGTCGCGATGTAGTCGAACAGCAGCGCGCTCGCGAACGGCGAGGGCGAGGCCGTCTCGACCTCGACGAGCGAGAGGTCCCGGCGGTGGAGCTTCGTCAGCAGCTCCTGCAGGCCGGGCACGTCGAGCACGTCGCGCAGGCACTCGCGGTAGGTCTCGAGGATGATCGGGAAGTCCGCGTAGCGCTTGGCGACCTCGAGCAGCGACTGCGCCTTCAGGCGCTGCTGCCAGAGCGGCGTGCGGCGGCCCGGGTAGGCGCGGGGGATCAGCAGCGCGCGCGCCGCGTTCTCGCGGAAGCGGGCGCCGAACAGCGCGCTCGCACCGAGCTCGGCGACGATCTGGTCCTCGATCGTCTCGGCGTCGAGCAGGACGAGGTCTGCTCCGGGAGGCTCATCCGCGTCGGGCAGGTGGACGATGATCCCCTCGTCGGACCAGATCGCGTCGGACTCCAGGCCGAACTCGTCGCGCAGGCGCGCGCTGAGCGCCAGGCCCCAGGCGGCGTGCACGCGCCCGCCGTACGGCGACAGGACGCACAGGCGCCAGTCGCCGATCTCGTCGCGGAAGCGCTCCACGACGATCGTGCGGTCGCTCGGGATGACGCGCGTGGCGTCCTGCTGCTCGCGCAGGAACTCGAGCAGGTTCTTCGCGGCCAGCGGGTCGAGGTCGTGCGTGCGCTCGAGCTCGCCGGCGGGCAGCTCGAGCGCCGTCCGCGCGAACGCGCCGATCTGCTCGCCGAGCTCCTTCGGGCGCCCCACGCCGTCGCCGCGCCAGAACGGAACCGCGCCCGGGACGCCCGGGGCGGGGCTGACGATCACGCGGTCGCGGCCGATCTCCTCGATCCGCCAGGACGACGCGCCGAGCAGGAAGGTCTGCCCCGGGCGCGCCTCGTAGACCATCTCCTCGTCGAGCTCGCCGACACGGCGCCCATCGGGCAGCACGACCGCATAGAGCCCGCGGTCGGGGATCGTCCCGGCGTTCGTGATCGCCAGGCGCCCGGCGCCCTTGCGCGCGCGGATCGTCCCGCCGACGCGGTCCCAGACGATCCGGGCGCGCAGCTCGCCGAACTCCTCCGACGGGTAGCGGCCGTCGAGCATGTCGAGCACGTTCTCCAGCAGCTCGCGCCCGAGCTCGGCATAGGAGTGCGTGCGCGTGACGAGCGCGAACAGGTCGTCGACGCGCACCGTCTCGTCCTCGCCGGCCGCGGCGGCGATCGCGACGATCTGCTGGGCCAGCACGTCGAGGGCGTTGCGCGGGATCACCGTCGGCTCGATCGCGCCCTCGCGCATGAGCTTCGCGACGACCGCGCACTCGAGCAGGTCGGCGCGGAACTTCGGGAAGATGCGGCCCTTGCTCGTGTCGCCGACGCCGTGCCCGGCGCGGCCGATCCGCTGCAGGCCGCGCGCCACGGACTTGGGCGACTCGACCTGCAGGACGAGGTCGACGGCGCCCATGTCGATGCCGAGCTCGAGGCTGCTCGTGGCCACGAGGCACGGCAGCTCGCCGCGCTTGAGCAGCTCCTCGATCACCGTGCGCTCCTCGCGCGCGAGCGAGCCGTGGTGGGCGCGCGCGATCTCGACGGCCGGCGCGTCGTCGGGGAGATCCGCGTTGGCCAGCTCGTTGAGGCGCAGCGCGAGGCGCTCGGCGCCGCGGCGCGCGTTGACGAAGACGATCGTCGAGGTGTGCTCGCGGACCAGCCGCAGGATCTCGGGGTAGATCGCCGGCCAGATCGAGCGGCGCGTCGCCTCGCCGCCGGCGAGGTGCTCGAGGTCCGGCAGCTCCTGGGGGAGACCGCCGTGGGCCCCGCCTTCGGCCGCTTCGCGGCCTCCGGCACCCCCAGAGGTCACCCCCGGCTCCACCATCGACTCGACCGGCACGTGGATCCTGAGGTCCAGCGGCTTGCGCACCCCGGTGTCGACGATCCGGCACGTGCGCCGCGGCCCCACAAGGAAGCGCCCGACCTCCTCGAGCGGGTTCTGCGTCGCGGACAGGCCGATGCGCTGCGGGTCGGCGCCGTCCTCCTGGTTTGCCGCCAGGCGCTCGAGCGTCAGCGCCAGGTGCGCGCCGCGCTTGGTCGCCGCGACGGCGTGGATCTCGTCGACGATCACCGCCTCGACGCCGGTGAGGATCTCCTTCGCCCCGCTCGTGAGCATCAGGTAGAGCGATTCGGGCGTCGTGATCAGGATGTCGGGCGGGTGGCGGCGCATCGCCGCGCGCTCGCGCTGCGGCGTGTCGCCCGTGCGCACGCCGACGCTGACGTCGGCGCCGACGCCGCGGATCGGCGTGACGAGGTTGCGCTCGACGTCGTAGGCCAGCGCCTTCAGCGGTGAGACGTAGACGATCCGCGTGCGGCGCTCCTCGCCGGCGGCGAGCGGCGCGGCGACGAGCCGGTCGATCCCCCAGAGGAATGCCGCGAGCGTCTTGCCCGAACCGGTCGGCGCGCTGATCAGGACGTGCTCGCCGCCGGCGATCGCCGGCCAGGCCTGCCGCTGGGCGGGCGTGGGCTCGGCGAACGCCCGCGTGAACCAGTCGCGGACGGTTGGCGTGAAGGCGGACAGCGGCATGCCGTCCGTCGAGCGTACTCGCCGCTCAGACGATGGTGAGAACGAGCGTCAGGAGGACGCTCGCGGCGATCAGGATGATCGTGACGAGCGTGGCGAGCGAGCCGGCGCGTCCGAGCACGAAGCGACCCATCACCCGCCGGTCGCGCGCCAGGGTCCGCATGAAGATGATCAGCGGGATCAGCAGCACCGCGTTGAGCGCCTGGCTGAGGAAGAGGATCGGGATCAGCGGCGCGCCCGGGATGCACACGACCGCGACTGCCACGACCACGAGCACGGTGAACGCGCCGTAGAACAGCGGCGCGTCGCGCACCCTGTCGTCGAGCTGGGCCTCGCTGCCGGCGGCGTCGGTCACCGAGTAGGCCGTCGACAGCGGCAGCACCGAGGCGGCCAGCAGCCCGGCGCCGAGCAGGCCGACGCCGAACAGCGTCGCCGCCGCCGAGCCCGCCAGCGGCTCGAGCGCCCGCGCCGCGTCGCGCGCGTCGTGGATCGTGACGTGACTCACGTGCAGCGTCGCGGCGCAGGCAACGGCGACGAACAGGCCGATCACGCCCGTCAGCACCGCGCCGAGAATGACGTCGACGCGCTCGAAGCGCAGGTCACGCGGGCGCAGGCGCTTGTCGACCACGTAGGACTGGATGAATGCCAGGCCCCAGGGCGCGAGCGTCGTCCCGATCGTCGCGACGACCGCCAGCGCGGCGTCGCGCGAGCGCGGCGGGGTCGGGACGACGAGCCCGCGCGCCGTCGCCGCCCAGTCCGGATGGGCCAGGAACGCCGCGATCACGTACGCCACGAATACCGAGCTCAGCAGCAGCAGCACGTGCTCGACGCGGTTGAACGAGCCGCGCAGCACGAGCACGGACACCGCGAGCGCGGCGAGCGGCACCCCGATGCCGCGCGGGACGCCCGCCAGGCCGAGCGCGGCGGCGATGCCCGCGAACTGGCCGCAGAGCGTGCCGAAGTTCGCGCCGACGAGCGCCAGCAGCGCGAGTGCCGTCCAGCGCACGCCGTAGCGCTCGCGGATCAGCCCGATCAGGCCCTGGCCGGTGACGATGCCCATGCGGGCGCCGAGCTCGTGGAAGATGATCAGGGCGACGGTCGACGCGGCCAGGACCCACAGCAGCGCGTAGCCGTGGCTCGCGCCGAGGATCGAGTACGTCGTGATCCCGGGCGGATCGTCGTCGGAGAGCCCGGCCAGCAGTCCCGGGCCGAGCACGGCCAGCAGCGCGGCGAGGCCTGCGCGGCGGCTCATCGCCGCCCGCCCCCGTGACCACGGAGCACGTTCCAGTAGCGCCGCGGCGGCCGCTCACCGGCGGCCGGTTCGGCCGCCGGCCGCCGGCCCATGGCGCCCGCGAGCCGCTGGGCGTGCTCTGGCGGGAGGGCTGCGAGCAGGTCGGCGCTCAGCGCCGGGTGCAGCGCCGTGAGCGCCGCCGCGGCGCGGCCGGGCTCGACGCTGTGCAGGACATCGCCGGCGCTGGCGGCCGGCAGCCGCGCGACGAGCGTCGCGAGCTCGTCGGCGTCGAGGCGGTGGACCGCGGCCGAGGAGGAGCGCAGCTGGAGCGCGTGCGCCCGGCCGCTCGCGACGTGCAGGGTCTCCCAGTCGATCGCGTCGCGGCTCGCGCGGCGCGCCAGGCGCCGCAGCCCCAGCCGCCGCAGGATCGCCCGCCAGCCCACGTCGACGGCGACCACGCGCAGGCCCTCGCCGGTGCGGGCGAGGTCGACGTCGCCGACGCGCGCCATGCGCCGGTGCGCGGCGTCGACGATCTGCACGTCGAGCACGTCGCGGCGCAGCAGCACCTCGTCGTGGCGCTCCTCCTCGCCCCCCGGCAGCGGGCCCGCGAGCCGCAGCGCTCCGAGGCCGAGGCCGTCGAAGAGCGTGCGGTCGGTCCGCACGGCGGGCGCGCGGCGGTGCGGGCGGACCATCAGCGCGCTGACGAGCGGATGTTCGCCGTGGACCGCCGCGACCACGTCGACGACGCGCCCGGCGGGGGCGCCCGCGCCATCTGTCACGCGCTCGCCGATCAGGTCGGTGAGGCGCACCACCTCGCGGTGCGCGGCGCTCGCGTCGCTCACGCGTCGCGTCCGCCGTGCGGCGGCTCGAGCCCCGCGAGCTCCCGGGCGCTGAGGAGCACGGCATCGAGCATCGCGGGGGTCAGCCGCCCGGTGAACGTGTTCTGCTGGCTGGGGTGGTAGCAGCCCAGCAGCGCGGGCCCCGCCTCCGGGATCGCGAGCGCGCCGTGGCCGAAGGCGGGCCGGGGCCGCAGCGGCGCGAGCCCGGCGGCGGCGCGCAGGCGCAGCGCGGCGTCCCACGCGAAGGCCCCGAGGCAGAGGATCACCCGCACGCGCCCCAGCAGCGCAAGCTCCGCGACGCTCCACGGCAGGCAGGCGTCGCGCTCGGCCGGCGTCGGGCGGTTCCCGGGCGGTGCGCAGCGCACGGCGGCGGTCACCCATGCATCGCGCAGCCGCAGCCCGTCGCCCCGGCCGATCGACGCCGGCCGATCGGCGAAGCCGGTGCGCCAGAGCGCGGCGAACAGGAAGTCGCCCGAGCGATCCCCCGTGAACACCCGGCCGGTCCGGTTGGCGCCGTGGGCGGCGGGGGCCAGGCCCAGCAGCACGACCGCGGCGGCCGGGTCGCCGAAACCGGGAACCGGCCGGCCCCAGTAGGTCTCGTCCGCGAACGCCGCACGGCGCTCACGCGCGACCTCCTCGCGCCACGCGACGAGGCGCGGGCAGCGCCTGCATGCCACGACGCGGGCCTCGAGGGCCGCGAGACCGGCTGGCGCAGCGGCAGGCGTCACGAGTGCCGATGCTACGCACAGGCGTCCGGCGCTACGCTCCGCGCCCCATGCACCTGCGCTTCGCCATCGTCCCCGCCGCTGCCGTGGCCCTCGCCGTCGCCGGCTGCGGCGGCGCCACGAAGAACGAGAACACGACCGGCAAGTTCACCGGGCAGCAGAAGCTCATCGCCCAGACGGTCGAGGATCTCCAGACGGCGACCGAGAAGTCGAACGAGACGAAGATCTGCGGCAGCCTGATCACGACGCAGCTCCAGCAGCAGATCGCCGCCAAGGCCGGCGCCAAGGGCTGCGCGGTCGCCGTCAACCATGCGATCAAGGACAGCGATCAGTCCGACCTGACGGTCAAGACCGTCACGATCGACCCGACCGACCCGGCGAAGGCCACCGCGGTCGTGAAGGAGAAGACGGACAAGAACAAGAGCCGCTCGGTCACCCTGCAGTTCGCGAAGCAGGGGACGGCGTGGCGGATCTCGAGCTTCAGCTGAGCGAGCTTCCGTACTGCCGCTCGTAGTACTCGCGGTAGACCCCGGAGCGGATCGGCTCCCACCAGTCCGCGTTGTCGCGGTACCAGGCGACGGTGCGCTCCAGGCCCTCCTCGAAGCGGACCTGCGCCTGCCAGCCGAGGGCGCGGACCTTCTCGGACCCCAGCGAGTAGCGCCGGTCGTGGCCGGGACGGTCCTCGACGTATGTCAGCAGCCCCTCGTCGGCGCCGGTCAGCGCGATGATCCGCCGCACGACCTCGATGTTGGGGCACTCGTCGGGCCCGCCGACGTTGTAGACCTCGCCGGCCGCGCCATGGGCCAGCACATGGCCGATCCCCGCGCAGAAGTCCGTCACGTAGAGCCAGTTGCGGACCTGCATCCCGTCGCCGTAGACCGGCAGCGGGTCGCCGTGCAGCGCATTGAGCACCATCAGCGGGATGAGCTTCTCGGGGTACTGGTACGGGCCGTAGTTGTTCGACCCGCGGCAGATCACGGTCTCCATCCCGAACGTGCGCGTGTACGACTGGACGAGCAGGTCCGCCCCCGTCTTCGTCGCGCTGTACGGGGAGGAGGGCTCGAGCGGGCTCTCCTCGGTGAAGGAGCCCTCGGCGATCGAGCCGTAGACCTCGTCGGTGGAGACCTGCAGGTAGCGCACCCCGCGCTCGCGCGCGGCCTCCAGCAGCACGAACGTCCCGAGGGCGTGCGTCGTGACGAAGGCGTCGGGCTCGGCGATCGAGCGGTCGACGTGCGTCTCGGCGGCGAAGTTCACGACGGCATCGACGCCCTCCATCGCCTGCGCGACGACGGCCGCGTCCTCGATCCCGCCGTGCACGAAGGTGTGCGGGACGTCGGCGAGGTTCTCGCGCCGGCCTGCGTAGGTCAGCTTGTCGAGCACGACGACCTCGTCGCCGTGCTCGCCGGTGCGCTGGCGGACGAAGTTGGAGCCGATGAACCCGGCACCGCCGCAGACGAGCAGTTTCATCGCGGGCCTCCCGCGGTCGTGGTGGTGGATACCGTGCGCTCGGCGAGGAAGGCGGCGAGGCCCTCGCGCCAGCCGGGCAGGTGGACGGCGTCCGCGCCGCGCTCGGTCGCCATGACGCTGAACGCCGGCCGCGGCGCCGGGCGCGGGAACTCGTCCGTCGTCGTGGGCTCGACGCGGCATGCCGAGCCCGTGGCGGCGAGGGCCTCGCGGGCGAGATCGAACCAGGAGCAGTGCCCGCCGCCGGCGGCGTGGAAGACGCCGGTGGCGCCGCCGGCGGTGAGCTCGAGCAGCGCCGGTGCCAGATGGCCGGTCCATGTCGGGCAGCCGACCTGGTCGTCGACGACGCGGACCTCCTCGCGCGTCGCGGCGAGCGCGAGCATCGTGTCGACGAAGTTCTTCCCGCCCGCGCCGTAGAGCCAGGCGGTGCGGGCGATCACATGGTCAGGCGAGGCTGCGGCGACGGCCAGCTCGCCGGCGAGCTTCGTGCGCCCGTAGGCGCTGCGCGGGCCGGTCGGGTCGGACTCGACGTACGGCTCGCGCCCGTCGCCCGGGAACACGTAGTCGGTGGACAGCTGCACGATGCGCGCGCCCGCCTGCCGGGCGGCGACGGCGAGGTTGCCGGCACCCGTGCCATTGACCAGCAGCGCGCGGTCCTCGTGCTCCTCGGCGCCGTCGACATCGGTCCAAGCGGCGCAGTTGATGACCGCATCCGGTGCGTCGGCGGCGACGATCTCGGCGGTGCCCGCGGCGTCCGTGATGTCGATCGAGTCGATGTCGCGCTCGATCACCTCGTGGCCCGCGGCGCGGGCGACCGGCACGAGTGCGTGGCCGAGCATGCCGGCGGCGCCGACGACGAGCAGCCTCATGCGATCCCGATCTCGGACTGGTCGCCGACGAGGAAGCGGTAGGCCCTCGGCTGGCCCAGCGAGCGGGCGATCGCCACGTCCTTGCCCAGCAGCGAGCTCTCCATGCGCGCGCCGAGGTCGCGGACCGAGCTGCCCTCGAGCAGGATCGAGTGCTCGACCTCGGCGTCCTGGATCACGCAGCCGTCGCCGACCGCGGTGTACGGGCCGATGTAGGCGTCGATCAACCGCGCGTTCGCCCCGATGATCGCGGGCCCGCGCACGGTCGAGCGCTCCAGGATCGCGCCGGCCTCGATGATCACGCGGCCCTCGCAGGAGGACTCCGTCAGCGTGCCGTCGACGCGGCGCTCGATGCGATCGAGGACGAGGCGGTTGGCCTCGAGCATGTCCTCCAGGCGCCCGGTGTCCTTCCACCAGCCCTGGACGACGTGGGGCTCGACGCGGCGGCCGGTGTCGACGAGGTGCTGGATCGCGTCGGTGATCTCCAGCTCGCCGCGCGCCGAGGGCTCGATCGCCCGCGCGGCGTCGTGGATGCCCGCCGTGAACATGTAGACGCCGACGAGCGCGAGGTCGGTCTTCGGCTGCGGTGGTTTCTCCTGCAGGCGCACGACGCGTCCCCCGTGCAGCTCGGCGACCCCGTAGTGCTCGGGGTCGGGCACGGGGGTGAGCAGGATGAGCGCGTCCGGCTCGCCGGCGCGAAACGCCTCTACCAGATCCGTGATGCCGCCCTGCAGCAGGTTGTCGCCGAGGTACATGACGAACGGGTCCGAGCCGAGGAACGGCTCGGCGGTGAGGACGGCGTGGGCCAGGCCGGCGGGCGCGTCCTGCACGATGTAGGTGATCCGCACGCCGAACCGCGACCCGTCGCCGGCGGTCTCGCGGATCTCGTCGCCCGTCTCCGGAGCGATGATGATGCCGATCTCCTCGATCCCCGCGGCCGCCATCGCCTCGATCCCGTAGAAGAGCACCGGGCGGTTGGCGACCGGTACGAGCTGCTTGGCGCTCGTGAAGGTGATCGGGCGCAGGCGCGTGCCCTTGCCGCCCGACAGGATCAGGCCCTTGAGGCGTTCCATGCGCGGCTGAGGGTAACGGCCGCGGCGGGCGTGCTAGTACACGCCGCCGAGCTTGCGGTGGTCCCAGCTGGCGCGGCGGCGTTCGATGAACTGGAATGCGACGCGCTTCTGCGCCTGCTTGGCGACCATCGCCGTGACCTCGTCGGCGAGCTCGCCCTCCGCGCCGCCGACGTAGCGGCGGAAGACGTCGAGCCCGACGCCGAGGACCGTCTCGGGGTCGCGGTGGACGACGACGTCGGTCTCGAACATCACGCCGCGCAGCAGGTGGTACTCCGTCCCGGCCTCGAGCTGGAGCGTCGCGCGCGGGTCGCGCTCCAGGTTCCTCGTCTTCTGCGACTTGGCGAACGTCCAGGCCCACAGCTCCGCAGTGCCCTGTGGCCCGCTGTCGCGCACGACGAACCACAGCGGCATGAGGTGCGGCCAGCCCTCGCGACCGTTCGTGGCGCACGTGACCGTGCGGCTCTCATCGAGGAACGCGAGCACCTCGTGCGGGGTCATCCTGATCTGGTCGCGGCGGCTGCTCATCGGCGCCGGACCCTATCGTTGCCCGTCGTCGGCCATGTCGGATCTCGCCCTCATCCACCGCCGCGACCTCGCCCGCCCGCGGGGCGTCCTCGCGGCGGGTGCGCTGGCCGGGGCGCTCGCCGTCGCGATCGCGATCGCGATCGCCGCGGCCGCCGGCACGCCCTTCCTCGTGCGCGTCGCCCCGGACGCGTTCCCGGGCTGGCTCGCCGGTCCGTTCGCGGGCCTCGGCCCCCGGGCCGGATACCCGGCGCTCGCCGCGCTGTTCGTGGTCTTCGCGCTGTGCGCGTTCACGGCCACGTTCACGGCCGACGCGCTGCCCGCGCGGGTCGTGCTGGGCGCGATCATCGCGCTCAACGTCGTCTTCCTGCTGGCTCCCCCGCTGCTCAGCGCGGACCTGTTCGGCTACGTGACGTTCGGGCGCCTGGGCGCCCTCCACGGGCTCGACCCGTACACCCACGCGGCCGTCGCCGCGCCCGGCGACGCCGCCTACCGGTTCGTCGGCTGGCACCACTCGCTCAGTCCCTACGGCCCGCTCTTCACGGTGCTCAGCTACGGGCTGGTGCAGCTCGGCGTCGCGGGCTCGGTGTGGGCGCTGAAGGCCGTGGCGTTCGGCGCGAGCCTGGGCATCGTCGCGATCGTCTGGCGCCTCGCGCAGCAGGCGGGGCAGGACCCGCGCCGCGGGGCCGCGATCGTCGGCCTCAACCCGATCCTGCTGCTCTACGCCGTCGGCGGCGGGCACAACGACCTGCTGATGCTCCTGGTGATGGTCGCGAGCGTTGCGCTCGTCCTCACGCGGCGCGAGGGCGCCGGGGCGGCCGGGGCCGTCGTCGCAGCGGGCCTGAAGATCAGCGCATTCGTGCTGCTGCCGTTCATCCTGCTGGGCGCGCAGCGGCGCCTGCGAGCATGTGCCGGTGCCGCGATCGCGCTGGCCGCGATCGCGCTGACGGCCGTGGTCGCGTTCGGATCGCATGCGACCGGCTTTGCCGAGGTCCTGAGCGCCCAGCAGCGCTACGTCTCGCACTTCAGCGTGCCGGACGGGATCAGGGACGCCCTGGGCCTGCACAGCTTCGCGCCGTGGCTGCGCTTCACGCTGCAGCTGGCGCTCGTGGCCGCGGTCTGCTTCCTGCTCGTGCGCGTCCGGCTCGGGGCTGACTGGGTTGCGGGCGCCGGGTGGGCGTTGCTGGCACTGACGGTCACCACGACGTGGCTCATGCCCTGGTACACGATCTGGGCACTGCCGTTCGCGGCGATCTCGCGCAGCCGGCCGCTGCTCGCCGCGGCGATCGCCGTGCAGGTGTTCGTGCTGGCGCAGGTCGTCGCCGTCAGCCTGCTGCACTGAGCGCGGCCACCCGAGCCCGCCGTGCGCCCGGGTCGAGTTCGTCATCCATGTGGTGTTCAACTCGACCAGGGCAGTGTCGCCGCTGACGGGGGCGCCTGGAGCCGCGACGGCGGTCTACTTCATGACGTGCATCTGGTTCATCCCCTGTCCTGCCGGTTCGCCGGGCAGCGTCAGTCCCGGGAGCGATCCGGGTGCGGCGGCGACCCAGACGGCGAGGATTGCGAGGATCAGGGCCGCGCCCCAGGTCGTGGCGCGCGGCCACGGCAGCGCTTTCTCGAGCGCGATCAGCGCCGCGACGAGGATCATCCAGGTCAGGCTCATGACTCCGAGCGCGAAGAGCGCGGCCATCAGCGCCCAGCAGCAGCCCAGGCACCAGGCGCCGTGCCTGGCACCCATCTCGATGGCGCCGCGTGTCCCGTCGCGCCAGGAGCCGATGAGGAACCCGAGCGGGCTGCGGCACCTGGCGAGGCACATGTCCTTCAGGGGCGTCACCTCGTACGCCGCCGCCGCCAGCAGGACTGTGGCCGCGAACCAGCGACCACCACGCTCCCAGGCCAGCTCGTCGCCGAGCACGTCGCGGCCGACCCGGAAGATGCCATAGGCGACGACGCCTGCGGCACTCCAGACAGCAAGATATGCGCCCGTGAAGACGAGTGGGCGGACGAGGCCGCTTCGCCGCGTCATGCGGGAGTACAGGGCCACCGTCGGCGCGACCGACGGGAACATCATCGCCGCCATCATCACGACCCATGCCCCGAGGAACCACATCAGCGTGCCGAGGTCGGTTCCCGGGCCCGCGTCCATCCCGGTCATGCGAGCGGCGGTCGACCACCACGCGACGCCCGCGAGCGCGACGAGCAGCGCGATCAGCGCCAACCGCGTGCGCGCCGCCAAGAACGCCGCGCTGAGCTCGCTGCGGGCGGCGCTCGGCCGGCTGTCAGCAAGCGACGGAGACCGCGCCGCGGTCATCGTCAGGCCGCCCAGGAGAACTGCGACCTGCTGAACGCAGCGTTCCCCTCGTAGGAGATGCCGAAGGCGTCGATCTTCGAGCGCGTTGCGTGTGCGACCGTCAGGTCCGGCCCCGCCGGGTGGAAGATCCCGGTCAGCTTCGCGGGCTCGCCCGACTCGACGCCGAACGGCACGATGTCCTCGATCTCGAAGTCCACCGCGTCGCCGATCCGGATCGCGTGCAGGAGCCCGTCCTCGCGAACGTCGATCGGAGCGCGCTGGACACCGAGGCTCTCGCCGATCAGGGGGCCGAGGGCCTCCATCGGTCCCCCGAGCGCACCCGAGAAGACCGCCCCGAGGCGGTCGGTCTGCTCATCGGACGCAGCCGCGTCGATGAACACGCCAAGCCGCCAACCGCCATCAGTCATGACCTTCGGCGTGTCGGCGACCGCAGCGACCGTGAGACCACTGACGTCGGTCCCCTCGATCTCGCCATCGGCAACGTGAAAGACGAGCGTCACCTTGCAGCGGTCATGGGTTGCGCCATACGCCAATGACGCGGTGCACGGACATACCACATCGCAGGAGCATGTCTCGAAATACGAGCCGTCCAGCTTCCAGGACATCACGGCCTCCAGACTGCGGGTTATCCCCTGCCAGCACGAGTCTGCTCCCGACCGCGCCGCGGGTCAACTGTTGCATCGCTCGTGATGTTCGGCGCGCTCGCGCCGATCGCTCGCCGCCGCGGTTACCGCGCGACCCACCCGGCGCTGTCGAGAACGACGCTCGCCCCTCGCCAGCCCGGCAGCGCTCAGGCTGCCCAGGACTGAGCGGGATTCGCCAGGAGCGCTACGCGCGGGCGCCGTGGTGCAGCCGGCGCACGGCGGCGAGCACGGCCGCGCGCGCGTCCTCTGGCTCGAGGACGGCGGCGTCGCCGGCCTCCTTGAGCACCTCGCGCACGAGCCAGTCCTCGCCGGCGAAGCTCAGCTCGACGATCAGCGAGCCGTCGGCGAGCTCCTGCGCGACCGGGCGCTCCTCGCGCGCCCAGCGTGCGCGCTCGGGCGAGATCCACAGGCGCGCGGTGCGTGAGGCCGGAAGCTCGCCGGTCTTCGGCCAACCCTCGACGTCGGCGGCGGGGTCGACCTCGGGCCGCGGCTCGAAGCGCTGCTTCATGACCTCCGCGTGACGCACCCGATCCAGGCGGAAGTGGCGCACGTCGTCCTTCTCGGGGTCGAAGGTGCCGACGTACCAGCCCTCCTGGCCGTTGACGAGCGCGTAGGGCTCGACGATCCGCTCGGTGAACTCATCCTCGTTGGGCTTGTAGTAGTCCAGCTTGACGAGCTTGCGGTCGGCGATCGCGCGCGAGACGACGCGGGCGATCCTCGAGTCGTCCGCGCCGGCGTCGGCCACCTGCAGGCCCTGCTCGAGCGGGTCGGCGCCGAGCGCCTGCACGATCTTCTCGCGCGCGCTGGTCAGCGCGCCCTCGGGCAGGTGGTCGCCGATCAGGTCGATCGCGGCGACGAGCGCCTTGGCCTCGACGGGCAGCAGGCGGGCCGGGCGGTCGAAGTTGTCCGAGTAGGGCTCGGGGTCGACCTCGATCGTGCCGTCGTCGTGGATCTCCGCGTAGAGGACGTACGAACCGCCGCCGAAGTTCACGACGTTGAGGACGTCGATGTCCTCGCGCAGCTCGGGCTCGGTGACCTGCACGCGCTCGCACACGTCGGCGACGCGGATGCGCTCGCCGGCGCGGCCGGCGTGAATCAGGATCGAGGCGAGCGTCACAAGGCGGGCGAAGCGCTCTGGGCGGATCGCGGCGTCGCGGCGCCCGCGCCCCTCGGGCGCCTCCTCGGCCGCCTCGCCGGGCCGCAGCCGGCCGTTCGCCGTCGCGCGCGCGGGGTCGGCGAGGTCCGGCTCTCCGTCGTGGCGGCGCTCGATCAGCGCGATGCGCTCCTCCGCCTCGGCGACGAGCTCCGGCGGGCCCACGATGCGCGCATGCTCGCCGAGGCCCAGCACCCAGGAGACGAGCTGGCGGGCCGACGCGTATGGCGTCGCGATGACGATGTCGCCGGGCGCGTCGCCCGCGTCGGCCGGGCGCACCTCGCCGAAGCGGCCGAAGTGGCGCTCGACCTGCCAGGCCAGCCGGTCGGAGACCCAGACCTCGGCGATGCCGGCCTCCTCGCCGAACTGCCATTCGGCGCGCGAGGCGTACGAGCGCGGGTCGAACGTCGCATCGCGCTTGAAGTCGTGCTCGGCCTTCGTCGCGTAGGCGACCTTCCCGCGGATGCGCGAGAGGCGGAAGACGCGGATGTCCTGGCGCTCGTGCGAATGGCCCAGGAGGTAGAACTGGCCGCCGCGGAAGAGCAGGTGGTAGGGATCGACCTTGCGCGCCCCGGTCTCGTCGCGCTCCATCGTGTAGTAGTCGAACGTGATCGTCTTCTGGCGGAAGATGGCCGTCTCGACCTTCGCCAGGCGCTGCGAGAGCTCGTGCCCGCCGGCCGATGCGGTGATGCCGAGCGCGAGCGAGCCCTGGTCCGGTGCGCCCAGCGGGCTCGGGCGCCCCCAGCTGATCTGCTGGAGGGCGAGCCGCAGCGGCTCGGCGTAGGCGAACTCGCCATCGAGCAGGTTCAGCGCGAACTGCAGCGAGGCGAGCTCCTCGTCGGTGAACTCGATCGCCGGGAGGTGGAAGTTCTCCGGCCGCAGCGAGTAGTTCTCCTGCTCGGCTGCGCCGTCGGCGGGGCGGTCGACGGTCAGCTGGATGCCGAGCGAGTCGAGCTCCGCGCGGTCGGCATAGAACCGGCGCGCGAATGCGTCCTCGTTCATGCCGCTGTAGCCCTCGACGTCGCGCCGGATCTCGAGTGCCGTGACGGGCCGGCGTTCGGCCATCAGGTACGAGATCAGCGACAGCTGGCGGATGAGCTTCTCGGTGTCCTTCGCCATCGGCGCTCCACCTTAGACGGGCGCCGCCCGCGAGGGGGCGGCGCTGCGCGCTTTGCGGCCGGTCTTTGCGCACTTTCGCCCGCGAAGGCGACGATCGGGGCTGCTACGCGGCTGCGCGCTCGGCGCCGGCCTGTGCCTGCGCGCCGAAGTACGCCCCGCCGCCGATCGCCCGGTCGAACGAGGACCAGACGGCGCCCGGCGGCAGTTCCTTCTCCAGCCGGTCGAAGCTCCCCAGCCGGCCGCCGAGATTGTCGATCATGTGAACGAGCGTGGCCTCGCGGGTCGCGGGGACGACCGGGCTGCCGTGCTCGAGCGAGCCGTGGTGGCTGAGGATGATGTGCCCGACCGCCTGTGCGAGCTCGGCCGGGAAGCCGGGGATGTCCTCGATCTCGCGCCGGATCCGGTAGTAGCCCAGCGGGATCTCTCCCTGCAGGCGCCCGGCGTCGGTCAGGTCGATCGCGCTCGGGTCCGTCGTGTACGCCTCGAGCTTGCCGATGTCGTGCAGCAGCGCCCCGGTCACGGCGACGTCGCGGTCGATCCCGGGGAAGGTCGCGCTCGTGGCGCTCACGGCCTGCGCGACCGACAGCGAATGCTCGAGCAGCCCGTGCTCGTAGGCCTGGTGGTAGTGCTTGGCCGCGGGGGCGCGGCGGTAGAGCGCCCACGTCTCCGTGTTCGGGCCCAGGACCCGGTCCAGCAGCGTGCGCAGGTGGTCGTCCTGGATCGTCGAGACCAGCTCGCGCAGATCGGATTCCATCGCCTCGGCGGTGCGCGGAGGGCCGTCGAGCAGTTCGGCGAGGTCGTAGGTGCCGGGCTGCGCCGGGCCCAGGCCGCGCAGGCGGAACTGGGGGCCGTACTTCGGGTGGCGCTCGTAACCCGCGCGCACGTGCAGTGGCGTTCCCTGCGTGCAGACCTCGCGCAGGCGCTGCACGTCGTCCCAGACCATCGCGACGGCGGCGCCGGTGCGATCCCCGAGCGTGAGCCGCAGGTACGGTGCGCCGTCGGCCTTCGTGCGCACCTCGGCGGCGCGCACCAGGAGCACCTGGTCCACCTCCATGCCGTCGGTGAGGTCGCGTACGAGCACGGCCGGAACCGTAGGGGCGAGAGCGGACGGGTCTGTAACGATGGGCATAGGGTGGGAACGCATCTCCCTGACAGTCGATCAGCGAGGACAGGACCTGACGCAATGACCCGCACCGCGATCATCACCGGCGGCACCGGTGGCCTCGGCGCCGCCGTCACGCGGCGCTTCCTCGACGACGGATGGCGGGTCGTCGTGCCGTGGCTGGCCGAGCACGAGCTGGAGCGCGTCGAGCGTCACGAGCGGCTCGAGCTGGTGCAGGCGGACCTCTTCGACGAGGCCGCCGCGGCACAGGTGGCGGCGGTCGCGGGCGCCGACCTGCGCGCCGTCGTCAACCTCGTCGGCGGCTTCGCCGCGGGCGAGCGGCTCGACCGCACGCCGGTCGCCGAGCTCGAGGCCCAGCTGCGCCTGAACCTCGTCCCGGCATGGCTCGTCACCGCGGCCGCGCTCCCGGCGATGCTTGCGGCCCGCGAGGGCTCCGTCGTCTGCGTCTCCTCGCGGGCCGCGCTGCGCCCGTTCTCCGGCGGGGCGGCCTACGCGATCGCCAAGGGCGCCGTGCTCGGGCTCGTGGACGCGCTCGACGTCGAGTACCGCGACGACGGCATCCGCACGAACGCGATCCTGCCGTCGGTCATCGACACGCCCGCCAACCGCGCCGCGATGCCCGACGCCGACCCGCGGACGTGGGTCACGCCGGCGCAGCTCGCCGCGACGATCGCCTTCCTGTGCTCGCCGGACTCGGCGGCCACCAGCGGCGCCCACATCCCCGCCTACGGAAGGGCCTGACCGATGCCGATCCGTCGCCGCACGCAGGCCGAGGGCGCAGCCCCGCGGCTCGCCGACATGCGCCGCCTGCGTGGCGGCATCGACCTCGGCGGGACGAAGATCGAGGCGCTGGTGCTCGACGACGCCCACGCCGTCGTCGGCCGCGCCCGGGCGGAGACGCCGCGCGAGGGCGGCCCCCCGGCGGTCGCGGAGGCGCTCGCCACGACGATGCACGAGGCGCTCGGCATCGCCGGCGTCGCCGCCGAGCAGCTCGCGGGAGTCGGGGTCGGCTCGCCCGGCTCGGTCGACGACGCGGCGGGCACCGTCGCGAACGCCGGGAACCTCCCCGACTGGATCGCGCCCTACCCGCTCGCCGCGGAGCTCTCGCAGCGGCTCGCCGGCGTGCGCGTGCGGCTCGGCAACGACGTCAGCGTCGCCGTCGACGGCGAGCGGGTGCTCGGCGCCGCGAGCGGCCGCGACAACGTCCTGGGCGTCTGGTGGGGGACCGGCGTCGGCGGAGGCCTGGTCCTGGGCGGCGAGCTGTTCCACGGGCGCGGCTTCGGCGGCGAGTTCGGGCACACCGTCGTGCGCCGCGGCGGCCCACTGTGCGGCTGCGGGAACCGCGGCTGCGTCGAGGCGTACGCCGGCCGCAAGTTCATGGAGGCGTGGGTGCACGCGAAGGTCGCCGACGGCCACGAGACGACCCTCTTCAAGCTCATGCGCAAGCACGAGAAGGACCGCCTCACCAGCGGCATCTGGGAGCGCGGCGTGACGAGCTTCGACCCGCTCGCGCTGCACGCGATGGAGCGCGCGCTGCGCGCCATCGGGGCGGGCATCGCCTCGGCCGTGAACCTCCTCGACGTGGAGGCCGTCGTCATCGGCGGCGGGATGGGGGAGCGCTTCTTCGCCAGCCACGGCCCGCGCATCGAGCAGTACATGCACATGAACCTCTTCCGGCCGTCCGAGCCGCCGCTCGTCCTCCCCACGAAGCTCGGCGACGACGGCGGCGCGATCGGCGCGTCGCTGCTGGTGGCGTGAGCGCCGAGCACGCAGGACACGCGCAGCACGCGCAGGCGTCCGCGGATCCGCGGCGCTGGTGGGCGCTCGGAGCCGTCTGCGTGGCGACGTTCATGCTGCTGCTGGACATCACGATCGTCAACGTCGCGCTGCCCGACATCGCCAAGGACCTGCATGCGAGCTTCGGCGACCTGCAGTGGGTGATCGACGCCTACGCGCTCTCGCTCGCGACGTTCACGCTGACGATGGGCTCGCTCGCCGACCGCTTCGGCCGCCGCGCCGTGTTCACGGCCGGGCTCGTCGTCTTCACGGTCGCCTCGGCGCTCTGCGGGCTGGCCACCACGTCGCTGTTCCTGATCCTCGCCCGCGGGCTGCAGGGGATCGGCGGCGCGGCGATGTTCGCCACCTCGCTCGCGCTGCTCGCCGCGAACTTCAGCGGCCGCGAGCGTGGGACGGCCTTCGGCCTCTGGGGCGCGACGACCGGCGGCGCGGTGGCGATCGGCCCGCTCGTCGGCGGCGTCCTCGTCGAGGGCATCTCGTGGCAGTCGATCTTCTACGTGAACATCCCGATCGGCGCGCTGGCGATCGCCGTGACGCTGACCAAGGTTCCGGAGTCGCGCAACCCGAGCGCCGGGCGGATCGACATCGCGGGCTTCATCACCTTCGTGCTGGGGCTCTCGTCGCTCGTCTTCGCGCTCGTGCGCGGCAACACCGAGGGCTGGGGCAGCACGATCATCGTCACGGCCCTCGCGGTCGCGGCGGTGATGCTCGTCGCGTTCATCGTCATCGAGCTCAACGTCCGCGCCCCGATGCTCGACCTGCACCTCTTCCGCACGCCGGCGTTCACGGGCGCCCAGATCGCCGCGTTCGGCCTGTCGTCCTCGATGTTCGCGATGTTCCTCTACCTCACGCTGTACATCCAGAACGGCCTGGGCTACTCGCCGCTGGAGGCCGGCCTGCGCTTCCTGTCGATCACCGTGCTCTCGTTCATCGCCGCGCCGATCTCCGGTCGCCTGTCCGCGCACGTGCCGACGCGCTGGCTGATCGGCGGCGGCCTGACGCTCGTCGGCGCCGGGCTGCTCGCCATGCGCGGGCTCGACGCGAACTCGGCGTGGACCGAGCTGCTGCTGGGCTTCGGGATCGCGGGCATCGGGATCGGGCTGACCAACCCGCCGCTCGCCTCGACCGCCGTCGGCGTCGTGGAGCCGTGGCGTGCGGGCGTCGCGTCGGGCATCAACAGCACCTTCCGCCAGGTCGGCATCGCGACGGGGACGGCGGCGCTCGGGGCGATCTTCGCCGCGCGGCTGACGCCGAAGCTCGACGCCGCGTTCACGAAGGCCGGGCCGGCCGTCGAGCGCATCGCCGATCGCGTCCCGGACACGGTGTTCCAGTCGGGCGGCGCCGGGCCGTTCCCGCGCGGCTCGGCCGGCCGGCACGCGGCGCTCAGCGCCTTCACCGGAGCGCTCAACGACATCCTGCTGGTCGCCGGCGTCACGGCGCTCGTCAGCGCGATCCTCGCCATGATCCTCATCCGGCCGCGGGACTTCGCCGCCCCGCCCGGGGCGCACTGACCGCCGCGCGGCGCGGTAGAACCCGTGCTGCCGTGAGACAACCGCTGTTCGAACACCGGCTCGAGCTCGCCGGGTACCCCACCCGGGCGCTCGAGCTCGAGGGCGACGGAGCACCCGTCGTGCTGCTGCACGGCTACGCGGACTCGGCCGACACGTGGCGCCTGACGCTCGAGCGCCTCGCGCGCGCCGGGCATCGCGCGCTCGCGGTCGACCTCCCCGGCTTCGCCGAGGCCGGCGGGCTCGCCGCGGGCCCGATCCTGCCGCAGTACGACCGCTTCGCCGCGGCCGCGATCGAGCACGCCGCCGTGGACGGCGGCGGCGAGGTCGTCGTGGTGGGCAACTCGCTCGGCGGCTGCGTCGCCCTGCGCATGGCGGCGCGCGCGGACCTGCCCGTGCGCGGCGTCGTGCCCGTCGCGCCCGCCGGCCTGGACATGCCGCGCTGGTTCTCCGTGATCGAGCGCGACCTGCTGGTGCGCGGCCTGCTCGGCTCGCCGGTGCCGCTGCCCGAGCCGGTTGTCCGCACGATGGTCGGCGCGGTCTACCGGCAGCTCGCGTTCGCCCGCCCGCGCGCGGCCTCGCGTGATGTCGTGCGCATGTTCACCGGCCATCACGCGGACGCGCGCAGCGTGCGGCGCTTCCTCGATCTGGGCCGCAGGCTGCTGCCCGAGCTGACGCCGGCGGCCTTCCAGCTCGACCGGATCGACGTGCCCGTGCTGCTCGTCTGGGGCGACCGCGACCGGATGGTCAGCCACAGTGGCGCGCGCCTCGTCGTCGACGTCGTCCCGCGCGCGCACTACGAGGAGCTGGCCGGCTGCGGGCACTGCCCACAGCTCGAGGCGCCGGACGAGTTCTGCGACCTCCTGCTCGCGTTCGTAGACTGAATCGCAGTGTCCCTCGTTCCCACCCCCGACAGCGTGGTCGCCGCAGCGGCGAACACCTTCGACATGATCTTCCGCGGCGGCGTCGCGGATCTGCGTCGCACGCCGGCGGTGATCATCGACGAGGCGCCCAAGCGGATCGTCTACCGCTACCTCCCCAGCCACGACGCTCCCCAGCACGACCTGCCGGTGCTGCTCGTCCCGCCGCTCGCGGCGCCGACGATCAGCTTCGACCTGCGTCGCGGCTGCTCGCTGGCCGAGCACTTCATCGCGATGGGTCATCCGACCTACCTCGTCGAGTATGGCTCGATCGCGTTCTCCGACCGTGACCTCGGCCTCGAGTTCTGGGTCCGCGACGTGCTGCCGAACGCGATCCGGACGGTCAGCGAGGACGCCGGCGGGCGGCCGGTGCAGCTGCTCGGCTGGTGCCTGGGCGGCATCATGTCGCTGCTTGCGGCGGCGGCCGATCCGACGTTGCCGGTGGCCTCGGTGGCGACCGTTGCAGCGCCGTTCGACTTCACGCGGGTGCGGCTCGCCGCGCCGATCCGCGCAGCCAGCAATGTCACCAACGGCTTCCTGGGCACCGCGCTGTACCGCACGCTCGGCGGGGCGCCCGCGCCGCTGGTGCGCTGGGCCTTCCAGCTGACGTCGATCGACAAGTACCTGACCAAGCCGATCGCGATCGCGACCCATCTCGACGACCGCGAGTTCCTCGCGCAGATCGAGGCGGTCGATGACTTCATGGCGCACATGCACGCCTACCCCGGGCGCACGATGGGCCAGCTCTACCACCGCTTCTTCCGCGTGAACGACCTCGCCGACGGCACGCTCGAACTCGCCGAGGGCGATGGCGAGATCCGCCTGGCGGACGTGCGCGTCCCGGTCATGGCCGTCGCCGGCACGACCGATGTGCTCGCACCGCGCGCCGCCGTCCATCACGTCGGAAAGCTGCTGGTGAACGCCCCGGAGGTGCGCCTCGAGACTGCGCCCGGCGGGCACCTCGGCGTGCTGACGGGCCGCAGCGCGGCGAAGACGACGTGGACGTGGGTCGACGAGTTCTTCGCTGCGACGGGCGAGCGGGCGCGGCCACGGCTGCGGGTGGTGGCGTAGGGCTTCGCTGCTGGGCGCGCGCGGGTGCGGCGCCTTGCGAGGCGCCAGCGGCCGCGGGGCCGGCTGGGAGGGTGGTCGGACCGGTCGCCGGTGGCGGGCCGGCACCGCGGCGCAACATCGATTGCGACCGGCGTGGCGCTCAGACCCCAGGGCTACCCTCGTGCGTCGCATGAACGCCTCTCGCTGTGTCCGCCGGCTCGCCGTCGCCGGCCTCCTCACGCTCGCCGTCCTGCCCGCGTCCACCGCCGTCGCGCAGGATGCGCCGCGGATCGCGCCGACCGTCTCGGCGGCCGGCATCGACCTCTCGGGCCTGACGCTCGACCAGGCGATCGCGAAGCTCGACGCGAAGCTGCGCGCCGTCGCCGGGCGTCCCGTTGTCGTGCACGTCGCCGGCCGGCGCTTCGCGCTCGATGCGAAGAGCGCGAAGCTCAGCTGGAACGCCCGCGCCATCGCGACCGCCGCGCTCGCGGCCACGCCCGGGCCCGTTCCCCCCGGTGGCGGCGGCGCCGCCGCTGACACCCTGATCCCCGTCCCGCTGAGGCACTCGAGGCTCGCCGTGAGGGCCTTCGCCGCGCAGGTCGCCGCGGGCGCCTCGCGCGCCGCGCGCAACGCCTCGATCGAACTCGGGATCCACCACCAGCACCTGCGCCGCGCGCGCCCGGGCTTCACCGTCGACCAGGTGGCCCTCGCCGCGAAGGTCGACGCGGCCCTCAGCGACGCGAGCGCGCCGCACGCGCTCGCACAGCGCGTCACGACCGTCCACCCGGCGATCAACGCCGACGACATCCTGCGCACCTACGGCACGATCATCACCGTCGAGAAGAAGACCTTCACACTGCGCCTCTTCAAGCGGCTGAAGCTCAGCAAGAGCTACCAGGTCGCCGTCGGGCAGCCCGCCTACCCGACACCCGAGGGGCACTTCCACATTCAGGACAAGCAGGTGAATCCGGTGTGGTCGGTCCCCAACAGTCCCTGGGCCGGTGAGCTGGGCGGGACGACCGTCGCCGGCGGCACGGCGGCGAATCCGCTGAAGGCCCGCTGGATGGGCATCGCGAACGGCGTCGGCATCCACGGGACCGGCGAGGACTGGTCGATCGGGAGCGCCGCGTCGCACGGCTGCATCCGCATGCACGTCGCCGATGTCGAGGATCTCTACCCGCGAGTGCCCGTGGGCACGACGGTGATCATTCACTAGAACGCAGCGGGCACGCTTTTCCCCGCCTGGCGAGTGTGCTATCCCATACATGTCGTGAGCTTTCTCGAGGCACCTGAGCCGCTCGATCCCGGGGCGATGCCCCGGAACGAGTATCTGAAGGCGTCACCGCCGATGTTCCGCGCATCGTGGCTGGACCGGATCACCCGCGTCCACGTCAGCGTCGTGCCGCTGATCTTCGTTCCGGTGATCCTGGTCTTCTCGGCCTACGCGCTGCGCGACATCGCGATCCCGGAGTTCCTCGGATGGCTGCTGGTGGGCTATCTCACCTGGACGCTGACCGAGTACTGGCTGCATCGCCTCGTCTTCCACTTCGAGCCGGAGCATCCCGTCGGGCGCCGGATCCACTGGATGATCCACGGGGTGCATCACGATCACCCGAACGACCCGATGCGGCTCGTGATGCCGCCGTCGGCTTCGATCCCGCTGGGCCTCATCTTCGTGTTCCTCTTCCAGGCGCTGCTGCCGTTCGCCCAGGCCTGCGCACTGCTGGCGGGATTCTTCGCGGGCTACCTGGCGTACGACATGACGCACTACTACGTGCACCACCGGCGGCCGAAGGGCCCGATCGGGCGCAAGCTGCGCGAGCTGCACATGCGTCATCACTTCCAGGACCACGAGCGCGGCTACGGCGTCAGCGCCCCCTGGTGGGACCGGGTGTTCGGCACCGCGCCGACCCCGCGCGACGACGAGTAGGGCCGCGTCGTTCCAGGATCGTCACGCGATCCACACATGTCGTTCACGAGTCGCTGACCCTTGGCGTCGAAGCTCAAGCCCGAGCGATTGACGACCGAAGGAAGACCGCTATGACGCGACTCAGCCTGGTGCAGTGGGAGATCGACCGCCTTTCCGCGGGGCGGATGCGCGGCACGCAGCGCTGCCCGCGCTGTCACGTCGACGGCATCTGGTCCGCGGTCGAGGAGCGTCGCCGCCTGCGGCTGCTCGGCACCGGTGTCGGGCGCTGGGCGACGAACGACCTCAAGGCCTGCGGCACGTGCGGCTGCGCGATGCCGGCCGGCTGGCGCGCGGCGCAGGTCGCGCCGTCCGCCGTTCCCGAGCCGGCCTGATCAGCGCTGCGGCGCTGCGTGCGTCGCGTCCTCGGCCGCGCCCCGGCGCCGTGCCTCGTCGCGGGCGCGATCGATGCCGCCGTGCTCGAGCGCGGCCAGCGGCGACTCGCCCGCCCACGCGACCCGCCCGCGGCGGCGCACCACGACGCGCATCGTCCCGCCGAGGTGCTCCAGCGCGCCGGGAACGTTGCGGCGCTCGGCCGGGAGCGGCACGGGCAGGACGTGCGCCCGGCCCAGCGGGGCCGCGCCCTCGATCTCGACGCCCCAGCGGGCGCCGCGACCGCGGATCGACCAGGTCTCGTCGGTCACGGTCGCGCTCACCGGCGAGATGACCGGGTCGCCGAGCCGGATCAGCCGCCCGTCTGGCATGCGGACGACGATCGCGGTGAGCTCCCGCCGCAGCGGCCCGGCCGTCACGATGCCACCGGCGAACGCGACGCAGACGCCCGGCTCGTCGAAGCCCTGGGCCTGACCCCACCACCACGCCGGCGGGAAGCCGCCGCGGCCCCAGTTCTTCTCGCAGTAGACGGTCGCCCCGTCGAGGTCCCACTCGTCCTCGCCGAGGATCGCCGCGCCGCGCACCCGCCCGCCGAGCAGCCACGGATGCCAGTACTGGTTCAGCGACGGGACCGCGTGGAAGATGCTCGAGCCGCCGAAGCTGCGCCGCGTCCACGGGACCGGTGCCTCGATGCGCACGTCGAGCCGCGCCCGCGGGCCCAGATCGACGACGAGCCGGTCGGCCCGGCCGCGGAACGCCGCGCCGGCGAAGGCTCCCATGCGCTCCCGGTCGGCGCCCGCCTCGGGGTGGGCGGCGGCCTCCAGGAAGGCATTGGGGTGCCCGCCGAGCCCGAGCGTCGCCCAGAGCTCTCCGCGGGTGTCGCGGTTGACGCCGATCAGCGCGATCACGACACGCCCGCGAGCGGGGTCGGTGAAGCGCCAGTAGTACCCCTCCATCGCGACGCCGTCGTGATAGGGCAGCGGATCCCCAAACGGCAGATCCGCACCGGTCCCTCGGTACGCGGCGTGCAGCGAACGCAACGGCAACAGCCCGAGCCTACGCAAAGCGCGGCACGCGCCTGCGCCAAGCCGGCCAACCCAAGGACCGAGGCCCGAGGTTGGGCGGTGCTGCGGCGGCGAAGCCGTCGCAGCGGTGACGTCGCGCGGACGTGACGGCGCAGCCGGCACGGGAGCTGCGAAAGCAGTTACCTAGCGCCCAACACAAGCCCGCGTCCTGCACGGCCCCGCGCCGAGCGCCGCCTCGATCTCCCAGCACCGGCGTCTGGCCAAGGGGAGGCAGGACCGGCGGGAGCTGCGAACGCGATCACCCGAGCCCGAACCACCGTCGCCACCACGCCACGCGACGCGGCTGTGTCGCCCGCCACTCGTCCCGGGTCGGCAGCCGCCCCGCCCGCCGCGCCCGCAGGACGCACGCGGTGTGGGCATGGCGTCGCCCCGCGGGCCGGCCCTCCGGCAGCAGCAGCGCGTGGTCGCTGAGTGCGGCCAGGTGGCGCCCGCAGAGGGGGCAGCGGTAGGTCACCGGCTTGCGGTTCTGCGCCGGTCGGACCTCCCACCAGCGCGGCTGCGTCACACGATCGGTCATGACCCTGGCGTAGCGTCGCACGTCGCGCGCGCAACTCTCGCCCGCGCGACGGGTTCGAACCGATGACCCCCTGGGAACGGAAGGCACAATGCACGCAACGCTGCGCCCCATGCGCACCATCAATCACGCCGTCGCGCTCCTCGCCGCGACGGCTCTCGTCTTCGCCGTCGCTGTGAGCAGCGCCGTCGCCGCCGCGCCGTCGCTGTCCACCGGTGGCGCGACGAAGATCAGCCCGCAGTCGGCGACCCTGACCGGCACGATCAACGCGAAGGGGAAGGCCACGGTCTACTTCTTCCAGTACGGCACGACGGCCGCCTACGGCGCGCAGACGCCGGAGATCAGCGCGGGCGCGGGAACGAGCAACGTCGGCGCCGCCGCCGACGTGATCGGCCTCTCGCCGGCGACGACCTACCACTACCGGCTGATCGCGCGCAACGCCGACGGGACCACCACCGGTGGCGATCGCTCGTTCAAGACGCACAACCAGCCGCTGGGCTTCTCGCTCGGTGCCACGCCCAACCCGGTGCCCTACGGTGCGCCCGTCACGCTGCAGGGCGTGCTGTCCGGGACCGGCAACGCAGGCCGCCAGGTCGTGCTGCAGCAGAAGGTGTTCCCCTACCTCACGGACTTCCAGACGGTCGGGAACCCGCAGGTCACGGGCAGCAGTGGCGCCTTCGCATTCCCGCTGCTCGGCGTCACGACGAACACGCAGTACCGCGTCGCGACGACGGGGTCCAAGCCCGTGCTCAGCGAGGTCGTCACGCTCGGCGTCGCCGTCCGCCTGACGACGCGCGTCAGCTCGCACCGCGTGCGCCGCGGCGGTCACATCAGGTTCTCCGGCACGATCCGGCCCGCCAAGGTCGGCGCGCTGTTCGCCGTGCAGAAGCAGAACTCCGCGGGCGCCTGGGTGACGGTCGCCGGCGGCGTGGCGCATGGCGGCGGGACGACGTTCACGCGCTACAGCAAGCGCGTGCACATCCGGCGCGGCGGGACCTACCGCGTGTTCGTCGGTGTCGCCGACGGGCAGCAGGTCTCGAACGCCGGCAGCGCGATCCGCATCCGGACGCGGTAGACGCCCGGCGACCTAGCTAGGTGGGGGCGCCGGCTGCCGGCGCCCCGACCGCCCCTGGGCCCGGCCCGGCACGGCTCAAGCCGGAGCAGCTGCGCGCCGAAACCCCCGGTATGCGTCGCCGGATCGCGCGATTCCCGCTGCTCGGCCGGTTCAGCGTCCTCAGCCTGCTCGGCGTCGCGCTGCTCGGGCTGGTCGTCGGGTTCGCGCTGCACGCGCGCATCGAGCACCGGGCGGTGGCCGACGCGCGGCGCCTGGCGGTCGCGGTGGCCCGCAGCGGCGCCCAGTCGGCGCTCAGGCCCGCGGACCTGCGGAGCCCGGTGGACGCCGTGCGCGCCGACGAGCTGGACGCCACGCTCGGGCGCCCGCTCGCCACCAGCGGCGTCCTGCGCGCCAAGGTCTACAACGCCGCGGGTCAGGTCGTGTACTCCGACGACCGGGGTCAGCTCGGCGTCCGCAACGACGAGATCGTGCCGATCGTGCGCTCGGGCACGGTCAAGGCCGAGACCGGCCGGGGCACCAGTGACGACGGGCACGGCGCGCGGACGCTGTCCGCGTACGTGCCGCTGCGGATCGGCGGGGCACCGCGCCCCAATGCAGCATTCGAGCTCTATCTGCCCTACGCCCCGGTCGCGGGGGACATCGCCACGGACACGCGCACGCTGATCGTGCTGCTGACGATCGGGCTGCTGCTGCTGTGGGCCAGTCTGTTCCGGATCGTCGCCAGCGCCTCGCGGCGCCTGCGCCGCCAGGCGCGCGAGGATCACCTCACCGGCCTGCCCAACCGCGCCCAGTTGCAGGACGACGGGCGCAAGGCGCTCGCGATCGCCGATCGCACGGGGCGGCTGTCGGCGCTCGTGCTCATCGACCTCGACCGCTTCAAGGAGGTCAACGACACGCTCGGGCACGATCAGGGGGACATGCTGCTGCGCGAGGTCGCCGCCCGGCTGCGCGGTGTCCTGCGCCCGACCGACGTCCTCGCGCGCCTGGGCGGCGACGAGTTCGCGATCCTCGTGCGCGACCTGCCCCACCGCGGCGCGACCGCTGAGCTCGCCGACCGCATCAGCACGGCGCTCGCGCGCCCGTTCGACCTGTGCGGCGTCGGCATCGAGCTGGGCGCCAGCATCGGCGTGGCGCTGTATCCCGAGCACGGTCGCGACCTCAGCACCCTCCTGCAGCGCGCCGACGTAGCGATGTACGAGGCCAAGCGCGGCCGCGCGCACATCGAGACGTACGACCCCGCGCGCGACCCCTACTCCCCGGAGCGCCTGGCGCTCGTGTCCGAGCTGCGCCGCGCGATCGAGCACGACGAGCTCGTCCTGCACTTCCAGCCGAAGGTCGCGATCGAGTGCGGAGCCGTCATCGGCGTCGAGGCGCTCGTGCGCTGGGAGCACCCGCAGCGCGGCACGATCCCGCCGATCGACTTCGTACCGCTGGCCGAACGCACCGGGGTGATCGGCGCCCTCACGCGCTGGGTGCTCGACGCCGCGCTGCGCCAGTGCCGCATCTGGATCGACAGCGGCATCGACCTGCCGGTCGCCGTCAACCTCTCCGGCGCCGATGTGCTCGATGCGGGCCTCGCCGAGGCCGTCGCGGACGCGCTGGCGCGCGCCGGCGTACCCGGTGACCGCCTGGAGTGCGAGATCTCCGAGCACACCGTCCTGGCCGACCCGCTCCGCGCAGTCGAGTCGCTCGGTCACCTCCGCGAGATGGGCGTGCGGCTCTCGCTCGACGATTTCGGGCAGGGCCAGTCGTCGCTGTCCTACCTCGGGCGCCTGCCGCTCGACGAGATCAAGATCGACCGCTCCTTCGTGATGGGGATGGCCGACGACGCGAGTGATGCCGCGATCGTGCGTGCCACGATCGACCTCGGCAGGGGCCTCGGGCTTCAGGTCGTGGCCGAGGGCGTCGAGAACGAGGCCGCCCTGGCGGGCCTCGCGCTGCTGCAGTGCGACGTCGCACAGGGCTTCGGCCTGAGCCGGCCGCTGCCGGCCGACGAGTTCGAGCGCTGGCTCGCCGACCGCGGCGCGGCGCGCACGGCCGGTTGACCGCGCCGATCGAGCGTGCGAGCGTGCGGCCCATGGCCGAGCGCTGGTTCGCCGACGAGGAGCTGCGGGAACTCTCGCGGCCCACGATGGATCGCGCGATCGAGGCACTCGACGCCGGCGATCTCGCGGGCGCGCGCGCCCTGTGCGAGGCGATGAAGAGCGAGTGGCTGATGCTCCACGACCTCTATGCCGGATCGGTCGCCGGGCTGCTGACGTTCATCCGCGACCGCCTCGGCGAGGACGCGATCGGCGAGGCGCACGAGGAGTCGATGGAGCGCGACTGGCGCCGCCAGGTGGAGCGCATCGCCGAGGTGGACCGGCGCGAGCTCGTCTACCTGCTGGCGACGACCTGGCGCGCCCACTCCACCTCGGGTGTCGGGCGCAACCCCGGCGCCTTCACGATCTCCGAGGATGACGAGAAGATCACCTTCAGCATGAACCCGTGCGGTTCCGGTCAGCGCCTCTGGCGCAACGGACATTATGCGCGGCCTGACGGCTATGCGCTGACGGCCGAGCCGCACGACTGGACCTACGGCCGGCGCGAGTTCCCCGTCTACTGCACGCACTGCGCCTTCATGAACGAGTCGCTCCCGATCAAGTGGCTCGGCTTCCCGATCTACCCGAGCCATCCGCCCGGGGACTTCGACCACGACCCGTGCGTCTGGCACTGGTACAAGGATCCGGCGGCCATCCCCGCCGAGCACTGGGAGCGCTACGGGCTGGAGAAGCCTGCGTGAGAGCCCTGGTGACGGGTGCCGCCGGCGGCATCGGCCGCGCCGTCGTCGCCGAGCTCGCGGCCGCGGGCGCGCGGGTCGGCGCCTGTGACCTGCCGGCGGCGCTCGAGCACGGCCTGCCCGATGGGGCGGAGCTGAGCGCGGTCTTCGACGTGCGCGACGCGGAGGAGGTGCGCGCCGGCGTCACGCGGGTCACGGCCGCGCTCGGCGGCCTCGACGCGCTCGTCGCCAATGCGGGCGTCGTGGACACGATCCATCGCGCCGACCGCTTCTCGGAGGCGGACTGGCGCTCGGACCTGGACGCCAACCTGACAGGTCAGTTCCTGGTCGCGCAGGCGGCCTGGCCGGCGCTGCTCGAGTCGGCCCGGGCCGGCGGCCGGCCCGCCATCGTCTTCGTGTCCTCCGCCTCGGCGGAGACCGGCCTGCCGGGTCAGGTCGCGTACACCGCCGCGAAGGCCGGGATCGCCGGGATGGCGCGCACGCTCGCCGCCGAGTGGGGCCCCCATGGGGTGCGCGTGAACGTCGTCATGCCGGGGATGATCGGCACGCCGAAGGTGCGCGCGCTGCCCGCGGCCGTGCTGAACGGGCTGCTGGGTCAGGTGCCCCTGGGGCGTGTCGGCGAGCCCGCCGAGGTCGCCGCGACGATCGCGTTCCTGCTCTCACCCGCCGCGGGCTACGTGCACGGGCAGGTGCTGCGCATCGACGGCGGCCTGGGCCTCGGCGGCCCGTCGCTGGCGACCGGCGGCGGTTAGGGTCGCTGCGCGCAGGCCTTCGGCGACGGCGTCGCCCGCAGGAACTTCTCGAAGGCCAGCGGCCGGGAGGTCATCACGCCGTCCACGCACCAGGAGATCAGGTTGCGCCACGTCGCCGGGGTGTCCGGGTCGGTGTCTCCGAACCAGTTCTGCCAGGCGTATCCGGCCTTGTGCGCACGCGCGATGTTGTCCTTCGTCGTGACCGTCAGCAGGCTCCCGCCGAACATGTACGTGATCGGCAGCTGGAAGGCGGCGACCCCGTCGCCGGGGGACTTGTTCCCGAGCAGGAAGTCCGCCGAGCCGTCGATCCCCGGCGCGACCGGGAGCTGGGGGACGAGCTGGTGGAAGAGGTCGACCGCCGGCTGCTTGAAGGAGACGACGATGACGTCGCGCCGCTTCAGGCCCTTGAGCTCGCGGGCGAGCGCGCGCGCGTTGGTCAGGTACTCCGAGATGTCCTCGGCGGGCGTGCGGCCCTTGATCTCGACGTTCGTCGGCGTGTGCGCGAAGGTGCGCAGCACCTGGGCCAGCGTGGCGACCTTGAAGTCGTCGGCGGTGAAGCCCTTCGGCGGGCGCCGCCTGCCGGTCGCGATCCCGCGGAACGGGTAGGCCGAGGCGGGCTTGTCGTGGCTGTAGTGGTTCGCCGTCGGCGAGAACCAGTAGGCCGCGTCGAGCTTGCGGATCTGCGCGAGCGTGTGCGAGGCGATCGTCCCGGTGCCGTTCGTGGTGCGGTCGAGCGTCGTGTCGTGGCGCACGACGACCTGCCCGTCCTTCGTCACGCCGACGTCCAGCTCGAGCATGTCGGCGCCGCCCGCGAGCGCGCGCTTGAACGCGTACATCGTGTTCGACGGGAACTCGTCCTCACCGCCCTGATGGGCGATGTTCAGCGGGCGCGTGTGGCGCCATGGATTGGTGGCCGCGCCGAGCGCCGGCGTCGCGGCGAACGCGAGCAGGGCGATGGCGGCGGCGGGGATGCGGGCGAGCTGGAGAAGATGCTTGGGCACCGAGCGAGGGTAGCGGCGCGATACCCGTCCGCGCGCCGGTGCGGGCGGCGCGGCGGTCTGCGACGCTGACGCCGTGAGCGTCCACGACGTCGCCGACTTCCTCGGGCGGTACGCACCGTTCGACGCGCTCGCGCCCGATGCGCTGGAGACCGTCGGGCGCTCGGTCGAGATCGAGTTCCATCCCGCGGGGAGCGTCGTCTTCGCCCAGGGCGCGGCGCCGCCGGCGCACGTCTGGGTGGTGCGCTCGGGCGCCGTCGAGCTCGTCGATCGCGAGCGCGTGCTCGATGAGCTCGGCCCGGGCGAGATGTTCGGTCATCCCGCGATGCTCTCGGGCCTGCCGACTGGCTTCGAGGCGCGCGCGCGGGAGGACACGCTCTGTTACCGCCTGCCCGCGGAAGTCGCCGCGCCGGTGCTCGCGATGCCGGCCGGCGTGCGCTTCGTGGCCCAGACCCTTCTCTCGCGGCCGCAGCCGCCGCCCGGCGCGCACGGCGACGACCTCGCGGGCGACCCGGCTCACCGCCGCGTCGACAGCTTCCTGCGCACCGAGCCGGTCCTGTGCTCGCCCGAGACGCCGATCCGCGAGGCCGCGCAGCGCATGACCGACGCGGGGCTCTCGTCGGTGATCGTCGAGCTGAACGGGGGCGGCCTGGGCATCGTCACCGACCGCGACCTGCGCACCCACGTCGCGACGGGCGCCGTCCCGGTCGACGCGCCGGTCGCGCGGGTGATGACGCCCGACGCATTCACCGTCGCGCCGGACCGGCTCGGCATCGAGGCGGTCATCGACATGCTCGACCGCGGGGTGCGGCACGCGCCGGTGGTCGACGCCGGTGGCCGGGTGCTCGGCGTGCTCGACGACGTGGACCTGCTCGCGGCTGAAGGGCGCACGCCGTTCCACCTGCGCCGCACGATCGCCGATGCGTCCTCTGCGGAGGCGCTGACGGCCGCCAGCCCGGAGCTGCCGGCGATGCTCGTCGCGCTGTTCGACGCCGGCATCGCGCCCGGGCGCATCAGCTCGATCCAGACGATCGTCATCGACGCGCTCACGCGCCGGCTGATCGAGCTCGCGATCGCGGAGCTCGGCCCGCCGCCGGTGCCGTTCTCCTGGCTCGCGCTCGGCAGCCTGGGCCGCCGCGAAGCCGTGCCCTCGTCCGATGCCGACACCGGGCTCGTCTGGCACGGCGATGACGCGGACCCGCAGAACCGCCGCTGGATGGGCGAGCTGGCGACGCGCGTCGTCGGCGGGCTCGGGCGCTGCGGGCTGGCACCCGACGACCACGGCGTGCGCGCCGACCGCCCGCTGTTCGCCCGCTCGGCCGACGCATGGCGCGCCGAGCTGAAGGCGTGGATCGACGACCCGGGGCAGGAGAAGGCGCTGATCGCGGTGTCCGTCCTCTTCGACGGGCGCGTCGTCGCGGGCGAGGGCCTCGGCCGGCCGGCGGCGACCTGGCTGGCCCCGGACGCGCGCCGCCGCGCGCTGCTGCGCCTGCTCGCGCGGCTCGCGCTCGCGCACCGCCCGCCGACCGGGTTCCTGCGCGACATCGTCGTCGAGCATTCCGGCGAGCACCGCGGGGCGCTCGACATCAAGCGCGGCGGCGTCCTGCCGATCGTCGACCTCGCACGCTGGGCAGGGATCACGGCCGGGGCGACCGACCCCGCGACCGGCGCGCGGATCGCCCGGGCCGCGCAGGCGGGCATCCTCAGCGCCGACGATGCCCGGACGCTCGGCGAGGCCTGGGATCTCGTCGCGGGGCTGCGTCTGGAGCATCAGATCGAGCGCCTGCGCGTCGGCCTACCCCCTGACGACCACCTCCGTCCCGACGCCCTGAACCCGCTCACCCGCCGCTACCTGCGTGAGGCGTTCCGGGCCGTCGCCACCGTGCAGAAGCACGTGTCGAACGAGCTCTCGTTCGGGACCGGCGCGTGAGCCTGCTCGCGCGGCTGCGGCGCCCCGCCTCGCCGGCCGCCGCGGCCTTCGCCAGGGCCGCGCTGCCGCCGCTCGGCGCGGACTGGCGCGAGGCGCGCTGGGCCGTCATCGACCTCGAGCTGACCGGTCTGGACACGCGCGAGGACGAGATCATCGCGCTCGGCGTCGTGCCGGTGGACGGCGGCCGCATCCGCGCCGGCGACGCGCTCTACCGCATCGTTCGCCCGCGGCGCCCGCCGAGCCACGCGTCGATCGAGATACACGGCATCCGGCCCGCGGACCTCGACGCCGCGCCGGCGATGGAGGAGGTCGTCGACGAGCTGCTGGAGGCGCTGACCGGCCGGCGGATCGTCGCGCACGCGGCGTTCGTGGAGCGGGCCTTCCTCGACCCGGTGCTGCGGACCCGCGGCGTGCGCCTGCGCGGGGAGCTGCTCGACACGCAGCTGCTCGCGCGCGCGTGGATCGCCGAGCGCACCGGCGCGCGCGCAGAGCGGCTGTCGCTCGAGGCGCTGGCCACCGAGCTGGGGCTCCCGGTCGAGCGTGCCCATCACGCGCTGGGCGACGCCCTGACGACCGCGCAGGCGTTCCTCGCCCTGGCCACGCACCTCGAGCACGACGGCGCGCTGAGCGTGCGCGCGCTGCTGGGCGATCAGGCACGGGCGCGCGGCGGCGCCTGACGCGGCGCCACGCTCAGCGTCGGGCTGCGCGCGAGCTCCGTCGCCCCGTCGGGCAGCGTGAGCAGCACGCGCGCCGGAACGCCGCGCCGCGCGCCGACGACCAGCCGCGCGCGTGACGCCGCGTCGAGCCGCCGCGTGATCAGCGGCCACCAGCCGAAGCGGTCGCGCAGCCGCAGCTGCAGGACGACCGTCGCGCCCGGCGCCGCCGGCGTCACGTGGACCCGCACGACGGCCCGCCTGAGACCCCGGGTCACGGTGACGTGCACCGTGTGGTCGAGCACGAGCAGCTGGACGGGCGGAGAGGTGTCGGCGCCGGCGACGGCGCGGTAGGTCGCGCTCGTGCGCGGCACGAGGGCCGCGGTGAACGTGCCGTCGTCGGCGACGGTCGCCTGCGCGACCTGGGCGTAGCCCGCGCCGCTGTCCGCTTCGATCGAGACCGACGAGCCGGCGGGGAGCGCTGCGTGGCCGCGCAACGGATACACGCGCCCCGGTCCCGCGGGCCCGCCGGGGGCGTCGAGCAGGATGCGCTGGACGTCGACCTCGCCGCGCATCGACGGATGCAGCCTGCAGTAGAAGCGGTAGGCGCCGGGCGCCTCGTAGACGTGCGCGAACGACGCGCCGGCACCGAGCCGTCCCGAGTCGTACGCGCCGTCCTCGGCGGTGACGGTGTGCTGGCGTGCGCTGTCGTTCATCCACTGGACGCGCTCGCCGGCCAGCACGTCGACCTGCGCCGGCTGGTAGGCGTCGAAGCCGATCGACACCGTGGCGCCCGCACCCGCGGCGCCGGGCATCTCCATCGCCGCCTTCGCGGGGACGGCCAGCACGGCGGCTGCGGCGACCGCGAGGAGGATCTGCCGCCGCCTCACCGGCGCTTCACCCGGTAGATCCCGATCATGCCGGCGTTCATGTGACTCTCGACGTGGCAGTGGTACAGCCAGGTGCCGGGGCTCTCCTCGCGCCAGCGGATCCGGTAGGTCTCGGCGGGGCCGATCGACTGCGTGTCGCGCGGCACGCCGCCCGCGGCGATCCAGCGGTGGCCGTGGACGTGGAAGGTGTGGTGCTCGGAGCCCATCGCCATGACGTCCCACTGCACGAGCTGGCCGACCGTCGAGCGGAAGACGGGGGTGTCGCCGACGAATGCCCGCCCGTCGATCGTCTGGAAGGGGCCCATCGCGGCGAACACGACTTCGAACTCGCGGTCGGGCATCGGGTCGTGGCGCCCGAGGATCGAGAGCATCCCGTACATCCCGCCTGCGATCGAGGCGTCCATCGAGGGCGAGTGGTCGTGGTAGGGCCAGACGCCGACGGAGTCGCGCCCCGCGGTGAGCCGGTAGGTCCACGTCTTCCCGTAGGCGACGTCGGCATCCCTGCCGGAGAACCCCGGCAGGTAGGCGCCGTCGGAGCTCGGGCGGTAGTGGACGCCGTGGAAGTGCATCGAGTGCGGGCGCCGGAACGCGCTGTCGAGGTTCTTGAAGTGGACGCGGATGCGGTCGCCCGCGCGAGCGCGCAGCAGCGGGCCGGGGATGAGGTCCTGGTTGCCGCCGTCGAGCGTGGCGTTGCGCTCGGGGTGCATCCAGCCCGGGCTGAAGCGCCGGTAGACGACCGTCGGCAGGACCGTCTCGGCAGGGGTGAACGTCGTCCCGCCGAGCGCGTCGCGCTCGTTGGGGACCATGTTCCAGTCGATCGGAACGGCGGCGACCCAGTAGTCGCGTGTCTGCGCGTCCGCGGGGGCGGCGGACCAGGCCGCCGCCCCCGCGGCGAGCAGGGCCACGAGCGTGGCCCGGACGGTCACTGCACGACGACGGTGCCGTGCATGAACGGGTGGATCATGCAATAGAACTGGTAGGTCCCCGCGGCGGCGAACGTCACGCGGTTGGATGTCGGCTGTGGCGAGGCCGAGACGGTGTCCAGGGCGCCCGAGCTCCAGAAGCCGTTCCCGTGCAGGGTCGGCGTCAGGGCCGCGGGCGCCGGCGGGACGTCGCTCGGGTAGACGGCTGCCGGGTCGAGGGACGGCGAGTTCAGCGACGCGGCGATCTTGCCGAGGTACGAGGTCGGATCCTTCTCCGGGTCACCCGGACCGGTCGTCGCGGTGTGGACCTCGAGCGACTTCGCCGACATCGTGAACGTCACGGTGGTGCCCGCCGCGACGGTGAGCGTCGACGGGAAGAACGTGAACGCCTCGACGCCGCTCGCGCCCGCTGCGCCCACGCTCACGGTGTTCGCCGGCGGGGTCGACTTCACCAGCGCCTTGGCGATCTTGACCACCTTCGCGACCTGCGCCTTGAGCGCCGCCTTGTCCTGCGCGGCGGTCGGGATCTTCGCGCCCTTGGCCTTGACGGTCACGACGCCCTTCATCCCGGGGTGCACGTCGCAGTAGTAGGTGAACTTCCCCGTCTTCCTGAAGGTGACGAGGATCGGCTTGGGCTTGTTCGCGAGGGGAAGGCCGCTCTCGATGGTCTTGCTGCCATCGTAGGTCACCTTCTTGCCGTAGAGCCCGGGAATCAGCGCCGGGTTGAACCCGAGCGCGTCCTGGCCGTTGAACCAGAACGGGGCCCCGGCGGCGTCCGCGGAGCCGCTGACCTTGCCGTTGGGGGTGAACACCGGCAGGAAGGTCCCGCCCTTCTTGGGGAGGTCCACCGTGTGGAAGCCCGACGGTTGGAACTTCACACTGTCTCCCACATGGATCGTGATCCCGTGGGGGAAGAAGTCGTTGGAGTCGGCGCCGTACTTCTGCAGCGCCTTCTGCGCCGCCGCAGTGGTTCCCAGCGACACCGTCTTCGTGGCCGCCTGCGCGGCCACCGGAATGGCGAGCACTGCGATTGCCGTCGTCACGCACGCCGTGATCCACGACCTGCTGGTCCGATGCATGAATCCCTCCCGTGGTCGTTCGCGCGCGACCTGGGCGCGCGAGGTGAAGCGACCCTATGCTGCGCGCAGCCCGGAGTGCAAGTGCGCCACCCGCGCGGGGCGCGGGGGCGCGATCATGCACCGATGATCGCCGCCCGGCTCCGGGCCCAATTGCTCTCCGGCACGCCGGCGCGCAGCGCCGAGGCGGTCGCCGAGCGCCTGCTCGCCATCCAGGCCCAGGATCCGCGCGGCGCGCGCCTGGCGGTGCGCGCGCGCAGCCGCGGGCTGACGGCGGCCGATGTCGACCGCGCGCTGACCGGCGAGCGCTCGCTGGTGGTCACGTGGCTCAACCGCGGGACGCTCCACCTCGTGGGCAGCGAGGACTACCCGTGGATGCACGCGCTGACGACGCCGCCGCTCGTGCGCGGCAACGCGCGCCGCCTGGCCCAGGAGGGGGTGAGCCCGGCCGCCGCCGAGCGCGGCGTGGCGACGATCGAGCGGGCGCTGGCCGCGGACGGCCCCCTGACGCGCGCTGCACTGCGCGAGCGACTCGATCTAGCCCGTGTGCCGACCGCAGGCCAGGCGCTCGTGCACGTGCTGATGCTCGCGACGCTGCGCGGGCGCGCGGTGCGCGGGCCGGTGATCGATGACGATCAGGCGTACGTCCTGGTCGACGACTGGCTCGGGCACCGGCCGAGGGTCGACCGCACTCGCGCGCTCGCCGAGCTGGCGCGACGCTACCTCGCCGGCCACGGCCCCGCCGGCGAGCGCGACCTGGCCAGGTGGGCCGGCATCGGGCTGCGCGACGCGCGCGCGGGCCTCGGCGCGATCGCAGCGGAGCTGGTCGACCGGGGCGGCGCGCTCGTCGACCTCGCCGGGCGCCCGACGCGCCGGCCGGCGCTCCCGCCGCCGCGGCTGCTCGGCCCGTTCGACCCGCTGCTGCACGGATGGGTCTCGCGTGAGGACGTGCTCGGCGACCGTCAGGACGTCGTCACGAGCAATGGGATCTTCCGGCCGATCGCGCTCGCGGGCGGTCGCGCCGTCGCGACCTGGACGATGCCCCGGGGGGCGGTCGTGCTCGACGCGTTCGCCCCGCTCGACGCCGCGACGAGCGCGGCTCTCGAGCGGGACGCGGCCGACGTCGCGCGGTTCCTCAGGACGTCCCGACGAGCCTCCCGCCGCTGATCCCGCGGCAGCCGCGCGGCCCGGCGCGCAGCTGGGCGGGCGTCGGCGGGTCGAGCGCGAGCAGCTGCGGCACCGTCACGAGATGCAGGTGGCGCCGCCGCAGGTAGGGCAGGATCCTGAACCGCAGCGCGCGCATCGTCTGGCCGCGGTCGTCGTGCATCAGCACGATCGCCCCCGGGTGCAGGCCCGCCCGGACGTTGTGCCAGATGCCGCGCCAGTCGGCGCCCAGCGAATCGGCGCTGTCGACGTTCCACAGGATCTCGGCCATCCCGAGGCGCCTGGCGGTCGCGTCGATGAACCGGTCGCGTGCGCCGTACGGTGGGCGGAACAGCGCGACGGGAGCATGCGTCGCGCGCCTGACCGCGCGCTGCGTGCGCGCCAGCTCGCTGCGGATCTGCGACGGCCGGAGCCCGGGGAGGTAGGGGTGCGTCCAGGTGTGGTCGCCGACTGCGCCGGCGTGTGCCTCGCGCTCGAGGAGCGCGCGGAACCGCGCGAGGTTGCGGCCGACCAGGAAGAACGTGGCCCGCCGGTGGAACCTGGCGAGGATCCTGAGCGCCAGACGCGTGTAGCGCCCGGGGCCGTCGTCGAACGTGAGCGCGACGTACGGGCGGTGGATCCCCCCGCAGTAGACAGGGCGCCCCAAGCGCACGAACCGCCGCAGCGCGCGGCGCTCCACGGTGCGGGCGCGCCGAAGCCGCGCGGCGGCGCGAGCGGTGGGGCTCATCGCCGGGCGCGCCACCGGCGCGGCGGTCGCCTTCGGCGGACCGTCCGCACCGCCGCAACCCGCGACGAAGAGCGCGGGCAGGGCGAGCACGGCGGGCAGGGCGAGCGCCGCCGCGGGACGCCGGGGCGGCGGCTGTCGGCTGTCCGCGCACACTGAGGCGTTGTACCGCTCCGCGCCCGCCGGCGGCACTCAGCGCACTGTGAGAACCAGATGCATGCCGCGATCCTCGTGGGACTCGGGCGTGCCGGCGAAGAGGCTGCAGAAGAGCTTGTAGGTCCCGGGGCGCAGGCGCGCGTTGATCGTGCCCGCCTCGCCGGGCTTGAGCGAGATGACGTCCGGCGTCCCGTCCTGCTCGAAGAGCATCACGTTGTGGTCGTCCTGCCCGCGGTTGTAGGCGCGGATGCGCACCGCGCCCGCGGCGACCACCGTCTTGGACCCGCGCATCGTCCACTCGCTCTCGTCGACCGTGAGCGCGTGCGTGAGCTCCTCGCCCGGGAGCACGATCCGGTGCCGGCGCGCCTGCGCCGCCGGGGCGGCGAGCACCGCGGCGAGCGCCCCCACGGCGAGGATCGATGCGCGCCCGCGCATCACTTCATCAGCGCGGAGCCGCCGTCGTAGCGGTGGATCGCGGGGAACGGGCCGCCCGGGAGCACGGCTGCCGGGTCGCCGCCGAGCCACTCGCCGATCAGCGACTGGTACACGCTGCGGAAGTCCGTCTTCACGACGAGGTCGCCGTCATCGTCGACCTTCACGCCCGGGTGCTCGCCGGTGAGGCCGCCGCGCACCGCCGACCCGCTGACGAGCATCATCCCGCCGGCGCCGTGATCGGTGCCCTGGGAGTCGTTCGAGGCGATGCGCCGCCCGAACTCCGAGAAGACCATCGTGACGACCTTGTCCTCGATGCCGCGCGCGGCGAGGTCGGCCTTGAAGGCGGCGAGGCCGCGCGAGAGGACCGAGAGCTGCGGGTCCTGCGAGGTGACCTGGCTGCCGTGCGTGTCGAACGAGCCCCAGTCGATCGTGACGATCCGGGTGCCCAGGCCGGCCCCGAGCAGGGTCGCCGCGAGCTGGAGCTTGCGCGAGAGGTCGGTGTTCGGCGGGTACCCCGTGCCCGGCTGGACGGCGCCCAGGCCGCTGAGGCGGTTGGAGACGTCGACCGTCAGCCCGTAGATCGAGCGCGAGCGCCCCAGGCCGGCGTTGCCCGCGCCGGCGGCGACGGCCGCGAGCCTGCCGACCTCGGCGTTCGCGTCGGCGGTCGTGACGCCGGGCACCTGGAAGCGTGCGCCGCCGAGGTTCTCGATCGCGCAGACCGGCGCGCTCGCCGAGCGGATCTGCTTGGAGAGCGAGGAGTCCAGCGAGACCGCCTGCAGCGGGTTGGCCTGCGAGCCGTACGCGTCGAGCCAGCGCCCGAGCCAGCCGGTCTGCAGCTCCTGCAGCGCACCGGCGAACCAGTAGTCGCGGCTCTCGAAGTGCGAGCGGTTGGCGGGCGTGTAGTCCGCCGCCGGGAAGACGGCGAGATCGGAGCCCGCGCCGCCGGAGCCGTCGCCGTAGAGCGTGTCGAAGCCCTTGGTGTCCGTGTTGTTCCCGGCGCCGGACACGAGCGGGTTGGCGAACGCCAGCGTGCCGCCGGTCCCGGGCATCACGGTGGTGCCGACCTGCGTGCCCGTCGAGGGACCCTGCACGCGCGCGATGTTCGCGCGCGCCGCCTGGTAGGCCGTGTACTCGTCGGAGACCATCGGCACGATCGCGTTGAGGCCGTCGTTGCCGCCGTTGAGGAAGATGCAGACGATGCTCTTCTGCATCGGCTCGGCCGCCTCGGCGAGCGCCGCCTCCCAGATCGAGCCCCAGTCCAGGCGCGAGGCCGAGTAGACCGACGCCATGCCGATCAGGCCGTTGCGCATGAACGTGCGGCGGTCCACGCCGCGGGCGCCGCGCCGCGCATGGGGAACGCCGTCCGGGAAGCCGGCCAGCGCCTCGGCCGGGATCGGCAGGCGCGAGGTCGGCGCGAGGTCGGTGACCAGGCTGTCCGAGCGGGCGCAGTCCGCGCAGCGCACGGCGTGCGCGTCAGCTCCGCCCGCCGGGGCCTTGTCGAGATCGCCGTTGCGAGGGGTGTCGGTCATCACATCACCTGTGCGTCGGGGCCGGCCAGCATGAGGGCGCGCAGCATGAGCTGGCGCTCCTTGCGGAGCTTCGAGGTACCGGAGCCCGCACGCGTGGCGAAGTCGTGGATCGCCGCCTGCGTCCCCGGTGCCAGCCACGGCTGGCCGATGGCCGCGTAGGCGCGGTCGTAGGCCGAGGAGGCGGTCTCTCCGGGGAGGTCGTCGATGGTCATCTTCGAGAGGAGGGTCGACACGAAGCCGAACCGCGCGAGTGCCGTGTTCGTGTTGAGCCACGAGAGGCCGCCCTCCCAGCCCGCGACTGTCGGCGGGAAGTACGGGAGCTGCCCCATCGCGTCGAGGTGGTCGGTGGCGGTCGAGTCCGTGACCGCGGCCGCGAGCGAGCGCATCGCGCCGACGACGTAGACGATCGGCGGCTTGACCATGTTCGGCTCGTTCAGCGACGCGAACAGCGCGGGGTCGGTGAGGATCTGCGCGAGGACCGGACCGAGCTTCATCGCGTTGCCGGTGTACGTCGCGGTGAGCTTCGCGAGCGTCGCGGCATCCGGCGGTGCGGCGACGAACTCGTTCCAGAGCTTCGTCATCAGGAACGAGGGGTGCGAGGGATGCGCGAGCACGAGGTCGACGGCGTCGGCGTACTTGTAGTTGCCGAACTTGCCGAAGACGATCTTCGGGCCGTTGTACCAGCGGTCGGGCGTGAAGTAGCTGGACGCGGCGTCCGGGTTCGTGTCGTTGATCTGCCAGCCGGAGAACGCCTTCGCCAGCTGCTTGACGTCGTCCTCGCTGTAGTTCGCCGCGCCCGTGGGGCCGGTGACGCCGAGGCCGAAGAGCTCCATCAGCTCACGCGCGTAGTTCTCGTTCGGGGCGCCCTTGACGTTGTACTCGCCTGTGAGATAGCGCAGCATCGACGGGTTGATCGTCACCTCGTGGGCGAGGTCGGCGAACGAGGCGTTCGGGTTCGCGCCGAGGTCCGCGTACTTGCGGAACAGGTCGTTCTGCTGCATCAGCAGCTGCGGCGGTGAGACGCTGTTGCGCGAGTTGGCGAAGTGGCGGTGCCAGAAGAACCCGAGCCGCTCGGCGAACGGGTTCGTCGAGCGCACCATCCGGTCCACCCAGCTGAGTACGAGGTCCGTGTCGTCGCCGGTCGGGTCCAGCGGCTTGCCGCCGTTGGTGCCGGGCACCCCGCCGACACCGGCCGGCGTGCCGAGCAGCCACGCGACGGCGTCCTTGACGGGCTTGCCGGTCCACGCGGTGCGGTCCTGCAGGCTGGGCCCGAAGCCCGCGCGCCAGAACAGCCGGTCGACCATCGCCGGGCTCATCGAGCTGAGGTCGACGCTCGTCTCGACGGCCGGCGCGGGCGGCAGGACGAGGCGGTGGCGCCGCGGCTTTGCCGCCGCCTGCTTGGCCTTGCGCTTGCGGCGCTTGTTCGCGGAGTAGGCGAGGCGGCTCATCGGCATGCTCCCTTCAGCAGCGCGCGGAACGCGCTCGTGATCGGCGTGCCACGCAGGCGGAAGTCGCCGTATGGGTCCTTGACGTCGTACCAGACGACACCGGCCAGCTTGGGCATCGCCGTCGTCTGCAGCGTGGCGAGGGTGCGGATCCAGCCGGCCTTGTCCCCGCCGTTGGCTGCGGATGCCGTCTCGGCGAACCAGAACGGCTTGGGCGCGAGCGCCTCGATCGTCGTATAGGCCGAGGCGAACAGCGTGCCCGGCTCGCTCCACAGCAGCGGCGGGCGGGCGCCGAAGTTGTAGCCGCTGGCGCCGACGAGGTCCACCTGGGAGGCGCCGGGGAAGTACGAGCTGATCGCGTTGATCCCGGTGTCCGGGATGCTGCGCGCGTACGGCGACCACAGCAGCTTGATCTTCGTGCCACCGGGAGCGCTGCGGACGGCCTTGCGCACTCGCTTCCAGGCCTTGGCGTAGTCGGCCGGCGTGTTGCCGTTGACCGCGCCCGACCAGGGGTACCACGGCGTGTTCATCTCGGGCATCGGCCGCAGCACCGCGCCCTTGCGCACGCCGCGCAGCTGGTGCACGAGCGCGCGCAGCGACTTGTCGTAGCGCCCGGCGGCGATGGCCTTCAGCCGGTAGCCCGGCTGCTTGGAGCCACTGCGCCCGGCGTCCGGCTGCCAGGTGACGAGCAGGCGCGCGCGGCTGCGGTTGGCCGTCGCGATGACCGAGCCGGCCAGTGGGCGGCCGGCGGTCATGTAGGTGGAGATCGACGTGACACCGGGCCCCACGTGCTTCTTCAGCGCAGGCAGGCCGCTGGCCGGGTTGTCCTGGTATACGCCGACGCTCAGGCAGGAGCCGGCGGAGGCGGACGCGGCGGGGACGAGCACCAGCGCCGCGGTGAGGGCGGCGCCGGCGAGGCGGATGCGGATCACTTGCGGACCTCCAGCGTGAGGGTGGTGGTCTTGTGGCCCTTGCCGTCGGGCGAGGTGGCGGCGAGCCGCAGGACGTAGCGCGCGCGGTGCCGTGCGGCCTTCGGCAGGGTCAGCCGGACGGACTGGACGCCGGGCTTGGCCAGACTCAGCGTGAGCTTCGCCAGTGGCTTGGTCGCCGCCCTGTGGCCCTTGCGGCGCACCGGCAGGAGACTCGCCTGGACGCTCCCGATCCCGTCTGCGCGGAGCTTCAGGGTCGCGCGGTACTTCCTGCCGCGCAGGGTGCGCAGCGAGAAGCGCAGGCGGGCGGCGGCGCTGAGCTTCGGGGCGTCGCTGCAGCCCTGCGTCGCCGAGGGCGGGCGGGTGAAGCTCACGGGCGCGGGGGCGTCGGAGGTCCAGCCCAGGTCCTTCTGGACCGCGACGACCGTGAAGGTGACGGGGACGCAGACCGGGGAGGCCGGCGCCAGGCCGGTCGTCTTGCCGGACTCGAGCGCGACGGTGGCGGGGGCGCCGCCGACGCTGCGCAGCACGCGGTAGAGCTGCGCGTCGGGGCTGCGCGAGGTGAAGGTCAGCACGCCCGTCGCGGGGTCGACCGACAGCGCGGTGGGCGAGTTCTCCTGCGTCCTGACGCCCGAGGAGCCGACGGGATGCCCGGACCCGCCATCGCTGTCGACGACCTTCTGATCGTCGAACAGCGGTGCGTCGGTCCAGCCGTAGATGCCCCCACCGGTGCCGCCGGGACCCTGGCTGTCGCCGTAGTCCCCGCCGTTGCCGCCGTGGGTCGAGATCGAGACGATCGTCCCGAGCGCCTTGGCGATGAGGTCCAGGCGCCCGCCGTTGCCGCCGTGGCCGCCGGGCGCGTTGGCGACGGGGCTGCCCGCGCCGGCGCCGCCCTCCGCGCGCGTCTGGCCACCGAGCGACAGCGTCCCGGTCGCGGCGCGCAGCAGCACGTTGCCGCCGTTGCCGCCGTTGCGCGGCGGGTCGGCATCGCCGTTGGCGTTCGAGCCGCTCGAGTCGAGGGTGCCGCCGACGCTGAGGTCGGTCTGCGCAGAGAGCGAGATCGGGCCGCCGTCGGCACCGGGACCGCCGCCGGTGTAGCCGCCCTGCGTGGTGACCTGGCCCGTCCCGATCGAGCCGCCGCTGCTCGCGACGGAGATGCTGCCGCCGGAACCGGCGGACGAGCCGTTCTGGCCGTTGCCGCCGTAGGCCTGCAGCGCCGACAGCGAGACGTTGCCGGTCGCGGACAGGTTGATCGAGCCCCCGGGGCCGCCATTCATCGGCGTGGGCGAGCTTGCGGCGTTGCCGCCGGCCGCGAAGAGCGTTGCGGCGGAGATCGTGCCCCCCTGCAGTGCGATCGCGCCGCCGGCCGAGCCGCCCAGGGGGCTCTGCGCGCCGCCGGCCCAGGCCCCGCCGCCGATGACGAGCCCGCCGCCCGCGCTGGCGCTGATGTGGGCGCCCGGGGTCGCGGCGGCGTTCGTGCTGTTCTGCCCGCCGGCATCGAGGCGGCCGAGGACGACGAGCGAGCCGCGGGCGTTGAGCGCGATCTGGTGGGACGAGCCCGGGGCTGCGTCCACGCTGCTCCCGCCGGTCGTGTCGATCGAGCCGACCCGGACGTCCGAGCCGCTGATCGTCACGTCGGCTCCCTCGCCGCCGATCAGCCCGGCGCCCGCGTTCCCGGGCGCGTCACGGCCTGACGCATTCACGTTGCCGCTGATCCGCACGTCGCCGCCGCTCGAGGCGATCCCCACCGGGGCTGCGAACTGCGCGCGTGCGCCGTCGGCCTGCGCGATGCCGCTCGTGCCCTGGGTCTGGACGTCGCCGCCGATGTCGATCGGCCCGGCGGCGCCGAGGTTGACCGGGGCCCCGTAGGCCGTCAGGCCGCCGGTGTCGAGCGCGCCCGCGGAGCTGATCGTGATCGAGCCGGACGGCGCACCGCCGCTGCCCTGGGTGTTGATCGAGCCGCCGACGGCGACGCGGGCGCCCTGCAGGCTCAGCGACCCGCCGGGGCGCACCGTCCCCGTCCCGGCTGTGAGGTCGATGCCGGAGGCGATGGTCAGCTGGCCCGCGGAGGTCATGGCCAGGTTGCGCCCGGCGGTGCAGCCGCCGTTTCCGGTGCCCTCGACGTAGCACGTGCGCAGCCCCGAGCTCGGACCGAAGTAGATCGAGCCGGCGGTGATCGACGTGTCGCCGGTGAGGCGCAGCTCGCCGTCGACGTAGACGATGCCGTAGTTCTGGCTTCCCGAGATCGTCGCCGAGTCGCCGTCGAGGACGAGCAGGTCCGCGGCGTTCGCGGCCGGGGAGCAGGCGAGCAGCACGAGGCCGGAGGCAAGCGCGACGAGCGCTGCGCGGGCACGGCGACGAGGCATGTTGGGGGCGGTGCGGTGGGGGTGAATGACGACGCCTCTCCGTGGCTGCGAATCGGGTGCGCCGGGACGCTCGCACGGAGGCACCGGCTTTCAGCGCGTCGGCACGCCTCTGGGGCCACTTGACCGTCTCAGCGATGCAAAACCTCTCGCCTGGACGAACGGTGGACTGCCCAGCGGGCGCCCTCGCACGGCAAGGATCCGCACCCGATCGGACGGATCACCCCGCCCGGCGGGGAATCGCCGCCGCCGGGCGCGCGATTCCTACAGCCCGAGGGTCTTGGCGACGATCTCGCGCTGGATCTCGCTCGTGCCGCCGTAGATCGTCGAGACGATCGTCGTGCGCACGTGGCGTTCCATCTCGTACTCGGTCGCGTAGCCCGCGCCGCCCATCACCTGCATGCCCTCGAGCGCGACCTTCTTGGCCGTCTCGGTGACCTTCAGCTTGGCCATCGAGGCCTCGCGCGGGAACAGCGCGCCGGGGTTGGCGTCGACCCTCTGCGCGACGTCGTAGGTCAGCAGCCGGCAGCACTCGAGCTCGGTGGCGAGGTCGGCCATCCGGTGGGCGATCGTCTGGAAGCTGCCGATCGGGCGCCCGAACTGCTTGCGCTCCTTGATGTAGGCGAGCGCGTCGTCGAACGCGCGCCGCGCGAAGCCGAGCGACTGCGCGGCGAGGATCAGGCGCTCCACGTTGAGCCCGGCGATCAGCTGGCTCCACGCCTGGCCCTCGACGCCGAGCAGGTTCTCCGCCGGGACGTGGCAGTCGGTGAAGAAGACGTCGTTGACGACGCGCCCGCCCATCGTCTCGATCCCGCGGATCTCGACGCCGTCGCTGCCCGCCGGGACGCTCAGCATCGTCAGGCCGTCGTGCTTTGCGCCGCTGTCGTCGGTGCGGCAGACCAGCAGGATGTGGTCGGCGAGGTGCGCCTCGGAGATCCATGTCTTCTGGCCATCGACGAGGTAGCCGCCCTGCTGGCGCGTCGCCCTGCAGCGCATTGCCGCGACGTCGGAGCCCGCCTCGGGCTCGGACATGGCGATCGCCTCGACGGCACCGCGCGTGATGCCGCCGAGGATGTCGTGCTTCTGCTGCTCGGTGCCGAAGCGCTCGTAGGCGCCCGCGACGATCGAGGTGACCGCGAAGCTGCCGATCGGGATCTGCCCGTAGGCCGTCTCCTCCAGGAACAGGCACAGGTCGACCATCCCGCCGCCGCTGCCCCCGTACTCCTCGGGGATCGCGACGCCGAGCCACCCGAGCTCCGCGACGCGCGCGTAGAGCTCGGGGTTGTGCGGCTCGCTGCCGCCGTCGGTCAGCGCGTTGCGCTGCTCGCGCGTGCCGCACTCGCGCGCCGCGAGGTCGCGGACCGCCGCGGCGAGTGCCTGCTGCTCTTCGGTGAACGTGATCGACATCGGTGCGCTACGCGGTCGCGAGCGCGGCGTCGCTGTAGGTCTCGCCGCGCTCGGCCTTCTCGACCAGCGAGGCGGGCGGCTCGAAGCGCTCGCCGTAGGCGGCCGCGAGCTCGCGCGCGCGGGCGACGAAGCCGGGCAGGCCCCCGTCGTATCCGTTGATGTACTGCAGGACGCCGCCGGTCCAGCCCGGGAAGCCGATCCCCAGGATGGAACCGATGTTCGCGTCGGCGACCGACTCGATCACGCCCTCGTCGAGGCACTTGACGGCCTCCATCGCCTCGAGGATCAGCATGCGCTCCTTGAGGTCCTCGAGCGGCACCTCGCGGTTGTCGCCGCCGAAGGCGTCCCTGAGCCCGGGCCACAGCCGCGTGCGCGCGCCGTCCTCGTACTCGTAGAAGCCGGCGCCGGCCAGGCGCCCGCCGCGATCGAACTCCTCGACCATGCGGTCGACGACCGCGTTGGCCGGGAGCTCGGGCAGCGTCAGGCCCTCCGCCTCGGCGGCCGCCTGGTACTGCGCGCGGATCTTGCGCATCAGGTTGAGGTTCAGCTCGTCGCTGAGCTGGAGCACCGGGGCCGGGTAGCCGGCCTGCGAGGAGGCCTGCTCGATCGACGGGGCGGGGATGCCCTCGGCGAGCATCGCGATGCCCTCGTTGATGAACGCGCCGATCACGCGGCTGGTGAAGAAGCCGCGCGAGTCGTTGACGACGATCGGCGTCTTCTTGATCTGCCTGGCGACGTCGAGGGCGCGGTAGACCGTCTCCTCGCTGGTCTGCTCGCCCTTGATGATCTCCAGCAGCGGCATCTTGTCCACCGGGCTGAAGAAGTGCAGCCCGATGAAGTCGGCCGGGCGCGAGACGCCCTCGGCGAGCTGGGTGATCGGCAGCGTCGACGTGTTCGAGCCGAGCAGCGCGTCTGGGCGCGAGGTGCGGCTCGATCTCCGCGAAGACCTGCGCCTTGACGGCCGGGTCCTCGAAGACGGCCTCGATCACGAGGTCGGCGCCCGCGGCGTCAGCCGGGTCGGCGGTCGGCGTGATCCGCGCGAGCAGCGCGTCGGCCTGCTCCTGGGTGGAGCGCCCGCGCGCGACCGCCTTGTCGACGAGCGCCTGCGAGTAGCCCTTGCCGCGCTCGGCGGCCTCGGCGGAGACGTCCTTCAGCACGACGTCGATGCCGGCCTTGGCGCAGACGTAGGCGATCGCGGCGCCCATCATGCCCGCGCCCAGCACGACGACCTTGGTCGCCTGGAACGGCGGGATGTCGGCGGGCCGGCCACGGTCCCCGTTGACCTGCTGCAGGTCGAAGAAGAACGCCTGGATCATGTTCTTGGCGACCTGGCTCGTGACGAGGTCGACGAAGTAGCGCCCCTCGATCTCGCTGGCGGTGTCGAAGTCGACCTGCGCGCCCTCGACGGCCGCGGCCATGATGTGGTGCGGCGCCGGGTAGTTCGCGCCCTTGAGCTGCTTGCGCAGGTTGGCCGGGAAGGCCGGCAGGTTCTGCGCGAGCTTCGGGTTCGACGGCGTGCCGCCGGGGATCTTGTAGCCCTTGACGTCCCAGGGCTGGATGACCGGATCCCCACCCGCCTTGGCTTCAATCCACGCCTTGGCGGCCGGGACGAGCTCCTCGCGCGTGGCGACGATCTCGTCGACGATGCCGACCTCCTTGGCCTTCGCCGGCTTCAGGCGCTGGCCCTGCAGCAGCAGCTGCATCAGCGCGTCGACGATGCCGACCATGCGCACGCTGCGCACGACGCCGCCGGCGCCGGGGAGCAGGCCGAGCTGCACCTCGGGGAAGCCGACGACCGCGCGTGGGTCGTCGACGATCACGCGGTGGTGCGCGGCCAGGCAGATCTCCAGGCCGCCGCCGAGCGCCGCGCCGTTGATGGCGGCGACGACCGGCTTGCCCAGGGTCTCCAGGCGGCGCAGCAGCGCCTTGCCCTCGCGCACGAACTCCGCGACCTGCGCGGCGTCCTCCTTGCGCGTGGCGCGCAGGTCGTTGAGGTCCCCGCCGGCGAAGAACGTCTTCTTGGCGGAGGTGATGACGACGCCGGTGATCGAGTCCTTCTCGGCCTCCAGGCGCTCGACGGTCGCGGCCATCGAGGCGGCGTAGGCCGCGTTCATGGTGTTCGCGGACTGGTTGGGGTCGTCGAGGGTCAGGACGACGACGCCGCCTGAGTCCTGTTCCCAGCGGATGGTCGTGCTCTCACTCATGACTAGATGGCCTCCACGACCGTCGCGATGCCCATGCCGCCGCCGACGCAGAGCGTCGCGAGGCCGTACCTGCCGCCCGTGCGGTGCAGCTCGTCGATCAGCGTGCCGAGGATCATGCCGCCGGTCGCGCCGAGCGGATGGCCCATGGCGATCGCGCCGCCGTTGACGTTGACCTTCTCCATGTCCAGCCCCATGTCGCGCACGAAGCGCAGCACGACGGCGGCGAACGCCTCGTTGATCTCGACGAGGTCGAGGTCGTCGACCGTGAGGCCGGCCTTCGCGAGCGCCTTGCGCGCGGCGGGCGCCGGGCCGGTCAGCATGATCGTCGGGTCGGCGCCGGAGACGGCCGTCGCGACGATTCGCGCCTTGGGGGCGAGGCCGAGGTCCTCACCGGTCTGCGCGTTCCCGATCGCCAGCAGCGAGGCGCCGTCGACGATGCCCGACGAGTTGCCGGGGGTGTGGACGTGCTCGATCTTCTCGACCCAGTGGTACTTCTGCAGCGCGACGGCGTCGAAGCCGCCCATCTCGCCGATCGCGGCGAACGACGGCTTGAGGTTCCCGAGCGTCTCGACGGTCGTGCCGGGCCGGATGAACTCGTCGTTGTCGAGCACGACGTTGTCGTTGAGGTCCTTGACCGGGATCACGGAGTTGGCGAAGCGGCCCTCGGCCTGCGCGGCCGAGGCGCGCCCCTGCGAGCGCGCGGCGTAGGCGTCGACGTCCTCGCGGGTGAACTCCTCGATCGTCGCGATCAGGTCGGCGCTGACGCCCTGCGGCACGAACGAGGTGTCGTAGTTCGTCTCGGGGTCCATCGCCCAGGCGCCGCCGTCGGAGCCCATCGGCACGCGCGACATCGACTCGACGCCGCCGGCGAACACGAGGTCCTCCCAGCCGGAGGCGACCTTCTGCGCGGCGATGTTCACGGCCTCCAGGCCGGAGGCGCAGAAGCGGTTGACCTGCAGGCCGGCGACCGTGTCCGGCAGGCCGGCCTTGATCGCGGCCGTCTTGGCGATGTCGGCGCCCTGGTCGCCGACGGGCGAGACGCAGCCCAGGACGACGTCGTCGACGCGATTCGGGTCGAGCCGCTCGTTGCGCACGAGCACCTCGTGCATCAGACCGACCACGAGGTCCACCGGCTTGGTGCCGTGGAGCGACCCGTTGCTCTTGCCCTTGCCGCGCGGCGTGCGCACGGCATCGAACACCAACGCCTCAGTGCTGCTCATCGTTTCGGAACTCCTCGTGTCGGCGGCCGCGCGCGTCGGCGCGAGGCCTCGAATCGGCAACCTGCGCGCGCAGGCTAGCAGAGAAACATTCGTTCACGAACGCAAGTTGCGCGGGTACTATGGCTGCCCGTGCCCGCCCCCACCGACACCCGCCGCCGCAGCCAGGCGGAGCGGAGCGCCGCCACGCGCGAGGCGCTCCTGGAGGCGACGATCACGTGCCTCGTCGAGGACGGCTACGCGAACACGACGACGAGCCGCGTCGCCGAGCGCGCCGGCGTCTCGCGCGGGGCGCACCTGCATCACTTCCAGACGCGCAGCGCGCTCGTCGCGGCCGCGATGGAGCGCCTCGCGCGCCTGCGCAGCGAGGAGCTGCTGCTCGCCGCCGACGCGCTGCCCGCCGGCCGCGAGCGCGTCGCGCGCGGCCTGGACCTGGTCTGGGAGAGCTACGCCAGCCCTCGCTTCCAGGCGGCGCTCGCGCTGTGGGCGCAGGCGCGCACCGACCCGGAGCTGCGCTCGCACCTCGTCGACGTCGAGCGCGTGCTCGACCGCCAGACGCTCGAGCTCGCACGGCGCCTGTTCCCCGACACCTCGGCCCGCGCGGACTTCGACCGGCGCGTCGAGATGGCGGTCGCGACGATCCGCGGGCTCGCGCTGCTCGACACGCTGCATCCAGGCTCGGACCGCAACCGCAAGCAGTGGGTGTTCTGCCGCGCGCAGCTGGTGCGGCTGTTCGACGAGGCGGCGCCGTAGGCGCTGCGGCTCACGAGGCGATCGAGCGCTGGTAGCCGCGGACGGCGAGCGGCGCGCAGATCAGCACGATCGCGACCATCCAGATGACGGTGTACGCCACAGGGTGCTGGATCGGCCACGGGCCGCCGGGATACGGCTCGCCGCCCGGGTTGCCGAACAGGTGGCGCAGCGATCCCGACAGTGACGAGACGGGGTTCCACTCGGCGATCGTCTGCAGCACGGGCGGCAGGGTCCGCGCCGGGACGAACGTGCTCGCGATGAACGTGAGCGGGAAGATCACGACGAAGCCGATCCCCTGGACGCCCTCGGGCGAGCCGACGAGGCTGCCGAGCAGCACGCCGACCCAGATCATCGCGAATGAGAAGCCGACCATCAGGCCGTAGGCGGCGAGGACGGACAGCAGGCCGGTGTGGATCCGCCAGCCGATGATGAAGCCCGTGATCGACATCAGCAGGATCGGCAGCAGCGACTTGATGAGGCTGGCGACGGCATGCCCGCCGAGCACGCTGGAGCGGGCGATCGGCAGCGAGTGGAAGCGGTCGATCGCGCCGTTCGTGCGGTCATAGGCGAGCGCGATCGCGACGCCGAACGCGCCGAAGACGATCGTCTGGGCGAAGATCCCGCCCATCAGGAACTCCTTGTAACTGCCGCCGCCGGGCACGTGGATCGCGCCGCCGAAGACGAACGCGAACAGCAGCACGAACATGATCGGCTGGATGGTCGCGTCGGTGAGCGCCTCCGGCTGGCGGCGGATGTGCACCAGGCCGCGGCGTGCGATCACCCAGGTGTCGCCGACGGCGCTCGCGCGCGAGCGCCGGTGTGCACGGGTGGGGACGGGGTAGTCGGTCATCGCAGGGCCTCCGCGGGGGTGGGGGCGGGCGTGGTGGGCGTCTCCTCGGCGGGCAGCCCGGTCAGCGTCAGGAAGACGTCGTCGAGCGTCGGCTGACGCAGGCCGAGGTCCTCGACGGCGATCTCGCGCTCGGCGAGCTCGCCGGCGACGGCGGCGATCGCGCCGGCGCCGCCGTCGGTCGGGGCGGTGAGGCTGCGCGTCGCCTCGTCGACGCTCACGCGCGCTCCGCTGACGCGCTCGAGGATCTCGGCGACGAGCAGCACGTCGGCGCCGTGGGCGCAGACGACGTGCAGCTGATCGCCGCCGACGTCGCGCTTGAGCGAGCGCGCGTCGCCGCGGGCGATCACGCGTCCGTGGTCGATCACGACGATCTCGTTGGCGAGGCGGTCGGCCTCCTCGAGGTACTGGGTCGTCAGCAGGATCGTGGCGCCCTCGCTGACGAGGCGGTCGAGCACGGCCCACAGCTCGTTGCGGGCCCGCGGGTCCAGGCCGGTGGTCGGCTCGTCGAGGAACAGCAGGTCGGGCGCTGCGACGAGCGTGGCGGCGAGGTCGAGGCGCCGGCGCATGCCGCCGGAGTACTCCTTGACGACCTTGCGGGCGGCATCGGCGAGCGAGAACTGCACGAGCAGCTCCTCGGCCCGGACCTGCGCGGCGCGCCGGCCGAGGTGGTGCAGCTCGCCGATCATCACGAGGTTCTCGCGCCCGGTCAGCAGCCCGTCGACGGTCGCGTCCTGCGCGGCGAAGCCGATGGCGCGCCGCACGCTGACGGGGTCCTTGAGGATGTCCGCGCCGGCGACGCGGGCGGTGCCGGCGTCGGGCCGGGTCAGCGTCGTCAGCAGGCGCACGGCGGTCGTCTTGCCGGCGCCGTTGGGGCCGAGCAGGGCGCAGACCGAGCCGCGCGCGACGTCGAGGTCGAAGCCGTCGAGCGCCGTCCTGTCCCCGTAGCGCTTCACGAGCCCACGGGCTTCGATGGCGTTCGTCTCAGTCACAGTCCGGCACCTAAGCACACTGGACGGAAGAGAGAGTAAACTTCTGCACACATTGTCGGAGCTCGACCGCGCGCTGCGGGAGCAAGAAGGCGCGACGCGCCCTCATCCCGACCCCGGCCTGCGCGCGCGACCACCTCGCCGCGCGACCCGCCGACGCGACGACCGTGATCGCCGCGGCTGCACGCGACGACTGCTCGCTGTGCCGACAACTCGGTGCCGTTCGCCGGCGCGGGCTGGCGGAACCTGCGCGATGCCGTGCACTACGAGCGCTTCCGGTCCTTCATCGCGGCCGAGCAGGCCTCGCCGGCGCTGCGAGCCCGCGCCCTGATCATCGCGGAGTCGTGGATCGAGGTCCTGGGGGGCGCGCTGGCGCAGGAGCTCGACCGGCCGGCCGCCGACCCCGCGGTCGTCGCGCTCGCCGCGCTGCTGATCGCGGCGATGGGCGTGCGCAAGCGCGAGCTGTCGTCCGCGATGCTCGAACGCGCCGGTGCGCGCACCGTCGAGCGCCGCGTCCGCGCGGTCGTCGACGAGACGTTCGCGCGGCTCGCGCCGGCGTTCGCCGACGTCGATCGCCCGCGCTGAGCGGAGGACGCGTCTTTAGAAAACGTTGGGTGTTTCCTTACACCCGGCGCAGGCCGGACTTCCAGCCTGGTGGCGATGAGAACTTCAAGAACCATCGCGACCGTTGCGCTCGTGGCCACCTCCGCCGTCGGCGGGGCGGCCCTCGCACACGCGTCCCAGGGCACGAACGCCCCCGCACACGCCGCCCGCGCGGCGGCCCCGCTGTCCACGGCCTCCAGGCCCAAGCTCGTCGCCGACGACCAGTCGACCGCCAAGCGCGTCTACGACGGCGCGGCCGACTCCGTCGCCTACATCAGCTCCACGTCGATCCAGGGCCAGGCGACCGGGACGGGGTTCGTCGTCTCCGCGGACGGCCTGATCGTCACGAACGCGCACGTCGTCGACGGCGCCCAGCAGATCACGGTCAAGCTCGGCACCGGCGGTCAGACGCAGGCCGCCCAGCTCGTCGGCACCGACGCCTCGCGCGACCTCGCGCTGCTGAAGGTCGACGGCTCGGGCATGAAGGCCTTGAAGCTCGGCGATTCGGACGCCGTAGGCGTCGGCGACCCGACCTACGCGATCGGCAATCCGTACGGGCTGGACCACACGCTCACGACCGGCGTCGTCTCGGCGCTGCACCGCGAGATCCAGTCGCCCGACGGCACCACCATCTCCGACGTGATCCAGACCGACGCGGCGATCAACCCCGGCAACTCCGGCGGGCCGCTGCTCAACGACAAGGGCGAGGTCATCGGCGTGAACTCGCAGATCGTCTCGAGCGCCGCCGCCTCGGGCGGCTCCGGCGAGGGCGGGAGCGTCGGCATCGGGTTCTCGATCCCGTCGAACACCGTCAAGTCGTTCATCAGCGAGGCCGCGAGCGGCTCGCTGTCGCAGGGCATGACGACGCCCGACCAGGCGGCGCCTGACCAGGGTCAGCAGGTCGCCCCCGACCAGACGCAACCCGATCAGACCGCACCCGACCAGCAGTACGCCGACCCGTACGCCGGCATTCAGTAGGCGTGGTTCGCGGGCGCCGGTGCTCGGCCGGCGCCCGGCATCGACGGCGGAGGCGGCGGTCCGCCCGCCGGGCGGACCGCCGGACCCCTCCGCATCCACGCCGCGCGCCGGCTCGTCCGCAGCGGGTGGTGGATGAACACGGCGGCGAGCGGGGTGGCCGCCTCTCGCTTGGCGAGCGATCGGACCTCAGTACGTTCTTCGGGCTTGAGCCTGCGACGATCACGGCGAGCGTGACGATCGTCCCGTAGATCGTGCCGCCAGATCCTCCGCGACGCCCGACGCGCACCTCAACACAACGGTCACCGGCGCACTACAGGTTCACGCGCCGCAGCTGGCGCAGCGCGAGCGCGCCGAACAGTGCGCTCATGCCCGCCAGCGCGAGCAGGCCGGGCCACGTGTGGGCCCAGCTCGGGGGGATGCCCTCGACGGTCGCCTGGCGCGCCATCAGCAGCACGTAGGTGACCGGGTTGTACTTCGCGAAGACGGCGAGCCAACCCTGGAGCAGCGGCAGCGGCGTGTAGGCGGTCGAGAGGAAGACGGCGAGGAAGACGCCGTTCTGGATCAGCGGGCCAACCTGCTGCGTGCGCGCGCGCAGCGCGAGCGTCGAGCCCCAGAGCGAGGCGATCATGCAGAACCAGACCGCCGCGACATAGAGCGCGAGCAGGCCGGCGAGGCCGCCCGTCAGGCCCGCGCCCATCAGCAGGCCGACGGCGAGGATCACCGTCGTCGGCACCAGCGCCCGCGTCATCGCGGCGAGCACGGGCCCGGCCAGCAGCAGCGCGCGCGGCGCCGGCGAGGTCAGGAGGCGGTCGAACCAGCCCTGCTCGATGTCGCGCGCGAGGTTCGCGCCCGCGGCGCCGCCGGCGAAGCCGGCGCCCTGCATGCACGAGAGCGGCAGGATCCAGGCCAGGTAGGAGGTCGTCGGGAAGCCGTGCAGGTCGCTGAGGCGCCCGAACTGCCCGGCGGTGCCGAGGAGGAAGATGATCGGGGCGACCGTCGTCGGCAGCAGCGCGCCGCGCACGCGGACGACCTCGTTGAGCGAACGGCGCCACATCGCGGCGCTGAGCCCGGCGGCATAGGCGAGGCTGCTCACAGCGCCTTCAGCCTCCTGCGCATCGCCAGGACCGAGAGCCCCGTCGTCGCGAGCAGCAGCCCGGTCGCCGAGAGCACGCCGTGCCACGGGCTGCCGAGGGCGACGGCGTCGTGGAGCGCCCCGCGGATGCCCTCGACGACATAGGTCAGCGGGTTGAACACCGCGACGTGGCGCAGCGTCCCGTTGAGGAACGCGCGCGGGAAGTAGGCGGGTGCGGTGAAGAGGAACACGAAGACGATCGGGAAGAGGTTCTGCAGCAGCGAGAGGGACCCGGTGCGCAGCGCGATCGCCGAGGCCAGGCCGGCCATGCCGCCGGCGGCGATCGCCGCGATCAGGATGGCCGTGGCCACGCCGGCCACGCCGCCCTGGTAGCGCGCGCCGAACACGGACGCGACGGCGAGGAACCACGACGCCTGGACGGCGCCGAGCAGGATCGAGCCCGCGACGCGCCCGAGCACGATGCTCACGCGCTGCACCGGCGCCGTCAGCAGGCGGTCGAAGAAGCCGCCCTCGATGTCCGCCGCGAGCGCGATCCCGGCCGTCAGCCCGGCGAGCAGCGCGCCCTGCAGCAGGGTCCCGGCGACGACGAAGCCGACGTAGGAACCGGTCGTGGGGAAGCCCGGCAGGTGTCGCGCTGACGACGTCCCGCTGGCGATCACCGCGAGCAGCAGCAGTGGCAGCACGAAGGCCGGGAGCAGGAACTGCGCCCGGCGCAGCTGCGAGCGCAGCGCGCGCGCCGCCAATGCGGCGACCACGCGCGCCTGCACCGCGGCGTCGCGGTCCAGCGTCGTCGTGCTCACGCGACGAGGCTCGGCTCGGGCTCGTCGGTGGCGGTGTGCCCCGTCACTGCGAGGAACACGTCGTCCAGCGTCGGCGCCTCGACTTCGACGGTGTCGACCTCGATCCCCGCCTCGTCGAGCGTGCGGACGACGGGAGCGATCGCGCGCGCGCCGCTCATGCGCACGATCAGACCCCCGTCGCGGCGGTGCGAGCACTCGCCGTGGGCGGCGAGCAGCTCGCGCGCCCGGTCGGCTTCCGCGGGGTTCACGAGGTCGACATGCAGCGCCGGCTCGCCAACGCGCGCCTTGAGCTCGTCCGGCGTCCCCTCGGCGACGATGCGCCCGTGGTCGATGATGCCGACGCGCTCGGCGAGCTGCTCGGCCTCCTCGAGGTACTGCGTCGTCAGGAAGACGGTCGTCCCCTCGGCGTTCAGCGAGCGCACCTCGCGCCACAGCGCAGCGCGGCTCGCGGGGTCAAGGCCGGTCGTCGGCTCGTCCAGGAACAGCACGCGCGGGCGCTGCACGAGCGCCAGGGCGAGGTCCAGGCGCCGGCGCATGCCGCCCGAGTAGGTGCCGACACGCCGGTCGGCGGCGTCGACGAGCTCGACGCGCGCGAGCAGGTCCTCGCCGCGCGCGCTCGCCTGCGCGCGGCGCAGGCCGTGCAGGGCACCCTGCAGGCGCAGCAGCTCGCGCCCGGTCATCAGCGGATCGAGCGCCGCCTCCTGCAGCGCCACGCCGATCACGCGGCGGGCTGCGCCGGCCTCCCCGACGACGTCATGCCCGGCCACCCAGGCGCGGCCGCTCGTCGGACGCAGCAGCGTGGTGAGGATGCGCACCGTCGTGGACTTCCCGGCGCCGTTGGGCCCCAGGAACCCGTAGATCTCGCCGGGCGCCACCTCGAGGCTCACGCCGTCGACCGCGCGCAGGCCGCCTGGGTAGGTGCGCACGAGATCCTCGACGAGGATCGCGCGGTCGTCGTCGGTCGCGGGCACGGCGGATGAGCCTAGTGGTCCTTCTCCAGTGCCCGCGGCAGCCGGCCCGAGCGTCCGTGCGCCGTCGGTCAGCGCGGGGTGCGCGGGCCGGCTTCATCGACGCGCAGGAGGCGCTCGCCGGGACGGAGCCCGCGACCGGCCTTCGCGCACGGCCGGCCGTCGACCTCGACGACGTCGGCGGTGAAGTCGTTGGCGCCCGCGAGCAGCGAGGAGCCGACGCCGTAGGCGTCGACGGGCGCCTCCTGCGCCTCGAAGGCGGCGATCCGCGCGGCGTCGAAGCCGCCGGAGACGACGATCCGCACGTGGGGGTGGCCGGCGGCGTCGAGCGCGTCACGGACGTGGCGGGCCAGCGCCACGCTGACCCCGGCCTGCGCCCTCTCGCCCAGCGCCCGGCGCAGGCCTTCGTCGACGAGCGTCTCGGCCGTGTCCAGCCGCACTCCCCACAGCCGCGGCCCGAGCGCCTCGGCGACCTCGATCGACGTGCGCGCGCTGTCGTTCTCGAAGTCGGCCAGGACGGTGACGTTCATCTCCGCGGCATAGCGGCTCGCGAACGCCCGCGCCGCGCCGACCGTGTCGCCGCCGTACGCCGCGATCAGGCTGTGCGGCACGGTGCCGACGCCGCGCCCGCCCCACCAGGAGGCCTGCGCATCGGTCGAGACGCCGATCGCCCCTGCGACGTGCGCGGCCCACCCGTCGCCGGACTGCACGAGCCAGTGGTCGTGCCGCGCCGGGAAGAACAGGATCGGCTTGCCGCCCGCCGCCGCGACGACGGTGCGGACGTTGCGCATGACGAGCGAGCGCCGCGCCAGGCAGCCGAGGTACACCGTCTCCAGGTGGGCGAAGAGGCCGTAGTCCCCGCGGATCGTGAGCACGGTCTCATGCGGGGCGATCGCGTCGCCCTCGCTCAACGCGCGGACCTCGAGCTCGTCCCATCCGGGCGCCCACTCCCCGTCCGTGCGCCGACTCCCGGATGCCAGCCGCAGGATCGCGATCGCCTCGTCGATGCCGCCGAGGATCGACTCGTGCTTCTGGAAGATCTGGACGAGGACCTGCGGGTGGCGGTCCTCGGCCTCGAGCAGGGCCTTGGCGTGGTTGAAGTAGGCGTCGGAGTAGTACCCGTCGCGCAGCCGCTCGACGGGCAGCCCGAAGACCGCCGGGTCCAATCGCCGTGGAGGGGCCATGCGCGCAGCGTAGGCGCCCGGCGCCGGGTGGCCGTGGAGTGCGTAGTTCGCCACACCCCCCTGTGCCGCGCTACCGATGATCACGGCGCTGCGCGGTGGTGATCTCCATGGTCCGACGACCGAGGCGAGGTCGAGGCATGGATCGCCTTCGAACTCCAGCAGTCCCGGGCAAGTCCCAGAACAGGAGAGGAACGAGCATGGCAACCATCGAGCAGACGCCGGCGGCGATCGTCGACCCGGCGAGCGCCGGCATCAAGCCGCGCTACGAGAACTTCATCGGCGGTGACTGGGTTCCGCCGACCACCGGCGAGTACCACGACGATCTGACGCCCTCGACGGGCCGGCCGTTCACGCAGGTTCCGTACTCCGGCCCGGCGGACATCGAGCTCGCGCTCGACGCCGCGCACGCCGCGAAGGACGCCTGGGGGGAGAGCTCGACCACCGAGCGCTCGCGGATCCTCAACCTCGTCGCCGATGCGATCGAGCAGAACCTCGAGACCCTGGCGATCGCCGAGAGCTACGACAACGGCAAGCCGATCCGTGAGACGCGCGCGGCCGACGTCCCGCTCGCGGCCGATCACTTCCGCTACTTCGCCTCGGTGATCCGCGGCGAGGAGGGCCGGATCTCGGAGATCGACAAGGACACCATCGCCTACCACTTCCGCGAGCCGATCGGCGTCGTCGGGCAGATCATCCCGTTCAACTTCCCGCTGCTGATGGCCGCGTGGAAGATGGCGCCGGCGCTGGCGGCCGGCAACTGCACGGTGATCAAGCCGGCGAGCCCGACGCCGTGGTCGATCCTGAAGTTCTGCGAGCTGATCGCGGACATCCTGCCGCCGGGCGTCGTGAACGTCGTCAACGGCCCGGGAGCGGAGATCGGCAAGGCGCTCGCGACGAACAAGCGGATCGGGAAGATCGCGTTCACCGGCGAGACGGCCACCGGCCGGCTGATCATGCAGTACGCCGCCCAGAACATCATCCCCTCGACGACGGAGCTCGGCGGCAAGTCGCCGAACATCTTCTTCGCCGACGTGATGGCGGAGGACGACGACTTCCTCGACAAGGCGGTCGAGGGGCTCGTGCTCTACGCGTTCAACAAGGGCGAGGTCTGCACCTGCCCGTCGCGCGCGCTGATCCACGAGTCGATCTACGACGCGTTCATGGAGCGCTGCCTGGCGCGCATCGCCAAGATCCGCCAGGGGCACCCGCTCGACCCCGCGACGATGCTCGGCGCCCAGGTGTCGACCGCGCAGATGGAGAAGATCACCGGCTACTGCGAGATCGGCCTGTCCGAGGGCGCGGAGCTGCTGACCGGCGGCAGCGCGTCGCACCTCGGCGGCGACCTCGACGGCGGCTACTACTTCCAGCCGACCGTCTTCAAGGGCGACAACGGGATGCGGATCTTCCAGGAGGAGATCTTCGGCCCGGTGCTCGCCGTGACGACGTTCAAGGACGACGCGGATGCCCTCGCGATCGCCAACGACACGATGTACGGCCTCGGGGCGGGTGTCTGGACGCGGGACACGAGCCGCGCCTACCGGATGGGCCGCGCGATCAAGGCCGGGCGCGTGTGGACCAACTGCTACCACCTCTACCCGGCGCACGCCGCGTTCGGCGGCTACAAGGTCTCCGGCGTCGGCCGTGAGAACCACCAGATGATGCTCGACCACTACAGCCAGACGAAGTGCCTGCTGGTCAGCTACGACCCCAAGCCGCTCGGCTTCTTCTGATCCGGAGCGGACGGAATGGCCGACCGGATCACCGCCACCGACAAGGCGCTCGAGGCGATCGAGCGCCTGTCGGCCAAGCACGGAGGGCTGATGCTCTTCCAGTCCGGCGGCTGCTGTGATGGAAGCTCGCCCCTCTGCCTGCAGGAGGGCGAGCTCATCACGGGCCCGGGCGACACGCTGCTCGGCGAGGTCGGCGGGATGCCCGTCTACATCGATGCCGACCAGGACGCGCGCTGGAACCACCCGACCTTCGTCCTGGACGTCGCGCCCGGTCCCGCCTCGGGCTTCTCGCTCGAGGGGCTCGAGGGGATCCACTTCATCACGCGTTCCTGAGCGACCCGGTCACCCCGCCGGGACGAGCAGCACGGGAACAGCGCTGCGCGCGAGGGCTTCGCGGATGCTCCGCGCACGCCCGGGTGCGAGGTCCTGGCTCCAGCCGAGGGCGATGAGGTCGGCCTCGACCTCGTCCGCCACGGCGACGATCTGCTCGCCCGCGACGCCCACCTGCCGGATGACCTCGACGTCGGCATAGGGCACCTCGACGAAGCGCGCGGCGAACTCGTCCGCCCAGGCGCGGACCGCGTGCTGGGGCTGATCCTCGAACGCCGGCACGGTGTCCGGGCCATGGACGTGGAGCACGAGGATCTCGAGGTCCCGGCGGCCGGCGCGTGCGATCGTCTCGGCGACGGCCCGCGAGCTCTCGAGGCTCCCCTCCAGCGGCACGAGCACGCGCGCGATCCGCCGCCGGCCTGTGCCGTCGGGCGGGACGACGGCGACGGGCTTGTTCACGCGCGTGATGACATCGAGTGCCGTGCGCCCCGCCGGCCGGGGTCCGGCGTGCACCCCGCGGGCGCCGACGACGATGGCGACGACGTCGGGCTCCAGCGCCGCGGCGACGATCTCGTCGATCGGCGAGCCATCGGTCTCGCGCAGGTCGATGCCGGCCTCGTGCGCCGCCGCAAGGACGAGCTCGCGGCCGTCCTCGCGCACGTGGAGGGCGGTGACCGCGCTGTCGAAGAAGTCCGCGACCGACCGGGCGGTGTCGAGGACCTCGCCGGCGCAGGGGGACGCGTCGATGGCGGCAAGCACGCGGTGCATCTCAGGTCGCCCCCTCGGAGCTCGGTGACAGGTCGACGGCCCGGCCGCCGGGGCCGACCTCCACGGCCTCGGCGCCCGGTGCCCGGATGGTGATCGGCGGGTCGGCGCTGACGGTCGCGCCGTCCGGTGAGACGCGCAGGCGGACCCTGCTGCCGCGGAAGCGGATGCGCAGATCCAGCGCGTCGATGCCCGGCACGGGGATCGGATCGACGACGAGCGCGCCATCGCCGGGTCGCAGGCCGCCGAAGCCGACGGCGAGCGCGCGCCAGAGGCTGCCCATCGCCGCGAGGTGCAGCCCGCCCGCGGCCATCTGCCCGATGTCGTCCAGGTCGATGCGCGCGGTCAGGCGCAGCAGCTCGAGCGCCTCGGTGAGCCGGCCGGCACGCGCGAGCAGCGCTGCGTGCACGCCGGGCGAGAGCGTGCTCCCGTGCGCCGTGCGGGGCTCGTAGAAGTTCAGGTTCGGCTCCAGCGAGCCCGCGGCCACCTCGTCGGGGACGAGGGCGTGGAGCATCAGGACGTCGGGCTGCTTGACGACCTGCGCGGCGTGCGTGCGCGCGGCGCCGAGGAGGGTCTCGGCGGCGACCGGCCGCTGGGGTGCGAGCTCGGCGATCACGACCGCCTCGAGCGCCCGGAACCCGGCGAACTGCTCGTAGAGCCCGCTGGCGGGGTCGTAGCCGTCGACGAGCGCGGCGGCCAGGTCGAGCCAGCGCCGGCGCTCGGCGGCGTCGACATCCCGGTCGGTGGTGGCACGGTGCGCACGACGCAGGTTCCAGCGCGCCATGACGTTCGTGTAGGCGTTGTCGTCGACGCGCTCGTGGTACTCGTCGGGGCCGATCACGCCACGGATGTGCCCGCTGCCGTCGTCGTCGAGCTCGATGCGCGAGGCCCACCAGCGGGCGGTCTGCACGAGCAGCTCGCGGCCCGGGCCTACGGCGAACGCCCCGTCTCCGGTCCACTCGGCGTAGTGCACGGCCGCCCACGCCACGTCGGCCACGATGTGCTCCTCGAGCCGCCCGGTCAGGACGGCGTTCTCGTTCCCCAGGCGATCGCGCGCCGACGGCGGGGTCACGTCGGCACCGGAGGCTGCGGACTCCCACGGAAAGCGCGCGCCCCTGCGCCCGAGCGCCTGAGCGGTGTCGAGCGCAGCGGGCAGCCGTCGCAGCCGGTACTCGAGCATGGCGCGCGCCGCAGCGGGATGGGTCGCCGCGAGGAACGGCAGCACGTACACGTCGCTGTCCCAGAAGACGTGTCCGCGATACGCGCGACCGCTGAGGCCGCGGGCGCCGACCGCAGCCTCACCCTGGCTGCCCACCGACGCCATCAGGTGGAACAGCGCCAGGCGCACCGCGAGCTGAAGCTCGTCGTCGCCATCGACCCGCACGTCGGCGTCCTCCCAGCGCTCGGCCCAGGCGCGGCGGTGCTCGCTCAGCAGCCCGTCGAAGCCCTGCGCCCGCGCGCGGTCGAGCGCCTGCACCGCGCGGCGCTCGTCGGCGGAGCCGTCCGGATTCCCCTCGTACGAGACGATGCGATCGAGTGTGTGGTCACCGAGGGTGTCGTGCACGGCTGCGGCGATCGAGCCGGGCGTGCCGGACTCCCGCATCCAGCTCGAGCCCGCGCTCGTACCGCGTTCGGGCGATGTCCGGGAGGGCTGCCGCAGGCCCTGCGCGGCGGTCAGGGCGAAGCCGTGGTCGCGCACGCGCAGCGCGGCCGTCGCCGGCCGGGCGAGCGATGAGAACAGCAGTGCCTCCAGCCGCGCGTCGCCCGACGTCAGTTCCTGGCGCAGGACGCCGGCGTGCAGGTCCAGCACGCGCAGCACCGCCGGCCGCTCGGGGCGGGTGACCCCGATCGCGTTCCACCGCGGGGCCGGCAGCAGGGCGGACTCGGCGCCGGTGTAGACGCCCGACACCAGGACACTGGGCGCGTCGGAGGGATCGCCGACCACGACGCTGCCGCGCGTGCCCAGGCGCCCGTCGGAGAGCGTCAGCAGCGATTCGTGCACACGTTCCAGCAGCGGGTCGACGCCCGCGATGGCCAGCGTCCAGCACGGGTCTCGGTCGACGGCAGGAGGCTCGCGGGCGCTGCGGCGCTCGAGCTGATCGGTCAGGACCGCGGCGAACGCCGCGGGTCCGCCCCCGAGCGCGATCACGCCGGCCGGGACGCCCGCCGGCTCGACGCCGACCGACAGCGCGGTCGCTCGAGCCGCCGCGCCCGCCAGCAGCATGGAATCGCTGCCCGGCAGGCCGCCGAGCGTCCCCAGCTCGTCGCCGGCGATCAGCACCTGACCAGGTGCGATCCCGCGACGCCAGAGCTCGCACATGATCCACCGGCTGGAATCGGACTTGTCGGTGAGGCCGATCTCCACGTGCTTGGCGTCGCTGGTGACGCGCGGATCCGGCAGCCCGGCGTCCGTGGCCGCCCACCGCGCGATCGCGACCGCCTCCCCGAGTCCCGCGATGCCAGCCGCTGCGAGGCGATCCTGGACGGCGGCGAGCAGCTCGTCGATGCGCGCCTTGGGCGGGTCGGCCCAGCGCGGCTCGGGGATGAGGTCGATCTTGCGGCGATTCAGCCGCGACGAGACGATCCGGGCGGTCAGCCCGCGCGCGGCGAGGCGCTCGACCGTCAGCTGCGCCGCACGCGACAGCGCCGCGTCCTCGTGCGCCGCCGCCGTGCGGCGCACCGCGAGCTCCGGCCCCGCCCGCCCGACGCGGTAGACCTCTGACCCGCGGTTCAGCAGCAGCGTCAGCGCACCCGGCCCGGACGGGCGGGCGGAGAGCTGGCCGTCCACGTTGCCGACGTGAGTTCCGCTGACGACCGCCAGCTCGAGGCCCGCCGCGCACGCCGTCTCGACGAGGCCGCGCAGCTGCGTCGCGTCGCTCGCACGGTCCGGGACGGCGGTGCCGTCCCAGTCGAAGACGATCGCCTCGAAGCGATGCGCCAGCGCCTCCGGAAGGGGATGCCCGGCGCGTCGCGCGCGCGGGCTGCTCATGTCGACATCGTCACCTGTACGTCACCACGGTGCTCGAGCAGCGAGAACCCCGTGCCGCCCCGGGCGTTGCGCTGGAAGGCGAGGCTCACCTGCGAGCGGCCGACGGGCAGGTCGTGGATCTCGACACCGTCGAGCCACTCGGGCAGGCACGGCCGGTCGACTGTCAGCCGGCGTTCGGGCGCGCTGGCGGAGATGCCGAGCAGCGCCTGCAGCAGCATGAACGGGGCGGTCGCGGCCCACGCCTGCGGGATGCAGGCGACCGGGTAGGCGACGATCGCCCGCGACTCCTCCCGGCCGAAACCGCAGAAGAGCTCGGGGAGGCGGAAGTCGCGGCTCCCGGCGGCCACGTCGAACAGGCCGGTGGCGATTCGGGCGGTGGCGGCGTCGGCCCCGTAGCGCTTGAGACCTGCGGCGGCGATTGCGTTGTCGTGCGGCCAGACCGAGCCGTTGTGGTAGCTCATCGGGTTGTAGGACTTCGAGCTGCTCGACAGGGTGCGGATCCCGAAGCCCGAGAACATGTCGGGCGCCATCAGGCGCTCCGCCATCTGGGCGGCCCTGTCGTCGTCCACGATGCCGCAATAGAGGCAGTGCGCGGGATTCGAGGTGACGCTCCGGACCTGGGCCTTGGCCCCGTCGAGCGCGAGTACCAGGAACCCCTCCTCGGGATCCCAGAAGGCGTCGTTGAACGCCTCCCGCAGCGCCACGGCCTGCGCGCGCAGCGCGTGTGCGCGCTCCGGGTCGCCGAGCGCCTCGTAGACCTCGGCGATGCGCAGCTTCGCCTCGTAGACGTAGCCCTGGACCTCGACGAGGGCGATCGGACCATCCGCGAGCGAACCGTCGGCGTGGACGATCGAGTCGCCGGAGTCCTTCCACCCGTGGTTGACCAGGCCGGCAGGCGAGCGCCGCTCGTACTCGACGAAGCCGTCGCCGTCGCGGTCCCCCCACTCATCGATCCAGCGGAGGGCCCGATCCAGCGCGGGCTCGAGTCGCGCGAGCGTCTCGAGGTCGTGCGTCCAGCGGTAGTAGCCGCCGGCGACCATCAGGAACAGGGGCGTCGCGTCGACCGTGCCGTAGTACGGCGTGTGCGGGATCTGCCCCGTGCGCGCGAGCTCGCCGGTGCGCAGCTCGTGCAGGATCTTGCCCGGCTCGGCGTCGCGCCACGGGTCGTCCGCCCCGGCCTGCAGCCCGGCGAGTGCCAGCAGCGTGCCGCGGGCGACCTGCGGATTGATCATCAGCGCCTCGCAGGAGGCCAGGAGGGAGTCGCGGCCGAACGGGGCGACGTACCACGGGATCCCGGCCGCCGGCAGCTCCCCGCCACCGTCGAGCGGCGTCATGAGCGCCCGCAGATCACGCACCGAGGCGTCGATCAGGCGGTCGAACAGCTCGTTGTCCGTCGTGATGCGCGCACAGGCTCCGACCCACGCGTCGTGCTCCGCCGCCAGCCGGGCGGCGGTTCGTTCGAGGGTCTGCCCGCCACGCGCGTGGCCGCCGGGCTCGACCGTGATCAGCAGCTCGACCACGGCACGGGGATCGAGCACGATGTCCCAGCGCGCAAGTGCGCCCTCGCGTCCCAGCTCCACACCGGTCGGCACCGGGCTCATGCCCACCAGCGTCTCGCGCCGCTCCCCGTCGGCTGCCACGTACGCGAGCCGCACGGCGTCGCCGTCGCGGGTCGGCGCCTGCACCGCGCCGCCAGTGCGGCGCCCGACGCCGCGCACCTCGAAGACGTCGGCGAAGTCCGCGCCGAACGACACCTCGATCCGTGTCGCGACCGCGCGCACCTCGAAGTTGCGGACGCGCACACGGTAGTGGAGGCGGTCGGAGACGAGCAGCGTGCGGCGCACGTTGAGCGTCTCCTGGGGCACGCAGGCCTCGTGGTCGTCCCGCAGCTCCGCGTTGGTCGCGTTGATGACCGCGTGATGGCCGGACTCCATCGTCGAGGAGAGCAGCACCGGCGCCATGCCGCCGAGCGTCAGCCGCAGCTCGGAGAGGTGGCGCGTGTCGTGGGCGTAGAGGCCCTCACCGGACACGCGCCCGCCGATGATGTTCCCATCGCGTCGCGCGCACACGAAGACGGCCCCGGACTTGAGCGCGAGCAGCTCCTGGCGCGCCTCGGCGGGGACCGCCGGGGCCGATTCGAGCGCGTTGGGATGCGCGACACCCGGCACCGCGCGAGCGGCATGGGACTCGGCTCCGGGTTCACCGGCGGCAGTCATCGGCAGCTGCGGACGATGCTACGCCGCCGGATCCCATCATGGACCGTAGTTCCCCCCGCAACACCCGGGAGGGCTACCGGCCCCGGCGTGCCGTCGTCCACCTACAGTGGATGTGCCCCCCCGACATCAACGGCGTCCATGCTTCACGCGCGGCTCACATTGCAGCGGCTCCCGGTGCGCGGCGAGGCGCGATCCCTGCGGATCGCGATGCTCGCGCCACCATGGATCACGGTGCCGCCGCCGGGCTACGGCGGCATTGAGGCGGTCGTCGGAGTGCTGTGCGACGAGCTCGTCGCGCGCGGACACGACGTCACGCTCTTCGCCGCGCCGGGCTCGCGTTCCGCGGCGCGCGTGCACGCGCTGCTCGACGCAGCGCATCCGGACACGATCGGCTCGGCGATGCACGAGTCCGACCACGTGGCGGGCGCCTTCGATGCGATCGATGCGGCCGCCCGGCGTGGAGCCCCGTTCGATCTCATCCACGATCACTCCGGGTTCACCGCCGTCGCGATGGCGTCGCGCGCCGGGGTGCCGGTCGTCCATACGCTGCACGGCCCGCTGACGGGCGAGACCGCGCGCTTCTACACCCGGCATGCCCACAAGGTCGACCTGGTGGCGATCAGCCGCTCCCAGGTCGAGCACGCGCCCCCGGGGGTGCGCGCCGAGGCCGTCGTCCCGAACCCGATCGTGGTCGACCGCTGGCCGTTCGGAATGGAGAAGGACGACTACCTGCTGTGGATCGGCCGGATGGAGGCCGTCAAGGGTGCGCATCGCGCGATCGAGGCCGCACGGCTCGCCGGGCGGCGTCTCGTGCTCGCGGGCCCCGTCCAGACGGGCCAGGCCGACTACTTCCGCGAGCAGATCGAGCCGCATGTCGACGGCCGCCTCGTGCGCTACGTCGGCGAGGTCGGCTGGGCCGACAAGCAGCGGCTGTACGCGCGCGCCGCGGCCACGCTGATGCCGATCCGCTGGCGGGAGCCGTTCGGCATGGTCATGATCGAGTCGCTCGCCTGCGGAACTCCCGTCATCGCCTTCGCGGAGGGCGCCGCGAAGGAGATCGTGATCGACGGGCACAACGGCATGCTCGTCGCGGACGAGGCCGAGATGGCCCATGCGATCGCGCAGCTCAGCGCGATCGACCCGCGCGACTGCCGGCGGAGCGCCCGTGCGCGCTACGACGTCGTGATCACCGCGGACGGCTACGAGGCCGTCTACCGCCGCGTCGTCGCCCGGCCGATGGCACTCCGGCGCGTGACAGCGGCCTCCGGTCCGCCGCCCGACCCGCTCATGCCGGGCGCCGCGTCCGTCGGGTCGCGGCGGGCGCGGCCCGGGTAGGTCACGCGAGCTCCTGTGCGCCGCCATCCGTGGGGACGTCGCCGGCCTGGGCGGCGGCATGCCGCACGCCCCAGCGGCGCAGCTCGTCCGAGCCCCAGACGATGAACGGGAACGCGAGCAGCACGAGCAGCTCCTGCGCCCCGAGCGCGGCGGTGCCGAAGATGCGCTGCAGCGGCGGCAGGTAGATGACGGCGGCGGCGAACAGGATCTCGAACGCGATGCCCCACAGCAGCAGCGGGTTCGAGAACACGCCGATGCTCGCCAGCGACTGGCGGGTGGTGCGCGCGGCGAAGGCGGTCCCGATCTGGCATGCGGTGATGCCCGCGAAGGTCATCGTCGTGGCGACGAGGTAGTCGTGGTGCAGCGCGCTGCCGGCACCGGTCGCATCGCCGGGTGACCAGCCCGCGCCGGTCAGCACCCAGAAGAACCCGCCCATGACGAGGATCGCCTCGAGCAGCCCGAGCGAGCCCCAGGCGCGTGCGAGCATCGCACCGCTGATGATGCCGCGTTCGCGCGGGCGCGGCGGGCGGTCCATGGTTCCCGGCTCGGTCGGCTCGCAGCCGAGCGCGAGCGCGGGCAGGGTCTCGGTCCCGAGGTCGATGGCCAGGATCTGCAGCGCGGTGATCGGGAGCGGGATCGCGCCGCCCGCCAGCGCGTAGATGAGGAACGGCACGACCTCCGGCACGGCGTGGGCGAAGATGTAGGTGACGAACTTGCGGATGTTCTCGTAGACCGTGCGGCCCTCCTCGACCGCGGCGACGATCGACGCGAAGCTGTCGTCCGTCAGCACCATCGTCGCGGCCTCGCGAGCGACGTCCGTGCCGCTCGCCCCCATCGCGACGCCGAGGTCGGCTCGCCGCAGCGCGGGCGCGTCGTTGACCCCGTCGCCCGTCATCGCGACGGTGTTGCCCTCGGCGCGCAGCGCGTCGACGACGTGGAGCTTCGTCTCCGGCGAGCTGCGCGCGATGATGAGGCCCGGGCCCGGTCGCGAGGAGACGCGCGAGGTCGTCCTCGCTCATCGTGTCGACCTGCGGGCCGGTGGCGATCCGCGCCGGCCCCTGCAGGATCCCGACCTCGCGTGCGATGGCCTCCGCCGTCAGCGCGTGGTCACCGGTGATGACGATGATCCGGATGCCCGCCGCGTGGCAGCGGGCGACGGCGTCCGCGACTTCGGCGCGCGGTGGGTCGGCGAGGGCGGCGAGCCCGAGGAACGTGAGGCCCGCCTCGGCCTGCTCGCGAGCGGTCCCCGACCCACCCTGGACGTGGCGCTCGGCGAAGCCGAGCACGCGCAGGCCGCCGGCCGCGTAACGCTCGAAGGCTGCGCGGACCTCGGCGCGGTCCTCGTCGCCGAGCGGCCGGTCGCCCTCCGCGCCGCGGACCGTGCTGCAGCGCTCCAGCAGCTCGAGGGGGGCGCCCTTCGAGTGGTACCAGAGCCGCTCGTCGCCCTCGCGGTCGAGTGTCGTCATCCGCTTCAGCCGCGCGTCGAAGTGATAGGCGCGCCGGCGCGACTGCTCGCGTTCGGCGAGCAGCCCTTCGACGTCCTCGCCGAGGGCGGCCGCGGCCACGAGCAGCGCGCTCTCGCTCGGATCTCCACTGCGCCGCCACCCACCGTTCTCGCGCTCGATCGTCGCGTTGTTGCAGCGCACGGCCGTGCGCAGCAGGCCCGAGAACGGCTCACGCCCCTGGACCGAACGCGCGGACGCATCGGAGAGGTCGAGCTCGGTTCCGTCGGCCCACAGCAGTTGCGCGCTCATGCGCCCCTCGGTCAGCGTGCCGGTCTTGTCGCAGCAGATGACGTCGGTCGAGCCGAGCGTCTCCACCGCGGTCAGGCGCTTGACGAGCGCCCGCCGCCGGGCCATGCGCCGGACGCCGACCGCCAGCGCGAGCGTGATCGTCGGCAGGAGCCCCTCCGGGACGTTCGCCACGAGCAGGCCGATCGAGAAGGTCAGCGCGTCCTGGAGCGACAGGCCCGCGGCTGTCACGCCGAGCACGAGGAAGACCACGCCGGCGCCGATCGCCACGACCGCGATGAGCTGCGCGGCACGGTTGACCTGCGCCTGCAGCGGGCTGATCTCGCCGCGCACCCGTTGCGAGAGTGCTGCGATCCGCCCGAGCTCGGTGCGCATCCCGGTCGCGTAGACGACGGCCTGGGCTTCGCCGGCGGTGCAGAGCGTCCCGGAGAAGACGAGATCCTCGGCGTCGAGCAGGCTCGCCGGCGCGCGGCTGCGCTCCGCGCTTCGGGGGAGCGGCTGGGACTCGCCGGTCAGCGCCGCCATGTCGACCTCGAGCGAGCCGTCGATCAGCCGCGCGTCCGCGGGCAGCCGGTCGCCCTCGCCCAGCACCACGACGTCGCCGGGAACGAGCGTCGCCGCGTCGACCTCGCCGACCGCTCCGGCGCGACGGACACGCACGCGCGGGGGCAGCATCTGCGCGAGGGCCTCCGTCGCCCGCTCGGCCTGGAGCTCCTGCGCGAACGCGAAGACGGCGTTGAGCACGATCACGGCGACGATCGCCGCCGCCAGGACCGGCGTGCCCGCCAGGAGCGCCAGCAGCGCCGCGACCCACAGCAGCGCGGCGAGCGGGTGGGTGAACTGCCGCGCGAGCTCGCGCAGATGGCCCGGCCCCGCCCGGCGCGTGATCTCGTTGGGCCCGTACTGCGCGAGCCGGCGGTCGACCTCGCGCCCTGTCAGGCCTTCGCGGGTCGTCCGCAGATCGCGCAGCAGCGCATCGACGCGTTCCTCGGGATCGAGCCCGGGTTGTGCGCCCAGGCCTGGCATGGCGAACAGCCTGTCAGGCGGCGCCGAGGTGGAGCATCCGTACACCCCCGCGCAATGGCTCCTTGCGTCCTGACCATCGCGTCAGGTAGATCTACCACCGGCGGCGCGCCACGGCGCGGGGGGGAATCACAGGCACTCGGGGGACGGAACGTTGGATGAAGCGGTGGATGCGGGGGCCCAGCCTGCGGTGGAGCAGGACGTCCGCCGCCGCAGCGCGGTCACGCCGACGGCGGTGCTGCTGGTCGCCTCGATGGGCGTCTTCATGGCGTTCATCGACGCGACGATCGTCAACGTCGCGTTCCCGGACATCCGCCAGTCGTTCCCGACCGCGACGCTCGGCTCGCTGTCGTGGGTGCTCAACGCCTACAACGTGGTGTTCGCTGCGTTCCTGGTCCCGGCCGGGCGGTTCTCGGACCTGCTCGGGCGCCGGCGCGTCTTCACCCTCGGCGTCGCGACCTTCACGTTCGCGTCGGTGCTGTGCGCCGCGGCGCCGTCGCTCGACCTGCTGATCGCGTTCCGCGTGCTCCAGGCGCTCGGCGCCGCGGCCATGGTGCCGGCGTCGCTGGCGCTCGTGCTGCACGCCTTCGGCTCGGCACGCCGCGCGCACGCAGTGGCCCTCTGGGGCGCGATCGCGGCGATCGCCGCCGGGCTCGGCCCGGCCGTCGGCGGTCTGCTGGTCGAGCTGCAGAGCTGGCGGCTGACGTTCCTCGTGAACCTGCCGATCGGGCTGATCGCGATCTACCTCGCGGGGCGGCGGCTCGTCGAGAGCCGTGCCCCCGGCCGGCGCACGATGCCGGATCTCGCGGGTGCCGCGCTGCTGGCGCTCTCGATCGCCCTGCTGACCTTCGCGATCGTCGAGGGCCCGACCGAGGGGTGGACCAGCGCGATCGTGCTCGTGTCCGCGGGCGCCTCCGTGATCGTCGGCCTCGTCTTCGCGCGGCGCTGCACGTGGCACCCCTCGCCGGTGTTCGACGTCCAACTGCTGCGCATCCGCTCGTTCAGCGCCGCGAACACGCTGAGCCTGCTCGCCGGCGCCGGCTACTTCGCCTACCTGCTGTGCAACGTCCTCTTCCTCACGACCGTGTGGGGCTACACCGAGCTGCAGGCCGGCCTCGCCCTGACGCCCGCCCCGTTCGTCGCGGCCGCGGTCGCCAGGCCGCTCGGCAGGCTCATCGACCGGGTCGGCTACAGCGGCGTCGCGATCCCGGGGGCGGCGCTCTGGACGACCGGGGTGGTGCTCCTCATCACCGTGGTCGGGCCGACGCCCGACTTCCTCGGGGAATGGCTGCCGATCATGGCCGTGCTCGGCATCGGTGCCGGCGCGACGCTGCCGACGCTCGGCGCCGCCTCGGTGGCCGCCGCCCCCGGCGAGCGGTTCGCGACCGCGACCGCCCTGAACTCGGTCGCGCGCCAACTCGGTGCGGTGCTCGGCGTTGCGCTGCTCGTGGCCGTGGTCGGAACGCCCGACCCGCACGACGTACAGGGCGTGCTGGGCGCCTTCGACAACGGCTGGACGTTCGCGGCCTGCTGCCTGGGGGCCGCCGCGGTGCTGGGCTGGACGATGGGGCACATCGCGACGCCGGCTGAGGCGAGCGCCGCCGAGGCCCGTGCAGAAGCCGAGCGCGTGGCCGCGCTCCCGGCGCTGCCGGAGGTTGCGCCGGTCACGCGCCCCGCGGCGCCGCCCCGCCCCCCCGCGCCGGCCGCGCTCACGCCGGCCGAGATCCTCGCGGAGGTCTCGATCTTCAGCGACCTCGACCCGCAACTGCGCGAGGAGGTCGCAGAGCGCGCCGAGGTCGTGCAGGTGGCGGGCGGACGGTTCCTGTTCCGCGCGGGCGATCGCGCCGACGCGCTCTACGTCGTGCTCGGCGGCCGCTGCGAGGTCGTCGACGCCGACGATCAGCACATCCTGACGCTGAGCCGCGGCGCCGTGCTCGGCGAGCTCGGCCTGATCACCGGCGCGCCGCGCGCAGCGTCGATCCGAGCGCGCCGCGACAGCGAGCTGCTGAAGCTGAGCCACGAGGAGTTCGAGCGCCTGCTGCGCGAGGAGCCGGCCTTCGCGATCGGCCTGACGCGCGAGCTGGGCGGGCAACTGCAGGCCAGCCGCCCGCGGGTCGCCCCGACGCGGGGCGGCGAGACGTCGATCGCGCTCGTGCCGCTCGGGCCGGACGTCCGCCTCGACATGATCGCCGACGGGCTGGCCGGCGCGATCGACGGCTGGGAGCACCTGGCCCGCCTGGATGCGCCGTCGGCCGGCGCGCCGCCGCTCACGCTGGCGCAGCTCGACGACCTCGAGCGCCACCACGACCGGGTGCTGCTCGTCTCCAGCGCGCTGAGCGGCCCGCGCACCCCGGACGACTGGGCCGATTTCTGCCTGCGTCAAGCCGACAGGATCGTCGGCGTCGTCGGCGACGCGCCGCCGCCGGAGTGGCTGCGCCACCACACGGCGCTGCTCGACTGCGATCTCGTCCTGACCGGCGCCGCGGCGACCGCGCCGGAGTGGCTGGCAGAGCTGCGGCCCAGGGCGACCCACCGGGTGCGGCCCGGCAGCGTGGACCGCGACGTGCGGCGCATGGCGCGCCGGCTGACGGGCCGCTCGGTCGGCATCGTCCTGTCGGGCGGCGGGGCGCGGTCCTTCGCGCACCTCGGGGTGCTGCAGGAGCTGCTCGCCGCCGGCGTGGAGATCGACCGTGTCGGCGGCACGAGCATGGGCGCCTTCATCGGCGGGCTGTTCGCACAGGAGCTCGACCTCGAGGAGGTCGACGCCCGCTGCTACGACGAATGGGTCCGGCGCAACCCGCTGACCGACTACCGCGTCCCGCGCATCTCGGTCATCCGCGGCGACAAGGTCAAGCGGATGTTCGTGCGCAACATGCCCGGCTCGATCGAACTGCTCGCGCGCGACTTCTTCTGCGTCTCGGCCGACCTGATCGGCGGCGAGCAGGTGGTCCACCGAACCGGGCCGCTGGCGTACGCCGTCAGCGCGAGCATGTGCCTGCCCGGTCTCGCGCCCCCCGTCGCCGACGGCGCGCGCTACCTGATCGACGGCGGCGCGCTCAACAACCTGCCGGTCGACGAGATGGCGCGGCGGGCGGAGGGCCCGGTCATCGCCGTCGACGTCACGGCGCGCGCGGAGGCGCCCGAGTTGGAGGACCACCTCCGGCGCCGCGCGGTGCGCGAGGAATGGCCGTGGGACGACGACGCGCCCATGCCGACGATCGGGGAGACGATCACCCGGCTCGTCCTGCTGGGAAGCGTCGACACCGCGGAGGCGGCGCAGCGCCACGCCGACCTGGTGATCCAGCCCGAGGACGACGGGGTCGGGCTGCTCGAGTTCCACATGCTCGATGCGATGCGCGCGTCGGGGCGCCGCGCCGCGCGGCGCGCGCTGCAGGACGCGCCCGCCTCGCTGTTCGTCTCCTGACCGGCGCTCAGGACATCGCCGGCGCGCGCTCGGGCTCGCCGTAGAGCGCGACGATCTGCGCCCAGATCCGCTCGGCCGCCTCCTGCTGGCGCTCGCGGCCCGGGTCGGGCTCGGGCGCGTGCCCGAGCGCGGGCGCGAATCGCACCGTGACCTGCGGGAACTTCAGGAAGCCGAGCTTGTGCAGGCGCGTGGCGGGATGGATCGCGACGGGCACGACCGGCACGCCGTTGCGCAGCGCCAGCCCGCCGACCCCGGGCCGCGGGTGCTCGGAGAGCTCACCGTGCTTGCAGACCCCGCCCTCGGGGTAGATCACCACGAGCCCGCCGCGCCCGAGGATGACGGCGGCGGTCTCGAGCGCGTCGGTGTCGGCCGCCCCGCGGCGCACGGGGAACGAGCCGACCCGCTGCATCAGCGTCCCGACCAGGCGGTTCGGGAAGAACTCCGCCGCGGTCATGTAGTTGATCTCGCGGTGCACGAAGATGCCGAGGAAGAAGTGGTCCCAGTAGGAGCCGTGGTTGGCGGCGAGGACCACCGGCCCGTCCGGGATGTTCTCCGCGCCCTCGACGCGCGGGCGGAACGGCGCGAGCAGCACGCGCATGATGCGGCGCAGGTTGCGCTGGGCGAGCGCGGGCGCCGCCCGGCGGGTCGCCAGGTGGTAGCGCAGGAGGTCGTTGCGGGCGTCGTCGTCGGCGATGGCGCAGGCTACTTCGCGTTCGCGGCCGCGGGCAAGCTGCGCCGATGCGCCGCAACCTCGACAATGGCGCGCGATGACCAGCGAGCACGTCGACGTCGTGATCGTCGGCGCCGGCCTCTCGGGGATCGGCGCGGCGCACCACCTGCAGGCGAGCTGCCCGGGGAGGACGTACGCCATCCTCGAGGCGCGTGATGCGATCGGCGGCACGTGGGATCTGTTCCGCTATCCCGGCATCCGCTCGGACTCGGACATGTACACGCTCGGCTACGCCTTCCGGCCTTGGGAGGAGGCCAAGGCGCTCGCCGACGGCCCGTCGATCCGCCGCTACATCCGCGACACCGCGGGCGAGGACGGCAGCGACCGGCGGATCCGGTTCGGTCACCGCGTCGTGCGCGCCGAGTGGTCGACGCCGCAGGCGCGCTGGACCGTGGAGGCCGAGCGCACCGACACCGGCGAGACGGTGCGGATGACGTGCGGGTTCCTCTTCATGTGCAGCGGCTACTACCGCTACGACAGCGGATACGCCCCCGAGTTCCGCGGCGCGGAGCGCTTCGCCGGCCGGATCGTGCATCCGCAGCAGTGGACCGACGACGTCGACTACGCGGACCGGCGGGTGGTCGTCATCGGAAGCGGGGCGACCGCCGTCACGCTCGTGCCGGCGATCGCGCAGACGGCCGCGCACGTGACGATGCTCCAGCGTTCGCCGACCTACATCGTCGCCGTACCCGGTGAGGATCCGATCGCCGCCCTCGTGCGCCGGTTCCTGCCCGCCCGGCTCGCCTACCCGGTCGTGCGCTGGAAGAACGTCCTGCTGACGATGCTCGTCTTCCAGCTCAGCCGCCGGCGCCCGGGCTTCGTCAAGCGCCTCATCCGCAGGGGACTCGAGCGGCAGCTTCCCGCGGGCTATGACATCGACACGCATTTCACCCCGCGCTACAACCCGTGGGACCAGCGCATGTGCCTCGTGCCCGACGGCGATCTCTTCACGGCGATCCGCGACGGCCGCGCGAGCGTCGTCACGGACACGATCGAGACGTTCACCGAGCGCGGGCTGCGGCTCGCCTCCGGAGCCGAGCTGGACGCGGACCTCATCGTCACCGCGACCGGGCTGAACGTGCAGACCCTGGGCGGGATGAGCCTCGCCGTCGACGGCCGCGAGGTGGAGCTCTCGCAGACGCTCGCCTACAAGGGCATGATGCTCTCAGGCGTGCCGAACCTGGCGCTGTCGTTCGGCTACACGAACGCCTCCTGGACGCTGAAGTGCGACCTGACGTGCGAGTACGTCTGCCGGCTCCTGAACCACATGGCCGCGCACGGGTACGAGCAGTGCGTCCCGCGCAACCGCGACCCCGCCCGTCCCACCGAGCCGTTCATCGACCTCAGTGCCGGCTACGTGCAGCGCTCGATCGCGAAGTTCCCCCGCCAGGGCAGGGCGACCCCGTGGCGGCTGCACCAGAACTATGCGCGCGACATCGCCATGCTGCGCTACGGATCGCTCGAGGACGAGGCGATGGAGTTCTCCGCGGCGCCGGTGGACGGCGTCAGGGCGCCGGTCGTGGCCTGAGCGCGGTCAACGGCCCCTCGGCGCCGGCCAGCGGGAATCTGCTGATACGCCGCGGGTCGTCGCGCGCCATCATCCGGTCATGCGACGCAGAGCCCTGACGATTCTGCTGCTGGGAGCCGTGGTCGTGATGCCCTCGGCCACGGCGTCATACGCCGCCGCGCCGTGGTCGGCGCCCGTGAACGTCTCAGCCGCCGCCAACGACATCGGCGCCTACGACGTGGCGTTCGACGCGCACGGCCGTGCGCTCGCGACCTGGGCGGCGTATCGCTGGCAGAGCGGGACGGCGCACGGCCACTACGTGCTCGACGGATGGCACGCGGCGACGCGCGCCCCCGGTGCGGCCGCATTCGCCGCTCCCACGTCCGCGCCGAGCTTCACCGCCCCGCCGGTCCTGTACGGGATCTCGCGGGCGGTCGGGCTGGACGAGCGCTCGCTCGGCTGGGCGACCTGCGGCGAGCGCGCGACGATCCGCGCGCGCTTCGGCACCTCCGGCGGCACATTCCAGGCACCCATGACGATCGCGACGGCGCGCGGCGCGGGCTTCGACCCGCAGCCCGCGATCGCCGCCAACGCGAGCGGCGTGGTGCTGGCGGCCTGGACCGCGACGCCGGGCAGGACGTGCGCGCGCGCGCTGATCCAGTTCGCGCTGCGCAGGCCGGGCGGCAGCCGCTTCAGCGCACCCGAGACCCTGCGCGGGCGGGGCAGTTCGGGGACGGCATCGGTCGCGGTCGGCCAGGGCGGCGACCTGCTCGTCGCGTGGGCACGGCGCGTCGGCAACGGGCGCACGGTGATCGAGGCGCGCTATCGCCAGGCCGGCCACCGCTGGAGCGCCGTGCAGGCGCTCGGGTCGGGGACGGTCGCCGGGCCGCTCACCACGGCCGTGGCCCAGAACGGTCGCGCGTATGTCGCGTGGGGCGCGCAGGACATCAACGAGTCGACGGGGCTGCATGCGCGCTTCAGCGTCGCGGTCCGGCCCGCCGGGGCCCGCGCGTTCCGGCCGGCCCAGACGCTCGAGCAGGTCGCCACCGCGACAGCGTTCCTGCCGCGGCTCGGGCCGGTGCTCGCGCTGTCCGGAACCACTGCCTTCGTCGCCTGGACGGGCAACGACGGCGCCTGGCGCGTTCGCGTCGCGCAGAGCGACGCGAACGGCGGATTCGGCGCCCCGCAGACGGTGTCGCCTGCCGGCTCCAGCGCCGTGCTCGGCGACCTGGCCGCACTCCCGGACGGGACCGCCGCCATCACCTGGGCCGGGCTGGACAGCGAGTACCTCGTCCACGACGTCGCGGCCGCCGTGCGACGGCGCGGCGGCACGTTCGGCACGCCCGAGACTGTGAGCCCCGGCGCGCTGCGCGCGCCCGTCATCGCGCTCGATCCGGTGACCGACCAGCCGACAACGGCATGGGCCGAGCGCGTCGGGCCGGTCACGAGCGTCGCCACGATCACCGCGTTCGTGCGGTCCTCGACGCGGGTCGGCGCCCCGTAGGCCCCGCCGGTCACCCGGCCCAGGTGGATCGCGGCTACCGCGCCCGCCGGCGATGCCGGTGGCGAGCGGTCGCGTCGTCGCCGCGCCTGCGCGGATGGCGCCAATCCCGCGCGCGCTGCGAACCGTAGGCGACGAGCGCCCCGACGCCGGCGAGGCCGAACGGCCCCAGGCCGAGCAGCGTCTCCTCGACGGGGATGCCCGCGATGTGTGCGAAGGGCATCAGCGGTCCTCGTGCACGCGGCGGCGCGCATGCAGCTCGCGCATGGCTGGCGTCGCCTGCCCCTCGCGTGGCCCGCGAGCAGCATTCATGCTGCGCTCCGGGCGGAGAGCACCGCGTGGTAGTCCTCCCAGGTGTCGACGTCGAGCGGGATCGAGCCCTCGACCGGGACGTCGACGACCTCGCTCGCGCGGCGGTCCATGAGCTTCCAGACGGCCTTGTCGCCGTGCAGTGCGCCGAGCTCGCCGAACGTCCCGCGGGCGAACGCGAGCGGATGCCCGCGGCCATCGTCGTAGCGGCAGGCGGCGAGCGGAGCGTCGCCTCTGCCGGCGAGCAGCGTGGCGACCGTCTCCGGTGTCACGCCGGGCTGGTCCCCGAGCATCAGCACGAGCACCTGCGAGCGCGGGTCGACGGCGCCCAGCGCGGCGGCGATCGACGACGAGCAGCCGGTCCCGAACCGGTCGTTCTCGACGACATCGATCCCCGACAGGTCGACGGTCTCGCGGATCTGCTCGGCGCCGCCGCCCAGAACGCAGACGAGCTGGTCCAGATCGCATGCGCGGGCGGTGTCGAGCGTGTGGTCAAGGAGCGTCGCAGCGCCGTACGGCAGCAGCTGCTTGGGCCGGCCCAGGCGCCGTGAGGCGCCCGCCGCCAGGACGAGCCCGGTCACCCGCTCCTCAGCGCGCCGCGGCATCCGCTGCCTCCCGTTGCAGGTACGTGTCGCGGCACCCCTCGCGACAGAAGTAGATGCGCTCACCGTCGACGTCGAGGTGGATGCTCGCGTCGCTGGCGACGACGTCCATCCCGCAGATCGGGTCGGTCGCCGTCGACAGCACCGGCGCCGCGGCGGGTGCGCCGCTCGCGCCGGTCGCGGCGCCCAACGGACTGGCCGCGCGCTCGGCCACGAGCTCCCCGAGGATCGCGATCGCGACTTCGGCCGGAGCGCGCGCACCGATCGCGAGCCCGGCGGGCGTGTGCACGGCCTCGCGCAGCGCATCGGGAACATCGAGCGACTCGAGCACGGCCGCCCCGCGCACCGGGCTTGCGACGAGCCCGACGTAGCCGATGCCCGCCTCGAGCGCTGCGGTCAGCGCCACCTCCTCGTCGTTCCCGTGCGAGGCGACGATGACGGCGGCATCCGTCGGACGCGGCGAGATCGCGGCGGGCCCGTCCCGCAGCACGTGGTAGCCGGCGGCGCGGGCGACGCCCTCGAGCGCGCGGGCGATCGGCGTGTCGCCGGCGATCAGCACGCGCAGCGCCGGGAGCTGGGGGTCGAGGAAGATGTCCAGCGAACCGCCGCTCAGACACGGGTTGTGCGCCACGACGATGCCGGCCTCGGGCTCGGCGTCCACGTCCGCAGGGGCGGCACCCGGGACCAGGCGCAGCAGCACGGCTTCCCCGGTCTCCAGCGCACGGACCGCGTGCAGGCGCACCGAGGTCTGCGCGCACGTGCCGCCGACGAAGCCCTCGATCGTGCCGTCGCTCAGCACGAGCCCCGTGTCGCCGGCGTGCACGCTCGTCGGGCGGACCGCGCGGACCACGGTCGCGTGCACGAACGGCCGGCGCTCTGCGCGCAGCTGCTCTGCGCGGCGGGCGAGCTCTCCGGTGATCATCGCGGTGGAGCCGTCCTTCGCTTCATTGCCTCCCAGACACGCGACGGCGTGCAGGGCATGTCCATGGTGGCCACCAGCCGCTTGTCTCCTTCCGCGCCGTGAACGGCGCTCTCGGCGCTCGACTATGGCCGCTCGGGTCAGGCACGTCAAGCCGTCGCTCAGGGCTCTTCCCCGCGGCGCTGCGGACGGTGCTCGGAGCCCGCCGCTTCGTCGGTGACGGCGACGTTGACCGTGCGGCAGCGCCCGCACTTGATGCGGACCTTCACGGACATGTCCGCCGGGTCCATCGCGGACGCGAGAACGTTGCCGCACTCGACGCAGACGTAGTCGAACGGCCCGTTGCCGCGGAAGACGGGCCGGCCGGCGTCCTCCTGCACGGCGGTCCCCGCGGCGAACGGAACCTCGCCGTCGCGGATGCGCCTCATCGTCCTGCTGGGCATGTCATATCGTCGCCAGCTTCTGGCTGAAGTCGTTGATCAGGGCGTCGAGCACCGTGGTGACGACGCCCTCGCCCATCGACGCGGCCTTGCCGCTGATCTGCGCGGCCGTGTGGATGGTCCCGCCCTCGCCCGCGAGCGTGAACACGACGTCGGCGTTGGCGTACCCCTGGCCGCCGGCTTCCCGCGACTTGATCCTGAGCACCGCGCGATGCGTCGCGTCGTCCTGCTCGGTCACCTCGACGGTTCCGGTGAACTTCATCGACATCGCGCCCATCCTCACGATGATCTCGGCCTTGACGCTGGTCGGGCTCGTCGGCTCGATCACCCGCCCGCCCTCGACGCAGGGGATCAGGCGTTCCAGGTCGGTGATGGCCTGCCAGTTGTGCTCGGTCGAGTTTCCGGTCGTGAACGAGTGCTCGAGTTCCACCATGTTGGGTTCTCCCGTCGGGTCGTGACGTTCCAGTGGGTCTTCTCGGGATGTCGGGCCGGTAACGCCGCGGCGGTGATCGCCGTCCGGCGTTCCCGGCCAGATGTTTGGAGAAGGGCCACTAGGGTCTGTTCATGGCCATCGTCGCCGGCACGTACTCGCTCGGTCCCGACCTCGCCACGCTGATGGTGAAGACGCGCAAGGGGGGCGCGGCCGCGAAGGCCGGGCACGACCTCGTGATCGACGTGACGGTCTGGGCGGCCACCCTGACGATCAGCGAGGACCCGGCGCAGAACGCGCTCGAGCTGACGGCCGACTCGCGCTCGCTGCGCGTGCGCGAGGGCACCGGAGGCATGATGGCGCTCGGCGACGATGACAAGGCGAGCATCCAGCAGTCGATCGATGACGAGGTCCTGGAGGGCACGGCGATCGCGTTCCGCTCGACGGCGGTGACGCCGGGCGCGGACGCGGGCCTGCACGTCGAGGGGGACCTGGAGCTGCACGGCGAGCACCACCCGATCGCCTTCGAGCTGACCGTCGGCGGGGACGGGACGCTCACCGGCAGCGCGACCGTCACGCAGTCCGGCTGGGGAATCAAGCCGTTCTCGACCCTGTTCGGCACGCTGAAGGTCCTCGACGACGTCGAGGTCGTCGTCAGCGCCGGGCTGCGATCGAGCTGACCTGGCCGGGATGAGCCACGTCCGTTCATCGGCGCCGCTCCTCGGGATCGACGACGCGCTGGCGGCGATCGCCGCACACGTGACGCCGCTCCCGCCGGAGGAGGTCGCGCTCGACGAGGCGTATGGGCGCTTCATCGCCGCGGATCTGCACGCCGCGATCGACCTCCCGCCGTTCACCAACTCCGCGATGGACGGCTACGCGCTGCGGGCGTCCGACACGCCCGGCCGCCTGGCCGTCGTGGGTGAATCGGCCGCCGGCGCGCCGCACCCCGCCGCGCTGGGCGCCGGCGAGGCCGTTCTCATCTCGACCGGCGCGGTGGTCCCGGCCGGGGCCGACGCCGTGGCTCCGATCGAGGACGTGAGCGTCGAACCTGGAAGCGTCGAGGTTCCGGCGGGCGTCGCGCCGGGGGCGTTCGTACGCACAGCCGGAAGCGATGTCAGCCGCGGCGAGCGCCTGCTGCGGACGGGGACGCGCCTGGGCGCGGCCCAGGTCGGGGCCGCTGCGGCGGTCGGCCTGGCGACGCTGCCCTGCGCCCGGCTTCCGCAGGTGGCGATCCTGACCGTCGGCGACGAGCTGCGCCGGCCGGGAGAGCGGCTCGGGGCCGGTGAGATCTACGACGCCAACCGCCCGATGCTGCATGCCGCGCTCTCGACGGCCGGCGCGCAGGTCGTCCGGATCCCGGTCGCCGGCGACACCGTGGCCGCACACCGCGCGGCCCTCCGGCACGCGCTCGAGCACGACGTCGTGATCAGCTCCGGTGGCGTCTCCGTCGGCGCCCACGACCTCGTCCGCGGCGCCGGGGAGGACCTCGGCGTGCGCGAGGTGTTCTGGCGCGTGGCGCTGCGCCCCGGGAAGCCGATGATGTTCGGCGTACGCGGCCGGACGCTCGTCTTCGGACTGCCCGGCAACCCGGTCTCCACGCTCGTCTGCTTCGAGCTCTTCGTGCGGCCGGCGCTGCTCGCGCTGCAGGGCGCCCGCGACGCCCGCCCGGCGTTCGCGGCGGGCGTGCTCGGCACGGCGGTCGCGCGCAACCCCGAACGCGACGACCTCATCCGCGTGCGCATCGCGGCGGACGGCGGCTCGCCCGTGCTGATCCCGCTGCCCGGGCAGGAGTCCCACCAGATCGCGGTCGCCGCGCAGGCGGACGGGCTCGCGCGCGTGCCGGCCGGCACCGGCGAGCTTGCCGCCGGAACCGCTGTCGACTACCTCCCGTTGCACAACCGCTGACGCGCCGCTAGTCGGTGTACACGGTCTGTGCATCGAGCCCACCCTCGACGCCGGGCGGCAGCGCGCCGGTGCCGTGGGCGTACAGGGCGATGTCCGCGATCGTCTGCGAGCGCGGGGTGTCACCGCCGGCCACGAACGCACCGTTCTCCCACTGCAGGCTCTCCGGCGGGACCTCGAGCGCCGCGCCTGCAATCAGCTGCGCCTTGGCGAGGATCTTGGCGCTGGCACTCTCGATCGCCGCCGGTGTGCCGCCGGACGGGCTCGTGTTGAAGCCGTGGCCGTTGCCGAAGCGGTTGGTGTCGGCGGGAACGACCTTGACGTCGAGCGGAGGGACGCCGAGTTCCTCGGCGACGAGATCGGCGTACTGCGCCTCGTTGCCGTCAGGCTCGGTGGTCAGGCTGAGCACCATCTTGCCGGTCGGATGAATCCGCAGGAAGACGGCGCGGTATGCCTCGCCGGCCATGATTCAGCCTCCTTTCAGGGACGGGTCGTGAGTGTTCGGTTGGCCCTCCTGTGCACGGCGCACGCGCTCCTGATGCGCCGTGAGGGCGTTGTGTTCCTCGAGATCGCAGAAGCTCGGCTGTGGGCCGCCGAGCGTGTGCGCCGGCACCGCGGGACGCTCGCAGCCGGGGTAGATGCACGTCTTCGTCGGGCGCTCCGTCATGTGGTCCCCTTCACCGGGTCCATCCCGGACTCGTCCGCCCTCTGCTGGGGCCGTATCCGCTCGGCATGGCCACCGAGCTTCCGGGGACGGGCGTCGCGCTCGGCCAGGACTCCTCGGGGTCCCCGAGCTCCTGCGGCCTGCCGGCGGGCGTCCAGCTCGCCGCGGCCGCGGCGCCGCTGCCGCGGCGGGCGCCGATCGCGTCCAGCACCTCGTCCAGCGCGCTGAGGCTGTGGCCGCTCACCAGCGCGTCGCAGTGCGCGAGCGCCGCCGCCATGCCTGCGGCCTGCGGCCTGAAGCCGCTGGCGCCGACGCGCGGGTTGACCCAGACGATCCGGTAGGCCAGCCGCGCGAGCCGCTCCATCTCGCGGCCCACGAGCGCGGGGTCGCCCCGCTCCCAGCCGTCGGAGAGGATCACGACGACCGCGCCGCGGGCCATGCCGCGGCGGCCGTGGCGATCGTTGAACGTCTTCAGCGCATCGCCGATCCTGGTGCCGCTGGACCAATCCGGGGCCGCCGCGACGGCGCGCCGGATCGCGCGCTGCGGGTCGCCGGTGCCCAGCGCCCTGGTCAGGCGCGTGAGGCGCGTGGCGAACACGAACGCCTCGGCGTTCGGGCCGCTGCCGGCGGCGCAGCTGAGGAACTGCAGATACGCGCGGGCGTACGGCTCCATCGAACCCGAGATGTCGAGCAGCATCACGATCCGCCGAGCGACGACGCGCCGGCGCCGGCGCGCGAGCCGGATCGGATCGCCGACCGTCCGCAGGCTCCCGCGCAGCGTGCGCCGCATGTCGATGCGCTCACCGCGGCGGTCGCGCTGCTGGCGGCGCGTGCGGCGCATCGGGGTGACGATCCGCAGCCGCGCCATCAGCCGGTGGACCGCGGCGAGCTCGTCCTGCTCGAGTGCGTCGAAGCGCTTGGCGCGCAGCACCTCCTCCGCACTCGCCACGACGGGTACCGCCACGGCGCGCTCCTCCTGCTCACTGGGCTCGCCTGCGGGCGCGATCGTGCTCGTGTCCGCACGCAGCGGCGCCGCACCCGCCGCCGGCAGCTCGCCGTGGCGCTCCTCGACCGGCCGGTCGTCGGCCGCGGCAGCGACCCGCTGCAGATCCTCGGCCGAGAGCGTCGAGGGATCCTCACGCGATCCGAAGACCGAGAAGAACACCGCGTCGAAGGCGGGAACCTGCGCCGAGTCCGACACGAGCGCGGAGCGCGCCGTCCAGTAGAGGCGCCGGCGTGTGATCGGCTCGACCAGCGCCAGAGCCCGCGCGAAGCCGACCGAGCGCTCCGCCGTCACCGGCACTCCCGCCTCGTGCAGACGCCGTCCGAACGCGCCGACGAGCGCCGGCAGATCGAGCTCGATCGTCTGCACGCCGAACGCCCGGTCGGACACGCCCCGCCTCACTCCCCGGCGCCCACGAGCTGCTCGAGCCCCGCCTCGCGCAGCAGCGCCTGGTCGTCGCTGTACTTCAGCACCGAACCGAGCGTCCGGTCGATCGCCGCCTCGTCGAGGTGCTCGATGCCGAGCAGCTCAAGCGCCGCCAGCCAGTCGATCGCCTCGGCGATCCCGGGCGGTTTCTGCACGTCGCTGTCGCGCATGCGGGCGACCGCGTCGGCGACCTGCACCGCGAGCACCTCGGAGGCGCCCCTGACCCGGCGGCGGACGATCTCGACCTCGCGCTCAGGGCTCGGGTAGTCGATCCACTGGTACAGGCAGCGCCGCTTGACCGCGTCGTGCAGGTCACGCGTGCGGTTCGACGTCAGGACGATCACCGGCGGATGCGTCGCGGTGACCGTGCCGAGCTCGGGGATCGTCACCGTCGCCTCGGCGAGCAGCTCCAGCAGGAACGCCTCGAAGTCGTCGTCGGCGCGGTCGATCTCGTCGATCAGCAGCACCGCGGGCCGCGGGCCGGGATGCTCGAGGGCGCGCAGCAGCGGGCGGCGGATGAGGTAGTCGGGGCCGAACAGGTCCGCCTCGGTGAGCCGCTCGCCGCTGGTGTCCGCGAGCCGGATGCTGAGCAGCTGGCGCGGATAGTTCCACTCGTAGAGCGCCTCGGCCGCGTCGATCCCGTCGTAGCACTGCAGGCGGATCAGCGGCGTCTCGAGCACGAGCGCGAGGGCCTTGGCCGCCTCGGTCTTGCCCACCCCGGCCTCGCCCTCCAGCAGCAGCGGCTGCGGCAGGCGCAGGCTCAGGAACATGCCCGTCGCGAGGCCCTCGTCCACGAGGTAGTCGACGTCAGCCAGCCGCCGCGCCAGCGTCTCGACGTCGGGCACGAGGTGGCGGACCTCGCCCTCCGCCGTACCGGTGACCTCGCGGGGGCTCATGCGGCGCCGGTCATTGCGGCGGCTCGGGGCGACCCTGCATCGCGGCCCACACGCGCGCCGGCGAGCACGGCATGTCGATGTGATCGACGCCGTGCGTCTCGTGCAGCGCGTCGATGACCGCGTTGACGATCGCAGGCGGCGACCCGACGTTCGGCGACTCGCCGACGCCCTTGGCCCCGAGCGGGTGATGCGGGCATGGCGTGACGGTCTCGCCGAGCTCGAAAGTCGGGCACTCGAGCGCCGTGGGGATCTGGTAGTCCATGAACGACGAGTTCAGGCAGTTGCCCTCCTCGTCGAACGTGATGACCTCCATCAGCGCGATGCCGATGCCCTCGGCGAGCCCGCCGTGGATCTGGCCGTCGACGATCATCGGGTTGATCCGCACACCGCAGTCGTCGACCGCGATGAACCGCCGGACCTTCACCCACGCGGTGTCCGGGTCGATGTCGACCACGGCGATGTAGGCGCCGCAGGGATAGGTGAGGTTGGGCGGGTCGTAGATGACCTGTGCGTCGAGGCCGCCCTCCATGCCGGCGGGCAGCGCCTCACCGCTGTAGGCGCGCTGTGCGATGTCCTCGATCAGCGCGCCCTTCTCCGGGTCGCCCTTGACGTACCAGCGCCCCTTCTCCCAGGCGAGGTCCTCGGGCCTGGCCTCCAGCATCGTCGCGGCGATCAGCCGCGCGCGGTCGCGGACCTTGCGTGAGACGACGGCGACCGCAGCCCCCGAGACGGGCGTCGAGCGGCTGCCGTAGGTGCCCAGCCCGTAGGGCGAGCGGTCGGTGTCGCCGTGGCGCACCTCGACGTCCTCCGGCGGGATCCCGAGCTCCTCGGCGACGATCTGCGCGAACGTCGTCTCGTGACCCTGGCCCTGCGTCTGGCAGCTGAGGCTGACGACGGCCTTGCCGGACGGGTGCACGCGCAGGTCGGCGCCGTCGTTCATCGACATGCCGAGGATGTCCATGTGCTTGCGCGGGCCGGCGCCGACGCCCTCGGTGAAGAACGCCACGCCGATGCCCATCAGCTCGCCGCGGGCGCGCTTCTCGGCCTGCTCGCGGCGCAGGTCCTCGTAGCCCGCGAGGTCGAGCGCGACGCCCATGGTCTTGGCGTATTCGCCGGAGTCGTAGGTCCAGCCGGTCGTCGTCTCGTACGGGAACTGCTCGGGCCCGATGAAGCTGCGCATCCGCAGGTCGACCTGGTCGACGCCCATCTCGAGCGCGAGCGCGTTGACCATGCGCTCCACGAGATAGACGGCCTCGGTTATCCGGAACGAGCAGCGGTAGGCGACGCCGCCCGGCGCCTTGTTCGTGTAGACGGCCTTGACCTTGACGTGCGCGGCCTGGAGGTCGTAGGAGCCGCAGCAGATGTGGAAGAACCCGGCCGGGAACCTCGTCGGCTGCGCGGTGCTGTCGAACGCGCCGTGGTCGGCGATGACGTCGGCTCGCAGGCCGGTGACCTTCCCGTCCTTCGCGCAGATTTCCGCGTGCATGACGTAGTCGCGCGCGAAGCCGGTCGACATCAGGTTCTCCGAGCGGTCCTCGACCCACTTGACGGGGACGCCGGCGACGATCGAGCCCGCGATCGCGCAGACGTACCCGGGGTAGATCGGGACCTTGTTGCCGAATCCGCCGCCGATGTCGTTGCACATGATCCGGATCATGTGCTCGGGAAGGCCGGCGACGTGCGCATACACCGTGCGGTGAACGTGCGGTGCCTGGTTGCCGTTGTAGATGTCGAGTTGCCCGGTCTCCGGGTTGAAGTCGGCGATCATCCCGCACGTCTCGAGCGGCGCGGGATGGCAGCGCGGGTAGATGATGTCGCGCGTGACGACCGTGTCGGCCTCGGCGAAGACACGGTCGGTGGCCTCCTCGTCGCCCGCCTCCCACGTGGGGCTCGCGAGGTTGTCGACCTGGCCCTCCTTGTCGTCGCGGATCAGCGGCGCGTCCGGATCGAGCGCCTTGCGCGCGTTGACGATCGCCGGCAGCGGCTCGTAGTCGACCTCGATCAGCTGCAGCGCATCGCGCGCGGAGTATTCGTCGGTCGCGATCACGAAGGCGACCTCCTGGCCCTGGAAGCGGACCTTGTCACCCGCGAGGACCGCCTGGGTGTCGTAGGAGATCGTCGGCATCCAGGCCAGGCCGAGCGTCTCGAGGTCCTTCGCGGTGACGACCGCCGCGACGTTCGGGTGCGCGAGCGCCGCGGACGTGTCGATCGACAGGATCCGCGCGTGCGCGTACGGGCTGCGCAGCATCGCGCCGTGGACCATGCCGGGCAGCGTGATGTCGTCGAGGTACTTCCCCTTGCCGCGGATGAAGCGCGCGTCCTCCTTGCGCTTGAGGCGGCCGAAGCCGATCGGCCGCTCGGTGCCGGGGCTGGGCAGGTTCTCCACGGTGGCCATGGCTCAGGCCTCCTGTCGCGTCGATGCCTCGTGCTCGGCGGCCCAGCGGACCGCCGCCACGATGTTCTGATATCCCGTGCAGCGGCAGATCGCACCCGAGATCGCGGTGCGGATCTCGAGGTCCGTCGGGTCCGGGTTCTCGTCCAGCAGCGCGCGGCTCGTCATCAGCATCCCGGGGGTGCAGAACCCGCACTGCAGCGCGTGCTTCTCGTGGAAGCCCTGCTGCACCGGGTCGAGCCGGCCGTCGACCTCGAGCGACTCGACGGTGCGGATGTCGTGGCCTTCGCACATCACCGCGAGCGTGGTGCACGACTTGATCGGCTTGTCGTCCATCAGCACGACGCAGGCGCCGCAGTTGGACGTGTCGCAGCCCCAGTGCGTGCCCGTCAGCCCGGGTGTCTCGCGGATGAAGTGCACGAGCAGCAGGCGCGGCTCGATGTCCCGCGTGACGGGCTCGCCGTTGATCGTGATCGTCACCTGCATGATCAGGCCTCCTCGTGGAGCGCTCGTGCGGTCGCGCGGCGCAGCGCGCGCTGGGTGAGTGCGCCGGCAAGGTGGCGCTTGTAGTCGACAGGGCCGCGCCCGTCCGCGGTCGGAGAGCAGTCCTCCGATGCCATCACGCCGGCCTGTGCGAACAGCTCCCCGGACGGCGCCCTGCCCACGAGCAGCTCCTCGGCGCGTTTGAGCTCCACGGTCGTCGGTCCGACCGCGCTCATCGCGACGCCGACGTCGGCGATCGTGCCGCCGTCGACCCACACCGCCGCGGATGCGGCCGCGATCGCGAAGTCGCCGGAGCGCCGCTCGACCTTCTCGTGCGCGCTGCCGCCCCCGGGGCGCATCGGCAACCGGACCTCGGTCAGCATCTCGCCCGCGCCGACCGCGGTCATGTACGGGCCCACGTGGAACTCGCCCATCCCGACGACGCGCTCGCCGCCGGTCCCGCGGATGACGACGGTCGCCTTCGCGGCCGCGCACACGGCGGACAGGTCCTCCGCCGCGTCGGCCTGGCAGAGCGAGCCGCCGATCGTCCCGCGGTTGCGCACGACCGGGTCGGCGATCACCTGCTCGGCGTCGCGGAAGACCGGGAACCACTCGGCGAGCAGCTCGGACTTCAGCAGGTCGACATGGCGCGTCAGCGCCCCGATGCGGATCTCGTCGCCCTGCGTGCGGATGTACGCCAGCTCGTCGAGGTCGTTGATGTCGATGAGGTGTCCCGGGTTGGCGAGCCGCAACTTCATCATCGGCAGCAGACTGTGCCCGCCGGCGATGATCCGCGCGTCCGGCCCGAGCCGCTCGAGCGCCGCGATCGCCCCGTCGACGCTCGTCGCGCGCTCGTAGTCAAACGGTGCCGGAGTCTGCATCGGGCCTCCCCTCGGGATCGAGAACCGCCGCGGTGCCCGGCACATGCCTGCGCACGCCGGGCGACTCGCTCGGCTCGTACTGCACCGGTGCGTCCGTCCCGATGACGGGCGAGCGCGGCAGCCGCTCCGGCCGCGACTGGCGCAGCTCGGGATAGAGCCCCATCGCCGCGCCGGCGCCGCGCGAGACGTCGCGCAGGACCGGGCCGTTCGGGCTCGCGGCTGCGATCGGCGCCTCGCGGCCGAGCCGTGCGAGCGTCAGCACGCCGCGCGTGTAGACCTCGGCGATCCGCGGCGCCTTGGTCTCGCCGCTGCCCGGAAAGTCGCGGAAGCCGGCGGCGCCGGCGCCCGGGTAGAGCCCGTCGACCAGGCCGATCGAGTCCGACATGCCGGCCTTCTTGACGAGCAGGCCCTCGAGCGCGCTGACGCCGGCGTCGAGGTTGGCGTTGATCGTCGTGACGACCTCGCCGACGGGCGCGGTCTTCTCGATGATCTCGCCGACCGCGGCGATCGTCTGGTCCAGGCCCTTCGCGATCCGCGCGAGCGCGATGATCGTCCCGATCAGGTACACCGCGAGCGCGGCGACGATCAGGACCACCGCGACGATGAGCACGACGCCGGCGCCGCTCATGAGGAGGCCTCCGCGTCGTCGAGGATCACGTCGAGCGAGCCACCGTAGTCCGCGACGCCGGCGACCGTCCGCACGGCCTGGTCCTGCGTCGTCAGCAGCAGCGCCGTCGCGTCGAGGTCCTTGGACCCGGCGCGCGCGGCCGCGCTGATCGCGTCGACGCTGGGGACGATGCTGCGCGCGGCGCGCAGCACGCCGTGCAGCAGGTAGAGGACGACGGGCAGGACGACGAGCAGCAGCACGGCGTCCCCGATCCAGTAGAGCGTCATCGTGGCCTCCGCTCGGCGACGATCGCCGCCTTCGAGGCGATCCCGGGAAGGGCGCCGAGGATGGTGTCGAACTGCGCGTTGATCGCCGTGACGGCGGGCTCGAGCGGTCGCAGGTGCTCGGCCTCGACGGTCGTCAGCGCCGACGCGAGGGTCGCGAGCTTCCCGGAGATCGACTCCAGCCCCCGCCGCACGAGGATCAGCGCGACGGCGACCACCGCGACGACCACGACGGCGAGCAGGACGCTGAGCAGGACCAGCCAGTGGGTCGTGCTCATGCCGCACCGTACCCGTCGGTCAGCGCGTTCATGTAGCCGTCCTGGACGACGGCCTCGTCGACGATCAGCGCCAGCACGGGCGCCGTCGCCTCGAGCTGCGGGATGTTCGCCGTGCTGCCCGCGACGTCTCCGGCGACGGCGAGCAGCGCGTCGGCGGAGTGGTCGATGTCGTTGACGGCGCGGACGATGATGGCCAGCAGGGCCGCGACGATCAGCGCCGCGACGAGGCCGATCACCAGCGCCACGGTCCACAGCGTCGTGGCGGATGCTGCGAGCTGGAAGGTCATTTTCCGACCGCCACCTTCCGCAGCGCGCGCGCCGAGTGCAGGATCCGCACGCCCGAGTCGTTGATGCGCGCGATGCCCGGCAACTCTGCGGTCTGGGTGCGGACGACCTCGAGTCCCTGCACCGCCGTGCGCGCCTGGCGCGCGATCCGCGTGGCGAGGACGAGGATCGTGATCACGATCGCCGCGACCACGAGCACCACCACGATGCCGAGGAGGAGCCCGACGGTCCAGCCCGTCGAAGCACCGATCACGGTCGGCATGCCACACCTCCTGCGTTCGTCGAAGTGACCATCACGCAACCATCGCGTCCGACGGTCATGGCGTCAACCCGACCTGAGCGCGCTCCCGCTCGTGACCCTCGCGCAGCCGCAGTCGTTCGTGCTCCTGGCCGTTGACCGACACCCGTTGTCTGCACGCGCCGGCGATGCCACCGGGGCCTGCACGCGCAGCCGCATCTGCGACCATCCGCCGATGCGGTGGTTGAGGCTCACGGCATCCGATGTGATGCACCGCCGGCTCACCACGCTGCCCGCGTCCACGACAGTGGGCGAGCTGCGTGGGTACTTCGCGGCGAGCGACTCGCGGCGGCTCGCGCTGGTCGTCGACGGGCAGCGATACGTCGGAGCGATCGCCGCCTCCGACCTCCTCGCGGCGACCGACGGCTCCGACCCTGTGGCCGAACCCGGCCGGGCGCGGGCCGACATCACCGCGGGCGGCCGCGACCGCGGCCAGTCGACCTGGACTCGCGGCTCACGGTCGGCGCGGTGCGGGTCGACGGCCGCCCGGCGAACTTCACACGTGACGGCCAGGAACTGCAGATCACCCCGGCGCGCCCGCTGCGCCGCGGAGCGCCGCTGCTCGTCTCGGTCTCCTACTCCGGGATGCCGGCACCGATCACCGACCCCGACGGGTCGATCGAGGGGTGGGTCCCGACGTCCGACGGCGCGTTCGTCGTCGGCGAGCCGCAGGGCTCGCCGGGCTGGTTCCCGTGCAACGACAACCCGCGCGACAAGGCGACCTACGACATCACGGTCACCGTGCCCGACGGGCTCACCGCCGTGTCGAACGGCGTGCTGCGCTCCCAGCGCAGCGCCGGCGGCCGCACGACGTTCGCCTGGCGCGAGGCCTATCCGATGGCGACCTACCTCGCCACCGCGACGCTCGGGCGCTTCGACGTGTCCACGTCGACGGTCGCCGGCGTGCCCAGCTACGTCGCCGTCGATCCCTCACAGGCCGCCGACGCCGATCCGGTCCTCGCCGAGCTGCCGGACATCGTGAGCTACTTCAGCTCGGTCTACGGGCCCTACCCGTTCGACGCGGTCGGCGCGATCGTCGACGACGCACCCGACGTCGGCTACGCGCTGGAGTCGCAGACGAAGCCGAACTTCGACCGCGCACCGGACGAGTTCACGCTCGCGCACGAGCTCTCCCACCAGTGGTTCGGTGACGCTGTGACGCTGACCACGTGGCCGGACATCTGGCTGCACGAGGGCTTCGCCCAGTACTCCGAGTGGTTGTGGGGTGAGCACACCGGTCAGTTCACCGCGCAGGACGCATTCGACTACTACGACGCGCTCCCGGCCGACGATCCGATCTGGGAGCCGCCGGCCGGCGATCCGGGCACGCCTGACGCGCTCTTCTCCGACAGCGTCTACGTTCGCGGCGCGCTCACACTGCAGGCCCTGCGCGTGAAGGTCGGCGACCCGGCCTTCTTCCGGATCCTCAAGCGCTGGTACCTGGCCAACCGCTACGGGAACGTCACGGCTCGGGCACCGAGCCGGCGCGTCGTGGTCGTCGACGAAGCGGGCGCGCTGGTCGGGATCGTCGCGATCAATGCCGCGCGGACCGGCTTCTGCGGGACGTAGCTGTGCGGAGGGTTCAACGCGCCGGAATCCGGGTACGGACCCCGGCCGTGGAGATTCGACCAGTACCACGAGCCGCCGGTGAGCTCTCGCGGCTTCCGCGTCGCGACGCCCGAGGCGGCGGTGAGTCAGGCGTCGGCGGGCGCGGACGCCACCGCGCCCGCGGGGGCGGGCCGCAGGCTCGGCAGCAGCAGCGCCGCGGCAGCGGCGCCGGCCAGCGCGAGCAGGCCGCCGAGCAGGAACCCGCCCTGGTAGCCGTGCACCAGTGCGGCGCCGCTCAGCGGCGAGACGCCGTGACGGTGCACGTAGCCGATCGTCAGCGACGTCGCGAGGCTCGCGGCGACCGCGAGGCCGAGCGCCCCGCCCATCTGCCGCGAGGTGTTGACCAGGCCCGAGGCCAGGCCGGCCCGTTCCGGGGGCACGCCGGCCACCGCGGCGATGGTCACCGGGACGAACGAGAGGCCCATGCCGAGCGCAGTGATCACCGAGGGCACGAGCACGTCGCCGGCCCAGCTGCCGCTCGGCGAGATCCGGGTCAGCAGCAGCGCGCCGAGCGCGATCAGCAGCATGCCCGTCGTCAGCGTCGCGCGCCCGCCGAAGCGGGCCACGAGGCGCGGGGCGAGGGTGGCGGCGATCGCGAGCGTGCCGGTCATCGGCAGGAATGCGAGCCCGGCCTGCAGCGGCGTCAGCCCGAGGACCTGCTGGAGGTAGAGCGAGAGGAAGAACCACATCGCGAACATCGTCGCCCCCATCAGGCCGACGACGACGTTCGCGCCGGTGAGCGTGCGCGAGGAGAAGATCGAGAGCGGCACGAGCGGCGCCGACGCCCAGCGCTGCTCGATCGTGACGAACAGCGCGAGCAGGACGATCGCGGCGCCGATGCCGCCGATCACCTCAGCCGAGCCCCAGCCGTACTGGCCGATGCTGACGATTCCCAGGACGAGGGCGACGAGGCCCGCGGTGAGCGAGACGGCCCCCGCCACGTCGAAGTGGCGGTGCCCGAGCGAGCCGCGGCTCTCGGCGATGAAGCGCCAGGCGACCGGGATCAGCACGAGGCCGATCGGCACGTTCACGAGCAGGATCCAGCGCCAGCTGAGCGTGTCGGTGAGGATCCCGCCGAACAGCGCGCCGGCGGATCCGCCGCCCGCGGCGACCGCGCCCCAGATGCCGAGCGCGCGGTTGCGCGCCGGGCCCTCGGCGAAGGTCGTCGTGATGATCGACAGGGTGGCGGGCGCCACGATCGCGCCGCCCAGGCCCTGCAGGCCGCGAGCGGCGACGAGCTGCGCGGAGGTCGCCGCCAGCGCGCCCAGCAGCGAGGCGAGCGAGAAGACCCCGACTCCGATCAGGAACATCCGCTTGCGCCCGAGCAGGTCGCCCGCGCGGCCGCCGAGCATGAGGAAGCCCGCGAAGGTCACCGTGTAGGCGCTGACGACCCATTGCAGGCTGCTCTCAGAGAAGTCGAGCGCCGTGCGGATCGACGGCAGCGCGACGTTCACGATCGAGACGTCCAGGATCACCATGAACTGCGCCGCGCACGCGATCAGCAGGACGACGGTGGTGTTGACGGGACGGCGGGCGGTCGGCACACAACCAGACTAGCACTCGTTGTGCAGACAACTATTCGGTGTCACGACGGCTTGACGATGACGAACTGGTTCTTGCCGAGCAGCCGCCCGTAGCGCCGCGCCCCGAGGTGCCCGAAGCCGGGCCACACGTACCACGTGTAGTGGCCGGGCGCGAGCCGCTGGCGCTTGCCGCGGTAGAGCCAGCTCGTGCGCACGCCCATCCGCGCCCGCCGCGGCCACGCGCTGAGGATCTTGCGCGCCCGCGGAAGACCTGGACGTTGTAGTAGCGCGCACCGCGCACCGCGCGCCAGCGCAGCTGGGGCGGCTTGGAGAGCCGGTGGTTCGTCGTCTTCGATGCGAGCCGCAGGATCGGCGGGGCCGCGGGGGCGACGACGATGGCGGCGTCGGTGGAGTTCCCGGCGTCGTCGAACGCCGAGAGCGTGTAGCGGTAGTCGATGCCGTTCGTGAGCTTCGAGTCGCTGAAGCTGCGCTCGGTGCCCGTGTAGACGACGGTGCTCGGCGCGCCGCCGACGCCCGGCGAGCGCGTGAGCTGGACGCGGGTCGTGTCGGCGGACGGCGTCCAGCTCAGCGTCGCGCTCGCATCGCCGGGCTGCGAGATGAGCGCGGGCGGCGCAGGGGGCGTCGCGTCGTAGCGGAACGAGAACGGGAACGCGGTGCTCGCGTTGCCGGCCATGTCGCGGCAGGTCCCGGAGACGGTCGCGTCGGGCGCGTCCGGCCCGGCGTAGGTCGCGGTGGTGCAGGAGCTGAGGCCCGAGACGAGATCGGTGCCGGCGAACGTGACGGTCAGCGGCCTGCACGTACCAGCCGTCGCGATCGGCTGGGCGGTCCGCGACCGCGCTCAGCGACTGCGGCGGGGTCTTGTCGATCTTCACGACTGCCGTGGACTGGCTCTCGCCGTCGGCATTCGTCGCATGGCAGGTGATCGGCGTGCCCTTGGACTCGGTGCTGATCGTGACCGCGTCGCAGCCGGAGGAACTGAGGATGCCGGGGGGCTGTATGTCCCAGTTGACGCTCACGTCGCTGGTGAACCAGCCGTTCTGGCCTGAGGTGCCGAAGAGCTTCGCCGTTATGACCGGCGGGTTGGCGAGCGCCGCTGCGGGCGCGAGCAAGGCGAGCGCGATCAGCAGGAGGATGCGTGCGAAGGCCGACACGTCCCGCCTCACCACCGCTCCCGCGGTCCGCGCGCCCCGCGCCGCGCGCGCGCGACCCGGTCCAGCAGCGCGGCGCTCGCCAGCGCGAGCACCAGCAGCGCGAGCCCGCCGCGAGCGAGTGCCCCGGTGTCGGGTGTCGTGCCGGCGACGGCCGGCAGGCGGCTTGCCCTGAACGTCATCGGCGCCACGGACGGCTGTTGCGCGGCAGCTGTGGTCGCTGCATGGCGGGCGGCGCGGGTGGGCGCGGCGTGGTGTGCCCGGTGGTGGCGCCTCCGCGCCTGGGTCACCGTGCGATTCGTGACGGTCGCCGTGCTCGCCGGCGTCCCGGCCACGCCGCCGGTCACCGGCTGGGAGCGGGCGGGTGCGACGGCCTGCACCGGCGTCCGGCGTGGCGCCGGAGCGGCGCGCACGGGCGCCGGATCGGGCGCCGGCCCGGAGCTCGTGGGAGCCGGATCGGGGGAGGGGCCTGAGGGTGAAGCCGCACGGGCCGGTGCGGGCGCGAGGGTGAGAAGCACGAGACACGCGGTGATCGCCACGCGCGGGGCGCTGCTCGTCGCCGGCTTCGTGCTTGGCGACCGGATCAAGGATGCGACACGAGGCATCTTCCCCCCGATGGCGTCTCTGCCTTCGGCGCAACGTAGTCCTGTGCGAATGGGCTGTCAACCACGACGACTCGGCTGTCCGGCACGCCGGTCGGTCCCTGGTCCAGAGGACCTTCCGGCGTACTCGGTCAGTGCTGCCGAGGCAGGTGCGTCGCGGCTACGGCTGCCGCACCACCGCCACGGGTCCCTGGTTCTGCCAGATCGACTGGCACAACAGGTTCGCGTTGAGCGCGAGCGCTCCGGCGAACGAGCTGTTCGACTGGCTGACCGACCCCGCGTCGCCCGGGCTCAGAACGCTCACCGGCACGTTCTTGTTGCTCGCACCCGACTGCGTGGAGGTCGCCGTGGAGTCGGCGTCCTGCGCGTTGCTCGCCTGCTGGCCTGCGGCCTGGACGAGCGCGGCCCACGGTGTGGAACCGGCCTGGTTCTGCTGGATCGACTGACCCGTCGCGGCGAGGTTCGCCGCCAGCGACAGCGCCGTCGAGTCGTTCGACTGCTTGACCGACCCGTCGTCGCCGGGGCTCAGCACCCGAACCGGGATGTTGTAGTTGGCGGGATGGTCCTGCGTCGACGTCGCGCTGGAGGTGGCGGTCTGGCAATTCGACGCCTCCTGCCCGGCGGCCTGGACGTAGGGCACGCCACCGTAGGTGCCGCCACCGGCCTGGTTCTGGTCGATCTTCTGGCCGGTGAGGTTCGCGTTGACGCCGATGCCGACCGCCGTCGAGCTGTTGCTCTGGTCGACCGAGCCGTCGTTGCCGGGGCTCAGCACGCGAACCGGGATGTTGTAGTTCACCGGGTGGTCCTGCGTGGAGGTCGCGGTCCCGTCAGCGGACTGCGTGCTCCCGTTCTTCTGTCCGGCGGCCTGCGTGGCCGGGCCACTCCCGCCACCGGTCTGATCCTGATGGATCGACTGGCCGGTCGCGTTGACGTTGGCCGCCAGCGACCCCGCCGTCGAATCGTTCGACTGGCTCACCGAGCCGTCGTCCCCCGGGCTCAGAACGCGCACCGGGATGTTGTAGTTGGCCGGCGAGGACTGGGTCGAGGTCGCCGTCGAGTCCGCCTTCTGCTGGCTCGAGTTCTCCTGACCCGCGGTCTGGCTCGCCGGGCCGCCGCTCCCGCCGGCCTGGTTCTGGCCGGTCTGCTGCTGCGTCGCGTTGAGGTTGACCGCTCCGGCGAGCGCCGTCGAGCTGTTCGACTGGTCGACGCTGCCGCCGTTGCCCGGGCTGAGGACCCGGACCGGGATGTTGTAGTTGCTGGGCGAGCTCTGGGTCGACGTCGCGCCGGCGGTCGCCGACTGGACGTTCCCATTGGACTGCCCTGCCGCCTGTGTGGCCGGTCCGGCCACGGGCGGCGGGGTCGCCATCGCCACCGCTGTCCCCGAGATGAGGAGCAGCAGCAGGCTCACCAGCAACACCTGGAGTGCTGCCTTCATGGTGATCTCCTGTTCGAATCGATTTCGGATGACCCCGGGCGAGCACCCGGAGCCGCACTGCGCTGAAACCGCTCGAAGCAGCTACCCCGGCCGGTCCTTTGCGTCGGGAACGGCCTGCGCCGACCGGTGGACCAGCTGCGTCCGCGCGCGCGCGCCGAACCTCGGCACGGTGAGCAGGAACGCCCCGATCAGGGCCGCAAGGCCGATCGAAAGGGGTGCGCCCCCGGAGCCGCCGGATGCGCCGGCGGCCAGGACGGGAGGGGCGGGAGGGGAGGGACGGGGATCCGGCGCCGGCGCCGGCGCGTTCGTGCGCGCCGGGGAGGAATGCGCCGTATGGATGGGCGATATCACCGCCGGAGGCGTGGTATCACCGGCGATCAGGAGGAGGTCGGGCGCCGTCCCGATGGGCATGAGCGCGGGCGGTGCGCCGGGGAACGGCGACGGACGCCGGCCGGCGCGCGTCGCGCCGCTCGGCGCCGTCGTCGCGGGGGCGCCGGCGGGAGCCGCAGGGGGCGTCGCGGAGCCCTCGCCCGTCGCGCCCTGGACATCGCCGCCGGCGGGAGACGGAATCGACTCCGGCGCCGAGCCCTGCGGGCCGCCCGCCGGCGCGCTCGACGGGGCACCGGGCGCGGCGCACGTCCACGTCCAGTGCCACTCCCAGGCTCCCCCGGTGACCTGGGAGATGATGGGGGCGAGCGCCGCGACCGGCGGCGGCGTCGACGACGAGCAGTCGAGCTCCCACACCCACGTCCAGATCCACGGAGCCGAGGCGGGGTGCTCGCCGACATCCACGCCACCGACGCTGACCGGCGCGGCGACGTCGCTCGGCGCCTGCTGCGGCGCGCCGTCGGCTCCACCGGCGGCCGGCTGCGCCGCGGTGGCCGGAACCGGCGCCGGTGCCGTACCGGGCTGGACGGCGTTCGTCGCCGTCGCCTGCGCGCTGACGGTGTTGACCTGCGTCACCGGCCCGTGGTCACCGGGGCTGAGCACGCTGATCGGGATGTAGACGTTCGCCGGTGCTGTCTGCGTCGCCTGCGCGGTCGCCGTCGCGCTCTGCTGCGCGCTGCCGGTCGTCGCCGCGGCAGGCGCCTGCTCCGGCGCCGGCGCCGGCGCGCTGACGGGCGTTGCGGGCTGCGCGACGTTCACGGCGTCCGCGCCTGCGCTGACGCTGTTGATCTGCGTGATCGGGCCGTTGTCGCCGGGGCTGAGGATCTGCACCGGGATCGCGATGTTCTGCGGCGCCTGCTGGGTCGCGGTCGCCGTCGCCGCCGCGACCTGCGTGGCGACCTGCTGCACCGCGGCCCCGGCCCCGGCCGCTGTCGACGGTTCGGTGGCCGGGGCCTGCGCCGCCGCCGCGACGTCCGAGGTCGTCGCGGCGGCGGGCGCCGGGGCCGACGCGGCCGGGAGGCTCGCGTCCTGCGCCTGTGCGTTGCGCGCCGCGGGCCCGAGGACGAGCGCGAGGGCGCACAGCGCCGCCGGGAACCAGCTGCGGGGCGTGTCGGCGGCGGTCCGGGCCATCGACGAGCAGCTACCCCGCCGTGCAAGGGATCAGCCATCCGCAGACTTTTCCCATACATGCACGTCGAGGTACTACCGTGACGCCCGTGGCAGGGACCGCGCGCAGCCCCGGGCGGCGAGCAGTGGCCGCAGCAGGAGCACCGCAGCGCCGCAGGGGAGGTGCGGCGTCGGCGAGCGTCGCGCTGCGGGCGTACCTGCAGACGCGCGACGCCGCGGCGCGGGACGAGCTCGTCGAGCACTACCTGCCGCTCGTGATCGCGATTGCGCGGCGCTACGAGCATTGCGGCGAGCCGCTCGAGGATCTCGTGCAGGTAGGGGCGATCGGGCTGCTCCATGCGATCGACCGGTTCGACCCGGCGCGCGGGACGCAGCTCTCGTCGTTCGCGATCCCGACGATCGAGGGCGAGATCCGCCGCGAGCTGCGCGATCGCGGCGGCACGATCCGCCTGCCGCGCAGCACGCAGGAGGCGCGGACACGGGTCCTGCGCAGCCGGGACGAGCTCGCCGCGCAGCTGGGCCGGACGCCGGATGACGCGGAGCTCGCGGCGGCCACCGGGCTCACGCCGGAGGGCGTCGCAGCCGCGCTGCAGGCGGGCGGCGCGATCGCCCCGGTGCCGCTGGCGGAGAACGGCGCGGCGAGCCCAGCGGAGCCCGGCGCCGTCGACGAGCGCCTCGATGCGAGCGAGGATCGGATGCTGCTGGCGGGCGGCTTCGCGGCGCTCGACGAGCGCGAGCGGCGCGTGCTGCACCTGCGCTACTTCGAGGGCCTCAGCCAGTCCCGGATCGCGACGCAGGTGGGGCTCTCGCAGGCGCACATCTCACGGATCATCCGCGACGCGCTGGCGAAGCTCCGCGACCAGCTCGACGTGCCGCCGGAGCAGCCGCCGATATCACCGCCCGACGCCGCGATATCGCAGCCGCAGGAGGCGACTGACGAGTCCGGCTTGGCCCCGCCACCATCCGCGCCTACCATCGCAGCCATGGCGAGCAAGCCTGCACGGTCGCTCGACGACTACCTCGACCTGCCCTACCACTTCGCGATCGCGCGAGACGAGGACGCCGCCGGCGACGACGCCTGGGTCGCGCGGGTGGAGGAGCTTGAGGGATGCGAGGCGCGCGGCCGCACGCCGGAGGAGGCGGCCGGGAACGTGCGAGGCGCGCTGGAGGCCTGGATCGCGCCGGCGCTCGCGCGCGGCCAGCAGGTGCCGCCGCCGCGCGCGCCCGCGACGCACAGCGGGCGGCTGCTGCTGCGGATGGCCCCGACGCTGCACGCGGAGCTCGCGCGCGCGGCCGAGCGCGAGGATGTCAGCCTCAACCAGTTCGTCAGCAGCGCGCTCGCGGGCGCCGTCGGCTGGCGCAGCGGGACGGGCGTCGAGGAGGGTGAGCAGCCCGCGCGCCCGGCGCGCGTCTGGACACCGGCGCTGATCGTGAACACCGCCGTCGTGGCGATCGCCGGGATCGTCGCGATCGTGCTGCTCGTGATCGCGCTCAACAGCTGAGGCGGCTCCGTCCGCCGCGGCCGCCGGGTCAGGCGGCGGGCGCCGCGAAGATCGGGCCGAGCGTACGGCCCGCGAGCGCGACGGTCTCCACGTCGTGCGCGTCGGGGATCGTGAACGTCAGGCCTTCGATGCCGGCGTCGAGGAACGCCGCGGCCTGTTCGGCGACGCTGTCGGGGTCGCCGGCCATGATCGTTCTGAGGCGCTCGGCCGGCATGCCGAGTTGCCGCAGGAAGTCGACCTTGGCCATCGCCGCCTCGTGTGTCGGGGCGATGACGAGGACGCCGAGGCGCGTCTTCGTGATCTCCGCCGGGTCGCGCCCGGCGTCCGCGCAGTGGCGCTCCAGCACGTCGAGCAGGTGCCGGCACTGCGCCGGGTCGCCGAAGACGTTGCACCCGTCCGCGTACTGCGCGACGAGGCGCAGCGTCTTGCGCTCACCGCTGCCGCCGATGACGATCGGGATGTCGCCACGGATCGGCTTGGGATTGTTCAGCGCGCCGTCGACGTGGAAGTGCGTGCCCTGGAAGGTCGCGCGCTCCTGGGTGAACATCGCACGCGAGATCTGCAGCGCCTCCTCCAGCAGTTCGAAGCGCCGCCCCAGTGAGGGGAAGTCGAACCCGTAGGCCCGGTGCTCGTCCTCGAACCACGCGGCGCCCAGCCCGTGCCACGCCCGCCCGCCGGAGACGATGTCGAGCGTCGTGGTGATCTTGGCGTGCAGCGCGGGGTTGCGGTAGGTCACGCCGCCGACCAGCAGGCCGAGGGTCACCTTCTTCGTGCGCGCCGCGAGCGCGGCGAGCATCGTGCTGCCCTCGAACATCCAGTTGGTCTGCGGCCCGACCGGGGCGATCTGATGCAGATGGTCCATCAGCGAGATCGAGCTGAAGCCCGAGTCCTCGGCCGTGGTCGCGATCTCGACGAGGTGCTCGAAGACCTGGTCGGGGCCGGTGCCGGGGTAGTTGAAGTTCGGCAGGTGCAGGTCAAGGGTGATCGGCGCGCGCATGCCGGGAAACGCTACTCCCCGGTGAGAACTAGCCTGCGCGCGTGGACTCCGACGAGGCGCGTACGAGGATCGCCGGCGCACGGGTGGCCCGGCTGGCGACCAACGGCGCCGACGGGCGTCCGCACATCGTCCCGCTGACCTTCGCGCTGCTCGGCGAGGCGACGATCGTCAGCGCGGTCGACCACAAGCCCAAGCGCACGACCGCGCTGCGCCGGCTCGCGAACATCGCGGCCGACCCACGGGTCGCGCTGCTGGCCGACCACTACGACGAGGACTGGTCGCAGCTCTGGTGGGCGCGGGCCGACGGGAGCGCGCGGGTCGTCGCGCCCGGCGACGAGCCCGCGCTGCGCGCGGAGGCGCTCGCCGCGCTCGCCGCCCGCTACCCGGCCTATCGCGAGCGCCCGCCCGAGGGGCCGCTCGTCGTGATCACCGTGGGGAGGTGGTCGGGCTGGCGCTCGTCCTGATCGAGGTGATCCTGCTCGGGCTCGCCACGACCGTGCGGCCCACGAGCCTGGCGGCGGTCTACGCGCTGCTGTCGACCGCCGCTCCGCGCCGGCTGATGACCCTCTACGTGCTCGCGGGGCTCGCGTTCACGATCGCGTTCGGCCTGCTCGTCGTGTGGGCGTTCAAGGGCATCGACCTCGGCTCCGGCAGCAGCCACGCGAAGGCCGTGGCGCAGATCGTGGGCGGGTTCGTCGTCCTGGTGTTCGCCGCGTGCGTGCTCACCGGCCGGGTCGGCGGGCCGTGGGCGAACGACGGACCACGGCCTCCGAGCAGGTGGGCGGCGCGCCTCGAACGGCATCTGACCCCGGGGACCGCCGCCCTCGCCGGGCCCGTGACGCACATCCCCGGGATCTTCTACCTCGTGGCGCTGAACGTCATCGTCGCCCAGCACCTGAGGCCCGCGGGCGCCCTCGCCGGCGTTCTGGTCTACAACGCGATCTGGTTCGCGATCCCGATCGGCGCGCTCGCGGTCTGCATCGTGGCGCCGGAGACGGCCCGTGACGGCGTGCACGCGATCGAGCAGTGGACGCGACGCAATGCGCGCACGATCGTGCTCATCCTGTCGTTCGCGATCGGCGCCGGGCTGGTGGTTCGCGGCGCGCTCGCCCTCTGAGCTCGCGCGTCACGCGCGCTCGTAGGTGTTGACGAGGACGCCGGGGTCCAGCGGTCGGGTCTCGCGCAGCGCGAACGCGCGGCGCTGCCGGTCGTCCGGGAACGGCCGCAGGCCGCCGCCGATGATCACCGGGAACACCATCAGGCGCAGCTCGTCGACGAGGTCGTGCTCCAGCAGCGCATGCACGAGGGTCGCGCTCCCCGCCACGAGGATCGGGCCGTCGTCGCGCTGCTTGAGCTCGCCGACGGCGGTGGCGACGTCGCCCTCGAGCAGGGTCGAGTTGTTCCACGTGAGCGGCGCCCGGAGTGTCGTGGAGACGACGTACTTGGGCATCGCGTTGATCTTCTCCGCGAACTCGCCGGTGCGCTGGGGCCAGGCACCGGCGAAGCTCTGGTACGTCACGCGCCCCAGCAGGTGCGATTCGGCCTCGAGGCACTCGCGCAGCTTGTAGTCCCCGACCTCAGGGCCGAAGAAGTCGGCGACCCAGCCCGCGTGCGGGTGGGTCGGCTCCCCGCCGGGGGCCTCCATCACGCCGTCCAGCGTCACGAACTCGGTCACGATCAGCCTGCTCATGGTCCCTCCCCGTGTAATTCCGTCGGGTCGGCAGGGTAGACCGATGAGAGACGTGCAACTCATCGGTCCCTGTTTCAAGCGGCCGTGCGCCGCGCCGATGAAGAACAGACAGTCATGGAACCCACGGGCACACAGCACCAGGCAGCGCACGCCACCGGTGTCCTCGCCGACCGCGAGTTCGTCGTCGCCGGCGACGAGCTGCACCCGTTCGTCGAGGCGCTCGTCGACATCGACGGGCGTTATGCGGTCGCGCTGGCCGACGCGTTGTCGGCGGCAATCAACGGGTTCTCCGCCATCGAGCTGACGACGGCGGACGTGGTGCGGCTGGCCCGCGTGCGCGACCTTCACGACCAGTTCGCCGAGGCGGCCCGCTCGCACACCGGGGTCCGCGCGCGGCTCACCTTCGCGCTCGCCCAGGCGCTGACCGAGGCCGTCTCCGCGTATGTCGGCGAGCGTGACGTCGAGAGCTACCAGAGCCCCGAGGAGCGCGAGCGCATCGCGGTCCTGCGTGAGCTGACCGGCCCGCTCTTCGACCTCACCGCCGACTGCCACGCCGCAGCCGACGAGCTCGGGGCGCGCCTCGGCGCCGGCCTGCCAGCGCTGTCGCTGCACCGCGGCTGACGCCGGCCCCGGCGGGCCGCGGCCGGGCGTACACTTCGCCCTCATGAAGGCCGTCACCTTCAGCGCGTACGGAGGCCCCGACGTGCTGCAGGTCACCGAGGTTGAGGAGCCGCACGCCGGGCCCGAGCAGATCGCCGTCAGGGTGCAGGCGGCGGGCGTCAACCCGATCGACTGGAAGGTGCGCAGCGGCATGCTGCGGGACGCCCTGCCGGCGAGCTTCCCGGTCGTCGACGGCCGCGAGGCGTCGGGTGTCGTCGACGAGGTCGGTGCCGGCATCACGGGCGTGGCGGTCGGCGACGAGGTCTTCGGCTTCGCCGTCGGCGGCGCGGCGGCCGAGCGTGCGGTCCTGGACGCGTTCGCACGCAAGCCCGAGGCCCTGTCGTGGGAGGCGGCGGCCGGGCTGCCGGTTGCGGCCGAGACGAGCGTCCGCGTGTTCACCGTGCTCGGTGGCGTGAGCGAGGGGCAGACGCTGCTGATCAACGGCGCGGCCGGCGGGGTGGGCGCCGTGGCCGTCCAGCTCGCACGCGCGCGCGGCGCGCGAGTCATCGGCACGGCCGGCGAGGGCAACCATGAGTTCCTGCGCTCGCTCGGCGCCGAGCCGACCACTTACGGCGCGGGCCTCGTAGAGCGTGTCCGCGCGCTCGCGCCCGAGGGCGTCGACCTTGCCTTCGACACCGCCGGGAAGGGCGGCATCGAGGACCTGATCGAGCTGACGGGCGACCCGGCGCGAGTCGCGACGATCGCCGACTTCGGCGCCGCGGCGCTCGGCGTGAAGGTCACCGGCGGCGGCGACTTCCGCGCGGTCGAGGCGCTCGGCGAGGCTGCGGCGCTGGCCGAGGCGGGCCGCCTGGAGGTGCCGGTCGGGGGGACCTACCCGTTCACCCAGGCCGCCGAGGCGCACCGCGCCAGCGAGGGCGGGCACGTCCGCGGCAAGCTCGTCCTGATCCCCGGCTGACGGACCGTCCTCATGCGGCCCCGGCCACCCGCCCGGCGACCTCGCCGAGCGCGGCGCCGTGGGCCGTCGCGGTGATCGTCACGTCGTCGCCGTCCTGCAGCCAGGCGCGCACCGACCCGTCGGCGAGCTCGAGCGGCTCCGTCCCCGCCCAGGTCCGCTCGAGGAGGCAGCCGCGCGACTCGGGCTCGGCCCCGGAGATCGTGCCGGTGCCGAGCAGGTCGCCCGTGCGCAGCCGCGCGCCGTTCGCCGTCAGGTGCGCGACGAGCTGGGCCGGCGTCCACGCCAGGCGCCGCGCACTCGAGCGCGAGGCGAGCTGGCCGTTGATCCGCAGTTCGAGGTCGACGTCGAGCCCGCCGGGCCCGCGGTCCTCGAGGTGGGGGAGCACGTGGCGCGCCGGCTCGGCGGGCGGGCAGCGCACCGCGTCGAGCGCCTCCCACGGAACGACCCAGGCCGAGATCGACGTCGCGAACGACTTCCCCAGATGGGGCCCGAGCGGCGCGGACTCCCAGGCCTGGATGTCGCGGGCACTCCAGTCGTTGAGCACGACGAGCCCGAACAGGTGCTCCTCGGCACGTTCGACCGCGACCGGCTCGCCGGGCGTCGAGGCGGTGCCGACGACGAGTCCCAGCTCGACCTCGGCGTCGAGTCGCGCGCTCGGGCCGTACGACGGCCTGCCCTCGCCGGCGACGATCTGACCGCGCGGCCGGTGCACCGGCGTGCCGCTGACGACCACCGTGCCGGCGCGGCCGTGGTAGCCGACGGGCATCCACTCCCAGTTCGGGGTCAGCGCCTCCCCGCCGGGGCGGAGCATCCGCCCGCAGTTCTCCGCGTGGTCGCGCGAGGCGAAGAAGTCGACGTAGTCGGCCACCGCGAACGGCAGCACGGGCACCGAGCCGGCTGCGACATCGGGAGCGTCGGAGCCCGCCGCGGCGAGCGCCGCCGCCAGTGCGCCGCGGCCTTCGCGCCCGAGCGCCATCAGCGGCCCCAGCTCCGGTGCGTCCAGAGCTGCGGCGAGCTCGGGCTCGAGCGCGCCGAGCGCCCCCGTGCGGCGCGCCGCCGGCAGATCGACGAGGCGGTCCTCGAAGCGGGCCGCGAGGCGCACCCCGCCCGCGGGCGAGCGCAGGGCGCCGTACGCCGTCGTCGCCGCCGTCACCCGGTGGAGGATGCCAGCGGCTCGCGCGCCGGGTCGTCCCGCCACGAGAACGCGTAGGCGGGGTCGTCCAGGTCGCGTGCGAGCGTCGTCAGCTTCAGCGGGCGGAACGTGTCCCACATCACGGCCAGCTCGTCCGTGCGCGCGGTGCCCAGCGCGCGCTCCACCGCGCCGGGCTGCGGCCCGTGCGGCAGCCCGCTGGGATGCAGCGTGATGGTGCCCGTGTCGACGCCGCGCCGCGCGGCGTAGTTGCCGTCGACGTAGTAGATCGCCTCCTCGGACTGCAGGTTCGAGTGGTGGTAGGGCAGCGGGACCGCCTCGGGGTCCCAGTCGAGCATCCGCGGGCAGAACGAGCAGATCACGAAGTTCGGCCCCTGGAACGTCTGGTGGGCGGGCGGCGGCTGGTGCAGGCGCCCGCGCCTTGGGCTCGAAGTCGTGGATGCTGAACGTGTACGGGTACACGTAGCCGTCCCAGCCCACGACGTCGAGCGGGTGGTGGTCGAGCACGTAGCGCTGCAGGCCGTCGCGCACGCGGACGGTGAGCTCGTACTCGCCGTCGCTCGCGCACCGTCTCCAGCTCGCTGCGGCGGGTGGAAGTCGCGCTGGCTGAACGGCGCGTGCTCGAGCAGCTGGCCGTAGCGGTTGCGGTAGCGGTTCGGCGTCTCGATCTCGCCCGGCGTGTGGAAGCAGAGCCACACCTGCTCGCCGTCCGCGGGCTCCCAGCGGTGGGTCGTGCCGCGCGGGATCACGACGTAGTCGTGCCGGCGGATAGGGCACGCGGCCGAAGACCGTCCGCAGGACGCCGGCCCCGCGGTGCACGAACAGCACCTCGTCGCCCTCGCCGTTGCGGTACAAGCCGTCCTGCTCCTCGACGGGCTTGCAGATCGAGACCTCGATGTCGGCGTTGAACTGCAGCAGGCGCCGCCCGCCGAGCGGGATCACCGCCGGGCTCGACCGGCGCGCGTGTCGGTCAGCCGGTGCACGTGCACGTCCGGGACCCACTCGTCCCGCTGCAGTGCGGTGAACGCGCCGACGTCCTTGAGGCGGCACGGCGAGTCCAGGTGGTAGAGGATCGACTCGTTGCCGCTGAAGCCCTCGTAGCCCATCACCTCCTCGACGAGCAGCCGGCCCTCCTCGCGGAACTGGACGTGGCGCTTGCCGGGCACGCGGCCGAGGCGGTCGTAGCGCATCAGAGGTTCCCCCTTCGGTCCTGCTCGCGTTCGATCGCCTCGAAGAGCGCCTTGAAGTTGCCCTCGCCGAAGCCGCGCGCGCCGTGTCGCTCGATGATCTCGAAGAACATCGTCGGCCTGTCGCCGACGGGCTTCGTGAAGATCTGCAGCAGGTAGCCCTCGTCGTCGCGGTCGACGAGGATGCCCTGCTCGCGCAGATCGGCGAGCGACTCGTCGATCTCGCCGACGCGCTCGGGCACGTCGTCGTAGTAGGCATCGGGGATCGTGAGGAACCCGACGCCGCGGCGGCGCAGCTCGGCCACGGTGCCGACGATGTCGCGCGTGGCCAGCGCGACGTGCTGGGCGCCCGGCCCTCCGTAGAACTCGAGGAACTCGTCGATCTGCGACTTGCGCCGCCCCTCGGCCGGCTCGTTGATCGGGAACTTCACGCGACCGTTGCCGTCGCTGACGACCTTCGACATCAGCGCCGAGTACTCGGTCGAGATCGCCTCGTCGGAGAAGTGGAGCATCTCGGTCATGCCGAAGACGTCGCTCGTAGTAGTGGACCCACGGTCCATCGCGCCGAGCTCGACGTTGCCGACGATGTGGTCGATCGCGAGGACGAGCGGCTCGCCGTTCGGGTCCTGGCCCGCCGCCGCACACGGCTCGAAGCCGGGGAGGAACGTCCCGTCGTAGCCCGAGTGCTCGACGAACGTGTGGACCGTGTCGCCGTAGGTGGCGATCGTCGCGGTGCGCGCGACGCCGTCCGCGTCGCGCTGCTCGGCCGGCGGACGCAGACCCCGCGCGCCGTGGGTCGTGGCGTACCTCCAGGCGTGGTCGGCGTCGGGGACGCTCAGGGCGATGTCGTGGACGCCGTCGCCATGGCGGCGGTGATGCGCGGCGATCTCGGACTCCGCGTCGAGCGCGCCGGTCAGCACGAGGCGGATGCGGCCCTGCTCGAGCACGTGCGACGTGCGGTCGCGCACGCCGGTCTCCAGTCCTGCGTAGGCGATCTCGCGGAAGCCGAGCGCGTGGACGTACCAGTACGCGGCCTGGGCGGCGTTGCCGACCCACAGCTCGACGTGGTCGATGCCGCTGAGCGGCATCGGGTCCTTCTGTCGCGCCGGTGCGGTGCGGGGCGCGGGGCTGACGGCATGGGCCATGGCTGAACTCCCTCTCTTCCTCGGGCTGCTGAGCAATGATCCGCCGCTTCCCAGCGCCGGGCAAGAGCGGTACATTGCGCCGATATGGGTCATGAGGCGCGGATCGATGACATCGACCGCCAGATCGTTGCGCTGCTGCGCGAGAACGCGCGGCGCTCCTTTCAGGACATCGGCGGGCGCGTGGCGCTGTCGGCGCCGGCGGTCAAGCGCCGCGTCGACCGGCTCGAGGCCGAGGGGGTGATCAGGGCTACGGCGCGGTCGTCGATCCCGGCCGCTTCGGCTGGGACACGCAGGCGTTCGTCGAGCTCCACAGCGACGGGCGCTTCTCCGGCACCGACGTCAAGATCGCCGTCGCCGATCACCCCGAGGTCGTCGCGGCCTACACCGTCGCCGGCGACGCGAGCGCGATCCTGCTCGTCCGCGCGGAGAGCACCGTGCACCTCGAGTCGCTGCTCGAGCGGCTGCGCGAGAACCCGGCCGTGCGCCGCACGCGCACGGCCGTGGTCCTCTCGACGCTCATCGAGCGCCCGTTCCGGCCGTGAGCGACCCGGCGGCCAGGCGCGCCGCGTCGTCGTCGGCGCCGTCGAACCAGGCGCCGACCACGGCCTCGACCTCCTCGAAGCCCTCGGCGCAGAACAGCACCGGCTGGTAGTGCGTGATGTCGTACGCCTGGGTCGCCATCGCCGCGATGTCGAGCGGGCGGATCTCGGCGGTGCGGAACTCCTCGATCTCGCCGTACGAGGAGAGCAGCCCAGCGCCGTACGCACGCAGCTCGCCGGCCTCGCGCAGCACCCCGAACTCGAGGCTGAACCAGAACACGCGGCTGATGACGTCGAGCGTCTCGGGCGTCGTGACGCGCCGCGCAGCGCCGCCGGCCTGCCGGTAGAGCCGCGCGAAGCGCTCGCTCGCCAGCGAGTTGCCGTGGCCGACGAGCTCGTGCACGACGTCCGGCTCGGGCGTGTAGAGCGGCTGCGAGTGGTGGCGCAGGTACTGCGTCGAGTGGAACACACCTGCTGCGAGGTCGCCGTAGAAGTCCTCCGGCGCCACGACGCCGGCGGCGGGTTCCAGGCGGAACCCGGTGAGGGCCGTCAGCCGCTCGCTCACCTCGTCCAGCTGCGGGACGCGCTCGCGCGGCAGTTGCAGCTGCGCCGCCCCGTCGCGGAACTCGGCGCAGGCGTAGCGCTCGTGCTTGGCCTCGAGCTCCGCGGAGATCGTGCGCCAAACCCGCTCCTCGGCCTCGGTGTACGGCACGTGGGGGATCGGATCACCCGCGGCCCGCGTCAGCGAGAGCGCCGCGATCGCGTCCCGCCGCGCGCGATAGGCGGGGTCATGGGCACCCGGATGATCGTCGGCCAGGTGCACGCGGACGGCGCCGTCCGCGGCCGTCGTGACGGGTGCGTAGAGCTGACCCTCCTCGAACATTCGCTGCCTCCGTTTCTCGGTCCCGACATGGTCCTCGCCGGCTCGCGCCACAGGCAAGGGCCGAACGTTGCGCACGCCGGGGTGGACGGGCGGATCGGCGCGGCGCGCGCGGCGATCCGTTGCGCGGCCGTGCATCCCGTCAGCGCGCGGCGAGCGCGCGGTTCCTCGCGGCGCGCACGGCATCGCTGAGCGTCGCGATGTCGTAGGCGCCGTAGTGGCGCCGGCCGTTGATGAAGAACGTCGGGGTGCCCGAGACGCCGCTCTCGTCGGCGCTGGCCACGTCCTCGCTGACGCGCGGGGCGTACTCGCGGCGGCGCAGATCGCTGATGACGCGCTCGATGTCGAGGCCGAGCGCCTGTGCGTAGCTCTTCAGGTCGGTCGGGCGCAGCTCCCCCTGGTGGCTCAGCAGCAGGTCGTGCATCTCCCAGAAGCGGCCCTGCGCCGCCGCGGCCTCGGAGGCCTCGGCCGCCATCTGCGCATCGGGGTGCACGTCGCTCAGCGGGAGGTGGCGCCAGACGTAGCGCACGTCGTCGCCGAAGGACGCGAGCAGCTCGCGGATCACGCCCTCGGCCTGCCCGCAGTACGGACACTCGAAGTCGCCGTACTCGATCAGTGTCACCGGTGCGTCCTGCGGCCCGCGGATGTGGTCGCGCTCGGAGTCGACGTCGTCGGAGAGGTCGAGGATGTCCTCCGCGGTGCCCGCGATCTGGCGGGCGCGAGTCGTCGCGGGCAATCGTCGCACCACCGCAGGATCACCCAGGCGACCAGCGGCGAGATCAGGACGGAGCCGAGCGCGCCGAGCTTTGCCTCGTCGAGGTCACGGCCGTGGAAGGCCAGGCTGGAGATCAGGACGGAGACCGTGAAGCCGACGCCGGCGACCGCGCCGCCCGCCGTCAGCAGCGGCCCGCTCAGCGGCGAGCGCGGGCCGCGCAGTGCGGGCCGCGATGCCAGCCACGAGGCGCCGGCGATGCCGACCGGCTTGCCGACGACGTAGCCGATCAGGATCCCGAGCGTGATCGCCGACGTCGCCGCGTCGCCGAGCAGGCCGCCGGTCACGTGGACGCCGGCGTTCGCCAGCGCGAACAGCGGGACGATCACGTAGCTCGTCCACGGGTGCAGGGCGTACTGCAGGCGCTCGTTGGGTGAGATCGCCGACTGGACCCCCAGCTGCGCCGAGCGCGCGAGCTCGGGCGTCGGCTGCTCGCGAAACGAGCGCGCGAGCGCCGTCGCCCGCTCGAGATCCTCGCGCGACGGCGGGTAGGCGCTCGTCGCGAGCCCGACCGCGAGCCCCGCGACGACCGGGTCGATTCCGGACTCGTACATCGCGACCCAGAGGCCGACCCCGGCGAGCACGGCGATCGGCCGGCGCCAGACCGGCGCGAAGCGCAGCGCCAGCAGCACGCCGAAGAAGCCGGCGGCGACCGCGAGCGCGGTGAGCGAGACGTTCGTGCTGTACACGGTGGCGATCACCAGCAGGCCGACCAGGTCGTCGACGACCGCGAGGGAGAGCAGGAAGACGCGTGTGCGGGTCGCGGCCCGCGGCGTGAGCAGGGCGAGCGCGCCGAGCGCGAAAGCGGTGTCCGTCGACATCGCGGCGCCCCAGCCGTGGGCGCCCGGCCCCCCGGCGTTGATCGCCAGGAAGATCGCGATCGGCACGAGGATTCCCCCCATCGCCGCAAGGGCCGGGATCGCGAGCCGGCGGCGCTCGCGCAGTTCGCCGAGGTCCAGCTCGCGCTTGGCTTCCAGGCCGACGACGAGGAAGAAGAAGGTCATCAGGCCCTGGTTGACCCACTCGCGCAGGTCGGCCGAGATGCCGTGAGTGCCGACCGTGATCGACAGCCGTGTCGTCCACAGCGAGTCGTAGGAGTCAGACCAAGGCGAATTCGCCCACGCCAGCGCGAGCGCCATCGCAGCCAGCAGCACGCTCGCGCCGCCGGTCTCGGTGCTCAGGAAGTCGCGCACCGGGGTCGCCATGTTCCGCGCCCAGGCGGTCCGGCCGGTATCGGTCGGAACTTGTGCGGTCGCGTCGGTCACCGCTGGATCATCGCCGCGCTCGTTCCCGTCACCAGCGCGCTCTTTCCCTCCAGGCCGAGATCCATCGTCCGCTCCTCGCGTCAGTTCGCCGCGGCGTCCTCCATGTGGAACGTGAACATCCGGTCGGCCTCGATGCGCGCGTAGACCGGCCCCGAGTCGAGGAACTCCGCCTCCCACTCTGCGCCGTAGCGCGGGACGTAGATGTCCAGGAGCGTCTGTCGCAGCTGGGCGCCCTCCTCGCCGTGGATGTCGACGATCGCGGCGCGGCCGTGGACCGTGACCGCGAGTTCCTCACCCGGCAGGTGGGTCGCGCTGACCTGTGGCCGCGCGCGGATGTGGTGGAAGCGCATGGAGTCCGGCGCGGAGCCGAAATGGAACGCGCCTCGCAGGAAGATCCCGTCGACGGGGCCGACGATCGGCCGGCCGTCCGCGGTGACCGTCGCCAGCACGAGCAGCCGCATGCCGGTGAGTCGCGCGGCGATCTGCTCGGCGCTCAGCCGGCGCTCCGGGGTGCTGATGCGCAGCAGGTGCGGGCCGGCCTGGGCGTAGCTGCGGTCGATGAGCGCCTGCAGCGCGGCGAGATCCTCGGGCGTCTCGTGCATGAGGGTCAATAGTCTCCCAGCCCCGCATGCCCCGTCCCTCAGCTCCGCTCCCCGCCAGCGCGCCGGTGGTCATCATCGGCGGCGGGGTCATGGGGACGAGCGCGGCCTTCCACCTCGCTGAGGCCGGCGCCGGCGTGGTGCTCGTCGAGCGCGATGCGCTCGCCAGCGGGTCGACCTCGCGGGCCGCGGGCGGCGTGCGCGCGCAGTTCTCCGACGCGCTGAACATCCAGATCGCCCACCGCAGCCTGGCGGCCTTCCGCGACTTCGCGCGGCGCCCCGGATGGGACATCGATCTGCGGGAGGTCGGCTACCTGTTCGTGCTGGCGCGCGAGGAGGACGTCGCGACGTTCGAGCAGAGCGTCGGCCTGCAGCACGAGTACGGCGTCCCGTCGCGCATGCTGACGGCGGCGCAGGCGCGCGAGCGCTGCCCGCTGCTCGCCGGCGACGACATCCTCGCCGCCGCGTTCTCACCGCAGGACGGGCATGCGACGCCCGAGGCCGTCGTCCAGGGCTACGCGAGCGCCGCGCGCGCCCTCGGCGCGCAGATCCTCGTGGGCTGCGAGGTGCTCGACATCGGGACGGCCGGCGGGGAGATCACGACGGTCGTCACGAATCGCGGAACGATCCGCACGGACACGGTGATCTGCACCGCCGGCGCGTGGTCGCGGCGCTGCGGCGCGATGGTGGGGGTGGATCTGCCGGTGACGCCGCTGAAGCGCCAGATCCTCTTCACCGAGCCGCTGGACGGGCTGCCCGCCGAGCTGCCGATGACGATCGACTTCGCCTCGACCTTCTACTTCCACCGCGAGGGGCCCGGTCTGCTGCTCGGCATGTCGGATCCCGGCGAGCGGCCCGGCTTCGACCTCGCGACGACCGACGACTGGGTACCGGGCCTGATGGCGGCGGCCTCGCGCCGCGCGCCGCGCATCGCCGATGCCGGCATCCGAGGCGGCTGGGCCGGCCTCTACGAGATGACGCCCGACCACAACGCGATCATCGGCGAGGCGAGCGGCGTTGCGCGCTTCATCTACGCCACGGGTTTCTCCGGCCACGGGTTCCTCCAGGGGCCGGCCGTCGGCGAGATCCTGCGCGACCTCGTCCTCGGCCGCCCGCCGTTCGTCGACATCGCCCCGCTGCACGCCGACCGCTTCGCCGCGGCCGCCCCGCGCCCCGAGTTCCATGTCGTCTGAGGCGAGCGGCGCGGACCGGCTCGTCGAGGCGCTCGAGCAGCTCGGCGTACAGATCGTCTTCGGGCTGCCGGGCGTGCACAACCTGGCGATCTGGCGCGCGCTCGCGTGCTCGCCGATCCGCCTGGTCGGCGTGCGCCACGAGCAGACCGCGGCCTACGCCGCCGACGGCTACGCGCGCGCGAGCGGCCGGCTCGGCGTGGCGCTCGTCACGACGGGCCCCGGCGCGGCCAACACGCTCGGCGCGACGGGCGAGGCGATGGAGGCGGGCTCGCCCGTGCTCGTCATCGCGACCGACGTCTCCAGCGTGCTGCGCCGTCCCGGCGTCCATCGCGGGCTGCTGCACGAGACGCGCGACCAGACGGCGATGTTCGCGCCCGTGACCAAGGCCGCGCGCATCGTCGAGTGCGCCGGTGAGATCGGGGCCGCGGTGCTCGCGAGCGCGCACCAGGCGCAGGCGGCGCCGTCGGGGCCCGTCTACCTCGGCGTGCCGACCGACCTGCTCGCCGCGGAGGTCGCCGCCGCTGCCGTCGTGCGCGCCGCGCCGCCGACCCCCCAGCCCGATCCTGCCGCGCTCGAGCGCGCCGCCGGCATCCTCGCAGCGGCACGGCGACCGCTGATCTGGGCCGGCGGCGGCGCGCTGCGCGCCGGCGCCGGCGAGGCTGTGGGGGAGCTCGCGCGAGCGCTGGCGGCGCCCGTGATCACGACGTACCTGAGTCGCGGGCTGCTGCCGCCCGACCATCCATGCGCGGTCCCGGGCCCGATCCACGCGCGTGAGGTGGGACCGCTCTGGGACGAGGCGGACGTCGTGCTGGCCATCGGCACCGACTTCGACGCGATGATGACGCAGGAATGGCGCATGCCGGCGCCGCCGCAGCTCGTCGCGATCACGGTCGACCCAGCGGATGCGAACAAGAACTACGCGGCCGACGTGACGCTGACCGGGGACGCACGGGGGGTCGCCGGGCTGCTCCTGTCGCACGTCCCGCGTCGTGAGGGGGCGCTGCAGGACCTGCGCGCGCGCCTTGACGTCGTCGGCACTGCGGTGCGCGCGGCCGTCGCGCAGGATGAGCCGCAGGCCGCGGAGTTCCTGGACGTCATGCAGCGCGTGCTCCCGGACGACGCGGTCGTCGTCGCCGACATGTGCATCCCCGGGTACTGGCTCGGCGGCTTCCACCGGGTGCCGCGGCCACGCGGGCTCGCCTACCCGATGGGCTGGGGCACGCTGGGCTTCGGGTTCCCGGCGGCGATCGGGGCGTGCCTGGCGGAGATCGGCCCGACCGTCTGCGTGGCGGGTGACGGCGGGTTCCTCTTCGCGTGCGGGGAGCTTGCGACCGTCGCGGAGACGGGTGTGCCGCTGACGCTGGTGCTCGTCGACGACGGCGGCTACGGGATGCTGCGCTTCGACCAGCAGCACGCGGGCGAGGCGCCGTTCGGGGTCGACCTCGTCCGGCCCGACTTCGCGGCGCTGAGCGCGTCGTTCGGCATCGAAGCCGTCACGGTCGAGGGCTTCGGCACGGCGTTCGAGGCCGCGCTCGCCGGGGCGATCGCCGCCGTTGAGCCGCGCGTGATCGTGGTGCACGCGCGCCTGAAGCCGCCGCCGACGACCTCGCCGCGGTGGTATCGCCGCCACTAGCGTCTGCCCCATGGCCACCGAGCAGACCCTCACGATCTCGACCACCGACGCCCTGCGCGAGCGCGCGCGGCGCAGCCTCGAGCGCTGCGGCGCGAGGCTGCCGGCCGGCTCGGGTCCGCCGGTCGCTGCGCGTTCGCCGATCACCGGCGAGGCGCTGTTCGACGTGCCCGGTGCGAGTTCGGCCGACGCCGAGCTGGCGATCGCCGCCGCGGCGGCGGCCTTCGCGCGGTGGCGCGTGGTGCCGGCGCCCGTGCGCGGCGCCGTCGTCAAGCGCCTCGCGGCGCTGCTGACCGAGCACCTCGCCGACGTCGCCGACCTGATCACGATCGAGGCCGGGAAGATCCCGTCGGAGGCGCTCGGCGAGGTGCAGGAGATGATCGACATCTGCGACTTCGCCGTCGGGCTCTCACGCCAGCTCGAGGGCCGCACGATGCCCTCCGAGCGGCCCGGCCACCGGCTGATGGAGACCTGGCACCCGCTGGGCGTCGTCGGCGTCATCTCGGCGTTCAACTTCCCGGCCGCCGTCTGGTCCTGGAACACCGCGGTCGCGCTCGTCTGCGGCGACACGGTCGTGTGGAAGCCCTCGCCGATGACGCCCCTCACCTCCGTCGCCTGCTCCGCGCTGCTGGACCGCGCCGCGGAGGACTGCGGCGCGCCGGCGAACCTCAACATGCTCCTGATCGGCGGCGAGGACGCCGGCCGGGCGCTGGTCGACAGTCCCTCCGTCGCGCTGCTCAGCGCGACCGGCTCCGAGCGCATGGGGGCGCAGGTCGCCCCGCGCGTCGCGGCACGGTTCGGACGCTGCCTGCTCGAGCTCGGCGGGAACAACGCGGCGATCGTCACGCCGTCGGCGGACCTCGACCTGGCGACCCGCGGCATCGTGTTCAGCGCCGCCGGGACGGCCGGGCAGCGCTGTACGACGATGCGGCGCCTGATCGTCCACGAGGACGTCGCCGACGCGCTCGCCGCGCGCCTGGCGCAGACGTTCGGCCGGCTGCCCGTCGGCGACCCGCTGAGCGAGGGCGTGCTGGTCGGCCCGCTGATCAACGCCCGCGCCCACGAGGCGATGGGCGCAGGCGCTCGCCGAGGCGCAGGGCGACGGCGGCGAGGTCCTCGCCGGCGGCGACCGGCGCGAGGCCGCCGGGCATCCGCAGGCCTTCTACGTCGAGCCGGCGCTCGTGCGCATGCCCGGCCAGACGGCGGTGGTGCGGCGCGAGACCTTCGCCCCGATCCTCTACCTCATGACCTATCGCGACCTCGCGGACGCCGTCGCGATGCACAACGCCGTCCCCCAGGGCCTCTCGTCGAGCATCTTCACGAGCGACCAGCGCGAGGCCGAGCGGTTCATCGCCGCCGACGGGTCGGACTGCGGGATCGTCAACGTCAACATCGGCACCTCGGGCGCCGAGATCGGCGGGGCCTTCGGCGGCGAGAAGAGCACCGGCGGCGGGCGCGAGTCCGGCTCCGACGCCTGGCGCGCCTACATGCGCCGCGCGACGAACACGATCAACTTCTCAAGCGAGCTGCCACTCGCGCAGGGCGTCAACTTCGGCTGAGCGCGGCCGGGGCCGGAAGGGCATTCTGAAGACCCTTCTCAGGGCGCTGCGTCGGGCCGGTCGGGAAGCGTCGGCATGGCCGGCCCGATGTCCCGGTGGACGAGGGCCGCCCGCCTGATCGCATCGGCGCCGAAGCGGTCGCGCACCGCGTCGAGCGTCTCGTCGAGCACCGCGGGCCGCCCGTCGAGCGGCAGCTCGAGCTGGGCGCCGTCGTCGTCGGTCAGGTTCGTCAGCGAGATGCCGATCAGCGTCAGCCCGCGCTCGGCGACGAGCGGCGCGGCGGCGGCGAGGAGGTGGCGCGCGAGGCCGAGCACCGTCTGCGTGCGGCGCGTCGCGCGCCGCAGCGAGGCCGAGCGCGTCGCACGTTCGTAGTCCCCGAAGCGCAGGCGCAGCACGACGGTCCGGCACCCCAGCCCGGCGCGGCGCAGGCGGCGCATCACCCGCTCGACGATCGCCATCAGGACGGCGTCGATCTCGGCCTCGCTGCGCGCGCGCCGCCCGAGCGCGGACTGCGAGCCCATCGAGCGCCGGCGCCGGCCGGTGCGGACGGGGCGCGGGTCGTGGTTCGTGGCGAGCGCGTGGAGATGGCGCCCGGTGTGGCGGCCGAGCAGCGCGATGAGGGCGTCCTCGCCGACGGCGGCCAGCTCCCCGATCGTCGCCAATCCGGCGCCGCGCAGGACGGCGGCCGTCTTCGGCCCCACGCCCCAGATCCGCTCCACCGCGAGCGGGTGCAGGAAGTCGCGCTCGCTGCGCTGGTCGTCGCCCACGACGAGCAGGCCGTCCGGCTTCGCGAGGCCGCTGGCGATCTTCGCCAGGTGTTTCGTCCGGGCGACGCCGACGGTCAGCGGGAGCCCCACCTCCGTGCGCACGCGGATGCGCAGGCGGGCGGCGATCTCGGTCGGTGCGCCGGCGATGTGCTCGAGCCCGCGGACGTCGAGGAACGCCTCGTCGATCGAGATGCCCTCGACCAGCGGCGAGGTGTCGCGGAACACAGCGAACACCGCCCTGCTGGCCGCGCTGTAGGCCTCCATGCGGGGCCGGACGACGATCGCGCTGGGACAGAGCGCGCGCGCGCGGCGCCCGCCCATCGCGCCGCGCACGCCGAACGCCCGCGCCTCGTAGCTCGCGGCGAGGACCACCCCGCCACCGACGATCACCGGGCGCCCGCGCAGCGCCGGGTCGTCGCGCTGCTCCACCGAGGCGAAGAAGGCGTCGAGGTCGGCGTGGAGGATGGTCGATGCCAAGGCGAACACATGTTCGTATGCGTGAGCTCCCGGGTCAAGGTTGCAGGCGCGCGTGCGTCGCTAGCCTCGGGTCATGTCCGACCGAGGCCGACGATCCGCCGCCCGACGCCGGGAAGCTGCCCACCGGGCGCATCGCGCGCTCGGCGCGCGTCGGCGGCCTGGTTACCGGGCAGGGCCTGCGCTGGGCCGGCATGCGGACGGCCAACCGGGTCCGGACGCCCGAGCGCGCGGCCGCCGCCGAGCGCGAGCGGACCGGGGCGCTCGTCGAGCAGCTCGTCGACCAGCTCGGGCAGATGCGCGGCGCGGCGATGAAGGTCGGCCAGCTCATCTCCATGGTCGAGTTCGACGGCCTCCCGCCCGACGAGCAGGACGAGCTGCAGCGCAAGCTTGCGGCGCTCCGCGACGACGTCGCGCCGGTGGCGTTCGCGCGACCTGGAGAAGCTCCTGCGCGAGGAGTTCGGCCGGCCGCTGCGGGAGGTCTTCTCGGACTTCGACGAGCGTGCGTTCGCGGCCGCCTCGATCGGGCAGGTGCATCGGGCGACGACCGTCGACGGCGACGAGGTCGCCGTGAAGATCCAGTACCCGGGCGTCGCAGAGGCGGTCGAGACCGACCTGCGGAACGCGGCGCTGCTGCTGCCGCTCGTCAAGCGGCTGGCCCCGGGGCTGGACGGCAGGGCGCTCGTCGCCGAACTGCGCGAGCGGATCTCCGAGGAGCTCGACTACGAGCTGGAGGCCCAGAACCACCGCCGCATCGAGCGGCTGCTGCGCGGGCATCCGTTCGTGCGCGTGCCGCACGTGCACACCGCGCTCTCGACGCGGCGCGTGCTGGTCTCCGAGTACGTCGACGGTGAGCGGTTCGAGGCCGTGCGCCGCGCGGACGAGGCGGTGCGCGACCGCTACGGCGAGATCATCTTCCGGTTCTACTTCGGCCTGCTCTATCGCAACCGGATCGCGCTCGGGGACCCGCACCCCGGCAACTTCCTGCTGTGTCCCGACGGTCGCGTCTGCTTCCTGGACTTCGGGCTGGTGCACGACGTCGGCGCCGCGCGCGTGGACAAGGAGCGCGCGATCGCGCTCGCCGTCCGCGACGGCGACGCCGCGGCGCTGAAGGCGGCGCTGCTCGCCGGTGACTACCTGCCCGCGGATCGGGCGGACGCCGTCGACGCCGACTGGGCACTGCGCCTGATGCGCTTCGCGATCGGGTGGTACGCCGTTCCCGGTGAGCGCCGCTTCTCACCCGAGCGCCGCCGGGAGGACGACGACCGCGAGCGCCCGGACGAGGCGCAGCGCGCGGCGGTCAGGACGCAGGTCAACCAGTTCACCCTGCCGCCCGACTCGCTGCTGATCCGGCGCATGCACGGGATCATCGCCGTCGTCCTGACCCAGCTGCGCGCGGGCGCGGACTGGGGCGCGATCGCGGCGGAGTACCTCCACGGCGCCGCGCCGGCGACCGCGCTGGGCGAGGCGGAGGCGGCGTTCCTCGCAGGGCATCCGGCTGCGTCCCGAGCCTCTCGCTGATTTCGGCTCGATCCCCCTGCTCACCTGCGGGCCACACGCCCGCAGCCGCTCAGCTTGTCCACACGGTCGGCCTTGACGTGGTCCCGGCCCGTTCCGCAGTCGACGACGTCGCGCTTCTTGTTGCGCACGTTGATGGTGTCGTTGCCCGGATGCGAGACGGCGCGACCGTGAAGCCGATGCGCAGCAGCAGGTAGGCCTGGTAGGCCGGGTCGTTGCCGAGGCGTTCACGGGTGGTGTTCCGCACTGCGGCCTGGTGGCGTGGTGCCGGGTGTGCTGCTGCTGACATGTCAGGTACCTCCTCCGTCGAGTGGTGGTCGCGTCTTACGTCGCCGAGGCGGCCAATCGCGTGGCCTTGGCTTCGATGCAGCGCAGGAGCTGTCGGTAGGAGGCGCAGAAGCCGGCCACGCCTTCGTGCTCGAGCTGGGTGGTGATCGCGTCGAGCTCGACGCCGGCCGCGGCAGCCGCGGCCAGCCTCTGCTGCGGCTGGGCGGGATCGGGATCGAACGCCGCGGTCTCGCCGTGGTCGTCGAATGCCAGCAGGGTGGCCTCGGGCATCGTGTTGATCGCGTCGGGAGCCACGAGCTCCTCGACGTAGAGCACGTCGGAGTACGCGGGGTCCTTGGTCGCGGTGCTGGCCCACAGCGGTCGCTGCGGCGTGGCTCCGTGTTCGCGCAGCGCTGTTCCAGCGCGCGCCCGAGAAGCGGTGTCGGTAGCGCGAGTACGCGAGCCGCGCGTTCGCGATCGCGACGCGGCCGCGCAGCGGCGAGTCCGGCGCCAGCCCGGCGTCGGCCTTCGCGTCGACCCGCGAGACGAAGAACGACGCGACGGACCGCACGGAATCGACGGCGAGGCCTTGCGCGACGCGGCGCTCGAGCCCGCGCAGGTAGGCCTCGATCACCTGTTCGTAGCGATCGACGGCGAACAGCAGCGTCACGTTGACGTTGGTCCCGCGGGCGGTCAGCTCCTCGATCGCGCTCACGCCGGCCTCGGTCGCAGGGACCTTGATCATCACGTTGGGCAGCGCGAGCCGCTCCCACAGCCGTGTCGCCTGGGCGATCGTCGCCTCGGAGTCATGCGCGAGATCCGGGGTGCATTCGAACGAGACGAAGCCCTCGGTCCCGGCGCCGGACTCGTGGACCGCGCGGAGCGCGCCGGCCGCGCCGCGGACATCGCGCAGCCCGAGCTCGAAGAACAGCTCCTGCGGATCGCCGACGCCGGAATCGAGCAGGACGCGCAGCTGGCTGTCGTAGGCGCCCGAGCCGGTGATCGCCCTGGCGAAGATCGTCGGGTTCGACGTGGCGCCGGTGACCGCTCGGTCGCGGACCAGCGTCGCGAACGCGCCGCTGTCGAGCAGGTCGCGCGAGAGCGTGTCCAGCCAGATCGAGACTCCGGCCTGCTGCAGGCGCTGCAGTCGGCCGGTCACGTGCCGCGCATCGTGGATCAACGTCATGGAACGGTTGGTGTCCTCTTCGCGCCATGTCTTACGTCGGCCCGGGTAAGCGAGGCGGACGGGCACTCGCACGATCAGCTTCGACCGCGTTGCGCACCGCGCAGCCCGCGAGGTGGTCGTTGACCAGGCCGCAGGCCTGCATGGACGCGTAGACCGTCGTCGGCCCCACGAAGCGAAAGCCGCGTGCCTTCAGCTCACGGGCGAGCGCGCGCGACTCGGCTGTGACAGCCGGTACGGCGGTCCAGTCGGCCGGCGCCGCGGATCGTGCGGGCGGCGCATGCGACCAGACCAGCCGCGCCAGGCTCTCGCCGCGCCGGCGCATCGCAAGGATCGCGCGGGCATTCGCGATCGTCGCTTCGATCTTCGCGCGGTTGCGCACGATTGCAGCGTCTGCCATCAGGCGCGCCACGTCCTCGTCGCCGAACGAGCTGACGGCCGTGGGCTCGAAGCCGGCGAACGCCGCCCGGAAGGCCTCGCGCTTGCGCAGGATCGTGATCCACGCGAGGCCCGACTGGAACGCCTCGAGGCTGATCCGCTCGAACAGCTCGCGCTCGGCGGTGACCGGTCGCCCCCACTCCTCGTCGTGATAGCGCTCGTAGAGTGGGTCGCCGTTGCCGAAACAGCGCATGGTTCAGCAGGCCGGGAAGGCCTCCGGGGGCACCCAGTCGAGCGTGCCATCCGGGTCGACCTGGAGCAGTGCCGCGACCGGGTCGATCCCGGCGCGGTACCGGGGGGTGCCCGCGAATGTGAGCCGGCCGAGGTAGTAGCCCGGACGGGCGGAGGCGGCGGATCCTGAGCGCGATCCGGCCGCGGGCGTCGAAGCGGCCGCGATGGTTCCGACCGCCTTCGCGACGAAGCGGTGCCGCGCGCAGCGCACGAACCGCTTCAGCCTGAGCGTGGCCGAGCCGCCGCTGGCCGCCTCGGCGTACTCGGCCGTGAACCTGAGTCGCGGGCGCGCCGAGCGCGCGCCGGCGAGGGTCCCGCGGACGTGCCGGAAGTCGCTCCGCACCAGGACCCTCAGCGGCGCTGACGGCGACATCCGACCCCGTTCAGGTCCTGACCTTCGGCGGGACGCGCGTACATGAGCCACGGCCGCATTGTCGCCGAGTTCGTGCTCGTCCCGTCGCCCGCGTTGGCCACCCATACGAAGCCCTCGCCGACCGCGAGCTCGCGTGGGTCCCGGCCGACCGGGATCGGGTCGCCGACGACGGTCGCCCGCGCCGGGTCGATCCGCGTGACCGTCCCGTCACCTGCGTTCGCCACCCACACCGAGCCTTCGCCGACGGCCACGCCGCGCCGGCGTCGGTGAGCCAGACGTCTGAGCTGGCGACCGTGATGCCGTCCGGGGCGTGGCCGGCCCGGATCGTGGCCGCAACCGTCGGCTGGCGGGCTGGAGTCGCCGCGGCCAGGGCGACCGCCCTGGCCGCCGGCTCCTTCCCGGACTTACATCCACAGCGCCGAGCCGACCTGGACGAGAGCGAAGAGCACGGCGAGGCTGGCGAGCCAGACCTTCATCGTGATCGTGTCCGTGAACCCGAGCGTGAACGAGAGGTCGGCCGCCGGGTCGTGGACGCTGCCGTAGATCCCGAGGCTCAGAGCCGCGAGCGCGCCGACCGTGCCCGCCAGCAACAGCCGGCCGCCGGAGCTCGGGACGCTCGCGCTGATCGTCCCAGAACACCGAGTGGGGACGCAACTCGAGGACCACCACGCCGCCGTGCCCCACTGCGCTGGACTCAGGCGGCGGCTCGCAGCCGTTCGAGGCCGTCGAGGATGAGATCGAGTCCCCAGACGAACTCGACGGCGGTGTCGTACCCGGACTCGGGGAGCCGCTTCGTGATCTCGGCGAGATAGGGGTACTCGTCGAGATCGCCGATCATCTCGGCTCTCCGCTGCGCGGCCCGTCCGGCGCTTTCGGGTGTCTCGAAGCCGAGATCCTTCTCCTGCCGGGCGAAGCCGTAGATGTAGGCGTCCTGGACCGAGTAGGCGTGGATCGCCAGCTCGAACGCGAAGCCCGCCTCCCGAAGGCAGCCCATCACCGCGTTGTGGTTGCGCAGGTTCGCCGGCCCCGGGTTGCGCGACTCCATGCGCCCGACGGCCCAGGTGTGGCGCAGCAGGGCCTCGCGGGTCGAGATCGCGCGGCGTCGCATCGCCGTCCGCCAGTCGAGGTCGGTCGCCGGCAGCTCGATCTCGGCGAAGACGATGTCGACCATGCCGTCGAGGAGGTCGTCCCTGCCGGCGACATGGTTGTACAGCGACATGGGCGACTCGAGCCGGAGTTTCCGGGCGAGCCTGCGCATCGTGAGCGACTCGACGCCGCCCCGGTCGGCGAGGGCGAGGCCGGCGCGGAGGACGCGCTCCCTGGTCAGGGGGGCCCGGCGTCGCGTGCTCGGTGCGGTGGGCTTCCTGGTCGCCATTCGAGGTACATCGTAGCGTACGGCGTACGTCTTGACAGGCGTACGCCGTACGTGTACGTTTCCGCATCATGCAACGTACACCGTACGCCTCGACACGCACCAACCTGAAGGGAGCTCCCATGGAGCCCAGGCAGCCGCTCAACCTCGCCGCCCGCGCCGCCCGCTGGAGCGCAGACCACTGGAAGACCACCCTGCTCGGCTGGCTTGCGTTCGTCGTCCTCGCGCTGGCGATCGGTCAATTCGCCGGCCTCGACAAGCAGACGGCGGCCGACGGCGCGACGGGCGAGTCGGCTCAGGCCGAGCGGATTCTCGGCAGGGCCGGCTTCCCGACGCCCGTGTCCGAGAGCGTCCTCGTGCACTCCGAGGCGCAGCTCGTCAGCTCACCGCCGCTGCGCGCGGCCGTCGCCGATGTCGTTGCGGCCCTCGAGCGCCAGCCGCAGGTGTCGAGGATCACCTCGCCGCTGGCGCCCGGAAGCCGCGGTCAGATCTCGAGCGACGGTCACTCGGCGCTCGTGCTGTACGAGATTCGCGGGCCGCTGGAGCAGTCGGGCGACAAGATCGCACCGATCCTCGGCGCGATCGAGCACGTCCAGGCCGCGCACCCTGCGCTGTTCGTCGGCGGATTCGGTTCCGCGAGCGCCAACCACGCGATCGCGACCACGTCCGGCAAGGACCTCGCCCACGCAGAGATCTTCTCGCTGCCGCTGACCCTGGTGATCCTGGTCATCGCGTTCGGGTCGTTGCTGACCGCGGGCGTGCCGGTCCTGCTCGCCTTCTCGGGCGTGCTCGCCGCCGGTGGCCTCTCGACGATCGCAAGCCACGTCGTGCCGGCCGCCGACGCGACCTCGTCGGTCATCCTCATGATCGGCCTGGCCGTCGGCGTCGACTACTCGCTCTTCTACATCCGCCGCGCTCGTGAGGAGCACCAGCGCGGCCTGTCGGACCGCGAGGCGCTGCTCGCCGCGGCGTCGACCTCAGGGCAGGCAGTCCTCGTCTCAGGGCTGACCGTGATGATCGCGCTGGCCGGAATGCTCTTCACCGGCACGAAGGTCTTCACCTCGATCGCGACGGGCTCGATGATCGTGGTCGCCGTCGCCCTGATCGGGTCGCTGTCCGTCCTTCCCGCCGTCATCGCGGGAATGGGCGGCAGGCTCTACCGCGGTCGGCTCCCATTCGTCGGCAGGCGGACGGCCAATGGTCCGGACCCCCGGCTCTGGTCGCGGATCGTCGACCGTGTCCTTGCGCGGCCCGCGCTGTCTGCGGGTCTCGCCGCCGCTGTGCTCGTCGCCCTCTCCCTGCCGGCCCTGTCGCTGCACACCCAGCAGTCCGGCTTCAGCGATCTGCCGAAGTCGATCCCGGCCGTCGGCACCTACGACCGGATCCAGCAGGCGTTCCCCGGCTCGCAGACTCCGGCCCAGGTCGTCGTCAAGGCCGCAGACGTCACCGCCCCGGCCGTGCGGAAGGGGATCGCCAGGCTCGAAATGCAGGCGCTCGCCTCCGGCCAGATGACGAAGCCGATCGACGAACAGGTCAACGCTGACCGCACGGTTGCCAGGGTCAGGATCCCGATGCAGGGCGACGGCGCCGACGCCGCCTCCCAGCGGGCGCTGCGCACCCTCCGCACCGACATCATCCCGGCAACCGTCGCTGCCGTTCCCGGCGTCGCTGTCGCGGTGACCGGCAACGCCGCCGCGGTGACCGACTTCAACCACACCGTGCGGGCGCACATGCCGCTCGTGTTCGGCTTCGTGCTCCTGCTCGTCTTCCTGCTCCTGCTCGTGACCTTCCGCTCGATCGTCATCCCGCTGAAGGCAGTCGTCCTCAACGTCCTCTCGGTCGGGGCCGCGTACGGCATCCTCGTCGCGGTCTTCCAGCACCACTGGGCCGAGCGGTTCCTCGGCTTCCACTCGAACGGGACGGTCGTCGCCGGGCTGCCGCTGTTCCTCTTCGTCGTCCTCTTCGGCCTCTCGATGGACTACCACGTGTTCATCATCAGCCGGATCAAGGAGCTCGTCGACGGCGGGATGGGCAACGACGAGGCCGTCGCCCAGGGCATCAAGCGCACGGCGGGCGTCGTCAGCATCGCCGCCACGATCATGGTCGCGATCTTCGCCGTCTTCGTGAGCCTGCGCACGCTCGACGCCAAGCAGATGGGCTTCGGCCTCGGCGTCGCGGTCCTGATCGACGCGACGCTGATCCGTGCGGTGCTGTTGCCGGCGACGATGAAGCTGCTGGGCGACTGGAACTGGTATCTGCCGACCTCGCTCAGCTGGCTGCCGACGCTCAGGCACGGCCAGAGGACGCCGAACGCGGAGCCCGACCTCGCGCTCGCGGCGTAGCGCCCGTCCCCACTCCCTTCCAGTTCGCGGCGCCCGGGGCCCCGGCCTGGGCGCCGCGCCAGTTCGGCCGCTGAGCGACGGCCTCATTGCGGTGGACCCCCGGCCCGGGCAGTATTCACACTCATCGCGGTCGACCTGGTCATCGACGTCGAGAACACGCCCGGGGCTCTGGGGCGGGTCGCTGCCGCCATCAGCGACGCCGGCGTGAACATCGCGGCCGCCACCTGCGTCGGCCCCGGCGAGCGGGCCGAGCTTCACATCCTGGTCCCGCACGCCGAGGCCGCCAAGCACTCATTGGCGACCGCGAGCCTTGTCGTCACCCGCGAGCGCGAGGTCGTCGTCGTGGATGTCGAGGATCGCCCCGGCGTCCTGGCGGACCTGACTCGCAGGATCGCGCGGGCCGGGATCGATCTCGATCTCATCTACGTGGCCACGCAGAATCGTGTGGTGTTCGGGGCGGCCGACCTCGACGGTCTCAGGGCCGCCCTGGACCTTCCGCGCTGACGACGCCGGCGCGCGGCCACCGTCCACACCGAGCGACGGTGGAGGACCGACCACGCTTCTGTTGGCCGGCCGGGCCGCGACACCCGAGCCGGCCCCTGCGTCGGGCGAGGCCTGAGATGCTCAGCCTGCCGCGACCGCGCTCTTCACGAGCGTGGTGATCCGCTTCTCCACGGCCGGGGTCAGCTCCTTCAGCGCGAACGAGGTCGGCCACATGGACCCGTCGTCGAGGCTCGCCTTGTCGCTGAAGCCGAGCGTCGCGTAGCGCGTCTTGAACTTCTGGGCGCTCTGGAAGAAGCAGACGACCTTGCCGTCCCGGGCGTAGGCGGGCATCCCGTACCAGGTCCGCGGCGAAAGGGAGGGCGCGCTGGCCGTGACGATGGCATGGAGCCGCTCGGCCATCGCGCGATCAGTCGGCGCCATCTCGGCGATCTTGGCGAGCACGTCGCTCGCCCCGTCCGCCTTGCCGGCGCCGCGGCGCCCGGCGCCCTTCACCTCCTTGGCGCGCTCCCGCATCGCGGCGCGTTCCTCGGCCGAGAATCCCTCGGCCGGCTTCGTGGCGGTCTTCGGAGCTTTCTTCTCAGCCATGGCGGAACAAGACACTACCCGTGGCCCTTGTGGGCGAACCACCGTCGGGCCTCGAACGCACCGATGGCGAGCCCCGGCTCTGATGAGGTAGCGTCGGCCAGCGAGGCGTTCCTGCGTCGCACGACGACGGAGCCCATTCATGGCACCTGTGGCGCCGGGCCGGCCGGAGCCCACGCGGGCGAAGCGCATCTCAGCGGCTGACGCGGCGGCGCTCGTGCGCTCCGGCGACTGGGTCGAGTACGGCACCGGCATCGGCCAGCCCGACGCCTTCGACGCCGCGCTCGCTGCGCGGGTCGAGGAGCTCCAGGACGTGAAGATCCGCGCGTGCCTCTCGGTGCGGCGGCGCGCGGTGCTCGAGGCCGACCCGGACCGGGAGCACTTCCATTGGCTCAACTGGCACTTCACCGGCTACGACCGGGCGAAGGGCGACGCCGGATGCGCCACCTACATTCCCTGCAACCTCGGCGAGATCCCCGACTACTACAGGCGCTTCATCGACCCGCCGGAGATCGCCGTGCTCAAGACCTGCCCGAAGGACGAGCACGGCTTCTACAACTTCGGCCTCGCCACGTTGTGGCACCGCGCGATCGTCGAGCGCGCCCGGCTCGTGATCGTCGAGGAGTCGGCGGGACTGCCATGTCTGGACGGCGTGGGGAACGCGGTGCACGAGAGCGAGGTCGACTATGTCATCGCCGGCGACGACGGCCCCCCGCCTGGATCCCGAACCCGCCTCCGACCGACACCGACCGGGCCGTCGCGCGGCTGATCGCCGCAGAGGTGGAGGATGGCAGCTGCCTGCAGGTCGGGATCGGAGCGATGCCGAACGCGGTCTGCTCGCTGCTGCGCGACAGCGGTGTGCGCGACCTCGGCATCCACACCGAGATGCTCACCGACGGCATCGTCGACTCTACCTCGCCGGCGTCGTCACCGGCGCCCGCAAGACACTCGACCCCGGCGAGGTCGTGTGCACCTTTGGGGTCGGCACCAAGCTGCAGTACGAGACGGCTGATCGCAACCCCGACTTCCTCTGCCACGCCGTCGATCTGACCAACCCGCCGCACATCGTGATGCAGAACGACCGCGTCGTCGCGATCAACAGCACGACGCAGATGGACCTGCAGGGCCAGGCCGCGAGCGAGTCCGCCGGCCACCGTCACATCAGCGGCACCGGCGGACAGGCGCAGTTCGCGCGCGGTGCTTACGCCTCCAAGGACGGCAAGTCGTTCATCTGCATGACGTCCACGTATGAGCGCCACGGCGTGCGCGCGAGCCGCGTCGTGCTCGACCTGACCCCCGGCAACGTCATCACGACCACGCGCGCAGACATGATGTACGTCGTCACCGAGTACGGGATCGTGAACCTCAAGGGCAAGTCCATCCCCGAGCGGGCCGAAGCGATGATCTCGATCGCACACCCCGACTTCAGGGACGACCTCGAGCGAGAGGCGCGCGCGCACGGGCTGATTCCGCGGGGCGTCTTCTGACTTCAGGCCCGGCGCGCATCCTCGAAGGGGAGCGCCCGAGCACGTTCCGCGGGACACATTCCGGCGGATGATGCTCCTTCGGCGCAGCGCCCTTCTCGCCCTGGCGTGCCTGAGCCTGCTCGGCCTCGCGGCCCGGCGGCGCCGGCGGCCGGCAGCAGCGGGGCGTGGAGCGTCCGCGAAGGAGCGCGCCTGAGCGACGGTCCGGACGATGTCCCCGGTCATGGTGGCCGGATGCCCGCCACCGCCGTCCGTTCAGTCCGGCGCGCCGTCGAGCCGCTCGGCGAGTTCGACGATCAGGCCTTCGGGTCCGCGGACGTAGCAGAGGAGGAACGTGTTCTCGAAGTCGACGATTTCCCCGACCGTCTCCCAGCCGGCCGCTCGGACGCGGTCGACGACGCCACGCACGTCGTCGACCTTGAAGGCGACGTGCCGGAGCCCAGGACGGTTCGCGGCCGGCGCCGGTTCTTGAGCGCCGGCGGACGGCGAGTGGAAGCGCACCACCTCGAACATGTCGCTGCCGTCGGGGGCGCGAGCCATCACGAGCTCGACGGTCACGTTCTCGAGACCGATGATCCGATCGATCCACTCGCCGCTGAACACCCCGGGCTCGCCGCAGTCGAAGCCGAGCAGCGCGAGAAACCGGACTGTCTCGTCGAGGTCCTCGACGACAAGGCCGAGGTGGACGAAGCTGGTGACGCCGGGGCGATGGCTGTGCATGTCGTGCGACCTACCCTCAAAGCGACCCGTGGTATCACGATCGCGGTCATATCGTCTCTCGAGCGGAAACGGTGGCAGCCACGACTCGCGACGGACGATCCAGCGCCGGCGCGCTGAGCCGCGCGGACTAGCGTCCTCGCCATGTCGGCGGGCGCTTCTCCAGGAAGGCGGTCATGCCTTCCTGGGCGTCGTCGGCGCGCGCGTTCATGGCCATGACGGCCTTGGTGAGGTCGTAGGCGCGGTGCTCGTCGAGCTCGATCTGGGCGTAGAAAGTCTCTTTGCCGATCCCGACGGTGAGCGGGCTCGACCGCGCGATGGCGTCGACGACGACGGCGACCTCGTCCTGCAGCGCCTCGGCCGGCACAACGCGGTTGACGAGGCCCCAGTCCAGCGCGGTGGCGGCATCGATCGGTCGGCCGGTGAGCAGCATGTCGAGCGCACGCTTGCGGCCGATCGCGCGCGAGAGCGGGACCATCGGCGTCGAGCAGAACAGTCCGATCTTGACGCCGGGGGTGGCAAAGCGCGCGCTGTCCGCGGCGATCGCGAGATCGCAGGCGGCCACGAGCTGGCAACCCGCCGCAGTGGCCATGCCCTGCACCTTCGCGATGACCGGCTGCGGGAGGTGATGGATCGTCTCCATCAGCTCGGTGCACACGTCGAACAGGCGCTGGAAGAAGGGAACGTCGCGGCCGATCATCTCGCTCAGGTCGTGGCCGGCCGAGAACGCCGGGCCGGCGGCCTCCAAGACGATGACTCGCACGCCCGGGCCGGCGCTCACGCGCCGCAGCGAGTCAATCAGGTCCTGCATGAGCTCGAGGCTCAATGCGTTGCGCTTGTCGGGTCGGTTGAGGGTGATGTGCACCGCCGGCTCGTCCTCGCGGACCAGCACGGCGGCGGGGTCGGTGGTGAGCGTGCTCATGGCGCCGACGATACGCCTGTTGCCATCCACCGCCGAGTGGCCCGATAGTCGGGTTGTGGCCGGGCGGCGGTTCGCCTCTGCAAAGCGTTGGCGCGGTGAGCCAGGCCGGGTCTGACGAAGGCCCGGCTGGAGCCGTCAGCGCGATGCGAGCACGGGCACGTCGTGGACGATCTGCGACGGATCGAACGAGGACGGATAGATCGTCGCCAGCTTGCCGCTGGCCGTGATCCCGTAGACGAGCGCCGAGTGGGCGACCTGCGCAGGGTTGCCGGCCTCGCGCGTTGACCCGACACTCCACGCCTTCCAGGTCCGGCCGAGCTGGGCCGGCGATCCGACGAGGTACAACATGCGGCCCAGCATCCGGTGATGCGCGAGGAAGGAGCCGACCGCAGCGCGCGTGTCTCCATGAGGGTCGACGGACACCGCGATCATCTGCACCTGCGAGGCCTTGGCCCCGAGCCGGGTCTGTGCCGCGCGCAGGTTATCGGTGATCAATGGGCACACGTCCGGGCAGTTCGTGTACAGGAATGTGACGAGGACGGCCCTGCCGCGGAAGGAGCTGAGGTTCACCGGCTGGCCGAGGTAGTTCCTCAGCGCCAGCCTCGGGGCAAGCTTGGCGGGCTTGGCCAGCGTCGCGTCATAACCGCCGCCCGCCGGGTTCTCCCGGACCCCTCCGGGCAAGCTCGTCCCGCTCGAACGGTGAATGAGCAGAAGGCCGAACGCTCCGAGCACCACGACGAGCAGGAGGAGCGGCGGGAGCAGGCCCGTCCAGACCCGCCTGTGCCGCTGACCCTCCTCGCCGGGCATTCTTCGGAGCAGTCTAGGCACTCGTCGCGGGCGCGGCGCCGCCTCTCCCGGGGCGGGGCGTGCTCTAGGATCGCCGCATGCTCCGTGTGGCCATCGCGGTCGTCGCGGCGCTCGCCGCCGGGGCCCTGGTGCTGCTGCTGAGCGGAACGCCGGCCGCTCGTCCGGGTCCTGCGCCGCCGTTGCCGACGCGGGTGCTCGTCGGGCCGCCGACGACCCTCGCGAGCCTGCGCGGACGTCCGGCGATCATCGTGATGTGGGCCAGCTGGTGCGGGCCGTGCATCAAGGAGGCACCGCAGTTCGCGCGTCTGGCGAGCGAGCTCCGCGGCCGTGCCAGCCTCGTGGGGCTCGACTGGTCGGACAGCCACGCCGATGCTGCCGCTTTCGTGCGCAGGCACCACTGGACGTTCCCCGTCCTCGAGGACGACAGCGGGAACGCCGGGCGCCGCTACGGCCTCGTCGGGCTGCCCACGACGGTGATCATCGACGCACGCGGGCGGATCATCAAGCGGCTCGTCGGACCCCAGACCCGCGCCGATCTTCTGGCTGCCATACCCGGCTAGGTCGACAAGAAAATCACCGCGCGCCCGAGCGGAGGTGTATACCTAACCTTCGGGATTGTCGGGAGGCTGGGTGATGGGAAAGCGGCTCATCGGTGTCAGCATGGCGGTCGTGGTGGTCGTCGCGCTGATCGCGCTCTACGTCTCGAGCTGGGCCACGTCCTCCCCGCCGACGGTGACTGCCGCCAAGGTGGGAGTCGGGCCATCGGGCGGCGCGCAGCTGACGCTCCAGACCGTCGCGTCACTGGGGCCGAAGGAGGACCCGTCGCACCCGGACTGGGTCTCGTACCTCGTCCAGCGCAAGGGCAAGTGGGTGCACAGCACGATCTTCACCGTGCCCGCCAACTCGGTCGTCCACGTCACGGTCTTTCAGTACGACGGCAACAGCGGCCTGCGCAATCCCTACCTCTCCCAGGTCCAGGGCACGGTCGGCGGCATCGAGACCGTCGACGGCAAGTCGATCCGCGCCATCAACCCTGACGACGCTTCGCACACCTTCGCGGTGCCCGGCCTCGGGGTGGTCGTTCCGCTCCCAGGTATCCCGGACAGCGCGAAGAACCCGTGCGATGCCGCCCCGTGCCCGCTGTCCGCCGACCACCGAACGATCACCTTCGCGTTCCGGACCGGCAAGAAGGGTCGCTACCACTGGCAGTGCTTCGTGCCGTGCGCGGCCGGCACGATCACCGGGTTCGGCGGAGCGATGCAGACGCTCGGCTACATGGACGGCTTCGTGAACGTGGTGTAGATGACCGAGCGCAATCACGCCCGTCGACTGGGCGCCATCTGGCTGATCGCCACGCTGATCGCGCTGCCGCTCGTGATCTTCGTGCTCGGGCCGATCCTGCCCCCCGGCAACGCCAGCGAGCAGTCTTCGGGCCACGTCGTCGACAACACCGTGCTCTGGGCGGCCATGACGCCGGTGCTGTTGCTGGTGGTCATCTACCTGCTCTACGCGATCATCTTCTTCCGCCAGGAGCCCGGCGGCGCGCTCGAGGGGCCGGCCATCCGCGGAGATGCACGGATCCAGACGGCATGGATCGTCATCACGTCGACGATGGTGCTCGCGCTGGCCGCCTACGGCACGGTGCGACTGCTCGCCGACGGCGCCGGCTCGGGGGGCGGCGCCTCGCCGGTGGTCGTACCGAGCGGTCCCAAGCTCCAGGTTCAGGTGATCGGCCAGCAGTGGGCGTTCACCTACCGCTACCCAAGCTACGGCGGCGTCGAGACGCCGCACCTGGTCCTGCCGGTGGGACAGATGGTGGAACTGCACGTGACGTCGCTGGACGTCATCCACTCCTTCTGGGCCTACCAGCTCGGGGTCAAGGTCGACGCGAACCCCGGTGAGGACAACATCGCGTTCGTCAAGCCGACCCACGTGCGCACCTTCAACATCCGCTGCGCCGAGCTGTGCGGAATCTGGCACGGCTACATGTTCGATCACGGCCACGTCGTGACCCCGGCGGCATTCACCACTTGGATCCATCAGCAGCAGGCGAAGTTCGCGCCCGAGAGGAAGTCGCTGCCGCCCTACAGCACCACCTATTTCCCCGACCCCGCAAGGCGGGCCGGATGACGACGACGACCGCTCCCCTGGCGACCCGGCGCTCGCCCTGGCGGAGGTTGCTCGGCTTCAACCTGCTGAGCGCCGTCGTGCTGGCCGTGGGCGGCTATTACCTGGGTTGGTGGCTCGGACACCAGTTCCACCGCCCCAACTTCGACTTCTTCAACGACACCGACCAGAACGACCTGGCGCTCATCTTCGCCTACCTGTTCGGGGTGCTCGGGTTCCTGATCGGACTCGGCTTCGCCAACTACCCGGTCGGCCGCCTGTTCGGCCGGCCCGCGACCCTGCGCGAGAAGGAGGACGAGGGAATCGGGCGCTATTTCGGCCTGTGCACGGATCACAAGGTGGTCGGCATCCAGTACCTCGTCGGGATCGGCGTGTTCTTCTTCGTCGGTGGCCTGAACGCGATGCTCATCCGGCTCGAGCTGCTTCACCCGACGCCGACGGTGATCGGCCCCAACCAGTACCTGTCCCTGGTCGGGATGCACGGCACGATGATGATGGGAATGATGACCTCGGGCATCCTGGGGCCGTTCGCGAACTACTTCGTGCCGCTCATGATCGGCGCGCGGCGAATGGCGTTTCCGCGCGTCGAGGCGCTGACCTTCTGGCTGCTGATGGCTGCCGGGTTCATCCTTGTGTCGACCATCTTCTTCGGCGGCTTCCCCACCGGGTGGACGGGATACGCGCCCCTGAACGATCAGACCGTGATGGGGATGGACTCCTACCTGTGCTTCTTCGCCCTGGTGGGTCTGTCGATGACCCTGCTCGGGCTGAACATGCTCGCCACGATCATCACGCTGCGCGCGCCGGGCCTGACCTGGTCGCGGTTGCCGATCTTCGTCTGGGCCGTGCTGGCCACCTCGGTGCTGATGGTGCTGGCCGCTCCGACGCTGATGGCCGCGCTCCTCATGGCGATGCTCGACCGGACCATCAACACCTCCTTCTTCGTGCCCGGTGCGGGCGGGAGCTCATACCTGTTCCAGAACCTGTTCTGGTTCTTCGGCCACCCCGAGGTCTACGTCCTGGCGCTGCCCGGGTTCGGCATCGTGCTCGAGCTGCTGCCGGTGTTCACGCGCAAGCCCCTGTGGGGGTACCGGCTGGCCGTCTCGGGGATGCTCGGCGTCACCCTGCTGAGCTTCTTCGTGTGGCAGCACCATCTGTTCGTGAGCGGGATCAACGCGGCCCTGCGGCCGTTCTACATGCTGTCGACCGAGATCATCTCGATACCCACCGGCTTCATCTTCCTCTGTGTCATGGGCACGTTGTGGCGTGCTCGCATCCGCTTCACCGTACCGATGCTGTTCTGCCTGGGATGGACGTTCAACTTCCTCATCGGAGGCCTGTCGGGAGTGTTCCTGTCCGACGTCCCGAGCGACACGGATACGCACGGGAGCTTCTTCGTGATGGCGCATTTCCACTACACCATCATGGGTGGCCTGATCTTCACCTTCTTCGCAGCGATCTATTACTGGGTCCCGAAGATGTTCGGCATGCGGCTCAACGAGCGGCTGGCGAAGATCCACTTCTGGGTGATGTTCGTCGCCTTCAACTCGACCTTCCTGCCACTGTTCGCGCTCGGGATCAAGGGCATGCCGCGACGGGTGAGCACCTACGCCCCGGACCTCCAGGGGCTCAACGTCTGGGTGTCGATCTCCGCCTTCGTCCTCGGCGCCTCGATGCTCGTGTTCCTGGTCAACATCGTGTATTCGCTGATCTTCGCGCGGCTGCCCGCCGAGGCCAACCCCTGGCACTCGAAGTCGCTCGAATGGCAGACGGCGACGCCGGTGCCCGTCAACAACTTCGAGCAGATCCCCGTGATCGACTCCGACCCCTACGACTACGGGACGCCGCTGCCGACGTTGTCGCCGCAGCCGGCCGAGGCGGCCACCTGACATGGCAACGTCCGGCGAACCGGTCCCCCAGATCGCGGTCCCGCCCGTCGCGCTCGGCGTCGAGATTCCGCCCGAGCCGCCCGAGGTCGGGGCGCGGGGCCTGTACATCGCATCGCGCCTGCTCGCAGGAGCGACGACGTTCTTCTTCCTCGGCTTCGTCTTCGCCTACTTCTACCTGCGCGCACTCAACCAGAACGGCATGTGGCGTCCGGCGCACGTCAAGCCCGAGCAGGGCCTGGGCGCCGCGATCGTCGCCTGCGTCCTGGTGAGCGCCGCTCTCGGCTACCTGGCCGGGCGCCAGATGCGCCGCGGGGCCTCGGGGTGGCCGGCACCCGCCACCGCCGCGATCCTGCTCGGCGTGGTGGCCGTCGCGCTGCAGGCCATCGAGTACTCGCAGCAGAGCTTCGGTCCCACCGACGGCGCCTACGCCAGCGTCTTCGTGACCTGGACGGCGTGCTACATGGTGGCGGCCCTCGGCGCGCTCTACTGGCTCGAGACGCAGGTCGCCACGGAGGCGCGGGCGCGCCGGTCGCCGTCACGCCGGGACGGCGACATCAAGAACCCCGATCGGCTGATCGCGCCGGGCCTCTCGGCCGCCGCCTTCTACTGGGCCTACCTGGCGGCGATCGGCGCGATCACCTACGTGGTCCTGTACCTGCTCTGATGCTGGTCGCGGCGGCGCGGGACACCACGGCGATCGGCTTCTGGGACTGGTCGCTCGACGTGCCGCTCCTCCTGGTGGTGGTCGCCGCCGTCATGTACGGGGTGGGGTCGAGGAAGACGGCGGTGTCCGGCCGGGACGCAGCAGTCCGGCGATGGCGCACGGCCTCCTTCCTGGGCGGCCTGCTCGTCATCGCCATCGCGCTCGACTCACCGATCGACCTCCTCGCCGAGCGCCTCTTCTGGGTGCACATGATCCAGCACGTGCTGCTGCTGACGGTCGCCCCGCCGCTGATCCTGCTGGGACGACCGTGGAGCCGGCTCTGGCGCTCGATCCCGCTCGGCGTCCGGCGGGACGTGGGCCGAGGGCTGATGGTGGGATCGTTCGGGATCACGCTGAGGCGGGCCGGTCGCCGCCTGGGGGCACCACTGCCCAGCTTCCTCGCATTCTCGCTGGTGCTCCTCGCCTGGCACATTCCGGTGCTCTTCGATGCCACGCTGCGCTGGGCCCCGCTGCACGTCCTCGAACACGAGTTGTTCTTCTGCACGGCGCTGCTGTTCTGGAAGCAGGTGATCAGCTCACCGCCGCTGCGGGCTCGGCTGACCCCCATCCAGCGGGTCGCCTATCTGACCGCGGCGATGGTCGTGGGCTGGGTCCTGGCGATCGTGCTGGCCGTCGCTCCGCGCCCCCTCTACGCTCCGTACGCACACGAGCTGGTGCGACCGGGCGGGATCTCCGCGCTGAGCGACCAGCAGCTCGCCGCGGGCATCATGTGGGTGCCGGGCTCGATCGCGTTCGTCGTCGCCCTGTTCGTGTGCTTCCATCGCTGGCTGGCGCCCGGGACGGCCGGGCGCCCCGCGGCAACAGCGGTCGTGAGCAGCGGCCGTTAGCTAGGAGAGTCCGATGTCCGTCGCCCCGATCCTCGCCACCATCCCCGCCGGCTCGGTTCTCACGCTCGTGCTGCCGCTCGGCGTCCTGATCGCGGTCCTGGTCTGGTACGTGGTGCTGTGGCGCAACGGAGCCGGCGAGCGCTGACGCGTCAACGCTCGCCGGCGCTCAGGCCGCGTGCTCCTGCTCGTACGCGAGCTCGGGGGTGCGAGCGAGCTGCTCGATCGTGCCCGGAGTCTGCTGCTGATGCTCCGCCAGGTGGCGGGGGAGGCGGCAGACGTAGGTGAGCGCCGCGAGGATGGCGACGTCGAGGGCGACATTCAGGCCGATCACGGTGATGAGGGACATTGGCGTCGGTGCTCCTGTTCGATGGTTGACGGCGGGCACGCGTACAGGGAACCGCGGTCGGCTGAGAACTGTGCGTAGCGCACCTGAGACGTGGCTGAGAGTCGCCGGCGACTGCAGTGTCCGTCGCCGAACACGTGTCTCTTCGGCACGTGAGCGACGGTGGTTGAGCGACCGACGCGCGATGCGGCCGACACGTCGACGAGGTCGGCTGGGGTCGGCCCGCGGGTTACCCGAGGGCGCTCTGCGGGTAGGGGAACCACCCGCGAGGCAGCGAGCTGCTCACCCAGCGGCGTACCGCGACGTCGCAGGCCGCGTACCCCCAGTTGATCAGGCGCTCCTGCAAAGCGTCGTCGAGGGCCGCGAGCCGGGTGGGGACCTCCGCCAGCGCCATCGCCTGCGAGTGCGGGCACGGCAGCGGGTCGGGGAGCCCGTAGTCGGCCACGTCCGAGCGGATGCCCCAGTAGGTCCCGGTGCGCTGGCCGCTGATGAAGCCGGCGACGGCCTGGCGCTTGCGCAGGTCGCGCACCTGGTTGTCGATCACGTGCATGACGCGAATCGACTGCCGCGGCCAGTCGTGCGGGGGGTGTGCGTCCGCGGCCATATGCCCACCGGCATCGGAGACGAGGACCGTCGCGCAGCGCTTCCAGACCGTCTCGAGGCCGAGGTTGTCATAGACCCCGCCGTCGCTCAGCGTCAGCTCCCCACGGAACTCGGCACCGGTCAGGTCGTTGCCGGGCTCCGTGCGCCAGGTTGCGAGCGACAGGTCGAACGGGAAGGGCGATAGGAACGGCGGGAACGCCGAGGACGCTGCGACGGCGTCGGACAGCGCGATCTCCGGCGTCTCGACGCTGCCGACCCGCCAGTCGGCCGCCTCGCGCCTGGAGAAGCGGAACAGCGCCCCGGACGCGAGGTTCGTCGCGTTGATGATGAATCGCGGAGTCTCGGGCAGGTCCTGCAGCGTGGCGTCGCCGAACAGGTGCCGGCGATAGGCGGCTGCCAGATGCTCGCCGATCGAGCCCGGAGCCACGAGCCCGCCCGCGATCGCCGCCTCGTCGATCGTGTGCCGTGCGACTGCCCGGACCGGCTGCACCACGCGGTCGACGAAGCCGCCCAGCACGCCGCGCTCGTCGGCTTCGAGCCGGTTCCAGTTCAGCGCCAGCGTCGCTGCGACGATCGAGCCGCCGGAAACGCTCGAGACGCGGTCGGCCGTGCGCAGCAGCGCCGCCTCGTTGAGCCGCCACAGCGCGCCGAGGTGGAACAGCATCGCCCGGAAGCCGCCGCCGGAGAGGCAGAGTCCCAGACCCTCGGCCGGAGCCTGCTCGCGATCGTCGACCGGCAGCCAGCGCACCGGCTCGGCGGCCGTCGCGACCTTCGTCGTGTCGGGCTCTGATACCACGCGCTGCTCCTGTCGGCTGCACCTGGATCGACGCGGTCCTCAGCCTACGCCATCGTCAGCCCGGCTCACCCACCAGGGGCGGGTCGACTCCAGCCGCCCGGGAGCTCGAGCGGCGTCGTTTGCTGAGTCGCCCAGCGACGCGCAGCGAGGCCGATATGGCGCGGGGTCGGGGGTCAGCTGCCCGTCGGATTGGCGGTCGGTGGGCTCGGCCGAGAGCGTTGCTTGCTGCAGCGGGGAACGCGATCGTCATCGAGCAATCGGCGAAATGGGACGAGGCAGTCGCGTGTCAAGCGCGGCGCGCTTCGGGTGAGCGCGTGCCATGCGGGCACAACGTGGTGAGCCGGCGCGCTCTGGCGGTTGCGCAACCCAGCCCGCGTCAGCGATGCTCGCCACGATGCCCGCGACGTTCCTCGAGACGCTGACGCCGGAAGAGGCCGAGGACCTGGAGGCGAGCGGTCGCCGCCGGTCGTACGGTGCCGGCGTCGCGCTCTTCCACGAGGGCGACGACGCCGGATCCGTGATCGTCCTGTTCGGCGGGCGGGCGAAGATCACGGTCGTCGGGGCGGCCGGGCGCGAGGTCATCCTGGCCGTGCGCGGCCCGGGCGACCTTGTCGGCGAGATGGCCGCCCTCGTCGACGCGCCGCGCTCGGCGACGGTCTCCACGATCGAGCCCGTGGACGCGCTCATCGTGGCCGGCTCTGCGTTCGGCGCGTTCCTGGACCGCAATGCGCGCGTCGGGCTCGTGATCCTCCGCATGGTCGCCGAGCGGCTGCGCTACGCCGACGAGCAGCAGGCGCAGTTCGCCACCCATGACGTCGTCGGACGCGTGGCCCACCGGCTCGTGGAGCTGACCGAGCGGTTCGGGGTCGCCTCCGGGGGCGACATCGCCCTCGACGTGCCGCTCTCCCAGGAGGACCTCGCGGCATGGACGGGCGCCTCACGCGAGGCGGTCAACAAGGCGCTCCAGCTCCTGCGCTCGCTGCGCCTGCTCGAGACCGGGAGACGGCGGGTGACAGTGCTCGACCGGGACGGGTTGCAGCGCATCGCCGGTTGAGCCGGCCTCTGTGGCGGATTGCATAGACGGCAGTGGCGGAGTGCGTGGAGCGCGCCGGCGCGCAGACTTACGGTCCCCCTCATCAACTCGAGGAGGAACACGATGTCCGTCATGCCCCGCCCCATCATCGCCCTCGCCGCTCTCTCGCTCGCCGCTGCGGGCTGCGCCGACCGCGACCTCACCGCCGGCCCCCCGGCCGCCGCCCCGCACACCACGTCCGGCCTCGTCCAGCGTCTCGCCGGCTCGTCGCTGGCCGGTGCGCACCGCGCGCCGGCTGTCGCCACCGCCGTCGTCACCGACCCCGCCCGCTTCGTCCAGACCACAGGCGACCTGTTCGCCGACCGGCACGCGGCCGCCGCGCGACTGTCGGGCGCGGGGTTCGTTGCGGGCGCGACCCGAACCTACGCCGGCGCGCACCGGTCGGCCCGCAGCATGGTGCTGCGCTTCGCCGACCCCGCCTCCGCGCGCGCGGGGGCGGCGCGGCTGCTGCTCGACGCCCGCCGCACGCGCCTCTCCGACGACCTCTGCGAGATCAGCACGCCGATCGGGCGCGTCGCGGGCGTCCCGGGAGCGCGGGGGGTGCTCGTCAACCACCGCACCACGAGCGGGGTGCCGACCAAGGCGGCGACGATCGTCTTCACGGACGGTCCGTTCGTCGTGGACGTCTCGGCCGAGGCGGAAGGCGCGGCGCCCGTCGCCAGGCTGCAGCGCGCGGTCCGCCGCGCCTACCGCGTCTCGTAGGCCCGGCGAGCCCGGGCCCCCTCATTCCGGCACGCCCGCCGGTCGAGCGTCGCGAGGCGTGGCGGGCGACTGCGCGCGCCTGCGCCGCAGCCGGTACATCCTGAGCCGGCCCCAGTCCTTGGCGGCCGGCATGTGGCCGACGTAGTCGCACGCGAACTCGTCACGGTCAGCGAGGAGCAGCGCCGCGGCGAAGGCGTTCGTGACGTAGACCGCTCCCGGCGGGGTGACCGGCTCGATCCGGGCTGTGCGGCTGACGTGCGAGCCGGTGAAGGTCGAGACGCGCCGGACCTCGTCGAAGGACGGGAACACCGGGCCGACGTGGGCTCCGAGCCGCAGCGCGAGGTGCTCCGGTAGGCCGGCGGTGCGCAGGTCGATCGCCGCCATCGCGTCCTGGAGGTCGAGCGCGCACGCCGCTGCCGCGACGGTGTCGTCCAGCACGACGTGCAGCGCGTCGCCCCACGTGTTCATCGAGCAGACGCCGTCGGTCTTCTCGAGCACGCGCGCGAACGCCGCGATGACGAGATCGTCGAAGTCGGCGTACTGCTCGTCGCCCAGCTTGGAGAAGCCGCGGACGTCCGCGAAGAGCAGGGCGCGCACGACGCGCGGCGACGCGCCGCCGGTCCCCGGCGCCTGCGGGACGTCGCCGACCTCGGCACGCTGCCCGGCGGGATCGACCGCCACCGTCCGCCGCCCGCCACGGCGCCACGTCGCGACGTCGATCGCGGTGCCTGCCGCGCCGGCGGCGGGGCCGCGATCCCAGAAGGCCAGTTGCCTGACGTCCGCGTCGAGGAACCGCGCGCGCAGTAGCGCCAGGCCCATCGCGAGCTCCGCGCCGTAGCGGAACAGCACGTCGTCGCCGCGCGCCGCGTCGTCGGTCGCGTACTCGACGGAGGCCGCGGCGCCGAGGCAGCGGTCGAAACGCTCGACCCAGCCGGGGCCGGCGCCGGCGACCGAGACGCGGATGAACTCCTCGCGCGCGAACGGGAGCACGACGTGCAGCTCGCCGCCGCGCTCGAGCAGTGCCTCGGCCCACAGGATGTCGGCACCTCCGGCGAGCGCGCCGTAGGCATAGGCGATGGGCTCGGAGTCGAGCGCCCCGGCGATCGCCGCCGCGACGACCGGCTCGTCCCCGGCCGGGAAGCGACCCGGCTCCCCCAGCGCGCCGATGCGGTGCCCGCAGTAGTGGGCGACCGACGGGCCGGCGAGCGGTTCGAGGACCGACCGGTCCGCGCCGATCACCTCGCAGACGAGCCGCAACTGGCGTCGCGTCGTGCTCAGCGCGCCGTGATCGCCGTCGTCGAGCGCGACCGCGCGCGCGATCGCCTCGCGGGCGCTCTCCACGTGGCCGAGCACCAGCTCGGCCTCGGCCTCGGTCGCCGCGGCGTAGTACGAGCCGTCCCCGCCGACCGCCAGCGCCTTCAGGGTCGCCCGGGCGAGCTCTCGGGCGCGTCCCGGATCGCCGGCCAGGAGGCTCAGCGTCGCCGCGTTGACCGCGGGATACCAGCCGCCGGTGCGGGCGAAGATCGCGGCGTACAGGGCGGCCGAACGCGCCGCCGCGCGGCGGCGCTCCTCGCCTGCGGCGGCCAGCGCGAGGTCCTTGACGATCCGCGCGCGCAGCGCCGCGACGTCCTCGTTGTCGACCGCCGCCAGCCCGTACTCCTCGAAGCGCCGCGCCGCCTGCTCGGTCGATCCGGCGCGCGCGAGCGCGAGGACCGCGCGGTGCTTGAGCCACAGGTCGTCGGGGTACTCGGCCAGGCCCCGGTCGGCGATGTCGAACGCGGTCAGCAACTCGCCGCGCCGCTCGGCGTCACGCACGGCATCGGCCCATTCGGCGGCGGTCCGGTCGGCCATCAGTGCCCGCCGAGGCGTCGCACGCATGCGCCGTCACGGCGCGAGGGGGAGACAGGGGCGTCAGCCATGGCCGTCCATCCGGGACACGGCGACCCTACGTCGCGCGCGGGGGCGGTGTAAAGGGACCTTGCGCCGCGGCCCGCGGCAATCCGCCGGACGCGCCGGACTGTTGATCCTGCGCTCGACGGCGCAGTAGGGTCGACACGAGGGTCCGGGGACCGATGGCCGACGTCTTTGTCTCCTACTCGCGGCGCGACTCCGACTTCGTCGGTCGGCTGGCCGGCGCGCTGCGCGCTCGCGGCAAGGACGTGTGGGTCGACGTCGAGGGCATCCGCGACGCCGAGGTCTTCCCCGCCGCGCTGCGCGGCGCCGTCGAGAGCAGCCACGGCTTCCTGTTCGTCATCAGCCCGGACTCCGTCGCATCGCCCTTCTGCGAGCAGGAGGTCGAGCACGCGACCGAGCTCAACAAGCGCATCGTCCCGCTCGTGCTGCGGCGCGTGCCCGACGAGAACGTCCCCGGCGAGATCCGCCAGCGCAACTGGATACCGTTCGACGACGGCCTGGACTTCGAGGCGGGCGTCGAGCGGGTCGCGCAGGCGCTCGACACCGATCTCGACCACGCCCGGCAGCACACGCGCTGGCTGCTGAAGGCGCTCGAGTGGGAGGGGGAGGGCCGCGATCGCAGCTTCCTGCTGCGCGGCGCCGAGCTTGCATCCGCTGAGTCGTGGCTGGGCGGCGGCGTCGGCAAGGATCCCCAGCCGACGGCGCTGCAGCAGGAGTACGTGTTCGCCAGCCGCGCGGCGGCGTCTCGTCGCCAGCGGGCGCTGGTCGCCGGCAGCGTCACGGTCGCGGCGATCTCGCTGGCGCTGCTGCTGTTCGCGCTCGTCTCGCGCCACCAGGCGCAGCTCGAGCGAACAACCGCGAGGTCGCGGGCACTGGCGGCGCAGAGCAGCAACCAGATCGGCGTCGACCCGGAGCTCGCCGTCCTGCTCGGGACGGAGGCGGTCAAGACGAAGCCGACGCCCGAGGCGATGCTCGCCCTGCGCCAGGCGATCGACCGCGACCCGCTGCGCCTCACGCTCGCGCGCCTGCCCCGGCAGAACTGCGACAGCGGGCTCGCACCGGGGCTTGCGTACTCGCCGGACGCCCGGACGATCGCGGAGTCCTCGTGCGACGGGCGCGTGGCCTTCGTCGACGCGCAGTCGGGACGCCGCGTGCGCGAGGTGCATGCGGGTCCGAACATCGGCAGCGCGTCTGCGTACAGCCCCGACGGACGCACGCTCGCCGTCGGCACGAAGAGAGGGATCCGGCTCCTCGACGCGCGGACGGGGCGCAGCGAGCGCCTGCTCGCGGGCGGCGGCGGGATCGTCGACCTGGCCTTCTCGCCCGACGGGCGCCGGCTGGCGGCCGCCGCGAACGACGGCCTGCGCCTCTGGGACGTGCGGACGGGACGGTCGCGACTGCTGGCGGCCGCGAGCCATCAGTGGGTGACGGTGGCCTTCACCCGCGACGGTCGGCGCCTCCTCGCCGGCGCGACGGTCGGCTTCGGCGCGCCGCTGCAGGGCACCTACCTCTTCGACCCGCTCACGGGACGCCGGCTGCTCAAGCTGCCGGGCACGACGAGCGCCGACGCGCTCGCGCTGAGCCCCGACGGCGAGCGACTGGCGATCGCCGACATGGACCTGGTCGGCGGCGGCGACGGCACCGTGACGGTGCGCGACACGCGCACGTGGAGCCATGCCGCGAAGGTCGTCTCATTCCCTGCGCTCGAGGTGACGCGCATCGCGTTCAGCCCGGACGGCCGCCAGCTCGCGATCGGGGCCGCGGACGGGACGGCGGGCATCTGGCAGGCCACCGGGCGCCACCTCCAGCTCTTCTCCTTCCTCGGGCACACGGCGGCGATCGCGGGCCTCGACTTCCGCCCGCGTGGCCACGACGTCGCGACGGCTTCGGTGGACGGCACGGCACGCGTCTGGCGCACCGCGGGACGCGAGCGCCTGGACCTCCCCGTCGACATCGGCGACGCCGCCGTGACCTCACACGAGCTCGTCACCGACGGCAACGGGCGAGTGCAGACGTTCGCGCTGCCCGGCGGCCGAAGGCGCTCGTCGTTCTCCGTGCCCGAGGGCCTCTTCGCAGAATCCGGTCTCAGCACCGACGGGACGCTCGTGCTGGTCGAAGACGACCGCAGCATCGCGCTGCGGCGCATCCCGGACGGCCGCACCGTCCGCCGGATGCGCGGGCTGGCGCGCGGCGAGCTTCCGGAGCTCAGCACCGACAAGCGGCTCCTCGCCATCCTGCGCCCCCCGCCCGCGAAGCGCATCGGCATGGTGGTGGACCTGCGCACCGGGCGCCGGAGCCCGCTCGCAGGCCCGCTCCCCCTCGCGATCCCGACATGGCGCACCGTCGCGTTCACGCGCGACGACCGGCTGATGGCGGCCGGCACGTTCGAGGGCCCGGTCGTGCTCTGGGATCCCCGCACCGGCCGCAACCTCGGCAGCCTGACAAACCGCGGGCAGGTCTCGCAGCTGTCGTTCAGCGCCGATGGCCGTCTGCTCGCAGTCGGATCATGGGACGGGACGGTGACGATCTGGGATCCGCGAACGCGGCGCGAGCTGCGCGTCCTGCACGGCCCGGCGCGGGGAGTCTCCAGCGCCGTGTTCAGCCGCGCCGGCGACTGGCTCGCCGCCGGCAGCCTCGATCACACCGTGACGCTGTGGGACACGCGCACCTGGAGGATCGCGCGGGTCATCGCGCACCCGGACGTGATCGGGCCCATCACGTTCAGTCCCGACGGCCGCCTGCTCCTGACCAGCGACAACACCCGGGCGGTGCGCCTGTGGGACCCCTGCCCGGGGTGCCGCGATCCGAGCGCCCTGCTCGCCGAGGCGCGGCACGCCGTCACCCGCGGCCTGACGCCGGAGGAGCGGGCGACGTTCCTGTCGGGCGTGTGACGACACGCGCGGGCCCGAGCGGCTCGCGACGTCGTCCCGCTCAGCAGTCGACGATCGCGAAGCCGGCGTCCCGTAACAGGGCCGGCAGCGCGCGCACCGGCTCGCGGTGCTTCTCGCGCTCGTCCTCCGGCAGCTGCTCCCACGGGACGAGCAGCGGGTGGAGCTTGGCCTCAGGGTCCTTTGCGCCGCGCGTCGGCCGCCAGCCCTCGCGCTCGAGATCCCGCACCCAGCGATCGTGCTCCGTGCGGGCGAGCTCCTCGAGCGTTTGGGGGGCCAGGGCGAGCGCTCGGTCGGCGCGACCGGGGTCGAGCGGGACGATGCGGCCGCCCATCCGCTCGACCTTCGACGCAATGCTGTCGGCGAAGCGGCGGTTGGACTCCTTGAGCGCCGGCGGGAGCTGCTGCCATGCGACGAGCGAGCGGATGATCGGGGGCATCGCCCGCCACGCGGCGGGATGCGCGTGCTGCGGGAACCCGCACGCATCCATCAGCTCGAGTGTCGCGCGGTTGCAGTGGCACCCCTCGGCGAAGCGCTGCGACGGCCTGGCGAGGCGATCCCCAGGCTGCCCGCTCGGCTGCCGCACAACCACGTGGGCGGCTCCAGGTCAGCGAGATCTTCTCGCGCGTTTGAGCATGCGCTGGCGCAGCAGGTCAAGGTCGTGGTCGGAGAACTCGAACTCGGCTGGGTCGGTGTTCTTGATGAAGTTCATGAGCAGGCGGGCGAAGCGCACGGGTTCCTCGACGTGGGGGAAGTGGCCGGCGTCGTCGAAGATCTCCAGGCGGCTGCCCGGGATGCGCCGGTGAGCGACCGCGGCATGTTCGACGGGGATGAGTGGATCGCGGCGGCCCCAGAGGATCAGCGTGGGGATCATCTGCGCGAGGTAGAGCCGGTCGGTCGCGTCCACGCGCTGCCCGTCGAGGTCGATGACCGCGCGCACGGTGTGCAGGAACGCCCGCCGTGCCTCGGCGTCGCTCAGGGAGGCGTAGCCGCGGGTCATCTCGGCCAGGTCGTGGCCGAGCTCCAATCCCAGGCGGCCGAGCGCCTGCCCGATCGCCTCACCCACGCGATGCACACGCGAGTGGGCGAGAAGCGGCAGCACCAGCTCCGCTCCGGGCAGCGCTGCGGCCCGCAGCAGCGGGTGGACCTCCTTGCCCAGCCCGCCGCTGTCGACGAGCACGAGGCGCTCGCAGAACACGGGGTACTCGTAGGAGAACTGCATGGCGATGCCACCGCCCAGCGAATGGCCCACCACCGTCGCCCGCCGGTGGCCGAGCACGATCAGCAGGTCGCGGAGGCTGACCGCGTACGCGCCCAGGGAGTAGTCGCCGCGTGGCTTGGCGGACTGACCATGGCCCAGCAGGTCGGGCGCGAGAACCGTGTAGCGATCGGCCAGCTGCGGGATGATCTCGTTCCACTGGCGGGAGTCGCCGGTGATCCCGTGGATGAGCAGGATGACCGGCCCCTCACCCGCGCTGCGATAGCTCACGCGGTGGCCGTGCAGGACGGCCGTTGCCACGTGCGGCTCGAGCTCCCCGGCCGACGGGGGGTTGCGGCGGGTCGAGGATCTCTCGGAACCTTGGGACGGAGCAGATCGCGATGCGGTCACGGGTGCGTCCTCCAGTCGGCCTCAGGCCTCGATGTTGCCTTTCACGTCAGTCCGTCCGACTGCGCGTCGCGAGCGACACACCGGCGGTCGCGGCTCTGGTCCCGGTGGAACACAGGGCGGGGGCGGCGATGAACCTCGCGAGCTTGAACCGAGCGTTCACCGTGCGAGTATCGGGCAACGACCTCCCGAGCACCAGCCGTAGGAGTGCGCTGCGAGATGCGCGTCCTCGCAGCGCCCGAAACGATGAGATGGCGAGACCCGGACTCGAACCGGGGACACCACGATCTTCAGCCGGCGATGCCGGATGGCGGATCCGGCTTGGTCATGCGGCGCGACCCGGCGACCCGGCGCCCCGGGAGCCCGTGAGTCCAGCGATGCCAATTGAGTGCGCTGGTTTGTGACGTGAGAGCCATCTCGCGCCCTAAACGCCGGCAGCGTTCTGCGCGTCGCGCCGACGTCTCAGCGGCGGTCGACGCAATATGACGTGCTGCCGCATCTGCTCACCCCTGTAAAGCGGCACGGCGCGCGGCCGTGCCGCTGTCCGCTACCCCTCGCTGAGAATCAACATCGTCTCGGGGTGAACCCCGTCATACTTCATCGCCTCGGCTGCCGCCTCAGACTGCATGAACTCCTGGAAGGCGGCCATGTCGGGGATCTCGACTATCAGCCCGACTCGCGTTGAGCCCTCCGGGTCGTGGAATGTGCGTGCCGTGATGCCCATCGGCCCGAAGATCTCCTCTCGCTTCGGCGAGCTGAGCCAGTGCTGAACGTCGTCGACCTCGTGGAATGCAAGGTATGTGGCCAACAGTCCCGTCCTTTCGTAGCGAAGAGCCAGGCCCGATGTGTGGGTTCGGGCAACCGTAACCCACCTGCTGTTCGGCGGGCAAGTTCGTGGATGCGTCCGCTCAGCAGGATGCTCCGTCGACGAACGTGGGAGCCGCGTTTCCGAGGGGCATCGCCTGTGAACGATCACACGGCCCGTCGAGCTGCCGGCCCTCGAGCGCCGGGTGGCGATGCTCGCGCGTGCCGGGGGCGAACGGGAAGTTGTCGGCCGGCGGTCACTGCGAGGCCGTCACCAACCTGGAGCCCCGCGGCGCCGACGGGGTGAGACGGTGGCTCATCGGTCCGTGGGCGTCGCGACCTGGCCAACGCGACCCCGGGACGCGCATCGTCGCGAGGCGCTAGCAGCGTAGCCGCCGACTGCGGTACCGCTCGGGGGGAGCGGTAAGCCGCGCAACCGAGCGCTCTGCTCTGTGCGGTCAGCCTTCGAGTGAGTCGCCCTGGCCTGTACCGGGTCTGAGCGAGCGGGAGTTCCCGGGCGCCGCGGACTGCGCCGCTGCGCCCGGTGCGAGCTCGCGCTCGACCTCGTCGACGAGGTCCATGTGCAGGTCGAGCAGCCGCCGCAGGAAGCCGTTGACGAGCCGCAGGTACTTCTCGCGGTGGGGCAGTTGCTCCGCGCGCTGCTCGGCGTCTTGCAGGCGCTGTGCGATGTCGGCGATGTCGGCACGGAGGGTGCCCATGCTTTCGCGCGTGACCGCCTCGCCGACGAGGTCGCAGATCAGCAATCGCAGCAGCGGATCGCTCTTCAGCGGCGTGAATGCGACGGACGTTCGGGCGTACTCGCGCAGCGCCTCGAGGCCCTTGTCAGTGAGCGCGTAGACGGTGCGCTCGCCGGTCTTGCCGGGCTGTTTGCGCGAGGACAGATAGCCGAGCTTCTCCAGCCGCTTCGGTTCGGTGTAGTACTGGCTCTCACCGGCCCACGCGAGCATCCGACCGCTGCGCGCCATGTGCCGGAGGTCGTGCGGTCCGGCGCCGTCACGGCCCACGAGGCCAAGGATCTCGTAGGAGAAGAGGCTGAGTTCGGTGCTGGCCATGTGACGGATCGGTTCTCCCTGCTTGACAAGGCTACAGTTCATAGCTTACCGTAGCTATGATCCATAGGCTCGCAAGAGGAGCGGACGTGTCATCAACGACCGGAACGATGAGCGGGAGCGCGGAGCGCTGGGGGCCGTTGTGGGGCGCGCGACCGGCCGACTGGGCACTCAGCGAGGACCAGCAGACCCCGACCTACGAGGAGGCCCTGAGACGTGTCGACCTCGAGCCCGCGCAACTCGTGCTGGACGTCGGCTGCGGCGTCGGCGCGTTCCTGCGCCTGGCCGCCGACCGCGGCGCGCGCCCATTTCGGCCTCGATGCCTCGCCGCAGCTGCTTGAGGTCGCGCGCGAGCGGGTCCCCGACGGCGATCTGCGTGTCGGGGACATGGAGGCGCTTCCCTACGACGACGACACGTTCGATCTGGTCACGGGCTTCAACTCGTTCTTCTTCGCCAACGACATCGTCGCGGCATTACGCGAGGCCGGCCGGGTCGCGAAGCCCGGGTCACCGGTGGTCATCCAGGTCTGGGGGCCGCGCGAGCGAAACGACCTCGAGGCGATGAAGGAAGTCATCAGGCCGTTCATGCCACCCCGCCCCGCGGGCACGCAGCCGGACCCCGACTACTCCAAGCCCGGCGTACTCGAGAGCATCGCCACCCAGGCCGGGCTTGAGCCCGAGCGCGCGTTCGACACCACATGGGCCTATGAGTACAGCGACGCCGAAACGCTGCGCCGCGCGCTCGTCGCGCCCGCCGGGATCGCGGTTCTCGTCGGCACCGACCACGAGGAGGCGGCCAAGGACGCGATCGTCGCCAGACTGGCCCCACACCGCACACCCGACGGCGGCTACCGGCTACAGAACGAGTTCCACTCCCTGATAGCCCGAGCCTGAGGAGGACCGGCACGTGAGCTACTTCGCCGTCATCCGAGAAGCCGGACCTGCGTGGGGCGACGGGAACGGGATCGCCGCCCAGCCCCCGCTCGCCGAGCACGCAGCATTCATGAACACTGTCGCGGAGGAGGGGTTCGTCGTCTGCGGCGGGCCACTCGCCGGAACCGAGCACGAGCGCCTCCGCGCCCTCCTGATCGTCCGGGCAGACAACGAGGGCGAGATTCGCCGCCGCCTCGCCGACGACCCATGGACGCGCGCCGACCGACTCGTGATCGCGACCATCGAGTCCTGGAACATCATGACCGGCACAGAGCGACTGCCGTCAGCGCGCGGGACAGGCGAGCCAGTCGCCCTCAGTTCGGCTGAGTGAAGACCGTGATCTACCCCGGGGAATGGTGGACTCTTGCGGTCGGTGGGGCTCGGCCGAGAGCGTGTGGCGAACTGCGGCAGAGCTCACGTGGGCGCGTGCATTCTGAGGTGCTCCCAGGCGTCGGGCCATTGGGCGCGCGCTCGCTGCGCAGCGTCTCGCTCGAGCATGGCCAGTTCGCCGGCGGCGAATGCGCCTGACGATGAGCGCGTGTGTGCCGTCCAGTCGCGGAGCCATCGCTCGGCGACCACGGCGTCGTTGAGCTCGCCGAGGACGTCCTGGAGCGCTCTTGCGGCGGTGGCCAGCTTGCCGGTCCGCCTGCCGAGCGAGGGCGCGCACGCCTCCGCGGCGTACCGGCAGCGCTTGGTGAGGATCCGGACGAGGTGCAGCTCCTCATCGGCGGGCGGGTCGTTCATGGTCTCGACGGCCCGGTCGAGCTTGCGCCAGGAGCGGCGCACGAGCCGCGGGAGGGCGTTGGCGGCGGGGCGGTCGGCCACCGGCGCCAACAGTGCCGGCGCTCGCGCCGCCGCGATGAGCCGGTCGATGAGGTCGAGGTAGCGATCGCCGCGCAATGTCTCCAGCAGCGCCGCGTGTGTGTCGAGGCGGCGCTGCTCCAGCGCGCCGATCACGCGGCGAGCGCCGTCAGCGCCTCCGTCCGGCAGCGACGTCGTGCGGGCGCTCAGGCGCTCGAGAAGGACGTCCGCATCGCGGGCAGCGCCGAGCTCGCCGCCGAGCCAGCCGAGCTCCTCGCGCAGCGCCGCTGTCCACTGCGGGTCGAGGCCGGCGCGGAACGTGCGCAGATCCGAGCGCAGGCGCCGGGTCGCGACTCGGGTCTGGTGTACGCCTTCGGGGTCGGTGTCGAGACGGACGATGGGGTCGTGTCGGAGCAGTCGTATGACGCCGTCCGCGATCGCGTGGGTGACGACCTCGCCGAGCGACGCCGAGGGGGAGGGGGTCGCGAGCTCGACCTCTGCTGGAGCGATTTCGCGTCCACCGATCGCGCGCAGGTACTTCGGTGTCGGGTCGGGCGCTCCGGCGCCGGCGGCACGCAGGCGCGCGACGGCGGCCTTGCGCAGTGCGGGCGGTGTGTCGGGCGTCGTCTCGACCTCGAGCTCGCGGAAGCGGGCGACGATGCGCTGCCCCCGAAGCACGGACACCGTGTCGTCCACGATGTCGGCGAGGAGCCGTCCCTGCGCGTCGCGCAAGAGGACCCCGCGCCGGAGCGTGCGCAGACGGACCTGCGGGCGCAGCTCCGCGCGCCGCAGGTAGCCGCGCACGAGATCCACGCCGGCCCGGGGCGGTTGCCGCGAGCTTCCTGGGAACACGATCTCGTCGCGGACGAGCAGTGCGCCGGTGTGCCCACCGGGAAGCTTCACGGTCCAGCCCTGCCCGGCGCGGTGTCGGAAGCTCACGTCCCAGCGCGCCAGCCGGAAGTCGTCGCTGTCCACATACACGGTCACGAGGCGCTCGTCGGGCCGTCCTGCGGCCGTTACGCCGTCCATCAGCCCGCTGAGATCCGGCAGTTGGAACTCCTCACCGGCCGACAGCTTGACCTCGTGTTCGAGCATCAGCCCGAGCGGTCGTCGTTGAGTGTGGGACGCGGGGCCTGCGGCTGGTCGGCTCCGTCGTCCGCCGCCGCGCGCCAGGCCATGACCTCACCCAGCGCCTCAGCAGGTACTTGACACGGTCGTTGGCCGCCAGCGAACGTCCTACCAGCGCCGGAAGCAACCTCGATCATGCGGCTCTTCGCCATCACGGCTTCAGCAACCACTCGCGGACAGGAACGACTCGAGCTTGTCCGGGGCGCGCGCACCGCACATCCGGGGAAACCACGCGCGGCGATCCGTGCGTCAACCAGTTGGTAACAGCTGGAGCCTGTTCGGCACGCGCGTGGACCGGGCGGCACGAAGCGGTGCTCGCGCCACGTTCCTCTCCCGGTCCGTGTTCGGGCATCGCGGGCGCTCCCGCGCCCGCGATGCGTTGAGCGGCGGCCGCCTGCGCGAGCGCCTTGCTGAGATACGCATTCGCCTGTGAGATGACACCGGCTACATCCCCCCGCTCGCCGGGGGGTCCAGAATCAGGTCGGCGACGAGCGCCGTCCAGCCGGTCTGGTGCGCCGCTCCGAGGCCGGCACCGTTGTCGCCGTGGAAATACTCGTTGAAGAAGAGGTTGTCCTTCCAGGCGGGGTCGCTCTGCAGCCGCTCGGTGCCTCCGTAGAGCGGGCGGCGGCCGTCGGGGCCGGGCAACCAGATGGCGATGATCCGGTCGGCGAGATCCTGCGCGATCTCGCCGAACGTGCGTTCCTCGCCCGAGCCCGTCGGGTACTCGACCTTGAACTGGTCGCCGAAGAACTGCTGGTTGAGGGCAAACTGGCGGATCGCGAGGTAGTTGAGCGGCATCCAGATCGGCCCGCGCCAGTTGGAATTGCCGCCGAACATCGTCGTCGACGACTCGGCCGGCTCGTAGTCGATCCACGCGCCCTCGACGCCTTCGAGCGTGTACGGGTTGTTCTCGTAGCGCTTCGAGACCGCGCGGAGCCCGTACGGCGAGAGGAACGCCGCCTCGTCGAAGAACTCCCTGAGCGTGTGCCCGAGATCCTCGGGCACGACCGAGAGCACCGCGATCCGCTGGTCGCCGAGTCCCGCACGCGTCCGACCGTGCTCCCGCCGGACGCCGTCCACTTCTCGCGCAGGCGCGAGAAGCGCTTGCCCAGCGTGCCGGCGAGCTCGACGGCACGTGGCGGCAGGCCGACGGCGGGGAGCACGGGCAACAGGCCCGAGATCGTCCGCACCTTGACCGGGGTCGACTCGCCCGACGGATACACGAGGCGGTCGTAGAAGAAGCCGTCCTCCGGGTCGTAGAGCCCCTGCCGTTCGAGCGCCCGCGTGACGAGCGCGAAATGCTCGAGGAACTTGATCACCATGTCCAGGTAGACGTCGTTCTCCTGCGCAAGCTCGATGGCGATCACGAGCATCAAGAGTGAGTAGTAGGCCATCCACGCCGTGCCGTCCGC
>CAWEJY010000009.1:0-94157 GCA_963809525.1 uncultured Solirubrobacteraceae bacterium | reverse complement strand
ATGGCGGATGACGGACTTGGCTTGCTGATGCGGCGTGCGAGGGGCGATCTCCGGCTCGGCAGTCCAGGGAGACCACTGGAGTGCGCTGGCTTTGTGACGCGAGCCCGGCTTGGCGTCACAATGAGCGCGACCGAGGCTGTGCCGCGCCGCACGGCGTGCTCGACGCGGACGACCGGCGGATCCGGTAGTGGTTCGACCTCATGCGCTGTTTCGGCACCGGTGACCCGCTGTACGAGCGCTACCACGACGAGGAGTGGGGGCGGCCGGTCGTCGGGGAGCGCGCGCTGTTCGAGCGGATCAGCCTGGAGGCGTTCCAGTCCGGGCTCGCCTGGATCACGATCCTGCGCAAGCGCGATGCGTTCCGGGCGGCGTTCGCGGGCTTCGATCCCGATACCGTTGCTGCGTTCGGGGAGCAGGATGTCGAGCAGCTGCTCGGCAACGCGGGCATCGTCCGGAACCGGGCGAAGATCGAGGCGGCGATCGCGAACGCGCGCGCGATTCTCGCGATGCGCGAGCGAGGGGAACGCCTCGAGCAGGTCGTCTGGTCGCATGCCACTCGGGCCGGCGCCGAGCCGCCGGCGGACTGGACGGCCGTGGAGGCCACGACGCCGGCATCGCGTGCGCTGGCCCGCGACCTCAAGGCGCGCGGCTTTCGTTTCGTTGGCCCGACGACCGCCTACGCGTCGATGCAGGCCTGCGGGCTCGTCAACGACCACCTCGCAACCTGCCCGGTCCGCGAGGCCGTCGAAGCGGACCGCGCCGCCGCGATGCTCCCCGTCTGACCCTGCGCTGATCCGATCGCCGCGCGAAGACAGCCCGCTCGCACGACGTGGCGGCGGTCGCGTCAGCAGAGGTCGCCCGGCGCCGCAACGGGTGGGCGCCGCTCTGGCCGTCGTCGAAGCCGATCGAGCTCCGACGTCGGCGCTCGAGCCCGGTACGGAGTCCGAGCAGGGTCGCCGCGTCCGACGCGCATGGTTCGACCCGGTTGGGGCTTCCGCGCCACGCCGTGAAATGCTACGCCGCCGGCTGCACGAACAACGGCTCGGCTGTCCTGCGCGTTACGGTGCCGCTGCAGAGGCTGTGGCGGCGCGCGAGGCGCAGCAGGCCGTCGGTGTGCGGTCGCACGGTGTCGACGACGAGCGTCTCGAGCTCCTCGCGCGCGGGGGTGGGCCCGTGGGCTCTGGACCTCTGGGTTGCCCGGGCGGCCTGATAGTCCGGAGCGACAGGTCGCGCGCGCCGGCGGCCTCGGGCTGGAAGCTGGTGCTACACGGTCGAGCCGGCCCGTGCGGATCGCGAGGCTAGGACTCGAACCAAGGACACCCCGATTTCGGCGGTGGTGCGCGGAAAGCGACCCCGCACAGCGCACCGCAACTTGGAAAACAAGTCGCCAAGCGGTGTTTCAAGACGTTCCGATGGCGAGACCCGGACTCGAACCGGGGACACCACGGTTTTCAGGACTCCGCTCGAACGTCTCTAACAAGCCGAAACCCCTGCTCAGGTGCTGGTTCTCGCGCCCTGGGCCGTCGCAAACGGATTGCCGCTAATTGCGATCTTTTGCCGGACGATCGGGTACTCGGACTGCCGCGGGTACCCAATCGACTCGATCGCGCGACTCCCAGTCTCCCTTCTGGCGAGGAGCAGGTTCTTCGTGGCGGCCGATCGCAGCCCGCGGCGGCCCTGCTCCGAGCGCGAAGCAGGGCGCGTAACGAGGCCATTCTGAGGTTGACCCGTCCCTGCTCCCTCGAATATGCGGGCTTCGGCGTCGTCGGGCGCAAGAACGAGCAGGTCGACCGCAGGGAGAGACGTGCTGGTGGCGAGGAGGGGGACGCGACCCTCTTGCGTTCGGGTCAGCCATGGGTGACGCTGGTCGCTCTCGCGCTGAGCGGGTGGCTACCACGGAATGGTTCGGGGCAGTCCGAAGTGCGGTAGGGCGTTGGTCGCGGCGAAGCGGGTGATGTGCGAGATGCGGTCGCCCTCGAGTGTCAGTACGAGCAGCGAGAGCGCGCGGCCGACGTCGGTGTGTGGGTCTTTGACGTACTGGCCGAATGCGGGTTGGGAGTTGGCCCGCGTCGGAATGAGGCGGCGCGGGTTCTCCCGCGTCGCGAACGCATGGGCGATGAACTGCTCGATCGCGTCGTGGCCTTGGTACCCGTAAGGCTCCGGCGGCATCGTCCACCACGCGTCCTCGGCCAGCAGCGCGACGATCGGTTCCACATCTCCGCGCTCGAATGCGTCCGCGAACCGCGCGACGAGCTCGTGTTCTTGGGCTGATCGGGGGAGCGGCGCTCGGTCGTGCGCCCGGGGCCCGCGCTCCTCGATCGTCGCGCGAGCGCGGATGAGCGCGCTGTTCACCGATGTCGGGGTGGTATCGAGCATCGCGGCGACCTCAGTGGCGGAGAACCCGAGCACGTCGCGGAGCACGAGCACGGCGCGCTGGCGGGGCGGGAGGCGATGAAGCGCGGTGAGGAACGCGAGCGTTACCGCCTCGCGGGTCTCGTAGCGGGCCTCCGGACCGGCCGCGCTGTCGATGATCCCTTCGAGCAGCGCGTCGGGATAGGGCTCGAGCCAGAGCACGTCGCCGTAGCGCGTGGGCTCCGGGGGGGTCAATGCCACTCCGGCTGGCGTCGCGGGGCGTCTACCGCTGTCGCGCAGCATGTTCAGACAGCGGTTCGTGGCGATCCGATACAGCCAGGAGCGCAGCGTCGAGCGCTCCTCGAATGACTCCAATGCTCTCCACGCCGAGAGGAGCGTCTCCTGCACCGCGTCCTCGGCGTCCTGCACCTGGCCGAGGATCCGGTAGCAGTGCAACTGCAGCTCGCGTCGGTAGGGGTCCGTGAGCGCTGCGAATGCCTGGTGGTCGCCGGCACGGGCACGGATCGGGACGCTGTCGTTCACGAGCGAAGTCTGGCATCGCGGCTCACAACCATTGCGACACCACCGACGTTCGAAATTCGTCGGCGAGTTTCTCCCACAGGCGGGGTCAGAACCCGCGAAAGGCAAATTCGCGTTCTGAATGGAGGAGGCTCAAATGCTGCATCCCGCTCTCGCTCGAGCGCTCGCCACCGCTCTCGTCGAGGACCGACATCGCGCGGCCGTCCGGAGGCAGACGATCCGCCTCGCCCGTCGCGTCGCGCACGAGCCACACGTAGCGGCCACTCCAATCGCGATCGTCCGATCCGCGTCGACTCGACTACGTGGACGCCGCGCGCCCCAGGCCGACGGCATGACACCGACCGAGATTCCTCAAGCGGCCGTGCGGGCATGTCAATCCGTCGTCGACGCCCGCTCATAGCCGGCTTGAAACCTCGCGATGGGTCAGGCTGGGGACCGCCGCAAGTGAGCAGGCAGCTCGTCGGGACCGGAAGGACCCTCCATCCGGTCGGGGTCTCTTGTTCGCTGACGACGCTACCGTCCCCGCCGAGGGTGTTCCCAGTCTCCCCATCGCCGACCGCGATGCAGGTCTGTGCCGCCGTGCACGAGACCCCACCGAAGTCCGGAACGGACGGTTGGGGGTCCACGGGCACGCTGTCGAGCGCCCACCGGAGCCCGTTCCACGACTCCCCCAGCAGAAGCTGTTCAAATGGGTTGAGTGTCGTGTGCCCCACGCCCGTGCAGTCGCTCGGCGACACGCAGGACACGGCCTTGAGGAACGCTTCGACGGCGCGGGGGGGCGGGGGTCGGATCAATCGCCCATCGCCGTCCGTTCCAGCTCTCTGCCAGGGACCTGTAGGTGTCGTACCTATGGGAGAAGGGGCGACCCGAGTTGGAGTCGCCGACGGCTACGCACGACCTCGCGGAGACACACGACACCCCGTAGAGATACGTCTCGTGCTCGATCGGCGCCCGGGGGTGCGGGGTGCTCTGCAGCGTCCATGCCTTCCCGTTCCAGCGTGCCGCCAGCGACAGGCTCACGTTCTCGGATCCGACGGCGGTGCACGCGGTCCTGGACGTGCAGGACACCGAGAACAGCTGGGTGTACTTCGTCCCGGCAGGCTTGGGACCTTCTCGAGCGTCCACCGCACGCCGTCCCAGCGGTCGGCGAACGCCGTGATGGGGTTCGTGTGAGCCGCATTGCCGAGCATCGAGAAGCCGACGGCGACGTAACTCGTAGCGGACGCGCACGACACTGCCCTCAGCTGAGAGCCCGTGTAGCCAGCAGGGTGGGCGCGGACACGACGCGCCACGTGCTCCCATTCCAGATCTTCGTCAGCGGCGAGTACGACAGGCGCGCGCCGATTCCACCGGGCGCCCTGGATCCGACGGCGATGCACGCAACCGCCGACGGACACGAAACGCCGTTCAACACTGTGGTGGAGGCCGCCGCGGCTGCCGACGCCGCCGCCCGGCGATCACTACCGCGAAAACGGCTCTGGTACTCGAGAGGATCCGGCGCGCGAACATCAGGTGCGAATCGATCGTGCCGGCACCCGTCGAGAGACCGAACCGCAGTCGGCGCGGGGCACTCACGTGTGGCAGCCCAGCCTCAGGTCGCGCTGCACGCGCCGTGGGATGTGGCCAGGGATCGGGCAGCGGAAGTCGCTGCCCGCGGTCACGAGTCGCCAGGCGCCGTGGCTGCGATGGACGACTGCCACGCCGTCGCCGTCCTGCTGCTCGCAACGGGGAACGTAGACGAACTGCATCATGGCCCACCGCTGGTCGACCGTCGAAACGTACACGCGCAGACAGGACGACGTCACCTGCGTCCCAATGCCGCCCGCCTTGCGGAGTGCCGCGATGATCGCCGCCTTGTCCCGGCTGCTCGCCAGGCGACGGGCCTCCGCGAGAGCCGGGGTGCCGGCGACGACGACCACGGTCAGGACTGCCGCGCATCTGCGCGCGATCCGGGTAGGTCTAGATCTGCTCATGGCAGCTGGCTCGCGGTTTTTGTGTTGATCAAGAACCCTCTGCCGGCTTTGCTACCGGACGCGATCGTGCAGGCGATCCCACGGCTCTGGGATCGGCACAGCACGTTGTCCGCGCGAACGCGTTCCCCGATCTGAAGCACGGGCGGCGTTGCGTCCCAGTCCTGCGCACATCCGCCTCGCGCGCCCGGGGCCGAGCAGAGCGAGACGATCCCGCCGGGAGTGAGCGTCGCGCCGAGGGTCGGGACGCCCCCGAGCGACTGCCCACTCGGGTAGCCGGCACAGAACGATTGCGTATTGTTGATCCCGCACCAGATCCGCTTGCCGGGGGCGAGGAACTCCACTCCGTCATTCCCGCCGGCCAGAAGCCAACCGCTCCCAATCGGCGGGTTCGGCAGGACGCAACCGCTCAGATCGCCCGCCGGCGGCGGAACCAGAACCTTGAAGCAGCTGTAGACCATGTGACCGTGCCAGCGCACGGGATTGGACAGCGTCATGTCAGCCCACGTCTTGATCCGCCTGCCACGCGCCGGATCGGGGTTGTCGGTGGAAGAGTTGCTCACGCCGGTGGCGCGAGCAACTGCGGATCCCCAGCCGGTCCAGTGCAAGTTCTGCAGTACCCACTGGCCGTCCAGGAACAGGACAAAGCCCCTCGGACGCATGACCAACCGGTTGTGATCATTGATCGGCTGCGAGTTGTTGCTGAAGAAGTAAACAGGCCGATGAGAACCGGCTCGCACCACCTTGGCGGGCCCGAGGAGCGCAACTGCGGCGAACGCGGCACCGAGCGCGATCCCGTAGCGCGCGCGAACCGTCGGATATCGGCGCCGGCTCATCACCTGGTCTCTCCCCTCTTACCAACGATCTCGACCGTCTCGGTCTTGCGACCCGCGAAGGCGACCAATGTCCGCCGCACGCGCCATCGGGAGGCGGGCGCCGAGCCACGTTGACCGCCGTGTGAGCGACAGTCACCCGGGCCACGCGCCACTGGCCACCCGGCCAGTCCCGCTTGATCCCGGCCAGTCCCACTTGATCCAGCGACTTGTGCGGTGATCGTCAGCGCGGCTTCCGGTGAGGATCGTGCGGGGCCGCGTCCCTTCGTTAGCTGGCCAGGGCGCTGGGGGCGATGCGCCAGAGCTTGAGCAGGTTGTGGGTGGCGGCGATGAGCTGCCATTCGCTCTGCAGGCGGCTAGGCCTCGGCGTTGGAAGCGATCGATGCGCCGCAGGAACTTGGTGTGGGCGAACACAGGCGTTTCCCAGAGTTGACGCCTCGCTGTCGGTCGCCGGAGCGCGGCGCGGTCAGTGGCGGTGAGTGAGCGGCGGCACAATGTCGTTGCGTGCCGCGATTCGCAGCAGTTTCTTGAGCGTAGGCGACAGGCCGAGTTTCGGTATCGGCATCTCGATCTCGACCGTGCCGGCCTCTTTGTCGACGATCCGCACCGGCCCGAGGGCCGTGATCACGTCCATCATCTCCTTGTTGGTGGCCAGCATCAACGCGGTGAAGGTGGTGATGCCCTCCTCGCGTGCGCGAGCGCTGATCACCTCGAGCAGCAGCGTCCCGAGCCCTCTTCCCTGCCAGTCGTCGATCACGGTCACTGCAATCTCGGCTGCGTCGGGGCGCTCCGAGCCGCGGACGTAGCGCGCAAGGCCAATCCCTTCGCCGGTGGCCTCGTCGAGCGCGATCATCGCCTCGTGGTCGTGGTGGTCGATCTCGGTGAGGTAGTGGATGTCCGCCTCGCTCAGCTCGGGCTTCGGCGCGAGGAACCGCCGGTAGCGCGACGTCTCGCTGAGGCGCGCGAACCCGCGCAGCAACAGATCCCTGTCAGAGCTGTGGCCCTGCCGCACCCGAACGCGCGAGCCGTCGCGCAGGGCGATCGGCGCCCCGAGGACCTTCAGCTCATTCGTAGACGGAGGCAGAGACATCTCTGAACCTGGAGGAGACCACCGGTGCGCTTTGCCTTCTGCGTCGCGCTCTGCTTCCTGGGCTGTGGGTGAGGTCGACGATCGCGAAGCGCTTGACCGCCCGATCTGGGCGAACCACTTGCTTGACTGTCGTCCCACCTTCCCAAGAGCTGGGCGTGGCCGCCGCTGATCTCTGGTCAGCCCCCAATTGAAGGTGGTGCTACGGCGAAGCATCTCCCGGAGCGCGCGCTGACCCGTCGCGTGCTCAGCGCCCCAGGATGCTGCAGCGGCACTGCTCGAGATTGCCATGGCGACACTCCGTTCGGATCGTGCAACGCCATCCTCCCGGTCAGAAGCGCAGCCCGTCATCCGGGAGAACCACCGACGTGCGACGATGAGTACCGCAACAAGCAGCAGCTCTCCGTAGGCGCGAGAGGCCGGCACTACCGCGTCGTCCGTTACACGAGCAGCGAACCGTGGGTTTCGTCGGCGGCGGGGAACTCAAGCCCGCCTAACCTGGTCGTGATGCGCGGTGCCCCGGTCAGCGTGCGTACAGTCCGTCGAACACGTCGGCGTAGCGCTCGTAGACGATGTTGCGCTTGACCTTCATCGTCGGTGTCAGCTCGCCGGTCTCCTGCGTGAGGTCGTGGTCGAGGATCGTGAAGCGCTTGATTTGCTCGACCTGCGCGTAGCGGGCGTTAGCACGGTCGAGCGCCTCCTGCACGAGGCGTTTCACCTCGGGGTGCTGCGCGAGGGCGCCGACGACCGCTGGCAGCCCGCGCTGGTGCGCCCACGGGATGATCGCTTCGGGGTCGAGCGTCACGAGCGCCACGGGATACGGCCGGCGGTCGCCGTACATGACCGCCTGCGAGATGATGGGCAACTGCATGAGGTCGTTCTCGAGGTTCTGTGGGGTGATGTTCTTGCCCCCGGCGGTGATGATGATGTCCTTGATGCGGCCGGTGATACGCAGAAAGCCGTCCTCGTCGAGCGATCCCAGGTCCCCCGTGCGCAGCCACCCGTCCTCGTCGAGGACCTCCCGCGTGGCCTCGTCATCGTCCCAGTAGCCCGTGAAGACGTGGGGCCCGCGCATCAGGATCTCGCCATCCTGCGCGATCCGGACCTCGACGCCCGGCGCGGCGCGCCCGACGGTCCCGAAGCGGAACCCGTCGTGGTGGTTCACCGTGCCGGCGGCCATCGTCTCGGTCATCCCGTAGCCCTCCATCACGGGCACGCCGGCCGCGTCGAAGAACTCGAGGATCTCCGGCGCGATCGGCGCGCCGCCCGTGATCGCCTCGCGCAGGTTGCCCCCGAACAGCGCGCGCACCTTCGAGAGCACCAGTCGATCGGCGAGCCGGTGCTGCCAGTCCAGCGTGGCCGGGACGCTTCGGCCGGCGTGCTCCAGCTCGCGCCTTCGCTCGCCGGTTCTGACGGCCCAGTTGAAGATCGCCCGCTTGTGCCGTGGTTGATCGGCGATGCCGCTGCGCGCCGCCGCATAGATCTTCTCGAAGATGCGCGGCACCGACGGCAGGTAGTCGGGATGCACCTCGCTGAGCTCCGGGATGATCTGTTTCGTGTCGCCGCCGTAGTACGCGATCGTGGCGCCGACCTGGAAGGCGGCGAGCTGCGCGATCTGCGCGAACACGTGCGCGAGGGGGAGGAAGAGGTAGGCGACCTCGCCGGGCAGGAGCGTGTCGAGCTGCAGGACCATCGAGCAGACCGACATCGCGTTGCGGTGCGACAGTAGGCAGCCCTTCGGGGGGCCCGTCGTGCCCGACGTGTAGATGATCAGCGCAGGGTCGTCCGGAGTCACGGCGTCGCGTCGGTGCGAGAGCTCCTCGCGGTCGCCGACCGACGCCGCGACGCCGTCTAGCGCGACCACACCGTCGGCGGCGTCGCGACCCTCGATGACGAAGATCGTGCGCAGGGCCGGGAGCGCCTCGCGGACCGCGTCGATCTTGGCGTGCTGCGCCGCGTCCTCGACGAGGACCGCGACCGCCCCCGAGTTCCCGGCGACCCATTCGCATTCCTCGGGCGAATTCGTTGGATAGATCGGCACCACGACCGCCCCAACGCTCCACAGCGCGAACGCCGCCACCGACCACTCCGGACGCGTATCGGCCAAGATGCACACCCGCTCGCCAGGCTGAATGCCGTAGCTGACAAGCCCAGCAGCCAGACTCTCGATCTCCCCCGAGACCGCAGCGTAAGACCGCTCCTGCCAGCCACCGTCGCGCTTGACCAGCACCGCCCGCCGGCCGCCATGCTGCTCTCCTGCGAACGCCGCCAAGCGCGCCAGCGTCCGCGGTGCAGTGTCGATGTGGGACATGGAGCCCCTCTCCTTCGGATACGGAGCCGGGCGGGCGCCCCGCTCCACCTCAGCATCTCAGAACGGCCCAGGACAGCTTCAGCGCCGCGCCCCGTCAGCCGCGACCCTCGCAGACGAACGTCACCCGACGCTGACGACGCCAGTGTCACCGCAGAGCACCAGCGAAATCGCCGCCGAGCTCGGCCGCGCCAAGTCGACGATCGGGTGGCACGTCAAACGGCTCGGCGTGGAAGGGACGCGGGACTACATCGGGCGGCGCGCGATCATCGCAACACTCGGCGGCGCAGGCCTGCGAGCGAGCGAGCTGTGCAACGTCCTGATGGCGGAGGTCCGACTCCACGACCCCGACGGCGCTCGACTGCGGATTCCCGACGCCAAGACCGATGCCGGCGTCCGCGAAGTGCAGCTCAGCCCTGACCTCGTCGAGGAGCTCGTCGCCCGCGTCGACCGCCTCCGCCGCGCTGGCCTTCCCGCGCACCCCGGCGCGTACCTCTTCCCGAACAGTCGGGGAGGCCGCATGTCCCGCCAGCGGGTCTCGCGAATCGTCAACAAGGCCGCCCTGTTGGCGACCGAACGGCTCATCGCGCGCGGCCTGCCGCCGCTCCCGGTCACGACGCCGCACAGCCTCAGGCGGACCACATCTCGATCGCGCTGCTCGCGAACAAGTTCGACGTGAAGTTCGTCATGGATCAGGTCGGCCACGCCGACTCCAAGATGACCAGCGACGTCTACAACCAGCTGCTGCAGCGCGCGCAGCGCGAGCACGGAGAGGCCTTCGACAGGCTCGTCCGGGCCGCCCGTGAGCGCCTCTACGGAGCTGATCCCGATGACGAGAAGGCCACGGAGGAGCGGTCCATTAGGACACGCATTAGGACACGAGAGCGAAACAAGACCCTCGAGGACGTCGTCGACGAGTGGCGCGACGAAGAAGAAAGGCCCTGATTACAGGGCCTTTCTCGTATGGCGAGACCGGTCGGGCGGCCGGCCCACAGCGCGACCGGGGTGCCGGACGGGACGCCCCGGTCGCCTACGGCCACGCGCTCGAGCAGGCCCTGCGGCGCCGGCGCGAACAGGTCCTTGCCGTGGATGGCGTGAAGGCGCCGCTGTCCAGCAGTTCGGGTGAGAGCGTGTCGAGCCAGATCGAGAAGCGCGCCGGCCAGGCGCGCAGCATGCCCGATGTCGCGCGCGGGCTTGGGAGCTCTCGTACGCCAAGTGCCGGCGGTGGGCCGATCTGAGCCGCGACCGTCTTCGCCGCCGGCAAGAGCGCGTCGCGCTTCCACGTCCCGGGACTGGACCACGGGGGCCAGAGGATGTTCGAGTCCGTAGTCGCCCGCGTACGAGCACGGCCCGGTACGGATTGCAGGCAGCAGGGCGACGGCCAGAGTGGTCAGCGCCGATCCCTGCGGGGGTCGGACGGTACTCGGAGTGCGGGTTCGATTGGATGCCGACGATGACCAGGCATAGCCACACGGCGCTCGATGGAGCAGGCATGACGCCGGAATCCGGCCGGAGGCGAGTCTGGCTCCTGGTCATGCTGGCGATGGTGTCGCTGAGCGTCGCCGTCCCCGGGACGGTGCTCGCACGGCCGGCGACCACTTCCCCGCCGCGCGTGCCCTCGAGCGGCGAGATCTTCAAGACGATCAAGCAGCTGACCTCGCACGGCTACCGGCGCACCGGTACGCCCGCGGGCCGGCGCGCTGCCGACTTCGTCGCGGGCCGCATGCGGGCGGCGGGGCTCGCGGACGTCCAACAGGAGCTGACGCCATCGGCGCTGTGGACGGCGACGACCTCGGGGCTGACCGTCGGCGGCGCCGCAGTCGACAGCTTTCCGGTCGCGCATTCGTTCGCCGATCACGTGCACACCGGCCCCTTCAGTACCGAGCCGGGCGGCCGCTCCGCTGCGCTCGTAGACGTCGGCGACGGCACCGCGGCCGAGGTCGGGGCGCAGGACCTGCAGGGCAAGATCGCGCTGTTCAACCTGCGCTTCCTGAGCGTTCCGCTGTCGGTGTTTCTCGGAGCGTCGAGCTTCTCCTATGACCCGGGTGGCACGCTGAAGCCGACCGACACGCTGACTCAGCCCTTCCTCAGCAACTTCACCGACGTCATCCCCCGGCTGCAGGCTGCTGGCGCTGTCGGCTTCGTCGGGGTCCTCAGCGATTACTTCGACTCGAACCGGTACTTCAACGAGAACTACCGCCGTACGGACGTGCCGATGCCGGGCCTGTGGGTCACTCGTTCGGCGGGAGACGGCATCCGCGCGAGGATGGCGGCCGGCGGGGCGGCGGGCACGACGGCGACGATCACGCTCGCCGGTTCGCGCACGGCGGTGATGGCGCGGACCGTGATGGGCGTGCTGCCGGGACGCAGCAGGGACACGATCCTGATCACTTCCCATCACGACTCGGTGTTCACCGGCGCGGTCGAGGACGGCAGCGGGACGGCCGAGGTGCTGGCGCTCGCTCGCGCCTTCGCCACCGTGCCGCGACAGCAGCGGGCCAAGACGCTGATGTTCGTCACCTTCGACTCGCACTTCACCGGCTACGCCGCTCACCAGGCATTCGTCGCCAAGTACGTCGAGAAGGACTTCAAGGGCCGCCACGTGGTGGCCGCGGTGACGCTCGAGCACATCGCGCGCCAGGCCGCCGTCCGCGATGGCAAGCTCGTGATGACCGGCCTCTCGGAGCCGCGTGGCGTCTTCCAGAACGTCACCAAGCGCCTGCAGCGCTCCCTGGCGCGGGCGATCAAGGCCAACCGGCTCACCAGAACCGTGGTCCTGCCCGCCAACCTGTTCGGCAACGTCGCCAACTCGCTGCCGACAGACGCCTCGTTCATCTGGAGCGCCGGGGTGCCGGTGATGAGCCTGATCAGCGGCCCGATCTACCTCTATGACATCGCCGACACGGTGGACAAGGTGGATCGGGCCGCGCTGGCGCCGGTGGCGCGGACGTTCGCCACGATGGTGGAGCGCCTCGCCGCGACGCCGTCGGACAAGATCCTGCTGCCCGGTTCGGTGCCGCCACCGGCCGTGCCCTGAACAGGGCGGGGAACCGACGATGTCCGGGCCTACGTCAAGCGGTGGCAGTTGTCTCGCCCTGCTGCTGGTGGCGTTCCTGGGGCTCGCCGCGCCCGCGGCGGCGTCCCCGCGGCGCGGGCCGGACGGACGCGCCTTCTATCGCCCGCCGGCCAGGCTGCTGCGCGGGCCCACGGGCTCGATCGTCTGGACCCGGCCGGCGAACGCGATGGTGGCGCTCAAGGGGGCTCGCCGCACGGTCGCGGTGCTGTACCGCTCGCGCGCGGTCGACGGCCGCCGGACCGTCATGTCCGCCAGCGTGGCCTTCCCGCGGACGGCGCCTGTCGCCGGGAGCTGGCGCAGCGTCGTGTGGAACCACGTCACGACCGGCAGCGCCGATGCCTGCGCGCCGACGCAGACGACCAAGGACAACACGGAGCGTGAGCGCATGACGCGCGCGGACCCGACCGTGCGGCGCCTGTTGGCCGCCGGCCTCGTGGTCGTGCGTCCCGACTACGAGGGCATCGGTCCGCGCGGGCGACACGCGTACCTGATCGGCCGTTCGCTGGCGCGCTCGTCCGTGGACGCGATGCGCGCAGCGCGACGCCTGGACCGCAGGGTGAGCGCCGACTGGGCGGTCGCCGGGCATTCCGAGGGCGGTCAGGGAGCGCTGTTCACCGGCGAGCTGGCGGGTAAACTCGCGCCCGAGCTGCGGCTGCGAGCCGTCGACGCGATGGCGCCGCCGACGCGCATGCACGAGTTGTTCGAGGCGGCCGCGCAGATCACGGTCACGGGCCCGGGCATCGACGAGCTGCCCCCGCTCGCCGCGCTGATCCTGTCCGGCGCCGCGACGGCCGAGCCGAGGCTGTGGTCGCTATACCGCGCGGGCGCGCTGAGCCCAAGGGCGATCACGCTGTTGCCGCACGTCGAGCGGCGCTGCTTCGCCGATCTGACCAAGAAGGACTCGTGGGGCGGCCTCGCTCCGGCCGAGATCCCCGGACCTCGCCTCGACGAGGCCAAGCCCCTGCTCTACCGCGTGCTGGACGCCAACGACCCGCGGGCCGTTCGCACCCCGGCCGGCGTGCCCGTGCGAATCGACCAGGGTGCGCTGGACCGCGTTGTGCCGAGCTCCTTCACCGATGAGCTCGTCGACGACCTGCGTCGCGAGGGCGCCGACGTCACCTACCGGCACTACCCGACTGGAACCCACGAGAACATCACCGCCACCGGCCAGGCGGCGGGGCCGGCCGGCGCATGGCTGGCCGCCCGCCTCGCCGCGCGGCGCTCGCGCTGACCGCGCGGCGCAGGGGACCGCCGGGATGCGCGCCCCGATCCACGCGACGACCTCCTCGTGCGTGGCGTCGCCGGCGGCCACGCGCTCGACCACGGGGCGTCGACGTTGACGTCGGACGGGCCCCAGGCCACGCCATTCGCGTCGAGAATGCGCGCCATCAGCAGAGACGCGGCCCGCTTGTTGGCGTCCGGCAGCGGGTGGTTCTGGGCGAGGTGCTTGAGCAGGACGGCAGCCTGGTCGGGCAGCGTCGGGTAGGCCTCGACGCCGCCGAAGGGCGCGAACGGCGTGACGAGGTTCTCGGCACTGCGCGCTCCGGCCGCGGTTCGAGACTCGGCAGCCGAAAGAGCCGGACAAGGCCGACGGGTCATCCGGGTGCCCCGGCCCTGAGACACGTCGAGGCCGTCAAGAAGCGCGTCGTGTGCAGCCAGATGCCGAGTCGCTTACAACGACAAGCAGAAGATCCCGTAACCAAGGGCGATTGCGCTGCGGAAATGGCGAGACCCGGACTCGAACCGGCAACACCACGATTTTCAGTCAGCGATGCCCGACGGTGGATTTGCTTGTTCATGCGGATCGGTGCGCCCGGCCGGTAGCTCGGGAGTCCAGCGATGGCAACTGATTACGCTGGGTTTGTGACGCGGGAAGTTCCTCACGTCACAAACGACGTCCCAGCGCTCGGCGCCGTTTCCGTGAGGCGGGCGGAGCTACTGGCAACGAGCTGCAAACGTCAGTTGCGAGTGCGTTTCTAGTCTCGGATGAGCTCCCAGTAGGCGCGTGGGTCCTTGGGGCTCTTGCCGACCCAGCGCACGATCCCGGCGCCTTCGACGTCTTGAGGGTCTTCAGTGTGTGGGGCCGCGAGCGGTCGAGCAGCTCTGCGATCTGCGAAGCGTGGGGCGTTGAGTGGGTGGGTCGCTCAGGTTGACGATCCCTGGGAACCGGCCTGGGCTGGTGATCTCGATGCGGCCGTCGAAGATCTCAACGCGGATGTGGTCGCCTCCCAGGATCGCGCGCTCGCTACCCCCGGGCGCATGTAGTGTCGGCGTAGGAGCCAATGCCGGCTGACTTCGAAGACACCACCCCGTCCTGGGACTGCATCATCGTCGGTGCCGGACCCGCCGGCCTCAACGCTGCGCTCGTGCTCGGGCGCGCGCGCCGGCGCGTTCTGGTGCTCGACAGCGGCGCGCCGCGCAACTACGCGACGCACGAGATGCACGGCGTCCTCGGCCACGACGGCCTGGACCCTGCAGACCTGCGCGCCCGCGGCCGCGCGGAGCTCACCCGCTACGGCGTCGACGTCGTCACCGCCGACGTCCAGGACGCCGGGGTCCTCGACGGGGCGGTCCGCCTCACCCGGGAGAACAGCGCGGACGTGACCCGGACCGTCATCCTCGCCACGGGGATGCTCGACGAGGTCCCCGACATCCCCGGCTTCGCCGAGGTGTGGGGGACCAGCGTGCACACCTGCCCATACTGCGACGGCTTCGAGCACCGCGACGAGCGCCTCGCCGTTCTCGGCGCCGGCGCCCGCGGCGAGCACCTCGCTGTCCTGCTGCGTCAGTGGTCACACGACGTCGTCTGGCTCAGCAACGGCCCGCACAACCTCGCCCCTGACCAGCTCTCCCGCGTGCAGGCCGTCGGCGTGCCCGTCATCGAGACGCCCGTAGCTGGCCTGGACAGCGACAACGGGCGCCTGCAGCGCGTCCGGCTCGGCGACGGGCAGACGCTCGACCGCGACGCGCTGTTCTTCTACATTGGCTGGCAGCTGCGCACCAACCTCGCCCGCGCACTCGGCTGCGAGCTGCGCGACGACGGCTCCATCGCCGTGGACTCCGACCAAGCCACGACCGTCGACCGCGTATACGCCGCCGGCAACAGCACAGACCCCCGCGCCTTGGTCCCGGTGGCGGCCGGGTCGGGCGTCGCGGCCGGCGTGGCTATCAACGCACGCCTGAGCTTCGAGGAGGCCGACCACGCCGTCGCTGCCTCGCGAGCGCCGGAGCACGCCTCCGAGGTCCGCTGACGACCGCCAGCGCAGTTCGGGCGCGGCCCCGTCTATGACTCGCCGGCGCGGCGTTGGCTCGCACGTCGTGGCGAGCGTTGGCGCGGCCCGGCCACTGTCATCGCTTGTCGTCCGGAGCGGCCACACAGATAGGGCGCCGGGCACGCTCGCTGTACCGCATTCCAAAAGCCGTGATCAGGCCCCGACGCTCGTGGCCACCACTGCCGTCAGTGCGGGATGTCGCGACAGTCGGCGCGGTGCTGGCCCCAGGGCTGGGCGCTGGTCGTCGCAGCCCGAACGTACGGATTGCGAGGCTCGGACTCGAACCAGGGACACCACGATTCCGACGGTGGTGCGCAGCGTTCGAGTTCCGGTAGCGCACCGCAAATCGGAAGAACGAGTCACAAAGCGGGATCTCATCGCTGCGCGATGGCGAGACCCGGACTCGAACCGGGGACACCACGATTTTCAGTCGGCGATGCCTGATGGCGGATTTGGCTTGTTCATGCGGCGCGGCTCGGCGACCTAGGAGATCCGGAGTCCAGCGATGCCAACTGATTGCGCTGGGTTTGTGACGTGGGACGGCGCTCACGTCACAAACGGTCCGGCCATAGCTCGATCGCGGGCGGGCATGCCGGGTGGCGGGTTGGCTCGTCCGTCTCCGGCGTAGGGGCCGCTGGTGATGGCGCCCGCCGTTGGCGGCGGGGGCTGAGTCCCGCCGCTGGACCGTCAGGACGGCCGGTACGTCGCGAGGTACGCCTGCCCGCCCGGCCGCTTGGCGTCCGGGTACTGGATCCAGACGACCGGGACGTGCTTGCTGCCCGCGGCGAGACTGACCGAGTTGGTGTCGAGGTCGGGGGCCTTCAGCGGAGAGGCGACCGTCCAGCTGCCGTTGCTGCGGATCGCGATCCGCAAGCGCGAAGGCTTTGTCTTCGCGGTCTCGCCCCACGCGGCGATCGTGCGGTCGGTCAGCGCGCCTGCCTCGGGGCCGCCGGCGAGCCAGCCCGAAGTCGACAGCGTCTTCGCCGCGCTGAACAGGCCGTGCTCGCCCGCGGCCGGGCGCGTGCTCGTCTTCACCACGGACGAAGTGAGCCGGGGGTCCTCCGCGTTCTTCGTCTTGGCGTCCTGCCACAGCGCGCTGATCGTGAGGTCGGACGGGAGGCCGAGCGCCAGCTTGTTCTCGAGGCCGATGCCCGCGATCGGCGCGCTGGCGGTGAGGTCGAGGCGGTCGAACGCGGACTCGAAGGTGGCGTGGGGCAGCAGGCGCACCAGCTCGCGCACGCCTGCCATCGGCTGCGGCCAGGAGACCACCACGCCACCGGGCCCGGTGGAGAGCGCGGGGCCGCTGCCCCAGAACGTGAATGAGGCGAGTGTGCTCGGCGCCACGAACGCGGCTGCGCTCGACGCGAGGGTCGTCGCCTGGATCTCCGCGGTGCGGTCGGTCGGCGCTGGCGCGGGCGGGGGTTGCGGCGCCGGCGGCGTGTCGAGCCATGTCGCGACGATGGTCCCGTCGGCGCCGGAGGCGACGATCGGCTGATCCTGCCGGGCGACGCCGATCGTCTTCGCGCCGCCGAACCAGCCGCCGGGCGACGCGATCGCGACCCGCACGCTGTGATCGCTCGAGCGGGTGCGCCAGATCGCCACGATGCGGCCCTTCGGCGTCACCGCGAGATCGCCGCGGCGGACGCCGGGGTCGCCGAGCGTCCGCGGTGAGCCGAACGACTTCCCGGGTCGGGCGATCGCGACCCGCCAGGTCTGCTTGCCGTTGATCGTCTGCTCCCATCCTGCGATCGCCGTCCCGTCGGCGCCCACCGCGACACCCGTCAGGAACCCGCCTGCTGCGAGTCGCTGCGCCGGCCCAAGGCTCGTCGCGGTGCCGAGCCGCGCGAGCACCTCGTACTTGTCGGGGTCGGGCTTCGGGTCGTACCCGTCCATGACGATCGCGGTCCGTCCGCCGCCCGCGCCAACCGTGATTTCTTGGATGCGCAGACTCGACGACGAGATCCGCTTGGCCGAGGAGATGGTGGCACCAGCGGGAGAGGCGACGAGCAGCGTGGCAGCGAGCGCAGCGACGGCGGGGATGACGGTGCGTCGAATCATCAGCCGACCCTAAGCAGCGCCGCCCGGCGGCGCATCCGGTCCCTCTACGGGACCGGCCACCCGGTCTTTCCGGACAGAAAACAGGTGCAACGTCGGGTTTCCCAACGGCCCCAGCGCGTCGCCGGTGATAGGTGTCGGGGAGCTCTGGGCGCCAAGCGCCCATCTGCGGTCGCCTGACGGCCGCTCGGGAATCAGCTCGCGAGCCGCGCGCGATCAGACGGCGCCCCGCTGCGCCAACAGACTGCGCGCGCAGTCGGTGATCGAGTCCTCGACGGGGAGCGTCGACCAGCCGAGCGTGTCGCGCGCCTTGTCGCTCGAATACCAGGAGCGCTTCCCCAGATCGCCGATGACGGGACGGACGCTCGCGTCGAAGATCGCCATTGCGCGGATCAGCAGTTTCGGCGCGGTCCGCGTCGGCACCTTGGGGGCCGCGTCACCAAGGCGCTCGCGCAGGATCGCCGCGACCTCGGCCATCCAGAGGAACCGGTCGGTCGCGATGAAGCGCTCGCCGCCGGCGGCCCCGTCGGTCATCGCGAGGATGTGGAGGTCGGCGACATCGCGCACGTCGACGAACGTGAAGCCAAGGCGCGGCACGGCCGGCAGGCCGCCGAGCAGCCGCGAGATCGTTTCCAGCGAGTAGGAGTGATCGTCGTTGAGCGCGGGGCCGATGATCGCCCCGGGGTTGACGGTCGCGAGGCGTTCCTCGGCGTCCGATTCGCGGGCCAGCGACCAGGCCGCCTGCTCGGCGATCGTCTTCGAGCGCACGTACGGCGTGCGGGTGGCGTTGCTCGCGTCCGTCCAGTCGGCCTCGGTGTAGGGCGCCTCGGCGGACGACTCGCGCTCCGGCCGGACCGCCGCGATCGACGACGTCTGCACGACCCGTTCGACGCCGCCGTCCAGCGCGGCTCGCAGCACCCGCAGCGCTCCGTCGCGCGCGGGGACGATCAGCTCGTCGGCATCGGAGGGCTGGACCGGCGGGAACGGCGAGGCGACGTGCAGGACGTACCGGCAGCCGGCGACCGCCGCGCCCCATCCGTCGTCCGACTCGAGGTTCGCGACGGCGACGGTCAGACGCGGCCCCGCATCGACTCCCGCCGCCTCGAGCGTCGACCGCACCGCCGGCTCGCGAGCCGCGTCGCGGACCGTCGTGCGCACGTCGTATCCGCGCTCGAGCAGCTGGGCGATGCAGTGGCCCCCGAGGAAGCCCGTGCCGCCGGTGACAAGGACTGAGTCGGCCATAACGGCAACCTACCGTCCCGCGTGCGGGTGTCCGCAGCTCGCCGCTTGCTTCACGAGCGCGCCGATCTCCTGCTCCTCGGCGGCGGTCAGCTGTGTCAGCGCGAAGGAGGTCGGCCACATGGCGCCATCGTCGAGGTTCGCCTTATCGCTGAAGCCGAGCGTCGCGTACCTCGGCTTGAACTTCTGCGCGCTCTGGAAGAGCAGACGACCTTGCCGTCCTTGGCATACGCGGGTATCCCGTACCAGGTTCTCGGCGAGAGGGCCGGCGCGCTGGCTTTGACGATGGCATGGAGCCGCTCGGCCATGGCGCGATCCGGTTCCGGCATCTCGGCGATCTTCGCGAGCACGTCGCTCTCCCCGTCCGCCTTGCCCCCGCGCGTGCCGCGTGCGGCCGCTTTCAGATCCTGGGAGCGCTCCCGCATCGCGGCCCGCTCCTCTCCGTGAATCCTTGGACGCCCTGCCGGTGGTTTGCTCGGCGGCAGACTGCTGCGGGCCTTTCTTCGCAGATTTCCTCTGAGCCATGACGAAGCACCCCGGTGTGGACGGATCGCAGTCGAGCGGCTCGCCGATCGCAACCCCCGCGATCGACAAGAGCGCTCGCCCGAGACGAGAAGACCGCCGTGTAATCGCGTCGACCGGATGGCGAGACCCGGACTCGAACCGGGGACACCACGATTTTCAGTCGGCGGCGCCGCATGGCGGATTTGGCTTGTTCATGCGGTGCGGCGCGCCACCCGGGTAGCCCCGGAGTCCAGCGATGCCATTTGATTGCGCTGGGTTTGTGACGCGGGCAGCGCCTCACGTCACAGACGCCCCGCGCATCCGCTCGGGCAACCGGGCGAGCAAGAGCGTCACACGCCGGACGATTCGGTGCCCGATGACGGGCTGTTCGGCACGAGCCGCGCGGCGACTTCTCCTTCTCATCCGGAGGGGCTGACCGGCTGGGTGTCGCTTCGGCTGGCACTCGCGCGAGCGTCGTCGCTCATGCGGTGCCAGCCCGCAGCACGGCGCCGATGCCCGCGTCGGCGAGTCGTTGGACGAGTGGTGGCTGAGCCAAGAGCATCGTTCTCTCTGCGAGGAAGATCTGGGTGTGCGGTGCGGTCTCGTGCCTCTGGAAGGCGGCTTCGTCTCGATAGAGCTCGACGAAGACGCGCTTCGCTTGATCCTTTGAGGAGGTGAGCGGAACGTAGACCAAGGTTCCGGGCTCGCATTCGTTCAGTTGCGGTAGCAGCGCCGCGGTCAGGCGGTCGAAGTCTGCCTCGCGGCCTGGCTGGATCGAGAATTCGACTAGCAACGCAACCATCGCCTGATCGTAAGCTCACGCTAGGCCGAAGGACTTACGGACAGATCGACGTGCCCAAGGCGAGGCATATCGAGGCGCGACTCGTGTCAGCCGCCGACGTTGTTACTGCGTCCGTTCCAAGACCGGCCTGTCGGGCACCACGGCCGCGGCGATCGGCACTGCTGCAGCCAGAGGGTCAGCAGGCCGGCGGCTCACTGGACCCACAGCTGATCGATCTGCGGCAGGCTGTTCGGGTCGAGCGTGAAGTCGCCGACCCGCGTGGACAGGACCTCGACGGCGGCGTTGTTGACCATCGGCGCCCACGCGGCCTGGTCGACCGCGACGTGGTCCGCTTGCGCCCAAAGCGCGTCCGCCGCAACCGGGTCGCTGGTCTGCAGGGCATGCGCCCGTGCGAGGATAAGATCGAGTTTCGGGTCGCAGAAACCACCGCTGTTGGTGGTCTGCGCCGGGTCATCCGGTCGGAAGCTGGAGCACGCCAGGAACACGCCGAAGAACTCCTCAGGAGATGGGTAGTCCGCGGTCCAGTCTCCAGAGCTGATGTTCCAGCCGCTCCGAAGGTTCGAGATCTGCTCTCCGAACGCTGGAGCGCTGTGCGCCACCGTGACGCGGGGGCGGTAGCCGATGCTGCGCAGCGCGGAGACCAGTGGACCCGCGCCTGCGCGACCGGCAGGGTCATCGGAATTGGTCAGGAACGTCACCGGCAGCCCCTCGGTGCCCGACGCACGTACAAGGGCTCGGGCGCGGACGAGGTCTCGACCGTGCCAGCGGCCGTCCCGGCGCCCACGGGTCCACGGACAGTAGTCGTGGCGACCGGGGAAGCGAGGTGGGAGGACCTGACAGGTGGGCGTCGAGATGAATGGCCCGCCGTAGCGCTGCGCGATCGCGGCACGGTCGAGCGCCAGGTTCACGGCCCGACGCGCCCGGACGTCGTCGAACGGCGGGCGATGGACGTTGAAGTTGAAGAAGCTGGTGTGGGGCTGCGCATGGCGGCGCAGTTGTGAGGCGTGCTGGGTGCGGACGGCGCCAAGACGTGCGGCCGCGACCTCGAGTGCGATGTCAGCGTGGCCGTCGAGCACCGCCCGGATCCGCGCGCCCGGGTCTGGTTGCATCTGGATGTCGATCCGATCGGGATATCCGTCCGGCTGGGCGGCGCGCGACCATGCGTGGAAGCGGCCGTTGCGCACCATCAGCAGGCGCCGGCCGGGCACCAGCGACGCGACCCGGTACGGTCCGGTTGACGGCACTGGCGCGGAGGACAGTTTCGTGCGTGGCGTGCCTGGCGGCACGGGGCGCGCGGCTGCCAGCGCGAGCTTGAACAGGAGGTCCGGATCAGGCCGCGTCAGCCGGAGGATGATGGAGCCAGCTCGGTCGTCGGTACGGACCCCGGCGGACAGGTTGCAGCGTGATGGGTTGCGTACGCACGTGTCCGCGCCGCGTAGCGCCGAGAACAGTGGGGCCGCATCGCTTCCGAGGCTGAACAAGCGCTCCAGCTCGAGACGAAGGTCAGACGCACGCACGGGCGCGCCGGTCGAGTACCGCAGCCCTGGACGCAGAACGAACGCATACGTCCGGCCGCCGTCGGTCGGCTGGGGGAGCGCCGCCGCCAGGTCGGGCACGAGCTGCGCGACCCCGGAGTCGTCGGTTAGCGCGACGAGGCTGTCACCAGTTGCCGTCCATATCGCCGGATGGATGTTCGAGGCATCCGCCGGGTCCAGTGTGCGGAACGGCGAATAGACGATGCGCAGCGTTCCGCCGCGATGCTCCAGCCCAGCAGGCTTGCCGGCCGCAACCCATGGGATCCCAGCGACGAGCGTCACCCCGAGCGGTGCGGCACCGACGGATACGCGCCGCCGAACCGCTCCCGTCAGCCGATCCACCGAGATCAGCTGCCCGCCTCCCGCGTCCGCGACCCAGACACCGCTGGGACCCGCGGCCACGCCTTCGGGCGCTTGCCCGATCGGCACGGTCGACGTGACGGCGTTACGAATCGGGTCGACGCGTGAGAGTGTGCCGTCGAGCGTGTTGAGGACCCAGACGGCGCCTGCGCCCACCGCGAGCGCGCCCGCTCCGCCGCCGACAGCGACCTCAGCAAGCGTCGAGCCGTCACGCGGGTCAACCCTGACGAGCTTGTGCGCGAGCGGCTCGGTTGTCCAGACCGAGCCGAAACCGACGGCGATTCCGCGGGGTGACGCCTCCAGCGGGATCGACCGGAGCGTCGCCCCGGTGCGGGGGTCAAGCTGGATCACGGCGGCGCCGTCTGCGTCTGCCACCCACACTGCACCCGCGCCGACTGTCACGCTCACCGGGCGTCGTCCGCCCCGGATCGTCTGAACGACCTGTCCCGAGCGCGGGTCGATCCGCGAGACGCTTCCGTCGAGCGAGTTCGCTACCCAGATTGAGCCGGCGCCGGCGGCGATGCCCGCGGGCGAGCTGCCTACAGTCACCGTCTGATCGACGTGTCCTGCACGTGCGTCGATCCGCGTAACGGTGCCGTCGGCGCCGTTACTCACCCACACGCGGCCGCCCTCGTTCGTAATGCCGGCAGGGGCAGACCCCACCCGGACGCTGACGGCGACGCGCCCCGTCAGTGGATCGACCCCGCCGGCGCCGTTCGCTGGCACCGAACCCTGCGGTGAGCGCCGCTCAGCGGCCAACATGACGACCGCGATCGCTAGCGCGCAGGCGATCGCCGCAGCAATGACGATCGCTGGGCGCTGACGAAGCCGCGGCCCGCCGGGCGCCACCGCCGCGGGTCCGTGAGTACCGCTCGCCGGCGTCAGGTCGAGCGAGGGGTCGTGTGCGAGCACGGCGTCATGGAGGCGGCGCAGCTCAGGTCCCGGTTCGATGCCAAGCTCATCGACCAGCGACGCCCGGGCCGCTCTGTAGGCCGCGAGCGCGTCGGCCTGGCGTCCGGACCGGTAGAGCGCAACGATCAGTTGCCCAACAAGCCGCTCACGGGTCGGGTGCCTCGTGGCGAGACTCTCGAGGTCCGGAATCACCGCGGCATCGCGCCCGAGCGCCAGCTCTGCGCCGATTCGGTCCTCGGCCGCGGCGAGCCGCAGCTCGGCGAGGCGACTCACCTCCGCCCGAGCCCAGTCCTCATCAGCGACCTCGGCATACGCCTGACCTCGCCACAGCGACAGCGCCTCGCTCAATCCCGTGGCGGCCGTCGCGTGGTCGCCGGTCCTGAGCGCCTCCCGAGCGTCGCGGACGAGCGCCTCGAACTGCAGCGCGTCGACGTCGGGCGCGCGCAGCACGTAGCCCGGATGCTTGGTGGCAAGTACCTCACCCGCGCCCACATCGCGAAACACCTTGCGCAAACGCGACACGTAGGAATCAAGGCTCTGCGACGCGCTGGCGGGTGGCTCACCGTGCCACAGCTCATCGATCAAGCGGTCGCGCGAGACAGTCTCGCCCGCGTGCACGAGCAGCATCGCCAGCAGGGCGCGCTGGCGCCCGCCGCCGACGAACACCGCTCGGTCGTTCTCGTACGCCTCGAGCGGCCCAAGAACGCAGAACCTCATGCCAGGACGACGCTACAACCGACTGCAAGGCGGCTGCAAGAACCCTTCAAGTCGCCAGCGGCAGTGTCACCCCCGGTATCCGATCGACGGAGGTGCATAGTGACTGGCCAATCGCAGGTCAGAGGGATCGTGGCCTCTGCGGCGGTCGCCGCGATCGCGCTCGCGGGCTGTGGCGAACAGAGACAGGCGACGTCTGTCGCGAGGGCTGCGATCGCAACCGTTGGCTCAGGCGGAGAGGCCACCTCGCCCAGCAGTGCCAGGCTCGAGTATCCAAGCTCGATGGCCGTACTGGGCCACTCAGGGGCGACCGGCGAGGACTCAGACCCATCTCAGCCGCATGTAGAGGTCCGCATGAACTCGTGGGCCACCGGAACCAACCCGGCCGTCAAGAGCGTCTATTTGAGGATCCTTGCGAAGAACCCGGCGATCCAAGGTCACAACTCCAACCTCGCCGAGGCGGGCGCCACCGTCGACCGGCTGATCGTCCAAGCGCACGAAGCGGTGGCGCTCGAGCCGAAACCACAGTTGTTCCTCGTCCAGATCATGGACAACGACATCGTGTGTCCAGCTCACGCCAGCGACTATGCAGGCTTCCGGACCAAGCTGCATACCGCGCTCGACATCCTTCACCACGGCGCTCCGAACGCGCGTATGTTTCTCGTCAGCCAGTGGGGAAGTCCGCCGACCTACTGGAAGGCGCTTAGTCCGGCGCAACGCCGGGCGTACGGAAGTTCGAGCCCACAAGGCCCATGCCAGTTCCTCACGCCCAAGGGCAAGCCGGTCCCGAAGGAGCTCGCGAGACTCGACGGCATCATTCATCACTACGAGGCCCAGCTCAAAGCGGCCTGCACGCAGACGCCTCGCTGCTCCTACGACGACGGTGCGTTCGGTCGTCAGGTCGACATGCACAGGTTCATCTCTGAAGACCTCAACCACTACTCGGTCAAGGGACATGCTGCAGCAGCCGCAGTCGCGTGGTCGACGATGCAACGGCTGGGCGTGATTCCCTGATGACCGGCGTTGCTACCGGTGACGCAGATCGTGCGGTCATCGCGAGCAGCCTGTATTCACGTCCGTCGCAGTCAGGCAGCGAGCCTGCTGCCACCTTGCCGCTGACTGCTCGCAGGATCGCCGCCGCGTTGGCAGGCGGAGGCAGCGCCGCGGCGTGCTATCGCAGCCGCGGTTCTCCCGGAGCGGGCGTGCGCGATCGCTGTTATTGGTGGGTGCTCCAGTCCGGGTGTACGGACACGAGCGGCCATGGCAGACGCCTGAACGTTGTGCCGTCGAGCTTGGAGATGCAGAGCCTGTACGCTGGCTCACTCGTGCTCGCACCCGGGCCGAGGTCCGACGTAGCGCGGCAGCGGAAGGCGATCTGCTTGCCGTCGGGTGACCAGGCGCCCGTGTCCACTCCGGTCAGCGGCAGGCGGTGCAATCCGCGCCCATCGGGACGAATCGTGGCCAGCTTCTCGTTGCGCGGCTCGCGCGAGATGATTGGGCATTGGTCACCGTAGATGCACCAGAAGCCGAACAGGATGCGCTTGCCGTCTGGGGAGAACTTGGGGATCCCCGCGCCCGGCGCCCATCGTGGGAACGCGTAGACGGTGTGCTCGAGTCTGGTGGCGACCTGTACGGCGATGAGCTTTCCGGGTCCCGGGACCGCGGTGCTTGTGTCTCGCTGGAACACGATCGTGCGACCGTCCGGCGACCACGTCGGATAGTGATCCTCATACCCGTGCGGCGGCCTGGAGACCTGCCGGATGTGGGTGCCATCGGCGTGCGCGATAGCAATTGCCACCTTGGAGGGTCCCGAGGCTGATCGTGGACCGGTAGCGCGACCGAACGCGATACGGCTTCCGTCTGATGTCCAGGCCGGCTCGCTGTCAGACCAGCAGTCACCGTGACAGTGCGTAACTTGGCGGAAGCGCCTGCTGGTCGCGTCGACCGCGTACAGGGCCTCGTCGGAGCCGGGGACGGAGCTGTCGAGCTTGCGTCGCTCGAAGAGTATGGTGGAACCGTCGGGCGACCAGACCGGGTTGTGGTCGTCTCGGCCGCGCGGCGACGTCGTGACACGCCGCAGGCCGCTTCCATCAGGACGAACGACCCAGACGTCGAACGCTCCGAGCTCGCCTGGGCGCATGAACGCGATCAAGCCGTTGCGCGGCCTCGCCTTCGCCGCGCGAGCGGCGACATCCGACGCGGCGTTGGACTGCGCCGAGCCGCAGCCGACGATCGGCAGCGCCGCCAGCGCAGCCGCTCCGACTAGAACGCCGGCCATTACTCCCCGCGGGCGACCGAGCGGTCCTATACCGATCAACACGATTTGAGTGATCCGTGACATCTGGTCGCCTCGTCGTTCGTGGGGTTTGGGTTTCTGCCGGGCGATTCGCGTCGTCCGAACGTATGGGCGGGCGGACGCGTTGTCGCCGGGGGCGGCCTCCGACCGGCCGGGGGCAAGCCCCCGTATTCGTGGTGGGTGATGTGGTGTTGCCTTCAGCGCCTGAAGCCTCGGGACGTCGTTGTGGACGCGGAGGGCAAGCGCGCAGCCAGTCCCGTCGCCGATCGCGAATTGGGCGACCGGATGTGTGTGCCCGGCCAGCCGGTCTCGCGGGACCGGGCCGGCCGGTCGCCCACGGCCGGCTCGTAGGCCGGGACCCCTACTGTCGCCAGGGGTGCACGACCAGGAACGTCGGACCTTGCGTGACCTTGGTGAAGGCGAGAACCCCTCGGTAGCGGGTCCAGCGGTAGACAAACACCTGGTCCGTCGCGTCTAGGGGATAGGTCGGTCGCAGCGTGACCCGGTCTCCGCGAACGGTCGCCGTTCCGCCCTCCGGGATGCCTTCGGCGGATCCGCGCCACTGGAACCGACCACTGGCGACGGTCAGCGTGAACCGGCCGTAGTTTCCGGGGTTGTCCTCGCCCTGCTCGAACTTCGGGTTGGCGAGCAGCTGGGCGCGGGTGACGTTCGAACGGTAGGTGCCGTCGATCGGCGAGGACTGGCCGGCGGTCGGCGAGGACTGGCCGGCGGTCGGCGAGGACTGGCCGGCGGGCGCGCTGGCAATGCCGCCGCATCTGGACACGGTCGGTGCGCCGCCGGCGCCGAGGCCTGACTTCAGGCCCTGGATCTCCGCGATCGCCGTCTTGGTCTGGGCGTCCCGCTCGAGGTTCCCGTACACGGGTCGTAGCGCGTTCCGCAGCGCGCGGAGGTCTGAATCGGTAGCGGTGACCAGCTTCAGCCCGCGCTTGCAGAGCACTTGGGTGGTCTGGGTATCGAGCTGACCAAAGGCCTTCACCGTCGGCGCCACGACCGCGTGTGCAGCGCTCGTAAGCGCCTCCTTCTGCTTCTCAGAGAGCGCGTCGAACGAGCGCCGGTTCATGGCCAGCGTCACCGTGCGGGGCCAGAGGTTGACGTTGGCGGTGAGCGCTCGGCTTCCGCGGTCGTACGCGTTACCGGCGATCACGTCGACGTCGAGCTCGGCGCCGTCCAGCCGCGACACGGCGGCCGGGTCACCGGGGGCGTAGACGACCGCCTTGGCGCCGAGCGCGGCGAACGTCTTGCTGGCGACGCCGCCGGGGCGGATCCCGATCATCGCGCCGTCGAAGCCCCGCGGCCCGAGGAGCACCCTTGAGATGCCGAGAGGCTTGCGCAGCAAGCCGGGCAGCACGGCGAGCCCGACAAGATCCTGCTTGGCGACTGCGCTGATCATCTCGGCCGGCAGGTCGCTGGTCAGCACCCGCTGCTCGAGCGCGTAACTGTCGATCAGCATCGGCGCCACGAGCGCGCGGAAGCTCTGCACGCCGACCTCGTCCCATGAGCGGGCGGCGATCTTCGCGATGTCGATATGGCCGGCGCGGACGTCTGCGATCGTTCCTCGGTCATAGTCGGGATCGTTCGCGCGCCAGCCGCGGCGGAACTTGATCCGGATCGTCCCGCCGGAGCGCCGTTGCACCTCGCGGATCCAGTTCTGCACGTCGAGCGTGCCGTTCTCGTGATCGGCGAGTGTGAGCACGACGGGCTTGTCGCGGACGGGTTTGCCTGTCCTGTCGAGCGTCGCTGAACCCCCGCAGCCGGCCGCGAGCGCGGATACCGTGGCGAGGAGACAGAGCACGACGGAGTTCGTCGCGCCGGCCGCGCGGCGATCAGGGTGGGGTCGGTTTGGTCCGAGTTGATCGCGAAGCGGTCCCACCGGCTCAGTTCCCGGTGTGCAGTTGACCATGGTGCGCCAAACGTACATGCCGTCGCTCTCGCCGTTCCCAGGGACGACCTCCGAGCAGACGGGGGCAGGCCCCCATTTTCAGGGCGTGAGAAGTCTGCGACGATCACATGCGTGAGCCTGCCGGATCTGCTCGTGGCGCTCGCCTGGATCGGGGGCGGACTGGGCATCTGGGGGCGGCGCCGGACGCGCCGGAGCGCTGTCCTGATGGTGTGGGTCGGCGTGACGTGGCTGCTGGGCGACGCGTTTCAGACGCTCGTTCTCCTGCACTGGGGAGCGCTCGCGCACCTGCTGATCGCTTATCCATCCGGACGACTCGGATCGCGCTTGTGGCGCGCAGCAGTCCTGGTCGCCTACGCCGCCTCGCTGCTCGCCGCCCTCCTGCCGGGGACCGACTGGGCGCTCGGCTTCGCGATTGCGCTGCTGGTGGCGACGCTCGTGCGATTCACGACAGCGAGCGGGACCCTTCGACGCAGCCGGGCAGCGCCGCTCGTCGTCGCCGTCGCCGTCGGGGCGGTGCTCGGCGCCGCAGCCGTCACGAGCGCGCATCTGCTCCCGGCTTACGAGCTCACGCTCGGGGTCGCGGCGCTCGCACTCGCTGCAGACCTCCACTTCGCCCATTGGTCGCGCGCGGCGATCACGAGCATCGTGGTGGACCTCGGTCGCCGCCCTGCCGACGGCATGGTCCAAGAGCAGCTTGCGCGAGCGGTCGGGGATCCGTCGCTGATCGTCGGGTATGTCGTCGAGGAGGGACGTGCCCCGGTCGACGAGCGCGGCCGGCCGATCTCAGTCCCCGAATCGGGAGGCGGCCGCGCCGTGACGCCGGTGGAGCGCGACGGGCGCCAGCTGGCCGTGCTCGTGCACGATTCCGCGTCGCTGAGTGATCCCAGGCTGCTCGCCGGTGTCGCCTCCGCGCTGAGCGTGTCGTTCGCCAACGCGCGTCTGCAGGCAGGTTTGCGCTCTCTGATGGCCGAGATCGAGGCATCGACTGAGCGGATTGTCGACGCCGCCCGCGATCAGCAGCGCCGGCTCGCCGCCGAGCTGCGGACGCAGGTGGTCCCACCGCTCGGGGAGGCTGGTCGGGCCCTCGAGCATGCCGGGGCGGGCGATCTCCACCAGCGGCTGACCGCGCTACACCGCGAGCTGATGAGGCTCGCAGAGGGACTTGATCCCGTCGCGGTCCACGCGGGCGGCCTTGCTCCAGCCCTGCGCGCGCTCGCTGACCGCGCAGGGCTGCCGGTGACACTCACGCTGGCGGATCGACGATTCGCGCCCGAGATCGAAACATGCGCCTGGTTCGTGTGCTCGGAGGCGATCGCGAACGCGGTCAAGCACGCACAAGCCTCGCGGCTCTCGATCCGTGTCGCGCCACGAGGCCACGTTCTCCGGGTCGAGGTCGTCGACGACGGCGCGGGCGGTGCCGAACCAGCGCGCGGCTCGGGGCTGCGCCACCTCGCCGAGCGTGTCGCGGCGAACGGCGGCCTTCTCACAATCGACAGCCGCCCGGGCCGAGGAACGGTTCTCCGCGCCGACTTCGAGCAGGGAGCGCGTGCATGAGCCCGCCGCGCCAGCGCTTTGTGCCACCTCTCCTCGTCATAACCAGCGTGGCGATGATCGCGTTGCTCGTCGCCCGACGCCGACCGGACTGGGCGCTCGTTGGCTCTTCCGGCGGGCGGTTGGCGTTCGAGCTTGCCGCTGGCCTTGCCGTCGCGGTCGCTGGCATGGTGCGGCTGCGCGGACCGGATCGACGTTCGGGCGGCCTGCTGGTTGCGGTCGCGGCGGCATGGCTGATCGCCGAGTGGAACAACCCGGGAGCTCTCGGGGCGATCGTGTTCACCGTCGGCCTCGCAGCCGGCGAGATGGCGCCCGCCGTGGCCGCGCACACCTCGCTGGTCTATGGCCGCGACGGCTGCCCGCCGGCGCTCGACCGGGGCGTCACCGCGGCCGCGTATGCGATCTCGGGACTGATGCTCGGGCTCGCCTTCGCGCTCGTTGCCGATCCGCACGGCAATGGCTGCGCCTCATGTCCTCCAAATCTCGCGCTGCTCGTCGACTCGCCGAGCGTCGCAGACTCGTTGCAGCGCTGGGGGCTGGGATGCGGCACGGTTGTGTTGACCGCGGCCGCGGGGCTCGCGCTCTTCCGCTTGTGGCGCTGCAGCGTCGCTCGGCGGCGGGCGATCGCGCCGGTCGTGATGCCGTGCGTTGCGCTTCTCGGCATCGTTGTCGCCCGCTACGCCCACGACCTCTCGCGCGGCTACCCGACGAACGATGGCATCGATCAGGGCTTGCGCCTTGCCGGGAGCGGCGCGCTGCTGGCGCTCGCCGCCGGCGTCGCCTGGCAGCGCCTTGCTGCGGGCCGTGTGCGAGCGCGGCTCGCACGCGTGGTCGTTGAGATGGCAACGGCGGCGCGACCGGGCGAGCTCGCACAGCTGCTCGCGGGAGCTCTCGGGGATCCAACGCTCGAGGTCCTGTACGCGTTTGAAGGCGGCTGGGTGGACTCCGCGGGCCAACCCCACCTATTGCCGGCCGCAGAAGACGCGGATCGCACCTCGCTCGCGCAAGACGGTGACGTCGTCGCGATCGTCGTACACCGCCGCGGCCTGCTGGACGACCCGCAACTCGTCGATGCGCTCGAGCGTGCCGCCCGGCTGGCCCTCGAGCACGAGCGACTCCAGGCTCTCCTGCGAGCGCAGCTTGACCGCCTGCGCCTGACGCGGACCGCAATCGTCGCCGCCCACGACAACGAGCGTCGGCGGCTGGAGCGCGACCTGCACGACGGAGCCCAGCAGGGACTGGCCGGACTGGCCATGGCGATCGAGTTCGAACGTGCGACCGGTAACGCCGCCGACGCGACAACGCTGCAGCTCGCACAAGAGCAGATTCGAACCGCCCTTGACCGGGTTAGGACGATCGCGCACAGCCTCTATCCCGCCGCGTTGGGGGACGCCGGGCTCGCGGCGGCGCTCGACGTGCTCGCGGAATGGCGCCCTCATCTCGAACTGGGCGAGCTTCCCGCCGGCCGCCTCGATCCCGCCCTCGAGGCGGGCGCCTACTTCGTCGTCGCGGCGCTGACGAACACGCCCGCTCCGGCCGCCATCAGCGCACGAGCGGAGGGCGACCGCCTCAACGTCGTTGTGCGGACTGCACGGCCCGCGGATCTGTCAGAGGTCGAGGACCGCGTCGGCGCGCTCGAGGGCCGCCTCGCGCTGGAGCTCACATGCGAGTAGTCCTCGCCGACGACGAGACGCTGCTCCGCGAGGGCCTCACACGACTACTCGCCGAGGCCGGCTTCGATGTCGTCGGAACCGCCGGCGACGCCGCCGAGCTGCTGCGCCTGGTCGAGACCCGCGCGCCAGAGGTCGCACTCACCGACATCAAGATGCCCCCCGACTACAGCGAAGAAGGCTTGCAGGCCGCCCAGGAGATCCGGCGACGCTTCCCCGACGTCGGCGTCCTGGTGCTCTCGCATTATCTCGAGTCCCGCTACGCCATGGCGCTACTCCAAGAGCTCCCCGAGCGCTCGGGCTATCTGCTGAAGGACCGCGTCTCCGACATCGGCGCCCTCGCCGACGCACTGCGCCGCATCGGCGAGGGCGAATGCGTGATCGACCCGACCATCGTCTCCCGCCTTGTTCGACACCGCCGCAACGTCGGGCCGCTCTCACAGCTCACCGAACGAGAACGCGAGGTCCTCGAGCTCATCGCCGAGGGACACTCCAACGCCGGCCTCTGCGAGCGGCTGTTCCTCAGCCAGAAGACCGTCGAAGGCCATGTCAACAACATCTTCCGCAAGCTCGACATCGGCGCCACACCATCCCAGCACCGCCGGGTGATCGCAGTCTTGACCTTCCTACGCGCCCGAGGCTCACCGTGACGTCCAGACTGAGCCGGGCCGGCTCTTGCGGAGATCGGTCTGGTTGGTTCCCTTCTCTTCATGGTTGAGAGAAGGAGATCAAAGACGCTCGTGGCCACCACTGCGGCCAGTGGCGGGATGTCGTGACAGTCGGCGCGCGCGCTGATCACCGCGGCGGGTCGTTGCAGCGGAAAGTGCGCATTGCGAGGCTCGGACTCGAACCAGGGGACACCACGATTTCCACTCGGGGTCGTCCTGTTCGAGCGCGCACCGGCACGCTCACGAACGCCGATGAACAGAGGGTTCTCGTCCTCCCGGTCGCGGCGCGCGACGCTCCGGCTCCGTTCGTTTGTGACGCGAAAGGGCCACCGCGTCACAATCAGCCGCCAGCATTCCCATTGCTCGGCACCCAGAAGGTGCTCAGGTGCAGGCCGTTTGTGATGGCGAGACCCGGACTCGAACCGGGGACACCACGATCTTCAGTCGGCGTCGCCCGATGGCGAATTTGGCTTATTTATGCGGCGCACGAGGGTCGATGTCCGGCTCGACAGTCCAGGGAGTCCACTGGAGTGGGCTGGGTTTGTGACGTGGGGCGGCGCTCACGTCACAAACGGCACAGCCGCGCTGTCGGCGCCGCCGAGCGTCAGCGGCGACTGCGGCGGACGTACCGCACACGACGCGATTCCCCTCTCGGGGTAGCCATCATCCCCGACCACTTCGATCGGGATCGTGTTGACGAGCCCGCGCCGGGCTCGCCCGCACGGGTCCGGGCAGCGACTGCAGCCACTCGATCGCCGCCACCGGCGACCCCGACAGCTGCGCTTTCCACACCTCTCCCGACCCCAGCTGGACCGCAGCCGCTGCGGTCCTGCGGGCGTGGACATCCAGCCCGACAAAGCAGATACCGTCCGACACGTCGACGCTCCCTTCCCTTCGATGCGGTAACCAGCCCGCGCCACACGAAGCGCGGGGGCGTCGACGCTCTCAACTACACCGGCGGCGAGGACACCACCCCATACCGTCTAGTCGGACGTCGGGGTCGTGTCCACGCTGCGGTTACGCAGCGCCGCTCGTGGAGTGGGCGCCGCGGCCGTAGACTGGTCGCGCGGAGATGTCGGCGGTCGATCATGCTCTGGGAAGGTCCGCGCGTGCGGTCTCCATGGGGGTTACGTGTTAGTTCCTCGCCGCGACCCGTTTGATCGGCTTCGACGGGCGGGTCGCGTGACGTTGGTCTCGGCGCCGGCTGGTAGCGGGAAGACGTCGCTGTTGCGGTCTTGGGTTCTCGAGGCGGGGGTTGTGGAGAGCACCGCCTGGGTGTCGGTGGAGGCAGGAGAGCGCGATCCGCAGCGGTTTTGGCTGTCGGTCCTGGACGCGCTTCGTGGGACGAAGGCGGGCGCTGGGCTCGTTCGGGAGTTGACGCCGGCGCCTGATCTCGACGGCGGAGCGATCGCCGAGCGGTTGTTGGTGGATCTGAGCCGGCTCGCTGAGCGGACTTGGCTCGTGATCGATGACCTGCACGAGTTGAGCTCAGGCGATGCGCTGCGCCAGCTCGAGCTGTTGTTGATGCGTGCGCCGGCTGAGCTTCGCTTCGTACTGGCGACGCGCGGCGACCCGCGGGTGGGTCTGCATCGGCTGCGTCTTGAGGGAGATCTCACCGATATCAGGGCTGAGGATCTTCGGTTTTCGTTGGATGAATCGCGGGCGCTATTTGAGGCTGCCGGCGTGCAGCTGTCGGGCTCAGCCCTTGCGCTCTTGGCGGATCGGACCGAGGGCTGGGCGGCAGGGCTGCGGTTGGCGGCGCTCTCGCTGGCCGGACACCGGGATCCGGAGCGCTTCGCCGCCGCATTTGCCGGAAGCGAGCGCACCGTGGCTGAGTATCTGCTCGCCGAGGTGTTGGAGCGTCAGCCCGAGCGCGTCAGGCGACTCCTCCTGCGCACCTCCGTTCTCGAGCGGGTCAGTGGACCTCTGGCCGACCTGTTGACCGAAGGCTCCGACGGGCAGCGCATCCTGCAGGAGCTGGAGGAGGCGGGCGCGTTCGTGGTCTCGCTGGATCCGCGCCGGTCTTGGTTTCGCTATCACCGCCTGTTCGCCGACCTCTTGCGGCTCGAGCTGCAGCAGACGGCGGCCGAGGAGGTGCGGTCGTTACACGCCGCTGCCGCCGGGTGGTTCGCGGAACACGGCTATGCCGCCGAGGCGATCGGGCACGCGCAGGCCGCAAGGCAGTGGAGCTTTGCTGCTCGCCTGCTCTCGGACAACTGGTTCGCTCTTCGCCTCACCGGTCAGGCCGCTACTGCGCACCGGCTCCTTGCCGGTTTCCCGGAAGCGATCGTCGCGGGGGACGCCGAGCTGAACGCGCTGAGGGCAACGTACGAGCTCGACCGGGGATCGCCGGATGAGGCCGAGCGCCACGTCGCGCTCGCGTCCCAGGCCGCGGAATCGGCGGCGCCCGACCGCCGCGGCCAGCTGCAGCTTGTGCTGGCGATCGCCCGGCTCTCGATCGCCAGCCACCGCGGCGACCTTCAGGCGGTCGTGGAGCAGGCGCATCGGCTGCTTGCTCCCGCCGAGGCACCCGACGCCGCGTACGCAGGGCTCGGCGATGACCTGCGAGCTTTCGCGCTGTTGCAGTTCGGCGTCGCCGAGCTGTGGACGGGTCGCTTTGACACGGCGGAGCGACACCTCGAGCGAGCGCTCGCGCTCGCGCGGCGGATCGAGCGTCCGTTTCTCGAGCTCGGCGCTCTCGCGCATCTGGCACAGATCGCGATCTTCGATTCCGTACAGCTCGGCGCCGAGCGCAGCAAGGAGGCGATCGAGCTCGCCCAGCGCCACGGTTGGGCAGACGATCCGGTCGCCGGGGTCGCGTGCGCGATCCACGGTATCGCGCTGGTCGTTCACGGACGGCTCGCCGAGGCGGAGTCCTGGCTCCAGCAGGCCGAGCGCACGCGCCTTCCCTGGATATCACCCGCTGGCGGGGTGATGCTCTACGTGATGCGCGGGCTGCTCGAGGCCGCGAACGGCGACGATGCGGAGGCACTAAGGGCGTTCCGTTCCGCCGACCGCCTGAGGGAGCTCCTGGTCGAACCTCACGTGCTCGCGGCGCGGATCCCCGGCCACCTGGTTCGAACCCTGGTGCGGCTGGGTGAGATCGAGCGCGCGGACGAGGTTCTTGCCCAGATCAGCGAATCGGAGCGCGCGCTCCCGGAGATGCGAATCGCCGTCGCGGCGCTACGGCTCGCCCAAGACGACCCCGAAGCGGCGACGCATGAGCTGGTGGCTCTCCTCGACGAGCGCGCGTTGGCCATGCGGCCCCGGGTCTGGCCGGTTCAGGCTCTCCTCCTCGAAGCGATCGCCCGCGACGCGCTCGGCGAACCCGAAGCAGCCGAGCGTGCACTGGAACGCTCGCTCGACCTCGCTGAGCCCGAGGGCCTGCTCATCCCGTTCCTCCTCTATCCGGCAACCGGACTCCTCGACCGGCATCGGCGGCGCCGGACATCGCACGCGGCGCTCATCTCAGAGATCCTCGACCTGCTGGCCGGGAGGACGCCGATGCGGCGACGCGACACAACCCACCTGCTGAGCGGCCCCCTCACCGAGAGCGAAACACGAGTGCTGCGCTACCTGCCGACCAACCTGTCGGCACCCGAAATCGCCGGCGAGCTCTATCTCTCCCTGAACACGATCCGCACCCACATGCGCCACCTCTACGCCAAGCTCGGAGTACACACGCGGGCCGACGCCGTCGAACGCGCCCGCGCACTTGGACTTCTCGCACCCTCCTCACGGCCCCGCTGACCACCCACCGGTGCGGCACCGGATCGGCGAGCCTCACGTCCGCGACAGGCACCGAATCGCATCGATCATGTGATGGACGGCTCACATCGCCGTGCGCCATGCTCCCCGCTGGTCGGTCGACTGAAGTCACTTCAGTCGCGCCGTAGATCGAAGACGTCCAATCCCGGAGGAGCGCGATGCTGTCAGAAGACCAAGCCCGGAGCCCGCGTGGTGGAACCCGCTTGCGAATGGTGCCCGTTGAGGAGTTCGACCCCGGGCTGCGCGAGCTCGTCGCCGCCGACGATCGGACGCCGCTCGAGCTCGGCCTGCTGCGCGTACACGCCCACCGGCCATCTCACGCCAAGGCGATCGTCGGGCTGCACGCCGCGCTGTGGAGCGACCGCCTGCTCCCCGACCGCCTGCTCGAGCTCGTCCGGTTGCGCATCGCCTTCTTCAATCAGTGCCGGACGTGCATGGCCATCCGGTATCCCGGCGCGATCGCCGACGGGCTCACCGAGGATCTCGTGTGTTCGCTCGAAAAGCCCTACGAAGCGCCGGACCTGACCGCTGCCGAGCAGTCCGCCATCCGCTACGGCGAGCTGCTGGCCACCGATCACCTCGCGATCAACGATTCGGTCTATGACGACCTCCGCCAGCACTTCACCGAGGAGGAGATCGTCGAGCTCGGCACCTACTGCGCGTTCTGCGTCGGCTTCGGCAGGCTCGGAGCGACTTGGAACATGATCGAGGAGCTACCGGAACGCTTCCACGAGGGCGGCACCGCCGCTCCGTGGGGCGGCGAGGCGATCACCGTTCGCTGATGTTCCGACTCCACGGGACCAAACCCGCCATGTTCCCCGCGCAGATCGAGCTGCTAGACGCGCTGGTCGACGCCGACACCGCCCCGTACATCACCGACCGCTACGGCACGGTGGCGAATCCCGCCGCGTCATGCCGGCTGCGTGAGGTCATGCACCAGCTCGCCGAGCTGAGCTTCGAGCGCCACGGCCGCTATCCGCGGTGGTGGCGCGCCGTTGGCGAGAAGCCCTGATGGGTCTGCTGGAGGGCAAAGTCGCGGTCATCAGCGGCGCGGCGCGAGGGCAGGGTCGCGCCCACGCGCTGCGGCTTGCGCGAGAGGGGGCCGACATCATCGCCATCGACATCTGCGCCGATATCGACACGGTCGACTATCCGCTCGCAACACCCGAGGATCTCGACGACACTGTCGCGCAGATCGAGCTGCTTGGTCGCCGCGTCGCCGCGAGCGAGACCGACGTGCGCGACGCGACCGCTGTAGCGGCGGCGATCGAGCCGTCGCGCTGCACGAGCAGGAGCCCCGGAGCAGGGTTCCCCGGTCCGGAGCTCTGGCCGCCAGCGACGAAGCGCGCCACATCGGGCCGGGCGACGTGCACGGTTGACATGGGGTTGCGGACGATGACCTCGTCATCGGTGATGCGGAAAGCCGCGCGCCAGCAGCCTCGCGCGCCCTTGAACGTGACGACCGCGAGGGCGGCGAACGCGAGCACGAACAGCAGCGCCAGCGGGGCACTGTCGCGCACCACCACGACAAGCGCGAGGACGGTCATGGCGGCCCAGACAATGCCCTGAAGCGCCCAGCAGGTAGCGAAGATGACGCTCCGCGAGCGATTGCGAACCCACCTGCCCGCGACGACATGCACCTCAGACACGAGGACACCATCGGCGCGAGCAGGACTCGCCGTGAGCAGGCCGGCGCGAAGGTGACTGATGGAGCCTTGGGAGGCTGGCGGCGTGTCGCCTGACCACACCCCAGCTCTGGCGTGTCAGGCTCGCCCCATCGGGCCACTGGCCTCAGCGTCGACGGCGAGCTGCGCTTGGCGTAGCGCAGTGTTCATCCGTCCGATGAGCTCGGTCGCGGGTCCGACACCGCTGCGGCGTACGAGCGTGTTGGCCTGCTGGACGGCGATGCAGCGGATTGGTCGCCCGGGGCGCCGTATGAACACGGCCATGCTTGGGCCGCTGTCGAAGTGGAACTCGACGGCGTCGTCGAGCGGCACGCGGTAGCGGCGGAACAGGTTGCGGATTGTCACTCCGCCTGGACCGATTTCAACTCTCATGGACCACTGGGCGTGGGGCAGATAGCCGAACGCTCCAACGACAAGCAAGCTGATGATGACCTCAGCGACGCGGCCGTCGGCGAGGTCGCTCGCCGGAGCCGTCCAGAGACCGACGACCACTGCCACCCCGAACGCGGCGGCGAGGCCCGCCGCGATGAAGCCGACGACCCGCTCCCAACCGCTGCTTCGAAAGCGGCTCGTCGGGTTGGGTACTCCGCTCACGGCTGGCTGTGCACCGCTCAGGCTGCGAATCACCCAACCGTTATCGGCACCAACGATGCCGCGATGAACGGAGTCGAAGATGGGACACTCGCCGCCTACAACGACGCCGCGCCGCGGCCGATACACGGCACGTGCTGAGCGTGCTCGCAATCGGCTTCGTCGTTCTCGCGATAGGTCTTGCGCTCGGACGGGGCGAGTCCTTCGAAGTGAGCCGAGCTCGGCTAGGTGAGCGCTTCCCGGCGCTCGCGCTCGTCATCGCGGCAGTGCTCGTGCTCTTTTTCGGCCTCTCGCTGGCGAGTGGACACGCGAGTTGGCCGTCCGCGCTTTTCGCGCTGGTCTTCGGCCTGGGCTTCGTCGCCCTGGTCGGTTGGTTCGTGCGCCGGTAGGTGGCAGGCAGCGCCGGGCCGGAGCCTCACCGGGTCGCGTACAGAACCCGGAGCGCTTCGAGCACGAGGCGCCCGTCGCTGCTCAGCAGCGGTCCGTCGCGCCTGCGGCGCCAGCGAAACGGGATGACGTTCAGGACGGCGAGGATGCCTGTGAGGACCATGCCCCAAAGCAGCAGCCGCGGGAAGCTGCCCGGTGAGGTCTGGGCGTAGAGCTCGATGGTGGCGATGAGGGCGACAAGCGAGGCGGCTGGTCCGGCGAGCGCGATGAGCAGCAAATCGCGCGCGGTGGCTCGCGCGGCTGAGAACGATGCTGAGCCGCCGGTGCCGGCCAGGCCGGTCAGTACGTTGAGCTCCACGCGCACCCTGCCGAGCTGCAGGTCGGCGATGCGTCCGATGCGTCCCACCGCGACCGTGACGTCGACATCGAGCAGGCGACGCGCGGCGAGCGCGTGCCCGAACTCGTGAACGGCGATGACCACGAAGACGGCGAACGGGAGGGCGATGAGCGTCGGCACGAGCGCCGGCTCGGCGTTCATGAAGTTCACGACCGTCTCGGCGAGGGACTGGAGGATGCCCACCGAGGTCCTCTCGGCGCTCGGGGCTGCCGACTTCAGGTGCACGCCTGTGCTTGTGGACGGATGACCAGCTGGGCCGGAGGCTGAGCCGGACCCGATGTCGCGTTGCGGCGTGACGGACAATGGTGTCGTGAGCTCCTACGGCGGCCACATCGAGCATCGGGAGGGACCCGCGGGCCGTCGAGCAGCGCTCATACACGGCCCTGACGTGTGGGAGGTCGTCAGCACCGAACCGGATGTACGAGGTCGAGCGCAGCGCATCACGGCGGTCGCCGAGTACCTCCGGCTCAGCACCTGCTCGCCGACCCCACTGAAGCTCGATCACGGCGCGCCGCAGAGGAAGCCGCCGATGCTCTCGCACTGAGCCTGTCCAGCAACGGGTTTCGCGTGCTATCCGACCCACGCGCAATGGCACGGCTCCGAAACGCGCAGCGCGCAGCACAGCCCGCAGAACCGCAGCCGCCGGGAAATCGCACCGCCCTCGACGTGGAGCAGCCGCAATCCCGCGCGCAGGGAGCCAACTGACGACCCTGCTCGCTGGGGCGGTACCCCCGTCCCGCCCGGGCCCAGAGCGTGGACCAAGCCACCCCATCACCGGAAGCGGCGGGCCGCGCGCCTTTCAGCCTGTCGCTCCTGACGAAGAGCGACACGGGTCGCTTCGCATGGCATGGGTACTCCTTTGACCAGCTCCGGTGCTCCGGAGCGCTCGTGCGCTAGACGCGGCCGCTGACTCTGTGTCCGTGCCGCAGTCGAAGCGGGAACTGGCCGGGGCAGCGGACTTTCTGCGAGATCCGGACCACGACGTCGTCGTACTTGCCGTTGAAGCGCAGAGGGAGGCATCCGAGCACGTGTCCCTGCTGGTCCGCGACGAGCCACCGTGTCAGCACTTCGCGGTCCGAGACGTTCTCTGGGTAGCTCTCGCTGGGCTTGACGGTGTCGGTGTAGTCAAAGCCGTGGCAGCTGTCGTCCGAGCAGAGCTTCAAGGCGACGGGCTGGCTGAGGTCGTTCCAGAACGAGATGCCGAAGCCTTGCTCGGTCGGGTCAATGGAGTCGCACCCAGTGGCAACGACGATGAGCACGGTGGCCACTCCGGCAAGCAGCCTCCGATGGGTCATGCCGCCAGCGAGCGGTACGGCCCTTGGGTCAGGAGTGCATCTGGTGCCATACGGGCCAGATCGTCCGCTGGCTGACGCGGCTTGAGTCGGCCCACGTGAGCCGAAGAGCCGCGCGTCAAGCGCTGATCTGGCTTGACTGTCGCTTCGGACGCGAACCGACATTGCCGCTCCGCAAGGGCATCGACGGCGGCGAGATCATCGAGACTGTCCACGCACGGCACGCACCCGTGCTCCCGGCCAGCTCCGTGTTGCGGCTGTAGCTGACTCCGGCACGAGCGCCTGTTGGCGAGCACTTGCTGTTCGCCCGCTGCCGGGCCGATCCCGCCTTATGGTCGCACCCGCTTTGCGGGTGCGTGGTCGGCGGGGATCGGCCCCGCCAGCGGGGTGGGGCCAGGACCGGAATTGGGATGTTGGCATGGCCAGTCAGACGAGTTGAGCCGGCGCTGGGATCGCCGGAGACCGGATTGGTTGGGTCGCGCCTTCGATGGTCGGGAGGGAAACCAGACCCGGACTCGAACCATGGACACCCCGATTCGGACTCGAGGTGCGCTTGTGTTCGAGTCCAGCGCCTTATCACGCGCCCAAAATAGCCTATTTGCAGGTACTTCTATGGCGAGACCCGGACTCGAACCGGGGACACCACGATTTTCAGTCGGCGATGCCGGACGGCGGATTTGGCTTATCCATGCGGCGCGCGAGGGTCGATGTCCGGCTCGACAGTCCAGGGAGTCCACTGGAGTGCGCTGGGTTTGTGACGCGAGCCTGGCCTCGCGTCACAAACGAGCGCGACCGGGCCCGTGCTCTGAGCGATCGGCCAGTGAGCGGATCACGCCCGCTGGTTCAGCTGGTGATGCGGAACGGGGCGCTGGCAGCGCGGCCGGTTCTGCCGTTCAGGGTGGGGGTTGCGATGAGCCGGTATCCGCCGGGCTTGAGGGTCTGGCTTGAGAGGCGGCCGGTGAAGCGGAAGCGGTTGGTGCTGGCAAGGCTTGCGCGGGTGAAGCTCCCCTTGAGCGCCACAAGCCGGGTGCAGGCGACGGCGTGGCGGTTGGCTTTCGTAGGCGTGACGCAGCGGCCGCGGCTCGTCCTGCGGCCCGGCTTGCGCGCGACGACGGTGAATCGCACACGGGCTGGTTCGTTGAGTGTGTAGCTGACGATCGTCCCCGTACGCGGCTTCCTGGCGGCGAGAGCGCTCGAGCCAGTCTGAGCGGCCACGAACGAAGCGGGCGACAGCTTCAGCTGGCTGACCGTCGCCACAACCGTGCCAGACCCATCGGGCGCGCCTCCGCCGCTCGGGGTACCCCCGCCGCCCGGTGCACCGCCGCCGGTCGGGCCGCCGCCCGTTCCCGTGCCGGCGCGGCTGGTCGGGAGGCCGGGCAGTGGCTCGTAGGCGCCGATCGACGGGGGATTGAGATGCGGCCTGCCATCACGGTCGGTCGGCCCGTTGCTCGGGTCCGGCGTTCCCGCACCGATCAGCGGGGAGTCCGCGAAGGCGATGTGAAAGTCCTCGGCGGGCCCGACCGCACCATTGACGAACAGCGGGTCCAGGCTCTGGTTTGCCGACGGGACGGGCTCCAGGACCACGCCGCGGGTCGTGGCGAAGTTCGAGTGGCTGATCGTCACCGCGCCCGACCCGCACGTTGAGACCGGGCACGGGCTCACGGCCACGTCGGCAGCGACATCGGCGTTCGCGCCACGCGCGATGACGTTCTTCGCGTCGATCGCATCCGGACCGACCGCGCCGCCGAAGTTCTGCGCTTCGATCCCGGTGGAGGCGCCGCCGCCGGCGATGACGGTGACGTTGCGCAGGATGGTCGTCGCCGTCGCCACGGTGACGATGTTCGGCATGGCAACCACCGCGCTGCCCCCGAACTCCGTGGACGTCGCGATGCTGTCGGAGATCAGGCTCGGGCCCGTACCGTCCGTGGCGATCCCGTTCCCGACACCATTGAACGTGCCGCGACGCGCCGTGCCGCCGTTGTGGATCCTCAGCGCCGTAGACGCGCTGACGGTCGAATCGGTCACACCTGCGCCATCGGTGACGGTCACACCAAACGCCGACGACCCAGGCGCGCTCACCGTGAGGCCGTGGAGCAGCACTGCTGGGCCGATCCCATCGATGCAGCTCGCGGTGGCGCCGGTCGCCGTGGCGGTGATCCCAGGCCCGAACTGCGAGCTCCCACCCAGGATGGCGCACTCAGCCGTCGCCGTGAGCGTGAGATCGCTCGCGACGGCCCCGGGAATGGCATTCAGCGCCGTGCCTGTGGGGCCGGTCGCGCGGAGGTCGAGATGCTGCAGTGTCGACCCCGCTCCCCCGGCCGCGACCTTGAAGGTCTCCTGCAACGTCCCGGACGAGATGATCACCGGCGGCGTCTCGCCGGGCCGGCCCTCGACGGTCAGCTGCTTGTTGAGGACGACCTGCTCGGCGTAGGTCCCCGGGGAGACGCGGACCGCGTCTCCGGCCACGGTCGCCGGATCGTCGATCGCTCCCTGGATCGTCGTGAAGTCGCAGCCCGACGCACACACCGTATGGATCGTCGCCAACGAGACCGGCGGAGGCACGATCGCCGCCGCCGACGGCGCGAACGCAACCGCGCCGAACAGAACGAGTGCAACTGGTGTTCGCCTGGCGGTGAGCATTCGGCTCGCTCCCGATCCCGGGACGTGACGAGCATACGCCGCAACAGGGTCACGGATCACATCGAGCCCGCCCGCAACGTGCTGAGGGGGAAGGCGACACGCGATAGGCGCGGCCGAAGTAGCCGGTCATCCGGGCGTCGCGCACCCGTCATGGCTTGCCGTGTCGCTGCGGCTCTGCATGAGAAAGCAGCAGCGCGGTTCGGCTGCCGTGCGGCGGAAGGTTGCCTGGCTTGGACGGCAACGGGGAGAGCTACGATCCGGGCCTGGCGGCAGCGGTCTTGCCGAGACCGGCGCGCGGCCGCCCGGTGACGCGCTCAGCCTAGTCGCGCGCGGTGCCGCGTCGTCTTCGACTCGCCGGGCGGGGGCCATGCCACTCGTGGCCACCAAGTGCCGGCGGAGCGGGGGGTCGCGGGCGTCGTCGCGGGTGCCGGCGGCCTCGGGCTGGAAACACGTGCTAGACGGCCGAACCGGCGCGTGCGGGTCGCGAGGCTGCGACTCGAACCAAGGACACCAGGATTTCCACTCGGGGTCGCTTGCGTTCGAGCCGCGCGCCCGCTCCAGCGGCGCACCACGCGCCCAAAGCAGCCGATTTGCAGGTACTTCTATGGCGAGACCCGGACTCGAACCGGGGACACCACGATCTTCAGTCGGTGATGCCTGATGGCGGATTTGGCTTATCCATGCGGCGCGGCGCGGGGAGCCGGTAGCTCGGGAGTCCAGCGATAGCAACTGATCACGCTGGGTTTGTGACGCGAGCCGGGGCTCACGTCACAAAGGATCGAGTTCCCTCCAACGGCATTGGCTGCGTCACGGGACTGTTCGGCAATGGGTTGTTCGCGAGGCTGGGCGTAACGTGGCGGCTCACCTCCACGCTGGCCCCGGTGTCTGAGCGTCGCTTCTGGCCGGGTGTCCCACGGGCAGTCGTGTCCGCCTCGGACGGTAGACGGTCCATCATGGCAACGGGATTCAGCAGGTATCTCGGCGGGGAGACGCGCACGCCCGAGGAGATCCGCGACGCGGTGTACCTCTTTACGGGCGATGTCGGTGCGAAGCAGAGCCGGTTCTGGCTGCTGCTGGTCATCTCGACGGCAATCGCGACGGCCGGGATTATCAGCGACTCCACGGCCACGGTGATCGGCGCCATGATCGTCGCGCCGTTGGCCATTCCGATCCAGGGCGTCGCCGTCGCGATCTCCGGCGGCGAGCCGCGCCCCCTGGGGCTCTCGACTGCCACCGTGATCGGGGCCGCAGTGGTCGTCATCGGGCTCGCCGCGGTGCTCGCGCTCATTCTCCCGGAGCTGAAGCCCTTGGCGGACAACTCCCAGATCACGGGCCGTGTCTCCCCGACACTCGTCGATCTCGTCGCGGCCGCGGCGACCGGCCTCGCCGGGGCGTTCGCCGTGGCGCGGCGCGACATCGCGGACATCCTCCCCGGAGTGGCGATCGCTATCTCGCTCGTCCCGCCATTGTCCGTCGTCGGCGTGACCGCGGTCGCGGGCGACTGGAGCGGCGCGCTGGGCGCGCTGATCCTGTTCCTCACGAACGTCCTGGCGATGATCGTCGTCGGTGTCGCGCTGTTCAGCGGGCTCGGGGTGCTCCGCGCGCGCCGCGCGGACACGACGTTCCACCGCCGCCCGGTCTACGCGATCATCGGCGCCGCCGGCGTCCTCGTCGTCGGGGCGCTGGCCGCTTCGACGTACCGCACCGTGCAACTCGAAGACTGGCGCAGCGGAGCCACGCGCGTGGCCTCCGGCTGGGCACGCGGAAACGGCGAGCGCCTCGTCCAGACGCAGTTCCAGGGAGACGAGCTCATTCTGGTCGTCGCCGGCTCACGGACCACCGCCACCGACCGCGAACTCCCGTCCTTGCTGCGGGGCACGATCCCTGCCGGCACGCCAATTGTCGTCAGCCGGATCCCGGGCACCCGCCACGACGTCGGCGACGTACCCGGCTGACCCCCGACAGTGAGAAGACCACCCACCGACCTCTCACGCCAATTGCGCGATCAGGACCGTCGCCCTGTTCGATGCCGCGGCCGGGCGAACCCGGAATCGCGATGAATACGGGCCTCCTGACTCAGAGCCGGCGACGCCGGACGTCCCACAACGTCTCTCGCTTGTGACGCGAACCTGCTCCCACGTCACAAACGGCGCCGGCGCACCGCCGAGGCTTACATCGTTGCGAGCGCGGGCGCGACTCCCGCGATCAGCGGCGCGCCCCTTACGAAGCACCGAGCGCCGACCCAGGCGCGGAACCGACGGAGCGACCGCAAGAGACGCGGCGACTGCTCGCACCTACTCACCATTCCGCGCGACGGGGTCCACGCACCGGCTCCTATCGTTTGGCGGGCAACGAGCCCGCGAACGCGAGCCCGCGTTCCACCCAGGCAGCGAGCGCCTCGGACGCGGTCACGTGCTCTTCGTCGACGCTCAGCCACCCGCGCATCGTGCGGCCGCCCATGTCGAAGAGTCGAGCGCCCGCCGACGCAACGAGCGCGTCCGACTCGGCCGGATCGACGCGCACCAACAGTCCGCCCTGTCCGCTGGCCGCCACCGCCATATTGCCCGCCACGAAAGAGGCAAGCCCGCCGAACATCTCCCGCTCCGTGACGCTTGGCACGCCGGCGACGAGCTTCCGGATGCGATCGGCCAGGAGGCGGTCGTAAGGCACGGCAGAAAGTGTTATGCCCACAGACGACGCCGACCAGGACACGTGGGCATCACCGACGTGTCGCGCCGATCTGCTGCGCTTCCAGCAGCGTCTTCAGCCGCCGCAGATCCTTTCGGTTCGCGCGACGCATCGCGGCCGCCATCATCGGCGCGGCGATCTTCGAGAACCCGGCCGGCTCTCCGTGGTTTCGGAGCGTCATCCTCGTTCCGCCGCATGCCGTGTCCTCCCAGCTGTAGGCGGTCTCCATCGGGAACGGCCCTTGGGCGGTGCTCATCACGAACCGCTCGCCCGGAACGAGCTCCTTGACCTCGTAGGTGTAGGCGAGCCGGCGTCCCATGAAGTGGGCCGTGAACGCGATCCTCGAGCCGACCGCGAGAGGTTTCGGCGACTTCCACTCAACCGCCTTGATGTTCTCGTACCAGGAGGTGGCGTTGTCCGGGTCGGAGGCGTACGCAGCTACCTCGGTGCGAGGCCGGCCGATCCCGATCTCGGTGCGTACGTCGACCGGCATGAGCTCGATCGTACGCCCGACACGAAGATCGCCGGCTTCGCGGCTGAACCCACGTCCCGTTTCCCTGAGCCCACGTCCCGTTCCTGAGCGTTACGTCGTCGCGGGGATCGTGAACGTCTTCGTGGCGGTGTAGGTCTTCGTGGACCCGTGGGGGCGGAAGCGCAGCCGGTACTGAACGGCGATCGCGGGATGCGGTGCGGCGAGCCGGGCGCGGCCGGCGGCGGTCAGGCGCAGCGTGATGCGCACCGGACGCGAGCTCCCGGTCGCCTTGCCGGACCCCGACGCGATCAGCGAGCTGGCCGCGGCCGTCGCGCGCTGGCCCGAGATGACGCGTCCGCTGACGTCGAGGCTCTCGTCGCCGGTGCCGACGCCGGGCACGAGGATCTGCTCGTCGGGATCGTCGCTGTTGGGGTCGGCCGGCCCGGCCGGTAGGCCCTGGAACTCGGCTCCGAGGAGGCCCTCGCTCTGCAGCAACGCGCCGATCTTGTTGAGCTGGGACTTGTGGTCCATGCGCCGGAACGTGACCTCCGAGTCGACCTTCACCTCCGCGGTCTCGGTCGCGTCGCCGTGGAACCCCGGGCGGGTCGCCGTATTCTTGATCGGCGGGACCTTGAACTGCCGGCGCCAGAGGCCGTACTTGCCGGTGATGTCGTGGTACCTGATCGTGGCCGCACCGCCGAACGCGTCGCGCATCAGGGTGGTCGGGGGCAGCGGGGTGAAGACGGTCGCACCGGGTGAGGTGTACGTCCACAGCAGGAACGAATTGCTCTGCTGCGTCGCGCACGGCTGCCCGGCGGCCGTGCCCTGCAGCGTGAACGGCGGAGCGTCGCTGGCGCGCTTGGAGCCATAGTCGGGGATATCCCAGCCGACGTTGATCGACGGGTCCCGGCTGATCGGTACCGGCTCCACGTTGGAGCCGGTGCCCTCGGTGACGACCGGCGTCAGCGCCGACTTGATCGTGCAGTCGGTCGTCGTGGTGAACGGCCCGCCGGTGAGGGCCGAGCCCTGGATCTGCGCGATCTTGACGTGGCCGTGAGCGGAGATGAAGCGCGTGTGGCGGCTCGTGTACGTGCCGTCGTCGCGAACCATCACGTGGTTGTAGTCGAAGGTCACCCAGACGTACTGCTGGGCGGAGTGCAGGCCGTCGGGCAGCCCCGGCTGCGCGACCTCGTCCTGGGTGAACTCGTAGATGCCGGCGTACGCGGTGAGGTACTCGAAGCTGCCGGCCGAGGCGACGGCCGGCAGCCCGAGCAGCGACAGCGTGGCGATCGCGAGGGCGACCAGGCGCATCGGCGGATCGTACGCGCTGCGCGGTAGCGTCCGCGTCATGTCTGAGGTCAACCGCCGCTTCCTGCTGCGCCAACGGCCCGCTGGGCGGTCCGGCTGGCGCCTCACGTCCGTTCGCGTGTGGGCTTCACACGATGGCGAGACCCGGACTCGAACCGGGGACACCACGATTTTCAGTCGTGTGCTCTACCAACTGAGCTATCTCGCCGAATGGGTCGCTCAGGGTAGCGCGCGCCCTGCTCGCGGCGCGGCGTGCCGGGCATCGCTCGCATCCGGCTGATCCAGTCGCGTGGCCCGCGTCGTTGAAGGAGCTGAACAGCAGCCTCGACGACAGGAGCAGACCATGGAGATGAACGTCAATCGAGCGCAGTTCCTGCGGCGCGGCTGGTGGGTTGGCGTTCGTCGCCGGCAACGGCGCGCTGGCGCTCATCACGCGGCGCAACGGCGTTCGGGCAGGCCGTCACGGACGCGGACATCGCGAAGCTGGCCGCGACGGCCGAGCTGCTCGCGATCGACTTCTACACCCACACGATCGCTGCGCGGAAGTTCAAGGGCGACGAGGTCGACTACCTGCACGACGCGCGCGCCAACGAGCACGACCACTACGACGCGCTCGCGAAGGTGCTCGGCTCAGCGTCGCCCAAGGGCCTGACGTTCCACTACCCGAAGGGCACGTTCTCGAGCCGCAAGGCGACCGCCAAGACCGGCGTCGCGCTCGAGACCGCGTTCGTCGGTGCCTACCTCGGCGCCGTCACCGCGCTCAGCGACAACGGGCTCAAGGGCGTCGCCGCGCAGATCGCCACCAGCGAGTCCCAGCACCTGTCGGTCTTCTCGGACATCGCATTCGAGAAGGCGGTCGGCCCGTCGTTCCCCAAGGCACTCACCGCCGCCCAGGCCACCAAAGCCCTCACACCCCTCCTTGCGTAGCACGGGGACGCGCGAGGGAGTGCCCCGCAGGGGCTCGGTCCCTGGCCCGCTGTCGCAGCTCTCAGCGCGCCCACGCGCGGAGCTGCGGCAGCGGGTCGATCGGGCGTGTGCCCTTGACCTCGCGCCAGCCGTCGGGCCACAGCTCGAAGTGCAGGTGCGGGCCGGTCGCATCGCCGGTCGCGCCGACCAGGCAGATCCGATCGCCCGCCGCCAGGTGCTGCCCGGGCGACACGTTCGCCGAGCCCGCCTGGCAGTGCGCGAAGAACATGTCGCGCCCGTCGTCGGCGTGCAGGACGACATAGCGTCCCGCGCCGCCGTGCTGGTAGTCGTTGAAGAGGACGCTGCCGGCCACGGGCGCGACGACGGGCGTGCCCTCCGCCGCGATGATGTCCTGGCCCTCGTGCAGGTGGCCGGTGCGCCCGGCGCCGAAGCGTGCGTCCGCGCCGCCGAACGAGTACGGACCCTGGACCGGGAACACGCCGGCGGAGCCGGGACCGCCGACGGTCTTGGGGACGGGCGGCGGCGGCGAGCTCGACGGCGGCGCGGCGGCCGGCTTGCGCGCGGCCGGGCGACGCGTCTTCGGCCTCGGCCTGGGTCGCGCACGCACGACCAGGCGCAGTCGAGCGCTGCGGGCGACCGGCTGGCCGGCGCCGCCGGCGGCGACCAGTTGCAGCGTGTAGACGCCGGGCATGAGCCGCGCGCGGGCGGGGAGGCGCAGCGTCACGCGCGCGCCGGTCCGCACGCGGCCCAGGTCGAGCGTGCGGGTGCGCGCGCCGCGCGCGGAGATCCGTACGAGCAGCCGCGCGCTCTTCGCGTAGTCGCGGGTGATGCGCACGATCAGCAGGGGGCTGTGCCCCTCGCGCACGTGCGCGCCGGCCAGCTGGGCGCGCTGCAGCACGACCCGCCCCGGTAGGTGACGGATCGACGCGCCGAACTGGGCGCCGCCGGCTGGTCGGGTGCTCGCCTTCACCTGCCCGGGATCGGCGGAAACGCCGCCCGCCCCCGCCGCGATCGCGACGGGGGCAGGTGCGCTGAGGAGGAGGGTCCCGATGAGGGAGACGATGAGGCCTCGGGGAACGGGCTTCATCGCTCGAACGATCGGACCCCTCATCCAGACGCGCGACCTGCCCTGTCTGGATGCACCACCTTTCCGCCGGAAAGCTCCACGGAGCGGCGCAAACCTGCTCAATCCGCATGCACGTGCAGCATGCGGCCCAGGACCTCGAGCGCCCCGGCCTTGTGCAGCGGGTCGTTGAGATTGCCGCACTTGGGCGACTGCACGCACGAGGGGCAGCCGCTCTCGCACGGGCATTCGCCGATCAGCCGCTGCGCGTCCGCGACCAGCTCCTCGAACCGCTGGAAGCCCTGGCGCGTGATCCCCACGCCGCCCGGGTGGCCGTCGTAGATGAAGATCGTCGGTCCGCCGGTCTGCGCGTGCGCGTTCGTGGAGAGGCCGCCGATGTCCCAGCGGTCGCACATCGCCAGCAGCGGCAGCACCGCGATCTGCGCATGCTCGACCGCGTGCAGCGCGCCGAGCAGCACCTCGAGCGGCAGGCCGTCGAGCACGTCGCCGGACAGCTCGTACCACAGCGCCTGGGTCGTGAACTCCGTGCGCGGCAGGTCGAGCGCGGTGAGGTCCAGCACCTCGCGCTCGGGGAGCTTCGTGCGCTGGTAGGCGAGCACCTGCTCGCTGACGGTGACCGTCCCGAAGCTCAGCGTCACGCCGCACGTGTCGCGCCGGTCGAGCAGCCGCTCGATGTCGGTGTCGGTCTCGCGCTTGGGCTGCGTGTACCAGTTGCCGCTGAACGGCTCCACGAGCGCGCGGCGCAGCTCGAGGTCCAGCTCGCGCACCTCGTAGCGAGCGGCCCATGTGCAGGTAGACCGCGCCGTCGTGGACCGTGGAGCAGGCGCGCGCGAGCTCGACGGTCCCGAGCAGCTCGCCCTGCGAGGTGTCGACGACCTGGATCGCCTCGGGCGAGGCGGAGCGCAGCGAGACGCGTGCCGCCGGGAAGTCCTCCGGGCTGCGCAGCGTGAACGCGCCGCGGCGCTCGACGAGCAGCCCCTGCGCGGCGAGCGCCTCGCAGTGCGCGCGCACGCGCGTGCCGAGCGTCCCGGCGTCGGCGTCCGGGTCGATCGCGCCCTCGTGCGCGGCGCAGAGCAGGTGCGCGAAGTGGATCGGCTCGTTCTCGTACTCGAGGATCGCCGCCTCGACCGGGCGCTCGAGGAAGTCGTCGGGATGGCGGCAGAAGAACTGGTCGAGCGCGTCCTCGCCGGCGACGTAGACCGCCAGCCCGCGGCCGCGGCGCCCGGCCCGGCCCCACATCTGGCGCAGCGAGGCGACCGTTCCCGGGAACGTGATGCAGACGGCGGCGTCGAGCTCGCCGATGTCGATGCCCAGCTCGAGCGCGTCGGTCGTCACGACGGCCAGGAGGTCACCGGCGACGAGCCTGGCCTCGAGCTCGCGGCGCTGCTGGGGCGTGTAGCCGGCGCGGTAGGCGGCGACGCGGTCGGCGAGCCGCGGATCGCCGCTGCCCGCGAGCTCGTCGGCGGCGAGCTTGGCGACGAGCTCGACGCCCTTGCGCGACTTCATGAAGCAGATCGTCCGCGAGCCCGAGCGCACGAGCTCGGCGACGAGCTCGGAGGCCTCGCTCAGCACGCTGCGCCGCGTCTGCAGCGCCTCGTCCTCGATCGGCGGGTTCCACATTGCGATCTGGCGCCGCGCGCCCGGCGAGCCGTCCTCGTCGATCAGCGCGATCTCGTCCAGCCCGGTCAGCCGCTCGGCGAGCTCGACGGGGTTGGCGATCGTCGCGCTGGCCAGCAGGAAGCGCGGCGTCGTGCCGTAGATCGAGGCGACGCGCCGCAGCCGGCGCAGGACGTTGGCGACATGGCTGCCGAAGACGCCGCGGTAGACATGGGCCTCGTCGACGACGACGATCGCGAGGTTCGCGAACAGGTCCGCCCAGGCCTGGTGGTTGGGCAGGATCCCGACGTGGAGCATGTCGGGGTTCGTCAGGATGAGGTTCGAGCGCTTGCGGATCGCCGCGCGCTCCTCGCGCCTGGTGTCCCCGTCGTAGATCGCCGGTCGGATGCCCTTGTGGAGCCCGAAGCGGTGCAGTGCCCGCGCCTGGTCCTGGGCGAGCGCCTTGGTCGGGTAGAGATACATCGCCCGCGCGTGCGCATCGCTCAGCAGGGTCTCGAGCGTCGGCAGCTGGAAGCACAGCGACTTCCCCGATGCCGTGCCCGTTGTGACGATCGTAGGGCCCTCCCACGCGGCCTGGAGCGCGGCCGCCTGATGGCTGTAGAGCCGCTCGATACCCGCGTTGTGCAGGGCGTCCGCGAGCAGCGGATGCAGGCCGCGCGGCATGTCCTCGAAGACCGGCTCGCGCGCGCCCTCGAAGGCCTCGCGCACGAGGCGGCCGTCCTCGCGACCGGTGTCCAGGAGCGCGCTCCAGGGCTGGGTCTCGCGGACGACGGGCACGCATCCATCGTAGGCCGCCGGCGCGCGGCGGGCGGCGGGCTACCCTCGGGTGCGGTGCGCTGCCTCTATGTCGACATGGACGGGACGCTGCTCGGTCCCGGCGGCGGGTTCTTCGCTGGCCCCGACGGAGAGGTCACGCTGCTCGGCGCGCGCGCGATCGAGGCCTGCCTGCGCGCCGACGTCGAGGTCGTCGTCATGTCCGGCCGGCGACGCAGCATCGCCGTCGAGGACGCACGGCTGTTCGGCCAGGGCGCGTGCATCTTCGAGATCGGGGCCGGCGTCGTCCTCGAGGGCGAGACGCACTGGTTGACGGGCTCCTGGCGCCCGGGCGACCACACGATCCATCAGCAGATCGCCGAGTCGGGCGCGCCGCGGCTGCTGCTCGAGGAGTACAGCGGGTGCCTGGAGGAGCATGCTCCCTGGCACACGAACCGCGAGGTCTCGCATCTGCTGCGCGGGCTGGTCGACACGAGCGAGGCCAATGCGTTCCTGGCCGAGCACGGCCACGAGGGCCTCGAGCTGACGAACAACGGGGCCGTGCGCCGCCGCTCGCCCGCGCTCGCCGATCTGCCCGAGGTCCACGCCTACCATCTGCGCCCGCGGGGTGTCTCGAAGGCCAACGCGGTCGCGGCGCACCAGCGCATGCGCGGCTACGCGCCGTCGGACTGCGTGGCCGTCGGCGACTCGCGCGAGGACCTCGCCGTCGCCGCGACGGTGGGCGCCTTCTGGCTCGTCGCCAATGCGCTCGAGCGCGAGCCGAGCCTGCGCGACGCGGTCAACGGCCACGGCGACAAGGTCCGCGTCACCGAGAGCGCGCACGGGGCCGGCGTCTACGAGGCCGTCATGTCGACGCTCGCCGAGCGCCGCTAGGGCCGATGTATCGCGCGGTCTGCTGCGCCGCGCTCGCGTTCGTCGCGGTGCTCGCGGGTCCCGCGGTCGCACGCGGACCCGAGCACGCGGGTGAGGACCTGGCCCACGCCGCGCGCACGGAGTCCGTCCCGGTTCGCATCGGCCGCTCGGTCGAAGGGCGCCCGATCGGGCTCCTGCGCCTGGGGTCGCCGGACGCGACGCGCACCGTCCTCGTCGTCGGCTGCATCCACGGGAACGAGGGGGCGGGCCGCATGATCGTGGAGCGCCTCGCGCGGATCATCCCGGCCGACGCGCCGGCGCGGTTCCTGCTCGTGCGCGACATGAACCCGGACGGGCTCGCTCATGGCACGCGCCAGAACGCGCACGGCGTGGACCTCAACCGCAACGGGTCGGTGGGCCACCGCTACCTCGGCCCGCTCGGGACCCCGTTCTACTCAGGACACGCGCCGTTCTCTGAGCCCGAGTCGCGGGCCGTGCGCGCGCTGATCCTGCGCGAGCGCCCGCAGATCGTCATCTGGTACCACCAGCCGCTCGCGCGGGTCGACGTGCCCGAGGCGGGCTGGGACGGGCGCGCGCGGCGCTACGCGCGGCTCGTCGGCCTGCCGCTGCGCCCGCTGCCGCACTATCCGGGCAGCCTCTCGCGCTGGACGAACGTGCGCGTGCGGGCCGGGAGCTCGTTCGTCGTCGAGCTTCCTGGCGGGACCCTGTCGGCCGCGGCGGTGCAGCGGCATGCCGCGGCGGTGCTGACGCTGTCCGGCGTGGCGCCGGGCGCGTGACGTGCGCCGATGATGGTTGAAGTCGCTCCGCGACCGAAACGATCATCGACAGGGAGATGACCGGCGCGGCGATGATGGTCGACGTCGGCATGCGACGCGAACCGTCATCGCGCGTTGTGGTCCTCACCCCGCGGGCAGCTCCTCGCGCCGGCGCCTGAACGTCAGCCGCGCCCACAGCCGCCGCCAGAACCCGCGGCGCACCGGCCGGCGCCAGCGCGCGGGCGGCGGCACGGTCGTGCGCACGAGCGCGACCCACTGCTCGAGCGGGAGCTCGCCGGAGATCAGGCGCGCGAGCCCGCTTGTCACCGGTGCGTCGATGCCGGCGTGCTCCAGCGCGCGGGCGAGCATCGGCACGGACTCGAGCGACTCGACCGCCTGGCCGATCTGCGCCGGGATCTCGGCGGCCGGGACGCCCGCGGCGAGCAGCTCGCCCGCGCGGCGGTTGCGGCTGCCCGCGGCGAGTGCCGTCGCGACGAGGTCGCCGGTCCCCGCCAGACCGATCATCGACTCGGGGCGCGCGCCCTGTGCCTCCGCGAATCGCCAGACCTCCTGGAAGATGTGCCCTGCCGCTGCGCCCGCGGCGTTGAGCCCCTGTGCCTCGGTGGCGCCGGAGGCGAGCGCCGCGGCGTTCTTCGCGGCGCCCGCGAGCTCCACGCCGACCGGGTCGTTCGAGCGCTCGCAGATGACGCCGCCGCGCGTGAAGAGGCGCGCGACCAGCAGCGCCAGCTCCTCGTCGCTGGAGGCGACGACCAGGCCGGCGCCGGCGTTGACCATCTCCTGCGCGTGGGCCGGACCGGCGACGACCGCCACGCGCGATGCGCCGACGAGATCGTCGAGCAGCTTGGACGGCGGGTGGCCGTCGGGCGGGACGAGGCCCTTGGCCAGCGAGACGACGGCGGCGCGCCGCTCGAGCCCGCGCGTGCGCAGGTCGGCGATCACGCTGTCCAGTCCGCGCGAGGGGACGGCGAGGAACACGAGGTCGAAGCGCGCCAGGTCGTCTCGCGTCGAGCCGATCCGCAGATCGGGGGGCAGCGCGACGCCCGGGAGGTACTCCAGGTTCTCGCGCGTGGCCACCAGGCGCTCCGCCTGCTCCGGCGTTCGCGCCTGGAGTGTCGTGCGCAGCCCGCCACGGGCGAGCAGCACGGCGACCGCGGTGCCGAACGAGCCGGCGCCGATCACCACGGCGCGCCGCGGACCCTGGCGCGCGAATGGGGTGCGGGCGACGGTGGGCATCCGAGGAACGTACCCGCGGCCGCGCGCGGGGTTTCGCCGGGTCGGCGGCTGCCGGGGCGCTCAGCGGTGCTTGGCGCGCCGCCTGATGGTGAAGCTGCGGGTGATCGCCGGGGCGCGGTTGCCGGCGCTGTCGGTGACCGTCAGCGCGGCGTTGTAGCCGCCGGGGGCCAGGCCGCGGATGCTGAGCGCGATGGCGTTGCGCCCGGCACTCGCCGCCAGCGAGGTCGTCCTGACGCGCACCAGCCGGGTGCATGCCCGGGCGTGGCGCACCCTGCGCCGGGGCGCCACGCAGGCCTTCCCGCTGGCGTCGGCCCGCGACGCGGCGCGTCAGCACGAGCCGCGCCGTTCCGGGCTCGGAGAGGCTGAAGCGCAGGATCACCTTCGCCGTGCCGGCCGTCACGGTGGTCCGCGACAGTGCCGCCCTGGTGACGACGGGTGGCGTGGTGTCGGTGCCGACCGGGGTGGGCGTTGGGGTTGGGGTGGGCGTTGGGGTTGGGGTCGGCGTTGGGGTTGGTGTGGGCGGGCTGACCCCGGTGATTCGGGCGATCTGCGATTTCGTCGGATCGCCGGGGTTGTCGAGGGTGGTCCACAGCGTGTCGGCCGGGCCGGCGGTGATCTGGCGCGGCCCCTGGCCGGAGACCACCGGGAAGCCGGTGAGCGACGTGAGCGTGCCGTCGGTCGTCACCCGGTCGAGCCGGTTGCCGGCGAACATCGCGACCCAGTAGGCGCCGTCGGCGCCGAATGCCACGCCGAAGGGATCCGCGGGGATCGGGCGGTTGAGCGTCATCGGCGTCGCGCCCGGGGCCAGCAGCGCGATCTGCTGCGGCGTGCTGGTCGGGTTGCTGAAGGCGACCTGGCCACCGGGCCCTGCGCCGATGAACTGCGGCCCGCCGCCGCCGGCGACCGGGTATGGCGTGACCCCGCCGGCGGTCGTGACGTTGAGCACCTTGCTGTTGGTCGAGTCGGTGACCCACAGCGTGCCGTCGCTGGCGACGGTCATCGCCTTGGGAGCCAGCCCGGTGAGCCCCGTCGTGAACGGCGTCGCTCCGGCGGGGTTCGACGACGAGAACTTCACGAGCGCGCCGGACTGCCCGACCCACACGCTCCCGTCGTGGTCGGTGGTCATCGCGCTGGACCCCGCGGTCACGCCGGTCACGTCGACGCCGGTGGCGCCCGCCGGGTTTCCGGGCGGGATCTTCACGAGCGCCTTCTGGCCGGCGAGCGGAGACTGGCTGATCCAGATGAACCCCCCGGCCGAGGTGATCCCGCCACCGGGGGTGCCGAGCTCGTTGTTCAGATCGGCGCTCGCGTACTCCTTCGTGGTCCCGTCGGGCTGCACCTTGGCCACCGCGTTGGCCAGCACTACCCAGACGTTGCCGTCCGGCCCGACGGTGAGCTGGCCGTTCGTCGCCACGCCGGGAAGGTCGAACACCCCGTCGACCTGCGGCGCGGCCAGCGCCGAGCCTGCCGGCGCGAGCAGCAGCGACGCGGCGGCGGTGATGAGCGCGGTCCGGAGCATCCGCATCGCCGCAGCCTAGTCCGTCTACAGGTACTCCACCAAGGCCTCGCCCGCCGCCTCGAGCTCGGCGATCGTCCCCGCCTCCAGCACGGCCTGCAGGTCGATGATGCGCTGCCCGAAGCGGTCGAGCGCAGCGCACCCGACGACGGCGTGGCAGGGCACTCCTGCCTGGCGTGCCCGCACGGCCAGCTCCCCCGCGATCTTGCCGTTCAGCGTCGTCTCGTCGAGCCGGCCCTCGCCGACGACGAGCGCGCGTGCCGCCCGCATGCGGCGGTCGGCGTCGAGCGCGTCGAGCACGAACGCGGCGCCCGGCTCGAGCACCGCGCCGTAGCGCGCCCACAGCCCGCCGGAGAGCCCGCCGGCGCAGCCCGTCAGCGGCACCCCGCGCGGGTCGCGGGGCCAGGTCGCCGCCAGCCGCTCGAGCCGGGCGCGCAGCCGCCGCACCGCCGCCGGATCGGCCCCCTTCTGGGGACCGAAGCGCTGCGCGGCCAGCTCGTACGGGGCGCGGACGTCGCACAGCACGACCAGCCGCGCGCCGCGCAGCCCGCCGTGCGACTCGATCGCCTCGATCGCGCCGGCTCCGCCGTCGGTGCTCGCGCTGCCGCCGACGGCGACGAACACGGTCTCCGCCCCCGCGTCGATCGCGGCCGCGACGAGGTCGCCGGCACCATGCGAGGTGGCGGCCTCGGCGTCGCGCTCGTCCTCGGCGATCAGACCCAGCCCGATCGCCGCCGCGGTTTCCACCAGGGCGCCGGCGCCCTCCTCGAGCAGCGCGAAGCCGGCGTTCACGGTGCGGCCGAGCGCATCGCGCACGCGCGCGCCGGCCGTCTCACCGCCGAGCGCCGGCAGCAGCACCTCGATCGTGCCCTCGCCGCCGTCGGCGACCGGCATCAGGTCCGGCGGGACTGCGCCGGCGCGCTCCAGGCCGCGGCCGATCGCCGCCGCGACCTCGCTCGCGCGCAGCGTTCCCTTGAACGCGTCGGGCGCGACGAGCACGGGCCGCTCGTCCGTGATCGGCGTTGCGGAGGTTTCAGCACGGGCCACGGTGCGGCATGCTGGCAGCAATGGCCGGCAAGTCCGACGAGACGATGGTCGAGGCCGCGGGGATCGAGGTGCGCGTCAGCAGCCCGGGCAAGATCCTGTTCCCGCAGAGCGGATGGACGAAGCTCGATCTCGTCGAGTACTACCTCGCCTGCGCGGACGCGGTGCTGCTCGGCGTGCGCGAGCGCCCGACGGTGCTCAAGCGCTGGAACAACGGCGTCGACGGCGAGTTCTTCTTCCAGAAGCGCGTCCAGTCCCCGCCGCCGTGGCTGCAGACGGCGACGGTGCACTTCCCCTCGGGCCGCAGCGCGACCGAGCTCGTGCCGGTCGACGCCGCGCACCTCGTCTGGGCGACGAACCTCAACAACATCGACTGGAACCCCTGGCCGGTGCGCCGCGCGGACCTCGACAGCCCCGACGAGCTGCGGGTCGACCTCGACCCGTCCGAGGGCGTCGGCTTCGCGACCGTGCGTGAGGTCGCGATCACCGTCCGCGACGTGCTCGCCGAGCACGGCATGCTCGGCTTCCCAAAGACCTCCGGCTCGCGCGGGATCCACGTCTACGTGCGGATCGAGCCGCGCTGGGGCTTCACCGAGGTGCGCCGCGCGGCGCTGGCACTCGCGCGCGAGGTCGAGCGGCGCATGCCGGGGAAGGCGACCTCGAAGTGGTGGAAGGAGGAGCGCGTCGGCGTCTTCCTCGACTACAACCAGAACGCGCGCGACCGCACCGTCGCGAGCGCCTACTCCGTGCGCCCGGTGGCCGACGCGCGTGTCTCGTGCGGGCTGACGTGGGACGAGGTGCCCGACTGCGAGCTCGCGGACTTCCGCATCGACACCGTGCCGGCGCGGCTCGCGGAGGTCGGCGACCCGCTGGCGGCGATCGACGACGTCCACCACGACCTCACGCCGCTGCTCGACCTCGCCCGGCGCGACGAGGAGGAGGGTCTGGGCGACGCGCCGTGGCCGCCGAACTTCGCCAAGCAGCCGGGCGAGCCCAAGCGCGTGCAGCCCAGCCGCGCGAAGAAGGACGACGGGTAGGGGTCGCCCCGCCGCTCAGCCCAGCACGATCTCGGCGGCGCGGCGCACCATCGCGGCGTCCCCGCCGATCAGCAGGGTCGTGACGACGCTGTCGCGCCAGGCCTCCAGGTCGTGGCGGATCTTCGCCTCTGGGCCGATCAGCGCGAGCTGCTCGACGAGCCCGGTCGGCACCGCGGCCGCCGCCTCGTCCTTGCGCCCGGCGAGATAGAGCTCCTGCACCGTCCGGATCTGGGCCTCGTAGCCCATCCGCACCGGGACGTCCGCGTGGAAGTTCGCGCCCTTGGCGCCCATCCCGCCGAAGTACAGGGCGTACATCGGGCGGAGCATGTCCGCCGCGGCCTCGACGTCGTCATGGACGATCAGCGGGACGGTCGCCGTGATCTCGAAGTCCGCCCACGAGCGCCTTGCGCCCGCGCGGGCGAAGCCCTCCTCGAGCTGCGGGCGGTAGAGATCCTCGTGCTGGGGCGAGTAGAAGAGCGCCATCCAGCCGTCGGCGATCTCGGCGCTGAGCGCGATGTTCTTCGGGCCCTCCGCGGCCAGGTAGATGGGGATGTCCTCGCGAACGGGGTGGATCGTCGGCTTCAGCGCCTTGCCGAGCCCGACGACGCCCTCGCCCTCGGTCAGCGGCAGCGGGTAGAACGGCCCGTCGCTCGTGATCGGCGCGGCACGCGCGAACGCATCGCGGCAGATCTGCACGTACTCGCGCGTGCGGGCCAGCGGCTTGGCGAACGGCTCGCCGTACCAGCCCTCGACGACCTGCGGGCCCGATACGCCGAGCCCGAGGATGAAGCGCCCGCCGGAGAGGTGATCCATCGTCAGCGCGGCCATGGCGGTCGCCGTCGGCCGGCGCGCGGACATCTGCATGATCGCCGTGCCCAGGCGCACGTTGCGGGTCGCCGACCCCCACCACGCCAGCGGCGTCAGGGCGTCGGAGCCGTAGGCCTCGGCGGTCCAGATCGAGTCGAAGCCGAGCTCGTCCGCGGCGGCGATCGCCTCGGGCGCGCCGTGCGGCGGGCCGGCGCCCCAGTACCCCGTGTTCAGTCCGAGCCGCAGGTCCCTGGCCATGGCGCGGACCCTACCGTCGAGTCCGCGCCCGCTCCGGTCAGGGCCTGTTCCGGAGCGCCTCGTAGGCCGGGAGCGGTGTACCGGAGGGCGAGACGATCCCGGTGTCGAACGACGTCCCCGGGCGGGCGTAGAGGCCATACTGCACGAGCTCGCGGACGCGGGGCGAGCGCGCCGCGATCTGGAACGCCTGCGTCGTGTACGCGGCCTGCCGTGCCGGGCTGATGCCGCGAGGCCCGCTCGTCGCGTAGCCCCACTCGGTGAGGTAGACCGGCAGGCCGCGCCGGAAGACGCCACCCCTGTCGAGCGCGCGGTAGAGCCGCGGGAGCGTCCCGAGCGTCACCTGCGCAGGGTTCGGCGGTACGACCGACGGTGCGTGGGTCAGGTCGTAGGGGTGGTACGCGAAGCCGTCGGCGGGCAGCTTCGCCGCATCCGGCGCAGCGCATCCGGCGCAGGAATGTGAGCGGCGCGATCGAGCGCTTGGCGTTGCTGTACGAGGCGAGCTCGCCGACGAGCACGTGAGCGCTGGGGTCGGCCTGCTTGATCGCCCGGTACCCCGCCGTCACGAGCGGCCGGTACAGCTGCGGCGCGCTCTTCAGCGGCTGCAGCCAGCCGATGAAGTTCGGCTCGTTCCAGAGGCTGTAGCGAAAGCCGCGGCCCTTGTAGCGCGTAGCGACCGCCTTGACCCACGCGGCGTAGAGCTTCGGGCTGGGCTTGAAGTTCCCGACCCTGTGGTTGGCCGTGGCGTAGGCGGGGCTCTTGCCGGTGAGGACGAGCTGCAGCGGGATGCCACGCTGCGCGGCCGCAGCGGCGAGGGCGTCGAGCTGGCGGAAGTCGTAGTGGTAGGTCTTCGGGACGCGCTTCTGCGTCGCCTGGGCCCCGGCGACGCGGTTCCAGAAGATCAGCGAGCGGATGTGATCGGTCTTGAGCTGGGTGGCGAGATCGAGCGCCTGCGTGCTCGAGCCGATCTGCCGGTAGAGGAAGGCGCCGTCGTCCTGGAGCCCGAGCTCCAGCGCCTGCGCGGCCGGGGCGGCGACGGCGGCGATCGTCAGTGCGGCGGCGAGGGCGCCGAGGAGATGGGTCCTGCGGGTCCGTGCATGCATCGCGGGTACGGTAGCCCGTCAGGAGAGCTGGTCGACCCGGCACCCCTCCGGGGCCTTGTCGTCGCGCCAGCGCTTGATCTTCGTCCCGTGGCGGATCCGCCCGCCGGAGACGTGGTCGAACGTCACCTCGACGACGAGCTCGGGACGCAGCGCGACCCACTCGAGATCGCGCCCGGCAGACCAGCGGCTCGGCTCGCCGCTGCCGCGCTCCCCGGTCTCGTAGGGCGCCAGGCGCGCCGGCAGCTCGCGCTTCTCCTTCGCGGTGAACCCGGACGAGTGGCCGACCTCGTGCAGCGTCCCGTCCTCGCCGTAGAGCCCGAGGATCAGCGCGCCCGCCGTCCCCTCCTCCTTGCCGGGGCGCCAGCCCATGACGACGGCGTCGATCGTGCGCACGCGCTTGATCTTCAGCATGCCCGTGCGCTCGCCGGGGCTGTAGGGCGCGTCGAGCCGCTTGGCCATGACTCCCTCGGCGCTGTGCAGCCAGCCGGTCGCCTCCTCGGCGCTGAGCACCATCGGGGTCAGCTCGACGGGGTCTGCGACGAGCGCCTCCAGCGCCGTGCGGCGCTCGGCGTAGGGCAGCTCGAGCAGGATCTCGTCGTCGCGCGCCAGCAGGTCGAACGCGACGTAGACCGCGGGGGTCTCCAGGCTGAGACGCTCGATCCGCGAGGCGGCGGGGTGGATGCGCTGGCCGAGCGCGTCGAAGTCCTCGCGTCCATGGGCCCCGCGGACGACCAGCTCGCCGTCGAGGACGCAGCGGCCCTCGGGGAAGCGGACCTCAGGGAAATACCGTGAGAGCGGCCGGCCGTTGCGCGACTGGAGCTCGGCGGTCGAGCCGTCCACGAACGCCAGTGCCCGGAAGCCGTCCCACTTCGGCTCGAAGGCCCATCCCGGCTCCGTCGGCAGGGACGAGCGCGAGCGTGCCAGCTGGGGTGACAGCGGCGGGGTCAGTGGCAGCGTCATCGGTGCTGACCCTACCCCGCAGCTGCAGGACGACGACGGCCCCGAGGACGAGCCCGGCGCCGAGCAACTGGAGCGCGCCGAGCGCGTCGTGCAGCAGCAGCGCGGCGAGCCCGACGGCGACGACCGTCTCGAGCGTCGAGAGGATGCTCGCGGTGCCGGGCCCGACGCGCGGCAGCGCGAGCAGGAACGCGGTGATCGGGACGACGGTGCAGACGGCGGCCAGGGCGGTGATCGACAGCCACGCGACGGGCTGCAGGGCGTAGTCCGCGCCGCCGGCGACGCCCGCGATGCTGGTCCCGAGCGCGGCGCCGGTGATGACGAGCGCGGCCAGCACGAGGCCGTCGATCCGGCGCGTGAAGCTGTCGGCGCAGATGACGTACGCGGCGTAGGCGAAGATCGAGCCGGCGGCGAACAGCAGACCAGTTGGGCTGAGGGCACCGATGCTGGCCCCGCCCAGGACGAGAACGGTCCCGCCGAGCGCAGCGGTGAGCGCGATCGCCCGCCCGCGGTCCGGGCGCTCGCGACCGAGGACGATCGCGGCGCCGACGACGACCACGGGGTAGGTCGCCAGCAGCAGCGCGACGAGCGACGCGTCGAGGCGCTGGAGCGCGGAGAAGTACAGGAGCGCCTCGCCGGCGTAGCCGATGCCGCCGAGAGCGAGTGCGGCGAGCGTCGTGCGCAGCGGTGGGAGCGCGGGGCGCCGCCAGGCGACGAGACCCCAGAGCAGCAGGGCGGCGAGCGTGAAGCGGATGCCGAGCAGCGCCGGGACGCCGGCGCCGGCGCCATAGGCGACCTTCGCCAGGACGCCGGTGGCGGCGAACCCGACCGCCGACCCGAGCGTCAGTGCGACGCCGAGCGAGTGCTCGCGGTGCTGTTCCCCTGGACCGGGCAACCGCGGTCTACCAGTTGTGACGGCCGTCGAACGGGCGCCGCGAGTCGACCCCGTAGCGGGGCGCTGCGGCGAGCACGACGATGCTCACGACAAGAATGATGAAGAAGGTCATGAACAGCATGATGGGGGTTCGCACCTACCAGCGGTAGACTTTGTTTCCTCTGGCAACCACAGGAAGAGCCTTGAGCTGAGATGAACATCCAGCAACTCGAGTATTTCGTCGCGTCCGTCGAGCACGGCTCGTTCACCGCCGCCGCGGACGAGCTGCACCTCGCGCAGCCGTCGGTCAGCGAGCAGGTGCGCCGGCTCGAGGGTGAGCTCGGGGTGCGCCTCTTCCAGCGCGTCGGCCGCGGCCTCGTGCTGACCGACGCCGGGCGCACGCTCAGGCCGCGCGCCGAGGCGGTGCTCGAGGCCGTCCAGGAGGCCCGCGAGTCGGTCGCGGCGGTGCGCGAGCTGCGCGGCGGGACGGCGAGCTTCGGCACGTTCGCCGCGGCGGGCGACTACCTGGGCTCGGATCTGATCGCCGAGTTCCGCCGCCGCCATCCCAACGTCCGCGTGCGCATCCTCGGGCTCAACTCGGCCGACGCGGCCGAGGACGTGCGCGCCGGGCGCCTGGAGGCTGCGATCGTGGCGCTGCCGATCGACGACGAGGGGCTGGCCGTGCGGCCGGTCGTCGAGGACGAGCTGATGTTCGTCAGCACCGATCGCGAGAAGCTGCGTGAGCCGATGACGATCGAGCGCCTCGCCGAGATGCCGCTGATCATGCCGGACGCGAGCTTCGGCCTGAACGACCCGACGCGCCGGCGCCTCGCCGAGCTCGCGCAGCGCGCAGGCGTCACGATCCGCCCGGTCATCGACGTCGAGTCGGACACGACGGTGTTCGACCTCGTCGCCTCCGGGGTGGGCGACACCGTCAACTGGCACGGGCTCCTGGTGGCCCGGCGCCACCGGCTCGCGGGCAGCGTCGGCTGGGTGCCGTTCGCCGCGCCGATCGGCGTCTCGCTGGCGTTCGTCTTCCGCCAGGGCGCCCCGCTGTCCCCGGCGGCGCGCGTGATGACCTCGATCGTCGAGGAGCGCCTGCGCCGCACGACTGCCCTGATGCAGCGCTCCCCGCGCAGCTCGGTCTGAGGATCTAGTCCCTGCGCGGGGCGGCGGCGCTGCCGCGCAGGCGCCGCAGCAGCGTGTCCGAGGCGCGCGGGCTCAGGTTGTGCAGCGTCTGGAGCAGGCGCACGAGCGCGGGGTAGTAGACGGCGCGGTCGTCGGCCTCGACCGCCGCGATGATCCGCGTCGCCAGCTCGGAGGCCGGTGCGGCGCCGGGGCCGCCCCGGTACCAGGCCGGCATGCGGTCCTTCTCGTGGTCGTGCAGCGACGTCGCGATCTCGCCGGGGTAGATCGTCGTAAGGGACACGCCGGTGCCGCCGAGCTCGTGGCGCAGCGCCTCGGCGAACATCCGCTGGGCCGCCTTCGTCCCGCCGTACACGGCCGCGGAGGGGAACGAGCGCAGCGCGGCCCCCGAGGAGACGACGACGATGTGGCCGTGGCGGCGGTCGAGCAGGTAGGGCAGCCCGTGATGCACCGTGCGCAGCGTCCCGTGCCAGTTGACCTCGCTCATCTGCAGCTGCTGCTCGAGCGGCTGGTCGCGGTAGGGCCCGTAGTGGGTGATCCCGGCGTTGGCGACCAGCAGGTCGATCCCGCCCGCGAGCTCGTCGAAGCGCGCGAGCGCGTCGCGCACGGAGTCTGCCGAGGTGACGTCGCAGGCGATCGCGTGATGCGTGCCGGGCAGGCGCCGGGCGAGATCCTCGAGCTCGGTGGTGGTGCGTGCGGCCAGGCCGACGGTCGCGCCGCGGGCGGCCAGCGCCTCGGCGAGCGCGGCCCCGATGCCGCGCGAGGCGCCGGTGATGAACGCGCGGGTTCCGGGGACGATCTGCACGGCGCGGGAGACTATCTGGCCCGCGCGGCGCGCTCGATATCCTCGGCAGCATGAGCTCCGCGCCCGCCGCAACCGTCGCCGAACGCGAGTACCTCGAGACGATCTTCTGGCTCTACGAGGCCGGGCTCCCGATGACCGGCGCGAACCTCGCCCGCGCCATGCAGCTCTCGCCGCCGACCGTCCACGAGATGATCGGGCGCCTGGAGAAGGACGGCTACATCACGCGTGGCGCGGACAAGACGATCTCGTTCACCGACACCGGGCGCGAGCATGCCGAGGACATCGTTCGCCGCCACCGGCTCGTCGAGCGCTTCCTCACCGACGTCCTGGGCATTCCGTGGGACGAGGTCCACGAGGAGGCCGAGCGCCTCGAGCATGCCATGAGCCCGGTGCTCGAGGAGCGCATGCTCGCCGCCGTGGGCGACGCGACCACCTGCCCGCACGGCCACCCGATCAACGTCGGCGAGCGGCTCGCCGGCGTGCCGCTGGCGGACGTGCAGGAGGGTGCGAGCGTCACCGTGCTGCGCTTCGAGAACGAGGCCGAGGATCTCCTGCACTACCTCATGGCCACGGGCATCGAGCCCGGCATGCAGGGCACGCTCGCCGAGCGCGCAGCGGACGAGGTCGTCGTCGAGGCGGCCGACGGGCGCCGCGTCGCGCTGACCGCGAGCGTCGCCGAGACCGTCTCGGTGACCGCGGATCCCTCGCCGCCCGAGCGTGTCGCGCTGCCCGAGTCGCTCGTGCTGGCGACCGAGCGTTACGGACGCTAGTCAGCGTCCCGCGGACACCCGACGCCCACGAACGGCTCTGCGACGAGGTTCGCCGCGGGGCTCAGAGTGCCCGATAGGCGTCGGCCAGGCGCCGCACACCCTCGGCGATCTGCTCGGGTGTGACGCCGGAGTAGGCCAGGCGCAGGGTGTTCTCGCCGCCCTCCAGCAGGAAGTCCGTGCCCTTGACGAACGTGACCCCGCGCTCGGCGGCCTCGTCGAAGAGGACGTGAACGTCCGTGCCCTCGGGGAGTTCGACCCACATGAAGTAGCCGCCCTCGGGCGCCGTGAACGTCGCCTCGGGCAGGTGCTCGCTCAGCGCCGCGGTCAGGGCCTCGACCCGCTGTGCGAGCGCGGTGCTGACGGTCTTCACCGCGTCGTTGATGCGACCTGAGATGCAGAACTGATGCACGATCGACTGCGCGACCATGTTCGGGGAGATGTACGTGTTCGTCGCTGCGCGGGCGATCGTCGCGATCAGCTCCGTGGGGCCCACGAGGTAGCCGACCCGGATTCCGGGGCAGACGGTCTTGGAGAACGACGAGGCGTAGACGACGGTCTCGTCCTCGGGCCCGTCGAGCGACAGCATCGTCGGCAGCGTGTGCCCGCTGAAGCGGATCTCGATGTAGGGGTCGTCCTCGAAGATCGTGAAGCCATACTCCCGCGCCAGGTCGAGCAGGGCGACGCGCTTCTCGCGGCTCAGCGTGTAGCCGGCGGGGTTCTGGAAGTTGGGGATGACGTGCGCGAGCTTCGGGCGCAGGCCGTCCTCGAGCAGCCCGCGCAACTCGTCCACCGCGATCCCGTCGTGCTCGAGCGAGACCATCCGCACGTCGGCGCCGCGGTGCCTGAGACCCAGCAGCGTGCGGTCGTAGGTCGGCTTCTCGACGATGACCGGGTCGCCCGTGTCGACGAGCGCGTCGAACAGGAAGGCGTCCGCCTGCATCGAGCCGTTGGTCACGAGCACGCAGGCTTCGTCCACGCCGTGCTGCTCGGCGATCCAGCGGCGCAGCGGGACGTACCCGATCGACGTGCCGTAGGCGGTGGTCCCGGCCGGGTCGTTGGCGAACGCCGCCGCGGCGGCGTCCTTGAGGCCCTCGACGTCGACGATGTCGAGCGACGGGGCTCCGCGTGCGAAGGAGATCATGACCTTGGACATGGGCCCCCAATCTACGACAACGCCGATCGGGCGGTCAGCGCAGCACGGTGGCTGCGACCGGGACGGCGCCGCCGAGCGCGGACGACATCGCGTCGCGGACCGCCACGACCGCGGGTGACGCCGCGCTGGCGGTGGTCGCGACGAGCGTCAGGCGGTTGCTGAGCGGGTACCCGCCGGACCGGAGCGCGCCCTGCGCCGGGCTGACGCAGGTGCCCCCCGGCTGCGCGCTCACGCCCAGCAGGCGCAGGCGCCGGGTGCGGTCGAAGCTCGCGCCCGCGGTCGCCTGTGCGGTGCGGCTCGCGCGGACGATCCCGGCGGGCGGGAGCGCGTCCAGGCGCGCCGCCGCAGCGGCGGCGCGCTGGGCCTGCGCGACGCGCGCGCGGCGCCGCGCCGTCAGTGCGGCGTCCTCGCGCAGCCGCACCAGGGCGCCGACGGCGCCGAGGCTCACGCAGCGCCGCCCGCGCCCGCCGCGCGGGATCGGGATGGCGAGCGCCCGCGCGCTCAGCGTCTCGTGGGCGACGGGGAAGACGTCGGAGCACGGCGGCGTGAAGCCGTCCGGCGTCACGATCAGCGCCGCCGGGGCGCGCCCGGCGCAGAGCGCGGCGAGCGCCGCCTGCGAGGAGGCCGCGCGGCGCGGGGCGGGGACGCCGAGATCCGGTGTCCCGCTCATGACCAGGAACGGCTGCGCGGCGGCCGAGCGCGTCGTCGTCGTGGTGATCTTGCCGCCACCGACCGCGAGCCCGCCGACGAGGCCGGCGAGCAGGCCGGCGACGAGCAGCCCTGCGCCGGCGAGCAGCAGTGCGCCGCGCCGGCCGATGCCTCCGCCGCCCTGCCCGCCGGCGCTCGTGTCGGCCGCAGCCGGCTCGGGCGGCGGCTCAGCGGGCGGGGGAGTCTCGGGCGCCTGCGCGGCGGCGTGCGCGCTGCTCACCCGGTCGAGCCGCACCAGCGCGCGCCCGTGGTCCTCGACGACGGTCTGCGCCGTCTCGCGCAGCCTGTCGCTCGCGCCGACGAGGCCGTCGAGCGAGTCGCGCAGCGCATGCACGCGGATGCGGGCGTCGTCGGCGAGCGCCGTGACGCCGGGCGCCGGTGGGGCGGGCGCGCCCGTCCCCGGAGAGGCTGCGACAGGCGTTTCCGGCATCGGCGGTGCGGTGGCGACGCCGGCGGGCGGAACGGGGGCGCCGGGCCCGCTCGTCACCGCGTCCTGCGCAGCGTCGGCCCGCAGCTCGCGCTCGAGGTCGAGCAGCCGGCGCTCGAGCTCGCTCAGCGTGTCCCGGACGTCGCGTGGGTCGTCGTCCGCCATGCAGCGGCTGAAGCTACCCGATGGCCGAGACGCGCTAGTGGGCCCTCTCCAAACGTCTGACCGGAAACGCCGGACGGCAACACCGCCGGGCCGTGTCCTCGGATCGGGCAATGCCACCGGCATTGCACCGATCCTGCGTCCTTGCCCGACGGCGCCGCCGCCGCGGCGTTACCGGCCCGACATTCCGAGAAGACCCACTAGCTGCCGAGGATCTCGATCGCGATCTCGGCGACCTGCGTCGGGGTGCGGCCGACCCGCACGCCCGCGGCCTCGAGTGCCTCGGCCTTCGCCGCCGCCGTGCCCTTGGACCCGGAGACGATCGCGCCGGCGTGGCCCATCGTCTTGCCCGGAGGCGCGGTGAACCCGGCGATGTAGCCGACCACCGGCTTGGTCACGTGCTCGCCGATGTAGGCGGCCGCCGCCTCCTCGGCGTCGCCGCCGATCTCGCCGGCCATGACGATCAGCTCGGTCTCGGGATCGGCTTCGAACTCGGCGATGACGTCGATGAAGCTCGAGCCGGGCACCGGGTCGCCGCCGATGCCGACGATCGACGAGTTGCCGAAGCCGCTCTGCGCCAGCTCGTTGCCGATCTGGTAGGTCAGCGTGCCCGAGCGCGAGACGACGCCGACGTTGCCCTCCCTGAAGAACGACGCCGGGATGATCCCGACGTTCGCCTTGCCCGGTGACAGCACGCCGGGGCAGTTGGGCCCGATCAGCCGCACGCCCGGGGTGCGCTTCAGCTGGGTGTAGACGCGCAGCTCGTCATGGGCCGGGATGCCCTCGGTGATCGCGACGATCGTCGTGATCCCGGCGTCCTGGGCCTCGAGGATCGAGTCGGCCGCGAACGGCGGCGGGACGAATATCATCGCCGTGTTCGCGCCGGTCTCCGCGACCGCGCTGTGGAACGTGTTGAAGACCGGGATTCCCTCGACGTCCTGGCCGCCCTTGCCGGGCGTCACGCCGCTGACGACGTTCGTGCCGTAGCGCTTGTTGTTCAGCGTGTGGAACGTGCCCTCGGATCCGGTGATGCCCGAGACGCAGAGCCGCGTGTCATTGCCGACGATGATGCTCACGACAGCCCGCCGGTGTTCGCCTGACGCTTCATCTGTCCCCTTTCGTGAGCCCTCATGCTGATGCCGAGGCTTCCTTGGCCAGCTTCACGACCGTCTCGGCGGCCTCGTTCATCGTCGCGACCGCATGGACACCGGGGAGGTTGGCCTCCGAGAGGATCCGCCGGCCCTCGGCGTCGTTGGTCCCGTCGAGGCGCACCACGAACGGCACGGTCGGCTTGATCTGGCGGAACGCCTCGATCAGCCCGTTGGCGACCTCGTCGCAGCGCGTGATGCCGCCGAAGATGTTGAACAGCACCGCCTTGACCCTCTCGTTGGAGAGGATCACCTCGACGGCGCTCGTGATCGCCTCGGCCTTCGAACCGCCGCCCGCGTCGAGGAAGTTCGCGGGTTCGCCACCGTACTGAGCGACGACGTCGAGCGTGCTCATGACCAGGCCGGCGCCGTTGCCCAGGACGCCGATGTCGCCGTCGAGCTTGACGTAGATCAGACCGCGGTCGTGGGCCATCTGCTCCTGAGCGTCCTCGGCGCTGGGGTCGCGCAGCCCGGCGTTGTCCTTGTGGCGGAACAGCGCGTTGTCGTCGAGCGTGACCTTCGCGTCGAGTGCGGCGACCGTGCGCTCCGGCGTGACGATCAGCGGATTGACCTCGACGAGCATCGCCTCCTCGGCGACGAACGTGTCATAGAGCTTGGCGAGGAAGGCGCCGACCGGACGCACGAGGTCGGCGTCGACGCCGCCCTCGAAGGCGAGGCGCCGCCCCTCGAACGCCTGGAAGCCGAGCAGCGGGTCGACGTGCAGCGTCGCGATCGCCTCCGGGCTCTCCTCGGCGACGGCCTCGATGTCCATGCCGCCCTTCGTCGAGAACATGACGAGCGGCTTCTTGGCCCCGCGGTCGAAGATCACCGAGGCGTAGTACTCGGCCTCGATCTGCGAGGCGCCCTCGATCCAGACCTCGTGGACGGTGAAGCCCTTGATGTCCATTCCGAGGATGGCCTCGGCGTGCGTGCGCGCCTCGGCGGCGTCCGCGGCGACCTTGATGCCGCCGGCCTTGCCGCGGCCGCCGATCTTGACCTGCGCCTTGACGACGCAGGGGTAGCCGATCTCGTCCGCGGCGGCGACGGCCTCATCGACCGTTCGCGCGGGGACACCGGTGGGCACGGGGATTCCGTGGCGGGCGAAGAGCTGCTTGCCCTGGTATTCGAGCAGGTCCATGACGGCGCGCAACGCTAGCGGACGGCCACCGACCGTCGCCGTGCGGCTGCAGCGCGCGTGGGCCCGCGGGCCGCGATCTGCCGATGATTCCTAGAATGGCCGGTCTATGGCGCTCCCCTCCAAGGTCACCTGGGTCACGTTCGACGTCTACGGCACGCTCATCGACTGGGAGACGGCGATCGTCGACGCGTTCCAGCGCGAGGCGACGCACGAGGGCTTCACGATCGAGGATCCCGACGCGATCTTCCCGCGATTCCTCGACCTGCAGCACGAGATCGAGGGCGGTTCCTACGAGCTCTACGCCGAGGTGCTGCGCCGCTGCGCCGTGCAGATCGCCAAGGAGATCGACTGGCCGCTGGAGCCCTCGCGCTCGGGCTTCCTGCCCGCGTCGCTGCCGCGCTGGCGCCCGTTCAAGGAGACGAACACGCAGCTCGCGCGCTTCGACAAGAAGTTCCAGACCGGCCTCATCTCGAACATCGACGACAAGCTGCTCGGTGAGACGCGCCGCCACATCCCGCACGTCTTCGACCTCGTCGTGACCGCCCAGCAGGTGCGCTCCTACAAGCCCGACTCGGCGCACTTCACGGAGTTCGCGCGGCGCGTCGGCGGCAAGAAGAACTGGGTGCACATCGCCAGCGGCATGCACGCCGACGTCGAGCCGTGCATCAAGGCGAAGGTGCCTGTGATCTGGGTCAATCGCAAGAAGGAAGTGCTCGACCCGGGCGCCAAGAAGCCGACGGCCGAGGTGAAGACGCTGCTCGAAGCCGCGAAGCTCCTCGGCGCCGCGTAGGGCACGGCCGCGGCGATGCGCGTCGTCGGCCTGCACGAGGACGTCCTCGTCTGCACGTCGGCGATCTGGCAGACGACCTGCACGATCGTGCGCGGCGGCGCCGACGCGGGTGAGACGTTCGTCGTCGACTCGCCGGTGCTGCCGGAGGAGCTCGAGGCGCTCCCCGGGCTGCTCGAGCACGTCGGCTGGACCTGCAGCGGCCTGCTCGCCACGCACGCCGACTGGGACCACCTGCTCGGGCGTCTGGCGTTCCCCGGTGCGGCGCTCGGCGTCAGCGAGACGACGGCGGCGCGCCTGACGGGGGAGATGGGCGACCCCGTGCGCAAACTGCGGGCGTTCGACGACGAGCACTACGTGCGCCGCGGGAGCCCGCTGGCGCTCGGCGAGCTTCAGGCGCTGCCCGTCCCGGGCCGGCTCGAGGTCGGCGACGCGGAGCACGAGCTCCAGCTGCATCCCACCGACGGCCACGTCGCCGACGGCATGGCGATCGTCGTTCCGTGGGCGCGCGTGCTGATCTGCGGCGACTACCTCTCGCCGGTCGAGATCCCGATGCTCTCGCCCGGTGGCTCCAGGCGCGCGTACGTGGCGACGCTCGAGCGCCTGGGCGCGCTGCTCGAGGACGTCGACCACGTCGTCCCAGGGCACGGCGAGGTGCTGGACGCGGTGCGCGCGCAGGCGATCCTGCGCGAGGACCTGCACTACCTGGAGAGCGGCGAGCTGCCGCTCGCCCGGCGCTCCGCCGAGCAGCTGCAGATCCACGAGGCGAACGCGGAGCTGCTGGGCGCGTGAGCACGGACGATGAGGGACCGCAGGGGCGGCCGAGCGAACACCGGCGCGCTGCCGGCGTGAGCACGGACGATGAGGCCGCGGGCGGCCGAGCGAACACGCGCGCTGCCGACGTGAGCGCGACGTCGCGGTGCAGCACGTGGGCCTCGAGGCGCGCCGCGAGGACGCGGGCGCCGAGGTCGCGTTCTGGGCACTGCTGGGGTTCGCCGAGGTGCCGGCGCCCGAGGCGCTGCGCGAGCGCTCGCGCTGGGTGCAGCGCGGCGGCCAGCAGATTCACGTGCTCTACGCCGACCGGCCGACGGTCCCCGAGGCCGGCCACGTCGCGGTCGTCGCGGCCGACTGGGAGGCGACGCTCGCCCGTCTGCGCGCCGCGGGGCACGAGGCGCGGCTGCGCGCGGAGTACTGGGGCAGCGCGCGGACACAGGTGCACACACCCGCCGGCCACCGCGTCGAGGTGATGGCCGCGCCGCCGGGGGTGAGCGCCGGGCGGCAGGCCGCTACGCCGTCGGCTCGGGCTCGACGAGCGGCAGCTTCATGAACAGGTCGCGGCCCGGGAACGCGGCGCGGCCGGCGCTGAACCCGAGCGACTCGTAGAGCGCCAGCGCGGGCGCGTTCGCCTCGTTGACGTCGAGCTCGGCGCGCCGGCAGCCGCGCTCCACGCGCGCATAGTCGAGCGCGTACTGCACGAGCGCGCGCCCCAGGCCGGCGCCGCGCGCGCCCGGGTCGACGTAGACGTCCTCGATCAGCGCGTCGCCACCGGCCCGCCAGATGCTGTGCCGCATGCGCAGCTGCAGGACCCCCGCAGGCGGGCTGTCCGGTGTGGGGGCGCCGAGCACGAACTCGGTGTTGCGGTCGTCGAGCAGGCGCTCCACGCCCGCCAGGAACGCGCTGTCGCTCGGCGAATCGACGCCGAGGCTGTCGCGGAAGGCGATCAGCAGGCGTGCGACGGTCTCGGCCTCATCGGGCTCGGCGATCCAGACCTGTGGCTCCTCGGGCGTCATGAGCTCGCGCGGACGTACCAGTGGACGGTCATCTCGCACACGACGGTTCCCTCGGGGTCCGTCAGCTCGACGGCGATCGGGAAGCGCACGCGCCCTTCGCGGTCGAGCTCGGCGAACAGCGCCTCGCGGTCGTCCGCGAAACGCCCTGTCGCGGTGATGTCGCCGCGCGCGATCTTCAGGTACGCGATCTCGGCCTTCTCCGCCAGCGGCGTGATCTCGCCCATCCGCTCGGCGAATGCGCTGATGAACGCCGCGCCCGAGGCCGCCTCGCCCGCGGTGAAGAGCGCGCCGGCGTGCTGGGAGCGCACGTGGTTCATCGTCTGCGGCCCGTCCGGCAGGACCACCACCCCGTACCCCTCACCGATCTCCTGCACGCGCAGGCCGATGTGCACGTTGAACGGGATCGCCTGGGCGTAGCCTGCGGCGAGGGCGTCGAAGTCCATGGCGCGGCGCTCAGGCGGCGTCGGCGGCGGGGGAGACGATCGTCGCGATCGGATCGCCCGCGGCGATCGCGGCGCCCTCCTTGATCGGCAGCTCCTTGATGACGCCGGTCTTGTGGGCGGTGATCTCGTTCTCCATCTTCATCGCCTCGATGATGCAGATGAGCTGGCCCTCCTCCACGGCCTGCCCGGCCTCGACGACGACCTTCCACATGTTCCCCTGCAGCGGGGCCTCGAGCAGGTCGGGGCCGCCGGCCGCGCCCTTCTTGCGCTCGCTGCGCGCGGGCTTCCTGGCCGCCGCGCCGTCGGATGCGACGCCGCCGCCGCCCGCGAACGCCGGGCCGATCACGTTGACATCGAACCGCCGGCCGGAGACCTCGACGGTGTAGCTCTGCTCGACGGTCTCGGCGCCGTCGGCCTCGACGCGCTCGACGGGCTTCTCCGGCGCGGTCGCCTTCAGCCACGCCTTGTCCTCGACGAGGTCGCGGCAGGTCTCGGCGTTCGCCCACTGCTCCGTCTCGAGCAGCGCCCTGTGGAAGGGGATCAGGGTCTTGAGGCCCTCGATCTCGTACTCCTCCAGCGCGCGCAGCATGCGGCGCGTCGCCTGCTCGCGGTCGACGTCCCAGACGATGAGCTTGGCGACCATCGGGTCGTACGTCGGGCTGACCTCTCCGCCGGGCCCGACGCCCGAGTCGACGCGGACGCCGGGGCCGCTGGGTTCCCTGTAGGCGCCGATCCGCCCGGGGGCCGGGGCGAAGTTCTTCGAGGCGTCCTCGGCGTTGATGCGGCACTCGATCGCATGGCCCCTGAGCTGCACGTCGTCCTGGGTGATCGACAGCGGCTCGCCGGCCGCGGCGCGAATGCCCTCCTTGACGATGTCGATCCCGGTCACCATCTCGGTCACGCAGTGCTCGACCTGGACGCGCGTGTTCATCTCCAGGAAGTAGTACTCGCCGTCCTGGAAGAGGCCCTCGATCGTGCCGGCGCCGACGTAGCCGACGGCCTTGGCCGCGTTGACGCCGATCGCGCCGATCCGCGCGCGCATGCCGCCGTCGCCGTCGGCCTCGACCACCGGTGCGGGCGACTCCTCGATGAGCTTCTGGTGGCGGCGCTGGATGGAGCAGTCGCGCTCGCCGAGGTGGACGCAGTTGCCGTGCCGGTCGGCGATGACCTGCACCTCGACGTGTCGCGGGTCGGGGAGATAGCGCTCGAGGTAGACGCGCCCGTCGCTGAAGAACTTCTCGCCCTCGCGCGAGGCGCCCTCGTACGCGCCCTCGAGCTCGTCGGCGGTCAGCGCGACGCGGAAGCCCTTGCCGCCGCCGCCGCCGGAGGCCTTGACGGCGACGGGGTAGCCGATCTCGTCCTGCGCGATGCGACGCGCGTCGGCGAGCGTCGCGACCGTGTCGGTCGTGCCCGGGACGATCGGCACGCCCGCGGCCTGCATCAGCTCGCGCGCCTGCGTCTTGCTGCCCATTGCGTCGATCGCGCTTGCGGGCGGTCCGATGAAGACGATGCCGGCCTCCTCGCACGCCCGCGCGAACGGCGCGTTCTCCGCGAGGAACCCATACCCGGGGTGGACGGCCTCGGCGCCGGACTCGCGGATGACCTCCATGATCTTCTCGACCTTGAGGTAGCTCTCGGCCGCGGGTGCCGGACCGAGCAGGTAGGCCTCGTCGGCGGCCTGCACGTGCAGGGCGTCGCGGTCGATCTCCGAGTAGACGGCGACGGACGCGATGCCGAGCTCCCGGCACGCGCGGATGACGCGGATGGCGATCTCGCCTCGATTGGCGACAAGGATCTTCGAAAACATGGCCGCGGAAGGGTACTTCGCAAGTGCCGCCGCCCGTCCGCCGCCTCCTGACATCATCCGGCGCCGTGCACGTCGACCGCGAACGCGTCGTCCGCCTGCTGACCTTCTGGCTGCGCCCGGACTTCATCCTGCGCTGCCTGCGCCGGTTCACCGTGATCGCCGGCTTCGACCGCGCGATCGCGCTCGCCTCGCTGTCGTTCACGGCGCTGATCCCGTTGCTGATGTTCACGTCGTCGGTCCTGCCGCACACCGGCTCGGTCGGAGCGGGCGATCGGCTCGTCGAGCGCTTCGAGCCTCAGCGGTGACGCGGCGAAGGCTGTGCGCGAGGTCTTCCCGACGGCGCCAGCGTCGACGGCGGCCTCGGGATCATCGCGACGCTGCTGATCATCATCGCAGTGCTGAGCTTCACACGCGCGTTCCAGCGGCTCTTCGAGCAGACCTGGGGGCTGCCGCCGCTGAGCGTGCGCAACACGAAGAACGGGCTGCATCTGGATCGGCACGCTGGTCGTGTACTTCGCCGTCGAGACCGGGCTGCACACGCTGCTGCCGCGTGGCATCGCCGGGCTGTTCGCCTCGATCGTGGCGATCACGCCGCTGGCGGCCTTCCTCGTCTGGACCGGCTGGATCCTCAGCGCGCCGCCGCCTGCCCTGGCAGCAGTTCGTCCCCGGGCGCGTTGCTGGGACGGTCGTCTTCACCGCGCTGTTCGCGATCGGCAGCGCGATCTACGTGCCGCACCTGTTCGACTCCTACGCGACGCGCTTCGGCGCGATCGGCGTCTCGTTCGCGCTGATCTCCTGGCTCTTCGGGTTGATGGTCGTGCAGGTCGGCACGACGTGCGTCGGGCGCGAGGTGTGGGACGAGCTGCAGGCGATCAAGCGCGGCGAGAAGCCCTCGAACGAGCACATCGAGAAGGAGTGGAACGAGCTGCGCGCACAGGTGCAGACCGCGCGTGCGGAGTGCGTGGCGCGGTACGAGGAACTGCGTGCGCGGGTACGCGTTAGAAGTCCGTTTCGCACAACTCGACCCGGCGAAGCAGGGATCGAGTTGGCGACGTCACCACGGGGTTCGGGTCGCCCCACGGCGTGGGCTCCGCGGGCTCGCGGCCGACGCCCTCGAGCAGCGCGGCGCGCTGCCACGGGTTGTGGCGCTCGGGCGCCGCGGCGCGCACGGGGGCGGTCGTGCGCAGGAACTGCTCGACCGCGGCGACGACCGCGGCGGCCTCCGCGGGCGAAGCCGATGGCGCGACGATCTGCAGCTGCGGGCGGCGGTTCGGCATCAGGCGGCGGAGGGTATCGTCGCGCGGCACATGCCAGGCGTCCCGATCATCGGCCACGACGCGGTGCTGTCGGCGGTGACTGCCGGCGACGCGATCGAGCGCACGCGCGAGGCGTTCCTGCGCCACCACCGCGGCGAGTGGGTGATGCCGGCCGAAGATCTACCTCGAGAGCCCGCCGTTCGGGGACTTCCGCGCGATGCCCGCGCTGGGCGACGGGCTGGCGATGCTCAAGTGGATCAGCTCGTTCCCGGGCAACCCGGCGCGCGGCCTGCCGACGGTGATGGGCGTGATCGCGCTGTCCGACGCCGAGACCTCCGCGCCGCTCGCGCTGATCGACGCGCGCTCGGTCACCGCGCTGCGCACGGGGGCCGTCGCGGCGGTGGCCGCGCGGGCGCTCGCCCGCCCGACGCGGCCGGCGCCGGGCTGATCGGCTGCGGGCTGCACGGCGCCTGGGCCGCCCGCTGCCTCGTCGCTGCGGGCTACGAGACCGGCGTCTGCCACGATCCGCGCGCCCCGCTGGCCGACGCGCTCGCCGCCGAGCTGGGCGGCGGGCTGGCGCGCGGGCACGCTCGCCGATGCGCTCGCCAGCGACGTCGTGACCTGCGTCACACCCGGATCGGCACCGATCGTCGCCGAGGCCGACCTCCGGCCGGGCGCACACCTGAACATGCTCGGGGCCGACGGCCCCGGCAAGGCGGAGGCGACGATCGGCGCCGTCGCTCGCTGCGCCCTCTTCTGCGACGAATGGGCACAGGCCTCGCACGGCGGTGAGCTGACCGGCGCGGTCGAGGCCGGGCGCGTCACGCGCGCGGACGTCACCGACCTCGGAGCGGTGCTCGCCGGCGAGGCGCCGGGCCGCCCGGGCGCGGATGCGACGACGCTCTTCGACTCGACGGGCCTGGCGATCCAGGACCTGGCGATCGCCGCCGCCGCGCTCGCGGCGCTCCGCGAGGGCCGCATCGACGCGCCGTCTGCGCAGCTGTGAGAAGGGCTTCCAGGAAGCCCTTCCGAGGGGCTGCCTACTCGACGGGCACGAGCCCGTGCTGCGGGCCCGGGCGGCGCGTCCCGGAGATGGCGGGCGAGGGCGTCGTCGCCTTCAGACCTCGTGGCCCTGCGTGCCGACCTGGCCGCGCGGGAGCTTCCAGCGGAAGCCCTTCAGCGGCTCGGTCGCCGTCGTCTTCTTCTTGATCGTCGTCATGCGCACGAGGCTGCAGTCGAAGCCCGACTGGTCGGCCTTCACCAGCCCGTAGCCATGCTTGTCGAAGTCGGCCGTCTCGACCCAGGAGTTGATGCCCTTCAGCGCATCGATGATCGCCGGTGGCGTCGCGGGGTTGGCGTCGTTGCCCTTCAGCGTCACGCCGCCGCCTGCGTCCAGGTCGGTCTCGCCGAGGCCCTGCGAGGTCGTCGAGCCACCGACGAACTCGGTGGCGACCGTCTTGCCCTTGCCGTCGAAGCCGCGCTCGACGGCGCCCGCGATGAACGTGTGGATGTCACCGGTGACGAAGACGACGTCCTTGATGCCCTTCTCGTCGATGTGCTGCAGCAGCTCCTCGCGCTCCCGCGGGTAGCCCTGCCAGCTGTCGAAGGTGTAGAACGAGTCGCCGAGGACCTTGGTCGGCATGATCGTGACCTCGTTGGCGAGCACCTTCCAGGCGGCCTTGGACTGCGAGAGCTGGTCCTTGACCCAGTTCATCTGGGTGCGGCCCAGGAAGTCGCGCGGCTGATCCCACTCGGTGCACGCCGGGGCCACCTTGTCGTCGCAGGGCTGGTTCGCGCGGTACTGGCGCTGGTCCATGATGATCAGGTCGACCGTGCTGCCGAACTGCAGCCGGCGGTAGATCCGCGTGCCCTTGCCCTTGCCGGCGCCGAAGGTCGGCATGCTCTCCTGCCAGGCCCTGTAACCCGCCTTCTTGCGCGCCGTCGAGTACTTCTGGACCGGCGGCAGGCCGCCGTCGGCCTCCTTGCCGGCGTAGTTGTCCTGCACCTCGTGGTCGTCCCAGAGCGAGACGAACGCGAACTGCTGGTGCATGCGGCGCAGGTTCTCGTCCTTGCGGTAGAGCGAGTACTTCTTGCGGTAATCCGCCAGCGTCAGCGCGACGGGGCGCCCGTCGTTGTAGCCGGGCAGCGGCGAGCCGATCGTGTCGTCGCGCACGGCAGTTCCGTCCTTGACCGTGTGGTAGCACTCGTCGTAGATGTAGTCGCCCAGGCAGACCACGAAGTCGAGGTCCTGCGAGTTCAGGTGGGCGAGCGCGTTGTACCAGCCGTGGGTGTAGTCCTGGCAGGACCAGAACGCGAAGTTCACCGGCTGCTTGGAACCGGCCGGAAGCGCCGTACGGAAGCGCCCGACCGGCGAGTCCTTCGTCTTCGTGCTGAAGCGGTAGAAGTACTCCTCGTACGGCTTGAGCTTGGAGACCTGGGCCTTCAGCGACCCGTTGACGCCGGCGCCCGTCGGGACGTTCGTGCGGGTGACGACCTTCTTGAAGCCCTTGTCGAGCGCGACCTCGAGCTGGGCGGTGCCGGCGCTGTGCACGCCATCCAGGCGGGACCACAGCACGATCGAGTTCGGCGTCGGGTCACCGGAGGCGAGCCCGTCGGAGAACGACCCCGCCGAGCGCAGCGGCTTGCCTGCGCCCTTGGCCCACGCCAGCTGGGCGAGAACCTCCGGGGCGACCACGGTCGCCGCGGTGACGACGGCGGCCTTGCTCACGAACTGACGGCGGGTCTGCACGAACGCTCCTCCTGGATGCCGAACCGGTGTGCGGCGAGTATCCACGATGCAGGGGTCGCCGCGCGGAAGTTCACGCGGCGGTCACGTGTGCTCAGCTCAGCGGCACGAGCAGCGAGATGCGCAGCGGGCCGGACGGGAATGCGCGCCCGGTGAACGAGATCGCGTCGTAGCGCCGGCCGCGGTAGGTGACCACGCCGCGCGCCGGGATGTGCGCCGGCCCGGGATCGAACGTGCTGCCGGGTACGAGCATGCGGCCCTCGTGGAGAATGACGGCGCCGCCGGTGAAGCGCGTGAGCAGCTTGATGTAGCCGGTGTCGTCCTGGATCGCGAGCGTGATCTTCCCCTCGTTGCGGCCGCCGGGGCCGCGCAGGGTCCGCGACGCGGGCGCCAGCACGAACGGCCCGCCGACGTCGGCGACGAAGCTCCCGCGCTGTGCGCGCACGCGCACCATGTGCAGGCGCCGGACGTGGAAGAACACGTTGCTCACGACGGCGTGGATCCCGGTCCGGTCGCGCGCGGCGAGCGCACGGCGATAGGCGGCGTCGTCGGCGACGTAGGTCAGCGCCTGCTGCACGCGCGTGCCACGCGTCTCGGCGTCGAACAGGCGGACGGCGACCTGGCCGAGGACGTCGGTCGCACTGATGGGCCGACCGCTCGCGCACAGCCTGAAGGCGCTCGGCGGCACGAGCACGGAGATCCGCAGCGGGCCGGAGGGGAACGCGTGCCCGGCGAACGACGCGACGCGGTAGTGCACGCCCGCCGCGGGCGCGCCCCCGGCGACGTGGCGGGTGCCGGAGCGCAGGACGACCGTCGACCCCGTCAGGCCGGACGTGATGCCGGCGAAGGAGGCGGGGCTCATCACCGACAGCACGTAGGTGCCCGCAAGCGTCCCGTTCGAGTAAAGGCGCCCGCGGATCGGTGCGATCACCGATGTGTGCCCGACGTCCGCGACGACCTTCGAGCCGTGGCGGATCGTGATGTGGAGGATCTGGTGCTTGAGCAGCGGCTCCAGCGCCTTGAGCGTCGCTGTGCGGTCACCGCGCGCCACGGCGCCGGCGAGCGCGCTCGAACGGCCCAGGCGCTGCACGGCGTTCGCGCCATTTCGCCCGTGCGCGGCCTGGAAGTAGATCCGCCGCGCGACGCCCGCGAGCGTCGCGACCGTGGTCACCCTGCAGCCGGCACCGGTGGTCGCGGGCCGGGCGATGATCGGCGCCGTCGTCCCGACGTCGGCCACCGTCACCGCCCGGCGTGCCGTGCCAGTCGCCGTCGTCATCCGGGAGCTGCTCCCGCAGGCCGCCAGGGCGGTGGAGATGCCGGCGGCGCCGAGTGCGGTGAGCACGCTTCGCGAGGGTCGCAGCACGGCTCCGATGCTGGGCCGGCGCGCAAAACCGCGAGTAAAGGGAGCGCTACAGCGGGATGTTGCCGTGCTTACGCTTGGGCTGGGCCACGCGCTTGGTCAGCAGCGTCTCGAGCGCGTTGATGACCTTGGGGCGCGTCTCGTGCGGGACGATCACGTCGTCGATGTAGCCGCGCTCGGCCGCCGAGTACGGGTTCGCGAAGCGCGCCTTGTAGTCGGTCATCAGCTTCTCCCGGCGCTCGTCCGGGGTCGGCGACTTCGCCAGGTCGCGCCGGTAGATGATGTTGACGGCGCCCTCGGGCCCCATCACCGCGACCTCCGCCTGGGGCCAGGCGAAGTTGAAGTCCGCCAGCAGGTGCTTGGAGGCCATGACGTCGTAGGCGCCGCCGTAGGCCTTGCGCGTGACGACGGTGATCTTCGGGACGGTCGCCTCGGTGAAGGCGTAGAGCAGCTTTGCGCCATGGCGGATGATGCCGCCCCATTCCTGGCTCGTGCCCGGCAGGAAGCCGGGCACGTCGCAGAAGGTCAGCAGCGGGATGTTGTACGCGTCGCAGGTGCGCACGAAGCGCGCGCCCTTCGCGCTGGCGTCGATGTCGAGCACGCCGGCGAGCTGCGCGGGCTGGTTGCCGACGACGCCCACGGCGTAGCCGTTCAGCCGCGCGAAGCCGCAGATGATGTTCTTGGCCCAGTGCTCGTGGATCTCGAAGAACTCGCCGTCGTCGACGATCGCGCGCACGACGGTGCGCATGTCGTAGGGCTTGTTCGGCGCCTCGGGGACGAGCGAGTCGAGCTCGGGGTCCATGCGCTGCGGGTCGTCCGTGGGGGCGACCCGCGGGGGCGTCTCGAGGTTGTTCTGCGGCAGGAACGACATGAGGTAGCGCGTGTCCTCGAGCAGCGCGTCCTCGTCCTCGGCCGCGAGGTGCGCGACGCCCGACTTCGAGTTGTGCGTCATCGCGCCGCCGAGCTCCTCGAACTCGACCTCCTCGCCCGTGACCGTCTTGATCACGTCGGGGCCCGTGATGAACATGTGCGAGGTCTCCTTCACCATGAAGATGAAGTCGGTGATCGCCGGCGAGTAGACCGCGCCGCCCGCGCAGGGCCCCATGATCAGGCTGATCTGCGGGATCACCCCCGAGCACATGACGTTGCGCACGAACACGTCCCCGTAGGCGCCGAGCGAGACGACCCCCTCCTGGATCCGCGCGCCGCCCGAGTCGTTGATGCCGATCACGGGGCAGCCGATCTTCGCGGCCAGGTCCATGATCTTGCACATCTTCTCGGCCATCACCTCGCCGAGCGAGCCGCCGAAGACGGTGAAGTCCTGGCTGAAGACGCAGACCCGGCGCCCGTCGATCGTCCCGTGTCCGGTGACGACGGCGTCGCCCCACGGGCGGTTCTTCTGCATGTCGAAGTCGTAGGTGCGGTGGCGCACGAACGTGTCGAGCTCCTGGAAGGAGCCCTCGTCGAGCAGCTTCTCGATGCGCTCGCGGGCGGTGTACTTGCCCCGGGCGTGCTGCTTGGCCTCGGCCTCGGGCGACGAGTGCGCCGCCTGCTCGCGCAGCTCGGCGAGGTGCGCGAGCTTCTCGTCGAAGGTATCCGGATGCTGAAGGCGTGCCATGCGGCGCCGGAGTCTAATCCTCAGTCCGCGCCGGCGGCCGCCCGGCGGATACGCGGCTGCAGCGCGCCGGGCGGCGCGCGGGCGACGCAGGTCAGCCGCGCGAGAACGGGCGATGGTGCGCGGCGCCGAGGTCGTCGAGGACCGCGGTGAGGATCCCGGCGATCTGCGCGTCGTCGAGCGCGGGCTCGGGGGGCGCGGTGGGCTCGGCGGTGATGGCGGGCTCTACTTCGGGCGGCGCGACGGGCTCGGGCTCGGTGGTCGCTTCGGGCTCGCGGTCGGCCTCGGGCGCCGGCGTGGCCTCGGCCTCGGGTTCGGGGGCCACCTCGGGCTCGGGGGTGGCCTCGGCCTGCGGCGCGGCCTCGCCGTCACGCAAGGTCTCGGCGGGAGTGTCGCTCGCCGGTTCGACCGCGCGACGGCGGCCGAACAGGCGGGCGAGGAAGCCCCTGCGCTCCTGCTGCGGCGCCGTGGTGTCGGTCTCGGTCGCTCCCGGCTGGGGCTCAGGCTCCGGGGTGGCTGTGGCGGTGGGGGGCGGAATGCTGACCCTGGGCGCCGGCCCGGGCGCCGGTGCGGGTTCGGTCACCATTGCGGCGACCGGCTCTGCCACCGCGGGCTCGGTCGCGGCAGGTTCCGGCTCGGGGACCGGTTCGGGCTCCGTCGCGACCGCGACGACCGGCTGTTCCATCACCGCCGCGGGCGCTGCCGGCGCGGGCGCCGGTTCCAGCGCCGTCGCGGTCAGCGTGACCTTCGTTCCCCACCCGCTGGGCTCGAGCGCAACCGTGCCCCGCACCCTGTCGCCCTCCCAGGCGACGGCGGTCTCGGGCTCCAGACGGGTGATGCGGATCTCGCCGAAGTCACCGAGGTGACGGGCGAGGGCTTGGACGTCACTGATCTCCGCCCACAGTTCGGGCGGCGACTTCACGAGGGTGCGCTGCGCGCGTGGCTCGGCCATGACGCTCCCTGTCTTCGCCACCGGGCGCCCCCGGTCCTGCCCGGTCAGCAGCGTTCGGTCAACCTGCAATGGACTTGCCGCAGTCCCGCGACAAGTCGAGGGTCCGCTGTCACTTGTCGCCTGGAAAAGTGGAGCCATGGGCGTCGTGGATGCAGACAGGTCGGCTATGGCTTCTCAACTGCATCCACGTGCGCGTATTGCGCGCGAGCGCCGCATGGCCGAGCTCGCGACGCGCCAGTGGGGGCTGGTGACGCGACGGCAGCTCCTGGCGCTGGGGTTCACGTCGGACGCGATCACCCTGCGCGTCGCTGCCGCCCGGCTCCATCGCGTGTACCGAGGGATCTACTCGGTCGGCCATCCGGTGCTGGCCCGCGAGGGCCGGTGGCTCGCCGCGGTCCTGGCGTGCGGCGACGGGGCGGTGCTCAGCCACCGCTCGGCCGCGGCGCTCTGGGGGCTCGTTCCCGGCGCCACCCGGAGCGAGGTGACGGCGGGCCGCGGCCGGCGCCCGCAGCGGGGCCTCATCCTCCACCAGACGCGCAGCATCAGTGACGCCGAGACGGCCAGCCATCGCGGCATCCGGGTGACGACGGTCGAACGCACGATCGCCGACCTTGCCGGCGAGCTGTCCGTCCGGCGCATCGAGCGCCTCCTGGCACGCGCGGAGGCGCTCGAGATCGTCGACGTTCCGAAGCTCCTGACATGCGCACACCGCCGCCCCGGCGTCATCGCGCTGCGCGCGCTCCTCGAAGATTGGGCGCCCTCGATCACACGCAGCGAGCTCGAGGACCGGCTCCTGATGCTCACCCTCGACGCCGGCCTGCAGCGCCCGGAGGTGAACGCGCGCCTGCACGGCTACGAGGTCGACCTGCTCTGGCGCCGCTCCAGGGTGGTCGCGGAGGCCGATGGTCACGGGTTTCACAACTCACGCGCCCAGGTCGAGCGCGACCGCCGGCGCGACGCGGTCCTCGCCGCGCGCGGCTACCGCGTCCTGCGGTTCACCTGGCAGCAGGTCACCCGCCGCCCTGGGGAGGTCAGCGGAGCGCTGAGCGCCGCCCTCGCCTGATGTGGACGCAGAAGCGACGGCGCGGCCGACCGTTCTGCATCCACGACGCCCCTCACGACGGAAACGGCTTCGCCACCATGAAGAAGATCGCGACCAGGATGAGGAAGCCGCCGAACGCGCCGACGCGCATGACGGAGGCGAAGGTCTTCTCGTAGTCGTCGCTGAACGCCCCGGGCCCTTCGGGGCCGAAGTCGCGCTCGGCGAGCGCGGCGAGCTTGCGCTCGCGCGGAGTGAAGAAGGCGCCGCCGAGCCCCAGCAGCACGATGATGATCACGAACGGGACGGTGACCCAGGCCTGGCTCCACATGTGCCGGTCGCTCGCGAGGTAGATGCCGCTCAGCAGCAGCAGCGTCGCGAACGGGGTGATCAGCCGCCGGCCGAGACGCACCTGCGTCGCATGCACCGTCGCCATCGACGACGGATGGTTCGCCTTGAGCCACGGGAGCACGACCGGGTAGGCGAAGGTCACGCCGAACGCGATCACCACGCACATGACGTGGACCGCGACGACGACGTCGAAGAAGTAGACGGCTGAGGGCAGCATGGCGCGCACCCTAGCGGCGCCGCCGGGCGGCTCAGAACGTCGCCTGGTACTTCCCGAACACGTCCTTCATCGCGCCGCAGACCTCGCCCATCGAGCAGCGGTCCCTGAGCGCCGCGCGGATGAACGGCACGAGGTTGTCGGTCCCGCGCGCGGCCGCCCGCAGCTCCTCCAGGCGCTGTGCGACGAGCGCCTGGTCGCGCGCGGCCTTGAAGGCCTTCAGGCGGTCGACCTGCTCGCGCTCGGACTCCGGGTCGACGCGCATCAGGTCCGGCACCTCGACATCGTCCTCGACGTACTCGTTGACGCCGACCACGATGTCCTGCCCGATCCGATAGCGCTCCTGGTAGCCCCAGGCGGACTCGTCGATCTCGTTGGTGATGAACTGGATCGCGTTGACCGACCCGCCGAGCTCGTCGATCTTGCCGATCAGCTCCAGCGCGCGCGACTCGATCTCGTCGGTCAGCGACTCGACGTAGAACGAGCCGGCGAACGGGTCGACCGTCTCGGTCGCGCCCGACTCGGCGGCGATGATCTGCTGCGTGCGCAGCGCGATCTTCGCGGCGCGCTCGGTGGGCAGCGCGAGCGCCTCGTCGAAGCCGTTCGTGTGCAGCGACTGCGTGCCGCCGCAGACCGCGGCGAAGCCCTGCAGCGCGACGCGCACGATGTTGTTCTCCGGCTGCTGGGCGGTCAGCGTCACGCCGCCGGTCTGCGTGTGGAAGCGCAGCATCATCGACTTGGGGTTCTTCGCGCCGAAGCGCTCGGCCATGATCGTCGCCCACATCCGGCGCGCCGCGCGGAACTTCGCGACCTCCTGGAAGACGTTGTTGTGGCCGTTGAAGAAGAACGCCAGACGCGGCGCGAACTCGTCGACGTCGAGGCCGCGGTCGACCGCACCCTGCACGTAGGCGATGCCGCTGGACAGCGTGAACGCCACCTCCTGCACCGCCGAGCAGCCCTTCTCGCGGAAGTGGTAGCCGGAGATCGAGATCGTGTTCCAGCGCGGGATGTGCTCGTTGCAGTACTCGAAGATGTCCGTCGTCAGGCGCATCGTCGGCTCGGGCGGGTAGATGTAGTTGCCGCGTGCGATGTACTCCTTGAGCACGTCGTTCTGCGTCGTCCCGCGCAGCTTCTCGCTCGGGACGCCCTGCTCCTCGCCGACGAGGTCGTAGAGCATCAGCAGCACGGCGGCCGGCGCGTTGATCGTCATCGACGTCGACACCTGGTCGAGCGGGATCCCGTCGAACGCGGTGCGCATGTCGTCGATCGTGTCGATCGCCACGCCGGTGCGCCCGACCTCGCCGAAACACAGCGGGTCGTCCGAATCGAGGCCGAGCTGGGTCGGCAGGTCGAAGGCCATCGACAGCCCGGTGCCCCCGCGCGAGAGCAGGTAGCGGTAGCGCTCGTTGGACTCCTTCGCGCTCGCGTAGCCCGCGTACTGGCGCATCGTCCACTGCTGCCTGCGGTACATCTCGCGATGGACGCCGCGCGCGTACGGGAACTCGCCGGGCTCGCCGAGGTCCAGTTGCTCGGGGAGATCGGCCCCGGTGTACAGCGGCTTGATCTCGATGCCCGAGTCGGTGAACTTCCGCGGGTCGTCAGGGCCGACGATCGGTGCGATCGTCAGACGCTCGTCCGGGGTGATGGCCATGCCCGAACGGTATCGCCGCACGCTGCGCGCGGCGATCCCGGCCCAGGGCACCGAATTGCTGGTCACTGGACCCGCTCCCCCGTAGGGTCCACCACCATGCGCGTGCTCATTCTCACGCTCGCTCTCGCGGCGGTCGGGCTGTTGCCCGCCGCCACGGCCGGCGCGAAGCCGGCGCCGAGCTACCACTCGCCCGGCTACAAGGGCACGACGAAGCTTCCCAATGTCACCCCCGCGCCGCTGGCGCCGATCACGCTCGGCGCCGGCAAGCTGCCGAGCGTGCTGGTCGATCCGGCGGGGACGGGCCACCTGCTGTTCAGCCAGGACGGCGCGTCGGTCGCGCCCGACGTCGTCTCCTACTGCCGCCTGGCGCGCGGGCAGAAGGCGTGCGCCTCGACCTCGGCGCTGACCCCGGACGCCCCGGCCGGCGGCCAGTCGGGCCCGTTCGAGGGCAACTTCCCCGGCGGCAACGCGGACACAGAGGGCCCGATCCCGATCACGCAGGGCAACGCGCTGTACCTCGTCGACCACCGCTTCCCGGACGCGTTCACCCAGCCGGACGGCAAGACCGGCGAGAGCAACGTGTTCCTGTGGGCCTCGCAGGACGGCGGGCAGACGTTCAGCGGCCCGGCGATCATCGGCGACAACAAGATGAGCGGGGGCGCGATCGCCTACGGCGGCGAGGACAACCCGTCGATCGGGACGATCACGCGCACCGAGACCGGCGGCACGCTCTTCCAGGGCGTCGGCGCGGGTCAGTTCACGCGCGCCAAGGCCCAGCTCGGCACCGGCGACCAGGCCTACGACGGCGGGCTCGCCACCGACGGCGTGCTGCCGATCGCGGTCTTCGACGACCTGACGCCGACGACGTACGTGCGCGAGTGGTCGGGGTCGGGGGACGTCAACGACGCCGGCACCTGGTCGACGGCGTCCTTCCCCGGCTCCGCGCCGCGGATCGCGGGCGGGCCGACCGGCGTCTTCGTCCTCTACCGCGACGCGCTCGTGGGCGGCAACGTGCTGGTCCGCAGGATCGTCGCCGGGCGGCCGAGCGGGAATCCCCTGAAGCTCGCAGGGAACGTGCAGAACCCGACGATCGCCGAGGACGAGGCCGGCGGGCTCGCCGCGGCCTGGGTCGACGGGGCGGGGGTCGAGCTGCGCACGTCCACCGACGGGATCACCTGGACGCCCGCGCAGCTGATCGCGCGCCCGCCGCCCGGCGGGTCGATCGGCGACCTCGCGCTCGCCGCGACCTCCGACGGCGGCGGCTTCGTGACCTACATCCAGAACCCCGTCGGCGCCGAGGGCGTCGGCACCGTCGCGGCCTCGGTGTTCGGCACCCAGCGGGCCACCGGCCGGCCCGGGCTCGGCCAGCTCCCCGGCGGCGGCCTCGGCTCGCAGATCGGCGACCAGCTCGCGACGACGACCTGCACGACGGCGAAGTTCGGCGTCGTCGACGCCGAGGTGAAGGCGCGGGCTGCTTCGCGCACGACAAGAACGACCCCAACCTCGACGTCTCGCTCGGCGAGGTGAACATCAACGGCGTCTCGATCATCCCGGACGCGGGCGTGAAGATCGGGATCGACCCCAAGCTCCACACGATCGACACGACCGGCTCGGTCTCCGTCGTGCTCAAGGGCCAGGGCATCAACGTCACGCTCTGGCACGGCGAGCTGCACGTGAAGATCCCGGTCGCCGCGTCCGGCTACGACCTGTTCGACTTCAACGAGGTCAAGCCGCCGGACGTGGCGGGCTTCCCGATCGACGGCGACGTCGACGTCAAGCTCGTGAGCGGCGGCGTGCAGGTGCCGATCTCGCTGAAGCTCCCCGGCGTCTTCGGCGGCGTCACCGGAAGCGCGACGCTGTCGGCGACGCTGAACAACGGCCTCAACCTCGACTCGCTCGAGTTCAAGGTCGGCGACGCCTCGTTCGGGGCGGCCGAGCTGAAGAACCTCGACATCAGCTACACGCGCAGCGGCAACGTGTGGAAGGGCAGCGGCACGGTCAACGTCCCGACCGGCGGCAAGCTCTTCAGCCTCGCGCTCGCGATCGAGTTCGACGACGGCAACTACAAGAGCGGGTCGTTCGAGGTCGGACTCCCGTACCCGGGCGTCCCGCTCGACCTCAACGACACGCCGCCGCAGCTGTACCTCGACGAAGGGCGGGCTCGGGCTTCGGACTGAGTCCGATCTCGCTGTCCGGAAGCATCGAGTTCGGCATCACGCCGCTGTTCACCACACCCCGGCGCCGAGCACGACTACGCCTTCACGCTCGACGGCGGCCTCAGCGCCTCGTTCGGCGACCCGGTCAAGCTGACCGTGACCGCGACCGGCTTCCTGTACAGCATCCAGATCGCGAACGCCAAGCTCGTCTACTCGCTGCCCGACGCGGTGGCCCTGACCGGGACGTCGAGCTACGACCTCGGCGTCGTCGAGGAGAAGGGCACGCTGCAGGCGATCGTCGACCCGCACTCGAACACCTTCGGCGGGCGGATCTCCAGCGACCTGGTGATCCACGTCGCCAAGCTGGGGCTCTCGAGCGCGCTGCCGAGCTCGGTGCTCGACTCCGGCGACGTCACGCTGCCCTCCGAGGACATCGCGATCAACAACAGGGGCTTCGGCGTGTACGTCCCGTTCGGCGCGGGCGTCCCGTTCGTCGGCACGATCACCTACAACTGGGGCGACCCTGCGCCGGTCGTGCATCCGTTCGTCGACGTGACCTCCGACTACGCGAACGGCCTTCCGAGCGCCGCCGCCGCGCACGCCCACGCGCACGCCCATGCGGCCGCGGGCGAGGGCTTCGACGTCCCGGCCGGCGCGCCGGCCGTGGCGCTCGACGTGACCGGTGACGGCGGCGCGCCCGCCGTGGTCCTGACCGCGCCGAACGGCACGCAGGTCGTCCCGGCGACCGCGCTGGCGCGCCGGGACGAGCGCCGTCGCGTTCGGCGACCCGACCGTGAAGACGACCCACGTCGGGATCAAGAGCCCGGCCGCCGGGCGCTGGACGGTGACGCAGGCGCCGGGCTCGTCGGTCGCCGTCACGGGGCTGCGGTACGTCGTCGGCGAGGCGGCGCCCAGGGTCAGCGCGACGGTCGGCGGCCGCGGGACGACGCGCACGCTCACCTACCGCGTGCAGGCGCCGAAGAACGTCACGGTCGCCTTCGCCGAGCAGACCGGCACGCTCTTCCACCGGCTCGGCGCGGCCAAGGGCTCCTCCGGGACGCTGCGCTTCACGCCCGCCGTCGGCCCCGCCGGGAAGCGCCGGATCGTCGCGCTGATCGACAACGGCGGGCTGCCGCACGGCCGGCCCGTCGTCGCCACATACGCCGCGCCCGGCCCGGTCCGGCCGGCGCGCGCGAGCAGGCTGCGCGTGCGTGCCGGGGCGAAGGCCTTCACGGTGAGCTTCACCCCGCCGCGCAACGCGCTGCACACGCTCGTCACCGTCGTGGCGACCGACGGGCGCCACCTGCAGCGGGTGCTGCCGGTCAGGACGCACAGCCTTTCGATCCCGGTCATCGGCTTCAGGGACGGGGTTCGCGTCAGCGTCGCCGGGGTGAGCGCGACCGGCAGGCGCGGCCCGGCGGTGTCGGCGAGCGCGCGCCGCGCGAAGTAGCGTCCCGGGGGTGACCGTCCGCGTCCGCCTCTTCGCCATGCTGCGCGAGCGCGCCGGCCGCGACGTGCTCGAGCTCGAGCTGCCCGACGGCGCGAGCGTCGCGGACGCGCTGGCGACGGCGCCCGTCGCGGCGCTGATGGGCGACCTGCACTGCGTGCTCGCCGTCAACCGCGTCTACGCCGCGCCCGAGCAGGTGCTCGCCGCCGGGGACGAGATCGCGCTGATCCCGCCGGTGTCGGGTGGCGGCGGCCCGCACGTCGCCGTCAGCGCCGAGCCGCTCGCGCTCACCGCGCTGGCCGCCCGCGTCCGCGACCCGCGGGCAGGCGCGGTCGTCGTCTTCGAGGGCGTCACACGCGAGGTCGACGAGCTGCACTACGAGGCCTACGCGGAGATGGCGCTCGAGGCGATGCGCGAGATCGCGCAGGCCGCGATCGAGCGCCACGGCCTCTGCGCCGCCGCCGCCGCGCATCGCGTCGGCGTCGTGCCGCTGTCGGAGCCCAGCGTGATCGTGGCGGTCAGCGCGCCGCACCGCGGTGACGCGTTCGCGGGCGCCCGCGAGATCATCGACGCGATCAAGGCCTCGGCGCCGATCTGGAAGCTCGAGGTCGAGGGCGACGAGCGTCGCTGGGTCGAAGGCGCGCCGCCGCCTCAGCCGTAGCGACGCAGCCGCGCCTGCAGGCCGGCCTTCACGGTCGGGCCACTCGTCGTCGATGACGCTGTAGAAGGCGCTGTTGCGCCAGCCCGGGCCGATGCCCGGCGTCACCTGGTACTTGCGAAAGACGCCCTCGAAGGTCGCGCCCATGCGCTCCATCGCAGCGCGCGAGCGCTCGTTGCGCTCATGCGTCTTGAGCTCGACGCGCATGCAGCCCAGCGTCTCGAACGCATGGGTGAGCTGGAGCAGCTTGGCCTCGACGTTGGCACCCGAGTGCCAGGCGGACGGGGTCAGCCAGGTCGCGCCGATCTCCAGCCCGCGCTGGTCGGGCCGCAAGGTCATGAAGCGTGTCGAGCCGATCAGCGCACCGCTGCGGGCGTCGAAGGTGACGAACGGCGCCTGCGTCCCGGCCTGTGCCTCAGCCAGCGCGTCGGCGAAGTACGCGTGCCAGGTCGCGCGCGTGTCGCCCGGGGCGGGCGCGTACATCCAGGTCCAGATCTCCGGCGCGCGGCCCGCGGCGAAGAGCGGCTCCTCGTGTTCAGGGGCGAGCGGCTCGAGGCGCACGACGCGCCCCTCGAGCACGGGGTTCAGCGGTGCGGGCCAGGTGCTCAGACGGCGCCGCCCGCGGGCGCCGGGGCCGTCGGGTCGGCGCCCTCGCCGCCGGCGTTCTCGCGCGCGAGCCAGTCCTCGGCGCGCAGCGGCTCCTCACGGCAGCGCTCGACGATGTTCAGCAGGTCGGACATCGAGGAGACCTCCTCGACCTGCTCCTTGATGAACCACTGCATGAACTGCTCGCTGGCGTAGTCGTTGTTGTCGCGCGCGATCGCGGCGAGCGCGTTGATCTGCGAGGTGACGCGCTTCTCCTGCTCGAGCGCGACGCGCACCGGCTCGACGATGTCCGCGAACGTGTTCTGCGGCGCATCGATGCCCGGGATCAGCGGCGCGACGTCCTGATCGAGCAGGTAGCCGACCATCATCATCGCGTGGTTGCGCTCCTCGAGCGCCTGCGCGTAGAAGAACTCGGCCAGGCGCGGGCAGGGTCTGGCCGTCGTAGTAGACGGCGAGCGCCACGTACTGCTGGTGGGCGGCGAACTCGTGCGCGACCTGCTCGTTGAGCTTCTCGACGAAGGGCTGTGCGGGCATGGCGCCCATCCTACGATGAGCGGGCCGGATTACGGCTGATCGTCCTGGCTCTGCAGAACCTGGATGCCGTCGGCCGGGGCCTCGACGCCGTACTGGCGCCAGATGATGTTGACGCTCGGCCCGGGGCCGGCGATCGCGGCGCCCGTGGCGAGTGAGGGGTCGTTGCCCTTGAGCGGGGGTGAGACGGTCGCGGTCGCAGTGAAGATGCCGTTGGCCGGAGCCTTGGCGGCCTGCCAGCCCTTCGGGGCCGACCAGATGACGGCCGCGCCGCCGCCGGGACGCGCCGTGATCGCCGGAGCGCCGAGCCCGGCGCCCTGCGCGAGCGTCGTCAGCCTGAAGGTCGCGCCGACCGCAGCCTGCGCGACGACGATCCGCGCCGCCGCGCCGATCCCCACGCGCCAGGTGACGAACGCACGACCGCGCTCATCCACCGCTGCGGCGATGTTGCGGATCCGTGCCGAGCCAGGGGCGCTGATCGGAAGCGAGAGCGAGAGCTGCCCGGGAGTGCTGCGACGCACCAGCCGCACGGCGCCCGTGCTGTCCTCCCACGCCACCACGCCGTTCCCGAGATGGCCGACGGCCGCCGCGATCGGGGCATGGGGCCGAGCCGCGCCGAGCAGCTGCGGGCGCTGCGGGACGCCGTTGTCCGCGATTCTCGATGCGACCGCCCTGCGACCCGTGACCCACGCGACGACCGGGCTGCCGTCGGTGCCGATGCCGACCGACGGCTGGCTCAGCGAGCGGCTGCGGAACAGATGCGGCGCCGTGAACCCGAGCGCCGGCAGTCGCGTCGCGATCGCCACGCGCCGCGCGCCGCTGCCGCTGCGTGTGGCGCCCACCGCGACGACGGCGAAGCCCCCGTCGGAGACGCCGACGGCGGGGTCGGTCATCGGGCTCAGCGGACCGCCGACGAGCGTCACCGGCGGGGCGAAGTCCTCACCGCCGTCGCGCACGAGCGCCTGCAGGATCGAGGACGAGCCGTGGTCGCGCCGGAGTGCGATCAGCCCGACGCCGTCCCCGGCCGCGGCGGCGCTCGCCGCCCCGACGTCCAGCCCCGAGACGGTCCACGGCGCCGGCAGCGCCGGCAGCGGCCGCGGCTGGGCCCAGATGAGCGAGCCCTGCGGATCGGTGGCCGACGTGAGGTCGCGCTCGACGAGCACGAGCGGCTGGTCGAGCGTCCCGCCGCCCACGACGGCAAACGCGTTGCCGCTCGGGTCACCCGCGACCGCGTACGCCTTCGCATCCCCGTTGACGTAGATCGCGCTCGGCGGGCTCCAGGCGTGGGCGGCGGGCGCCACGAGCACGAACAGGACCACCGACGCAAGCAGCGCCGCGGGCCGGACCGCCAGCAGTGAACGCGCGCGGAGGATGACTCGCATGCTCCCAGGGGAGAGGGACATTGCCGTACCATCGGCAGCCTCGCGGGTGGAGTGCAGTCGTGCAAGTGCCTGCGGGTCGTTCTGCCGCTCCGTGCGGGCGATCCGATCGGACCCGCATCCGGCCCCCCGAGCGCCTAGTGTTACAACACATGGCCACCTGTCTCGTCACCGGTGGCGCAGGGTTCCTCGGCTCGCACCTGTGCGACGAGCTCCTGCGCCGCGACCATCGCGTCATCTGCGTCGACAACCTCGAGACGGGCTCGCTGCACAACATCGAGCACATCCGCGCACCCGGGTTCACGTTCCTGATGGCGGACATCGTCGAGCCCTACTTCGTCGACGCGCCGGTCGACTTCGTCTACCACCTCGCCTCGCCGGCGTCGCCGATCGACTACCTGCGGCTGCCGCTGCACACCCTGAAGGTCGGCTCGCATGGGACGCACAACACGCTCGGCCTCGCCAAGCAGCACCGCGCGCGCTTCCTGATCGCCTCGACCAGCGAGGTCTACGGCGACCCGGACGTGCACCCGCAGACCGAGGAGTACTGGGGCAACGTCAACCCGATCGGCCCGCGCGGCGTCTACGACGAGGCGAAGCGCTACGCCGAGGCGCTGACGATGGCCTACCACCGCCAGCAGGGGGTCAACACGGCGATCATGCGGATCTTCAACTCGGTGCTCGCCGACGAGCAGGTCCTCTACGACGACGGCACGGAGCTGCGCCGGGAAACGGCCGAGCAGGCCGCAGCGCGCATGTCGGCACGCGCGCTGGCCTGCGGCTACGTCCCGCGCGGCGCGCAGGTGCCGGTCGGCGCGGGCGTGATCGAGACCGCCGATGTGCTGCCGGGCTTCGAGTATCCGGTAGAGGGCTACACGGTCCCGTCGTTCGGCGAGGGCGGCCTGGCGGTTGGCGCGAAGCCGATGGCGTTCATCGCGCATCCCACCGACGAGCGCTGCTACGAACTGCGAACCCGCTACGGACGTGGCGTGCGCGTCACCGGGCATCACTCGGTCTTCGTCGAGGGGTGCGACGGCGAGCCCGAGGAGCGGCCGGTTGAGGACCTCCGGCGCGGTGACCGCATTGCTGTGATGGGCCGCATCGACGTCCCGGAGCGCGACCGGACGACGGTGTCGATGATCGACGTCTGGCGCCGGGCGGAGCTCGATCCCTGGGATCTGCTCGTCGACGCCCCGGGCCTGGGTGAGGCGGCCTGGCAGCATCGGTTCGACCTGTTCGGCCAGATGGAGGCGTCGGGCCGCGCGACCGGCCGGTATTGGCGCAATGCCCTCTGGGCGCAGATCAGCCGGATGCGCAGCAGCAGCCGTGTCCCGTTGCCCGCCTTGGCGCGTGTGGGGGGCGGCATGCCCGAGGGCGCGCAGGTGCGAGCACGCGCCGCGGGGCGCACCGTCAGCCTGCCGGCGGAGGTTCAGATCACCGATGGCCTGCTCTGGCTGCTCGGTCTCTGGGTCGCCGAAGGCTCCTGGCATGTCAGCGGTCGTGACGCGTTCATCACGATCAGCGGTGACCAGGGCCTCCTCGCGGCCGCCGCCGCGATCATCGAGCGCGAGCTCGGACTCCACGTGGTTCACAGCGACGGCTCTCCGGTGCGCTCGGCCTCGATCGCCGTGCACGGCCGGCTCTTCCTGCGCCTGCTGGCGCATCTCGGCTTCGAAGACGGGCGCAAGCGCATCCCGGGTTGGATCCTCGGACTGCCGCTCGTGCGCCTCAGGCTGTTCCTCGAGGGCTACCGCGAGGGCGATGGCGTGCACTCCGGCGCGAAGGTCGAGAGTGGCAGGCACGAATTCTCCACGGTCCACGACGAGCTCAAGGACGATCTCATCGTGGCGTTCGCCCGCTTCGGCCTCGTCCCGTCGGTCGGGCGCTACGAGACCACGCTCCGTCAGCGGACCGGCGACCAGACCTACCCGTTCTGGCGCCTCACGCTGTGCAACGTGAGTCCATGGAACATGCTCCGGTGGGACGAGCGCGTCGAGCAGCGACTCAACGCCCGCCGCACCGGCGATCTGGTCTGGGCGGCGATCACGGACATCGACGAGATCCCGGCGACCGACCTGGTCTACGACTTCTCGGTTCCCGGGCTGGAGAACTTCTGGGCGGGGAGCGGCATCGCCTGCCACA
>CAWEJY010000008.1:0-1078379 GCA_963809525.1 uncultured Solirubrobacteraceae bacterium | reverse complement strand
CCCGCCTGGATCGCGGCGCCTACACGCGCAAGCAGGCGCTGCCAGGCCGAGCGCTTCGCGGAGGACGGCGTCAGCTGGTTCGAGGAACCGGTCTCCTCCGACGATCTCGAAGGCCTGCGGCTGCTGCGCGACAGCGCGCCCGGCCGGGATGTCGCGATCGCGGCCGGTGAGTACGGCTATGACCTGCCGTACTTCGAGCGGATGCTCGAGGCAGGCGCGGTCGACGTGCTACAGGCTGACGTCACTCGATGCGCGCGGAATCACTGAGCTGCTGAGAGTCGGCGCGCTGTGTCGCGCCCGAGCATGCCGATCTCGCTGCACTGCGGTCCGGCGATCCATCTGCACCCGGGCCTGGCGCTGCGGCAGCTCGTCCACCTCGAGTACTTCCACGACCACGTGCGAATCGAGCGCAGCTGTTCGACGGCGTGCGTCGAACCCCGCGACGGCGCTTGCACCCGGACCTCGGGCGTCCCGGGATCGGGCTCGAGCTCAAGCGCGCGGAGGCGCAGCGTTATGCGGCGTAGGACGAGCCGCGGCAACGACAACCGGCGGTCAATCGCGTGGTGGCGCAACGTGTCCCGCGGGCGGCGCAGCGGACGCTGTCGGCCGCGACCGCGCTGCAGCGCGCTGCCGCTCGGCCTCGAGATCTTACTTCGAGCACTTCCGCGGTTCCTTCGGGGACAAGTGGATGTGGACGCCGGTCGCGCTGTCGCCGGCGCTGACCGTCGCGGGGCTCGCCGGCGTCCGCTCCGAGCGCGTCGCGCGGACATGGCTCCCGGCGCTGTCGGCGCTGTACTGCCTCGACGGGGTGATCGGCACGATCACCCATATGCGCGGCGTCGCGCGCAAGCCCGGAGGGTTTCAGGAGCCGTCTGTTCAACGTCGTGATGGGCCCGCCGCTGCTCGCTCCTGGATCGCTGGCGCTGGTCGGCGGGATGGGGCTCGCTGCGGCGGCACTCGGGCGCGAGCGCTGATGGCGCAGGTGAGTTCCGGTCCGCGGCACACCTGCCCAACCTCCGCCGGGGCCGGCCGCCGTCTCACCGGACGAGCTGCCACGCCAACGAAAGGGCGTGACGCCGCAGATGCACGGCCGCTATCCGGACTTCAACGTGCTGGAGCAGGCGCACCACTGGGACGAGGTGACCCGCCGCGTCGTGCTCGAGCGGGTCGAGCACGTCCCGCGCAATCCGCTTCTTCACGCGCGAGCGAGGCGACGACGCTCGGCGCGTTCTGCGACCGCGTGCTCGCGCAGGACCGCGAGCCGCAGATTCCGGTGCTCAACATGATCGACGCGAAGCTGCTCGCGGGCAAGCTCGAGGGCTATCGGCTACGCCGAGCTGCCCGACGATCGGCGACGACCTGGCGACAGGTCGGCTGCCGGGCTCGACGCGGCGGCCGTCCAGCACGGCGCCAGCCGACTTCGTCGGCGCCTCGCACGAGATCCAGGACGCCGTGGTCCAGGCCTTCTCCGACGGTCGCTGCACGGCGGACGGTGTGGGACGCAACTGCCCCCGCGCCGAGCGTGGAGCGTCGTGATGCGCGACGTGCTGGCGGCGTTCTACTCGCATCCGTGGGCGTGGAACGAGATCGGCTTCGGCGGGCCTGCGTATCCGCGCGGCTACGCGCGCCTGGGCGCCGGACAGCGGGAGCGCTGGGAGGGGCGCCCGGCGTTCGAGCGCGACCCGGTGACGTGACACGCGGCGCGCGTGGCGTGAGGGCACGTGAGCGTTCCACGGCCTGCGGACGCTTGCGCGGGGCGGACTGAGACCACCGGACAACGACTCCGCGTTCCTGCTCGACGTGCACCGCCGCGGCCGTCCCGCTGGAGCGGATGGCGCGCTACGACGACCGCCTACCCGGTCGATCTCGTGATCGTCGGCGCCGGCGCCGGCGGCGGCGACGCTCGCGCAGCGGCTCGCGCGGCGCGGATGGCGGGTCGTCGTGCCTCGACGCCGGGCCGTTCTGGGACCCGGACCGCGACTGGGTCTCCGACGAGGCGCGGCTCGCACAAGCTCTACTGGACCGAGCCGCGCGTGATCGGCGGCGAGCGACCCGGTCGAGCTGGGCAAGAACAACTCCGGCCACGGCGTCGGCGGCTCGATGGTCCACTACGCCGGCTACACGCCGCGCTTTCACCCCTCGCGACTTCGAGGTGCGCACGCGCGACGGCGTCGGCGCGGACTGGCCGATCGCCTACCGCGACCTGCAAGCCGCCACTACGAGCGGATCGAGCCGAGCTGCCGGTCGCCGGGCGAGGACTGGCCGTGGGGCGACCCGCACCGCTACCCGCACGCCGCCGCACCCGGTCGGCGGCAACGGGGCCGAGCTTGCCTGCGCGGGGCGCTCGCGCGCTCGGGATCGAGACCCGCGTCGGTCCGGTCGCGATCACCAACGGCACGCTTCGGCAACCGGCCGCACTGCATCTACCGCGGCTTCTGCCTGCAGGGCTGCAAGGTCAACGCCAAGGCCTCGCCGCTGATCACCCACATTCCCGACGCGCTCGAGCACGGCGCGGAGATCCGCGCCGGACTGCATGGCAGCGCGCGTCGAGATCGACGACGTCACCGGGCGCGTGACCGGCGTCGCGCTACCTGCGCGACGGGACGCGAGCACTTCCAGCGCGCCGACGCCGTCGCGGTCGCCGGCTACTCGATCGAGACGCCCGCGGCTGCTGCTGAACTCGACGAGCGCGCCGCTTCCCGCACGGCCTCGGCAACGACCACGACCAGGTCGGGCCGCTACCTGATGGTGCAGGGCGCGCCGCAGATCGCCGGTCGGTTCCCGGACGAGCTGCGCATGTACAAGGCGCCGCCGCCGGAGATCTGCTCCGAGCAGTTCTACGAGACCGATCCGACAGCGCGGCTTCGCGCGCGGCTTCTCGATCCAGACCGTCGGCCCGCTGCCGATCACCTGGGCCGAGCACGTCCTCGCCGACGGCCACTGGGGCGCCGGCGCTGCGCGAGTACATGCGCGACTACAACCACTGGTACACGCTCGGCGCGCTGTCGCGAGTTCCTGCCCCAGCCCGGAGAACCGCGTCACCCTGCGCCGACGAGACCGACCGGCACGGCATGCCGGTCGCGCGCATGGACTACAGCCAATGCGACAACGACCGCACGCAACATCGCCGCCGCGAAGCGCACGCTGCAGACGATCCTGCGAGGCCGCCGGCGCCCAGGACGTCCTCGACGATCGACCGCTACGCCCACCTCGTCGGCGGCTGCCGGATGGGCGCGCGACCCGCGAGCACGGCGTCGTCGACGCCGACCACCGCGTCTGGGGGGTCCCCAACCTGTTCATCGCCGACGGCAGCGTGCTGCCGACCCAGGGCTCGGCGAACCCGGCGCTGACGATCATGGCGCTGGCCTCGCGGCTCGCCGACCGCCTGGGCGCGGGACGCGCGCAGGCGGCGGCATGAGGGTCAGTCGACGACGGACGATGACCACGCGTGCCGCCTCCGCGTCGATGGACGTGCGGTACGCGTCGTACCCGGCCACTGAGGCTTGCTGGATCGTGGACCAGCGCTGCTCGACCGCCTTCCAGCTGCGTTAGCCGTGCGGCCCCATGGTGCGCCGCGCCTCGCCGACACGGTGCGTGGGAAGTCCGCGGCGCCCATCAGTCAGCAAGCTACGCAACCCTAACGAAGAGCGCAATCTACGTTAGGGACGGTGGCTGGAACGCGCGCGTGCGGGTCGGTGGGGGTTCCGGATCGTCGCGGTTCCCAGTGCGCCACCCACTGGGTCCGCACTGGGTCCAAAACCCCCTGTTCAGGCCCGTCCGGCCCGGTACACCCCGTCATGTCCAATCTGCAGATCATGGCGATTTGCAGGGACTTCGCTGAACACCACCGGACAGCACGAGACCCCGAAATCGGCCGGGCGCCGATGGTAAGGAAGGGGTCATCGGTTCGAGTCCGATGGAGGGCTTGCCTGAAACCCGCTGCAAACGGCCGGTTTCTTCATGTCATGGTGAGGGTCGTCAGCCGCGATTCGCGCCCGCTGCGGAACTCTCACGGAACTCCAGGCGCGCGGCGGCGATCAGCGCGTCGAGGTCCTCGTAGCGCTTCCCGCTGATCGAATCCACGACGTGCGCGTACGTCGTGACGTGCAAACCCGTGCCGTGGCCGAGCCGTCGCGCCGCTTCCGGGATCGTGAACCCCGCGTAGTGGCAGGCGGACGCGTGCGTGTGGCGCAGCGTGTAGAGCGTCACGTCATCGCGCCCGGTCGCGGCCTTTGCCGCCGTGTGCAGCGGCGGCGCGTCCATGACTTCATCGCCTCCGCGGTCATCGGGCCGATGATCGGCTCACTATCGGCGGGGCGCCCGGACTCCATCCGCCATGCCTTCAACTCGCGCGGTGACGGCCGGGACCGTGATCGTGCGCGTGCGCGCCGCCGTGCGCTTCGTGTGCGAGCGGCCGACCGTCAGCGTCGACCCGTCCAGCGCGGACCACTGCATCGCGCGCACCTCCAGCGGGCGCAACCCGAGGTGCCCGGCGAGCAGGACGATCGCGCGGTCGCGGCCCTCGAGATTCCCGACGAGAAGCGACAGTTCCGAACTTGCACCTCATGCGTCTGGCGGGCGCGCCGATGATGTTCCCGTGCGAAGGCCGCTGACTCCGAGCTTGCTGCTCGCCCTGGCGCTGGTTCTGTCCGGCTGCGGCGGGTCGGCGCCGCACGGACGAGGAGTGAAGGAGACGGTCAGCGAGTTCCTGCGCGCAGCCGCCGCCCGTGACGGCGCATCGGCCTGTGCACTGCTCAGTGACGCCGGGCGAGCCGCGATGGCCACGTACCCGAAGCGGCCGACTGCTGGAACGGCCAGCAGCGCAGCGTGCGCGCACCGGGTTGCGCAGCTCGACCGCCTGCCCGGTGCACGGCAGTGGGCGGGGATGGCAGCTGGCGAGATCACCGTTGACAGCGGCGCGGGCCTCGACGCTCAGTCCGTCAGCGTCAGCTACCAGCAGGACGCGACAACCCGTGTCCAGACGAGAGGATCGGCGACTCCTCCGGCCCTGGGCCTCGACAGTCACATCGTCGCTCCGCCCTTCCCGGCTGGCACTCAGTAGCCGCTGTCGCTTATCTGTGCCGGGTTGGCTGGGCCACCGGCGACGAGTCGATGACCGGCGCGCAGGCGTCCTACCTCGAGACCCTCTAGCCGCGAGGCCGGCGAGGAGGCCCCGCCGGCCGACCTGACCAAGGCCCAGGCGTCCGAGCGCATCGACGCGCTCCAGCAGCAGACGGGGCGGGGCGCCTAGCGCGCCTCACTCCGTCGCCGCGAAGCGCCACATGGCCGCGCCGAGCATCACGAGACCCAGGACCACGATCACGCTCGCCTCGAAGAGCGCGGGCAGGGGCCAGCCGAATCCTCAATAGCTGATCAGGACGCGACTTTCACGTCGCTGAGCTGGATGATCGGCGCTTCACTCGCATAGTTCGCCACGTCGTTCCGAATCTGCTCGGCGACCGGGCCGATCGCCTGCTGGTACGACTCGACGGAATCGAAGCGCAGATGGCACAGCACTGCGAACTCTGCCTTCGTGCCGGGAGCACGGCCGCCGAGCCCCTGCTCCACGATGCAACCTTTCAGCGCGCTCCCGAGCTCGCGCTTCAACATCGGGATGTGCGAGGCGAGGTAGTAGTTCATGTCGAACTTCGCGCCGTCTCTGTTCGGATAAAGCACGTTCAGGGTGATCATCTGCCTGCTCCCTTCATCGTAAGTGGGGGACGCATGCTAGGCGCGATATGCGAAAAGAAACGCCGGAGCGGCAGGTGCCCGCTCCGGCCTGGTCGACTCCTGCTTTGCGCGAGAAGCGCGAGCGGTTGCTGCTGTCGCGCTGCGTGGAAAGCAGTACTCGGTTTGTAGCTTCGGTCAGGCGTGATCCGGCTCAAGGAACAGCCGCACGGCGCCGGTCTCGAAGGTCGTGCTGTCGGTGAGCCGCAGCCGGACGAGGTGGCCGGGGTCGTCGAACAGCCGCCGGCCGGCGCCCGCCACGACGGGCGTGAGCGACAGCACGAGCACGTCGAGCAGTCCGTCGGCCAGCAGATCCCGTGCGAGGCGCCCGCAGCCGTAGGTCAGGAGCTGCTCGCGCTCGCGCAGGCCGGCGATGTCGTCGTAGCCGACGATCGTCGTGTGGTCCCACTCGTCGGCGGACCCGAGCGTCGCGGACACGACGTACTTCGGCATCGCGTTGAGCCGCTCGGCCATCGGGCCGGTCTGGTCGCGCCACGCCCGGGCCAGGCCCTGCCAGGTCTCGCGCGCGAGCAGCAGCGCGTCGGCCGCCAGCGCGAGATCGAGCGCTCCCTGCCGGCCGGCGTCGCTCATGTACGGCAAGAGCGCGTCGGCGGGCGGGGCGTCGATGACGCCGTCGAGCGTCGCGTGCGTCTGCGCGGTAATCGAGCTCATGCGCGTAAGACCGCCCGCCGCCGCGCAACTCATCGCAGCGCACGAAACCGGCGCCACGGCGGGACCCCGCGCGCGGTCGAGCACGCCGTACTCGAAGTACCGGTCGCGCTGGTACGGGCTCATCCAGCCAGTGCCATGAGCAAGGAGCGCAACGTCCTCCTGCGGATCACGAGCTTCTCCGTCGAGGCAGGTGAGGCAGCGGTCGGCGCCCGCCCGGCGACTGTCGCATTGGACGACGGATGAAAGTCAAGTGGTGTTGTCGGCGGGCTGGTCCTTTGGGAGAGTGTTGGTGGGCGCGGGTGACGACGAGTCAAAGGGCAGACTTGGGCCTTGGGGTCTGCCGCGCGACGTGTTCCCTTGAGGAGCCATTAGATGCGCGGCCCGCTGTCGCGCTCGCGCCCGCGCTGTGCTGCCAGTCCTTGACGGTGCGCTCGTAGGCGCGCTGGGCTTGGAGTGCCAGCTCGCGTTCGGCTGGTCTGATCGCGGTGTTCGTAGACCAGATCCCGCGGGCGCCTTGGTGGCGCGGCGCGCCGGCCTGCAGCTCGAGTTGGCGCAGCTTCTTGCGGGTCAGTGATGGCTGGGCGAACGCGTAGTCCTCGCCGCGGGTGAGCAGGCACCAGAACAGGCAGGCGAGTTTGCGGGCGCTGGCGACGATCGCGATCTGGTGGCCGCGGCGCGCTTTGACGCGTTGGTAGAACGCGCGTGGCGGGCCGGGCTGACGGACCGTTGACCAGCACGCCTCGACGAGCGCGTGACGCGCGGGCCCGGAGCCCTGTTTGCTGATCTGTCCGTGGCGGGCGGGGCCCTCACCGGACTGGCGGACCTTGGGATCAAGGCCCAGGTAGCCGACCAGCTTGCCGGGAGTGGGGAAACGGCGGATGTCACCGACCGCCGCCAGGAACGTCGCAGCGACGGTCACGTTGACACCGGGAACGCTCATCAGCCGGCGCACGTCGGGCGAGCTGAGTGCCTGCTGGGCGATCAGCCGCTCGACCTGTTCGAGCTCGCCGTCCAGGAAGGCGATGTGTCGCAGCCCGGCGTCGACGCTCTCGCGCTCCTCGACGGGCAGCTGCAGCCCGGCGAGCCACTGGCGGCCCCGGGCGCCGAACAGGTCACTGGCCGGCGGGCGGCCCTTCAGGCGACGCACGAGCACTGCGTGGATCTCGTTCTTGGCGCGCGTGCGCGCCGCGACCAGTTGCGCGCGCCGCGCCAGGCGCCGGCGCATCACGCGGACCGGCTCGTCGGGCATCCAGACTCCGTCCAGCGACCCGGCCGCCAGCAACCGCGCGAGCGCCAATGCGTCGAGGCGGTCGGTCTTCGCGCGCGCCTGACGGATCCCCGTGTCGCTCGGGGAGACGACGATCACCCTGGCGACGTGCGGCTCGAGGATTCGCGCGATCTCCCACGCGTTGCCGGTCACCTCCAACGCCACCCGATCATCACTCCCAAGGCTCTGCGCGAACAGCTCAAGGTCCTGCGGCGTGGTCGCGACGCGTCCGCGCGCGCGGCCCCCGCAGGAGTCCAAGATCGCGACCTCGCAGAAATCGCGATGCACGTCCAACCCGATCGATCTCACCACACCACCTCCTGCTCTCGATCACACGGTCGGGAGAACCAGTGGGCAAACGACAACGACGGATCCGCGCTCGCAGCGCAACCGGGCAAGTCGCAGGGGCGGCCAACGAAAAGCTCGGGCTCAAAGCCCATCGTCCCAAGAACCGGCCTGCCCAATCTGCGTTCTCCCAAGAGGCCCCTGTCCCAGTCGCGCGACCGTAGCCCCGAACCCGGACACAGCCTCCGAGCGACAGTTTCATGCCCCGAAAAGCGACACTGCCGCTGCGCATGGAAAGGAGCGGCGTGGCGCGGTTGCCAGCGGGAGGCTCATAGCCGCTTGGCTAGGCTCCGGCGCGTGGAGTTGCAGCGGCGCATTGCCGAGGGGAGAGGTGAGTTCTTGCTCTTCGCGCTGACGCCACCGCGCCTGACGACCGAACCGGAGCAAGCCGGTCAGATCGCCGCGAAGACGCTTGAGCGACTCCGCCCCGTGGGCATCGATGGCCTCGTGCTCTACGACATTGATGACGAGAGCGACCGCAATCCCGACGAACGCCCGTTTCCGTTCCTTCCCGCGATGGACCCGGCCGACTACCTCGCTCGCCATCTCGTCGGCTTGGAGGTGCCTGCCATCGTGTACCGCGCTGTCAGCAAGTACCCTGAGCAACGTCTTCGCTCGTGGCTCACAGAACAAGCGCCGACCCGAGCGCTGTCGGTGTTCGTCGGTGCGTCCTCTCGTGAGAAGACGGTCGCAACCTCCCTGTCACGGGCCTACGAACTCAGGACCGAGATGCGCCCTGATCTCCTCCTCGGAGGTGTCGCGATCCCAGAGCGGCACGCGCACGGGCACGGGGAGCACCTCCGCCTTCTGGCGAAGCAGGCCGCAGGTTGCTCGTTCTTTGTCACCCAGATCGTCTATGACGTCAATGCCGCGAAGAACTTAGTCTCCGACTATCACTACGAGTCCGTCGCTCGTGGCCTCAAGCCGGCGCCGATCGTCTTCACGTTCTCGGTCTGCGGCTCGGTGAACACGCTGGAGTTCGTTCAGTGGCTCGGTGTCGATGTGCCGCGCTGGATCGAGAACGAGTTGCGCCACGCGGATGACACGCTCGACGCGTCCTACGATCAAGCCGTCGCGACGGCCGTCGAGCTGATCGCATTCTGCCGGCGCGTTGGTGTTCCATTCGGGCTCAGCGTCGAGAGCGTCTCGATCCGCCAAGTCGAGATCGATGCCGCCGTCCGCCTCGCAACCCGGCTACAAGCTGAGCTACGTCGCTAGTCCGCACGACCTGGATCGTTGGCGGAGTGCTTGGCCCCACCATGCTGCTGTCGTGGCAAAACGAGGCACGACGCAGCTCGCCAACCCACGGCCGCTTCGGACGAGAAGCGGCACGCCCGCTTTGTATGGAGGGAGGCAGCGGTTGATCGGCCGTTGGGCGGATCGATCGTGCGCGTGCTCCGCGTTAGTGTGAGAACGCGAGTCGGCCGCTGAGTTGGATGGTGACGTCGCCGGTGCTGGCGTCGCGTTGGCCGTTGAAGCTTGTGGCTCCGAGGCCGCTCACGTGTGCGTAGCGGCCCGTGCCGTGGGCTGTCCCGCCTGTCCGGCCGCTGAGCTTGAGCGTGCCGTCGGGCTGCGGCGTGCGCACGAGTTGGAAGGTGCCGGAGATGCTGCCCAGGCCGTCGTAGTAGGTGAACGACTCGGTGACGGTGTTGGCGCCCTGCGGGGAGTGCAGGACGATCAACCCGCCGGGTGGCGTGAGCCCGTGGACGGTGCCGACGGCCGTCACGACCGATCCGGTGGTCGCCGCGATGATGCTCATGCTCGCGTGGTAGGGCGCGGCTCGCTTTATCGGTGGCGGCGGGGCGGTGGGGTGGCCGGTCGTCAGTTTCCCCTTGAGCCGCCGCGTGATGTCGCCGGTCTGCGTATCGGCCGAGCCCGGGGATGACAAGGTGCCGTGCGCGCCGTTGTAGGCGCCGGTGCCGCCGGTGATCGTGATTGTCTCGGTGAACGCGATGCTCGTCCCGGCCGGCGCCTGCTGCTCACCCTTGCTGGTGCCGCGCAGTGTTCCGCGAGCGTCGGCATAGGTGAACCTGCCGGAGAACGAGTTGCCACTCCCGGTTTCACTCCACGATGCCGCGCCGTGCAGCGACCCCGACGTGACGCCGTCGACCGCATACGCCGGACCGGGAAGCTCGAGGTATCCGGCCTTCACCGGTGCATCGACGCGCATGTTGGCTGCACGCGCCGCGGAGGGCGCGAATGCTAGGACCACGACACTCAGCAAAGCTGCGCGTCGACGCATGCTGCCAGTCTGCGCCTCTCGCTCATGCGGTGTCAAGCGATCCGCGAGGCTGTGGAGTGTCGCTTCGGACGACAAGGAGCAGTCGTCCGGTCCACCGTCAGGAACGCGGCTGTTCGGCCGGCTGTCGACTCCGGGGTCGCATGCCGACCGGTCGCATGCCAGGCTTGAGTTGTGAGCGATGAGCGGACGCAGCGGCGTCGGGCCCGTGCGCTCCTGGCGGCGTATCACGACGCGAGGCTCGCGGACTTGATCGAGCACGTCCGCGACGGCCTGGCGCGCTACGACGCCGGCGAGATCGACGCGTTTGAGCTCGACGCGGTGATGCACCACTACCAGCGCGCGGCGAGGGAGCTGTGGAAGTTCTGCTCCGCCTCAGGTGGTCATGCGGTGACCGTCGCGCGGCTGCTCGAGCAGTCGACCGCGGCCGGCGATCTGCCGGACTGGTGGGAGCTCGCAAGGCCGTGCGAGCGCTGACACGCGCCGTCGCCCAGGGTCGCCCGCGCTCACCACGGTCCGCAACCAGCAAGCTGCCGACCTCTCCGTGCTTCCAGTAGCCAGCGGGCCACGATCGGGCACGGGCACTCGGTTCCGGTGCTCGCTCATCGCGCCCCGCCCCAGTCGTCGGCCGTCACCACGTCCAGCAGCTCCCGTGCGACGTAGCGCCGCTGGCCGCGCGCGCCCTGTGCGGCCTCCTCGAGCAGGCCTGCACCCTCGAGCTGGCGCAGCAGCCGCAGCGCGGTGGGGCGGGCGACCCCGAGGCCGCCTTCGACGAGCCGGCTGGTCACGATCGGGTTCTCGCACATCAGGTCGACGACCTGCAGCACGTTGAGCGCTGCCAAGCTCGGTGGCCGTCGCGCGGTAGCGCTCGCGCAACTCGATGATCCGCTCGGCTCGACGCACGGCGTCGATGGACTGGGAGCGGACGGCTTCCAGAAACAGCTCGATCCACGCAGCGCATCGCCGTCGGTGCGCGTGGCGCGCAGCGCCTGCGTAGTAGCGGTCGCGTTCGTGCTCGATCCCGGCGCTCAGGTAGAGCAGCGGCGCGGTCAGCCTGCCGCGGACGATGAGGAACAGGACGAGCAGCAGCCGTCCGAGCCGGCCGTTGCCGTCGAGGAACGGGTGGATCGTCTCGAACTGGGCGTGCAGCAGGGCGTCCTGGACGAGCAGCGGCATGTCCGGCTGCTCGTTGGCGAAGCGCTCCCAGTCGGCGAGCGCCGGCGCGAGCTCGTCGGGCGGTGGCGGCACGAAGCTCGCGCTCTCGAGCGTCGAGCCTGGCCGGCCGATCCAATTCTGCGTCGTGCGCAGCTCGCCGGGGCGCCGCTCGGCACCGCGCACGCCGCGCAGGAGCCGGCGGTGGGTCTCGAGCAGCATGCGCACGCTCAGCGGGAGACGCGGCGCCTGGGTGACGGCCCATTCCATGGCGTCGACGTAGGCCAGGACCTCTTCGACGTCGGCGTTCGGCTGGTCTCCGGCGGCGCCGAGCTCGAAGATCTCGGCGAGCGAGGCCTGGGTGCCCTCGATCATCGTCGAGGCCACGGCCTCGCGCAGCAGGTAGGGCCGGATCAGCAGGTGGGGGTTGGGCAGGAGCTGTCCGACGCCCGCGAGTCGGCCGAGCGCGGCCTCGGCGTCGGCGAGCAGCGGCACGAGCCGGGCCGGTAGCTCGAACGAGCGCGGAAGCGGTGCCGGGAAGTAGGCGACGTAGCCGTGCGGCCCGATGGTGCGCCGCGCCTCGCCGAACACGGTGCGTGGGAAGTGGGCGGCGTCCATCGGCCAGCAAGCTACGCGACCCTAACGAATTGCGCAAGCGACGTTAGGGACGATGCGCGACTGGAACGCGCGCGTGCGGGTCGGTGGGGGGTCCGGATCGTCGCGGGACGCGCAGCAGACCGGTCGTTCGGCTTCGAGGAGGCCGAGCGGTTCACGTAGACGATGCCCGACGGCGTCGCGGTCGAGGCGATCGGCATGGAACGACCGATCGTCTGAAGGGCTCACGACTACGACGTCGCTTCTGACGAGAAGCGGGAGTCGCCGCGAGCCTCGGTTTTCGGTTAGGTGTCGCGCGGCGGTATACGCGCAGTTCGGGCGGGCCACCTGGCCCGCCCGAACATCGCTGCGGCTGGACGCGGTCGCCACTCGGTGCGGTTCTCCGTCGTCTGGACGGTCTGCGAGCGTCCGATCGCGGGGTCGGATGTCGCGGCGTCCTAGTCCTCGAGGGTGAGTGGGGGCCCTACGACCTGCGTGCCGCGAGCGGTCTGCTCGGCCATGATCGCGGCGATGTCCAGCGGTACCGTCCCGGGCTCGGGCAATGCCCGTGCGCTGGCCGGCGCGCTGAGGTCGCGGAACAGGTGCTCGAAGTCGCCCGGCGCGATGATGCCGAGCATCCGCGCGACGGGGCTGTCGATGCGAAACGTGTGCGGAACCCCTCGTGGCATGTAGACGCTCGTCCCGGGACCGGCCGCAACCTGCTGCCCGGCGATCTCGAAGGTCACGTCGCCGCTCTCGACGAGGAAGACCTCGTCCTCGCGGGTGTGGACATGGCGTGGTGGGCTGAACCCACGCGGGGAGGTGGCGCGAAAGACGGAGAGCTGCCCGCCGGTCACCTCGCTGGGGATGAGGAACTCGAACAGGCTGTCGCCGTACCAGCGTGGTTCGCCTTGGTGTGTGAGGTAGCCCTCAGGGATCGTTGTGGTGGTCATGAAGCGGACTTTGCCCGCCCCCGTCCCCGGGGGGAAACACCGATTCCGCGACGACTGACGGCTCGCCGTTGTCAATCTCGGCCCCGACCTCCAATGCCGTCCGGACGAACGCGCGCGCGAGCTCCGTCTCGTGGGCGGTGCGCCAGGCGACCGCCACCTGGGCTTGCGGCGCTCCCTCCAGGCGGACGAAGCGCAGCTGCGGGAAGCCGGCGCCGACGGCGCTGACCGCCGACTCGGCCTGGCACGTGATCGCCAGCCCGGCTGCGACCGCGCCGAACGCCTCCTCGAAGGAGTTGACGCGGGTGCCAGTTCGCAACGGCGTGTCACCGCGGTAGTCGAACAGCGCCCAGAAGGCCCGCGACTTCGGGTCGGCGCCCTCAACCCAGATCCACGGGTCGTGCACGATGTCCTGCGGGCGGACGTGCTCGCGCCCGGCGAGCGGGTGGTCCTGTGGCAGGACGGCGTAGCGGTCTTCGGTGAGCACGGTGACCATCGAGATGCCCTCGTCCAGGAACGGCGGGCGCACGAACGCGACGTCGACCTCGCCCTCCTTGAGTCCCGCTGCCGGCTGGTCGAGCCCGGTGTTGGACACGACGAGCTCGACGTCCGGATGACGTTCGGCGAATCGGCGCATCGTCCGCCCGGTCACCGGCACCATCGCCGTCCCCGAAAGCCCCACGCGGAGGGTTCGGCGCGCGGCCCGGCGCGCTTCTTGGAGCGCGTTCGTGCCGGCGTCGAGTGCCGCGAGGGTGGCCCGCGCGTGCGGCAGCAACAACGCCCCTGCCTCGGTCAGCTCGACGCGACGTGTGGTGCGCTCGAACAACCTGCTGCCCAGGCGTGTCTCAAGCTGCTGGATCTGCGCTGACAGCGCCTGCTGGGCGAGCGTCAGGCGCTGCGCCGCGCGCGTGAAGTTCAGCTCCTCGGCGACTGCAACGAACGCACGCAGCAGTCGAGTGTCCAGATCGACCATGGTCAGCCCCGAACCTACAGCGAGAGTTGGTCAATCGGGGGTCGTGCCTTCTACGCGGTCGGCATTCTTGAGCAACTCGATGAGGTCGAGCAACTCCTCGATCTCGGCACGCTCATAGTCCTGCGTGTCGATGAAGTCCTTCGCGGGGTCGTACACCCGGGACGCGGCTCTGAGTTCCTTCGAGCTCGAAGTGGTTCCCGTCTGTGCGTGGGGTGCATCCGGCGCTCGTCCTCGTTGCTGGTCGTTCGGATCAGGACCGGGTCGCGGACGGGGTGCTCATGAGGAGCGTGCCGTGGCAGAGTCCGTGGCATGAGCACCGAACCAGCGCCGTTCAGTCAGCCGCCGGAATCCTCGTCGAAGGCGATGAGCGTTCGGGGCGCGACGGTGCTGGGGATCGGCTCGATGATCGGCGCGGGTATCTTCGCGCTGCTCGGCGAGGCAGGTGCCGTGGCCGGGGCGGCTGTCTGGATCTCGTTTCTGATCGGCGGGATCGTCGCCGGGCTGCTGGGCTATGTGTGCGTCAAGCTCGGGGTGCGCTTCCCGTCCTCAGGCGGGCTGATCACCTACCTGATCGAGGGGTTCGGTCGCGGGCGCCTGGTCGGGGTCGCCTCGTGGCTGGGCTACATCGCTGCGATCGTGATCGTCTGCTCGATGGTCGTGGTCTCGTTCGGCAGCTATGCCACTTCGCTGTTCATCGGCGACGACGCCGGGGCGGCCTGGGACAACATCTTCGTCACGGGGCTGGTGATCGTCATGGTTGCGGTGAATCTGGTCGGCGCCCGGTTCGTCGCCCGCGCCCAGTCGGTGATCGTCACCGGCGTGCTCGTCGTCTTCGCCGTGTTCATCTGCGTGACGCTCCCGAGCATCGACCTGCATCTCCTGGCGTTCAGTGACTACCCGTCGCTCTCGAAGATCATCGCGAGCGTCGCACTCACGTTCTTCGCCTACCTGGGCTTCAACGTGATCACATTCACCGCCGGCGATCTCCGTGACCCCACGCGCGACCTGCCACGCGCGATGTACGGCGCGCTCGGCGTGACCTCGGTGACGTACGTGCTGATCGCGCTGGGTGTCTTCGGCACACTGACCGTCACCCAGGTCGTCGGCTACGGCGAGACCGCAATAGCCGAGGCCGCCCGGCCAGCCCTTGGCGACGCCGGGTTCACCGTCATGGCCGTCGCGGCGCTGCTCTCAACGGCCGGGGCGACGAACGCCACGCTCTACGCCTCCGGAAACCTCACCGGGATGCTCGCCAAGCAAGGGCTGTTCCCGGCCTTCTTCGGTCCGGGCTCTCGCCTGGGGCTGCACGCCGGGCTGCTCATCACCGGGGGCCTGGTCCTCGTCGTCGCCAACCTCGTCGATCTGTCCGCGATCGCGTCCGTCGGCAGTGCCGTCGCGCTGATGATCTTCCTGCTCGTCGGCGCTGCCGGCTGGCGCCGACGAGCCGACACCGGAAGCAACGCCGTGATCGTCATCGCCGCCATCGCCGTCACCGCCATCGTGCTCGGTTTCTTCGCCGTGAACACTCTCCAGAGCGCGCCCGAGACCTTCGGCGCCATCATCGCGCTGGCACTCCTCTCCGTCCTCCTCGACGCCATCGTCCGGCGCGGACGAGAGCAGCAGCGAGTCCCGAACCCGACGGAGTAGCCGTGCGAGCGATCAGACGGCGTGGTGCCGCTGCTCGTGCTCTCGGGAGGCATCGCGACGGGGCGCCGCTCCCAATGGCGAAGCGATGCTGCGGCTAGCCGGCGTGGCGCTCTCCGTCGGCCTGGCGGATTCGCTCAATCCCAGCACCGTCGGACCTGCGCTGTACCTGGCGACAGGGCGCAAGCGCGTGGTGCGCGTCGTGCTGTTCACGGTCGGCGTGTTCACCGTGAACCTGGCCGCCGGCATCGTGCTCACGATCGGACCGGGGAGGCTGCTGCTCGGCCTCGTCCCGCATCCGCAGCGAACGGTCAGGCATGTGATCGAGCTTGTCGCCGGAATCATGCTCCTGGCAGTGGCGGTGGCGCTCCTGCTCGGGCGGCGGAGCCTGGCGCGGCGCGAGCTCCCGATGCGCAGCGGCGGTCATGGCTCGGCGTTGATCACGGGCGCGTCGATCGCCGCGGTCGAGCTGCCGACGGCGGTGCCCTACTTCGCGGTCATCGCGGGGATCGTCGCGTCCAGCGCAACTGTTCCTCAGCAGATCGGGCTCGTCGCGCTCTATTGCCTCGCGTTCGTCCTGCCGCTGCTGGCGATCATCGTCGCCCTGCTTGTCGCCGGGGAGCGCGCTGACCCATTGCTCCAGAAGAGCGGCGCCTGGCTGCAACGCCGCTGGCCGGTCGTGCTCGCAACCCTCCTGCTGCTGGTCGGCGGCGCGCTGACCGTGCTCGGCGGCGCCGGCCTGCTCGAGCAGTAGCCCGCTCGCAGCGCCGAGTGCGGTGAGGCCCTTCCGCTGGGTCGCTGACCGACGGCGAGCCCGCGCCGCCCCCGAAATCAGCCGGGCGCCGATGGTAAGGAAGGGGCCATCGGTTTCGAGTCCGGTGGAGGGCTTTGGGGAAGCCTGGCAACGGCTGCGCGTTCGCGCAGAGCTTCGCCAGACGGCGCGACCGGGGCGGGGACCATCCGGCGTCGGAACTAGTACATCCGGCCGTAAGTTCCGCGTGGATTCGGCGCGGGTGCGGTCGTGATCTGACGGCTGGCGGTGACCCGGCTTCGTGCTGGTGGCACGGGGCCGGGCGCCGACGGGCGTCAGGCGCGAGCTCACTCCGCCGAAACCCACGGAACTTGCGGATGGGTGTACTAGCTTGGGATGCTGAGCTGCGGGAGGAGCGGATGAAGGGGACGGAAGAGCATCGCGTGGCGGTGGTGACCGGGGCCGGCTCCGGGGTCGGGGCGGCGGTCGCGCAGCGGTTCGCCGAGGATGGCTACGACGTCGTCGGCGTCGGTCGCCGCGCCGGGCCGCTGGAGGCGGTGGCGGAGCGACTCGCCGGCCGAATGCTGCCCTGCGCGGTCGACGCTGCGACCGAGGACGGTGCGGCGGCGGTCGTGGCCACCGCGGTCGATCGATTCGGCGGGATCGATGCGATCGTGCTGTCCGCTGGGAGCAACGCGACCGCTGCGGTCGCGGAGGACTCGCTCGCCGGGTGGAACGAGGTCCTGCGCGTGAACCTGACAGGGGTGTTCCTGCTCTCCCGCGCGGCGCTGCCGCATCTGATCGCGCGGGGCGGGTCGATCGTCACGATCGCATCGGCGAACGCCTGGCAGGCGGGTGGCGAGGCAGCGTCCTACAACAGCTCCAAGGCCGCCGCGGTGATGCTGACACGCAGTCTCGCGGTCGACTACGGCCCGCGCGGTGTCCGGGCGAACTCCGTATGCCCCGGCTGGGTGCGCACGGCGATGGCCGACGCCGACATGGATGCCATCGCCGAGGGTTGGGGCATCGACCGCGAGGGCGCATACCGTCTCTGCACGGCGGCCAATCCGCTCCGTCGTCCAGCCGAGCCGGCCGACGTCGCGGCGGTCGTGGCGTTTCTCGCCGGTCCGGACGCGCGCTATGTGAACGGTGCGGCGATCCCGGTCGACGGCGGCGCCGGCATCGTCGACGACTCCTACATGCCTTCGCAGGGCCGCGCCGCCCTCGACGCGACCCTCAGGGCGCCCGGGTGACGCCGGGCTCATCGTCGTCAGCAGTCGTTCACTCGTCGAACTCGTCGGCGTAGTCCCAGATGCGGATGTCGCCGGGCTCGATCCGGATGATGACGTCGGCGCCGCTGCGGGCCTCGGTGTCAGCCGCGGCTTCGTCATCGCCGATGTACCTGGCCGCGATGCGGCGCGCGGTCTCGGTCACGCCCTCCTCGATGAAGCGCGCCGAGCCCCGGACCTCGACGCCGCGCAGCGGCGCTTCGGGCTCGGCCACGACGATCGTCGCTCTGGGATCGCGCCGCAGGTGCCGCGTCTTGACGTTCGCGACATCGGCCCACACGTTGAACCCGCCGTCGCGCCATTCGTGCCAGACAGGGGAGAGCAGGACGCTCCCGTCGGCTCGCAGCGTGGCCAGCACCGCGAGCAACGGCTCGTCGAAGAAGGTGCCGAGATCCTCGATGGCGAGATTCGTCCGCACGTGCGCAGCGTATCGCCGCTACGCGACCAGGAGGTCTCAGCCGCGGAGTAGGACGAGCACGGCCATCGCGGCGAGGACCTGGAACGCGAACCCGATCCTGGTCTTCGCCGCCAGCGGCAGCGGACCGCCCGGTAGATCGGGTTGCCCGGTGATCGGGTCGGCCGCCTTGCGCACGACGTTGCTGCGGAGCTTCTCCAGTCCGGCCCAGGCACCGATGGCGAGCGACACGCACACCGCGGCCTCAACGAAGCCCGTGCCGGGCCGCTGCGTGCTCAGGATGACGGCGAGGACGACCAGCCACGACCCGGTCGCGTGCAGTCGGGCGGTCCGGATGGCTCGGTCGGCTTCACGGATGTCGGCCGGCGAGGGCTCCGTGGAGGTTCGCCGGCCGGCGTGCTCGCTTGCGGGCGCCGCGGTCGGGTTCTGGGTCACACTGCACCCATCGGCCGCGCCTCATCGCACCTGAAGGCGGCCGACGAGTTCCGATGACCAAGACCTGACGCGGCGCAGTCTCGCTTGGCGTTCAGCTGATCTCGACGACCATCAGCACGTTGGCGTCGGGGTCGCGGAACCAGAGCAGCGGCGGGACCGGGTCGCCCATGCGGCTGACATCGGCGTCGACGTCGACGCCGCGGTCCTTCAGGTCGGCGTGGACGGCATCGATGTCGTCGGTGTTCAGCGCGATGCCCGTCTGGGCGCCGCCGGCCTGCTGGCCCGGCGGCGGCGGGACGATCGCGATCGTGGTGTCCGCTCCGGCGGGCGCGACCTCGACCCAGCGATAGCCGTCGCCGAATGGGACGTCGGTGCGCTGCTCGAAGCCGAGGGTGTCGACGTAGAACGCGATCGCGCGATCCTGGTCGGAGACCGGGACGCAGACGGTGCCGATCCTGCTGAGGCGCGTGCTGGTGGTGCTCATGCTGGGCTCCTTGGGTTCGATGACACCAGCTGAGACGGCCGCGTGCCGCGAAACTCATCGCAGAACGCCGGACGGCCGCCTCGGGACGGCCGTCCGGGTGCTGCTGTTGGGGAGGTCTGCGGTCAGGCCGACGGCGCCGGAACCGGTGCGGCCTCCGTGCGGGGCTTGGTGCTCGGTGCCTTCAGCGCGCCGAAGACGAAGAGCGCCAGGATCCCGAGGCCGATGCCGGCGAGCAGCATCGCGATGCCCGTGACGATCCCGAACAGCGCGATGCGCTCGGCCATGTAGCTCGTGTTGAGCGCCGTGCTGAGAGCCGTCTCCTGGATCCACACGGTGCGGATCGGGTTGTCGACCGGTGCGCCCTGGCCGTTGGTGAGAGCGGCCTTGATGTCGTCGGTGCCCTTGCCGTCCTTCGTGGCGTAGCGCGGCAGCTGCGAGTACGTCTTGCCGCCCGTCGCCTCGAGCGCGTGGATGCGCATGTACTGCGCGAAGCAGCGCGCGTCGGTGCCGTTGTCCACGGTCACGCCGGCCACCGAGCAGCTCGGCAGCGCGACGCTCGAGGGCAGGTTGGCCTTCGCGGCCTCCGCCTTGGTCGCCGAGGGCGTCATGTCGGGCGTGCCGACGATCTGCTCCTGAGCGAGGTTGTCCTTGACGGTGCTGCGGCCGTCGATGCCGACGGCGATCGCCGCGACGCCGAAGACGATCAGGACGATGGCGGCCAGGATGCCGCCGAGTTCCAGGACCTTGCGCATGGTGTGTTCCTCTCCCGTTGGTTGCGGCCGGGGGATGGGAACCCGGCCCGCGGGGCAGTCTCGGCGTCGGCGCGCGGCCTCACATCAGGGATCGGCCCAAGGCGATCGCGGTCTTCCCGCAAGCCTTCTGCGGGCTTCCTGGCGTGCCGGCGCTAGATGGCGGGGACCGAATCGCGCTCCGGCGGCGCTTCGGCGATGTCGTCAGCCAGGTGCGTGAGCAGCTTCTGCAGGTCCGGGTACTGCTCGGGCGACCACCCCTCCAGCAGCGCGACGAGCCGCTCACGCGCGCACCCGCGCAAGCGCTCCGCCGTGACATCGCCCGCCGCGGTGACGACCGCCGCGCCCTCCGCGCTCTCCTCGACGTAGCCGCATCCCAGCAGCTGTGCCCGGCCGCGCTCCAGCTCGTCGAGCGGCACGGGCCGGATCGCGCGGAGGTCCGCGAACGAGGCGGCCGGGCGCTCGCGGTAGCGGAACAGCATCCAGCAGGCGGCGGGAGTCAGCTCGACGCCGGTCCGCGCCGCGACGTCGGCGATGAAGGCGCGCGTCCTGTCCCTGCCTGCGAGCTTGCTCAGGCACCGCGCGATCTCGCGCAGGGAGTCCGGGGGGCGCGGCGAGGCGAATGCCTCGCCCACGCCCTCGGAGGCGACGGTCTCGCGCAGCGGGCGCTCCGGGATGAACCACGACAGGGCGAACGCCAGCACGGCGACACCGGCGGCAGCGAGGAAGACGGTGTTGAGCGCGTCCGTGAACGCGTGCAGGTAGGGCACCTTGACGGCCGCCGGCAGGCCCGCGACCTGGCCCGGCTGCACCCGGCCGCTTGCGACCGCGCCGGCCCCGCCACCAGCCGGGAACGCGGCGTGCAGGTTGCCGGTCAGCTGGGCGGTGAACACCGCGCCGAGGATCGCCGTCCCCAGCGAGCCCCCGATCGTCCGGAAGAGCGTCGCCCCCGACGTGGCGACTCCGAGCTGCTCGTAGTCGACGGCGTTCTGCACCGCGAGCACGAGGACCTGCATGATGCATCCGAGGCCGGCGCCGACGAGGAACATCTCCAGCGCGAGCACGAGCGTGGTCGTCGCCGGAGAGAGCGTCGAGAAGGAGAACAGCCCGGCGGCCATCATCGCGCTGCCGACGATCGGGAAGATCCGGTAACGCCCGGTCCGGGTGATCAGCTGCCCCGAGCCGATCGACGTGATCAGCACGCCCGCCATCAGCGGCAGCAGCGCGAGCCCGGACTCCGTCGGGTCGAGCCCGCGCACCACCTGCTGGAACAGCGGCAGGTAGGTCGTCGCGCCGAACAGCGCGAACCCGACGATGAACCCCATCACGCTCGCGACGGCGAAGACGGGGTTGCGCCACAGCGAGTTGGGCAGCACCGGCTCGGCGGCGCGCTGCTCGGCGAAGACGAAGCCGGTGACTGCGAGGACCGCGAGCACGCCGAGCCCGACGATGAACGGCGAGTCCCACGCGTACTGGTTGCCGCCGAGCGTCGTCAGCAACACGAGGGCGGTCAGCGCGATCGCCAGCAGCGCGGTCCCCAGGTAGTCGACCGTGTGGCTGATCCGCGCGGTGTGGGCCGGCAGCGTGCGCTGCAGGACGACGAACGCGACCACGCCGACCGGCACGTTGACGTAGAAGATCCAGCGCCAGTCCAGCTGGCTGGTGAGGAAGCCGCCGAGCAGCGGCCCGATGACCGTGGCCACCCCGAACACGCCGCCGAAGAGACCGGCGTACCTCCCACGCTCGCGGGGGGAGACGACGTCGCCCAGCGCCGCCTGCGAGCTGACCATCAGCCCGCCGCCGCCGAGCCCCTGGATGGCGCGGAAGGCGATCAGCTCGGTCATCGACTGCGCCTGCCCGCAGAGCGCCGACCCGACGACGAAGATCACGAGCGCGACCTGCAGCACGAGCTTGCGCCCGTAGAGGTCACCGAGCTTGCCGTAGAGCGGCATGACGACGGTCTGCGCGAGCAGGTAGGCGGTGACGACCCAGGAGATGTGCTCCAGCCCTCCGAGGTCGCCGACGATCGTCGGCAGCGCGGTCGAGACGATCGTCGAGTCGAGCGCCGCCATCAGCATGACGAGCATCAGCCCGGCGATCACCGCGAACAGCGTCGCGCCCTCGCGTTCGGTCTCCGGCTCGGCTGCGACGGGGGCGGTGGCCATGCGGCCGCCCGACGCTACCACCGGCGCGCGGGGCGCTACAGGTGCGTCGAGGCGCGCAGGACGAGCACGGCCCATCCGCCAGCGGTGCGGTGCTCGTGCTCGCCCAGCCCGGCCGCGGCGTAGGCGCGCAGCACGGCCGGGGCGTCCCCGTCGAGGACCCCTGAGGCGATGAGCGTCGCCGGCGGTGCGCCGAGCCGTGCGGCGAGCGCCTCGTGCACGGCCAGCGGGACGTTCGCGGCGATCGCGGCGGCGGTGGGCGGCGGCTCGGCGCACAGGTCGCCGAGGCGCACATCGATCGCGACTCGGTTGCGGGCGGCGTTGGCGCGCGTCGTGCGCGCCGCGTCCTCGAGGCCGTCGACGGCGATCACGGGGTCCCAGCCGAGCTTCGCGGCGGCGATCGCGAGCACGCCGGCGCCGCAGCCCAGGTCGGCGAACGTGCCGGCCGGGCGCAGTGCGCAGATCTCCTCCAGGCAGGCGCGAGTCGTGGGATGCCCGCCCGAGCCGAACGCGTCGTCGTGCTCGAGCACCACGTCGAGCATCCCGGCCGCGGGCGCGGGCGCCCACGCGGGCCGCACCGCCAGGCGCCCGCCGAGGACGAGCGGCTCGTGGTCGGCGGCGCGCCGCGCGCGCCAGTCGTCGGGCAGATCGCGCTGTTGCAGCGAGGCGCCCCACGGGCCGGCGGCCGCCGCGACCGCTGCGGCGGGCGGCAGCTCGCCGGGCACGCCGCGCAGGCGCAGCTCGACCTCGCCGCCGCGGGGGACCTCGTGCACGCCGTGCGGCGCGAGCGGCAGCAGTTCGTCGAGCACGTCCTCGACGGCTGCGGCCGGCACGCGTACGGCGAGTTCGCGCATCACGCGGCGCGGCGCACGATCGCCTGCGCGGTGAGCTGCACGGTGCCGCGCTCGAGCGCGCGCAGCGTCGCGAGCACGACGCTGACCGCGACGGCGTCTGCGCCCTCCCCGAGCGTGAAGCGCAGCTGGTGGTGGCCGGGGCGCAGGCGCAGCTCGTCGAGCCCGTCGCCCGGCGCGATCACCGGCCGCGGGTAGCCCTCGGAGTGGATCGCGAGCGCCCCCGGGCTGCGGTTGCGCACGATCAGGCGGATGTTGTCCGGGACGACGACGGCATCCAGCCGGAAGAGGCCGGGCGCGTCGAGCAGCGCGGCGCGCGCGCCCTCGAATGCCTCGACGGCGTTCGACAGCGCGAGCGCGTCGCCGGCGAGCGGTGTCGCGATCGTCCTCAGGGCGTCCCCACGACCGCCTGGCCGACGAGGGTGTGCGCGCCGCCGTTGAATGAGGACAGCGTCAGCGTGACGACCTGCCCGCTGCCGCCGATGATCTGCAGCGGCATCACCGAGCCGTCGCCCATCGAGACCGTGTCCTGCCCGCCTGGGGCGATCGTCGAACCGCCCCCCTTGCCGTCGCCGTTGACGGTCAGCGGCTGGCTCGAGGTGTTCGTCAGGGTGACCTGCGCGGCCTTCCCGCCGGCCGGGTCCTGCTGTGCGCTGACCCGCAGCAGGCCGATCAGCACGAACAGATCGCCGCTGGTCTGGCTCAGCGCCAGGTTCCCCGTGATCACCTGGCCGTGCCCCTGGACGAGCTGGTCGGGCGACAGCCCGTCGATCTTCAGCGCGTTCTCGGCGGTGTCGCCCTTCTGCAGGAACTTCGCGTTGGCGTCCGCCTTCTGGTAGACGTCGATCTTGTGGACGAGGTCGGCGACGTCGATCTCCTTCACCGTCGCCATGATCTTGCTGACGAACTGCTTGTACTCCTTGTAGGAGGGGACCTGATGCTGCTTCAGGTCGCTGAACAGCAGCGAGTGGAGCTTGACCTGCGCTGAGCCGATCGAGTTGCCCGCGACCTTCGAGGCGCTGTGCGCATCCGGCCCCGGCGGGCTCGACAGGCTCGCCTGTGCCTCGATGCCCAGGCCGGCGAGCAGCCCGAACAGCGCCATCGTCACGCCGGCGCGCATCGCCGTCAGCCGTCGTCTCACCGTGCTGGCCATGTGCTCCTCCTCTTGTCCGCGCGCCTGGCTCCGGCGCGTCCTAGGCCTTCGGGTTCGGGATCGCCACGAACTTCTGGACGGCGGGCAGACCGCTGCCGCCGCCGGACGTCGAGACCTTCAGCTTGGCCGCCACGAACGTCAGCGACTCGCGCAGGGTCGCGTCGCCGCCGCCCGCCGAGATCTCCTCGGAGGTGATCTGCGCGTTGACGAGGGTGAACGTCGTGCCGGGGGTGGTCGTCCCGTGCTTGTAGACGACGATCACCACACTCGGGAGGCTCTTGCCCTCCACGCTCGCCTTCTGGAGCTTCGGGCTCGAGCCGTCGACGAGCTTCGTGATCTTCACCTCGGTGGCCGGATTCTTGCTGCTGGCGCCGCCGCCCGCATGGCTGCCCGGGCCGCTCGAGACGAACGAGAAGGCGGAGATGTCCGCAGTGAGCGGCGGCGGCTTCGCGTTCAGGCCGGAGATCGTCAGCGTGCCGACGCCCCCGCTCGGCGAGGTGGCCGGCTGCACGATCGTGCCGGTCGCGTTCGAGCCGGCGGGGCCTTGCGGGCCGGCCGGCCCCTGCGGGCCGGCCGTGTTCCAGTCGAGCGTGGCCTCGCCACCGGACGGTGGCCCGGCGCCGGCGATCGTGGCCGTGCAGGTCTGCCCGCCGGCCGAGTCGATGACCCTCAGGTTCGGCCCGCTGGTCACCGGCAGGCCGTCGGTGCTGGTTCGCAGACACGCGTGGATCACGCCGTCCTGGCCGGGCACGCCCGCGACCGCGATCGCGGCGCCGGCGCCCAGGGCGACCACCACGAGCGCCAGCGCGACCTGCGCGCTTCGGCGTTCGGTGATCCAGGCGATGGGGCGAGGGCGCATGCTGCGTATGACCGGGGATCCTCCGTAGCTGCTGGACGCTGGACCGCGGGCGCATCCTAGGGTGCGCCCATGACGGACCTAGACGGGTGTTGCATCGCCGCTCGGTCGCCTGCTGTGACACGGCCGCGTAACGTTCTGCAACGTCGTCTCGTCTCTACGGCATGTCCCCTCGAACCATGATCGTCGCGGCACTGATGACCGCTGCCGTCCTGCCGGCCGGCGTCGCCCAGGCCGCACCCCACTGGTCCTCCCCCAAGCAGGTCGTCGGGCCGCCCGCCGACCCCAACGCGGCCTTCGTCGGCTCGCCGCAGGTTCACGCCGCCGGCGACGGCCGCCTGCTCGCATTCACCACCGACGGCGCGGATCCGCTGGCGCTCGCGGGGAGCATCGGCTCGGGCTTCGCCGCGCCTGTGAAGCTCGGCTCCGGCTCATCCGGCAGCGTCGTCGGCGACATCGGCGCTGACGGCACCGCCGTCGCCGCGTGGACGAGCGCGGGTCACGCCGAGGTGGCGGTCGCTCCGCCCGCCGGAGCCTTCGGCCAGGCCGCCGAGCTGCCCGGCGACGGCGTCAACGCGATCGACGCGACGGTCGCGACCGACGGGTCGGTGGTCGCGGCCTACCGCACGCACGGCAAGGACGGCGTCTACCAGACACTCGTCGCGGCGGCGCCCAAGGGCGGTGCGTTCGGCACGCCGCAGGTGCTCGAATCCGGCAAGTCGGGCATCGGCGGTGTCGACGTCGCCGCGGGCCCGAACGGCGCGGTCGGCGCGACCTGGACGCGTATCTCATCGGTCTACCGGGCGCGCGCCTCGCTGCGCCCTCCGGGGGCGGCGCAGTTCGAGGCCCCGCAGGTGCTCTCCAGCGCGCCGAAGGCGGACATCGAGACGCGGATCGCGTTCACCGCCGATGGCACCGCCGTCGTCGCGTGGGCCAACCCCGACGGCGGGGAGTTCGCACTGCGCGGAGCGCAGGACGCGAAGTTCGGCGCGCCCGCGCCGGTGGGCCATCCCGCCTATTCGATCGACCTCGAGCCGACGCCCCAGGGTTCCGTGGCGCTCGCGCTGGCCGGTGACGGCAACGTCTACGGCGGCGTCCTCGGCGCCGGCGGCTTCGGCCTCACGACGGTGGGCAGCGCGCCCGGGAACGTCCCGCCTGCGCCACGGATCGCCGCGGACGCCACGGGCACCGTGCGCGTGCTGTACGCGGACTCGACGAGCGGCGAGGTGCGCGCGGCGGCGCTCGGCGGGTCCACGACCGTCATCGGCTACGGCAAGCCCGGCACGCTCACCGCGGTCGCGCTGACGGCGGTCGGCAGCGGCTCGGCCGCGGCACTCTGGCACGACGCCCAGGACGGCATCTCGGCGGCGACCTTCGGCGACGACGCGCCGGCCGCCGGCGGCCCCGGCCCGAAGCCCGGCGCCGCCGACACGAAGGCGCCGAAGGTCACCTTCAAGAGCTCAAGGACGGTCCGCGTCAAGCGTTCGGCGACGTCGTTCAGCGTCCGCCTGCGCTGCGACGAGTCGTGCGCCATCGGCATCCAGAGCGACCTGCGCGCGACGCTGAAGAGCCGGCGCCGGGTCGACCCGCTGCCGTTCATCGACTACCGCAAGGCGAAGCTGCGCTCCGGGACGCAGTCGCTCAAGGTGAAGCTGAACACCGGCGCCCGCAAGGACCTGCGGCGGGCATTCGACGCCGGGCGCTCCGGAACCGTGACGCTGCGCGTCAGCGCCCGCGACGCAGCCGGCAACGTGGGGACGGCGACCGTGCACGTGACGCTGAAGGAGCAGCGGACGAAGAAGAAGTGAATCCCGCCGGGCGCCTCACGGGCGCAGCCGGCCCGTCAGCTGGCCCGCGCGCGCCAGCCGTGCGAGCCGGTCGCGGAGCACCCCGTAGGAGCGGCGCTCCTGCAGGTGCGAGCTCACGAACGCCGAGTCCCACGTGAACGGCGCAGTCGGAGCGACCCAGTTGTAGAAGTAGATGCGCTGGATGCGCGAGCTGACGCGGCGGATCGTGTCGAACAGGTACGCGGTGGCGTTCGCGGCGTGGGTGAACCCCTCGGGGATGACGGTGGTGCTGGCGTTGTGCCGCGCCACGAGCCCGCCGGTCTCGGTCAGCCACAACTGCCCCTGCGTCGCGGCCAGCGCCTGCCGCGTGAAGTGCGTCGTGTAGCGGTTCGCGTCCAGGTAGTTGTGCAGGCCCCAGCGAGTCGGCTGCACGGTCGCATCGTGCCGGAACTCGCGCGCCCAGTCGCCGAGGTTCGGCTGGTCGACGAGGTCGGCGGCGAGCAGCGTGCAACCCGGGCAGGCGATCCGCAGGCGCCGGTACCACGCGGCGACGAGCGCCGCGCGCCGGCAGGTGCGCTCGCCGCAGGCATTCGCCTCGTTCCAGGTGGAGAACTCCGTCACCCACGGGTAGCGGGCGCGGAACGCGCGGACGGCGGCTTCGTAGCGGTCGGGCGTCGGCAGGTTGTCCGGTCGCGTGCGCGACTTGCCGAACGTCACGAGCGGAGTGACGCCCGCCGCCCGCGCCGCGCTGAACCACGCATCGAGCTCCGAGCGCTGCCAGTCGACCTGGAGCGCGTCCCAGCCGACGAGGATCCGCGCGCGGCCGATCAGCGTGCGCTGGAAGGAGCTGTTCGTGAAGAACAGCGGCCGCTGGTCGGCGACGCCGATCGTGATCGCCGGCGCGGGAGCAGGGATCGCGAGGGACGGCACGCAGCACGCGAGCGCGACGGCCGCAAGACGGCGCAGGCTCACACCGGCTCCACAGAGCGGTTGCGGTTCCACTCAACCCAGCCGACACCCGACCGGCCGTCGGCGGCGGTCATCCGGCACATCGCGCGGGGGAAGAGCGAGACGCGCCCGTCGGGGGCGACGAGCCGCAGCGGCCCGAACGCCAGCGGCTCCACGCCGAGCGCCAGGTCCGCGCCGAACTCCAGCTGCGCGGCGGTGATCAGGCCGTCTGCCCCGACCTCCTCGGACGCGCGCACGGCGTCGACCTCGATCAGGCCGCCCGCGGGCGGCTGGAGGTAGCCGATCCCGATGCGCGGTGCATCGGGCAGCCTGAACTCGACGCCGTGCAGGCGCGTGCCGTCCTCCATGTGGCCCGCACACCACATCCACTCGGCGGCCCACCAGTCGCGCGTCCCCCAGGAGTGGTCGCGCTGGCCGACCGCGCGCAGCTCCAGCTCCTCGTCGCCGACCCGGATGCGGCCCGTGACGGTGCAGGGGATCTCGTAGCGCGTCGCCACGCGGTAGGCGTAGGGCTCGCCGAGCGTGTCCCAGGCGAGTTCGAGCTCGACGGGGATCGGGGACCCGGACTCGCCGCGCAGCAGGGCGGCCGCATCCTCGTGCGCCTCGCCGGTGGCGCTGAGGCGCACGGCGAAGCGCTCGAGCGCCGCCTCGCAGCGGTGCTCGGCGCGCAGGTCGCCCGCCTGGATCGTGAGGTCCTCTCCGGCGGGCAGCGGCGCCTCGAAGTCGATCACCGCGACGGCCGGGCGATCAGGGCCGCAGACGAACGCGTTCACCCACGAGACGCCGAGGTTCGGGTAGAGGCCGAGCCGGATCCAGACGCCGAGGCTCCCGTCGTCGCTGACCGCGTCGAAGTACCAGCTCTCGTTCCAGAGATCCTCCGGGCCGGCGGCGTGACGACCCTCGTCCTCGGGCTCCGGGCGCAGCGGCGCGGGGCGGCCGGTCCCGGGGGGCGGCAGCAGATCCAGTGCGCCGAGGTCGAGCGCCTGCTGGGCGTAGCGCGCCAGGCACGTCGTGAACATCTCGTCGCCGCGCTCGGTGCGCTCGACGAGCATCGCGGGCGCGACCGTCATGATCAGGCCCAGGAAGCACAGGCGCCGGTACTCCTCCCAGCAGGCATCCCAGGAGAAGCCCTTGACCCCGTGCTCCTGGAGCGCATCGTGGTATTCGCGGACGAGTTCCTCCTCGGCGCTGCGGCGATCCTCGACCGACAGACCGCCGCCCAGGAAGTAGGAGGCGTCGGTCATCACCTGCCCCCAGCCCACCGTCTGCCAGTCGACGATCGTGACCGGGCGCGGGCTGCCGGCCTCGCCGAAGAGCATGTTGTCGAGGCGGAAGTCGCCGTGAACGAGACCCAGCGGCGGGCGGCGGTCGTGGAACCAGCCGTCGAGGCTGGGCACGAAGCGCTCGCAGACGGCGCGGTGCTCGGGCGCCACGCGGTCGCCGTAGCGCTCGAGGAACGCCGGCAGCAGCTGGATCAGCAGCGCCTGGTTCAGCGGCATCTCCTGGTTGAGCCACGGGGTGGCGCCGAGCTGCGGGTCGGCGAAGACCGGCGCGTGCAGCCTGGCGAGCGCGCGCATCGCCAGGCGCGCATCGTCGACGTCGCAGCCGGCGATCTGGTCGCCCTGCACTGCGGGCGCCGCGTCCTCGAGAACGAGCGTGAACCAGCCCTCGCTCGGATCGATCAGCGCCGCGTGACAGGCGGGCAGCGGGCCGCCGACACGCGGCGCCAGCTGGCGGTAGAAGTGGATCTCGCGTTCGTAGGCGCCCAGGCCCACACCGGTGGCGCGGCTGGTCGGGTCGGTCGCGGCGATCTTCACGACGACGCTCGCCGGCCCCGCGGGCTCACCGGCGTAGTCGAGGACGACGCGATGGCTCTGGCTCATCTGACCGGTGCCGATCGGCGCCGTGCGGAAGCCGGCGATCGGGCCGGTTCCCAGCACCTGCTCGAGCCACGGGGCGTCGAGGTCCTCGAGGTCGCGGACGACGGGCGGATCAGCGCTCATGGCTGAAGTTCATCACACCTCGGACATTGTGTCGTACACTGCGTCCGATTCCGAGCGGAGGACCGACGCGATGGCGACCGACACGGCGGACACGATCGAGGCCGTCGACCTGGCCGAGGTCGACCTCTTCGATCTGCGCTGGCATCAGGATGGACCGCCGCACGAGCTCCTCGCGCGGATGCGGGCCGAGGCACCGGTCCGCTGGAACCCGCTCCCTGACGGCGGCGGCTGCTGGACCGTCACGCGCCACGCCGAGGTCGCCGCGGTCAGCCGCGACACCGCGACCTTCTCCTCGCACGCGGGCGGGGTGTTCCTGCACCCCGATCAGGTCGTCCCGCTCGACCTCGCACGCAACCTGCTGCTGTACATGGACCCGCCGCAGCACACGCAGTACCGGCTGATCCTGCAGCGCGCCTTCACCCCGCACGCGGTGCGCGTGCTCGAGGAGCCGATCCGCCGGCGCGTGACGCGCGTGCTCGACGCCGTCATCGAACGCGGCTCCTGCGACATCGTCGCCGACCTCGCCGTCCCGGTCCCGCTGGGCGTCATCACGGACCTGCTGGGCGTGCCGGACGAGGACTTCGACCAGTTCCTGGGCTGGACCACCGAGATCGAGGCGGCGCAGCGCTCGCCGCAGCCGGCGGCCGCGCTCGACGCGTTCGGGCGGATGGGCGGCTACCTGGCCGAGCAGATCGCGCGCCAGACCGCCGAGGGCCGGTCGGACTCGGTCGTGACCGCCCTGCGCGACGGGCGGGTCGACGGGCGCGACCTCACCCAGACCGAGATCCTCGTGTTCTTCGCGCTGCTCGCGTTCGCCGGGCACGACACGACGCGCAACACGACCTCGGGCGGCGTGCTCGCGCTGCTGCAGCACCCCGAGGCGCTCGCCGACCTGCGGGCCGACCCCGGGCTGATCCCGGCGGCGGTCGAGGAGATCCTGCGCTGGACGAGCGTCGTGCAGTGGTTCAACCGGACGGCGACGGCCGACACCGAGCTCGCCGGGCAGCCGATCGCCGCCGGCGACCGCGTCGTCATGTGGTACGCGAGCGCCTCGCGCGACGAGGCCGTCTTCGATGATCCGCAGGCGTTCGACATCCACCGCGTCAAGCCCGACCACGACGCCTTCGGCGGCGGCGGGCGGCACTTCTGCCTGGGCTCGGGGCTCGCGCGCCTGGAGCTTCGCGTGATCTTCGAGGAGGTCATCCGGCGCATGTCCGGTCTGCGGCTCGCGGGGGAGGTCGAGCGCCTGCCGACCACCTGGGCAAACGCGCTCGTGCACCTGCCGGTCACGTTCGAGCCGGGACCGCGCGAGGCCTGAGGCCGCCCGCTGATGCCCTCCGTGACGCGCCGGGCGAGCCGGTCTCCGGAGCACCGCGCCGCAGTGATCGCGCAGGTGACGACCGCGGTCGAGCGGCTGCTCGCCGACGGGCACGGGTTCACCACGCTCGGCGTGCAGCGGATCGCCGAGGAGGCCGGCATCGCCCGCTCGACGTTCTACCTGTACTTCCCCGACAAGAGCGCGCTGCTCATGCAGGTCACCGAGAGGGCCACCGCGGAGCTCTTCGCGCGCGCCCAGGACTGGATCGCGGAGGGCTTCGCAGACCGTGCTGCGCTGGAGCGGACGCTGCGCGGGGTCATCGGCGAGTTGCGCGCCCATGCTGCCGTCTACGCCGCGCTCGTGGAGGTCGCCGGCTACGACGAGGACGTGGCGGCGTTCTGGCGCGCGCGGGTCGCCGGCTTTGCCGACGTACTGTGCGGCCGGATCGAGGAGGGCCAGCGCGCAGGGACGATCGGCGCGGCGCTGGACCCGCGGATCACCGCGGACTGGATCGCGTGGGGGTCCGAGCGGCTGATCGCCCAGCACACGGTGATCCACGGAGCATCCGAGGACGAGCGGCTCGCCCGCGGGCTCGCCGCCGCGATCTGGGCCACGCTCGGCCGGACCTGAGGCGTCGCTACCCGCCGTCGTGCGTGGGTGCGACACGCCGGGCCCCGTCAGCCGGCTGCAACGGCCCGCTCGCCGTGTCGCGGACCGGGACGGGCTCGGCGCGCAGCGCCAGGATCGCCTCGTCGTCGCGCTGCGCACCCGCGCGGAAGGCGCGCACGGCACGTGCGACACGGGCCACGAGCTCGGCCGGCGTCCCGGGCCCGGAGGCCAGCGCCGCGCTCAGGCGGTCGACGCCGAAGCGCCGCTCGCCGTCGGTCGCGTCGGTGATGCCGTCGGTGTAGACCAGCAGCGTGTCGCCGGCGTCCATCGTCAGGCGCGCCGGTTTCCAGGCCGAGTCCGCGAAGGCCCCTACGAGCGGCCCGGTCGCGCCGACCGGCGTGACCGCGCCGTCCGCTGCGAGCAGCAGCGGGGCGGGGTGCCCGCACAGGACGACGTCGAGGGCGGCGGGCGCCGCGGACCGCGGCTCCAGTCGCATGAGCGCCAGCGTCAGCAGCGAGAGCTCCTGCTCGTTCAGCAGCATGCGGTTGAGCTGGCGGATGGCGAGCACCGGGTCGCCGGTCAGCTCGGCCACCGAGCGCAGAGCGAAGCGCGAGACGGCCGTGAGCTTCGCCGCGTGCGCGCCGTGCCCGGTGACGTCGCCGACGACGAGCATCCAGCCGCCCGGCGTGTCGAAGACGTCGTAGAAGTCACCGCCGACCTCGTTCAGCTCGCCGGCGGGGCTGTAGAGCGCCGCCGCGCCCCACCCCGGGATCGCGGGCAGATCGGGCGGCAGCAGGCTCTCCTGGAGCGCGGCCGTGATGCGCGAGCGCTCAGTGAAGAGCCGCGCGTTCTCCACCGCCGTCCCGGCTCGGCGCGCGAGCTCCTCGGCGAGCTCGATGTCCGCGGCGGAGAAGGTGCGCCCGGACTCCGCGCTGATCAGCGAGAGCGCGCCGACGACGTGCCCGCCGGCCAGCATCGGCACGACCAGGCCGGCGCGGATGCCGAGCGTGCGCAGGAGCTCGAGGTGGTGCTCGTCGCGCGCTGCGCCGGCGAGCAGCGCGTCCGGGATCTCGTTGACGCACACGGGCCGCCCGTCGCGGATCACCGTCGCGACGCCCACCCGCGCGTCGGGGCGCTCGGGATAGCGCTCGGCGAGCTCGCGGGCGAACGCGACCTTGGCCGGATCGGCGTGGGCGACGGCGACCGTGCGAATCATCCCGCGGTCGTCCGGGAGCGCCACGCCGCACCAGTCGGCCAGACCGGGAACGGCGATCTCGGTGACCCGCTGGAGCGTGCGCTCGTAGTCCAGCGATGAGGCGAGGACGGCGCTCGCCTCGGCGAGCAGCCGCGAGCGCAGCTCGGCGAGCTTGAGCTCCGTCACGTCCTCGATCACGTTGACGAGCCGCATGAGGCGACCCTCCTCGTCGCTGATCGGCGTGACCCGCTGCCGGAGCCAGCGCTCCTCGCCCGTCGCCCGGACGACGTTGCGCACGAGCATCGGCTCGGCGTCAGCGCCCGTCGCGACCACCCGGCTGGACGGCATGTCCTCGATCCGCAGCCGCGCGCCCGACTCGTCATAGACGTCGAACAGCTCCATCAGCTCGCCGGGGCGGGCGGCGTAGAGGTCCGTGGCGTCGTCGAACCCGAGCAGCGCCACGGCCGCGTCGTTGGCGTACATGGTGCGGCCGGCGGCGTCCATCACCGTGACGGCCTCGTCCAGCGAGCCGAGCGCCACTCCGAGCTGCCGCTCGGCGTCGCGCAGCTCGCGGTCCAGCCCCGCATTGTCCAGCGCCAGCGCGGCGCGCCCGGCCAGCACCTCGTGGAAGCGCAGGTCGTCCTCGCGGTAGGTCCGCCCCGAGCTGCCGCTGACGCCGAGGGTCAGAGCCCCGAGCGTGCGCCCGCGGGCATGCAGCGGGACGACCGTGACTGACCGCAGATCGAGCTCGCGCAGCCGCGCGAGGTCCTCGTCGTCGGATGCGGCCGCGCGCCGCGCCGCGTCGTCGTACTGCACGATCATCGCGTGGTCGCCGGCCAGCACCGAGCGCGAGCCGACACCCGCGCCAGGGCGCGTCAGCGGGCGCTCCCGCAGGAACCGCTCCTGCGCGGCCGCGTCCGGTCCGTGGACCCGGACGCTCAGCCGGGATAGGCCTGCGCGCGGGCTGATCGTGTCGAAGATGCACTGGTCCGCGATCGCCGGGACCAGGACGTCGGCGAGCCGCGTGGTCGTCTCGGCGAGCGTGCGCGAGCCGTCGGCGATCTCGCCGATCGCGCTGAGGATCGCGAACCGCTGTGCGCCGAGCGCGCTGCGCGCGCGGCCGACCGCCGCGACGATCGCGATCGCGCAGCCCGCGAGCACGCCGATCAGCCGGAACACGTAGTCCTCGTCGGGGAAGTTGTGGTTCCAGGCGCCGCTCGCCGCCGTGCAGAGCACGGCGACCACAGCCACGAGCGCCGTGTCGCGCGGCGTGCCGAGCACGGCCGTCAGGAAGACACCGAGCACGGCGGACCCGATGACGATCTTCGAGGCGCCCGACGCCACGTCGTAGGCGGTGACGCCGAGAACGACGAGCAGGCCGGCTGCGACCGGCAGGAGCCGCGCGACGGGCGTCGCGGGCGGTGACGTCGATGAGGGGGCGCCGAGCATGTGATCAGTGGCGCGGACGTACCGCGCCGCGGTCAGGTGATCGCTGCGCGCAGCTCGTCGATGGAGCGGCGCAGCAGGCGCGAGACGTGCATCTGCGAGACGCCGACCTGCGCGGCGATCTCGCGCTGGGAGAGGCCGTCGGCGTAGCGCAGCAGGACGATCCGCCGCTCGCGCTCCCCGAGCGCGCGCAGGCCGCGGTCGAGCGTCGCACGGTCCTCGGCGAGCTCGAACCCGTGATCCTCACCGCCGAGCGTGTCGCCGAGCGAGCCGCCCTCGTCCTCACGCGGAGCATCGAGTGACGCCGCACGGAAGTTGCGCCCGGCGGAGATCGCGTCGAGGACGTGCTCCTCGTCGTGGCCGGTGAGCTCGCACAGCTCGCTCACCGTCGGTGCGCGCCCGTGGTCCCTGGAGAACGCATCGGACGTGCTGCGCAGCCTCGCGTGCAGCTCCTGCAGGTCGCGCGGCGTGCGGACCGCCCAGGCGCGATCACGGAAGTGGCGCTTGATCTCGCCGGAGATGTTCGGGGCCGCGAAGGTCGACAGGCGCAGCCCGCGATCGAGATCGAAGCGGTCGATCGCGTTCACCAGGCCGATCGCCCCGACCTGGATCAGGTCGTCGAGCTGCTCCCCGCGATCGGCGTATGAGCGGGCGATGCGCCGCACGAAGGGCAGCAGACGCTCGACGAGCTCGGCACGCGCACCGGTGTCGCCCTGCCGGCGCACGCGCTCCAGGAGCGCTCGCTCCTCCGCGGCGTCGAGGAGCCCGCGGGTGCCGCGTGTGCGCTGGGTTCTCAGATCAGCCATGAATGGATGGACCCGTGGACCGCTCTACCCGTGCTTCATGAAACCAAACACGTCAAGCGCGGCCGAGTTGCGCGGCGCCTCCCCCAGCGCCGGTTTGACCTCTCCCGCGCGTGGGCACGCAGGGGGTCAGCTCAGGCCCCGCGAAACCCCGATGCCCGTCGAGGGTCGCTACCGATGGCATACTCCCGCGCGCTTCCCGTGTCGTTCCCGTCCGAGAGGACCGCTTCTCCTTGACCGATCGCGCGACAGCCCGCCCGGCGGATCTGGAGCTCGTCCTGCCGGCGCGCCCGGACAACGTGGCCGTCGTGCGGCACGTGCTCGGTGGCCTGGGCGAGGCACTCGGCCTCGACGCCCAGGCGGTTGCGGATCTGCGTCTGGCCGTCAGCGAGGCGTGCACGAACGTGGTTGTCCACGCCTACGACAATCCGGCGGAGCAGCTGGAGGTCGAGGCGGTCATCGACGGGGTGCTGCTGAACGTGACCGTCCGCGACCACGGCCGCGGACTCACCCCGCGCCCCGGTTCACCCGGGCTGGGGCTCGGACTCCCGATCGCGAGGGCGGTCACGAGCTCGCTGGAGCTCGGCGAGTCGCCGGCCGGCAACGAGGTGCGCATGACGTTCGTCGTGCCGGACGGCGAATGACCCTCCGGCCGGCCCCCCCGCACGCGGGCCGCGCTGCGCCCGACACCCTGCGGCTCGTGGTCCGCCCGGGCCGGCTCGCCGGGCCGACCCTGGCGCGCATCATCGGCATCGGCGCCTCGCGGTCGGAACTGCCGGTGGACCGCCTCGAGGACGCGATGACCGTCGCCGACATCGTCGCGCTCCGCGCGCCCGAGCTGCTGGCCCCCGGCGCGCGGCTGGAGCTCAGCGCCCAGATGCGTCCCGGCCGGCTGGAACTGCAGGTCGGGCCCCTGGCCCCCGGCGGCGCACAGGGGCTTCTGACAGCGGACGGCTCGGCGTCCGGCGGCGCGACGATCGAGCGCCTCGTGAACGCCGCGGTGACCATTTCCGGCAGCGACGGCGAGCGCCTGTCGCTCGAGCTGCTCGGCGGCGGGGACCAGGCCGCACGCGCGGGCGCGGCGCGCGCCGCCGACATCGTGCACGACGAGGCCATCGGTTTCGCGGTCAGCGGCCGCTCCCACCCCTCCGGCGTCCACATCCTCTCCGTCCGCGGGGAGATCGACATCTCGACGGCGCCGAAGGTGAAGCTCGCCGCCCGCGAGGCCGTCTTCGCCGGCAGCAACCGCGTGGTCCTGGACCTCAGCAACACGACCTTCCTGGACTCGACGGGCCTTGGCGTGATCATCGCGCTGGCGAGGCTCCTGCGCCCGGACGGCGACATCGCGATCGTCAACCGCGACCCGAGCATCGCCAAGACGTTCGAGATCACCGGCCTGGCCGAGATCTTCACGGTGTGCGCCACGCGCGAGGAGGCGATCGCGTCGCTCAGCGGCGGGGGCTGAGTTTCGCAGCGACCGCACCCCGGGTACCACGGCGGAGGCACTCACCCGAGTCGCCGGAACCCAAGGAGCGTCCTCACCGTGATCGGCATTCTGCTGACAATCCTCGTCGCCGCCCTCGTCTACGCGCTGTGCGGAGCACTCGGCCTCCCCGCGATCGTCGGCCTCGTCGCAGCGATCCTGGTCATCCTCAGCGGCTTCCCGACCGGGGTCTACGGCCGGCGCGGCGACCGGCTCTAGCTACTCCCGCCGCACCCCAGCGGCGCGCGAAGGGCCGGCCTCGCGGCCGGCCCTTCGTCGTGGACGGGGTCGCTCAGCGACCCCCGACGGCCTTCAGCAGCTCCTCCTTTGTCATCCTCGAGCGACCCTTGATCCCGCGCCGCCGGGCCTCCGCGTAGAGCTGGTCGCGGGTGCGGCCCTTCGGGCGGGCAGTGCCGGAGCGCAGCCCGCCGCGACGCCCCGAGGAGATGTCGCGCGTGGAGGTCCGGGAGCTCGTACGGGATTCGCCTGCGCGGGCGCGCTCCTTGTTCGTCGTGCGCGCCGCGATCTCTTCGGCCACGCCCTCCGAGCGGCCCTGGTCGAGCTCGCTCTGCTTGACGTGCTCGTACTGCCGCGCGCGCCTGGTTCCCTGCTTCACACCGCGTGGGGGCATCATGCGTCTCCTTCCGGGATGTCGTCGTCGCCTGCGCACATACCCGCCGCGAACCTGGGGCGAATCGCTACATTCGCGCATGCAATGGCCGCATCAACCTTCGATCCGGCGCCGTTCCGGGTGCGCAGCGAGTCGTCCGCCGAGGCCGTCCGCGTGGTCGCCGAGGGCGAGATCGACCTCGACGCCGCGCCTGAGCTGCGCGCCGCGATCGCCGAGGCCGGCGCGAGCGAGCAGCGCTCGGTCCTGCTCGATCTCTCGCAGGTGACGTTCATCGACTCGTCCGGCATCGGCGTGCTGGTCGAGGCTGCGCAGAGCGCCGAGGCCGGCGGGCACGAGCTGCGCATCATCGGCTGCCCCGCGATCGACCGCGTGATCGAGATCACCGGCCTGCGCGAGCGCCTGCCGCTCGTCTGACGAAGCCGTCGGCGAACCGCCTGCTGATCGACAGCGCACGGCGGCTCGGATAGCGTGGGCGCTCGGCGATGAGCACTCCCGACTGGGGCATCGGGCAGTACGAGACCACCGCGGCGCAGCTCGAGCCTGCGGCTGAGGTCGTCGTCGGCGCCGCTGCCCCGCGTCCGGGTGAAACGCTCGTGGACGTCGGATGCGGCACCGGGAACGCCGCGCTGCTGGCGGCGGCGCGCGGCGCGGCGGTGATCGGCGTCGACCCGGCCGCGCGCCTGCTGGAGGTCGCGCGGTCGCGCGCCGGCACGGCGGGCTTCGGCGATGCGCGCTTCGTCCTGGGGGCAGGGGAGGCGATTCCGCTGCGCGACGGAGTCGCGGACGCCGTCGTCTCGGTGTTCGGGGTCATCTTCGCGCCCGACGCCGCCGCGGCCGCCGCCGAGATGGCGCGTGTCACGGCGGACGGCGGGCGCATCGTGCTCAGCGCCTGGATCCCCGGCGGGACCATCGGCGACTCCGTCGCGGTGTTCCGGCGCGCCATCGCCGAGGTGCTCGGCACGCCGCCCGGTCCGCCGCCGTTCCCCTGGCACGAGGCCGGTGCGCTCGCCGACCTGTTCGTTCCACTCGGCCACGGTGTCAGCGTGACCGAGCATGAACTGCGGTTCACGGGCGCCTCGCCCGAGGCCTACGCCGAGGCCGAGTACGCCCACCATCCGCTGGCCCTGGCCGGAGCCGCGGTCCTTGGCCCCGCCGGGCGCCTCGACGCGGCGCGGGCCGAGTCGCTCGCGGTCCTCGTCGCCGGCAACGAGGACCCGGCTGCATTCGCGGCGACCAGCCGCTACGTCGTGGCGCACGTCTCCTGATGGGCCAGGGCCGGTCTCCCTCGGCGCGACGTCGCCGGGCCGTAGACTCGCCGCCATGTCGAGCTACACCGCCAGGAACCTCAAGGAGCTCGACGATCTCGCGGCCGACCGCCCCGAGGACGTCGAGGCGCGGTTCGCTCGCAGCCACCTGGACTCCGAGCATCTCGGCGTCAGCTACTTCCGCTACGGCGCGGGGTACCACTCCACGATGGGGCACAGCCACGGTGAGCAGGAGGAGGCCTATGTCGTCATCGCCGGCTCCGGGCGCGTGAAGCTCGACGACGACATCGTCGACATTCGCCGGTGGGACGTCGTCCGCGTCGCGCCGCCGGTGGTGCGGGCCTTCGAGGCCGGGCCCGAGGGCCTGGAGATGATCGTGATCGGCTCCGACCGCCCCGCGGGCGGGGACGGGAAGATGGTCGCCGACTGGTGGACGGACTGACCGGCGGCGTCGGCGCCTTCTTGACGACCTTCCTGCTCAGCGGCGCCCGCGGACCTGCAGTTCGCGGCTGAGGCCGCGCACGTGGGCGCCGGCGTCGTTGGGCAGCACGACGACGCGCATCGTGGCCGCCCGGCGCGGCCGCGTCACCGTGATCGCGTAGCGCGAGCGGTTCCCGCTCGCCGCCTGGACGCCCGAGCGCTGCAGCGAGGCCCAGCGCCCGAAGCGCGTCAGCCGCTGGACGGAGACGACAGCCTGCGGCACGGCCGGGCTGATCACGCCGGTCAGGCCCACCCGCGCGCGCGTGCCACCGGAGCGCCGCACGCCGACCCGCACCCGGTTGCCCACCTCGACCGTCGGGCTCGCGGCCTTGATCGTCGTGCGCGAGACGACGCGCAGGCGCGTCGCGGACCACAGGGGGCCGACGGTGACGCGGAAGCTGCCGTCGGCGGCGGCGCTGAACGTCTTCGGCACCCAGACCGGTCCGCTGAACGGGAAGTCCTGGCGCTCGACCGCGAGCGGGGTGCCGCCGACTCCCGAGCCGCTGACGCGGCCGGTCAGGGTCACGCTGCCGGACCACAGCGCGGGGTTCGGCGCCGGGACGTCGAGGCTGATCGCCGACGGCGCGCGCAGGGTGGTGACGCTGTGGTCCCCGCCGCGCGCGGTGCCCGTCGCGTTCGTGGCGACCAGGCGGTAGTGGTACTTCGTGTAGGGGGTGAGGCCCGTCAGGTCGGCGGTCACGGTGCGCCGGCCGCTGCCGGCGGCCGTCTGATCCGGCGTGGAGGCCCCGTACCTCGTGCTGGTGCCGTACTCGAAGTGGAACGTCGTCGCGGCGCCGCGCGGGTCGAGCGAACCGGTGAGCGTCGTGCTGGTCGGCTGGGTGCTGCGCGTGCCGCCGGTGCTGACCGAGGGGGCACGCGGTGGCGCGGTCGTCGCGAAGGTCCTGTCGGCGCCGCGCGCGACACCCGCGGGGTTCGTCGCGACGACCCGGAAGTGGTAGGTGGTGGCGTTCGTCAACCCGCTGATCGCGGCTTCGACGCTGACCGAGCCGCTGCCGGAGCCGGCGCTCTTCTCGGCGGTCGAGAGGCCGTAGGAGTCAGATGTCCCGTACTCGAGGTGGTACGTCGTGGCGGCGCCCTTCGGGTCGACCGCGCCGGTGAGCGTCGCCGTCGTCTGCGTTACGTCCTTGGCCGTGCCGGTCGTCGCCGCCGGCGGGACCGGGTTGTCGGCCAGCGCCGGCGCGGCGGCGGCGGGCATCAGGGCGCAGGAGAGGGCCAGGAGAGCCAGAACGCGTCGCATGCCCGCAGGGACACGCGCGACCGGCGAAAGTTGCGTCAGAGCGTGAACGCGCCCGAGCCGTCGAGCTGCAGCGGGCGCCCGGCGAGCGGCTCGTCCGCGATCAGAGCGAGCACGGCCGCGTCGTCCGTCGCGGCGATGGCCCGGCGCCCGTCGTCCAGCAGCGCGGTCACCGTTCCGACGGCGGGCGCTCCGTCACGGTCGCAGACGATCGAGCACGCCTCGCCGGTCGCGGCGCCCGCGACGCCTGCTGCGCCCTCGCGCCGCGGGGTCGCGTCGACCTGTGCCTGGGCGTTCAGCGCTGCGAACGGCCGCGCGGGCTCGCCGGTGCCGAAGACGCCGACCGCATGCTTGGTCAGGTACCAGCCGACGGCGGTCGTCATCCCCAGTGCGCCGCGGTCCTCGCGCAGGCGCCCGACCATGGCGGCGATCGCGTGGGTCACGTAGTTGTTCCCCGGCCCGCCGGCGAAGGTCAGGCCGCCGGTCACCGTCGGCTCGCGGGCGTCGGTCCAGGGGTCGATGCCGAGCTCCAGGCCGGCGATCTGGACGGCGCTCGGGAAGCAGGAGTAGATGTCGACGTGCGCGACGTCGTCGATCGTCGCGCCCGCCGCGCCGAGCGCACCCCGTGCCGCCAGGCGGAGCGCCGGTGAGGACGACAGGTCCTCGCGCTCGCTGACGAACCAGTGGTCGCACGCGTGCCCGGCCCCGTGCGGGAAGACCCAGCGCTCGCGTTCGATGCCCAGTTCGCCCGCGACGGCGGCCGAGCAGACGATCAGCGCGGCGGCCTGGTCGGTCTGGATGTTCGAGTTCAGGAGCTTCGTGTACACCTGAGTGACGAGGCGGTTGTCCGGCGCGGGCGTCGCGATGCGCTCGGCCGTCGGGGCCGGCCCCTGCCACCAGGCGTGGGGGTTGCGCTCGGCGACCGCGGCGTAGCGGGCCCACAGCGCCCCCAGGCGGGCGCGGTGCTCGGCGAGCGTCCCGCCGCGCTGCGCCCACAGCGCGCTCTCGAAGAGCGGGTACATCGCGATCGGCGCGATCAGGTTCGCCGCGACCTCCGCGTCGGTCGCGGGGAAGCGCTCTGAGCCCAGCACGCGCGATGGAGCGCCGTCCGGGTCGAGCGCCGGCCAGTCCGGCTCGCGCTGGGCCTTCATCGCGGCGGCGAGCGTCGCCAGCGCCTCCGCGCCGCAGACGATGCCGGCGTCCAGCTGCCCGGCGGCGATGCGGGCCGCAACGTCGCTGAGCAGGACCTGCGGGCCATCGCCGCCGAGCGTGGTGCGCAGCGTCTCGCGTGGCTCGATGCCCAGCCGCGCGGCGACGAGGGCGCCCGGGTCGTTCCACCGTCGCGACGCGATGTCGACGACGCCGAGCGTGCCGGCGCGGCGCAGCAGCGCGTCATCGGGGCCGGCGTCGTGCGCTGCGGCGCAGATGACCTCCGCGCACATCTCGATCGGGTCGGGTGCGTCACCGCCGCGCCAGGTGGCCTGGGCGACGCCGACGATCACGGGCGTGTGTCGCTGGTCGGGCACGGCGGCGGGCTGCCTGCTGCGAGGCCTCAGGCGCCGTCGCCGCCGAGGAGCTTGGCCTTCTCGGCCGCGAACTCCTCGTCGTTCAGCGCGCCGCCGTCCCGCAGTGCGACGAGCCGTTCGAGCCTGGCCATGCGCTGCTCGTCGGCGTCGCCGGCCGGCTGCGTGCGGTCGCTCGATCCGGTGCGCGACCTGATCGATGCGGCGGCACCCGCCGCCATCGACTTCGCACCCGTGCCCGCGCGCCTGGCCTGGTCGCGGATCCCGGCCGACGTGTCCCCGGCCGCGGCTTCGGGGAACTCCTCCGCGGTCTCTTGCCGGAGGAGCACGACGCCGAGGACCGAGAAGGCGATCAGGATCAGCACGAACACGGGGCGGCGGGCGGCGGGGATCGGCGCCCACGCGATGAAGATCAGCAGCAGCGCCGCCAGGATGCCGAACGGGATCTCCGGCCGGTCGCGCAGGTACGGCGCGCCGGCGCGCCGGAAGGCGGTCGCGGGCTTCGACGGGCCGGCGAGCCAGGCGGCGAAGATCACGCCGATGCCGATGATCACGGCCTGCTGGCCGAGCGTCTTCAGGAGCGACGTGCCGATCGCCCACGCGGCGTCGGCGGCGGGCCGCACGGCCGCCTCGGTCGCGAGCGAGCTCGTCACCTCGGAGCCGATGAGCCTGCGCGCGATCAGCACCACGAAGCCGGCGATGACGAAGCCGAAGCCTGCGGCCAGCAGCGTCTGGCGGCGGTGGCCGGCGGCCAGCCAGACGGCCAGCGCGAAGAGGAGGACCACCACCAGTCCGAGCACGGTCGCGAGCGCCTTCAGCGCCTTGGCCGCGTCCTGCGCGGTCTTGAGGTCGCTCGACTTGAAGACCTGGACGCTGGCCGCCGACGGCGGGATCTTCGCGAGCAGGCTCGAGGGGATGCCGACACGATTGCCGACGTCGGTGAGGATGCGCTCCAGGTTCAGTGCGACGACGCCGTTGTTCGTGCTGACGTTCGGGCCGCCGCCGTCGATGATCTTGACGAGCGTCCGGTGCGCGGAGCGGTTGGCGTTCTCCCAGACGACCTGGACCGCGGGCCGCGCGAGCGCATCCTGCGAGGCGCTGTCGATGAGGTTGCGCAGGCCGGCCGCCGCGGCTGGGGCGAGCAGCTTCAGGTTGCGGGGAAGGCGGCTCTGCAGCTCACCGGTGACGTCGACGTTCGCGTAGAGCTGATCGGTGAGGTAGAGGGCGACCTGATCGCGGATCGCCTTGTTCTGGAGCAGCTGGCTGCTCGTCTTCGTCCACTGGTTCGTATCGAGCAGCTGGCGGTTGGCCCACGTCGCGAACACCGAGAGGATGCCGAGGATCGTGGCGACGGCGAGCAGCGAGCGGACCGTGATCCGCCGGCCGCGCGAGCTCTCCCACGGCGTCGCGGCCGCGACGGGAGCGCTGCTCGTCGGCGCGCCGGCCGTCTCGATCCTCTGGGTCGCCGCATCGTCGTCGGCCGGCTGCTGCTCGTCGGTCACCTGGATGCTCCTGGACGCTGGGCGATGGAGACGGGAGCGTGCCACAACACGCATCGCGCCGCTGAGCCGCCGTCCGGGCGGGTCAGCCGCCGAAGAGCGCGTGCAGGAGCGCCATCGCCGCGAACGCGAGGCCGACGACGCACACCGTCAGCGTGATCGCCAGCGCGGTCGCGGCGATCAGGACGCGGTCGACGACGCGGCCCACGCCCGGTCGCGGTCGCAGCAGGACACGGCGCAGCCACGCGAGCGGCCCGTCGCCCCAGGCCGCGAGCTCCGCCTCGCGCACGCGGACGCGCCAGCGCGCGGCCATCTCGCGCGCCTCGCGGCGCGCGGCCAGGCGGCGTCGCGGGAGGCGCTGCAGGCGCCCCTCCCAGAAGGCGAGGGCCTCACGCGCCTCGTGCAGCGGGGGCGCGGCGCCCAGCTCGCGCAGCAGCGCGGCGTCGGGGTCCGCATCGCCTCTGTCGAACAGCGGGAACACGCCACCGATGGTACGCCGGTGACCGCGCGCGAGCGGCACCATCTACCCTCGGGCGGGTGCCTGCTCGCGCTCCATCGCCCGAGACGCCGGCGCCGGGCCGCCGCAGCGCTGCGCTCGACGGACTGCGCGGCATCGCCGCGCTCAGCGTCTTCGGCTTCCACGCCTGGCTCTACACGCTCCCCGTGGTGCGGGCGGCCTCCGGGCGCGGCGCGTTCCCCGGCGCGCTGTTCGCCGAGCTGCGGATCGGCCTCGTGCTGTTCTTCGTCCTGTCGGGGTTCCTGCTGTTCCGTCCGTGGGTCGCCGCGCGCAGCGATCCCGCGCGCGCGCCGCGGACCTCTGTCTACGCGCTGCACCGCACCGCAAGGATCGTGCCCGCGTACTACGTCGCGATCGTCGGCTCCGTCGTGCTGCTGTGGTCGCTGGCCGGTGAGCCCGGCGTGCGCCTGCCACCCGTGGCGCAGCTGCCGCTGTTCCTCGTGTTCGCCCAGAACCTCAGCCCGCAGACGGTGCTGACGCTCGATCCGCCGATGTGGACGCTCGCAGTCGAGGCGGCGTTCTACCTCGTGCTGCCGCTGCTCGGCTGGCTCGCGTTGCGCTCCGGCCCGACCCGCGCGCGCCAGGCGATCGTGCCGTGCGCGGCGATCGCCGGCGGCCTGCTGTTCAACGCGCTGCTCGCGCGCCAGCAGATCCCGGGCCAGACGCTCGCCAAGAGCCTCCCGGCGATGCTCCCGTACTTCGCGCTCGGGATGCTCGGCGCGGTGCTGGTGGATCGGCGCACGCCCTCGCGCCGGCTCGCCGCGGGCCTGCTCGCCGGCGGCCTGATCCTCGTCGTCGCGGACGCCTGGCTGCATGCGCACGCGGTCGCCGGCAGCGGGCTGGCGATGCGCCTGCGAATCATCCGCGACCTCCCCGCCGCCGTCGGGTTCGCCGCGATCGTCGCGGTCGCCTCGGCACGCCCGCCGCGCGCGCTCGGCTGGAGGCCGCTGGCGTGGGTCGGGGGGATCTCCTACGGCCTCTACCTCTGGCACGTGCCGGTGCTGCTCGCGCTGCGCGCCGACGGCCTGATGCCGGTCTCGCCGCTCGGGGCGCTCGCCGTCGGCCTGCCCGTCTCGCTGCTGCTCGGGTGGCTCAGCTGGCGGTTCGTCGAGGCGCCCGCGATCGCCTGGAGCCGGCGCGCGACCCTGCGGCGCGCCGCGGTCAGCCCACCCGCGCGGCGAACCGCGCGAACAGCTCCCGTCCATGCGCGTTCCAGCGCTCCAGCGAGCCGTCCCGCATTCCCGCGCGAAGCCGCTCCGCCGGCTGTTCGGGGCTGAGCTCGCGCGGGTCGGCGAGCAGCTCGGCGATCCAGTCCTCGAGGATCTGCGGCGTGACCTCGGGGTGGTACTGCACGCCCCACGCCTCACCGGCGCGGTAGGCCTGCAGGCAGACCGGGCTGCTCGCGAGGGCGACCGCGCCGGGGGGCGGCTCGACCGCATAGCTGTGCCACTGGAGGGCCGTGAAGTGCGCCGCGGCGAAGCCCAGGAGCGGATCGCGGGCGCCGGCGTCGAGGCGCTCGACCTCGAGCCAGCCGAGCTCGCGCTCGTCCGCGCGCACGACGACGCCGCCGCCCGCCTGCGCGATCAGCTGCGCACCCAGGCAGACGCCGAGCAGGGGCAGCCCGCCGGCCAGCCACTCGCCGATCAGGTCGAGCTCGTCCGCGAGGTACGGGTAGCGGTCCTGCTCGCAGACGTTCTGCTCGCCGCCGAGCACGAGCAGTCCGCCGTAGTCGCCGAGCGGCCGCGGCGGCTCGGGCCGCTCGGCCGGCGTCCACTCCTCGATCGTCCTGCCCGCGGCGCGCGCGCCGTCGTGGAAGACGCCGCTCGTCCCGCCGCCCGGGTGCATGATGGCGAGGATGCGCGTGCTCACAGCCGGGAAGCGTAGGCCTGAGCGGCGGGGACACCGCGGCTGGAGAGGAATCCGATGCACGCGCCGAGCGCGCAGAGCGAGGCGCCGGCGTAGAACGCCGCCGGGTAGTGCCCGCCCCCTCCGAGCGAGGCGACGAGCCCCGCGAACGGCGCCCCGAGCCCCACGCCGAGGTCGAAGAACGAGGTGAACGCGCCCATCGCCGCGCCGCGGCGTTCGTCGCCGATGCGACGCACGACGATCAGCGCGAGCGACGGGAAGACGAGCGACATCCCTGCACCCATCACGATCGCGCCGGCGATCGCGACCGGCCAGGAGTGCGCGGCGCCGACCAGCGCCAGCCCGCAGGCCTGCACGATCCCGGCGCCGAACGCGCTGCGGCGCGGGCCGATCCGGTCGGGCAGCGTGCCGACGACGAGCCGGCTCAGGACGACGGACCCCGCGAAGATCGTGAACGTCGCCGCGCCGTGCCCGATGCCGCGCTGGTCGAGCAGCAGGACGACGAAGCCGGCCATCGTGCCGTAGCCGACGTTCGCCAGCGCGAGCGCCACGCCGGGCCGCACCGCCTCGCGCGGGATCCAGCGCCGGCGCCCATGCGCCGCATTCGAGGACCCGCGCGCCCCGCCAGCCGCGCCCGCCCCGCCCCCCCGGGCACCGGGCCCTCGCGCCCGGTCGCCAGGCCCAGCTCGGCGGCGGCGAGCTCCTCCTCGACCGGCTGCGCGTGCGCGATCCCCTCGTCGATCGTGCGGGCCACCAGGACGCCGAGCAGCGGCGCGACGGTCGCGAACGCCCACACGGCGTCGTAGCCCCCGAGCGCGTAGAACCCCTCGCCGATGACCGAGCCGAGCGTCAGCCCGCCCCAGATCGCCAGCCCGAACAGGCCGATCGCCTGGCCGCGGCGCGCCGCCGGGGCGAGGTCGACGATCCAGGTGACGCCGGCGGTGAAGACCCACCCGTCGCCGAAGCCCACGACCAGGCGCGCGAGCAGCAGGCCCGGGACGCCGAGCGGCACGAACAGGAGAGCGCCGCCGAGGACGCAGATGAGCATTCCCCACGTGTGGACGGCCTTGCGCCCGCGCGTGTCGGCGAGGCGCCCGCCGAGCGGACGGCTGACGAGCGCCGTGATCGCGAACGCCCCGATGACGACGCCGACCGCGACGTCGCCCGCGCCGATCGGTCCCTTCACGTAGCGCGGCAGCACCGGCAGGACGGCGCCGATCGCCAGGAAGCAGAGCAGCGTCGCGGAGAAGACGCCGAGGAACGAGGCGAGTGCCGGGCGCGGCGCGCGGGCCCCGCCGGGGCGGGCCTTTCGCGCGACGTTCATCGCGCCGCAGCGTAGTGGACCCGGGCGCGCGCGGCCCGTTTCGCCCGGCGGGCGAAGGCGGCGGCCGGACATTCGCCGGCAGGGCGATGCAACGCGGGCACCGCAGGCGGGAGAATGCGCGGGTGGAGTCCGAGACGCTCGCCGGCGACGACCAGGAGACCTACCTCCCGCGCTCGCCGTACCGCGACGAGCTGTTCGATGCGGGCGGCATGCCGCGACCGGCCGCGAGCGCTCTGATCGCCGGGCTCGAGCGGCTCGGCCGCGACGGCCTCACCGACGCCGGCCGGCGCCGCGACGCGATCTTCCTCCAGCAGGGCATCACGTTCGAGACGGCCGGCGAGGACGGCCCCTCGCGCGAGCGGCCGTTCCCGCTCGACCTCGTGCCGCGCATCATCACGGGCGCCGAGTGGCACGACCTGCAGCAGGGGCTCGCGCAGCGCATCCGCGCGCTCAACCACTTCGTCGACGACGTGTACCACGGGCGCGAGATCGTCCGTGAGGGGATCGTGCCCTGGCAGCTGGTCGCGGGCCGCTCGCACTTCGCGCGCGCCGTGCACGGGATCCGGCCGCCCGGCGGGGTGTACTGCCACGTCGCGGGCTGCGACCTCGTGCGCGACAGCGACGGGACGTGGAAGGTCCTCGAGGACAACGTCCGCACGCCCTCCGGGATCTCCTACGTGCTGGAGAACCGCGCGGCGATGGCGCGGCTGGTCCCAGGCCTGTTCGGCTCCTACCGGGTGCGCCCGGTCGACCACTACCCGCAGCTGCTGCTCGCGGCGCTGCGCTCGGTCTCGCCCTCGGCCGACAGCGAGGCGACGGTCGTCGTGTGGACGCCGGGGCCGCTGAACTCGGCCTACTTCGAGCACGCGTTCCTGGCTCGCCAGATGGGCGTCGAGCTCGTCGAGGCCTCCGACCTCGTCGTGCGCGACGACGTCGTCTACATGCGCACGACCGCCGGGCTCAAGCGCGTCCACGCCGTCTACCGCCGGCTCGACGACGACTTCATCGACCCGCTCGAGTTCCGACCGGACTCGATGCTCGGCGTCCCGGGGCTGGTGCGCGCCTACCGCGCCGGCACCGTCGCGATCGCCAACGCGCTGGGAACCGGCGTCGCCGACGACAAGGCCGTCTACCACTACGTCCCCGAGATGATCCGCTACTACCTGGGGGAGGAGCCGCACCTCGAGAACGTGCGCACGTACCTGCTGAGCGACCCCGAGCAGCTCGAGCACGTGCTGGGGCGGATCGGGGAGCTGGTCGTCAAGCCCACCGGCGAGTCGGGCGGCAAGGGCGTGACGATCGGGCCGGCCGCGAGCGACGAGGATCTCGCGCGGCTCTCGAACGAGCTGCGCGCCCATCCCGAGCGCTGGATCGCCCAGGAGGTCGTCCAGCTCTCGACCGTCCCGACGGCCGGCCCCGACGGGCGCCTGCACCCGCGGCACGTCGACCTGCGCCCGTTCGCGGTCTTCGGCGAGCGCATCGACATCGTCCCCGGCGGGCTCACGCGCGTCGCGCTCGAGGATGGGTCGATGATCGTCAACTCCTCGCGCGGCGGCGGATCGAAGGACACCTGGGTGCTCGGCGGCGCCGACGGCGACGAGCCCGTCGACGGCACGCTCCCCGAGCCGCTGCCGCCGGCGCTCCCCGACCTGCGCTACGGGGGCTGGACGGGCCAGGCCCAGCAGCAGCAGCAGGAACGCTCGTGCTAGCGCGCATCGCCCACGAGCTCTACTGGCTGGGGCGCAACCTGGCGCGCGCCGAGTTCACCGCGCGCGTCGTCGACGGCGTCTTCCAGGTCGAGCTCCAGGGCCAGCCCGACGCCGAGCCGGGCGTCGTGCTGGGCTGGAACGAACTGCTCGCGATGCTCGGCTCCGGCGAGGAGGGCGAGCGCGTGCAGCGCCTCGAGGCTCTGCAGCGGCTGACGCTCGACGCCGAGACCCGCAACTCGATGGTCTCCAGTGTCGAGCGCGCGCGCGAGGGGGCGCGGACCGTGCGCGACGTGATCAGCGCCGACATGTGGGAGGCGATCAACACGACCGCGCTGACGCTGCGCGGCGATGACCGGTCGTCGTGGCTGGCGCCCGCCGGCCCCTACCTGGCGTGCAAGTACATCAAGGAGCGCACGGCGCTCATCAGCGGGCTCGGTGACCGCACGATGCTGCGCGACGAGGCCAAGTCGTTCCTCGACGCCGGCAGCTTCATCGAGACCGCCGACATGGTCCTGCGCATGCTGCACGTCGCCTTCCCGCCCGGCGCCGACGCGATCGAGGGCGGCGGCCACGCGCTCGCGCTGCTGCAGGCCGTCGGCGGCTTCCAGGCCTACCGTCGCGCGGTGCCCGCGCCGCCGAACGCCCGGCCGGTGGCGCGCTTCCTGCTGTTCGAGCGCGCCTATCCCGACAGCGTCGCGGCGTGCGTGGACTCCCTCCACGACGCGCTCGAGAGCGCCGACACGAGCCCGCGCAACTCCGAGCCGGTGCTGCGCCTGAGCCGCCTTGCGGCCGACCTGGACTTCCAGCGCCGTACGCTTGCCGACAGCGCGGAGATCGGCGCGACCTGCGAGGCGGTGCGCGACGAGCTCGCGCGCGTCGACGCCGATCTCGCCGGCCGCTACTTCGCCGGGGCCGCCCCGCACCGCGGCACGACCGTCGTCTGAGACTCCCGATGCACTTCTCGATCCGCCATCTCACCGAGTACCGCTACGACGAGGCCGTCACCGACAACCTCAACGCCCTGCGCGTGCGCCCGGCGACGACCTCGAACCAGCGCTGCGACGAGTTCCACGTGCGCATCGACCCCGAGACGCGGGTCAGCCGCCATCTGGACTACTTCGGGACCGAGGTGCTCGAGTTCGGGATCCCCACCGCGCACGAAGCGCTGACGATCGACGTGCGCGCGCGCGTCGTCACCTCCGACCCGCCGGAGCCGCCCGCCGGCCCGTGGAACGCGCTCCACAGCACGGGCTATCTCGAAGCCGGTGGCGAGTACCTGCTCCCGTGGCAGGACGAGCAGCTCGAAGGGGTGCTCGACGACCTCGATCAGCAGCTGCGCGCGAGCAGCCCGCTCGCGACGCTGCGCCTGCTCTGCGAGCTCGTCCCCGACCGCTTCGAGTACCGCCGCGGCGCGACCTACGTCGGCTCGACGATCAGCGACCTGCTCGACGCCGGGGCGGGCGTCTGCCAGGACTTCGTGCACCTGGGGCTCGTCCTGCTGCGCCGCCACGGGATCGCGGCGCGCTACGTCTCGGGGTACCTGTGGGCCGCGCCGGAGGACGGCGGGTCCGACTCGCTCGAGCTCGACACGCACGCCTGGCTCGAGGCGCTGATCCCGGGAACGGACGGCCGTGGCGAGCCGGTCTGGGTCGGCGCCGACCCGACGAACCGCCGGCTGGCCGGTGAGACGCACGTGAAGATCGGCCACGGCCGCTTCTACGCCGACGTGCCGCCCGTCAAGGGCGTCTACCGCGGCCCGGCGACATCCGACCTCGAGGCGGGCGTCACGATGACCCGCCTCGACCCGAAGGCCGCAGGCCGGGCCTAGCGCGGGCCGGGAGGACGACGATCAACCCAGGGCCCGCACCGCGCGGCGGACCGGCGCCGGCATGCGCACCGGCAGCTGGCCCTCGACCTGCAGCGCGGCGACGGTCGCGCGGGGCAGGCTCATCGCGCCCTGGTGGAGCAGGTAGCGCGGCTCCCAGCGCGGGAAGAACTTTGCGTTGAAGCTGTAGAGGCTCTCGATCTGGAACCACGGGTTGAGGATCGCGAGCGCCCGGCCGGCGAGGCGCTCGAGCGCGTTCTGCGGGCTGTGGAGCCACCTCGCGAATGCCGCGAAGTTCAGCGAGAGCTCCTCGACGCCGCGCTCGCGGGCCAGCTCGATCGCCTGCACGATCATGTAGTCGACGATGCCGTTCGGCGTGTCGGGGTCGCGGCGCATCGCGCTCAGCGACAGCGCCGGGCGCCCGAAGGCCGGAACGAAGTGCAGGAACCCGCGCGCCCGGCCCTCGGCGTCGCGCGCGATGACGACGAGCGTGTCAGCGAGATGGTCGCCGTGCAGGCCCTCCATCGCCATCGAGAAGCCGCGCTCGGGCTCGCCGTCGCGCCAGCGGTCCGTCACGGTGTCGAGTGCGCCGACCTCGGCCGGCGTGAGCGACCCGAGCTCCCGCAGCTCGCAGCTGAACCCGGACTTCCTGAGGCGATGGCAGGCCTGGCGGACCTTCTTGATCTTCTTGCCCTCGAGCGTGAAGCCGCCCGTCTCCACGACGGCCTCGTCACCGAGGTAGAAGGAGTGCAGCCCGTGCGTCGCGCACGTGTCCGCGAAGCCCGAGCTCGCGCCGACGACGGCGATCCGCAGGCCGTGGAGATCGGCGAACGCCAGCGCATCGCGCAGCAGCTCGGGGATCGCGGCCGGTTCGCCGACGGGGTCGCCGGAGACGACGAGCACGCCGTGCTCGACGCGGTAGGCGAGGAAGGCGCGCCGGTCGGCCGTCCACAGGTGCGAGAGGTCGCGGCGCAGCTTGAAGTAGCTCAGCGTGTCGGCGCCGTGCTCGCGCACGAGCGCGCAGGCCTCGCCGTGCTCGACCGGGCACTGGTCATGCGAGCCGCGCAGCGGGCGGAACAGGATCGCGGCGATCGCGATCAGCGAGCCGACGCCGAGGATGCCCAGGGCCCACGGCAGGAACTCGAACGGCCCGTCGAGCGTCATCGGCCCGCCGGTCAGCGTCAGCAGCCCGAGCGCCTCGCGGACGTCCAGCAGCGCGCCGCCGTGCGGCGTCGCCCAGTGCGCTGCGGCGAGCACCGCGACGAGTGCGGTGGCGACGGCCGCGCAGGCCACGAGCGCTGCCCCGCGCAGCGCGGCGCGGAGCGTCCCGTCCTCCGAACGCACGTAGAACGCCGACCGGCCCCAGAACAGCAGGCCCGCAAGCGCCCAGCTCAGCACGGCCTCCTCGACGTCGAGCCCCTTCAGCACGTTGAGCAGCCCGAGCGCCAGCAGCAGCCCGATCGCGAGCCAGAGGGCGCGCCGGCGGCGCAGCGCGAGCGCGCGCGCCTGGACGAGCAGGGCGACGCCCAGCGGGACGGCGAGCACGTGCGCCCAGGCGGGCAGCCCGTCCGGGGCCATCGCCGTCAGCAGGTGCATCCGCTCGTGGATGCTCGGCGTGATCGCGCTCAGCACGTTCACGACGCCGACGGCGGCCGTCAGCCATGCCGCGATCAGCGGCAGGCGGTTGCGCAGTGGCGAGGGGGGCACGGGCACGGGCGGGAAGGGTGATGCGCGAAGCTGAACGGCGCCTGAAGCGCCGGCTCGGCCCCGGTTGCAGTATCGGGCGCCGGGCGGCCGGAATCGCGCCCACGTCCTCAGGTACACCGCGGCGCGCATCGCGCTACACTCGCCTCCGGTCGACCTGCCCGGGGCGGGTCGTTTTTCTGTCCCGGCGCGTCGGCTCGAGTCACACCTCGACCCGGAGTCCGGCCCATGGCCCGCGGAGACGTGCGCATTGCAATCACCCTCGCCTGTGAGGACTGCAAGCGGCGCAACTATCAGACGAACAAGAGCAAGCGGAATTCGCCCGATCGCATCACGCTGCGCAAGTACTGCAAGTGGTGCCGGACGCACACCAGCCACAAGGAGACCCGCTAGCGGGTGATCCGGCGTGGCTCGTGACCGACAGCGCGCGAAGCAGCGCAGGGCCCGGCGGGAGAAATCCGGCCGGCCCGAGGCGACGCCCGAGGCCACAGGCCGCCCGGAGGCGGATCCGCTCGCCCGCGAGGATCTCTCCGGCGAGCTCGAGCACATGTCGGCGGACGTCGACCAGTTCGACGCCGCGCTCGTCGCGGGCGCCGATGGCGTGACGGCCGACGAGGGCACGGAGCTGGCCGACGGCGTCGTCCACCCCGAGTCGCTCGACGAGGAGGACTTCGCCGAGCTCGAAGATCGCATCGACGAGGTCGAGCAGGCGATCGAGACGGGCGACGAGGACCACATCGACGAGGTCGAGCACGAGCTCGACGAGGAGGTCGCGGAGCGCAAGCGCAAGCGCGGGCGCGCCGTCGCTCCGGCCACGGCCGGAGCTCCCGTCGCAACCAAGAAGGGCCCCGGCCGGTTCCTCGCATTCCTGCGCGCATCCTGGGCCGAGCTGCGGCGCGTGCAGTGGCCGGACCGCCGTGCGGTCGGGCAGGCGACGGCGGTCGTGCTGGGCTTCGTGCTGGTCGCGGGGCTCTACCTCGGCCTCGCCGACGCCCTCGCCAAGAAGCTCGTCGATCTCATCATCTGAGCTCGCCCATTCCACCCAACTTCCCTTAGGCAGCCATGTATCGCTGGTACGTCGTCAACACCAAGTCCGGGCACGAGAAGAAGGTCAAGCAGAACCTCGAGCACCGGATCGTCTCCCTCGGACAGCAGCGCAACGTCCGGCAGATCGTCGTCCCCACGGAGACGGTCTCCGAGATGAAGGACAACCAGAAGGTCACCGTCGAGAAGCGCACCATGCCGGGCTACGTGCTCGTGAACATGGACCTCACCGACGACTCCTGGACGCTCGTCAAGGGCACGCCCGGCGTGACCGGCTTCGTCGGCGCGTCCAACGAGCCGGTCCCGCTGACGCAGCCCGAGGTCGATCGCCTGCTGCACCGCGAGGTCGCGCAGAAGGTCGCGACGAAGGCGCAGTTCTCGATCGGCGAATCCGTGAAGGTCGTCTCCGGCCCGCTCTCGGACTTCTCGGGCGAGATCGCCGAGATCAACCAGGACGCCTCGAAGCTCAAGGTCCTTGTGTCAATCTTTGGTCGCGAGACGCCGGTCGAGGTCGGCTTCGACCAGGTCAAGAAGATCTAGCGCCGGTCGCGCTCCAACGCAGTAGAAAGCTCAACAAGATGGCGAAGAAGGTCCTCACCCAGATCAAGCTGCAGGCGCCCGGTGGCGCCGCGAGCCCGGCCCCGCCGGTCGGTCCCGCGCTCGGTCAGCACGGCATCAACATCATGGAGTTCTGCAAGGCGTTCAACGCCCAGACGCAGGACAACCCCGGCACGACGATCCCGGTCGTCATCACCGTCTACGAGGACCGCTCGTTCACCTTCGTGACGAAGACGCCGCCCGCGGCGGTCCTGATCAAGCAGGCGATCGGGCTCGACAAGGGGTCCGGCGAGCCGAACCGCAACAAGGTCGGCACGATCAGCCAGGCCCAGGTCCGCGAGATCGCGGAGAAGAAGCTGGGCGACTTGAACGCGAACGACATCGACGCCGCCGCGAAGATCATCGCCGGCACCGCGCGCTCGATGGGCGTGGAGGTGAAGTGATGCCGGCGAAGCACGGCAGGGCACACATCGATGCGCGCAGCAAGGTCGACCGCGAGCGTGAGTACGAGCCCGCCGAGGCGCTGGCGCTCGTCAAGGAGCTGAAGCACGCGAAGTTCGACGAGTCCGTCGAGATCCACGTGCGCACGGGCCTCAACGTGCGGCACGCCGACGAGCAGCTGCGCGGCACGATCGCGCTGCCGCACGGCCTCGGCAAGGAGGTCACGATCGCCGTGTTCGCCCAGGGCGACAAGGCGCGCGAGGCCGAGGAGGCCGGCGCGGACGTCGTCGGCGCCGAGGACCTCGCCAAGCGCGTCGAGGACGGCTTCACCGACTTCGACGTCGCGATCGCGACGCCCGACCTGATGCCCGTCGTCGGCCGCCTGGGCCGCGTGCTCGGGCCGTCGGGCAAGATGCCGAACCCGAAGGTCGGCACCGTCACGATGGACGTCGCCAAGGCCGTCGAGGAGGCCAAGGCCGGCAAGGTCGAGTACCGCACCGACCGCAACGCAATCGTGCACCTCGTGATCGGCAAGGCGAGCTTCGACGAGAGCGCGCTGCTCGAGAACTACGCCGCCGTCGTGGACGAGCTCGTCCGCGCCAAGCCGTCGGCGGCCAAGGGCAAGTACATCAAGTCGATCACGCTCGCCTCGACCCAGGGGCCCGGCGTCAAGGTCGACCCCACCAGACTTCGCGACATCCTGGAGGCGGCGACGCCGGCCGCGGCGTAGTCCCGGGAGCAATCGCGCCACCGTAGACCTCCGGCAGGCCGCGACGGCGGCTGGAAGCCCGGACGAGGAGGCTCATGAACCGAGAGCAGAAAGCGACAGCGGTCGCCGAGATCGCTGAGCAGATCAAGGAGTCGGAGGCGGTCTTCGCCGTCGACTACCGCGGCATCAGCGTCACGCAGGCGGCAGCCGTGCGTGCCCAGCTGCGCGACGCCGACGCGACGTTCCGCGTCGTCAAGAACTCGCTCACCGAGCGGGCGGCGGACGAGGCCGGGATGGAGCAGCTGAAGGTCCTGCTGACCGGCCCGACGGCGCTGACGTTCGTGCGCGGCGACGCCGCGACCGCCGCCAAGGCGATCTCCACGTTCAACCGGGAGACGTCGCTGCTCGAGTTCAAGGGCGGCGTCATGAACGGCGAGACCCTCGAGGTCGCGCAGATCCAGGCGATCGCCAAGCTGCCGGCTCGCGACGTCCTGTACGGACAGCTCGTCGGCATGGTCGCAGCACCGATCACCGGCCTCGCGCGCAGCCTCGGTGGGCTGCTCGGCGGGCTCGCGGTGGCCCTCGGCCAGGTGGCCGAGAAGAAGGCCTCCGGCGAGATCCCCGCAGGCGATGCGCCGGCGGTCGCCGCCGAGGAGGCGCCCGCTGCCGAGGCTGAGGCACCCGCCGAGGCCGAGGCCGAAGCACCAGCTGCGGAAGCCCCGGCCGCTGAGGCCGAGGCACCCGCCGAGGCCGACGCCGAGGGCGGCGACGACACCGAAACCACTTCCGACAACGAGAACGAGGCGGACGCTTCGGCTGAGTGACGCGAATCGGAATCTCACACCGCTTCCGGCGCCCGCTCGCGCCTGAGCGCCGCCGGTGCCCGGCCTCGTGCCACCAGCACGAAGCCGGGTCACCGCCGACACTCAGATCACGACCGGGCATCCGGAATCGGAAGCGACATTCCGACCCGCACCACTCTCCGAGCTCGCCGAAGCGAATCCCCAGGAGGCAACACCACATGGCTACAACGACACAGGATTGGATCGAGGAGCTCAAGGGCATCTCGGTGCTGGAGCTCTCCGAGCGCATCAAGGCGCTCGAGGAGGAGTTCGGCGTCTCGGCGACCGCGGTCGCCGCTGCCGCCCCGGCCGCCGGCGGCGGCGATGCCGGCGCAGCTGTCGAGGAGGAGTCCTCGACGGTCGACGTCGTCCTCACCGCTGCGGGCGACAAGAAGATCCAGGTCATCAAGGTCGTCCGCGCGGCGACCGGCCTGGGCCTGAAGGAGGCCAAGGCCCTCGTCGACGAGGCGCCGAAGCCGATCAAGGAGGGCATCGAGCGCGACGAGGCCGACAAGCTCAAGCAGGAGCTCGAGGAGGCCGGAGGGTCGGTCGAGCTCAAGTAGTGCTCCGCGGGGCATCCTGCCCCGCGTCCTGACGGGGACGGGCGGCATCCGGCCGCCCGTGACCGCCGGCTTCGCCGGCTTCCCCGCGGGGCCATCCCTGCCCCGCGTCCGTCGATCTTCCCGAGGGCGCCCACGTGGGCGCCCTCGGTCGTTGTCCGGCCTGCGTGGTCGAATGCCCGGGTGCTGCAGTCCCCTCCTCAGCGCGCGCCGCGGCATCGCTATGGTGCCGTCCTCCTCCTCACCGTCGCGACGTTCAGCTTCACGCTGGCCGTGACCAGCGACGATCGCTGGGTGCGCCTGGCGACGGTCTGCCTTCAGGGCGCGACGCTGATCGCCGCCGTCAGGGTGTCGGACGCGCCGCGGCGGCTTCAGCGCCTCTCGGTCGTCGTGGTGGTCGTCGCGGTCTTCGGCGCGCTGACCGTTGCGGTCGCCGCCCCGGACGGCAGCAGCGGCACCCACCTGCTGGAGGCGCTGCTTGCGATCGTCGCCCCGCTCGCGGTCGCCGCGGGCCTGCGCCGGCAGCTGCGCGCGGAGGGCGTGACCCTGCAGGTGGTCTTCGGGGCGCTCTCGATCTACCTGCTGCTCGGGCTGTCGTTCGCCTTCCTCTACGGCGCCGTCGCGGAGTACTCGAGCTCGCCGTTCTTCTACCAGGCCGGGATCGGCGACGGCACGAGCGCCGACCGGACGTACTTCTCGTTCGTGACGCTGACGACGACCGGCTACGGCGACCTGACCGCGAACGTCGGGCTGCCGCGCGCGCTGGCGATCCTCGAGGCGATCATCGGCCAGCTCTATCTCGTGACTGTCGTCGCCCTGGTGATGAGCAACCTCGGGCGCCGCCCGCGGGCCGGCCGGGACGCCGGTGGCCCTTCTGCGAACGGCTGACCGGACACGCCGGCCAGGCATTCCGAGGAGGATCACCGCGACGGTTTGTCCCGGCCTCGGCGCAACGCAGGGCCAAAGTGCCGTGGGTTTTCACATAGTCTTGACAAATTGGTCGCGCGTGGGAGAGGGTTGGCGCTGCCGTGGTCGATTCCCAATCAGGGTCACTGGAGGGATTGCGAGACCACAACCGCCAGCGCGTCGTTCATGCGCTGAGCCGGAGCGGCTTCGCGAGCAGGTCGGACCTCGCCCGTCTCACGGGCCTGAGTCGCACGACCGTGTCCAGCCTCGTCGGCGAGCTCATGAAGTCGGGCCTCGTGGTCGAGCGTGAGGACGCCACCGGCCCTGCGCCGGGTCCCGGGGGCGGCCGCCCGCCGGTGCTGCTGGGCCTGGACCGCTCCGCCGGCGCCGCTGTCGGCCTGGACTTCGGGCACAGTCACATCCGCGTGGCGGTCGCCGATCTGTCGCACACCGTCCTCGCCGAGGAGGTGATCGCATTCGACGTCGACGGCGAGAGCGCGGGCGCGCTCGACCGCGCGTGCGAGCTCGTCGAATCGGCGATCGAGTGCTCCGGCATGGCACGCGGCGCGATCATCGGCGTCGGCGTCGGGCTGCCGGGCCCGATCCGCCTGGACTCCAGGATGCTCGGCTCGCCCACGATCCTCCCCGGCTGGACCGGGATGCGCATCGCCGACGTGCTCGAGGATCGCCTCGGCCTCGATGTCATGCTGGAGAACGACGCGAACCTCGGGGCGCTCGCCGAGGTCTCGTTCGGGGCCGCGCGCGGCGAGAGCGTCGCCGTCTACGTGCGCGCCTACTCCGGCATCGGCGCCGGGCTGATCTGCGACGGGCGCCTCTTCCGCGGCGCCGACGGCACGGCCGGCGAGCTCGGCCACGTGATCATCGACGAGAGCGGCCCGGTCTGCCGCTGCGGCAACCGCGGCTGCCTGGAGACTGTCGCGGCGGAGGGCGCCATCCTGGACCTGCTGCGTCGCACGCACGGCGAGGACCTGACGATGGCCGACGTCGTCGCGCTCGCCGAGGGCGGGGACGCCGCCTGCCGGCGCGTGATCGCCGACGCCGGTCACCACATCGGCGTGGCCATCGCGAACCTCTGCAACATCTTCAACCCGAGCATGGTGGTGGTCGGCGGCACCCTCAGCGCCGCCGGCGACCTCCTGCTCGACCCGATGCGCGACGCGGTCTCCCGCTACGCCATCGAGAGCGCGGCGGACGACGTCAGCGTCGTCCGCGGCGTTCTGGGCGAGCGCGCCGAGGTCCTCGGAGCGCTCGCACTCGTCTTCGCGGAGGGGGACGGTGCGTTCCCCCTACGCGTCGCGGTCGAAGGATCGGCATGATGTCTCCCGATCGGAGTCGTTCGCACACGCACCAACACCCCAACAACCATGGTGGGCACTGCGCCCGCCCGAGGAGGAGTGGCATGTCCCGTATCACCAGGCTGCGTCCCGCAGCCTTCCTGGCAGCCGTGCTGGCATTGAGCCTGCTCGTCGCCGCCGGCTGCGGAAGCAGCAACAGCAGCACGTCCTCGAGCTCGTCGGCGGCGTCGACGTCCGGGTCCGCGAAGGGCGGCATCGCCGTCCTCCTGCCGGACTCCAAGTCGTCGGTCCGCTGGGAGACCCAGGACCGGCCGGATCTCGACAAGGCGTTCACCGCCGCAGGCATCCCGCACACGATCGTCAACGCTGAGGGTGACGCGGCTGCTCAGCGCACGCAGGCCGACCAGGCGCTGACAAACGGCGCCAAGGTCATCCTGCTCGTCGACCTCGACGCCGGCTCGGGCTCGTCGATCATCGCGGCGGCCCACAAGGCCGGCGCCAAGGTCATCGACTACGACCGCCTGACGCTCGGTGGCGGCGCGGACTACTACACGTCGTTCGACAACCAGCGCGTCGGCAAGCTGCAGGGTCAGGGTCTCGTCAAGTGCCTCGCGGCCAAGGGCGGTACGCCGACGGTCGCAGAGCTCAACGGCTCGCCGACCGACAACAACGCGACGCTGTTCGCCGACGGCTACAACAGCATCCTGAAGCCGCTGTACGCGAGCGGCAAGCTCAAGAAGGGCCCGAACCAGTCCGTTCCGGAGTGGGACAACCAGAAGGCCCTGACGATCTACGAGCAGATGCTGCAGTCGACGAACAACAAGATCGACGGCGTCCTGGCCGCCAATGACGGCCTGGCCAACTCGGTCATCTCCGCTCAGCAGGCGCGCAAGCTGGCGAAGATCCCCGTGACCGGGCAGGACGCCACGGCGCAGGGCGTTCAGCACATCCTCGCGGGCGATCAGTGCATGACGGTCTACAAGAACGTCAACCTGGAGGCCGACGCGGCGGCCAAGGTCGCGATCGCGCTGGCCAAGGGCCAGACGCCCCAGTCGACGGCCACGCTCGACAACAAGAGCGGCAAGCCGGTCGCCAACGGCACCGCCGGCGCGACGCCGGCGACGCTTCTGACGCCCGTGGCCGTGACCAAGGACAACATCGCCAGCACGGTGATCAAGGACGGCTTCCTGAAGCCGAGTGACGTCTGCACCGGCAAGTACGCCCAGTACTGCAAGGCGGCAGGCATCCAGTAGGAACGCGAGCCCGACAGATCGCTGGCCGTCAGGCCGGCGATCTGGGAGGCTGCCGTTGGAAGGGAGGGGCGCACCACGCGCCTCTCCCCCCGACGGATCGCACGCGACAGGAGGAGTGTGTTCGGTGTCAGATCAACCGTTGCTTGAACTGCAAGGGATTTCGAAGACCTTCGGTGCGGTTCACGCGCTGACGAAGGTGGACTTCGAGGTCTGCTCCGGCGAGGTCATGGCGCTCGTGGGCGACAACGGTGCCGGCAAGTCGACCCTGATCAAGGGCGTCGCCGGGATCTATCCGTTCGATGAGGGCCAGATCATCTGGGAGGGCCAGGAGGTCCACATCCATGGCCCCAAGGATGCGGCGGGCCTCGGTATCGAGGTCGTCTACCAGGACCTCGCGCTCTGCGACAACCTCGACGTCGTGCAGAACATGTACCTCGGCCGCGAGGCGCGGTCCTCGTTGCGCCGCCTCGACGAGACCACGATGGAGCGCAAGGCGCGCGAGACGCTCAAGAGCCTCGCCGTCACGACCCTCCAGTCCGTGCGCCAGCCGGTCGCCTCGCTCTCCGGCGGCCAGCGCCAGTCGGTGGCGGTCGCCAAGGCCGTGATGTGGAACTCCAAGCTCGTCATCCTCGACGAGCCCACCGCGGCGCTCGGCGTCGCGCAGACGCGCCAGGTGCTCGACCTGGTCAAGCGCCTCGCGCAGCAGGGGCTCGCGGTCGTCATCATCTCGCACAACCTGCACGACATCTTCGAGGTCGCCGACCGCATCACCGTGCTGCGACTCGGCCAGAGCATCGCCTTGCTGAAGGTCAGCGAGACGACGCAGCAGGCGGTCGTCCAGGAGATCACCGCCGGTGAGCTCAGCCACGTTCCCGGAGTCGCGGCGGAGGTGGTCGCATGAGCACGCCCGAAGCGCCCGACGTCCCGGTCGTCGAAGACGCCGAGGCGCCAAGCGGCGCGATCGGTGCAGCGGACGTCGACAACGAGACGCTCTCCGACTACGTCAAGGGCCGCATCGTCGGGTTCCGCGCGGGTGACCTCGGCAACATCCCGATCATCGTCGGGATCATCCTGATCGCGATCTACTTCCAGTCGCGCAACAGCAACTTCCTGACCGCCGGAAACTTCGTCAACCTCATCGTCCAGATGGCCCCCGTCGCCGTGATCGGGATGGGGATCGTGTTCGTCCTGCTGCTCGGCGAGATCGATCTCTCGGTCGGCTTCGTCAGCGGCGTCGGCGGCGCGATCTGCGCGGTGCTGCTGCTTCCGGACGGGGCGAACCTCCCGACGGCGATCGCGATCGCCGTGGCGCTTGCGGCGGGCCTGGGAATCGGGCTGATGCAGGGCACGCTCTTCGCGAAGGTCGGGATCCCGTCGTTCGTCGTGACCCTCGCCGGCCTGCTCGCCTGGAACGGCGTGGTGCTGCTGATCGTCGGTTCGCGCGGCACGATCGTGATCCAGGACTCGTTCGTGAACGGCATCGCCAACAACAGCCTGTCCGACATCGGCGCGTGGATCGTGGTCGAGGGTGCGGTCCTGCTCTACGCGATCATCCAGTGGTCCGCGGTGCGCACCCGCAAGAAGGCGGGGCTGCCGAACCTCCCGACGAGCCTGATCCTGATCCGGATCGGCGTGCTCGCCGTGCTCGGCGCGATCGTCGTGATCGTCTGCAACTCGAGCCGCGGCCTGCCGTACGTCGGCGTCCTGATGATCGCGCTCATGCTGTTCTGGACGTTCATCACCGATCGCACACGCTTCGGACGCCACGTCTACGCAGTCGGCGGCAGCGCGGAGGCGGCACGCCGCGCGGGCATCCGCATCGACCTCGTGCGAATCGCCGTGTTCGGCATCTCCGGGTTCATGGCGGCGATGGGCGGCATCATCCTCGCCTCGCGCCTCAGCTCGGTCGACACCAACGCCGGCGGCGGCTCGATCCTGCTCTACTCGATCGCCGCTGCGGTGATCGGCGGCACCAGCCTGTTCGGTGGTCGCGGCACGATCCGCAGCGCGATCCTGGGCGCGATCGTGATCGCGAGCATCGACAACGGCCTCGGCCTGCTGAACGTCTCGGCCGGCACGAAGTTCATCGTCACCGGGCTCGTGCTGCTCGCCGCGGTGACCGTCGACTCGCTGTCGCGCAGGGGCCGGGAGTCGGCCGGCCGCGCCTGACCCGAACGACCGATCGCGAGCGCGGGCGGACCACGGTCCGCCCGCGCGACGCGACATCGATGGAGGACCAAAATGGCTGCATTCGAAGGACGCGTCGCGCTCATCACCGGCGCGAGCCGCGGGATCGGTGCCGCCGTGGCGCGCCGGCTGAGCGCGGAGGGCGCGGCGCTCGCACTCGGCTCGCGCAGCGGCGGCGACCTCGGCCTGCCGCAGGCGCTGGGGATGCCGACCGACGTGCGCGATCCCGCCGCGCTGGAGGCGCTCGCCGCCGCGGCCGCCGAGCGCTTCGGCGGCATCGACATCGTCGTCGCCAACGCCGGCATCGGCTCCTACGGGCCGTTCGAGGAGCTCGACCTCGAGCAGCTCGATGCGATGATCGACGTCAATCTCAAGGGCACGCTCTACACGGCGCGCGCCACCGTACCGTACCTGCTGCGCAGCCCGACCGCCGACTTCGTCTCGCTCGCCAGCGAGGCCGGGCGCCGCGGGCTCCCCGGCGAGGCCGTCTACTGCGCGTCGAAGTTCGGCCAGGTCGGGTTCACCCGCGCGCTCGAGGGCGAGCTGCGCGAGCGCGGCGTGCGCTGCTCGAGCGTCTGCCCGGGCGGGGTGCACACCGACTTCGCGATGGGGACGGGCCGCGAGGCGGGGATGCCGATGCTCGAGCGGATGATGAGCGCCGAGGACGTCGCCGACGTCGTGCTCCACGTGCTGACCCGCCCGCGCCACCTGCGGATCCTCGAGACGGCGCTGCGGCCGATGTCGGAGGCGTCATGGGGGTGAGCTGGGGCATCATCTCGACGGCGAACATCAACACGCCGGTGATCGCCGCGGCGCGCGCGTCGCAGGAGCTCGAGATCGTCGCCGTCGCCGGCCGTGACGGGCCGCGCACCGAGGCCTACGCGCGCGAGCACGGCATCCCGCGCGCGCACGCCGGGTACGACGCGCTGCTCGCCGACCCCGACGTCGAGGCGGTCTACGTCTCGCTGCCGAACGGCATGCACGTCGACTGGGCGGTGCGCGCCCTGCAGGCCGGCAAGCACGTCCTCTGCGAGAAGCCGCTGAGCCGGCATGTGGCCGAGGCCGAGCGCGCGTTCGACGCGGCGGATGCGGCCGGGCGGCTGCTGATGGAGGCGTTCATGTGGCGCCACAACCCGCAGACGCAGCGCTTCGCCCAGCTGGCCGGCGAGGCGATCGGCGAGCTGAGGCTCGTGCGCGCCGCGTTCTCGTTCCCGCTCAGCGACCCGGCAAACGTGCGCCTCAGCCGCGAGCTCGATGGGGGCGCCCTGATGGACGTGGGCTGCTACTGCGTCAGCGGGGCCCGCCTCCTCGCCGGCGAGCCCGACGCGGTCAGCGCCCAGCAGGTCACGACGCCGGACGGCGTCGACGTGCGGCTGGCCGCGACGCTGCGCCATCCGGGTGGCGTCCTGACGACCCTCGACTGCGCGCTCGACCTGCCGAACCGCAGCGAGCTGCAGGCGATCGGGTCCGAGGGCGCGCTGTGGGCGCAGGATCCGTGGCACTGCCGTGCCGCGAGCTTCGAGCTGCTGCGCGGCGACGAGCGCGAGACCGTCGCCGTCGCCCCGGCCGACAGCTACAGGCTCGAGCTCGAGAACCTCAGCGCGGCGATCCGCGGCGAGGCGGCGCCGCTGCTCGGCCGCGAGGACGCCGTCGCACAGGCGCGTGTCATCGAGGCGCTCTACGCGTCGGCCGACGCGGGCGGCGCGCTGACGGCGGTGTAGCTCAGCCGGCGGCGTTCAGCTCGGCCAGCCGCGCGCGGACGCTGCGCATCCGCTCAAGACGGGCCCCGTCGCGCGCGGGCGCGCCGAGCCGCGCGCCGCGGCGCGTGTCCCAGCTGCGAGCCAGCGCGGCGGCGTCAGCGCTCCCCTCGAGCGCCGCGGCCGCCAGCGCCGCCGCGCCGACCGCCACGCTGCCGGTCTCCTCGGGGATCTCGACGTCGCGCCCGGAGAGCCGCGCGGCGCTCGCGCGCCAGGCCGCACCGCGCGCACCGCCGCCGACGAGCACCAGCGGCGCCGCCGGGTCGAGTGCGCCGGTCGCGGCCTCGAGCGCGTCGAGCCCCGCGAGCAGCGACTCGAGCGCCCCGTCGTATGCCGCCTGCAGGATCTGGCCCGCGCTCGTCTCGTGGCGCAACCCGGTGATCGTCCCCGCCGCACGCGGCAGGTCGGGCGTGCGCTCGCCGTCGAGGTAGGGGAGCACGACGACCTCGCCGGCCGGCTCGACGGCCTCGCGGTCGATGCCCAGCCAGGCCGCGACCCGGTCGATCGCGAGCGTCGCGTTGAGCGTGCAGGCGAGCGGGAGGAAGCGCTCGTCCGCATCCGCGAAGCCCGCCACGACGCCGCTCGCATCCGCCGCCGGGCGCTCGGCGACGGCGTAGGCCGTTCCCGACGTGCCGAGGCTGATGACGGGCGTGCCGGGCTCGAGGCCCAGGCCGACCGCGGCCGCCATGTTGTCCCCGGTCCCCGCGGCGACGACGATGCCGGCGCGCAGCCCGAGCGCCTGCGCGGCGGTCGTCGTCAGCGTGCCGGCCGGCGTCGCGCCGGTCAGGACCGCGGGCAGCAGCGCTCGGTCCAGGCCCACGTACTCGAGCACGTCGTCCGCGTAGGCCCCGGCGGCCGGCGACCACCAGCCGGTCCCCGACGCGTCGCCGCGGTCGGTCACCGCGCGCCCGCAGAGGCGCTCGGTCAGGAAGTCGTGCGGGAGGCGCACAGCGGCCGCCGCGGAGGTGACTGCGGGGTGGGTGCGGCGCAGGTGCGCCCACTTGGCGACCGTGAACGACGCCAGCGGCACGCTGCCCGTGCGCGCGGCCCATGCCGCGCGGCCGCCGAGGTCCTCGACCAGCGCCGCCGCATCCTCGGCGCTCGTCGTGTCGTTCCACAGCGCGGCGGGCGCCAGCGGTGCGCCGGTGCCGTCCAGCACGACGAGGCCGTGCTGCTGTCCGCCGACGGCGATCGCCTCGACGTCGCTCGCGCGGCCGGTCGCGCCCAGCGCCGCGGCGAGCGCCGTCCACCAGCCCTCGGGGTCGCTCGTGCGCGCGCCGCCGCTGCCGTCCACGACGTGCGGCGCCTGCCCGCGCGCGATGATCTCGCCGCCATCGTTGTCGACGATCACGACCGTCGTGCTCTGCGTCGAGCAGTCGATTCCGGCGACCAGTGCTCCCATGCGGCTCCCCTGACGAGCGGACCATCCACAGGGGCGGAGGATCCGGTACGGTGTATTTGTTGCACCATACGACAAATACCGAGGAGCAGCGAACGCCATGACCTACGAGCCCGCACCCGAGCATCGCTTCACGTTCGGCCTCTGGACCCTCGGCAACGTCGGGCGCGACCCGTTCGGCGACCCGACGCGCGCCCCGCTGGACCCCGTCGACACCGTCGGCCTGCTGGGCGAACTCGGCGCATGGGGGGTCAACCTCCACGACAACGACCTCGTCCCGTTCGGCGCCTCGGCCGCCGAGCGTGACCGCATCGTCGCGCGCTTCCTCGGCGCCGTCGAGGCCGCGGGCCTCGTCGTTCCGATGACGACGACGAACCTCTTCACCCACCCGGTCTTCAAGGACGGTGCGTTCACCGCCAACGACCCGGCCGTGCGGCGCTTCGCGCTGCAGAAGACGATGCGCGCGATCGACCTCGGCGCCGAGCTCGGGGCGACGACCTACGTGTTCTGGGGCGGGCGCGAGGGCAGCGAGGTCACCGCGGCCAAGCCCACCGGCGACGCTTACGACCGCTACCTGGAGGCGCTGAACTTCCTCTGCGAGTACGTCCGCGACCAGGGCTACGAGATGCGCTTCGCGCTGGAGCCCAAGCCCAACGAGCCGCGCGGCGACTCGTTCCTGGCGACCGTCGCGCACGCGCTGACCTTCATCGACCACCTCGACCATCCGCACATGGTCGGCGTCAACCCCGAGGTCGCCCACGAGACGATGGCCGGCCTGAACTTCGTCCACGCCGTCGCGATGGCGCTCTGGGCGGGCAAGCTCTTCCACATCGACCTCAACGCCCAGCGGATGAGCCGTTACGACCAGGACTTCCGCTTCGGGCAGGAGGACCTCAAGGAGGCGTTCCTGCTCGTCCGGCTGCTGGAGACCTCCGGCTACGACGGCCCGCGCCACTTCGACGCGCACGCGCTGCGCGTCGAGGACAGCGCCGGGGTCGCCGAGTTCGCCCGCGGCTGCATGCGGACCTACCTGATCCTCGCCGAGAAGGCGCGCGAGCTCGACGCCGACCCCCGCTTCGCCGAGGCGCTCGCGGCCGCGCAGGCCCCCGCGCTCGGCATGCCGACGATCGGCCCCTACTCGGCGCAGGCGGCGCGCCAGCTGGCCGATGAGGAGTTCGACCTCGACGCGCTCGCACGGCGTGGCGCCGGCCACGAGCGCGTGGACCAGCTGCTCGTCGAGCGCCTGCTCGGCGTCGCGTGAGGGCGAGCGATGAGGGACGTCGCAGCCGCCGAGCGAGCTCCGGCTCGCTGTCGGCGTGAGCGATGATCGACCGTCACGGCGACCCGAAGGCTGACGGCCGCTCGGGCCAGCGGGCGATCCGGCGCGCGAACCTGAGCGCCGTCGCCCGCCTCGTCGCCGCCGAGGGCCCGCGCTCGCGCGCCACGATCGCGCTGCGCACCGGGTTCAACAAGTCGACCGTCTCAAGCCTCGTCGCCGAGCTGCTCGACCTCGGCCTGCTCACCGAGACCGGGGAGGACGAGCATCCCGGTCGGGTCGGGCGCCCGGCACGCACCATCAGCCTCAACGGCGGCGCCGTGGCCGCAGCGGGGCTCGGGGTCAACGTCGACCACCTCACGATCTGCATCGCCGACCTCGGCGGCCGCCTGCTGCACAGCGAGCGGACCGCCGCCGCCAACGGCGCTCGCGGCCCCGGGCCCGTCCTCGACGAGCTCGCGCGGCTCGCCGGCGCGGCGATCGCCGCGGTCGAGGCCGGCGGCGTCCGCGTCGTCGGCGCCGGCGTCGCGCTCCCGGGCCTCGTCGACCTGGGCGGCGCCCGACTGGTCGTGGCCCCCAACCTGGGCTGGCGCGAGGTGCCGGTCGGCGCCGAGCTCGCACGCAGACTGGATCGTCCCGGCCTGCTGCTGGGCATCGACAACGAGGCGAACCTCGCGGCGCTCGCCGAGCACTGGGACGGCGCGGCGCGCGACCTGGATGACTTCGTCTGCGTCTCGGGCGAGGTCGGGATCGGCGGGGGCGTGTTCGTCGCCGGCGAGCTCTTTCGCGGAACCCACGGCTTCGGCGGCGAGCTCGGGCACGTCGTGGTCGACCCGTCCGGCGCGCGCTGCGCCTGCGGCGCGCGCGGCTGCCTGGAGACCGTCGCCGGCCGCGACGCCGTGTTGCGGGCGGCGGGCGTCCCGGCGCACGACGGCGCGGCCGAGCTGCTCGCCCGCGCCTGCGCCGGCGATGCCCGCGCGCTCGCGGCGCTCGCCGGCGCCGGTCGCGCGCTGGGCGTCGCATTGACCGCGGTGGTCAACGTGCTCGATCCCGAGGCGGTGCTGCTCGGCGGGTACCTGGCGCCGTTCACCCCGTGGCTGGAGGGGCCGGTCTCGACCGAGCTCGGGCGCCGCGTGCTCGCGTCGGCCTGGAGCGGGTGCGAGATCCGCGCCGCCGGCCTCGCGGAGGGCGCCGCCGCGCGCGGCGCCGCGGCGGGTGTGCTGCGTTCGATCCTCGCCGACCCGGCGCTGATCGCGGCGATGCCCCACGGATCGGCTCCAGTCCGCTACGCTTCCCGGGTCGGCCGATAGTCGCAGCCGCCTGGAGTCGTTCCCGCGCCACATACGCGGGGGCCGGGGCGGGGTCCGTGAGCGCTGACGCGCCCCTGGGTGGGTGCGCTTTGCGCTGTGCTATCTTCTTCGGTCGCGCGCATATCTCCAAGCGCGCCCCTCGCCGCATTGTCCGTTCCGACCCCCTGAGGAGTCGCTGTCTTGCCTCGCGTTGATGCTCCCCGGACGCGCCGTTCATTCGCGCGTCTGAACAAAGCCCTCGACGTCCCCAACCTGATCGACATCCAGCGTCGGTCGTTCGAGTGGTTGGTGGACCCCGAGAAGGGAGGGCTGAGGGAGACGATCGACGACATCTCGCCGATCGAGGACTACACCGGGAATCTCGCCGTCCAGTTCGGCGAGTTCCACTTCGACGAGCCCGCCGCCTCCATCGCCGAGTGCCGTGAGAAGGACCTCACCTACTCGCGCCCGCTGACGGTCACCGTCGCCTTCATCAACCACGAAACCGGTGAGATCCGCGAGCAGTCCGTCTTCATGGGCGACTTCCCGTGGATGACCGAGCGCGGCACGTTCATCATCAACGGCACCGAGCGCGTCGTCGTGACGCAGCTCGTCCGCTCGCCGGGCGCCTACGTGATGGAGCCCAAGGACCGCGAGAAGCAGGTCTTCACGGCGAACCTCATGCCGGCCCGCGGCTCGTGGCTCGAGCTCGAGATCGACAAGAAGGGCAAGGTCTTCGTCCGCATCGACCGCAAGCGCAAGCTGCCGGTCACGGTCCTGCTGCGCGCGATGACCTACAACCCGGAGACGGACGCCGACGCCGAGGAGACGCACGAGGACATCGAGCGCCTCGACCAGGAGCTCCTGGACCTGTTCGGCGGGTCGCTCTACATCCGCAACACGATCGAGTCGGACACCGAGGCGACGAAGACGAAGAAGGGCGCGCTGATCGAGCTCTTCAAGAAGCAGCGCCCGGGCGAGCCGCCGAGCGTCGACGCGGCGTACGCGCTGCTCAACCAGCTGTTCTTCGATCCCAAGCGCTACGACCTCACGCGCGTGGGCCGCTACAAGCTCAACTCGCGCCTGAACCTCGAGATCGACCTCGAGACGCGCACGCTCACGCACGACGACATCCATGCGCTGGTCGCCGAGCTCGTCAGCCTGCCGAAGCTCCTCGGGATCCCCGAGGACGGCGAGGTCGAGATCAAGGACTACGCAGCCGAGGCGTGGTCGCTGCCGCGCGAGCCCGTCGCCGACCACCTCGACGAGTACGAGCACTTCGGCAACCGCCGCCTGCGCACCGTCGGCGAGCTGATCCAGGACGCCTTCCGCGTCGGCCTCTACCGCATGGAGCGCGTCGTCCGCGAGCGCCTCACGACCGAGGACGAGGACACGATCACGCCGCAGACGATCGTGAACATCCGCCCGGTCGTCGCCGCGCAGAAGGAGTTCTTCGGCTCCTCGCAGCTCAGCCAGTTCATGGACCAGACGAACTCGCTGGCCGGCCTGACCCACCGCCGCCGCCTGTCGGCGCTCGGCGCGGGCGGCCTGACCCGCGAGCGCGCGCCGATCGAGGTCCGCGACGTCCACCCGACCCACTACGGCCGCATGTGCCCGATCGAGACGCCGGAGGGCCCGAACATCGGCCTGATCGGCTCGCTGTCGAGCTACGCGCAGATCTCGGACTTCGGCTTCATCACGACGCCCTACCGCGTCGTCAAGGACGGCGTGGTCACCGACGAGATCGTCCACCTGGACGCCACCCAGGAGGAGGAGCAGCTCGTCGCCCAGGCCAACCACCCGGTCGACGAGAAGACCGGGAAGCTCAAGGGCCCCGAGGTCATCTGCCGCACGCACGCCGGCCAGTACGTCAGCGCCGCGCCGAAGGATGTCGACCTGGTCGACGTCTCGCCCGAGCAGATCTGGTCGGTCGCCACCGCGATGATCCCGTTCCTCGAGCACGACGACGCCAACCGCGCGCTGATGGGCTCGAACATGCAGCGCCAGGCGGTGCCGCTGCTCGTCGCCAACGCGCCGCTCGTCGGCACCGGCATGGAGCGCCGCGCGGCGCTGGACACCGGTGACGTGATCCTCGCCGAGGCGGACGGCACGGTGACCTACGTGGACGCCGAGCAGATCGTCATCGAGGGCAAGGAGCGCCACGAGTACGAGCTGAGCAAGTTCCAGCGCTCCAACCAGGGCACGCTGATCCACCAGCAGCCGCGTGTGAAGAACGGCGACCCCGTCAAGAAGGGCGACTTCCTCGCCGACGGCGCCTCGACCGACCGCGGCGAGATGGCGCTCGGCAAGAACCTGATGGTCGCCTTCATGTCGTGGGAGGGCTACAACTTCGAGGACGCCATCATCCTCAGCAAGCGCCTCGTCAAGGACGACGAGCTCACCTCGATCCACATCGAGGAGTACGAGATCGACGCGCGGACGACGAAGCTCGGCGACGAGGAGATCACGCGCGACATCCCGAACCGCTCGGAGGAGTCGCTGCGCAACCTCGACGACCGCGGCATCGTCCGCGTCGGGGCCGAGGTCGGCTCCGGCGACCTGCTCGTCGGCAAGGTCACGCCGAAGGGCGAGACCGAGCTGACGGCCGAGGAGAAGCTGATCCGCGCGATCTTCAAGGAGAAGGCGCGCGAGGTCCGCGACACCTCGCTGAAGGTGCCCCACGGCGAGGGCGGCGTCGTCATCGACGTGCTGACGTTCTCGCGCGACAACGGCGACGACCTGCCGCCGGGCGTCAACGAGCTCGTGCGCGTCTTCGTCGCCAAGAAGCGCAAGATCTCCGAGGGCGACAAGCTCGCCGGCCGCCACGGCAACAAGGGCGTCATCTCGAAGATCGTCGACGAGCAGGACATGCCGTTCCTCGAGGACGGCACCCCCGTCGACGTCATCCTCAACCCGCTCGGCGTCCCTTCGCGCATGAACGTCGGCCAGCTGCTGGAGACCCACCTCGGGTGGGCCGCCGCGCAGGGCTGGTACGACGACGGCACGCAGGCGCACGAGGAGTCCAAGGAGGACGGCGGCCGCGTTTACGTCGCCACCCCCGTGTTCGACGGCGCGACCGTCGAGGACGTTGACACGGCGCTCGTGCAGTGGCAGGAGGAGCACACCGGGCGCATCCGCATGGACGTGGACACCGCGCGCGCCCCCGGCCGCCGCGCATCCGGCAAGTTCACGCTGTTCAACGGGCGCACCGGCGAGCCGTTCGAGCAGCAGGTGACCGTCGGCTACATGTACATCCTGAAGCTGCTGCACCTCGTGGACGACAAGATCCACGCACGCTCGACCGGCCCGTACTCGCTGGTCACCCAGCAGCCGCTGGGCGGCAAGGCGCAGTTCGGCGGCCAGCGCTTCGGCGAGATGGAGGTGTGGGCGCTCGAGGCGTACGGCGCGGCGTACACGCTCCAGGAGATGCTCACCGTCAAGTCCGACGACACGGTCGGCCGCGTGAAGGCCTACGAGGCGATCGTCAAGGGCGAGAACATCCCCGAGCCGAGCATCCCCGAGTCGTTCAAGGTGCTGCTCAAGGAGATGCAGTCGCTCGCGCTGGACGTGAACGTCGTCTCCGAGGAGGGCGGCAGCGCCGAGCTGCGCGACGAGGACGACGACCTGCTGCGCGCCGCCGAGGAGCTCGGCATCGACCTCTCCGGCGTGCGCGTCGGCGACGCCGAGGCCGAGCCGGAGGCCGACGAGGACACCGAGGAGCCGGCCGAGATCGACGCCGACGCGGCCGAGGCCGCCATCGACGGCGAGCCCGGGGCCGACGACGAGGCGCTGTCGGTGGAGACCGACGACGAGCTCGTGATCGAGGACATCACCGACGACGAGGTCGAGGCGTAGGCGCCGGCCTGCACCCCGCCCCCGCGACGACACGAAGGAACCGCATGATCGACATCAATAACTTCGACGCCATCGAGATCGGCCTCGCGTCCTCGAAGCAGATCCGCTCGTGGAGCTCCGGCGAGGTCACCAAGCCGGAGACCATCAACTACCGCACGCTCAAGCCGGAGAAGGACGGCCTCTTCTGCGAGCGCATCTTCGGTCCCACCAAGGACTGGGAGTGCTACTGCGGCAAGTACAAGCGCGTGCGCTACAAGGGCATCGTCTGCGAGCGCTGCGGCGTGGAGGTCACGCGCTCGAAGGTGCGCCGTGAGCGGATGGGCCACATCGACCTCGCCGCCCCGGTCAGCCACATCTGGTTCTTCAAGGGCGTGCCGAGCCGCATCGGCTACCTGCTCGACATGGCTCCCAAGGAGCTCGAGAAGATCCTGTACTTCGCAGCGTCGATCGTCACCTGGGTCGACCAGGAGGCGCGCTGGCGCGACCTGCCCGAGCTCGAGGCCCAGATGCAGGAGGAGCTCGACCGCCTCGAGACCGAGGAGAAGGAGCGCACGACCGAGCTGCGCGGCTCGCTCGACGCACGCGTCGCCTACCTCGAGTCCGGCTCGCAGTCGGACTTCAGCGACGAGGACCACCTGTGGGCCGACTCGCTCGAGATCAACATCAAGAAGCTGTCGGAGGACGAGCGCAAGAAGCTCGTCGCCGAGGTCAGGAAGTCCTTCAACGCGGACATCGACGACACCGAGGCCTACTACGAGGACGCGCGCTCGCGCCTGCGCGAGGTCTGGAAGCTGTTCGCCAACCGCGACGAGCCCTCGGAGGATCCGCCGGAGGAGGGCAAGGAGTGGCCGCTCTCCAGCTACAAGGAGAAGCCCGCCGAGAAGGACGAGTTCCGGCCCAAGAAGATCATCGCCGACGAGACCTTCTTCCGTGAGCTGAAGGGCCGCTTCGGGTCGCCCTACGGCTTCGGCGAGTACTTCGGCGGCGGCATGGGCGCCGAGCACATCCGCGAGCTCCTGCGCGACAAGCCGGACTACGACCGCGAGGCGACGCCGCGCAAGGTCGACCCCGACCGCCAGGCCGGCAGCGGCCTCGCGCCGCAGGACCTGCCCGGCATCGTCATGGAGCACGAGCGCGTCGACCTGGAGGACCTCGTCAAGAACGGCAAGGGCCAGAAGCAGGCGCGCGCGGTCAAGCGGCTCAAGGTGCTGTCCGCGTTCCTGAACTCGGACAACCAGCCCGACATGATGGTCCTCGAGGCCGTGCCGGTGATCCCGCCGGAGCTGCGCCCGATGGTGCAGCTCGACGGCGGCCGCTTCGCCACGTCGGACCTCAACGACCTCTACCGCCGCGTCATCAACCGCAACAACCGCCTCAAGCGGCTGCTCGACCTCGGCGCGCCGGAGATCATCGTCAACAACGAGAAGCGGATGCTGCAGGAGGCCGTCGACGCGCTGTTCGACAACGGCCGCCGCGGCCGGCCCGTGACGGGCCCGGGCAACCGCCCGCTGAAGTCGCTCTCGGACATGCTCAAGGGCAAGCAGGGCCGGTTCCGCCAGAACCTGCTCGGCAAGCGCGTGGACTACTCGGGCCGCTCGGTCATCGTGGCGGGCCCGTACCTCAAGCTGCACCAGTGCGGCCTGCCGAAGCTCATGGCGCTCGAGCTGTTCAAGCCGTTCATCATGGCCCAGCTCGTCGAGCGCAAGAGCGCGCAGAACATCAAGGCGGCCAAGAAGATGGTCGACTCGATGATCCCCGAGGTCTGGGACGTGCTCGAGGACGTCATCCACGAGCACCCGGTGCTGCTCAACCGCGCGCCGACGCTCCACCGCCTGGGCATCCAGGCGTTCGAGCCGATCCTCGTCGAGGGCAAGGCGATCCAGGTCCACCCGCTCGTCTGCCACGCGTTCAACGCGGACTTCGACGGCGACCAGATGGCGGTCCACGTCCCGCTCAGCGCCGAGGCGCAGGCGGAGGCGCGGATCCTGATGCTGTCCGCGAACAACATCCTGTCCCCGGCGCACGGCGCGCCGCTGACGACCCCGACGCAGGACATGGTGCTGGGCACCTACTACCTGACCTACGGGCCCGACGCGGACACGCTCGCCGAGAAGCAGGAGCTGCTGCGCGGCGACAACTGGCCCAAGGCCGAGCCGCGCCCGCGCGTCTTCAGCACGGCGCAGGAGGCCGAGCTCTCCTACGAGTCCAAGATCGTGCAGCTGCACGATCTGGCCGAGTACCGGCCGGTCGGGCGTGAGGGCGGCCACGTCCTGACGACCGTCGGGCGCATCATCTACAACGACGGCATCGAGCGCTCGCTGCACGAGGCACTCGGGGACTCGTTCGACCCGAACGAGTACGCCTACGTCAACCACTCGATCCGCAAGCGCGACACGGTGAAGATCATCGACGCGCTCGTGCAGTCCTACGGCGCCCCCGCGGTGTCCCTGGTCCTCGACGCGTTCAAGGACCTCGGGTTCCGCTTCTCGACGCTCGCGGGCATCACGATCTCCAAGAACGACGTCGTGATCCCGGAGAGCAAGGGCGACGTCCTCAAGCGGTTCGAGGACGAGGTCGCCGAGATCCAGGACAACTACGACATGGGCCTCATCACCCAGCAGGAGCGCCACGAGGCCGTCACGGACAAGTGGACCGGCGCGACCGAGGAGGTCGGCCGGGTCATGGAGGACAACTACCGCGAGAACCACCCGAAGAACTCCATCTTCATGATGGCCGACTCGGGCGCCCGCGGGTCCTTCAAGCAGATCCGCCAGCTCGCCGGCATGCGCGGCCTGATGGCCAACCCGAAGGGCGAGATCATCGAGCGCCCGATCAAGGCCAACTTCATGGAAGGCCTGACGGTCCTCGAGTACTTCATCTCGACCCACGGCGCCCGCAAGGGCCTCGCGGACACCGCCCTGCGCACCGCGGACTCCGGGTACCTCACCCGGCGCCTGGTGGACGTCGCGCAGGACGTCATCATCCGCGAGCTCGACTGCGGCACCGACGAGCACATCACGCTCCCGGTGATGAACCAGCAGCATGAGCCGAACGACAACCTCGTCGGCCGGATCGCGGCGCAGGACATCGCGACCAAGCGCGGTCGCGTCATCATCGAGAAGGGCGCCGAGATCGACCGCGCCGAGCTCGTCGAGCTCGTCGAGGCCGGGGACAACATCAAGGACGAGGCCGTGCCCGTCCGCTCGACGCTGAAGTGCCGGGCCGCCACCGGCGTGTGCCAGGCGTGCTACGGGCGGTCGCTCGCGACGGGCCAGCTCGCGCAGATCGGCGACGCGGTCGGCATCATCGCCGCCCAGTCGATCGGCGAGCCGGGCACGCAGCTGACCATGCGCACGTTCCACACCGGCGGCGTCGCCGGCGCGGACATCACGCACGGCCTGCCGCGCGTCGTGGAGCTGTTCGAGGCGCGCAAGCCGAAGGGCCTCGCCGAGATGGCGCAGGAGGAGGGCAAGGTCTCGATCGAGGAGACCGAGAAGAACCTCGTCGTCGTCGTCACCGACGACACCGGCGACGAGCACCGCTACACGTTCCCGCGCCGCACGCGCCTCACCGTCGAGAGCGGTGAGCGCGTCGAGAAGGGCGCCCAGCTCAACGAGGGCTCGCTGTACCCCCACGACCTGCTGTCACTGCGCGGCCGCACCGACGCCGAGCAGTACTTCGTCGCGGAGGTCCAGGAGGTCTACAAGAAGCAGGGCGTGGACATCAACGACAAGCACATCGAGCTCATCGTCCGCCAGATGATGAAGAAGGTGCGCGTCGACCAGCGCGGCGACAGCGGCTACCTGCCGGGTCAGCTCGTCGACCGCAACGACTTCCTCGTCCGCAACGAGGAGGTCAAGAAGGCCAAGGGCGACACGGCGGAGTACGAGGAGGTCATCCTCGGCATCACGAAGGCGTCCCTCAACACGGACTCCTTCCTCTCGGCCGCCTCCTTCCAGGAGACGACGAAGGTGCTCACCGACGCGGCCCTCGAGGGCAAGAAGGACGGCCTGGCCGGCCTGAAGGAGAACGTGATCATCGGCAAGCTGATCCCCGCCGCGACGGGGCTCAAGCGCTACCGCCGGATCGAGATCGAGCCGTCCGAGCCGCTCCCGCGCGCCGACGACGTCGCGCTGCTCGACTCCGACGAGCTGGTCGCCGAGCTCGGCCTGGCCGAGGACGACTTCGGCTCCGGGCTGGGCTCCGCGTTCGAGCAGGACCTGTCCAACCTCGAGGAGATCGGCGCCGGCGGCGTCGGCGCCGGCGAGACGGGCTTCGCCGAGGAGCTCGCGGAGCTGGACATCGCGCCGCTCGACGAGTCCTAGTGTCGTGAATCGGAGGTTCGGCCGGGCGCCGAAAGCGCCGGCGAACTTCTGATTCAGGACACCAGGGCGCCTGTGGTCCGCGCGCCCGCTCAGGCGAGCGCGCGGACCCAGTCCTGCAGCTGCGTCACGTGCGCGGCGGTGAGCCCGGCCTGCGGGTCGGGCTCGATCAGCAGGGTCGGGCCGCTGCGCCCGCCCGCCCACGTCCGGCACGCGTCGCCCAGCGCATCGTCGACCCACGCGATCGGCGCATCCGGGCCGGCGTAGAGCTCGATCGCTCCGAGCTTCCAGTGGGCGTGGCCGTGCGCCGGGGCGCGGTCGAAGCTCAGGTAGGGCAGCGGCCCCGCGAGCCCGAGCGCATGGGGGAGGTACTCGTTGGCCTTCTCCTCCCAGCCGCTGCACCAGACGACATCGAAGTCGCGCTGGAGCGTGAGCAGGTGCTCGCCCGCGGTGGGCGAAAGGAGATGCGGCGCACCGTCGACCTGGAGCCATGTCCCGGGTGGACGTTCGTCCGAGCCGAAACCGAACAGCGAGAGCACGCCGTCGATGTCCATCAGGAGCAGTGGTTTGCAGGGATTTCGCACAGGTTTGCGAGGGATCGGGTACCCGAACGGCCTCAACGGGGTACCCTACGTATCGCGGATCGGTCAATCACCACGGAACGCACGCCGATGACAGGGAGGGTCGTCGGCATGGGGTCCGAGGCCGGTTCAGCACCTCCTTACGCATGACGCTCCAGATCGGAATCCTCCTCGCGCTGCTCAGCGCAGCCGCCGCGAACCTCGCGTTCTTCTACAAGCACCGTGGTGCCTGTGCGGCCATGAAGGTCGACCTCCGCCACCCGCTGAAGACCGCCGCTGCGCTGTGGCGCTCCAAGTGGTTCGCGATCGGCATGCTCGTCGGCTGCGTGGGCTGGGTCCTGCACGTCGTCGCGATGTCGCTCGCCCCGCTCTCCGTCGTCCAGGCCGTCGTCGCCGGCGGCGTCGCGATGATCGCCGTGATGGCGGATCGCGTGTTCGGGCTCCCCGTCGGAGGCCGTCAGTGGTGGGGCATCGGCCTGACCGCTGTGGGCCTGGTGCTGCTCGGCATCACGATGCCCGCCTCGGCCGGCTCGCACTCCTCCTATTCGGTCGCCGCGATGGTCTCCTTCGAGGCCGCGCTGCTCGGCCTGGGCGCGCTGCTCGTCGTCGGCCCGCGCGCCGCCGGCGCCAAGGCCGAGCACCACGGGATCGCGCTCGCTGCGGCCGCGGGCATCCTCTTCGGCGTCTGCAACGTCGGCGTCAAGGCGCTGTCGGGCACGATGGGCCACACCGGCATCATCGGTCTCCTGAGCCCCTGGACCGCCGTCGCGATCATCGGCTCGATCGGCGCCTTCTACGCCTCCGCGCGCAGCCTGCAGGACGGCGGCGCCGTCGAGGTCATCGCGATCACGGGCACCGCTGCGAGCATCACCTGCATCGCCGGCGGCATCCTCGTCTTCTCCGACCCGATGCCGCGCACCGCGCTCGGCATCGTGGTCCAGGGCATCGCCTTCGTGCTGGTGATCGCGGCCTCGGCGCTCACGCCGGCGCCGCGGGCCGCCGGCCCGGCCACGGCGCCCGCACCCGCGTAGGGCCCGCCCGCGGAGGCCGGCGCGGAGGGTTGGCCCGGGCGGGCTCGCAGTGCGGGCCGCGTCCATCCCGGATGCGATCACGAAGGCTGAGCCGACCCTTCTGCATCCACGTGTGGTCGCGTCGGTCGCACGCCCGGACTGCCGAGCGACCCAGCACCTGTGTCGGTCGTTGTCCGTGACGTACAACTGACACCCCGTCGATGTGCCTTGTCCGGGCCCTGACCGGTCGCTAGGCTCCACGCGAGTTGTCCAGATCGTGCAATCGGTCTGACGAAGTGGAGAACGGAGAGGTCAGGATGGCGACGACAACGTCGGAGACGGAGTCCGCGCAGCTGCAGGAGCTGGCAAAGCGCCACCTGTGGCTGCACTTCAGCCGCATGGGCGCGTACGACCGCGGCGCAGAGGTGCCGATCATCGTCAAGGGCGACGGGTGCTACGTCTGGGACGACCACGGCAACCGCTACCTCGACGCGCTGAGCGCGCTCTTCTGCGTGAACATCGGGCACGGCCGCGCCGACATCGCGCAGGCCGGCGCCGACCAGGCCAAGGACCTCGGCTTCTTCACGACCTGGTCCTACGCGCATCCGCGCGCGATCGAGCTCGCCGCGAAGGTCGCCTCGCTGGCGCCGGGCGAGCTCAACCGCGTCTTCTTCACCTCCGGCGGCGGCGAGTCCGTCGAGACGGCGCTGAAGGTCGTCCGCCAGTACCACAAGCTCACGGGCAACCCGAACAAGACGAAGGTCATCGCCCGCAACGTCGCCTACCACGGCACGACCCTCGGGGCGCTCAGCGCGACCGGCGTCACCGGCCTGCGCGCGCCGTTCGAGCCGTTCACGCCGGGTGGCTGCCATGTCGCCAACACGAACCTCTACCGGCTGCCGCCCGGCTACGGAGCCGAGAACCTCGCCGAGGCGATCGCCGAGCGCATCGAGTTCGAGGGGCCCGAGACCGTCGGCGCCGTGATCCTCGAGCCCGTCCAGAACGCCGGCGGCTGCTTCACCCCGCCCGCCGGCTACTTCGAGCGCGTGCGCGAGATCTGCGATCACTACGACGTCCTCTTCATCTCCGACGAGGTCATCTGCTCGTGGGGACGCCTGGGCACGTGGTTCGGCGCGCAGCGCTACGGCTACCAGCCGGACATCATCACCACCGCCAAGGGCCTGACCTCCTCGTATGCGGCGATGGGGGCGATGATCGCCTCCGATCGCATCATGGAGCCGTTCCTGGAGAGCACGAACTCGTTCGCGCACGGCTTCACGTTCGGCGGGCACCCGATGGCGGCGGCCGTCGCGCTGGCGAACATCCGCGCCCTCGAGGACGAGGGGATCCTCGAGAACGTCCAGGAGAACGAGGGCGCCCTGCGCGCGATGCTCGAGTCGATGCGCGACATCCCGATCGTCGGCGACGTGCGCGGCGCGGGCTACTTCCACGCGATCGAGCTCGTCAAGGATCGCGAGACGAAGGAGAGCTTCACCGGCCCGGAGGCGGAGGAGCTGCTGCGCGGCTACCTCAGCCCCGAGCTGTTCCACCGGGGCCTGATCTGCCGCTCGGACGACCGCGGCGATCCGGTCATCCAGTTCTCGCCGCCGCTGATCGCCGGGCCCGAGCAGTTCGAGGAGATCGAGACCGCGCTGCGCCCGGTCCTCGAAGAGGCCTCGCGCCGCATGGCCCGCTGATCGGAGCTGCTGGGATGCTGACCGTCCGCGACGTTCTCGGCGACCTCGACGTCCGGGTCATCGCCGGGGAGACGAACCTCGACACACCGGTCCGCTGGGTGCACATCTCCGAGCTCGCGGATCCGACGCCCTGGCTCAGCGGCGGTGAGCTGCTGCTGACCACGGGCATGGCGCTGGACACCGCCAAGCACCAGCGCGAGTTCATCGCGACGCTCGCGGACCACGGCCTCGCCGGCGTCGGCCTGGGCACGGGGTTCGCGCACGCAAAGGTGCCGCGTGCCATGGCGGAGGCCGCCGCCGACCGGGAGTTCCCGCTGCTGGAGATCCCGTACGACCTGCCGTTCATCGCGGTGACCGAGCAGGCGTTCACCCGCCTTGTCAACGAGCAGTACGCGCTCCTGCAGCGCTCGATCGCCGCCCAGGAGCGTCTGCAGCGGATCGTCCTGAGCGAGCGTGGGCTCGGTGCGATCGTCGCCGCGCTCGCGACGCTCGTCGGCGGCCCGGCGCTCGTCTTCGACGGGCGCGGCGAGCTGCTCGCCCAGCACAGCTTCCGCCGCGAGCTCGCTCCCGGGATCGTCGAGGGTCTTGCGACCGAGCTGCGCGAGCGCGCACGGCGCGGCGATGCGCGTGGCTTCGTCCCGGCGCATCCCGACCTGTCCGCGCGCGCGCTCGCGTTGCCGGTCGGCTCGCCCGACTCGCCCGACGCGGGCGTCCCGCACGCCTGGCTCGTCGCGGCCAAGGACGGGGGCGGGCTCGCCGAGATCGACCGCCTGATCCTGCACCAGGCGGTCACGGTCGTCGCGCTGGAGCTGCTGCGCGGCCGCGTCGCCGACACCACCGAGCGCCGGCTGGCGGGCGACATCCTCTCCGCCGCGATCGCGGGCGACCTCGAGGGGGCGGAGCTGGGCCGGCGCCTGCAGCCGTTCGGCCTCGGCGGGCGTGTCTCGACGCTCGTGCTCGCGCCCGGGGAGCGCGCGCTCGGCGCCTGCGAGGCGGCCGTCGGCGAGGCCCTGCGCGGTGAGGCGATCAGCGGGCTCGTCGCCCAGCACGGGCGCTTCGTCTGCGCGCTGATGCCCGGCTTCCTCGACGAGGAGCTGTTCGAGCTCGCCGAGCGCCTGACCGCGCGCGTCGCCGACGCGACCGGCGAGCGCCCCGCCGCCGGTGCGGGCCGCGCCGCCCCCGCAGGGCGCGTGCGTGAGAGCTACCACGAGGCGCACTTCGCGCTCGAGGCGCGCGAGATGACGGCCGCCGCCCAGTCCGCGCGCAACGGCAACGCCAACGGCAACGGCGCGCGTGGTCACGCAGCCCAGGCCGCGGGCATCGCGACGTACCGCGACCTCGGGTCCTTCCAGCTGCTGCTCTCGCTCCAGGACTCCGAGGCGCTGCGGCTGTTCTGCGATTCGCTGCTCGGCCCGATCGAGCACGGCGAGGGCCACTACGGCGGCGAGCTGATGCGCTCGCTCGAGGCCTTCATCGAGTGCAACGGCCAGTGGGAGTCCGCCGCGCGGCGGCTCTACTGCCACCGCCACACGCTGCGCTACCGCATCCGCAAGATCGAGGAGCTCACCGGCCGCGACCTGAGCTCCGCCCGCGACCGGATCGAGTTCTGGCTCGCGCTGCGCGGCCGTGAGATCGTGCAGCCCGTGCTGCGCGAGGTCGCGTCGTGACCACTCCCGCCCTGCCCACATCCCACCACCAGCGAGGCCCAAAGTGAAGGTTGGCGTCCCCACCGAGATCAAGACCGACGAGTACCGCGTCGCGCTGACGCCATCGGGCGCGCGCGAGCTCGCCCAGCACGGCCATGAGGTGCTGGTGCAGGCCGGGGCGGGCGAGGGGTCGGCGATCAGCGACGAGGAGTACGTCGCGCAGGGCGCGCAGATCGTGCCCGACGCCGACGCGGTCTTCTCCGTGGCCGACATGATCGTCAAGGTCAAGGAGCCCCAGCCGGTCGAGGTCGCGCGGCTGCGCGAGGGTCAGGTCCTGTTCACCTACCTGCACCTGGCGCCCGATCCCGAGCTCACGCAGGGCCTGCTCGCGAGCGGCGCGACGTGCATCGCCTACGAGACCGTCGAGGACGCCCAGGGCAGGCTGCCGCTGCTGGCGCCGATGAGCGAGATCGCCGGCAAGATCGCCACCCAGGCCGGCGCGTTCATGCTCGAGAAGCCGCTCGGCGGGCGCGGCCTGCTGCTCGGCGGCGTGCCGGGCGTCGCGGCCGGGCGCGTGATGGTGATCGGTGGCGGCGTCGTGGGCCAGAACGCGGCGCAGGTCGCGCTCGGCATGGGCGCCGAGGTCTACATCTACGACCGCAGCATCGACCGGCTGCGCGAGCTCGAGCACCAGATGAACTGGCTGGCCTCCACGTGCTTCGCCTCGACGCTCGAGATCGAGCAGCGCCTGCCGGACATGGATCTCGTCATCGGCGCGGTGCTCGTCAAGGGCGGCAAGGCGCCGCACGTGGTCACGCGCGAGCAGCTCGGGCTGATGAAGAAGAACGCGGTGCTCGTCGACGTCTCGATCGACCAGGGCGGCTGCTTCGAGACCAGCCACGCCACCACGCACTCCGAGCCGACCTACGTCGTCGACGACATCACGCACTACTGCGTGGCGAACATGCCCGGCGCCGTGCCGATCACGAGCACCTGGGCGCTCACGAACGCGACGATGCCCTACCTCATCAGGCTCGCCGACCACGGCGTCCATGCATCGCTGGATGCCGACGCCGGGTTCATGAAGGGCCTCAACGTCGCCGCGGGCAAGATGACCTACCAGCCCGTCGCCCTGGATCAGGGCCTGGAGTACACCGCGCCGGAGGCCGCGCTGGCCGCCGTCCCGACGGCGGCCTGACGGCGCGGCGCTGCTACTCTCCCCGATCGCATGCCCACGACCAGCCAGCTCATCCGCAAGGGCCGCACGCCCAAGCCGAAGAAGCTCTCCACGCCCGGCCTCAAGTCCGGCAAGGGGCGCAAGAAGAAGACGGCCGCGCCCCAGCGCCGCGGCGTCTGCACGCGCGTCTACACGACGACCCCGAAGAAGCCGAACTCGGCGCTGCGCAAGGTCGCGCGCGTCCGGATCTCCGGTGGGTCCGAGGTGACCGCCTACATCCCGGGCGAGGGTCACAACCTGCAGGAGCACTCGGTCGTGCTCGTGCGCGGCGGTCGCGTCAAGGACCTGCCGGGCGTGCGCTACAAGGTCGTGCGCGGGACGCTCGACGCCGCCGGCGTCAGCGACCGCAAGAAGGCTCGCAGCCAGTACGGCGTCAAGAAGAAGTAGCCGAGGAACTCCATGCGCCGCAACTCCGCCACCCTGCGTCCGATCGAGCCGGACCCCGTCCACCGCTCGCGCATCGTGCAGCAGGTGATCAACAAGGTCATGCTCGACGGCAAGAAGTCGACCGCCGAGGCGATCGTCTACGACGCCCTCGCGATCCTCAGCGAGAAGAGCGGCAAGGATCCCGTCGAGGCCCTCGAGGAGTCGATCAAGGCCCTCACCCCGGTGCTCGAGGTCCGCTCGCGCCGCGTCGGCGGTGCCACCTACCAGGTGCCCGTCGAGGTCCCGGCACGCCGCGCCCGCACGCTCGCCGTGCGCTGGCTCGTCGAGTTCGCACGTCAGCGTCGCGAGAAGACGATGGCCCAGCGCCTCGCCAACGAGCTGCTCGACGCGACGTCCCAGCAGGGCGGCGCCTACAAGCGCAAGGACGACATCTACCGCATGGCGCAGGCCAACAAGGCCTTTGCGCACTATCGCTGGTAGCGCCGGCCGGACGGGCCATCCGCGCCCGTCCTGACATCGCCGATCACCGTCCGGCGGCATCCTCGGCTTGCGAGTCGGGCGCGGGCACGCGTGGTGGGCGCGGTTCGCCTCGGCACGGCGCGGCGAGCCCGCACCGAAACCTGACGTCGGCGGACGACTGCCCTCGCGAGCCTATCCCCGCCCGACGAACGCCAGGATCCCGCCGGCCACGAGCAGCAGCACGCCGCCGAGGATCTCGGCGTAGGCGCCGAGCCCTGCGCGCGTCGTCCCCGTGAGCAGCTGTGCGCCGACGAGCCCCGTCGAGCCGATGTCGGGGAGGTCGGCGGCGACAGCGATCCCGAGCGCGGTGAGCCCGCAGGCCGCGAGCGCGAGCGCCGCGGCGAGGGACCCGCGCAGCGCCAGCCCGAGCAGCGGGAGGGCGACGATCGCGATCAGCAGGAGCGCCGGGCCGTGGACGTCCCAGCCGGTGCGGTCGAGCGCGGTATCGATCCTCCCGCTGGTCTCGACGCGCAACACGGGAGCGAGCGTGGCGACGACGAGGCTCGCGATGCCGATCAGCGCGCAAACGGCGAGTGCCGCACGCGCCGCGGGGGCCTGTCGTTCGACCCCATCGCCTCTGCTATATTCGTCGTCGCTCAGGTGCGAAGCGCTGCTCACGCACGCCCCCCGCCGAGGCCACCGTTCGAAGATGGATCGCTTGAGCACATAGCGCAGCACTCGGGATGACATCCTGTCGTGCGCGCGGGCCCGAGTGGCCCGTTTTTCTTGCCCTCAGACACACCGGACTCCCCGCTTCTCATGCCCCGCAAGTTCTCCCTCCACAACACCCGGAACATCGGGATCATGGCGCACATCGACGCCGGGAAGACGACGACGACGGAGCGCATCCTCTACTACACCGGTCGCACCTACAAGATCGGCGAGGTGCACGAGGGCGCCGCGACGATGGACTGGATGGAGCAGGAGCAGGAGCGCGGGATCACGATCACCTCGGCGGCCACGACCTGTGAGTGGGCCGACCACCGGATCAACATCATCGACACCCCGGGCCACGTCGACTTCACCGTCGAGGTCGAGCGCTCGCTGCGCGTGCTCGACGGCGCGATCGCGCTGTTCGACTCGGTCGCCGGCGTCGAGCCGCAGTCCGAGACGGTCTGGCGCCAGGCGGACAAGTACAGCGTCCCGCGCATCGCCTACATCAACAAGATGGACCGGATCGGCGCCGACTTCGACAAGGGCGTCCAGACGATGATCGACCGGCTCGGCGCGCACCCCGTGCCGATCCAGCTGCCGATCGGGGCCGAGGGCGACTTCCTGGGCATCATCGACCTCGTCGAGATGCACGCCATCACCTACAACGACGACCTGGGCAAGGACGTCGTCGTCGGGGAGATCCCCGCCGAGCACCTCGACGCCGCGACCGCCGCGCGCGAGCACCTGCTCGAGGAGGTCTCCCACTACGACGACGCGCTCGTCGAGCTGATCCTCGAAGAGGCCGAGATCCCGGTCGACGCGCTCAAGGCCGCGATCCGCAAGGCGACGCTCGGCATCAATTTCACGCCGGTCCTCTGCGGCTCGTCCTTCAAGAACAAGGGCGTGCAGCCGCTGCTCGACGCGGTCATCGACTACCTGCCGTCGCCGCTGGACGTGCCGCCGGTCGAGGGCATCGACCCCAAGAGCGAGGAGCTCGTCGTGCGCCACGCCGACGACGCCGAGCCGTTCGCCGCACTCGCCTTCAAGATCATGGCCGACCCGTTCGTCGGCAAGCTCACCTACTTCCGCGTCTACTCGGGCAAGCTCGAGGCGGGCGGCCGCGTGCTGAACGTGTCCTCCGGGCGCACCGAGCGCGTCGGGCGCATCCTGATGATGCACGCCAACGACCGCGAGGAGCTGCGGGAGGTCTACGCCGGCGACATCGCCGCGGGCGTCGGCATCAAGCAGATCGTCACGGGCGACACGCTGTGCGCGCCGGACAAGCCGGTCAAGCTCGAGCAGATCGAGTTCCCCGAGCCGGTCATCAAGGTCGCCGTCGAGCCCAAGACGAAGTCCGACCAGGAGAAGATGTCGGTCGCCCTCGGCCGCCTGGCCGAGGAGGACCCGACCTTCCAGGTCCAGACCAACGAGGAGACCGGCCAGACCGAGATCTCCGGCATGGGCGAGCTGCACCTCGAGATCCTCGTCGACCGCATGCGCCGCGAGTTCAACGTGGACGCCAACGTCGGCAAGCCGCAGGTCTCCTACCGCGAGACCATCCGCGGCGAGGCCAACAAGGTCGAGGGCAAGTTCATCCGCCAGACCGGCGGCTCGGGTCAGTACGGCGTCGTGGTCATCAACATCGAGCCGGCTCCGGGCGAGGGCTTCGACTTCGTCAACGCGATCAAGGGCGGCTCGATCCCGTCGGAGTTCATCCCGGCGGTCGAGAAGGGCTGCGAGGAGGCGCTCGGCTCCGGCATCAAGGCCGGCTACCCGATCGTCGACGTGCGCGTGACCCTGACCGACGGCAAGTACCACGACACGGACTCCTCGGAGATCGCGTTCAAGGTCGCCGGGTCGATCGCCTTCAAGGAGGCGGCGCGCCGCGCCAAGCCGATCCTGCTGGAGCCCATCTTCAAGGTCGAGGTCGTCGTGCCCGAGGAGTTCATGGGCGACGTGATCGGCGACCTCAACCGTCGCCGCGGACGTGTCGACGGCATGGAGCCGCGCGGCAACGCCCAGGTGGTCAACGCGCACGTCCCGCTGTCCGAGATGTTCGGATACGCGACCGATCTGCGCTCGGCGACCCAGGGCCGCGCGACGTACACGATGCAGTTCGACCGGTACGACGAGGTTCCGGGCACGATCGCCGAGAAGATCGTCGAGCACCGAACAGGCACGCCGGTTGCGGCCTGAAAGGCACCTGAGGCGATTCTGAGATAGCTTTCCCTGGTTCGCCGAGAGACCGGCCTCCAGACCCCCGTCCGACTGAGATAACAGGAGCGAACAGCAGTGGCCAAGGAGAAGTTCGAGCGCGACAAGCCGCACGTCAACGTCGGCACCATCGGTCATATCGACCATGGCAAGACGACCCTGACCGCGGCCATCACCACGGTGCTGGCCGAGAAGATGGGTGGCGAGGCCAAGAGCTTCGCGGAGATCGACAACGCTCCTGAGGAGAAGGAGCGCGGGATCACGATCGCGACCTCGCACGTCGAGTATCAGACGGAGAGCCGTCACTACGCCCATGTCGACTGCCCGGGTCACGCCGACTACGTGAAGAACATGATCACCGGCGCCGCGCAGATGGACGGCGCGATCCTCGTGGTCTCGGCCGCCGACGGCCCCATGCCCCAGACGCGTGAGCACATCCTGCTCGCCCGCCAGGTCGGCGTGCCGTACATCGTCGTGTTCCTCAACAAGGCCGACATGGTCGACGACGACGAGCTCCTCGAGCTCGTCGAGGTCGAGGTCCGCGACCTGCTCTCCGAGTACGACTTCCCCGGCGACGACATCCCGTTCATCACGGGCTCGGCGCTCAAGGCGCTCGAGGGCGACGAGACGTACAAGCAGAAGATCTACGAGCTGGCCGACGCGCTCGACTCATACATCCCGCAGCCCGTCCGCGAGCTCGACAAGCCGTTCCTCATGCCGGTCGAGGACGTCTTCTCGATCACCGGCCGCGGCACCGTCGCGACCGGCCGCATCGAGCAGGGCGTCGTCCACACGGGCGACACCGTCGAGATCGTCGGCATCCACGACACCACGAACACCGTCGTGACCGGCGTCGAGATGTTCCGCAAGATCCTCGACGAGGGCCAGGCCGGCGACAACGTCGGCTGCCTCCTGCGCGGCACCAAGCGCGAGGAGATCGAGCGCGGCCAGGTGCTGTGCAAGCCCGGGTCGATCACGCCGCACACGAAGTTCAAGGCCGAGGTCTACATCCTCAAGAAGGAGGAGGGCGGTCGCCACACGCCGTTCTTCTCCGGGTACCGCCCGCAGTTCTACTTCCGCACCACGGACGTGACCGGCGTCGCCAACCTCCCGGAGGGCGTCGAGATGGTCATGCCGGGCGACAACGTCGCCATGGAGATCGAGCTGATCCAGCCGATCGCGATGGATCAGGGCCTGCGCTTCGCCATCCGCGAGGGCGGCCGCACCGTCGGCTCGGGCGTCGTCGCCGAGATCGTCGAGTAGTTCCGCGCGAGGGGCGGGGCTCCGCTGAGCCCCGCCCCGGCGCGCACACCAGCATCAGATACGACAGCAGGACCAAAGGGGTGGGACCCGGGTTCAACGGGATCCGCCCCTGTAGCACGCAAGAGACCAGCACAGACGTTCCCCCAGACAGCAGACGGAAGAAGACACGAGAGCAGCCCAATGGCAGCCGTCACACAGAACAAGATCCGCATCCGCCTCAAGGCCTATGACCATCAGGCCATCGAGACGGCTGCGAAGGAGATCGTCGAGACGGCGTCTCGCACCGGCGCGACCGTGACCGGTCCGGTTCCGCTGCCCACGGAGAAGAACGTCTACTGCGTGATCCGCTCGCCGTTCAAGGACAAGGACTCGCGCGAGCACTTCGAGATCCGCACGCACAAGCGGCTGATCGACATCCACCAGCCGACGCCGAAGACGGTCGACTCGCTCCAGCGGCTCGACCACCTGCCCGCGGGCGTCGACATCGAGATCCGGCTCGCCGGGTGATCTGAGTGGCAGCGATCCTCGCCAAGAAGCTGGGCATGACGCAGCTGTTCCTCGAGGACGGGCGCGTCGAGCGGGTCACCGTGCTCGAGGCCGGCCCCTGCCCGGTCACGGCCGTGCGCACGCCCGACCGCGACGGCTACGACGCCGTGCAGCTCGCGTTCGGCGCGACCAAGGAGAAGCACCTCAACAAGCCCGAGCTCGGCCACCTGAAGAAGGCCGACGCCGCACCCCACAAGCACCTCGTGGAGTTCCGCAACGAGGCGGGCGAGCTGAACATCGGCGACACCGTCACGGTCGGCTCGTTCACCGAGGGCGACAGGATCAAGGTCGCAGGCGTCTCCAAGGGCAAGGGCTTCCAGGGCACCATCAAGCGCCACAACTTCGCCAGCGGCCCCAAGTCCCACGGCTCGCACAACGTTCGCGCCCCGGGCTCGATCGGCGCGTCGGCCTGGCCGGCACGCGTCTTCAAGGGCATCAAGGGCCCCGGTCAGATGGGCAACAGGCGCATCACGCAGCGCGGCCTGACGGTCGTGCGCGTCGATGCCGACCAGAACCTGCTGCTCGTGCGCGGCGCCGTCCCCGGCGCGCGCGGCGGGCTCGTGGAGGTGCGCACCGATGCCTGACGCTCCGATCCTCGGCGCCACGAAGAAGGTCAAGCTCGACGAGGACGCCTTCGGCGCGCGCTTCAGCAGCCAGCTCGTCCACGAGTCGGTCCGCGCGGAGCTCAACGCGCGCCGTCAGGGCACCGCGTCGACCAAGACGCGCGGCAAGGTCAGCGGCGGCGGCGCCAAGCCGTGGCGCCAGAAGGGCACCGGCCGCGCGCGTGCAGGCTCCTCGCGCTCGCCGGTCTGGACCGGCGGCGGCGTCGTCTTCGGCCCGCACCCGCGCCACTTCACCTTCAAGGTCAACCGCAAGGAGCGCCAGGCGGCGCTGCGCAGCGCCCTGTCGATCCACGCCGAGCGCGGCTCGATCGCGGTCGTCGACACGGCGGCCTTCGAGACGCCCTCGACCAAGGCGGCCCTCGGCCTGCTCGACGGCTGGGCGGACGGCGGCTCGGTCCTGGTGATCCTCACCGAGGCCCAGGCCCACGTCGCGCTGTCGTTCCGCAACCTCGCGCGCGTGTCGGTGCTGCCCTCGACCGAGGCCGGCGTCGCCGACATCGTCGGGGCCTCGCGCCTGCTCGTCTCCGAGGACGCCCTCGGCGAGCTGAGCGCCCGCGCCAAGGGCGAGTCCACCGAGGAGAACGCCTGATCATGGACCACACCCAGGTGATCATCCGGCCGGTCGTCAGCGAGAAGAGCTACGTGCTCTCCGCCAACGACCGCTACACGTTCCGCGTCCACCCGGATGCGCACAAGACACAGATCCGCCAGGCCGTCGAGGCGCTGTTCGACGTGAAGGTCGTCGACGTGCGCACGCTGTCGGTCAAGTCCAAGCCCAAGCGCCGCGGCTATACGTCCGGCCGCACGCGGCAGTGGAAGAAGGCGATCGTGCAGGTGCGTCCCGGTGATTCGATCCCGATCTTCCAGGCTCTCCAGGGCCTCGACGGATAACTGAGCCATGCCGATCCGCAAGCCCAAGCCAACGAGTCCCGGTCGTCGCTTCTCGACGTACCCGGACTTCGCCGAGATCACGAAGACCGAGCCGGAGAAGACCCTCGTCGAGGGCCTGAAGAAGTCCGGCGGGCGCAACAGCAACGGTCGCAAGACCTCACGTCATCGCGGCGGCGGCGCCAAGCGCCTCTACCGCAAGATCGACTTCAAGCGCCGCAAGGACGCGATCCCGGCGAAGGTCGCCGCGATCGAGTACGACCCGAACCGCACGGCCTACATCGCGCTGCTGCACTACGCCGACGGCGTGAAGTCCTACATCCTCGCCCCGAGCCGCCTGACGGTCGGGATGAGCGTCGAGTCCGGCCCCGGGGCGGAGATCGCGATCGGCAACTGCCTGCCGCTCTCGAACATGCCGATCGGCACGGTCATCCACAACGTCGAGCTCCAGCCCGGCCGCGGCGGCCAGCTTGGCCGCTCCGCCGGCGCGGCCATCCAGCTGATGGCCAAGGACGGCGACATGGCGACCCTGCGCCTGCCCTCGGGCGAGATGCGCATGGTCCGCGCCGAGTGCCGCGCGACCGTCGGCACGATCGGCAACGCCGAGCACCAGAACGTGAAGGTCGGCAAGGCCGGCCGCAAGCGCCACATGGGCGTGCGCCCGCAGACGCGCGGCGTCGCCATGAACCCGGTCGACCACCCGCACGGCGGCGGCGAGGGCTCCACCACCGCCGGCCGTCACCCGGTCACGCCGTGGGGCGTGCCGACGCTCGGCTACCGCACGCGCAAGAAGAACAAGACGTCCGACCGCTACATCGTCCGCGGCCGCCGTCGTGGGAAGGGCAAGAACCGATGAGTCGTTCGAGCAAGAAGGGCCCGTTCGTCGAGGAGCGCCTGATGGCGCGCATCGTGAAGATGAACGACGCCAACACCAAGACCATGGTGAAGACCTGGTCGCGCACGTCGACGATCTTCCCCGAGATGGTCGGCCACACGATCGCCGTCCACGACGGGCGCAAGCACGTGCCGGTCTTCGTCAGCGAGTCGATGGTCGGTCACAAGCTCGGCGAGTTCGCCCCGACGCGCACGTATCGTGGCCACGCCGGGACCGGAAAGGTCCGCTGATCGTGCCCGAGGCGAAGAAGACCCGCGTGAACCCGCGCGCCGCCAAGGACGAGGCCGCCCAGGAGGCCGCCGAGGTGAAGGCCGAGGTCGCCGCCGAGCAGGCCGACGAGGCCGCCGAGGCGAGCGCCGAAGAGGCCGAGGCCGACGAGGCCGCCGCCGAAGCCGAAGCCGAGACCCCCGCCAAGCCGCGCCGCACACGCAGGAAGACCGAGGAGCCCGTCGCCGCCGCCAAGGCCGCGCCGAAGAAGAAGAAGGCGGCGCCCACCGGCCCGCCGCCAGTCGTCCATGCGCACGCCAAGTACGTGCGCACGTCCGCCCGCAAGGCGCGGCTCGTCTGCGACCACATCCGCGGCAAGTCCGTCACCGAGGCGCGCGCGATCCTCGCGCACACCCCGCGCGCGGTCGCCGAGGACTGGCAGAAGCTGCTCGAGTCCGCCGTCGCCAACGCCGAGCACAACCACGAGCTCATCGGCGACGAGCTGCGGATCATGACCGTCAAGGCTGACGAGGGCCCGACCCTCAAGCGCTTCCGTCCGCGGGCCATGGGCCGCGCGTCGAAGATCCGCAAGCGCACCAGCCACCTTTCGATCGCGCTCACGCCGAAGGAGTAGAGAGACATGGGACAGAAGGTCCATCCCGAGTCCATGCGCGTGGGGTACATCCACGACTGGAAGTCGCATTGGTTCACCGAGCGTCACTTCGCCGACTACCTGGCTGAGGACGTGCAGATCCGGACGCACATCGAGAACAAGCTCTCGCACGCCGGGATCTCGGAGATCACGATCCGCAAGGACGCCAACGAGGTCGAGGTCAACATCCACACCGCCCGCCCGGGCATCGTGATCGGCAAGTCCGGCAGCGAGGTCGACGCCCTGCGTCGCGACCTGCACCGGATCACGAACAAGTCGGTCAAGGTCAACATCCTCGAGATCAAGCGGCCCGAGCTCGACGCGACGCTGGTCGCGCAGTCGGTCGCCGAGCAGCTCCAGAACCGCGTGGCGTTCCGCCGCGCCATGAAGCGCGCGCTGACCAGCGCCATGCGCTCGGGCGCCAAGGGCTGCAAGATCCAGGTCGGCGGCCGCCTGGGCGGCGCCGAGATGGCCCGCTCGGAGAGCTACTCGGACGGTCGCGTGCCGCTGCACACGCTGCGCGCCGACATCGACTACGGCTTCGCCGAGGCCCGCACGACGTTCGGCCGCATCGGCGTCAAGTGCTGGATCAACAAGGGCGAGATCATGCCCGAGGGCTTCACCGGGGTCGACCTGACCGACCTCGAGGCGCCGACCCCCTCACGCGACGATCGCCGCGACAACCGCGGCCGCGGCGGCGAGGATCGCAACCGCGGCGGTGGCCGTGGCGGCGGCCGCGGCGGCCGTGGGCAGGGTGGCCAGGGCGGCGGCCCCGGCGGTCCCGGCGGTCGTGGTGGATTCGGCGGCGGCGGCGGTGGCCGCGGTCGCGGTCCGCAGGGTGGTGGTCGCTGATGCTGGCTCCCAAGCGCGTCAAGCACCGCAAGGTCATGCGCGGGCGCAGCCGCGGGTACTCCCGTGGGCAGACGACCGTGCAGTTCGGCGAGTTCGGCCTGAAGGCGCTCGACCACGGGCACCTGACGAACCGCCAGATCGAGGCCGCTCGTATCGCGATGACCCGCAAGATCAAGCGCGGCGGCAAGGTCTGGATCAACCTGTTCCCGGACAAGCCCTTCACGAAGAAGCCCGCCGAGACCCGCATGGGCTCCGGCAAGGGCTCGCCCGAGGGCTGGGTCGCGGTCGTCAAGCCGGGTCGCGTCATGTTCGAGCTCTCCGGCGTGCCGGAGGATCTCGCGCGTGAGGCGATGCGCCTCGCCGGCCGCAAGCTGCCCGTTCGCACGAAGGTCGTCACGCGAGAGGACAACTTCTGATGCCGTCCGCCAAGAGCCTTCGCGATCTGCAGGACGACGAGCTCGTCGAGCAGATCAGGACCGCCCGCAAGGACATCTTCGGGCTCCGCTTCCAGCACGCCACGGGCGAGCTGGAGAACACCGCGGGTCTGCGCGCTGCAAAGCGCGAGCTGGCCCGCGTCCTGACCGTCGCCCACGAGCGCGACATCGACACCAACCAGATTCGCTAGCCATGGCCGACGAGACGACAGAGCAGAACGAGACACCGGAGGAGCAGCCCGTGGAGGCGGTCGAGGAGACCGCCGCGCCCGAGGCCGCCGCCGAGGAGCCCGCCGTGGAGGCGGAAGCCGCCGCGGAGCCCGCCGTCGAGGCGGACGCTCCCGGCCGCGGAGCCCGCCACAGTGCTGACGCCCAAGGAGCGGCGCCGGGCCAACCGCGCCCGCCGTACCGGCGGCGCGCAGCCGCCGCGCACCCCCGAGGAGCGCCAGGAGGAGCGCCGCGCGCTGCGCAGGGCGAAGGCCACCGCACGCACGCGCCGCCGCGAGCAGGAGAAGGTCAAGAGGGCCGCGGCCGGGCAGCAGCGAGGGCACGCCGCCCGCCGAGCGCGAGCCGGGCTCGCCCCAGGTGCGCCAGGGCATCGTCGTCTCCGACAAGGCCGACAAGACGATCACGGTGCGCATCGACACCGCCAAGCGCCATCCGCGCTACCAGAAGATCGTGCGCTCGACGAAGTCGCTGCACGCCCACGACGAGCGCAACGACGCCCACGAGGGCGACACGGTGCGCGTCGTCGAGTGCCGCCCGATGTCGCGCTCCAAGCGCTGGCGCCTGGTCGAGATCCTGGAGCGTGCCAAGTGATCCAGAACGAGTCACGCCTGAAGGTCGCCGACAACACGGGCGCCCGCGAGATCCTCTGCATCCGCGTGCAGGGCGGCTCGCGCCGGCGCTACGCCCACGTGGGCGACGTCATCACGGCCACGGTCAAGACGGCCACGCCGAACGGCACCGTCAAGAAGGGCGAGGTCGTCAAGGCCGTCGTCGTGCGCACGAAGAAGGAGTTCGGGCGCGAGGACGGCACCTACATCGCCTTCGACGAGAACGCCGCCGTGATCATCGACGCACAGAACAATCCGCGCGGGACCCGCATCTTCGGGCCCGTCGCGCGTGAGCTGCGCGATCGCAACTTCATGAAGATCATCAGCCTCGCGCCGGAGGTCCTCTAGAATGGCCATGCGCATCCGTCGTGACGACGAGGTCGTCGTGATCAGCGGCAAGGACCGCGGCAAGAGTGGCCGCGTCCTGCGCGTCGACCCCAAGAAGGAACGGGTCTTCGTGGAGGGCCTCAACATCGTGAAGCGCCACCAGCGCCCGACCCAGGTGCAGGGTGCGGACCGCGCCGAGACCGTCGGCGGGGTCATCGAGAAGGAAGGCCCGATCCACGTCAGCAACGTCATGCTCATCGATCCCAAGGACAAGAAGCACACGCGCGTCGGCGTCACCCGTGAGGGCGGCGTGCGCAACCGCGTGACCAAGCGGTCCGGGACGAAGCTCGACTGATCACCATGGCCACCACACAGACATCAGCCCGCCTCAAGCTTCGCTACCTCGACGAGATCCGCCCTGCGCTCGTCGAGAAGTTCGGCTACACGACGGTCATGCAGGCGCCGAAGATCGAGAAGATCACGGTCAACATGGGCGTCGGCGACGCCAAGCAGGACTCCAAGGTCCTCGACGTCGCCGCCGACCAGCTCGCGCAGATCGCCGGCCAGAAGCCGAACATCCGCCGCGCGCGCAAGTCGATCGCGAACTTCAAGCTGCGCGAGGGCATGCCCGTCGGCGTCGCAGTGACGCTGCGCGGCGACCGCGCGTACGAGTTCCTCGATCGCCTCACCTCGATCGCGATCCCGCGGATCCGCGACTTCCGCGGCCTGCCGACGAAGCTCGACGGCCGCGGCAACTACACGATCGGCGTGCGCGAGCAGATGATCTTCCCCGAGATCGACTACGACGCCGTCGACCAGACGCGCGGGCTCGACATCACGATCACCACCAGTGCACAGACCGATGAGGAGGGCTTTGCCCTGCTCGAGATGTTCGGGATGCCCTTCGTGCGCGAAGGCCGCCCGGGCGAGCAGACGACCTCCCAGGAGAGCTAGTTCTTCATGGCCAAGACCTCCCTGCGCGTCAAGGCGGCGCGCGACCCGAAGTTCAAGACCCGCGGTTACACGCGCTGCCGTCGTTGCGGCCGCTCGCGCGCGGTGTACCGCAAGTTCGGCGTGTGCCGCATCTGCCTGCGCGAGCTCGCGCACAACGGCCAGATCCCCGGCATGACGAAGAGCAGCTGGTAGCGCCATGTCAATGACCGACCCCATCGCGGACTTCCTCACGCGCGTGCGCAACGGCATCACCGCCCAGCACGACGTCGTCGAGATCCCCGCGTCGAAGCTCAAGCGCGAGATGGCCCGCATCCTCCAGGAGCAGGGCTACATCTCCGGCTACGACGTCGAGGACGCCACCGCCGAGCATCCCGGCGCGATCATCCGCGTGCAGCTCAAGTACGCCGAGGACCGCCGCAGCGCGATCTCCGGGCTCAAGCGCGCATCGCGCCCCGGCCAGCGCTACTACGTCGACCGCGGGAAGATCCCGAAGGTCCAGGGCGGCATGGGAACCGCGATCGTGTCCACGTCGAGGGGTGTGATGACCGGCCACGAGGCCCGCGCAGCGGGCGTCGGCGGCGAGGTCGTCGCGTTCATCTGGTAGCGGGAGGGACCGTGTCACGCATCGGCCGCAAGCCCATCCCCGTCCCCTCGGACGTCACCGTCACGATCGAGCCCGAGCTCGTCGCCGTGAAGGGCCCGAAGGGCGAGCTCTCCGAGCGCGTCTCGCGCGACATCACGGTCGCGCAGGACGGCGAGGTGCTCGTCGTCACGCGCCCGACCGACCGCGGCGAGCATCGTGCGCTGCACGGCCTCACCCGCTCGCTGGTCGCGAACATGGTCGAGGGCGTCACCAGCGGCTTCGAGAAGTCGCTGGAGATCCAGGGCGTCGGCTACCGCGCCGCGCTCAAGGGCAGGGACCTCGAGCTCGCGCTCGGGTACTCGCACCCGGTGTCGATCCCGGCGCCGGACGGCATCGAGTTCGAGGTGCCCCAGCCGACGCGCGTCATCGTGCGCGGCATCTCCAAGCAGGCCGTCGGCGAGGTCGCAGCCAAGATCCGCAAGCAGCGGCCCCCGGAGCCCTACAAGGGCAAGGGCATCCGCTACGAGGGCGAGTACGTCGCCCGGAAGGTCGGGAAGCGCGCATGACCGTCACCACGAAGGGCCAGCAGCGCCTGCGCCGTCGCCGGCGCGTTCGCGCCAAGGTCATCGGCTCCGCCGAGCGCCCGCGGATCTCCGTGTTCCGCTCCAACCGCGGCATCAGCGCCCAGCTCATCGACGATGCGCAGGGCCGCACGCTCGCCGCCGTCAGCTGGACCGAGGCCGAGACGCGCGCGCTCAAGCCGATGGAGCAGGCCGACAGGCTCGGCAGGCTGCTCGCCGAGCGCGCAAAGGCGCAGGGCATCGACGCCGCGGTGTTCGACCGCGGCGGTTACCGCTACCACGGCCGGGTCAAGGCCTTCGCGGACGGGATCCGCGAGGGCGGGCTCACGGTCTAGAGAATCAGAGTCTGAGATGAGCATGGAAATCGATCGCACCGTCAGCGCCGCAGGGCTCGACCTCCAGGAGCGCGTCGTCGAGATCAACCGCGTGGCGAAGGTCGTCAAGGGCGGCCGCCGCTTCTCGTTCACGGCGCTCGTCGTCGTCGGCGACGAGAAGGACGTCGTCGGCGTCGGCTACGGCAAGGCCAACGAGGTTCCCGTCGCGATCCAGAAGGGCGTCGAGCAGGCCAAGAAGAACCTGTTCCGCGTGCCCAAGCACGGCGCGACGATCCCGCACCAGACGACGGGCGTCTTCGGCGCCGGCCGCGTCTTCCTGAAGCCGGCCTCGCCCGGTACCGGCGTGATCGCCGGCGGCGGCGTGCGCGCGGTGCTCGAGCTCGCCGGGATCAACGACATCCTCTCCAAGAGCCTCGGCTCGCAGAACCCGATCAACCTGGTCAAGGCCACGGTCGAGGGGCTCCGCGGGCTGCGCACCCCGGACGAGGTCGCCGCGCTGCGCGGCCTCTCGATCAACGACGTGCTCGGCCTCGCGCCGCATGCCGCGGAGGGTGAGCACCTCGAGGGCGAGGTCGCGGACGGCGAGCCCGCGGTGGCCGCCGAGAGCGAGGCGCCCTCAGAGGAGGTGCCCGCGTGAGCACGCTCAAGGTCACCCAGACGAAGTCGAAGAACGGCTCGCAGCAGTACCAGGTCGACACGCTGCGCTCGCTGGGCCTGCGCAGGATCGGCCAGACCGTCGACGTCAAGGACACGCCGCAGTCGCGAGGGATGCTCCACACGGTGCGTCATCTCGTGCGCGTCGAGGAGGAAGGCTCGTGAGCCCCGCCCGAAGAAGCCCGAGGAGACCGAGGCCTCCGAGCAGGAGATCGGCCTCCACAACCTGCAGCCCGCCCCGGGCAGCCGCCGGCCGCGCAAGCGCGTCGGCCGCGGCCACGGCTCCGGGCACGGCAAGACGTCCGGCCGCGGGCACAAGGGCTACGGCTCGCGCTCGGGCTCGAAGGACCGCGCCCGCTTCGAGGGCGGCCAGATGCCGATCCACATGCGGATGCGCAAGCTGCGCGGCCCGCACATGAAGAAGTCGATGCCGTTCGAGCCGTTCCGCACGCACACCCAGGCGGTGAACCTGCAGGACCTCGAGGCGCGCTTCGACTCCGGCGCCGAGGTCACGCTCGAGGCGCTCCTGGCCAAGGGCCTGGGAACGCGCAAGGGCGTCCCGGTCAAGGTCCTCGCGAAGGGCGAGATCAGCAAGCCGCTCACCGTCCACGCCCACGGCTTCAGCAGGACTGCGCGTGCCGCAATCGAATCCGCCGGCGGCACCTGCGTGACCGTCGAGGGCTAGGGCCGGCCGGCGCACCGATGATCTCGACGATCCTCAACGCCTTCGCAGTCGGAGAGATCCGCAAGAAGATCGCCTTCACGGCGTTGCTGCTCGCGCTCTATCGCCTCGGTGCGCACATCCCGGTCCCGGGTGTCGACACGAAGGCGGTGAACGACATCCAGCAGCAGTTCGGCGGCGGCGGCATCCTCAACCTGCTGAACACGTTCAGCGGCGGCGGCCTCTCGCGGATCGCGATCTTCGCGCTGGGCATCATGCCCTACATCACCGCGTCGATCATCCTGCAGCTGCTGACGGTCGTCGTCCCGTCGCTGGAGAAGCTGTCGAAGGAGGGCGAGGTCGGGCAGGCTCGCATCACGCAGTACACGCGCTACCTGACGGTCGGCCTCGCGTTCGCGCAGGCGATCGGCTACGTGTTCCTCTTCAAGTCCTTCGAGGCCTCGGCCGGCGAGCCCGTCATCAAGAACTTCAACGCGGGCACGCTGTTCCTGATCGTCATCGTGCTCACCGCGGGCTGCGTCGTCGTGATGTGGATGGGCGAGCTGATCACCCAGCGCGGCATCGGCAACGGCATCTCGCTGATGATCTTCGCCTCGATCGTCTCGCGCTTCCCGCAGGGCATCCAGGCGTGGTGGACGAACCCCGACCAGGTCTTCAAGGTCATGATGCCCTTCCTGGCGCTCGCGGTCGTCGCGGCGGTGGTCTTCATCCAGGAGGGCCAGCGGCGCATCCCGGTGCAGTACGCAAAGCGCGTCATCGGCCGGCGCATGACCGGCGGCGGCCAGACCTACCTGCCGCTGCGCGTCAACATGGCGGGCGTCATCCCCGTCATCTTCGCCGCCTCGCTGATGGCCTTCCCGCCGACGGTCGGCCAGCTCATCAACACCCCATGGGCGAAGAGCGTCTCGACCTTCTTCAGCCCGTCCAGCGCGCCCTACCTGATCGGCGAGACGCTGCTGATCATCCTCTTCACCTACTTCTACACGGCGGTCACGTTCAACCCCGTGGACCAGGCGGACAACCTGAAGAAGTACGGCGGCTTCATCCCGGGGGTCCGGCCCGGCCGGCCGACGGCGGAGTTCCTCGACCGCGTGCTCGCCCGGCTCACGTTCCCGGGCGCGATCTACCTCGCGCTCGTGGCCGCGCTCCCGACGATCCTCATCAACCAGACGGCGGCCAACTTCTACTTCGGCGGCACGTCGCTGCTGATCGTCGTCGGCGTCGCGCTCGACACGATGAAGCAGCTCGAGGCGCAGCTGATGATGCGCAACTACGAAGGCTTCTTGAAGTAGGCCCCGCGATTTCTGAGCTCAACCTCATCCTGCTCGGTCCGCCCGGCGCCGGGAAGGGCACGCAGGCGGAGCGGATCCGCGAGGACTTCGACCTCGCCTACATCGCCACCGGCGACATGCTGCGCCAGGCCGTGAGCGACGGCACGGCGCTCGGGCAGAAGGCCAAGGGCTTCATGGACGCGGGCGAGCTCGTCCCCGACGACGTCATCATCGGCGTCATCCTCGAGCGCGTCCAGGCGGACGACGCCCGCGACGGCTTCCTGCTCGACGGCTTCCCGCGCACGCTCGGCCAGGCGCGCGCGCTCGATGCCGCGCTCGCCGACCTCGGCCGCGACCTGACGGCCGCGCTCTGCGTCGAGGTTCCCGACGAGGAGATCGTGCACCGCATCTCCGGCCGGCGGGTCAGCCCGAGCTCGGGGCGCGTCTACCACGTCGACTACGACCCCCCGAAGGTCGAGGGCATCGACGACGTCGACGGCTCGAAGCTGATCCTGCGCGACGACGACAAGCCGGAGACCGTCCGCAAGCGCCTCGAGGTCTACCACGAGCTCACGACCCCGGTCGAGGGCCACTACGAGGAGCAGGGCCTCCTGCACCGGATCGACGGCACCGTGAGCCCGACCGAGGTGTACGACCACATCCGCGCGACGATCGCCACGCTGCGCCTCGAAGACGAGTTGTAACGGGGCGTTGCGGTGATCATCAAGAAGTCGCCCGAGGAGATCGAGAAGATGGCGGCCGCGGGCGCCATCCATGCGCGGACGATGAGGATCGTCGAGGCGAAGATCCGCGAGGGCGTGACGACGCGCGAGCTCGACGAGGCGGCGGAGAAGTACATCCGCTCGCAGGGCGCGGTTCCCTCGTTCAAGGGCTACCGCGGGTTCCCCGGCTCGATCTGCGCCTCGCCGAACGCGATGGTCGTCCATGGGATCCCCGGGAGCTACCGCCTCAAGCGCGGCGACATCCTGTCGGTCGACATCGGGGTCACGCTCGACGGCTGGGTCGCCGACGGCGCCTGCACCTTCCCGGTGGGCCCGATCACGCCCGTCGCCGAGAAGCTGCTGGAGGTCACCGAGGCCTCGCTGTTCGACGCCGTGGAGCAGGCGCGCCCCGGCAACCGCCTGGGGGACATCTCGTGGGCCGTGCAGTCGCGCGTCGAGGAGGCGGGCATGTCGGTCGTCCGCACGCTGGTCGGCCACGGCGTCGGGCGCGAGATGCACGAGGACCCGCAGGTCCCGAACTTCGGCGAACCCGGGCGCGGGCCGCTGCTCGAGGAGGGCATGGTGCTCGCGATCGAGCCGATGGTCACCGCGGGCCGCCACGCCGTCCGCATGGGCGACGACGGCTGGGCGATCTTCTCCCAGGACGGCTCGCTCGCGGCGCACTTCGAGTTCACCGTCGCGATCACCGCGGACGGCCCCCTGATCCTGACGCCGTGGCACGAATCCGCACCGGTCGCCGCATGAGCGGCGCCGCGGGCGGGAGCGCGCCGATTCTGCACGCGTCCGCGAACGGTGCTTTGCTAACGTGTTCTCTCCGCGCGCCGTGGCACGTCCATGCGCGCCTGTCCGCGAGTGGTAGCGGCAGCCTTCAGCGGCAGCCAGAGCCAGTCGCCGGCCCATCGACGAAGAAGGAACCATGAAGGTACGACCGTCGGTCAAGCCGATGTGCGAAAAGTGCAAGATCATCCGTCGCCATGGCGCCGTCCTGGTCATCTGCTCGAACCCACGACACAAGCAGCGGCAGGGGTGATCCACTAGATGGCACGTATCGCAGGGATCAACGTCCCCCTCAACAAGCGCGTCGAAGTCGGGCTGACCTACATCTACGGGATCGGCCGCCCGACGTCCAACACGCTGCTGGCCGAGGCGGGGATCGAGCCCGACACGTACGTCCGTGACCTCACCGAGGACGAGGTCACGAAGCTGCGCGACCTCGTCGAGCGCGACCTGACCGTCGAGGGTGACCTGCGGCGCGAGCGCTCGCAGAACATCAAGCGCCTGATGGAGATCGGCTGCTACCGCGGCATCCGTCACCGACGCGGCCTCCCCGTCCGCGGTCAGAAGACCAAGACCAACGCCCGCACGCGCAAGGGCCCCAAGCGCATGCAGGTCGCGGGCAAGAAGAAGCCCGGCAAGAAGTAAGGACGATCGATGCCCGCACCCAAGCGCCCAGCTCGCGGCCGCCGCAAGCCGAAGAAGAACATCCCCATCGGCCAGGCCCACATCAAGACGAGCTTCAACAACACGATCGTCTCCCTGACCGACCGCGAGGGCAACGTCATCGCGTGGGAGTCCGCCGGCGGAGCCGGGTTCAAGGGCTCGCGCAAGTCGACGCCGTTCGCCGCGCAGGTCACGGCCGACGCCGCCGCCCGCAAGGGCATCGAGCAGGGCCTCCAGAAGGTCGATGTCTACGTCAAGGGCCCCGGCTCCGGCCGTGAGACCGCGATCCGCTCCCTCCAGGCCGCCGGCCTCGAGGTCACGAGCGTGCGCGACGTCACCCCGCAGGCCCACAACGGTTGCCGCCCCCGCAAGCGGCGCCGCGTCTAGGAAGCGCTGAACGATGGCCCGAGACACCTCCCCCCAGTGCAAGCAGTGCCGCCGCGAAGGGCAGAAGCTCTTCCTCAAGGGCGAGCGCTGCCTGACCGACAAGTGCGGCTTCGAGCGCCGCGCGTACCCGCCGGGCGACCACGGACGCGGGCGCCAGAAGCAGAGCGAGTACCGCGTGCAGCTGCGCGAGAAGCAGAAGGCACGCCGCTACTACGGCGTGCTGGAGACGCAGTTCCGCCGCTACTACGACAAGGCCAGCCGCCAGGAGGGCATCACGGGTGAGAACCTGCTGACGCTGCTCGAGCGCCGCTTCGACAACGTGCTCGTGCGCCTCGGCTTCGCCGGGTCGCGCCGCCAGGCGCGCCAGATGGTGCGCCACGGGCACTGGACGATCAACGGCCGCCGCGTCGACATCCCCAGCTATCAGGTGCGCGAGGGGGACATCATCGCCCTCAAGAGCGGGAGCCCTGCCGAGCCGCTGATCCGGGAGGCCACCGAGCTCACCGCTCAGGTCCCGGCCTGGCTGCAGGCGGACCACGACTCGCTCACCGCCAAGATCCTGCGCAAGCCGGAGCGTCGTGAGATCACGACCCCGGTGCAGGAGCAGCTCATCGTCGAGCTGTACTCGAAGTAGACCCTTCGTCCCGCGCTGTGGCCCGCCAAGCGGGACGCAGCGCCCCCACCGGCGGCCCGCGCCGCCGCCGGACCGATCACGACCACAGGACTGACACGCCGATGCTCGACTTCCAGATCCCCCGCATCACCAGCGAACAGGTTGACGAGGACCGCGGCTCGTTCGTCATCGAGCCGCTCGACCGCGGCTTCGGCTACACCTTCGGCAACTCCCTGCGGCGCGTGCTGCTCAGCTCGCTCGCGGGCGCTGCCGTGACGAGCGTCCGCATCGAGGGCGTCGCCCACGAGTTCTCGACGATCAAGGGCGTCAAGGAGGACGTGACCGACATCGTTCTGAACCTCAAGGGCATCGTCTGCCGGATGCACTCCGACGCGAGCGAGATCGAGGCGCCGCTCGTCGTGACGGGCCCCGGTGACATCACCGCGAAGGACATCGACCTCCCCGCCGGCGTCGAGATCCTCAACCCCGACGTCCACATCGCCACGCTCGAGAAGAAGACGAAGCTGGAGATGTACCTGACGATCGGCCGCGGCCGCGGCTACCGCCCAGCCGAGGACAACAAGACGCCCGACCAGCCGATCGGCGTCATCCCGATCGACTCGATCTTCTCGCCGGTGCGCCGCGTCGCCTACTCGGTCGAGCAGGCGCGAGTCGGTCAGCGCACCGACTACGACAAGCTCACGCTCGACATCGAGACCGACGGGTCGATCGACCCGCAGGCATCGCTGCGCGAGGCCGCCGAGATCCTGATCTCGCAGCTCGCCATCTTCACCGACGCGGACCGCATCGAGGAGCTGCGGGCCGGTCCGAGCGGCGCGCTCGAGCCCAACGTCGCCGGCGGCGCGGTCAACGGCGCGGCCGCGGCCTCAGCCGGCGGTCCGATGGACGACATCCTCATCGAGGAGCTCGAACTCGGCGTGCGCTCGTACAACTGCCTCAAGCGCGCGGGCATCCAGACCATCGGCGATCTCGTCTCGAAGTCCGAGGCCGAGCTCAACGCGATCCCGAACTTCGGCAAGAAGTCCATCGACGAGGTCATCGAGACCCTGCAGTCGCGTGGGCTGAACCTCCGCCAGGACTAGACTCTCCCTTCGCCATGCGCCATCAGAAGACCCGCCACAAGCTCAGCCGCACCTCCTCGCACCGCAAGGCGCTGCTGCGGAACCTCTGCAAGGAGGTCATCGAGCACGAGCGCATCACGACCAGCGAGGCGAAGGCGAAGGCCGTCAAGCCCGAGGTCGAGCAGCTGATCACGCTCGCCAAGCGCGGCGACCTGCACGCGCGCCGGCAGGCGCTGGCGACGCTCGGGCAGGACAAGTTCGCCGTGCACAAGCTCTTCGAGGAGGTCGCGCCGCGCTACGCGGACCGGCCCGGCGGGTACACGCGAATCCTGAAGCTCGGGCCGCGCCGGTCTGATTCGACGGAAATGGTCTACCTCGAGCTGGTGTAGTTCGCCGATCTCGCCGCGCCAGCCACCACCGTTGAGGCGGGTGCCGTACCACCGGTACGGCACTCCGCACACCGGCGGCGCCTGACATCGACGATCTTCCGCTCGAGTGACGCCGGTCCTGGGACGCTCTCGTCGTGACTGCCAGGATCGATCTCGAATACGACGGGACGGAGTTCGCCGGCTGGGCGATGCAGCCCGGCCGCCGCACCGTCGAGGCGGAGCTGCGCCGTGCGCTGGAGACGGTGCTGCGCGCGCCGCCGCAGGCGCTGGCCGTCGCGGGGCGGACCGATGCGGGCGTTCACGCCGGCGGGCAGGTCGTCTCGCTCGCCGGGCCGCCGCCGTCGCCCTCGTCGCTGAACGCGCTGCTCCCCGCCGACGTGGCGGTGCTCGCGAGCACGCAGGCGCCCGAGGGTTTCGACGCGCGGGGCGACGCGCGCTCGCGCAGCTACATCTACCGCGTGCTGCACAGCCGCGCGCGCCAGGCGCTCGACCGCCGGCGCGTCCTGTGGTGGCCGCGGCGGCTGGACCGCGACCTGCTGCACGCCTGCGCGGCGCTGCTCCCCGGCCGTCACGACTTCACGGCGTTCACCCCAGCTGAGACGCTCCACCGCCACTTCGAGCGCACCGTGCTCGGCGCCGGCTGGGAGGAGCGCGGCGACGAGCTGCGCTTCACGATCGAGGCCGACGCGTTCCTGCGGCACATGAACCGCGCGCTCGTGGGGACGATGCTCGAGGTCGCCGCCGGGCGCCGTGAGCTCGTCGCGTTCGCGGCGCTGCTGGACGGCGCGCCGCGCGAGGCGGCGGGCTTCACCGCGCCGCCGCACGGGCTCTGCCTGACCGCGGTGCGCTACGACGCGGAGCGGTCAGGAACGCCGGCCGTGCGCGACTATGCTCGTATGAGCGTGCGATGAAGGTTCTCCTGACCAACGACGACGGCATCGAGGCCGACGGCCTGCAGGCCCTCCGCCGGGCGCTGGTCCGCCTGCCGGGCGTCGAGGTGGTGACCATCGCGCCGGACGGGAACCGCTCGGCGATGGCGCGGATGATCACCACGCGCCGGCCGTTGTGGGTCAAGGAGGTCCCGTTCGAGGACGGCACCATCGGCTACGCGACCGACGGCACACCGGTCGACTGCGTGCGCTTCGGGCAGCTCGGCCTGGTCGCGGACTTCATCCCGGAGCTGATCGTCGCGGGCATCAACCACGGCTCGAACCTCGGCGACGACGTGACCTACTCGGGCACGGTCGCGGCCGCATTCGAGGGCATCGTGCTCGGCATCCCGGCGATCGCCGTCTCCCAGCAGTCGACCGACCGCGAGATGGACTTCCGCTTCGGGCGCAGCTTCGACTTCGAGACGGCCGCCGAGTTCACCGCCCGCGTCGTGCACGAGCTCGAGGACGTCCCGCTGCCCGAGGGCACGCTGCTGAACGTCAACGCTCCCGGCCACCAGCCGATCGGCGTCGAGGTCACGCGCCTGGGCAAGCGCATCTACCGCGACGAGCTCAAGCTCGACCATGACGAGGGCAGCGGCCGGCGGCGCTACTGGATCTACGGCACGGACCCGGGGTTTCACGACGAGCCCGGGACCGATCTCGCGGCCGTGGCCGAGGGCCGGATCTCCGTCACGCCGGTGCACTTCGACCTCACCGACGTCGCCGGCATCGACGCGCTCGTGGCGCACGACCTGACCCGGCTGCTGGCCCCGGCCGCGCGCGATCTGCGGTGAGCGCAGCGCGCGACGTCGCCGCGCGGGCCGCGGAGCTGCGCGAGCAGCTGACCCACCACGGCTACCGCTACTACGTCCTCGACGATCCGGAGATCGGCGACGACGCCTACGACGCGCTGCTCGACGAGCTGCGCGCCATCGAAGCCGAGCATCCAGAGCTGCTGACCCCGGACTCGCCGACCCAGCGCGTGGGCGGGGAGCCGGTCGGCGCGCTGGAGAAGGTCCGCCATCCCGAGCCGATGCTCTCGCTGGCGAACGCCCGCAGCGAGGAGGAGCTGCGTGCCTGGGTGCAGCGGATGCGCAACCACCTCGCCCGCGAGGGGATCGAGGATCCGCAGTTCCGCTTCGTCTGCGAGCCGAAGATCGACGGCCTGGCGATGTCGCTGATCTATCGCGACGGCGTGCTCGAGCGCGGTGCCACGCGCGGCAACGGGGAGGTCGGCGAGGACGTCACCCACAACATGCGCACGATCGGCGCGATCCCGCTGCGGATCGACGATGCGCCGGCGTTCGTCGAGGTGCGCGGCGAGGTCTACATGTCGCTGCTGGACTTCCAGCAGCTCAACGAGCGCCGCGCCGCGGCCGGGCTCTCGACCTTCATGAACCCGCGCAACTCGGCCGCGGGGACGATCCGCCAGCTCGACCCGCGCCTGGCGGCCGAGCGTCCGCTGTCGTTCTGGGCCTACGCGGTGGGCTCAGCGGACGGACTCACCTTCGCCGGGCAGTGGGAGGCGCTGGCCTGGCTGCGCGAGCGGTCCTTCCCCGTCAACCGCGACATCGTGCGCCTGGACAGCGAGGACGAGGTCGTGCGGCGCTGCCTGGAGTGGCAGGAGCGCCGCGGTGCGCTGGACTTCGAGATCGACGGCGTCGTGGTCAAGGTCGACGACAGCGAGCTGCAGCGCCGCCTGGGCGTCGTCGGGCGTGACCCGCGCTGGGCGATCGCCTGGAAGTTCCCGCCGACGACGACCGTCACGAAGCTGCTGGCGATCGAGTGGAACGTCGGCAAGTTCGGCGACCTGCACCCGTTCGCGGTGCTCGAGCCGGTGCACGTCGGCGGGGTCACGGTGAAGCTCGCGACGCTCCACAACGAGGAGGACCTCGCGCGCAAGGACCTGCGCCCCGGCGACGACGTGATCGTCCTGCGCGCGGGCGACGTGATCCCGCAGGTCATCTCCCCGGCGCCGCACGTCGTCGACCGCAAGGACCGCGCGGCGCTCCCGCAGCCGCCGGCCCGCTGCCCGTCCTGCGACACGCCGACGATCAAGCCCGAGGGAGCGGTCTTCACGAAGTGCCCGAACCGCGACTGCCCGGGCCGCCGCTGGCAGCTGCTCAAGCACTTCGTCTCGCGCGGCGCCATGGACATCGACGGCCTGGGGGAGAAGCAGGTCGCGCTGCTGCAGGCGGCCGGGCTCGTCACGACGGCCGGCGACTTCTACCGGCTCACCGCCGAGCAGCTGGTCGAGCTCGAGGGAATGGGGGAGATCTCCGCGCAGCGGCTCGTCGCCGCGATCGCCGCCTCGCGCGAACGGCCCTTCGCGCGCGTGCTGTTCGCCCTGGGCATCGAGGGGGTCGGCGAGGTGACCGGCCGCAACCTCGCCCAGCAGTTCCGCACGATCGACGCGCTGACGCAGGCCGCGCCCGAGCAGATCGCCGAGACCCCCGGGATCGGGCCGATCGTCGCGGCGCTGATCGCCGAGCAGCTGTCCGACGAGCGGATGGTCGCGCTGATCGCGGATCTGCGCGCGCTGGGCCTGCGCTTCGAGGAGGAGGGTCCCGCGCCGGGGTCCGGGCACCTCTCGGGCCGGACCTTCGTGCTGACCGGCACGCTGCCCGATCTCACGCGCGAGCAGGCGACCGAGCGGATCCTCGCCGCCGGCGGGCGCGTGACGTCGTCGGTCTCGAAGAAGACGGACTACGTCGTCGCCGGCGACAGCCCGGGGTCGAAGCTCGAGAAGGCCGAGCGCCTCGGCGTCGCGGTGCTCGACGAGCCGGGGCTGCTGGCGCTGCTGGACGGCGGCTGAGCTCAGGGCGCGGTGGCGACGGCGCTGCTGTAGTTCGCGATCGCCTCGACGGCGCGATCCTGGAGCTCGTGGGCGCGCCAGACGGTCGTCCGGTTCATGAGCATCGAGTAGGCGATCGTGTGGCCCTGCGCGGTCGTGCAGAGGCCCGAGAGCGCGCTGACGCCATCGAGCGTGCCGGTCTTGCCGCGGCAGGCCCCGGCCGCCCGGGTGCCGCGCATGCGCCTGCGCAGCGTGCCGCTCTGCCCGGCGACGGCGAGCGAGGCCTCGAAGTCCGCCGCGACAGTCGAGCTGTGCATCGCGTCGAGCAGGCCGACGACCTGTCGCGGGGTCGTGCGATCGGAGCGCGCCAGGCCCGAGCCGTCGACCATCGTCGGCTCGATGCCGATCCGGTGCAGCTCGGCGGCGACGACGGCGACCCCGGCGGGCGTCGTCCCGGCCTCGCCGAAAGTCGCGCCGATGTCCTTCAGCAGCGTCTCGGCGTAGAAGTTGTCCGAGGGGATGTTCGTCAGCGCGATCAGCCGCGCGATCGCCGGCGAGCGCACGTGCGCGATGCCGCGCGCGCCTGCGGGGGCGAGGCCGGTCCGCGTATGCCCGCTGACCCTGATCCCGGCCGAGCGCAGCGCATGCGCGAGGTCACGGGCCGCCGCGAGGCCGGGCCCGGCTCCCTTTGCGAACCCGCGGTCGACGGTCAGCGCCCCGAGCACGCCCCCGATGTCCGAGTCCTGCGCCCAGCCGGTGCGCGGGCCGCCGCGACGCAGGTCGAAGCGCGACTCGTCCCCGACGACGGCGCCCGTGACCGTGCGAACGCCCGCGCGGCGGATGGCGTGCGCCAGCCGCGCGATGCCGGCACGGCTGAGCGTCGGGTCGCCCGCGCCGCGCAGGACGAGGTCTCCGTCCAGGCGCCCTGCGGCGTCGACCGCCCCGGTGCGCAGGACCCACGTCACCAGGCGGGCGCCCGAGCCGAACCGAAGCAGGGCCGTCGCGGTGGTGAAGAGCTTCTCGTTGGAGGCCGGGATGCGCCCGACGTCGGCGCGCGAGGCGTAGAGGACGGTGCGCGAGGTCAGATCCTCGACGATCGCGCCGCTGCTCGGCCCGGATGTCGCAAGAGCCCCGGAGACGGTGCGTGCGAGGGTGGCCTGGGTGAGCGCGAGCGCGGGAGGGGGCGCGGCCGTGAGCGCCAGCGCGCCAACTGCGGCAAGGATCGCGCCACCGCGGGCCAGCGGGCGGGGCACGTGTCGCGTGCGTCCGATCAGGCGCGGCACAGCCCCCAAGGTAGCGTTCCCCGCCGTCGGCCACGCCGGTCGCCGCATGGCCCAATGGCCGAATGGGTGGGTCGCATCACGCCACCGAACGTCCTCACGCTGCGTAGACTGATCGTTGTATGGGCAAGGTTGTCAACCTCGACCAGGCCGCGCAGGGCCGCACGGGCGCCTCGGGCGCGCAGGCCGGTTCCCGGCGGCGCGCACCCAAGCGCTCGAAGACGGCGCTCGTCCTCGGCGGCGGCGGATTCACCGGTGCGGTCTATGAGATCGGGGCGCTGCGAGCCCTGGATCTGCTCTCGGTCAACCGCACCGTCAACCAGTTCGACGTATACGTCGGCACCAGCGCCGGATCCTTCGTCGGCGCGCTGACGGCCAACGGCATCACGCCCGAGGAGATGATGCGCGTCGTGAACCGCCAGGTTCCGACGCCGTTCCGCGACATCGACGTGGGCACCGTGATGCGGCTGAACCTGCTCGGCTTCGCGCGGACCGGCGCGATGCTGCCCTGGCGGGTCGCCAAGCTCGCGCGCGAGCTCGCCCCGCAGTGGCGGTCCGTCTCGGCGATGGACATCGTCCTCGGGCTCGCCGAGGACCTGCCGTCCGGCCTCTACAGCGGCGCCGGCCTCGAGCACTACGTGCGCGAGGTGCTCTCGGACCCCGACCGCACCGACGACTTCCGCGCGCTCGAGACCGAGCTCTACCTCGCGTCGACCGACCTCGACACCTGTGAGCGGATCGTGTTCGGCGCCGACGGCTGGGACGACGTGCCGATCTCGACCGCCGTGAGCGCGTCGGCCGCGCTGCCGATGGTCTACAAGCCCGTGAAGGTCCACGACCGCGAGCTGATCGACGGCGGGATCATCTCGACGACGAACGTCGACATCGCCGTCCACGCCGGCGCGAAGCTCGTGATCGTCGTCAACCCGCTCGTCCCCTACGTGAACGACTTCACGAAGGAGATCTCGACGCCGTTCGGCTCACGCGTGCGCCACGTCAGCGACATGGGGTTCGCGCAGATCGGCTACCAGACGTTCAAGCTGCTCGCCTACCAGCGCCTGCACGAGATGGCGCGACACTGGGAGCAGAAGTACCCCGACGTCGACATCCTGCTGATCGAGCCCGAGCCCGACGACGAGCTGATGTTCCAGACGTCGATCATGGACTTCACGAAGCGCATCGACATCGCGCGCCACGGCTTCCAGTCGGTCACGCTGAAGCTCGCCGAGGACTACGACGCCTACAAGGAGGTCCTCGAGCGCCACGGCATCGAGATCTCCGCCACGCGCGTCAACAAGGTCGTCAAGCACGTCACCCGCGAGAAGGAGAAGACGCGGGCCTGGCGGCGCATCCTCGAGCAGACCACCACCACGCTGCTGCGCCAGTCAGACGTCGACGACTCGGTCCGTCCGGAGGACGGTCGAGTCGCGCGAAACAGGTAGTCCGCGCGCGCGGCCGGAGCGTGGCGTGGCGGGTTCGACCACGCCGCGGTCGGCAGGCGACGCGAACTGTCATCGGTGGCCCGGGAGCCCGCCCGGCCGTCCCGCGCCCGCCGCCTTCGGTGCCGCTGTTCGAGCCCTCACACCGGCCGGAGCCGTCCCGCGCCCGAGTCAACGCCCGAGCCGGCGGCTACTCCGCGACCGCAAGCAGCGCCGCGGTCCCCGCCCGCAGGAACGCAAGCGCCTCGTCGAGGCGCTCCAGCGCCCGGTCGTGATCGGCCGGGCGCCCGTCGTCGCCGTCGCGCATGCACCACAACGCGGCGACCGCCGCGGCGGCCACCATGCGCGGGCGCAGCGTCGAGGGCTCGTCGCCGAGGTCGGTCGCGACCGCCGCCGCGAGCAGGTCCTCGAAGCGGCCCATCAGGCGGCGCTCGCGTGCCTGGAGGCTCTCGTTGGCGGCGACGATGTCGCGCACGGTCCGGTCGCGCGCGTCGGCCTCGGCCAGCTGATCGGTCATGGCCTCGTCGATCCAGCGGCGCAGCGCGTCGAACGTGGATTCGCCCGCCGGTCGCTCGCGCAGGTGCGCCTCGAGCTCGTCGAACATCTGGTCGGCGTCGCCGAACAGGACGTCCTCCTTGGAGCGGTAGTAGGCGAAGAAGGTGCGCGGGGCGATGTCCGCGGCGCGGGCGATGTCGGCGACGGTCGTCGCCTGGTAGCCGCGCTCGGCGAACAGTGCGATCGCGGCGTCCTCGATCGCCTTGCGGGTGCGCTCCTTCTTGACCTCTCGCAGACCCATGGGCCGACCCACGGTAACAGATGCAGTCGTCGCAAATCTGCGCAGGCTGCAATCTTGCGCTGAGTGTGTATTCTGTTGCGCCATGCGCCGACTCGCCCAGTGGTCCCACGATCATCGACGCCGCATCTACGCGATCTGGCTCGTCGCCATCGTCGCGGCCGCGGCCCTCGCCGGCGGCGCCGGCGGCAGCTTCTCGAGCGACTTCCACCTCAAGGGCGCCGAGTCCCAGCGCGCGCTCGACCTGCTGCAGCAGCGCTTCCCCCAGCAGGCCGGCGACGCCAGCCAGATCGTCTTCCGCGCGAACACGGGGACGCTGCGCGACCCGGCGCAGCGCGCGCAGGTCGAGCGCGTCGTGCGCAGCGTGCAGGGCCTGCCGAGCGTCGTCGGGGTGCAGAGCCCGTACGCCGGAACGGGCGCCGCGATCAGCCGCGACGGCCGGACGGCGTTCGCGACGGTCGCGTTCGACAAGACCGCCAACGACCTCAAGCGCGCAGACGTCGAGCGCGTGATCACGACCGCCCGCTCGGGCGCGACGAGCGCGCTCCAGGTCAACCTCGGCGGGCAGGCGATCCAGCAGGCCCAGCGCCCGCAGCAGTCCGCCGCCGAGGGCATCGGTGTGCTCGTCGCGATCGTCGTGCTGATCTTCGTGCTCGGCTCGGTGGGGGCGATGACGCTGCCGCTGATCGTCTCGTTCACGGCGATCATCCTGGCCACGCTGCTCGTCACGGCCGCCTCGGCGGTCGTCGCGATCGCCGACTTCGCACCGCAGCTGGCGGTGATGATCGCGCTCGGCGTCGGGATCGACTACGCCCTGCTGATCATCAACCGCTTCCGCGGGGAGCGGGCGCGCGGCGCGGACGTGCGCGCCGCGACGCTGACCTCGATGGACACCGCCGGGCGCTCGGTGATGTTCGCCGGCACGACGGTCGTCATCGCCCTGCTCGGCATGCTCGTGCTCGGCATCCGCTTCCTCAACGGCCCCGCGATCGCGGCAGCGCTGGCCGTCCTGCTGACGATGATCGGCTCGCTGACGCTGCTCCCGGCGCTGCTCGGCTCCTGGGGACACCGCATCAAGCTCGCCTCGCTCCCGGACCTGGACGCCGAACCGAAGGGCTGGGCGCGGCTGGCGTACGCCGTCGAGCGTCGCCCCGCCGCCTTCGCCGCCGGCGCGCTGATCGTGCTGCTGCTCGTCGCCTCGCCCGCGCTCGCGATGAATCTCGGCTTCGGCGACGCCGGCAACGACTCCCCGACGAAGACCACCCGCGTGGCGTACGACCAGCTCTCGGAGGGCTTCGGGCCGGGGTTCAACGGCCCGTTCCTCGTCGTGGCCGAACTGCCCCGCGGCGGCGGCGATCAGGCGGCGCTCACCCGCCTGGCGACGACGCTGCGCGCCGAGAAGGGCGTGGCGGCCGTCAGCCCGCCCCGGCTGAACCCGGCGAAGGACACTGCGACGCTCACGCTGTTCCCGACGAGCAAGCCGCAGGATCAGGCGACCCAGGATCTGCTCGCGCGGCTGCGTGACCACGTCGTGCCGCCGATCGCGGCGGCCGAGCACCTGCAGGTCAGCATCGGCGGCGCGACGGCGACGCAGGCGGACCTCAGCACGGCGCTCTCGGCGAAGCTGCCGGCATTCGTGCTGATCGTCGTCGGCCTGTCGCTGCTCCTGCTCGCGATCGTCTTCCGCTCGATCCTGGTCCCGCTGAAGGCCGGGTTCCTCAACGTGCTGAGCATCGGCGCGGCGCTCGGCGTGATCACGTTCGTCTTCCAGAAGGGGCACCTCGGCTCGCTGATCGGCGTCGACAGCACCGGCCCGATCGAGTCGTTCTTCCCGGTCTTCCTGTTCGCGATCGTCTTCGGGCTCTCGATGGACTACGAGGTGTTCCTTGTCACCCGCATGCACGAGGAATGGGAGCGCACGCACGATTCGCACTACGCGGTGCGCCACGGCCTCGCCCTGACCGGGCGCGTGATCACGGCGGCGGCGATCATCATGATCAGCGTCTTCGCCTCGTTCATGCTGGGCGACGACCGCGTCATCAAGCTGTTCGGGCTCGGCCTGGCCTCGGCGGTCTTCTTCGACGCGTTCGTGATCCGCCTGTTCCTCGTCCCGTCGCTGATGTACCTGTTCGGTGAGAAGAGCTGGTGGCTGCCGAAGTCGATCGACCGCCGGCTGCCCCGACTGTCGATCGAGGGACCCGCGGCCGACGTCGACAACCCGGTCGGCGCGTAGCGCGGCCGGGCGGCGCGAACCACCCGATATCCGTCGTCGACCTGCTAGCGGGCCTGCTCCAGCGCCCCCGTCAGCGCGCGCAGGAAGCGGTCGCTGGCGACGCTGTCGTGGATCGACGCGCGGATGTGCCGCGGATCGCCGAGCGGGCCGCCGGAGCGGACGATCACGTTCGCGCGCGCCAGCCGGCTGGCGAGCTCGGCGCCGTCCATCGCGGCCGGGGCGATCCACAGGATGTTGGCCTGGCTCGGCGTGACTTCGACCGGCAGCTCGCGCAGCGCCTCGAGCAGGCTCGCGCGCTCGGCCGCGACGCGCCGCACCCGTCGCTCGATCGCGCGCGCGCCGTGGCGCACCGCCTCGAGCACGCCGGCCTGGGCGAGCTCGCCGATCCCCAGCGGGGGGCCGATCTCGGTCAGCAGGTCCTCGGCGCCCTGGCCGCCGGTCGCATAGCCGCAGCGCAGGCCGGCAAGGCCCCACGCCTTCGAGAAGCTGCGGAACACGACCAGCCGCGGGTGGTCCTCGCACAGCGCGACCGCGTCGTCGAGGCCCTCCGCGTCGACGAACTCGCGCAGCGCCTCGTCGAGCAGCACGACGACGCGCTCGGGCAGGGCCTCGAGCAGCCGGCGGATCTCCGAGACCGGCAGGAGCTCGCCGGTCGGGTCGTTCGGATTGCACAGGGCGACGATCCGCGTGCGCTCGTTGACCGCGCCGAGCACCGCGTCGACGCCGAAGCCGTGGACCGGGACGGCGGCGCCGCGCGCCTGTCGCGCCATCACCGGGTAGAGCGGGTAGGAGGGCCAGGGCGTGATCAGCTCGTCGCCGGCCTCCATCAGCGCGTGCGCTGCCGAGGTCAGCAGCTGCGAGGCCCCGTCGCCGAGCACGATCCGCTCCGGCGTGATGTCGCGCTGATGGGCCAGCTCGGCGCGCAGCTCGTGCGCGGCCTCCATGTAGCGGTGCAGGCCGCGGCGGGCCACGAACGTGATCGCGTTGACGACGGCCGAGGGCGGGTAGTCCGGCCAGGTCGTGCGCGACAGGTCGAGCGCGTCGACCACGGCGAGGGCCTTGCGGCGGCGCTCCTCCGCCTCGTCGCGCAGCTTTGCGCTGACCTCCTCGTCGGTCATCTCCTCGAACTGCCTGTAGTGATCGAGCAGGCCCATCAGCTCACGACGGGGGCGGGTTGAGCGACTGCGCGAGCCCGCCGCCGAGGATGAGCCACAGCGAGAAGAGCGTCGAGCCGACGATCGCGGTGTACAGGAACACGCGCCCGATCACGCCGCCGCGCTGGTCCACGCCGGACGCGCGCCGCACGAGGATCCATGCCCGGTCGAGCTGCTTGAGGATCACGAGCGCCCCCATGAGCGTCAGCAGGATGCCGACGAACGCGACGACGAGGGCGAAGAAGATGTGATCGACCAGGACCGGGATGTGAGAGACGATCCACAGCCAGCCGACCGGGATCGGCCCCCAGAAGAGCAGGTTGACGAACACCATCGCCGCCAGGATCAGCGCGGCGAGCAGCGAATCGCGCCGGCGCGTGCGCGCATCGCCCTCCACCGGCTGCGTGCGGTAGTGGACCGGCTTCGTGCCGGGCCGGCGGCCGACGAAGAGGCCGCCGTTGTCGGTTGGGTCCGTCCGCACGGGAAGAAGAGTACGGCCCCGGCGCGGGTCGTCCGCCGGGGCCGCGCAGCGCGAGCGCCGCGCCCTACCCGCCGTAGAGGGCGTCGAAGTCGGCGGCGTACTTCTCGTTGACGATGTTGCGCTTGACCTTCAGGGTCGGCGTGAGCTCGCCGGTCTCCTGCGAGAGATCGTGGTCGAGGATGAAGAACCTCTTGACCTGCTCGACCTGCGCGTACTTCTCGTTGGCCCTGTCGAGCTCGCCCTGGATCAGCGCGATCACCTGGGGGTCGCAGGCCAGCGCGGAGGGTGAGGTGTCCTCGATGCCGTGCTCGGTCGCCCACGGAACCACCTCCTCCTCGTCGAGCGTGATCAGCATCACGGGGAACGGCCGGCGGTCGCCGTGCATCACGGCCTGCGAGACCCAGCGCGTCTGCTTGAGGTCGTTCTCGAGGTTCGCCGGCGTGAGGTTCTTGCCGCCCGCGGTGATGATGATGTCCTTCTTGCGGCCGGTGATGTAGACGTAGCCGTCCTCGTCGACGCGCCCGACGTCGCCGGTGTGCAGCCAGCCGTCGGTGATCGAGCCGAAGCTCGCGGCGTCGTGCTTCCAGTAGCCGCCGAAGATGTTGGCGCCCTTGATCAGGATCTCGCCGTCGTCGGCGATCTGCACCTCGACGCCCGGCAGCGGGCGGCCGACGGAGCCGAAGCGGTGGTTCTCCGGCGTCGACGTCGTGGCGACCGTAGCTGTCTCGGTCATCCCGTAGCCCTCCATGACCGGCACTCCCGCGCCGTAGAAGAACTCGAGGATCTCCTGGGAGATCGGCGCCGCGCCGGTGACGGCCTCGCGCAGGCGCCCGCCGAACAGGCTCTTGACGAAGTCGGCCTTCGCCTCATAGGGCGCGAACTGCGCGCGCAGCTCGTCGGGCACCGGCTCGCCCTGGCGCTCGATGTCCTGGATGCGCCCGCCGATCTCGCGGATCGCGCGGACCTCCTCGGCCGGGAGCTGCTGCTGGGCGAGCGTGAACAGCTTCTCGAAGATGCGCGGCACCGACGGCAGGTAGGTCGGTTTGACCTCCATGATCTCCGGGACGACGAGCTTCGTGTCGCCGCCGTAGTAGGCGATCGTGGTCCCGGTGTCCACGGACGCGAGCTGGATCAGCAGCGCGAAGGCGTGCGCGAGCGGGAGGAACAGGTAGACGAGGTCGTCCTCGCCCGAGAGCAGACCGCGCTGGCCGACCATCGCCAGCACGGAGTGGTAGTTGTCGTGCGAGAGGACGCAGCCCTTCGGCGGTCCGGTCGTACCGGAGGTGTAGATGAACGTGTACGGGTCCGCGGGCTGGACCGCCTCGTAGCGCGCCTCGAGCTCGGCGGTGTCGCGCTCGCGCCCGCGAGCGCGGACCTCGTCGAGCGTCACCGCGTCGGCGATCTCGCCGCCGCCGTCGATCACGACGAGGAAGCGCAGGTTCGGCAGCGCGTCGCGCACCTCGAGGATCTTCGCGAGCTGGCCCGCGTCCTCGCAGATGACGCCGACCGACTCCGAGTTGCCGGCGACCCATTCGCACTCGGCGGGCGAGTTGGACGGGTAGATCGGGACGACGACGGCGCCGCCGGCGCTGATCGCGAACGAGCAGTACGACCAGTCCGGGCGCGTGTTGGCCAGCAGCGAGACGCGCTCGCCGGCCTGCAGCCCGAGGTCGAGCAGCCCGCGGCCGATCTCCGAGACGATCTCTCCCGCCTCGGCGAAGGTGACGTCGACCCAGGCGTCGCCGACCTTGTGACGCGCCGCGACGCGATCTGCGTAGACCTCGGCCGCGCGCGGCATCAGGTCCGCAATCGTCTTCGACCCGGTGGTCGGGGTCGTGCCAGCCTCCATCGAACATCTCCTCCTTGGGAACCCGAGGAGATCGATTCTATGCGCGCGCGGCGATCAACACCAGCGCGCCCGCGCCGGGCCCTGGGCGGTGCGGGGCGGCGCGCCCTACGAGGCCTGCGCCTGCACCTGGCCCATCATGCTCGACTGCGGGCTGGCGACGCTCGCCAGGAACAGCGTCTTGTCGATGCGGCCCTGGAAGATCGGGACGCCGAGCTCCATGCACTTCGAGATGACCTCGCGACGCTCGAGACCGGACTCGCGAGCGAGCTCGGTGGGCGTCAGGTGATTTGCCATCGGAGCGTTCCTCCTACGGTCGGGGAGAGCCTGTAAGACCCCGAAAACATATCGCGCCGCCCGGATGCCTTCCACGCCATTCGCGCACTCTGCGGTCGCTCTCCCGATGTGCGCCGGCTTCGCCGGCGCGGTCTCTGACCTGCTCGCGCAGATCAGCCCCTTTCAGGGAGACGTCACTTCGCCGGCGCGGTCTCTGACCTGCTCGCGCAGATCAGCCCCTTTCAGGGAGACGTCACTTCGCCGGCGCGGTCTCTGATCTGCTCGCGCAGATCAGCCCCTTTCACGGGGACGTCAGATGGGGTTCGGCACGTCGACCCAGAGGTGCTCGACGGCGAACCGCTCCGCCAGCAGCGCGCCGAGCCGCCGGACGCCATGCGTCTCGGTCGCGTAGTGCCCCGCGGCGAGGAAGTGGATCCCGGCCTCCTGGGCCTGGTTCATGACGCGCTCGACGGGCTCGCCGGTGAGGAACGCGTCGAGCCCGGCGTCGATCGCGTCGGCGAGGTACGACGATCCTCCCCCTGAGACGATGCCGACGGTGCGCACGCGGTCGGGGCCGGTCGTGAACGCGATCGGCTTGCGCCCGCCGGTCGCGTGCCGGGCGCGCTCGACGAGCTCGGCGGGTGTGATGCCCTCGCTCGGCAGGTGGCCCACGACGCCGATCTGCGCGAACGGCGTCCAGCGCTCGCAGCCCAGCGCGCCCGCGAGCAGCGCGTTGTTCCCGTGCGCGGGGTGCGCGTCGAGCGGGAGGTGGTAGGCCGCGAGGCTCATGTCGTGGTCGAACAGCAGCTGCAGGCGCCGCCTGGCGGGGCGATCGAGCGGGCGCGGCGGACCGGACCAGAAGAGGCCGTGGTGGACGAGCACGAGGTCGGCGTTCGCGGCCGCGGCCTGCTCGAAGAGGCGCGTGCCGGCCGAGACGCCGGTGACGACGGTCTCCACGTGCTCTGCGCCCGGGACCTGGAGGCCGTTCGGCCCGTAGTCGCTGAATGCTGCGGGGTCGAGCAGGTCGTCGAGGAAGGCGAGGATCTCGTCGAGGGCGGCCATGGGCCGGACGGTACAGTCCCGCGCGTGGCCGGCGACGAGCAGTTCCTCGAGGCGCTCACCGAGGCGCGCCTGTACTCGATCGGGGCGTTCTTCTGCGACCGCCATCCGGATCTCGTGGACGACGTGCTCGCGCAGAGCGTCCAGATCGAGCGCGACGGCCTCGCGCGCTGGGCGGCGGCCGAGGACGTCAGCGCCGAGTCGGCCTTCCAGACGCTCGTGACGGGGCTGGCGGTGCGCTACTACACCGCGGTCGCCGGCGGGGCGTAGCGGCCCGCCGGGTCAGAGCTCGCCGGAGAGGAGGCTCACCGCCGCCTCGACGCGGCGGCGCTCGGTGCGGTCGAGCCCTTCGATGAAGGCGCGCAGGTCGCGCCGGCGCGCATGGTCGAGGTCGTGGACGATCGCCCGGCCGCGGCGCGTCAGCGCCAGCGCGGAGGCACGGTCTTCCCCGGCCGCGACCACGTCGATGACGAGGTCGCGCTCGTGCAGACGGGTCAGCGCACGCACGACGTTGCGCTGCTCGACCTGCATGCGCGTGGCGAGCTCGTCGACGTGCAGCGGCGTGAGCGAGCGATCCAGACAGCGCAGCAGGCGCGCGTGGATCGGCGAGAGCTCGTGAACCTGGATGCGTTCGACGAGCGTGTGCGCGGTGCGCTCGAGCAGCGCGTCGAGGACGTCACCGAGGTCGACCGCGAGCTGCTCGGTGGCGCTGCTGTCGAGGCCGGGGGCGGTCAGGGTGCTCATGAACGGCATCCCACCAGCGGGACCTGAACGCAACCTCAACGCGGCCGGAGAGTCCCATGAGAGGCCCGCGATCCGCGCGTCCTTGTCATACTGCGAAGCGTTCGGGGCGTGGCGCAGCCTGGTAGCGCGCGCCGTTCGGGTCGGCGAGGTCCCCGGTTCGAATCCGGGCGCCCCGATACACGCTGGACGCTGGGGATCACGCTCGGGCCACCAGGGGCCCGGGCGCCCGGTCAGGGCCGGCCGGCGAGGTCATCGCGGGATCAGGTACGCGGCTGGACGTCCGCTCGCGTCCCGTCTGAGGGGCTGCGCGCGAGGTCGATCGCCGCGACGAGCGCCTCGGCGATCGCGGTGGGGCTCGGCGGGCAGCCGGGGATGCGAACGTCGACCGGCAGCAGTGCGTCGGCTGGGCCCGCCAGCTGGGCCGCGTCGCCGATGACGCCGAGCCCGAGCGCACAGTCGCCGAGCGCGGCGACGAGCCGCGGCTCGGGCATGGCTGCGTAGGCGGCCCGCAGCGGCTCGACCATGCGGGTCGTGACCGCGCCGGTGATGAGCAGCACGTCTGCATGGCGCGGTGAGGCGACGATGGACAGGCCGAACCGGTCGAGGTCGTAGTGCGGGCCGGCGGTGTTCGTGAGCTCGTGCTCGCAGCCGTTGCACGATCCGCAGTCGACATGGCGCAGCGCGAGCGATCCGGCGCTGGCCGGCGCGGGCAGCGCGATGCTGCGGCGCAGGTGCTGGAGGCGCTTGAAGAGGACGAACATCGTTCAGCGATCCGCGCAGGCGTAGCAGAGCTCGAAGCTCTTGTTGATCAGGGGGAAGTCGGGAACGATGTTCCCGGGGACCACGCGGGCGAGAATCGGCCAGTTCGCATAGGAGGCGGTGCGCAGGTGCAGCCGCGTGATCCTGTCCTCGCCGGTCTCGATGCAGCAGACAGTCGCGCCACGCGGGCTCTCGACCCGGCCGGCACCGACGGATGCGGGGTCGCGGATCGGCGCGGTCGATCCGCGACCCGGCGGCGAGCTGAGCAGCTCGTCAAGTCGCCCGCAGGTCTGCTGCAGCTCGGCGGCCCGGACCTGCGAACGGGCGGCGACGTCTCCGGTCGGGGCCTCGGGCCGGGCGGGCTGCAGCCCCGGGTACCAGAGGAGGTCTGCGGCGTCGGTGCGGGCGTCGCGGCCCACGCCGCTGGCCCTGGCGACGGGGCCGACCGCGCCCCAGGCCTCGGCGTCCGCGCGCTCGAGGCGTCCGACGCCGGTGAAGCGATCCTGGGCGGAAGCCATGAAGTTCAGCGTTCTCCAGGCCGTGGCGGCCTCGTCCGCGATCGCAGCGAGCTCGCCGCGCGCCTGGGTCGCGGTCGCGGCATCGAGCTCGCCCGTCCCCTCACCGATGCGTACCGTCCTGAAGAGGAAGCGGTGCCCGCCCACGTTCTCGTTGATCCGCTGCGCGCGCTCCTTGAGCGCGAGGAACGTCATCGCGCCGGGATCGAAGCCGATGCCGGCGCAGAGCGCGGAGAGGTCGTGCAGGTGGTTGTAGAGCCGCTCGAGTTCCAGCAGCAGTGTGCGCCGGCGGCGCAGGTCCTCATCGGGGGCGAGCCCGAGCGCGGACTCGCAGGCCTGGGCGTACGCGATGCTGTTGGTGACCGCGCACGCCGCGCAGGCGCGCTGCGCGACCGCCACGCCCTCGGTGAGCATCCGTCCCTCGGCGGCGCGTTCCAGGCCGCGGTGCTTGTAGAAGAGGCGCACATCGAGATGCAGGATCCGCTCGCCGACGACGTGGAAGCGGAAGTGCCCGGACTCGATCACGCCGGCGTGGATCGGACCGACCGCGACCTCGTGGACGTCCGGGCCGACGACCGGTGTCACCCAGGCGGCGGGATCGGCCGGGTGCGCGACGAGCGCCCGCAGCGGATCGTGGCCGTCGAAACGCACGCCGTAGAGGTCGTGCGCCTCGCGCTCGTCCCACTGGGCAGACGGGAGCAGATCGACGATCGTGTCGAGACGCCCGTCCCGGGCGACGGCGGTGAGGAGCCGCCGCTCGCGGTCCTCGCGAAGCACGAGGCGAACAGCAGGTTCACCGCCGGTTGAGATGGCGTAGAGCGCGTCGAACTCGGCGCCGCGCTCGAGAGCGCCGGCGACCGTTGTACGCCACCGGTGGGCGTCGACCTGTTCGATGACGGGTCGGCCGGTCATCGCAGACCCGCCATGAGCTGGTCGACCGTGTCGGAGCCGGGCAGCGTGCACGCGGCGATCGTCAGTGCGAGCAGCAGCGCGCCGCAGACGGCGGTGAGGCGCTCCAGGCGCCGTGCAGAGCGAACCGCGCGCCAGCGCCTGACGCGGGGCTCCCCGACGAGCGCCTCGACAAGTGCCTGTGCGAGCCCGAGGAAGCCGAGCGCCAGGAGCAGCGCCGCGACGACCGTCACCGCGGTCTCGCCCGCGGTGATGCCGCCGAGCAGGATCAGGAGCTCGCTCACGAAGAGCGGCGAAGGCGGCATCGCGGCCAGCGCGGCGAGGCTCACTCCGGCCGCCGCCGCGGTCGGCGGGTTGGCGAACGCGAGCCCGCGAACGGCGCGCTCGTGGGCGCGGGGGGCGTGGCGCAGCATCGGCCCCGCGGCGTAGAAGCCGAGCGACTTGGCCAGCGCGTGACCGGCGACGTGGACGATGACGCCCGCGGTTGCCAGCGGTGTGGCGAACCCGATGCCGATGGCGAGTACGCCCATGTGCTCGAGGCTCGAGTAGGCGAGCAGGCGCTTCCACGCCATCGATCGCCACAGGAACGGGACGGCGACCGCGAGCGACACCAGCCCGAACGCGAGCACCAGGCCACTGGCCGCGCCCGGGGCCAGAGCGGGACCGAGCGTCTTCAGGACCCGCCACGTCACCAGGACGACCGTGGGAAGGAGCGCCGCCGACAGCAGGGCGCTGACGGCCGGGGGTGCCTCGCTGTGGGCGTCGGGGAGCCAGTTGTGCACCGGCGCCCAGCCGACCTTCGTCGACAGCCCCGCGACGATCAGGACGAAGGCGACGACCGCGGGGGAGCCGTCGAGATGCGGGGCGGCATGCGCGATCGACTGCCAGTCGAGCGAGGCGAGCGTGCCCCCGCTCGGCGCGATCGCGACGTACAGGACGATGATGCCCAGCATCGCGACGGCCAGACCGAACGTCGTCAGGACGAGGTACTTCCATCCTGCCTCCAGGGCGCCGCGCGTCCCGTTGTATGCGACGAGCAGCGCGGACGCACCGGTCGTGGCCTCGACCAGCAGCCAGGCGAGCCCGAGGTTGTCGACGAGCGGGATCAGGAGCAACGTGGCCCAGAACGCGAAGAAGGCGACGTAGTACAGCGAGCGCGCACGCGCGGCGCGCACGAGCCCGCGACTCGACGCGGCCAGCTGCGACGGCGCCACGAGGGCGCTGAGCAGCCCGACGATCGTGATGACCGCGAGGAACACGCCGCCGGCGGCGTCCAGCACCCACCAGCTTCCGCGGTGCGGATGGGCTGCATCTGCGAGGCCGATCGCCGCGAGTGCGAACGAGAGCAGCGAGGTGAGGATCGCGCCGCCCGTGTTCAGCCGATCGGCTTGGCGCGCGGTCCGTGCGAACCAGGTCGCGGCGCCGGTCAGAACTGCGCAGGCCGGGGCGGCGATGACGAGCACCTCAATCACGCAGGCTCTCCAGCTTCGCCGTGTCGCCGGTGCCGAACTCGTCGTGGATACGGGTCGTGAAGGCGGCCGCGACGGCGACGACGATCACCAGGTCGAAGAGCACGCCGATCTCGACGATTCCGGGCAGTCCGCCCGGCGCGGCGAGTGCCGCAAGATAGACGCCGTTCTCGGCGACGAGGAAGCCGACGGCCTGGAACACGGCCGAGCGGCGCAGGACCGCGATCAGGATGCCCAGGGTCACGAGCGCGACTGCGCCCTGACCGGCCGCCCGGCTGTCGAGGCCGAGCGGCGGGACGAGCTCGACGGCGACGAGCGTGACCGTCGCTGCGATCGTCGCTCGCGTCATCGGTGCCGGCTCGCCGGCGATCAGTCGCGGCTCGCGCGTGCGCCGCACCACCCACGCGAGGCCCGCCGGAAGCAGCATCCCCTTGCCGATGAGCAGGACTCCGCCGACGGCCAGCACCGATGCCTCGCCGAAGCCGTGAGCCAGGGCGTACACACCGAGCGCCACGGACTGCGCGGCCACGAGCACGACCGCGACGGTGCGACGCCGGGCGATGACGATCGCCAGGGCGATCGCCGTGACCGAGATGACGAACAGCGCGCTCATGCGGCCACCCCCAGCAGCCTGCTGGCGAGCCCCAGCATCGCGATCACCGCTCCGCCGTAGAGCAGGACGGGAACGCGCAGGAGCCGCATCTTGGGCTGCACCGACTCGGTGACCGCGAGCAGCACGGTGAAGAGGCACATCCATCCGGTCAGCCACAGGAACTGCAGCGCCGGGGACCCGGGATGCGGGACGAGGATCTCGGCGGCGAGTACGAGCACGACCCAGGTGCGGGCGGCCGCCGACCAGTGCACCAGCGCGAGGTCGCGGCCCGCGTACTCGAGCGTCGGCCCCTCGTGGACCATCGTCAGCTCAAGGTGCGTGTCGGGGTTGTCGATCGGCCGCCGCCCCGTCTCGGCGAGGATCACGAGCCCGAGGCCGATCGCCGCCGCCCACTGGGCGGGCTCGCGCCACGCGTCGCCGCCGGCGGCCGCGGCGCGCATGGCCACCAGGTCGGTGCTGTGGGCTGGGAACGCCAGCAGCGCCAGGACGACGAGCAGCAGCCCCTCGACGAACACCGCGAACGTCAGCTCGCGCGCGACGCCCATCAGCTCGAACCCGCTCGCGGTGTCCCACGCCGCGGCGGCGAGCGCGAACCGTCCGATCGCCAGCAGCGCGAACAGGACGAGCGCGTCGTGGCCGAGCCCCCAGTCCGGCGCTGCCGTCGCCACCGGCAGCACGAGCAACGCGAGGAACGTGGCCGCGGCGCTGAAGGGAACCGCCAGGTCGTAGACCCGGGTGGATGGCTCGGGGCGCACTCCGCTGCGCCGCCACAGGCGGCGCAGGTCCCGGTAGGGCTGCAGCGGTGAGGCTCCGCGGCGGCCCTGCGCGCGCGCCTTGAGCCATTGCAGGGCTCCGACGAGCAGCGGCGCGAGCGCCACCCCGCTCAGCTGGACGGCGCCGGCGGCGACCGTCTGCCCGCTCACGAGAACACCCCGAGACGCAGCAGCGCGAGCAGGACGATCAGGAGCACGACGAGGTATCCCAGGTAGGAGCGCAGACTCCCGGACTGCAGGCGTCGCGCCGCCCTGGCCGAGCGCGAGGCCACGCGCAGCGCCGGCTCGAACACGTGCGTGTCGAACACGTGCGGCACCTCGCCGCGGAACTGCACCTCTTCGACGATGCCCGCCGCGCTGATCGTGGCGGTCTCCCGATTCGTGCGCAGCAGGCCATCGACCATCAGGCGCAGCGGCTTTGTGAACCCGGTGAGCGTCCAGGCCAGCGGCGGGGTGTCCGGCTGACCGCTGACCCAGACGGGCGCGGGTGCGGCGCGCCGGCGCCCCCGGGCCGCGGACAGGACCGCCGCGGTCAGAGCCAGCGCGAGCAACAGCGCCGGGGTCGGCAACGAGCCCGTTCCCGGCAGGTCGAGCCCGAGCGACGCCTGCCCCGACCATGACCCTGGGCCGAGTTGCGCGAGCCGCGGGACGAGCGCGCCGGCGAGCACGGCGAGGAGCAGGCAGAGCGTGGCCAGGAAGCCGACAGCGCTGCGCGCCCCGAACGCGGGCTCGCGGGCCTCGGCAGCCGGCCGAGAGCGCGGGTGTCCGAGCAGCATGAGGCCGGCGACGCCGACGAAGCACAGCGCCGCAAGTCCCGCCGTCGCCGCCAGGGTCGCGGCGCCGAATGCCCCGACCAGCGCGAGGCCGTCGGTCTGCGTGACCGGGAGTCGCAGCAGCGCCTGCAGCCCGATCCATTCCGAGACGAAGCCGTTGAGCAACGGCAGGCCGGCGATCGCGAGCGCTGCGACGCCGATCGCGCAGCCCGTGACCGGCATCCTTCGCAGCAGTCCGCCCATCCGGTCGATCTGCAGGGTGCCCGCTGCATCACCCGCGGCGCCGGCCCCGAGGAACAGCGCACCCTTGAACGCGGCGTGGTTGAGCACCTGCAGGAGCGCGCCCGCAAAGGCGATCGCCGCCCATTCGCGCTGTCCGGCGGCCTCGAGCAGCAGCGCCGCGCCGAGGCCGAGGACCACGATGCCCGCGTGCTCGATCGAGCTGAACGCGAGCAGCCGCTTGAGCTCGCGCTGCACCAGCGCGTAGAGCACGCCGACCAGCGCCGACAGCGAGCCGAATCCCACCAGGACGACGCCGGTCCAGGTCGGGACCGCCGTGAGCCACAGGAACAGGACGCGGATCAGCCCGTAGAGCGCGAGCATGATCATCACCCCTGACATGAGCGCCGAGATGTGCGTCGGCGCGACCGGGTGCGCACGCGGCAGCCACACGTGCAGCGGCACGATCCCCGCCTTCGTCAGGAAGCCCGCCAGCGCCATGACGAGCACGAGCGTCTGCAGGCCGCCGGGGCTGAGCGGCGTGCCGCCGATCGCGCCGTGCGCGGAGAGGATGAGCATCACCACCCACACGCCGACCGCGCCGACGTGGGTGATCCCGACGTACACGATCACCGCCCGCCTGACCTCCTCGTCCTGACGCGCGACGAGCATCGCCGCCGCCGGGATCAGCGTCATCAGCTCCCAGCAGGCCAGGAACGTCGTGACATCCCGCGCAGCCACGAGCCCGGCCATGGCGAGCACGAACGCCGCGGTGAGCGCGGCGAGCGCCGAGGACGTTGGCCCTGCCGGCAGCGCGTCACGCGCATACAGGGCCGCCGGGACCGTGACCACGCACAGCACGAGCAGGAAGAACCCGCTCAGTGCATCCAGGCCGAATGCCGGATGCACGCCGCTGCGAAACGCGGCTCCCACGGGCGCTCCGCCGGCGAAGACCGCGATTGCTCCTGCCGCCATCAGAACCGCACCGACCGCCTGCGCGGCGAGCGACACCCGGTGCCGGCCCGAGAGCGCCCCCAGCCCACCGATGCCGATCAGGCCCGCGCCGGCGCTGACCGCGAGCGCGCTGATCATGCGCGCTCGTCGGCGCGCAGCTCGGCCAGCAGGTCCTGGCGGTCGGTCAGGAGCTCGGTGAGGATCCTGCGTGCGGCCGACATGACGTCGGAGACGTCGGAGGTCGCCAGCGTGTAGCGCACCGTCGATCCTTCGCGGGACGAGGCGACGAGGCCCGCGCGGCGCAGGATCGCCAGCTGCTGCGAGAGGTTCGAGGGCTCGACGTCGATCTCGGCGAGCAGCTCATGGACGGCCCGCGGGCGCTCCTGCAGCAGCTCGAGGACCCGGACGCGGACCGGATGGCCCATGGTCCGGAACAGCTCGGCCTTCGCCTGGTGCAGCGGGATGACCACACTTGAATATTCTATCACTTGAAGAAGTCTTCATATGGCTGCGGCGAAGTACGGATCACGAGCGTGACTCCCCCCATGGGCGCCGGGAGGGCGGGTCCATAGCGTGACGCATCTCGGCCACTACGGCCGAGGCTGTCATGACCACGGCCCGACACCTCCAACTCGTCGACCTGCCGGATCCGCCCGCGACGCGGTTGCGCCGCGAAGCGGTGGAGCGCACTCGGCTGCTCGCGGAGCTCGCCGAGTGCCGTGAGCGCCGCGTCGCCGTGCTGCGCGCGCCCGCGGGCTACGGAAAGACGATCCTCACCGAGCAGCTCGCCGCCCGCGACCCGCGGCCGAGCTGCCGGGTGCGGCTCACGCGCGCTGACGACGACCCGGGTGCGCTGCGCGGCGCCGTGACCGATGCCCTCAGCGCCGCCGGGCTTCCCCGCGAGCTCGCGCGCTGCGGGCCCGTCCTGCTCGTGCTCGACGACGTCGACCTGCTGCACGGGCCTGCGACGCGCGCCGCGCTGTCAGCACTCCTGGACGACGCGCCGGAGGGCGCGCAGATCGTGCTCGCAGGTCGCAGCGAGCCCGAGCTGCCGCTCGCGCGCCTGCGCGCCGCGGGGGATGTCGTCGACGTCCGCGCGCCGGAGCTGGCCTTCGACATGCGGGAGACGACCCAGCTGCTGGAGATCTGCGGCGGCGCGCCGGATGCCGAGACCGCCGAGGCGCTCTGGCTTCGCGCGGAGGGCTGGGCCGCCGGGATCGCCCTGGCGGCGCGCTCGGACCGGGGTGCGCCGGCTGGGATCGACGGCCCGGACGTCACCGGCTACCTGCGCGAAGAGGTGCTCGACAGCCTGACGCCGGAGCTCCGCAGCTTCCTGCTCGGCACGTCGTTGCTGTCCGGCCTGCGGGCGGACCTGTGCGACGCGGCGCTGGCGATCGAGGGCTCCGGCCCGCTGCTCGCCGAGCTCGAGCGCCGCAGCCTGTTCGTCGCGCCCGAGAGAGGAGACCGCGAGTGGCTGCGCTGCCATCCCGTCCTGCGCAGCGTCCTGCAGGCCGCGCTGCGCAGCGAGGAGCCGGAGCGCATTCCCGGGATCCTCAGCGGTGCCGCCGCCTGGCACGAGGTTCACGGCGATCCGGGCGAGGCCTTCGCGCACGCCCGCGCATGTGGCGATCTCGCGCGAGCCGGGGGGATCCTGCTGCGCCACGCCGACACGCTCGTCGCGCGAGGGGAGGTCGCGACCCTCAAGGGCTGGCTGGGGCGCTGCACGCCCGAGGAGCTCGCGTCGGACGCTCAGCTGGCCCTCGGCGGCGCATGGGTCGCGCTGCTCGTCGGCGACTCGCACGAGGCGCTGCGGCTCACCGCGGCCGCGGAGACGGTCACCGAGAACATGGCGGGCGATGCCGCTGTGACACTGCGCTCGGCCGTCGCGAACCTGCGCTCGGCGCTCGCTCCGGGCGGCGTCGGGCAGATGCTCCGCGACGGCCGGTTCGTCTGCGCCAACGAGGCGCCCGGGGCCACGCACCCGGTGCTGCACGGCTGGCGGGCCATCGGGACGGCGCGGCTGCTCGACGGGCATCCGGACGAGGCGATCGCCGCCTTCTCGGAGATCCTGCTGCTCGCGCATGGCCACCCGGAGTTCGACGTGCTCGTGATCTGCTGCCTGGGCTACGCCGCGCTGGCCGCCGCTGAGGAGGGTGACTGGCGCCGGGCCCGCAGGTGGGCGCGCGACGGGCACGCGCTGGCGACCGAGCGTGGTCTCTGCGGGGTCATTCAGAGCGCGCCCGCGCTCACCGCACACGCCGTCGTCCTGCAGCACGATGGCCTGCTCCGCAAGGCCGCGGATGCGCTCGCCGGCGCCCGTGCGATCGCGCCGTTGCTGCACGCCGTGCGATGGCTCGACGCGGACATGAACCTGCGCTGGGCGGACGTGAGCCTGGGCCTCGGGGACCAGGCGACGGCGCTCGACTGCGCAGACGCCGCCCGCGACGCGCTCGCCCACTACCCCGACCCCGCCGGGATGGCGGAGCGGCTGGCGACGATAGAGACGCGGCTGCGCAGCGGCCGCGCGCTGGAGCTGACGCCGTCGGAGCTGCGGCTCGTGCCGTTCCTGCCGAGCCACCTGACGCTTCAGGAGATCGGCGACCGGGTCTACCTCTCGCGGGCGACGGTGAAGACGCACACGGTCTCGATCTACCGCAAGCTCGGGGCCTCGAGCCGCTCCGAGGCGGTCGACCGCCTCGAGGCCACCGGCCTCCTGCAGCAGCCGCTCGCCGCGGTGCGCTCCGTCTGACGCGGCGCTCAGGCCGTGCGCAGCGCGGGGCGCCCGGCGCTCAGCGCCGCGACGTCGTGGCGCGTCGCGCCGTCGACGACGAGGTCGGCGAGGACGTCGCCGAAGAGCGCCCCGAACTTCGCCGCGTGCCCGGCGCCGACGGTCACCATGATCCGCGGGTGCCCCGGCAGCGGGCCGACGACGAGATGGCGGTCAGGGGTCAGGTCGTAGACGCACGAACGGCTGTGGGCGATCGGCCCGACGGCGCCGGGGAGGTGCGTCTCGAGGAAGGCCATGACGCGGTCCACGCGCAGCGGGTCGACGGCGCTCTCCTCGTCGTCGGGCTCGACCTCCGGGCCGCCGAGATCCTCGGCGATCTTCACGGCCGCGCGGCCGTAGACGGGGAAGCCGTAGAAGCACGGCCGGCCGAGCCGGATCCAGATCGGGAACCGCCCGGGGGCGAATGCGGCGAGGTCCGGCGCGGCGACGTAGGTGACCTGCTCGGCGGTGTGGCGCAGCGGCAGGTCGTGGAGGCCGTCGAGCAGCCGAGCGGTCCACTTGCCGGTGCAGGCGACGACGTGGCCTGCGGCGACGGTGCCGCGATCGGTGTGCACCAGCACGTCGGCGCCGCGATCCTCGAGCCGCAGGACCTTCACGCTGGTGTGGACGGCTGCGCCGTGGCTGCGCGCCAGTGCCAGCAGCGTCGCCGCCGCGCGAGCGACGTCGAGGATCCCGGCGCCGTCCTGCCACAGGGCGAGCGTTCCCGCGGTCAGGCGCCATTGCGGGAAACGGCGCTGGACCTCGCCGGCGTCGAGTCGCTCGAACGGGATGTCCGCAGCGGTCATCGCCGCGGCCGCATTGTCGAGCTCGGCGATCGACCCGGTCACCGTGGGGTCGCCGAGGTCGAGCCCGCCGGTGCGCACCACGAGCCGCTCGCCGCTCTCGCGCTCGACGGCCTCCCACGCCGCGAACATGGCGCGCGTCAGGCGCGTGTAGACCGCGCTGTCGTAGCTGTGCCGGATGATCCGCGAATGGTCGGCCGACGAGCCGCGCGCGTGACCCGGCTCGAACTGCTCGAGCACCAGCACGCCGGCGCCGAGCCTGAGCGCCAGCGCGCGGGCGGCGGCGCTGCCCAGGACGCCGGTCCCGATGACGACGCAGGGGGCCTGGGAGGGGAGCGTTCCGGCTGCCTGAAGCGGGCTCATGAAGGGGGTTTCGCGCGACTCGACCGCGCGGGCGCGGATCGAGTCGTCGACGTCACCATCGTGCGGGCGCGGATCGAGTCGTCGACGTCACCATCGCGCGAGCGCGGATCGAGTCGTCGACGTCACCTATCGTCCCACCATCGGACTCTTCAAGCGACGCGCACGCCCGGACGAGCTGCACGTGGGGGATCCCCGCTTCGACGACTGGGAGCCGGTCGGCGAGTACGCGGACCTGCCCACCGCGCGCGCCTTCGCCGCGCACCTGCGCGACCTCGGCGTCCCCTCGGCGCTGACGGCGGACTGGCCGCTGGACGAGTTCGGCCGCGGCGACATCGCGCTGCGCGTGCCGCCCGAGCACTACGGCGACGCGACCGTCATCCTCGACGGCCTCGACGACTGAAGCGCGTTCAGGTCGAGGTGACCGGGCCCGGCGGGAGATCCTGCACGCGCAGCCAGTCGGTGATCCGCCCGTTCCGGACCCGGAACGCCGTTCGCGCCGTCTTGTTCACGCCGCTGCCGCACCCGCCGCCCCCCGGCCGCTCGGTCAGGACGAACGTGACGATGATGAAGTCGTGCGTGGCCGGCTCTGAGGCGATCACCTTCGCCCCGCAGGGCAGCGTCTCGTTGAAGAAGCGGACCTCGGCGCGGCTGCGCAGGCGCACCGGCGGGCCGCCGTTGGCGACCCGCGCCGGGACGGCGAAGTAGCGCGTCGCCGCGGTGACGTCGCCGCGGCGCAGCGCGTCGGCCCACGCGCGCACCACGAGCGTCGCCGGGCCCGAAGCCGGCGGCGTCCCGCCCGGGGGCTTCGCACCGGCCGGCGCCGAGGTGGCTGGCGACCCGTGACCCGCGCCGCAGCCGGCGACGCCCAGCGCGGCCGCCAGCGCGATGATGCACAGGCACCTGCGCGTGGTCATGACCGACAGCATCCCACCGTCCATACGTCGCGCGCGGGGCCCGCGCATGATCGCGGGCGCGCAGCGGATTCCCGGCCGGTTCTTCGACATCTCTCAGACTCGGGGCGCACACTGTGGGTCATGTTCCGCTCGCTGCGCAAGCTCCTGCACCTCGCCGGCCTCGCGGTCCTCGGCCTGCTCGCGGTCGCCCCGGCGGCCGACGCCGACAGCGTCAGCACGAGCGCGAACTGGTCCGGCTACGTCGCCTCGCGGCCGGGGCTGAAGTTCCGCGCCATCAGCGCCCATTGGACGCAGCCGACCGTGACGTGCGCGGACGGCCGCACGGCTGTCGCGTCGCCCTGGATCGGGTTGGGCGGCTATCACCGGACCTCCCAGGCGCTGGAGCAGATCGGAACCGACGCGCAGTGCTCGGCATCCGGCAGGGCCTCGTACTCGGCGTGGTACGAACTCGTGCCGGCGGCCTCGCGGACGATCCGCATGACGATCTCGCCGGGCGATCAGATCTCGGCCAGCGTCCAGGCCCGCGGCCGCCTCGTCCGCCTGCACCTGGCGAATGCCACCACGGGAGCGACGTTCACGGCGACGATCAGCGCGAGCGTCGTCGACGTCACCTCGGCCGACTGGATCGTCGAGGCGCCGTCGGAGTGCGTGGGCGGCGTTGACGTCAACTCCTGCCGCACGCTCCCGCTCGCGAACTTCGGGACGGCCGGCTTCACCGCCGCTCGCGCCACGACGCTGGCGGGACACAGCGGCACGATCGCCGATGCCGCGTGGTCACGTGCAGTGATCCGGCTCGCGCCGGCGGCGGGGGCGCGCTTCGTCGGCGGAGGGCCGGGCGGCCCGGGCGGGAGGTTCCAGGACGCGGTCTCGGCAGCGGGGGCGACACCCGGTGCGCTGAGCGCCGGCGGCTCGGCGTTCGAGGTCGAGTACGTGCCGGGGGCCGCCGGCTGAGCTCAGCGAGGCTCGTGCAGCGTCAGCACGTGGCCCTCGTCGGGCCGTGCACGGCCCGCGAGAACGTCGAGGTAGACGCGCTCGACCGCCTCGGCGCCCGCGTCGCGGACGACGCGCACCACCGGCCTGTCAGGATCGCGGACCCGCCCCAGCGCGTGCTGCCAGGCCTCGGCGAGGCGCTCCTGGAACATCGCCGGGCCCCACTCGGCGAGCCGCGCGCGCACGCGATCGGGGGCGAAGAACAGCGTCGGCACCGGCCCGGGCAGGTCGGGATCCGCGCCGATGTCGTCGTGGTGCGTGGCGCCCACGGCGCAGTCGAGTTTGAGCGCGTCGCCGCAGTGATGGTGGATCGCGCGCCGGACCTCCGCGCTGCCCGACATGTCGACGTAGACAGCCGGGTGGTCCGAGGGCAGCGTGGCGACGGCGTCGTAGGCGACGACGCGGTCGTAGCACCCGAGCGCCTCGGTGAAGGCGACGTTGCCGGGGGAGGTGAGTCCGATCACCTCGATCGCCTTGCGACGCGCGAGCTGGAGTGCCGTGCCGTAGGCGGTCCTGCTTGAGGCGCTCGACAGGATCACCGTGTCGGCGCCGAAGAACCCCTCATCGGCCAGGAAGTCGTCGATCAGGAACGAGGTGGTGAGGAGCGGGCGCAGCAGCATCTGCTCGGCCTCGCGGTCAGCGTCGTAGCCCGGGTCCGCCGCGGTGCGCAGGTACTGGTTGTAGACGGCCGGCAGGTCGCGGCGGTGGGCGGCGCCGTCGTTGAAGCCGCCCGGGGTCACGTTCTCCGGCTCGACGACGAGATGCGTCGACATCGGGTAGAAGCCGTAGAAGCGCTCGCCCTCCGCGATGCCGGGATGGGCGGAGGCGATCACGTCGGCGAAGCCCCAGACCGGGATGCGGCCCATCTCCGGGGGCGCGGGAAAGAAGCGCCAGTACCCCATCGCATCGCCGAAGGTGGCATACGTGATGTTGTTCGCCGTGAGAGCGAACGCGTCGATCCACAGCAGCACCTGGCCGTCCTCGAGCCGGATGCGGTCCGGCCCTGGGACCAGCGCGACGTCGCACGTCGCGAGGTCGTCACGCCGCACGATGAAGTCCGCGCCCGTGGCGCCCACCGTCCTGCTCGTCATCTGCCGCCGCTCCTCAGCTCGTTGCCGGGGACAACCCTACGGGCGCGGCGTCCTTCGCGGCAGGGAGGCGGACGCTGAAGCAAGCGCCGCCGCCGGCGGCGTTCTGCGCCGCCACGCTGCCGCCATGCGAGGCGACGATCTCCGCGACGATCGCGAGCCCGAGGCCGGCTCCGCCGCGGCCGCGGGTGCGCCCGCCCTCGGCGCGCCAGAAGCGCTCGAAGGGCGCCGCGGGGTCGTCGGTCGGCAGGCCGGGCCCGTGGTCGCGGACGTCGACGCGCACGTCGGCGCCCTCGCACGCGACGATGACCTCGATCGGCGTCCCGGCCGGAGTGTGGACGAGCGCATTGCGCAGCAGGTTCGCGAGCACCTGCTGAATGAGGTGCGCGTCGCCCGTGACGATCGCCTCGTCGTCCCCCTGAACCTCGATCGCGCGCTCGGGCGCGGTCGCGTGGGCGTCGTCGGCGGCGAGCCGGGCGAGCGCGGCGAGGTCGACCGGCTCGCGCACCGGGTCGCGCACCTCGTCGAGGCGCGCGAGAGTCAGCAGGTCCTCGACCAGCACGCCCATCCGCTGGGCCTCCTGCTCGATCCGCGTCGTCGCCTTCTCAGTCTCCTCCGGGCCGCTCGCGGCGCCGATCCGCAGCAGCTCGGCGTAACCGCGGATCGAGGCCAGCGGCGTGCGCAGCTCGTGCGAGGCGTCTGCGAGGAAGCGGCGCAGCCGGTCCTCGCTGGCCTCGCGCTCGGCGAACGCCTGCTCCAGGCGGGCGAGCATCGCGTTGAGCGCGAGGCCGAGCCGGCCGACCTCGGTCCGCTCGGTCGCCGGGCTGACGCGGCGATCGAGATCGCCGGCGGCGATCGCGCCCGCGGTCTCGCCCATCCGATCCAGCGGTCGCAGGCTCACCCGCACCAGGATCCACGCGCCGATGCCCAGCGCGAGCAGCACGCCGGCGATCACGAGCAGCTCGACGAGCAGCAGGCGATGGAGGGTCTGGTCGACGTCGCGCAGCGGGATCGCGATCACCATCGTCCCGCTCTGGTCGCGGTTGGGGATCGCCAGCACGCGGTAGCGCAGCCCCGATCCGCCCTTCGCCGAGACGGTCGTCGGATGCCCGGTCGCCACCTGCGCCGGGATCCGGGGAGCCGCCAGCCCGCTGTAGGAGAGGACCACGTGCCCGACGACGTTGCCGTTCGCGTCGCGCAGCTCGCCGTAGGTGCCGGGCGGCAGGTTCGCGTCGGCCCCGATCGGCCCGCCGTGCCCGTCCGGCCCGCCGCCGTCCGGCCCCGTGGGCATGGCGCCGGGGACGTAGATGTTCTGCTGGTCGAACGTGCGTGCGACCGCGGGCCCGGCGGCGCGGGCCTGCTGATCGACGCGGTCGAAGAGGAACGAGCGCTGCTCGGCGTAGGTGATGGCGCCCAGCAGCAGCAGCCCGATGGCCGCCAGCACCACCAGCCCGGTGACCAGCCGGGCGCGCAGCGACTGCATCATGCGCGTGGCAGGCGCAGGGCGTACCCGACGCCGCGAACGGTGTGGATCAGCGGCACGCCGAGGACGTCGACCTTCTTGCGCAGGTAGCTGATGTAGGTCTCCAGCACGCGCGCGTCGCCGCCGAAGTCGTAGTCCCAGACGTGGTTGAGGATCTGCGCGCGCGTGAGGACGCGGCGCGGGTTGAGCATCAGGTAGCGCAGCAGGCGGTACTCGGTGGCGGTCAGCTCGATCGGGGTCCCGGCGCGGGTGACCTCGCGCGTGTCCTCGTCCAGCTCGAGGTCGTCGAAGACCAGCGTGCTCGAGTCCGACTCCGCCATGCCGGTGCGGCGCAGGATTGTGCGGATCCGCGCCACGAGCTCCTCCAGGCTGAACGGCTTGGTGACGTAGTCGTCCCCGCCGATCGTCAGGCCCTGGATCTTGTCCTCGGTCGCATCGCGTGCGGTGAGGAAGATGATCGGGACCTCGGCGCGCTGGGCGCCCAGGCGGCGGGCCACGTCGAAGCCCTCCATGTCGGGCAGCATCACGTCGAGCACCATGAGGTGCGGCCGGAACTCCGCCACGGCGGCGAGCGCCTCGGCGCCCGTGCTCGCCGACGCGACCTCGAATCCCTGGAAGCGCAGCGCCATCGAGACGATGTCGACGATGTTCGGCTCGTCGTCGACGACGAGCACGCGGCTGGGCGCTGCGGTCTCTGCGGCTTCGTTCATCACGGACACAGTGTGTTCTCCGTGCCTGGGAGTTCCCTGAGAGGATCCTGTGTTCACGGAAGGGCCGGAACGGGCGCCTGCGTGCCCGCGGCGCGCAGCGCCGCGGCGATCGATCGGATCGCAGGGTCGGCTCGCCGCGGCGGGCCATCGGCGAGCGCCGCAGGCACCGCCCCGCGCAGGCTCGAGGTGAGCAGCAGCGCCGGCGCCGCGCGCAGGTCCGCCAGTGTCAGCCTGGCCTCGCGCGCGTCGAGGCCGAGCCCGGCGGCGCGCTCGAGCAGGCGGGCGCGGGTCACGCCGGGCAGCAGCCGCCCGTCGAGCGGCGGCGTCGTGAGCGCCCCGTCGCACAGCGTCCAGACGCTCGCCCACGCGGCCTCCAGCACGCTGCCGTCGGCGTCGACGAGCAACGGCACGCCGCCGCCGATGCGCGCGAGGGCGTCGACCAGCCGGCGATCGCGCCACTTGTGCGCCCCGAGCCCGCCGGGCAGCGTCCACGGGATGAGCCGCAGCGGCCTGTCACGATCGACCGCGCCGAGCGGACGTGCCGTGGCGGTCACGCTGAGCGCGCCGCCGGCGGCCGGGACCAGTGCGACGTTCAGCCGCAACGGGCCCTGCGGTGCGCCGAGCAGCGCCCGCTCCGCGGCGTCCTCGAGGGCCCCGGGCGCGAGGGCCGCGGCGTAGGCCCGACCGGCGCTCGCGCTCAGGCGCCCCAGGTGGTCGTCGAGGAAGTGCGGCACGCCGTCCGCCACGAGGATCGTCTCGAAGATCCCGGCGGCCGGGTCGGGGCGCGGGCGCGCGCGCGCGAGCGCGGCCGGCGGGGGAGCCGCGGTGGCCGGCACCGCCCGTGCGTCGCCGATCGCAGCGCCCGCCGCGCGGGCCGGCGGGCGCGCCTTGAGGAACGTCTCCTCGAGTTCGATGTCCGGGTTCGAGGACGCCGTGATGCCCCCGCCGACGCCGAGCCGGGCGCGGCCGTCGCGCAGCTCGAACGTCCGGATCGCGACGTTCAGCTCGAGCCCGGCGAGCGGGCTGGCGTAGCCGATCGCGCCGGTGTACGCCTCGCGCGCGGTGCTCTCGAGCTCGGCGATGACGCGCATCGCCTCGATCTTCGGTGCGCCCGTGACCGAGCCCGGCGGAAACGCGGCGCGCAGCAGGTCGCCGTCGCCGACGCCCGTACGCAGCGTCCCGGCGACGCGCGAGACGAGCCCGAGCACGCCGGCGCCCGCGCGCGGGCGCGTCAGCCACGGCACGGTGACCGTGCCGTAGTCGCACACGCGGCCCAGGTCGTTGCGCATGAGGTCGACGATCATCACGTTCTCCGCCCGGTCCTTCTCGGAGGCGGCGAGCTGCGCGGCGTCGGCGTCGCCCGCGGCGGTGCCCTTGATCGGCTCGCTGTGCACCGCCCGGCCGCGGCGGCGCAGGAAGAGCTCCGGCGAGGCGCTCGCAACGGCGCCCCAGGGCCCCTCGAGGTACGCGCCGTAGTCAGGGGTCAGCTCGGCGGCGAGTCTCGCGGCCAGCCCTGCGGGTGCGCCCGACCAGGAGCCCTCCAGGCGCACGGTCAGGTTCGCCTGGAAGAGGTCGCCGGCGGCGATCCGCTCGCGGCAGGCGGCGATCGCCGCGCGGTGCGCCGCGATCCCGGTCGGCGCCGCGTGCAGCGCGCCCATCCGGAACCGCCGCGGGCGGACCCCTTCGCGCAGGCGCCCCGCGAGCCGCTCGCGCCGCGCCTCGAGCGCCGCCGCGCGCTCGGCGGTCCACAGCGCCTCGAACCACCAGGCACCGTCGCGGTCGGAGCGCAGGACGTGGTCGTAGAACGCGAGCACGGCCCCCGGCAGCGGCGCGGGGGCCGGCGGCTGCGGCGGCACCGCCTCGGCCAGCGCGCCGAGCCGGTAGCCCAGGACGCCGAACCAGCCGCCGCCCACCGCGACGGGGAAGGGGTCCTCGCCACCGATCTCGACCTTCGGCTGCACGTCGAGCAGCGCGAACGGGTCGTCGCCCGGCCGCGCGACGTACAACGGCTCCGAGCCCGCGATCGCACCGCCGCCCGCCCAGGCGCCGGTCAGCGCGAACGGCGCGCGGTCGCCCGCGACGAGCAGGGCCGCCTGCGCCGCCGGGACGCTCCCGGCGAGCCGGGTCCGCTCGTACCGGGCCCGCCGCGGGATCACCGCGGGGCGCACCTGGCGCGCAGGGCTCATACGCCCGATGCTAGGGGGAGTGGCCTACGGTGGTGGGGCACGCATGCGCCTCTCCCGGATCGCCGTCGACACCAGCCCGCTGCGCGCGTCGCGTGACCTGCGGCTGCTCGTGCTCGGCAGCGTCGTGTCCGGCCTCGGGACGCAGGCGGCGCTCGTCGCCCTGCCCTACCAGGTGTACATCGAGACGCGTTCCGCGTTCCTCACCGGCATGCTCGGTGCGGTCGAACTGCTCCCGCTCGTCGCGATGGCGCTGCTCGGCGGGGCGTTCGCCGACCGCCACGACCGCCGCCGCCTGCTGCTCATCGACCAGATCGGCCTCGTCGCGATCTCCGGCGCGCTCGCGGCGCTCGCGTTCTCCGGCTCGCCGCCGCTGTGGGCGCTCTACATCCTCGGCGGCCTGCTGGCTGGATTCGGCGCGGTCCAGAATGTGACGCGCACCGCGATCGTCCCGAACCTCGTCGAGCCGGCGAAGCTCGCCTCCGCGCTGGCGCTGAACTTCGGGCTCTTCCAGCTGACGATCGTCGTCGGCCCCGGCCTCGGCGGTCTGCTGATCGGGGCAGCGGGCGTCGGCGGCGCCTATCTGGTCGACGCGCTCAGCTGCCTGGCGATGGTCGCCGCGGTGGTGGCGATGGCGCCGCAGCCACCGCACGGCGTGGCCGCCGATCGCGAGCCGGTCGGGCGCTCGATCCGCGAGGGCCTGCGGTTCGTGTTCGCAAACCAGGCCTTGCTGGGCTCGTTCGCGATCGACCTCGCCGCGATGACGTTCGGGATGCCGCGCGCGCTGTTCCCGGTCCTCGCCGTGAGCGTCTACGGCGCCGGAGCCGCCGGGACGGGCCTGCTCTACGCCTCGGTGGCCGCCGGGGCGACGATCGCCGCGTTCACGGCGGGCTGGCTGCGCAGTGCACGGCGGCTGGGGCTGATCGTCATCTGGGCGGTCGCGGCGTGGGGCGCCGCGATCGCGCTGGCCGGCTTCGCGGGGTCGATCTGGATCGCCGCCGCGCTGCTCGCCGTCGCCGGCGCCGCCGACAGCGTCAGCGCCGTCTGCCGCACGACGATCAACCAGTCGGTGACGCCCGATCGCCTGCGCGGGCGGATGTCGTCGGTGTTCTCGCTCGTCGTTACCAGCGGACCGCGGCTGGGCGACGTCGAGTCGGGCAGCGTCGCGGCGCTGACAAGCCCGCGGTTCTCGGTCGTCTCGGGTGGCCTTGCGTGCATCGCGAGCGTCGGGCTCGTGCTGTTCGCCTTCCCGCGGCTGCGCCGATTCGACGTCGTCGACGCCGTCGCCGCGACGGCCGCCGACGGCGAGCCAGATCCGGCGTACGCCTGATCGTCCGCACCCCGGCCTGGAGGGCCGGGGTGCCGGGTAGGATCCGGCGGCCATGGGATGGCGTGCGCTCCTTGTCGCCGGACTCGCGACAGCGGTCCTCGGACCGGCCGCCGGCGACGCTGCGGCCAAGCGGCACCCGGCGCGGCGCGCGACGGCGCACCTGAGCGCGTTCGCCTCGTGCTCCTCGCTCGTGCGCTATGCGCGGGTGGAGGCGGCGCGAGCCGGCGGGACCGTCGGCGTGCCGTTCCGCGCCGAGCCCGGCAGCGCGGTCTCGCTCACGCCGGCCACGCCGTCCACCGGCGCCGTGCCGCCGGCCGCGGCGGCGCCGACCGCCGTGTCGGAGACCGGGGCGAGCCCGGCGGCCGACGCCTTCTCGGGCACGAACGACCAGGAGGTCGGGGTCGACGAGCCCGACGTCGTCAAGACCGACGGCACGCGGATGTTCGTCCTCGCCGGCCAGTCGCTGCTGGCGATCGACGTCGGCGGCGACACCCCGACGCTGCTGGGCTCGCTCGCGCTGGAGGGGTACAGCCGCGAGATGCTGCTCCGCGGCGACCGCATCCTCGTGATCGGCACCCCGGCGAACACGGGCGGGCCGATTCCCGTCGACGGCCCGGTCGCGGCGCTCGCGCCGGGCATCGCCTACCCCGGATACCGCGGCACGACCCAGCTCACCGAGGTCAGCGTCAAGGACCCCGCCGCGATGACGATCAGCCGGACGCTGACCGTCGACGGCACCTACGCGAGTGCGCGGCTGACGGGCGGCACCGTGCGTGTCGTCCTCGACACGCCGCCCGACCTCTCGGCGCTGACGCCACAGAAGACGGTGACGCCGCAGACGACCGCGCCGCAGGCGGCGCGTGCCGCGGCGGCGAAGCTCGGTCTCCGCGCACTGATCCCGCAGACAGTGATCCGCAGCCGGATCTCCGGCCACACGTTCCGGCGCTCGATCGTCGGCTGCCACCAGGTGCGCCGCCCGGACGTCTTCTCGGGCCTGGACCTGCTGACGGTGATGACGATCGATCTCGACCGCGGGCTCTACAGCGTCGATCGCGACGCGGTCATGGCGGGGGCCCAGGTCGTCTACGCGTCGGACCGCAGCCTCTACGTCGCCAGCCAGCGCTACGTCCCCGGCCTCGACACCGTGGCCGACGTCCCGGCGCAGATGACGACCGAGATCCACCGCTTCGACACCTCCGGCCCCGGGCGCACGACGTACGCCTCGAGCGGCAGCGTCAGCGGCTTCGTCCTGGGCCAGTACGCACTCTCGGAGTTCGGCGGGGCGCTGCGCGTCGCCAGCACCCAGGACCCGCTGTGGTTCAACGGCGCGCAGACCCAGCAGAGCCAGAGCGCGGTGACGGTGCTGCGCGAGCAGGGCGGCCGGCTGGCGCAGGTCGGGCGGGTCGGCGGCCTCGGGACCGGCGAGCGGATCTACGCCGTGCGCTTCATCGGACCCGAGGGGTACCTCGTCACGTTCCGCCAGATCGACCCGCTCTACACGCTCGACCTCTCCGACCCCGCGAACCCGAAGGTCGCCGGCAGGCTCGATCTGACCGGCTACTCGGCCTACCTGCATCCCGTCGGCGACGGCCTGCTGCTGGGCGTCGGGCAGGACGCGACGGCCGAGGGGCGCCCCCAGGGCGCGCAGGTCTCGCTGTTCGACGTCTCCGACCCCGCGCATCCGGCGCGGATCGCCCACCGCGCGCTGGGCGCCTCGGGCTCCTCGACCTCGGCCGAGTTCGACCCGCACGCCTTCCTGTGGTGGGCCCCGTCCGGGACCGCGGTGCTGCCGCTCCAGGACTACAGCGACCCCAATGCGCCGTTCATCGGCGCCGTCGGCCTGCACGTGGACCGGGCGAAGGGCATCGACGAGGTCGGTCGCGTCACGCACGGCACGGGGCCGTACAACCCGTCGATCGAGCGCTCGGTGGTCGTCGGCGACCGCCTCTACACGCTCTCCGATCTGGGCGTCGCGGCGAGTCGCCTGTCGACGCTCGCGCCGCTGGGCTTCCTGACCTTCCCGGGCGCGCAGGGCGCCTCGGGCCCGCCGAAGGGCATCGCGGTGCCCCTCGCTGGGGCCGCCGCGGGAGGCTGACTTGCGGGCCGCCCGCCGTCTGTGACAGCGTGTCATGGCGATGAGCCACGCTCATTCGCGCGCCCCGGCCGATCCGCGCAGGACGCCGGATCCTGCGATCCCCGTGCCGCCGGTCGCATGGCCGACGGTGGTCCTCTTCGCGGCGGCGGTCACGCTCGCGGTCGTCTCGACGACGCTGGCGATCGGCGGGACGATCCCGGCCGTCGCCGGCGTCCTGCTGAACACCGTCGCGTCGTTCCTGTTCTTCACCGTGCTGCACGAGTCGGTCCACCGCACCGCCGGCACCGGCGAGTCGCTGAACGTGTGGCTCGGGCGGATCAGTGCGCTCGGGGTGACTCCGCTGGCGGCGGCGCCCGTCTTCCGCTTCATCCACATGCAGCACCACGTGCACACGAACGCTGACGACGGCAGCGACCCGGACCACTGGACGAACATCGGCCCCTCCTGGTCGACGCCGCTGCGCTGGGCGACCGTCGACCTCGCCTACGTGCCGTTCTACCTGCGGCGCGTCGCGCGCCGCCCGCGCCGCGAGCAGATCGAGTGTGCGGTCACATCGCTGCTGCTGCTCGGCGCAGGCGTCGTCCTGATGCTGAGCGGGCACCTCGTCGACGTGCTCGTCTACTACATCCTGCCCACGCGACTCAGCGTCTGGTTCCTGGGCTACGCCTTCGACTGGCTGCCCCACCACGGCCTCGAGGACCTGACGACCGACCGCTTCCGCGCCACGCGCAACCGGATCGGCTGGGAGCGCCTGCTCACGCCGCTGCTGCTCTACCAGAACTATCACCTGGTCCATCACCTGCATCCGCGCATCCCGTTCTATCGCTACATCGCGGCGTGGCGGCGCAACGAGGACGCCTACCTCGCGCACGACCCGGCGCTCGCGACGCCGCTCGGCCGTGAGCTCAGCGTGGACGACTACCGCCGGCTGCGATCCTGAGCCCGTGCGCACGCTGATCGCCGCGACCGTCGTCGCTCTGCTCGCAACCGCCGGCGGGATCGCAGCCGGTGCCTCGCCGAGCGCGGGCCCGCGGATCGCGGGCTGCCCGGTGTTCCCGGCGGACAATGCGTGGAACCGCGACGTCTCGCGCGATCCCGTCGATCCGCGCTCGGATGCCTACCTGCGCTCGATCGGCATAGCCGGGCACCTCCATCCCGACTTCGGATCCGGCCGCTACGGGAACTACGGCATCCCGATCACGATCGCCGCGTCGAGCCAGCCACGCCGAGCGGTGCGGTTCACCGCCTACGGCGACGAGAGCGACCACGGCGGCTACCCGATCCCGGCGCGGGCGCGCGTCGAGGGCGGGAGCGACCGGCACGTGCTCGTCGTCCAGCGCCGCTCCTGCAGGCTCTACGAGCTCTACGGGGCACAGCGCAGCGGGGGGCGCTGGAGCGCCGCCAGCGGCGCGATCTTCGACCTGCGCTCCGACCGGTTGCGACACGCCGGGTGGACGTCCGCCGACGCCGCGGGGCTCCCGATCATGCCCGGGCTCGCGCGCCCGGACGAGGCGAGCAGCGGCGCGATCCGTCACGCGCTGCGCTTCACGGTCTCGCGCACGCAGATGGCCTATGTCGCGCCGGCACGGCACTTCGCCTCGAGCGACACCAACCCGGACCTGCCGCCGATGGGGCTGCGCCTGCGGCTGAAAGCGTCGTTCGACCTGCGCGGCTACCACGGCCAGTCGCTCGCGATCCTGCGGGCGCTGCGCACCTACGGGATGATCGTCGCCGACAACGGCTCGGACTGGTACATCAGCGGCGCTGCGGATCGGCGCTGGAACGACGCCGACATCGAGCAGCTCAAGCAGGTGCCGGGCAGCGCCTTCGAGGTCGTTCGCAGCGGGACGCTCGTGCACGGCTGAGCGTAACGCCCGCGCCCCAGCCGGGACCGAGCATCATGCCAGCCCTGCCGCCGCTGCCGCCCACGTTCGTTGCCACCCGCGAGGCGCTGCATCGCGTCGCCGAGCAGATCGTCGCGCCGGCGCGCGTCGCCGCGACCGGCAACGAGATCGCGCTCGAGGCGACGCCCGGCGGGTTCGGCACGCCGCGCTTCCCGGCCGGCGGGCGGGTGCGGGTCGACGCTGACGCGCTGGTGGTGGACCAGGCCGGCGGGGGCGAGCGCCGCGAGCAGCTCTCGACGCTGGCGCAGGCGGCGACGCTCGCCGGCCTGCCGGCCGGCGGTCTCGACGACGCCCCGCTCAGCGTCGATCGCGCGGCGGCGGACGCGCTGGCGGCGTTCTACTCGTTCTCCGACGAGGTCCTGCGCGCGCTGCGTGCCGAGGCGCCCGCAGGCGCCGAGCCCTCGGAGATCCATCTCTGGCCCGAGCACTTCGACATCGCGTTCGACCAGGGGAGCGAGGCGGAGGGGCGACGCGCCGGCTACGGGGCCTCACCGGGCGACGAGCAGCACCCCGAGCCCTACCTCTACGTCGGCCCGTGGACCGCGCCGCCCGCGGCCCCCGAATGGAATGCCACCGGCTTCACGGGCGCCGAGCTCGGCTACGCCGCGCTGCTCGGCGCCGCGGACGCCACGGCGATGGCACTCGCGTTCCTGCGCGAGCGCCGGGACGACCTGCTCAGTCGGGACGACGGCTGAGCGAGATATCGCGGATGGATGGCGCCGCACGCGGCCGTTGGCGTTGCCGCTGTGCGCCTGCACACGGCAAGGGCGGCGGGGTGGCGCCAGGCGCCGCGAGATCCTCTCAGGCGCTGAAGAACGCGCCGTGGAACCCCAGTGGGACGTGCTGGGGCAGTTCGGCGCGGGCGATCTCGGTGAAGGTCGCGGCGTCGAGCGCGAGCAGGAAGGACGTCTCGCTGCGCGCGTCGAGGACCACCGACAGCACCACGCCGTCGTCCTCGTCCGTGCCGCCGGGGCGCGCCACGAAGACGGGCTCGCTCGGGAGGCAGCCAGCCTCGTGCCAGGCCGTGAACGCGCCGCCTTCGACGTCGATCTTGACCAGCTGATCGCCCAGCAGCGCCTCGCGCGCCCCGGGCCGCGTGCCCTGTGAGCTGACGGCGTAGAGCCAGCGGTAGGGCCTGCCGTTGCGGCGCGCGTAGTCGATCCGCCCGAGCTCGCCGTTCGGCTCGGCGAGCGGGCGGATGTCGACCGTCCCGGCGCCGAGGTCGAGCTCGCAGCGCCGGAGCTCGGCGCCGGGCAGCGTGTGCGTCCCCGCGCGCAGGTCCTCGATCATCAGGGCGTCGACGATCGAGCCGTCCTCGTAGGCGAACAGGTCGACGACGACGCGCCCGTCCTCGCGCTCGAACGCGTTGACGTGGTGGAAGCTGAAGAACGCCGGGCCGGCGATCGACGCGCGCCGCTCGCCGGTCTCGCGGTCGAAGACGTGGAACGCGGAGCCGCGTTCCGGCTCCCAGCGGAAGTGGTCGACGATGCCGCCCCCGCGCTTCAGCGCGCCCTTCATCATCGCCAGCTGGTCGATGACGAGCGGGAAGGTCACGAGGATCACGTGCCGCTCGGTGATCGCGAAGCTGTGCATGTAGGGGATCTTCGGATCGGGCACCGAGGCGATCACGGTCGTCTCGCGCGTCTGCGGATCCATGCGGTAGACGTTGACCGTGCAGTGGCGGCTGATCTCGGTCGCGAAGCTCACGACGTCGCCGGTGACGGGGTCGGCGTGCGGGTGGGCGATCGTCAGCATGCCGGGGACGTGCTCGGCCCAGGTGGAGACGCCGATCGTCTCGAGCGTCTCGGGGTCGAAGGTCATGGGGATCGGCGTCTCGGTCATCGCGATCGCCTCGCCGGCGAGCTTCACGACGTTGACGTTGGCGTTGTCGGTGAAGTTGGGCCGGAACATCGTCATGACGCGCCCGAAGAGCGTGCGACACGGGTCGGTGCCGAACTCCGAGGTCGCCATGCGGCCCTGCTCGGTGATGCTGCGGTACTGCTTCGTGCGCAGGAACCGGTTGGCGTAATCGACACGGCCGTCGCGGATCCCGAAGCGATGCAGCATCGCCAGGCCGTCGAACCAGTGGCGCATCTGCTGTTCGCCGGCGTCCCATCGCGAGGGGGAGAGCCGCACGAGCGTGCCTGTGAGCCACGGCGGGAGCTCGCCCTTGACGGGCACGTCGTCGACGGCGATCTCGGCGCGCTGCTCGCGCAGGCCGCGGCGCAGGACCTCCGGCCCGTCGAGCTCGGAGTGTGCGGAGGGGGAGGTGGCGGCCATGGAGTGTGAGTAAACACTCACACACTGGGGGTGTCAAGGGTCTGCTCGGGCGGCTTGGGATGTATGTCCTCACGGGTCTGTCGACCGCCGTCGGAGGCGCCACCCTGGGCCGTCTCGGCATTCTGGATGCAGAATCGTCGGCGCAGGCGACGCAATTGCATCCGCGGCCGGCGCTCCGGGCTCGCCGCGCTGCGATGCTGTCGGACATGCACGGACGCGCTGTTCTCCTCGTCGCCCTGGCCGCAAGCGGCCTCGTCGCCTGCGGCTCCTCGATGCGCACCACGGGCGCCACCGCCGAGCCGGCCGGACACACGACCGCAACGCGGACCGTGTCGACGAAGCCCGCGTCGACGGCGCCCGCCACCGGCGCGGCGGGTGTGAAGCTCGTCCCCATCGGCCGCTTCGAGTCACCGCTGTACGCGACGGCGCCGCCGGGGGACGCCCGCCGGCTGATGGTCGTCGAGCAGGGGGGCCGCATCCGCGTCGTGCGCGGTGGGAAGACGCTGGCGACGCCGTTCCTGGACATCGCCTCGAAGGTCACGAGCGGCGGTGAGCAGGGCCTGCTCGGCATGGCGTTCGCGCCCGACTACGCGAGCAGCGGCCTGTTCTACGTCTACTACACCGGCCGCGACCGGCGCGAGTGGGTCGTCGAGTACCACCGGGCGACGGCCGACCGCGCCGACCCTGCCTCCGCGCGCACCGTCCTGCGCATGGACGACCCCGAGGCCAACCACAACGGCGGCAATCTCCAGTTCGGGCCCGACGGCCTGCTGTACATCGGCACCGGCGACGGCGGCGGCGCCAACGACCAGCACGGCACGCGCGGCAACGCGCAGAACCTGGGCTCGCCGCTCGGCAAGCTGCTGCGGATCGATCCGAAGGCGTCGGGCTCGCGCCCGTACACCGTTCCGGCCTCCAACCCCTTCGTCGGGCGCTCCGGCGCGCGGCCCGAGGTCTACTCGTACGGCCTGCGCAACCCCTGGCGCTTCTCGTTCGATCGTGCCACGGGCGACATGATCATCGGCGACGTCGGCCAGGACAGCGTCGAGGAGATCGACTTCGAGCGTCGCGGCCGCGCGCGCGGCGTCAACTACGGCTGGCGCCCGTGGGAGGGGCGGCGGCGCAACTTCCGCGAGCCGGCGCCCGGCGCCGTCTTCCCGGTGATCACGAAGAGCCACTCGAGCGGCTGGTGCTCGATCATCGGCGGCTACGTCGTGCGCGACCCGTCGCTCCCGGCGCTGCGCGGGCGCTACCTCTACAGCGACAACTGCCTGTCGAAGATCTACTCCGCGAAGCTGAGTGCCGGCCACGCGAGCGGCGACCACGCGCTGTCGGTGCCGACCCTGTCGTCGGTCTCCTCGTTCGGGGAGGACAACAGCGGCCGCATCTACGTCGTCTCGCTCTCCGGGCCTGTCTACCGCCTCGCGGCGCGCTGAGAACGGCCTTCTGAGCGCGTCGGGGCCTCAGCCTGCCGCGCGCAGGCGGTCGCGCCGCGTGCGGGCGCGTGCCCGCCACGGGGTCGCCGACGGCGCCGGAAGGCACCGCACGGCGTCGAACGCGCGCTCGAGGTCCTGTGCGATCTGCGCGGCGTCCGGGACGACGACGGCGTCGGCGTAGAGCCCGGCGCACAGCCGCCCGCGGTAGGAGATCGCCCCGATCGTGAGGGCGTGCCCCTCGAGCAGCGGCACGGCCGGCCAGACGCCGACCAGCTCGCGGCCGAGCAGCCCGAGGCGCACCGGCGGCCCTGGAACGTTCGAGACGATCACGCTGAAGTTCGCCCGCGCGGCCGCGGCGCGCGCGACGGCCCCGCGGCCGGCGGCGGGCAACAGGTCGGCGGCGCGCAGCAGGGCGTCGCCCGTTCCCGCGTCGCCGGCCAGCTTGCGCGCCCGCGTGCGCGCCCGCACGACCTGCAGCACGCGCGCCGGGTCGCGCTCGCCGACGGGGAGGTCGACCGCCAGGAAGGAGATCCGGTTGCCGTGCTCCGCCGCGCCCTCGGCAGCGTCGCGGGTGCTCGCCGGCACGAGCGCGCGCACGTGCTCGTGATGCTCGTCGCGTCGGCGCAGCGCGGCGCCGACGGCGATCGTGGCTGCGGCGAGCAGGCCGTCGTTGACCGTCCCGCCATGCCGCCTTGCGCCGGCGCGCAGCTCATCGAGCGGCGCGACCGCGTACGCGACGTGGCGCTCCCGGGTGACGGAGCGGTTGAGCGCGGTCGCGGGCGCCGCGGCCGTGAGCGTCGTCAGCGTGGAGGTCGCATCGCGCAGTGCCGACGCGCCGCCGGCCGCGGTGCGCACGAGCGCCTGCGCCGCGCCCGCGCCGCCGCCCAGGCGCCGGCCGGCCGCGTGACTCAGCGCCTGCAGGGCCGACGGCCCGGCCGCGGGAGCCCAGTCGGTGGCGGCCTCGGACCCGCCGAGCTCGTCGAAGAGCATCGTCGCGACCTCGATCGCGGCCATCCCGTCGACGAGCGCGTGATGGGCCTGGCCGATGATCGCGAACCCGCCGTCGCGCAGGCCACGCACAAGGTAGAGCCGCCACAGCGGGCGGTGATCGTCGAGCGGCGTGGAGAGCAGCACGCCGGCCAGCTCGCGCAGCTCGGCCGGGCCGGCCGGGGCGCCGAGGCGCAGCGCGTGGACGTGGCGTGCGATGTCGAAGCCGCGGTCGTCGGCCCAGTGCGGGTCGCCGAGGCCGAGCGCCGGGCGCACGACACGGCGGCGGAAGCGCGGGATCGCGTCGAGGCGGCCGTCGACGTGCCGGCGCAGCGCCGCCAGCGCGGGAGCCTCGCCGGCGAAGCGCATCGTCCAGCCGACATGCAGGGGCGCGCGCGCGGTCTCGAGGTCGAGGAAGGCGGCATCGAGCGCACTGAGGCGATCCGGGGTCGGCGGCACTGCCCCCCATCCTGCCACGCACGGCGAACGGCAGCGGGCCGGTCGGCCCCGGAACACCCGGGTGGGGGGCGACGCTACGCTCGCGCGATGGACGATGTCGAGCTCGTTCGCGCCGACAATCCCGGGCCGTTCACCCTCGAGGGGACGAACACCTGGCTCGTCGGGCGCGACCCCTGCTGGATCGTCGACCCGGGCCCCGCGATGCCGGCCCACCTCGAGCGCATCGCGGCCGACGCGGGCCGGCGCGGCGGGGTGGGCGGCATCGTGATCACGCACGACCACGCCGACCACGTCGCCGGCGTCGCGGACCTGCTGGCGCTCGTGGGCGACGTGCCGGTAGGCGCGGCCGCCTGGCCTGCTGCGACCGAGCGGCTCGTGGACGGCTCGCAGCTCGGCCCGTTCACCGCGATCGCCACGCCGGGCCACGCGCCGGACCATCTCGCCTACCTCACCGGCCGCACGCTCTTCAGCGGCGACGCCGTCCTGGGCCACGGAAGCGTCTTCATCGCCCCGGACCCCGGGGCGCTGCGCGGCTACCTGGCGGCGATCGACCGGATGCTGGCCCTCGATGCGGCGGTGATCTGCCCGGGCCACGGGCCGATCATCATGGAGCCGCGCGCGAAGCTCGAGGAGTACCGCGACCATCGCCTTGATCGCGAGCGCCGGCTCGTCGGGGCGCTCGACGACGGGCTTCGCAGCGCGGACGAGCTGCTGGACCGCGTCTGGGCCGACGCGCCCAGCGTCCTGCGCCCGGCGGCCGCCGTCACGCTCGCTGCGCACCTCGACAAGCTCGAGGAGGAGGGGCGGCTGCCGGAGGGGGTGGACCGACCGGCGATCCGCGGGTACCGTCCCGGCTGATGGCCACCGGCGAGCAGCGCATCACGATGTGCCGGATCTGCGAGGCGCACTGCGGGATGGTCGCCACCGTCGAGGACGGCGTGGTCACGAAGCTGCGCCCCGACCGCGAGCATCCCCTGTCCGCGGGCGAGGCGTGCCCGAAGGGCATCGCGATGACCGACGTCCAGAACGACCCCGACCGCGTCGTGCACCCGCTGCGCCGCGGGCCCGACGGCGAGTTGCACCGCATCAGCTGGGAGGAGGCGATCGCCGGCATCGGGGAGCGCCTGCGCGCGGTCATCGCCGAGCACGGGCCGCAGTCGGTCGGGTGGTACTTCGGCAACCCGGGCGCGTTCTCGTACTCGCACGCGCTGTGGGTGAAGGGCTTCACCGAGGGGCTCGGCACGCCGCACTACTACACGGCCTCCTCGCAGGACGTCTCGAACCGCTTCGCCGCGAGCGCGCTGCTCTACGGTTCGCCGGCCCTGATCCCGATCCCCGACCTGCAGCGCACGCAGTTCCTGCTGATGGTCGGCGCCAATCCGTTCGTCTCGCACGGCAGCGTCCTGACCGCGCCGAAGGTCAAGGAGCAGCTGCACGGCATCGTCGCGCGCGGTGGCCGCGTGGTCGTCGTCGATCCGCGGCGCACCGAGACCGCGCGACACTTCGAGCACGTGCCCGTGCGCCCCGATGGCGACGCGTGGCTGCTGCTGTCGCTGCTGAACGTGATCGTCGAGGAGGGGCTCGCCGACGAGGCCGCGCTCGCCGCGCAGGCCGACGGCTGGAGCGCCTGGCGCGAGCGGGTGCGCGCCTTCCCGCCGGAGGCGACGGTGGCGCAGACGGGCCTTCAGCCGGGCGCGGTCCGCGCGCTCGCACGCGATCTGGCCGCCGCCGAGAGCGCCGCGGTCTACGGGCGCACCGGGTCGTGCCTGGGGCGCTTCGGGACGCTCGTCTCCTTCCTGCTCGACCTCGTGATGCTCGCGACGGGCAACCTCGACCGTCCGGGCGGGGGCGTGTTCGGCCTGCCGGCGGTCGCGTTCGACGAGGTCGCCGCCCAGGCCGGCCTGGACACCTACGACAAGGTGCGCTCGCGCATCGGCGGGTTCCCGGACGTGCTCGGCGCGCTTCCCGCCTCGCTGATGGCACAGGAGATGACGACCGCCGGGCCGAGCCGGATCCGCGCGTTCTTCACCAGTGCGGGCAACCCGGTGCTGAGCTGCCCGAACGGCGACGAGCTCGAGGCGGCGCTCGGCGGGCTCGACCTGCACGTGTCGCTCGACCTCTACGTCAACGAGACCAACCGTCACGCCGACTACGTGCTCCCGGCGACGACGTGGCTCGAGCGCGACGACCTCCCGCTCGCCTTCCTGGGCTTCTACACGACCCCCTTCGTGCAGTACTCCGAGGCCGTCGTCGCCCCGCGCGGCGAGGCGCGTGAGGAGTGGCGGATCATCGACGCGATCTCGCGTGAGGTCGGCGTGCAGCCCTACGCGCTGCCGGCGCTGCGCCTCCTTGCCCGGCTCGGCTACCGGATGCCGCCCCAGCGCCTGCTGGACCTGCTGCTGCGCACCGGGCGCGAGGGGGATCGCTTCGGCCTGCGGCCCAAGGGGCTGAGCCTGCGCTGGCTGCGTCGCCATCCGCACGGGGTCGTCGTCGGCGACGCGATCCCGACCGGTGTGCTGGCCGGCCGCATCCGCCACCGCGACCGCCGGGTCCAGCTGGGCGCGCCCGCGATCCGCGCCGAGGTCGACCGCCTGGGGGCGGTGGCCGACGGCGACCCGGACTTCCCGTTGCGGCTGATCGGCCTGCGTGAGCTGCGCTCACACAACTCCTGGATGCACAACGCGCCGCTGCTGATGCGCGGGCAGCGCGAGCAGCCGCTGCGCGTCCACCCGGACGACGCCGCGCGACTCCGGCTGGAGGACGGCGCGCGCGCACGGCTGTCGTCGAAGTCCGGCGCGGTCGAGGTGCCGGTCCGCATCACCGACGAGATGCTCGCGGGCGTCGTCGCGCTCCCGCACGGCTGGGGGCATCGCGGCGGCTGGAGCGTCGCCAACGCGGCCGGCGGCGTCAACGTGAACGTGCTGATGAGCTCGGCCGCCGAGGACCTGGAGCCGCTCGCCGGGATGGCGTTCCTCAACGGCGTCCCCGTGCGCCTCGAGGCGCTCCCGGTGCGCGAGCGCTCCGCCGTTCAGGGCGATGCGGTGCCGGCGACGGCCTGAGCGGTCTGCTGCGCCGAGCCCGCCGGGGTACCGGCCGCCGGAGCCGTCGCGGGCGCCTGCGGGCTGTGGACCGCCTCGCCCGTGCCGGCCGCGATCGATGGCGCGGTGCCCACCGTGCTGCTCCCTGGCGCCGTGGTCGCCGGCGAGCCCGAGCCGTCCGTCGCGACGGTCGACGGGTCGGTGGGTTCGTCAGGCGCCGCGGCGCCGCCCGTCGTGCTCGCGTCGTCCAGGGTCGCGGTCGGGTCGACCGGGTCCGGGGCGACGGCGACCGCGGGGGTCGACGGCGTCGCGGGAACGACCGGGTCGGCCGCCGTGGCGTCGGGGTGCGCGGGCGCAGGCGCGGTCGCGTCCGACCCGAGGCGCGGATAGACGGGCGCCGCGGTGCGCAGGATCCCGAACGACGGACTGACCGCCGGCGCCCGCGGGCTCGCCGCAGGCTGCGAGGGGGGCGCGGGCGCGGGACTCACCGCGCGTTCGAGCCGCGCCGCGCCGCCCGCGGTCACAGCGACGCAGCACACGACGACGGCGACCTTCGTGGAGACCGCTGCGACGACGCCGCCACCGGCGGCGATGCCGCCGCCGCCCATTGCGCCTCCGCCGATCGCGCCCCCGCCGGCGGCGGCGCCCGAGCCGCCGATGCCGAGCAGCTGGGCCAGGCCGGCGATCGGCCCGGCCGCCGGCGCGAGCGCCCCGAGGTCGCGCGTGGTGCCGCGGAGCGCAACGCGATAGTCGCCGCAGGGCTTGCAGTCGTGCAGATGCCGGCGGGCGCGGGCGCTCGCGCGCACCCCGCGCTCGCAGCTGCGCGCGAGGTCGAGTCGGATCTCCTCGCAGGAGCAGTCGCGCGCCTCGCGGGCCTCGGCGAGCCCCATGCGGGCGCGGACGAGCAGCGACTTGACGGCGGGCAGCGAGACGCCGAGCGTCACGGCGATCTCGGTGTACGCGAGGCCCTCGAGCTCGCGCAGCAGCAACGCGGAGCGCTGCTGCTGCGGCAGGCGCCCGAGATCGAGCACGAGGCGCTCGAGATCCTCACGCCGGCCGCTCTGCTCGATCGGGTCGTGGAGGTCCGAGGCGGGGATGTCCGGCAGCTCCGCCGGGATCGGCGCGGGCCGGCGCAGCTCGTCGATGCAGCGGTTGTGCGCGACGCGGTAGAGCCAGGCGCGCAGCGCGACCGGCCGCTCGTCCGCGCGCAGGGCGCGGTAGGCGCTGAGGAAGACGTCCTGCAGCGCGTCCTCGGCATCCGACCGCGGGCCGCCAGGGAGCATCCGGCGCACATAGGCGAACAGGCGCTGGCGGTAGCGATCGTGGATGACGCGGAACGCGTCGTCGTTGCCGCCCCGGAACAGCGCGACCAGCTGCTCGTCGGAGCGCAGCCGCAGCAGCACGCCCCGGGTGGGGCGGGCGATGCGCACCGGCGCTTGGAGAGCTGAGGCTTCCATACGGGGCTTCCCCGAGCCTACCGGCCCGGCCGCCATCCGGGAGCCACATGCTGCGGCTCCGAGCATGCCTTCAAACGGGGGCTGCGAGCGGAAGTTGCGCGGTTGCCCTGACCCGGCGACCGCGCTCCCGCTCAGCCCTTGGAAGGCTGAAGACCTTCCTACCCCTCGATGTTCGACATCACGTGCTTGATGCGCGTGTAGTCGTCGAAGCCGTAGAGCGAGAGGTCCTTGCCGTAGCCCGACTCCTTGAAGCCGCCGTGCGGCATCTCGGAGACGAACGGGATGTGTGTGTTGATCCAGACGCACCCGAAGTCCAGGCTCTTGGCCATGCGCATCGCGCGCCCGTGGTCCTTCGTCCAGACGCTCGAGGCGAGCCCGTACTTCACGCCGTTGCCCCAGGCGAGCGCCTGCGCCTCGTCGCTGAACCGCTGCACGGTGATGACCGGGCCGAAGATCTCGTTCTGGATCATCTCGTCGTCCTGCCTGAGGTCGGCGACGACGGTCGGCTCGAACCAGTACCCGCCGCCGTTGGCCGGGGCCTGGCCGCCGGCCGCGACCTTCGCGTGGGCCGGCGCGCGCTCGACGAAGCCCTGCACGCGCTCGAGCTGGGCGCCGCTGATGACCGGGCCCATGTAGGTGTCGTCATCGAGCGGGTCGCCGTAGACGGTGCCCCTGGCCTGCTCGGCGAGCGCGTCGACGAAGTCGCCGTAGACGCCCGGGCCGGCGAGCACGCGGGTCGCCGCGGTGCAGTCCTGGCCGGCGTTGAAGTAGCCGGCGCCGGCGATGCCCTCGGCGGCGGCCTCGAGGTCGGCATCGTCGAAGACGATCACCGGGGCCTTGCCGCCCAGCTCCAGGTGCACGCGCTTGAGCGTGTCGGAGGCGGCCGCCGCGACGGCCTTGCCCGCACGCACGCTGCCGGTGAGCGAGACCATCTGGACGCCTTCGTGGCGCACGAGCGCCTCACCGATGTCGCCCTTGCCGAGGATCACGTTGAAGGCGCCCTGCGGCAGGTGCTTCTGGAGCACCTCGGCGAGCCACAGCGTCGAGTTCGGCGTGTTCTCCGATGGTTTGAGGACGACGGTGTTGCCCGCGGCGAGCGCCGGGGCGAACTTCCAGATCGCCATCATGAACGGGTAGTTCCACGGCGTGATCTGGCCGATGACGCCGATCGGCTCGCGCCGCACCGACGAGGTGTGCCCGCGCATGTACTCGGCCGTGGCGCGGCCCTCGAGCATTCGCGCAGCGCCGGCGAAGAAGCGGATCTGATCCACGCCGGGCGGGATCTCCTCGCTGATCGTCAGCGCGAGCGGCTTGCCGGTGTTCTCGGACTCGATCCGCGCGAGCTCCTCGCCGCGCGACTCGATCTCGTCGGCGATCTTCAGCAGCGCGAGGCTGCGCTCGGCAGGCGTCGCCTCGCGCCACTCGTGGAAGGCCGCGGCGGCCGCCGCGACGGCGGCGTCGACGTCGGCGGCGCCGGACAGGCCCATCTCGGCGATGACCCCGCCGGTCGCGGCGTTGCGCACCTCGTGGATCCCCTCGCCGCTGGTCGGCACGCTCCTGCCGCCGATGAAGTTCTGGAGCTGCTTCGTCGTGGTCGACACGGTGTCCCTCTCCTGTTTCGGATCCGGCCCGGAACGTACCAACCCGACTCGCGCCGGACCGCACAATGCGCCCGCCCGCCGGCCGCCGCGCCGACCAACGCGCCGTCGCATCCCTACGCTTCCCAGCCGCAGCCGCAACCCAGCTCGACCAGAAGAGGATCAGCGCCGTGACCAACGTCGTCATCTCATCCGCCGCGCGGACCGCGATCGGCTCCTACGGGAAGTCGCTCAAGGACGTCCCGCCGACCGAGCTCGGCGCCGTCGCCGCGCGCGCGGCGATCGAGCGCGCCGGGGTGGAGCCGGCCGCGGTCGAGCACGTCGTCTTCGGCAACGTGATCCACACGAAGCCCGAGGACATGTACATGGCGCGCGTGGTCGGCATCAACGCCGGCATCCCGAAGGAGACGCCCGCGTACACCGTCAACCGCCTGTGCGGGACCGGCGTCCAGGCGATCGTCTCGGCGGCGCAGGCGATCCAGACCGGCGAGGCGCGCGTCGCGCTGGCCGGCGGCGCGGAGTCGATGAGCCGCGGGCCCTACTGGATCCCGGACGCGCGCTGGGGCGCGCGCATGGGGGAGACGGCGATGGTCGACCCGGTGATGGGCGGGCTGACCGACCCGTTCCAGAGCATCCTGATGGGCGTCACCGCCGAGAACCTCGCCGAGCAGAAGGGCATCACGCGCGAGCAGCAGGACGTCTTCGCGGTCGAGTCCCACCGCCGCGCGCTCGAGGCCCGCGAGGCCGGCCGCTTCGACGGCGAGGTCGTGCCGGTCGAGATCCGCGTCAAGCGCGAGACGGTCGAGTTCACGCGCGATGAGCACATCCGCGAGCACGTCGACCTCGAGGCGATGGCCAAGCTCCCGGCGGTCTTCAAGCGCGACGGCGGCACCGTCACCGCCGGCAACGCCTCCGGGATGAACGACGCGGGCGCCGCGGTCGTGCTGATGGACGCCGAGCGCGCCGCAGAGCTCGGCGCGCCGGTGCGCGCGCGGATCCTCGCGTACGCCTCGTGCGGCGTGGAGCCGTCGATCATGGGCATCGGACCGGTTCCCGCGGTGCGCAAGGTCATGGAGCGCGCCGGCCGCACGCTCGACGAGGTCGGCGTCATCGAGCTCAACGAGGCGTTCGCCGCGCAGGCGCTCGCGGTCATCCAGGACCTCGAGCTCGATCCGCGGAAGGTCAACCCGAACGGCGGCGCGATCGCCCTCGGGCACCCGATCGGGGCGACCGGGTCGCTGATCACCGCGAAGGCGCTCGCCGAGATGGAGGACAAGGGGCATGAGCTCGGGCTCGTGACGCTCTGCATCGGCGGCGGCCAGGGCATCGCGCTGCTGCTCGGGAGGGAGTAGCTCACGGGGAGCGCCGGCCGGGATCTGACTGCGACGGCGCGCCGTACGGGTGGGTATTGTCCCGTGATGTTGCCGTGGAAGTCACGGTGATTCACGGTCCAGCGCCCCGATGACACAACTTCTTGTCGCGGCGTACGTTGCAGGTATGTCGGTGCTCGTCGTTTGTGTTACGGAGGCTCGTCATGACCATCACCTCGTCGCTGCGCCGCGCTGTTCCGGCGGCACTGCTCATCTTCGTACTGGCGACCGCCGCGGCTCCAGCGTCGGTGCGCACGTCTCTCTCCGGATGGTTCTGGGGCAACCCGACCCCGCAGGGCAGCGCGCTCTCAGCGGTTGACTTCCTCGGCGCACGCGGATATGCGATCGGCGCTGACGGCACGACGCTCCGCAGCGACGACGCGGGCGCCACCTGGAGTGGCCTCGCGACGGGCACGAACGCCGACCTCACGCGGCTGCAGATCATCGACGCGGACTCGATCGTCGTCCTCGGCGGCGACGGCTGTGTCCTGCGCCGCTCCGACGACGGCGGGGCGACATTCCAGCGACTGTTCACCGTCACTGAATCAGGCTGCCCCGACAAGGTGGTCGCATTCTGGTTCAACGATGAGAACACCGGGTTCCTGGTTCTGAAGGACGGGTCGGTGCTGAAGACGACCGACAAGGGTCAGTCGTTCTCCAAGCAGACCGCGGTGCCGGGCACCGCTGCGAGCGCGACCGGCGGCAACGGCCAGGTGAGCGACATCGTCTTCCCGGCGCCGGGCCGCGGAATCGTGTTCGTCACCCCGCAGGGAACGTCGACGACCGCCGCCTACGAGACGACCGATGACGGCATCTCGTGGAAGCCGCTGATGCTGCCCGGTGGCAACGTGACGCGCGTCTACCGCTACGACGCGACGACGTTGTGGACGACGGGCGCGGGGACGCTGCTGCAGAGCACCGATGGCGGCAAGACGTTCGAGGCGCGCGACGCGGGCGCGAACCGCACGCTGACGGGCATCCGCTGCTCGACCGCGACCGACTGCCTGCTGACGACCGACAAGGGCGAGCTGTTGCGCACCACCGACGGCGGTGCGACGGTGACGTCGATCACCGCCGCGAGCGTGCCCCTGGCCTCAGCCGCCTACGCCTCGCCGGCCCAGGCCGTCGCGGTCGGTGCCGCCGGCCAGATGGTCATCTCGCTCGACGCCGGACTCAACTGGACGCCGATCGGCGGTGACGTCGGCGGCGGCTTCTCCCGGCTGCGCATCGGCTCGGCGCCGACCGCGGCCTACGCCGCCGGCAGCAAGGGCGTCGTCGGGATCTCGACCGACGGCGGCGCGACTTGGAAGGGCGTCTCGGCCCCGACCTCTGCCGACATCAGCGACACGTCGTGGTCCAGCACGACGACCGGCTACGCGCTCGACGCGCGTGGGAGCCTCTTCCGGACGGCGAATGGCGGCACCAGCTGGCAGACGCTGAGCACGGGCCCCGGCGGCACGCCGCGGGCGGTTCTCGCACTGCCAGACGGCAAGACGGTGCTGCTGATCGGGCCCAAGGGTGTCCGGCGCTCGCTCGGTGGTGGGGCGTTCAACGCGGTCTCCGGAAAGGCGGTCCGCAACGCGTCGCTGAGCGACGCCGGGCGCGCCGGCTCGGCGGTCGTCGCGTGGAGCGCGCGAACGCTGCTCGTGTCCACCACCAGCGGCAGCACCTGGACGGCGCTGAAGCTCCCGACGAAGTCCACGTCGATCGATGATCTCGCCTTCCAGTCGGCGACGAGCGGCTGGCTGCTGAGCTCGGACGGGCGCCTCTGGCGGACCACCAACAGCGGGAAGAAGTGGACCGAGTCGCTCGCAACCGGAACCAACCAGATGTTCCACATCGCATTCGGCTCGCCGACCAACGGGTTCGTCTCCGTCGATGGGCTCGGAACCGACAGCGACAGCGCGTACGTGCTGCGCACCAGCGACGGCGGCAAGAGCTGGCGGCCCCAGGCGATGGAGTCCGGATCGGTCGATGACCTGATCGCGGGCGACACGACGCACGCGTATGCGATCGTCGAGCCTCAGGGTCAGGGCTCGCAGCGCTGGCTCTTCGGGACGGCGACCGGCGGCGACGCCGGCACGGTGCGGAACCTGAAGATCAGCGCGAAGCCCGCGTCGTTCACGAGGGCCTCGCTGAAGAAGGCGAAGGGCAAGGTGACGATCACCGGCACGCTGCAGGGCGCCGAGGGCGGCGAGCAGATCGTCGTCGCCGTGCGGGCGCGCAGCGGCGGTTCGTGGCGCTCGCAGACGGTGACCGCGGGCGCGAACGGCGGATCGTTCTCCGCGGTGTTCACGGTCAAGAGCGCATCGGTCGCCGTGGCGCAGTGGCGCGGTGACAGCGGGCGGCGCGGGGTCGGCACGCCGGCGCTGGCGATCAACGTCAAGTAGGGCCGCGCGGGGCGCCGGCTGCTCAGCCGGCGCCCCACACCACTGCGGATCTCGTTCCGCCCTACTGCTCGTAGCCCTCGACCGTATTCGCATCGCGGAGCTTGACCTCGTCCGGGTCGAGCCCGAACTCCTCCTGTGCGCGGCGCTGGCGCAGCAGGTCCCAGTAGCGGTCGAGCTCGACGCGGACCCGTTCGAGCTCCGCGTGCTCCTCGTCCGACAGGCCCTTGCTGGCGTGCGCTTCCATGAGTGCGTGCTCGCGCGCGACGAGCTGCTCGATGTGGTCCTGGATGCTCGCGTCATCGGTCATGACGAGCAGCGTACCCCCGGCGCGGAGTGACTATTCTCCGGCGCCCGCGGCGCGGCGGTCCGCGCGCGGAGACACCGAGAGAGAGGGCACGTGCCGTACTTCAAGGACGACCGCGAGGTCTACGCCGCACTCGGCGGGCTCTTCCAGGACCTGATCGACGACCAGGCCACAGCACGCCAGTTCCGCAAGGCGGACACGATCGTCCAGTGGCAGTTCCGCAACCCGCGTGCGGAGATCACGACGATCGTGCCGGCGGAGGGCGAGTCGTCCGTGCAGCTCGGCTCGGGCGGCCCGAAGCCCGAGGTGATCGTCGCGATGGACGCCGACACCGCGCACGGGTTCTGGCTCGGACGCGTGAACGTCATCACCGCGCTCTCCGCGGGGCAGATCAAGGCGCGCGGACCGGTCGCGAAGATCCTCACGCTCGTGCCGCTCGTGAAGCTCGCGGTCCCGCACTACGAGGCGCTGCTGGCGAGCCTGGCGGCGGGCGAAGTGCCGCCGCCGGCTCCGGTGGTGCAGGAAGCACCGGCAGCCGAGCCCGACGGCGAGGCGGCCGCGAAGACGGCGCCCGACGCCGAGGCGGAGGCTGCTGCGCCGGAGGCGGAGGCTGCTGCGCCGGAGGCGGAGGCTGCTGTGGAGGTGGCGGCTGCGCCGGAGGCGGAGGCTGCTGTGGAGGTGGCGGCTGCGCCGGAGGCGGAGGCTGCTGCGGAGGTGGCGGCTGCGCCGGAGGCGGAGGCTGCTCCCGAGGCGGAGGCTCCCGCAGAGGCCGACCCCGAACCGGCGGCGCAGGCTCCCGCGGAGCCCGAAGCGCCCACGGCTGACGCGCCCGCGCCCGAGGCCGACGCCGCAGCCCCCGAGCCCGAGGCGCCCGCGTCCGCCGGCCAGTAGCCGTCAGCCCAGCGCGCGGGCGCGCAGGCTGAGCTCGAGCTCGAAGCGCGCCTGCGGATCCTCGAGCGCGTCCCCGAGCAGCTCGCGGATCTGGGCGAGGCGGTAGCGGATCGTCTGCGGATGCAGCTGCAGCTCTGCGGCGACCGCCGGGGCGCTGCCGCGGTGCTGCAGCCACGCGAGCAGCGTCGTCGTCAGCCGCGCCCGCCGGCCCTCGGGGAGCACGTCGAGGGGCGCGAGGCGCCGGCGGCCGAGCTCGGCTAGCGGCTCACGCGCCTCGGCGAGCGCCAGCGCCGCGAGGTGGTCCGCGGCGAACACGCAGCCCGGCCCGGAGGACACGGCCGCGGCGGCGCGCGCCCAGCGCAGCGAGCGCGCCGCGTCCTCCGGCGCACCGGACGGGCCGATCGCCGCGCGGCGGCCGGCAAGCGCAGCGATGAGCGCCTCCGGGCGCCCCGGCCCCTCCGGGTCTCCGACCAGCAGCACGCCCTCCGGTTCACCTGGCAGCGCCAGCGTGTCGGGGCCCAGCGCGGCGGCGACCGACCCTGCGTTCGCGGCGCCGGCGACCACGACGGCGGCGAGCGTGCGCGGCGCAGTCCAGCCGCCGTCGCGCGCGGCGGCGACGACGACCTCCGGCGGGGCCGGGGGGTCACGCAGCAGCAGCTCCGCGAGCGCACGGCGGCGCGCCTCGCGCTCGCCCGCCGCGGCACTCTGCGCCTCCGCGTAGCCCGCGACCGACGCGGCCGAGAGCTCGTCGATGTAGGCGAAGATCGACTCCGCGAGCAGCTGGACGGTCTCCGGCCGTGCGCCGGAGCGCGCCGCGGCCGCCCCGACACGGCGCCAGGCCACCCGGGCGCCGACGCGATAGGCCGCCTGCAGCGCGTCGAGCGAGCGCCCGTCCCGCCACTCGCCGGCGCCCAGCTCGCGGTAGATCCCGAGCCGCGGCGGCTCAGCCGCGCCTGCGTTTCCGATCAGCGTGACGAACTGCGCGAGCGCCTGCTCGACACCTCGCCACAGGTTGCGCCCGAAGCGGCCCTCGAGCGGGCGCGCGTATTCGGGGATCGCCGCGCCGATCGCCGCGATCGTCTCGTCGGCGAGCGCCGGCAGCTCGGGCCGCAGCGCATCGGCGAGCTCCGGCGGAAGACCGTTCCAGGGCCGCTCGACAAGGGGGCTCTCGCGCATGATTAGCACCGAGGTTACAAGTCCGGGTCATTCGGTCCGTCAGCATCGGGCAAGAATCATCCTCAGAACAGCTTCAGGCTCCTCTGCATGACCCGTCTGCAGCGCAACGCCAACCTCGCCGCCGTCGTGATCCCGTTCCTGGCGGTCTTCGTCGCGATCGTCCTGCTGTGGAACCGTGCGATCGGGCCGGCCGACCTGGCGATCTTCGCGTTCATGTACCTCATCACCGGATTCGGCGTGACGATCGGCTTCCACCGCCTGCTGACCCACCGCTCGTTCGCGACCAGCAAGCCCGTCGAGTACCTGTTCGCGTCCCTCGGCTCGATGTCGATCCAGGGACCCGTCATCGAGTGGGTCGCGGACCATCGCAAGCACCACGCGCACACGGACGAGGAGGGCGACCCGCACAGCCCGCACGTCGGCGGCGGCCACGGTCTCCGCGGCCTGGCCCACGCCCACGTCGGCTGGCTGATGCGCAACCAGGGCCAGGCGCGCCCGTGGCAGTACGCGAAGGATCTGATGGAGGACCCGGGGATGCGGCGCATCAACCGCGCCTTCCCGCTGTTCGTCGTGCTGAGCCTCGCGCTGCCGTTTGCGCTCGGGCTCGCGCTGACCGGGACCCTCAGCGGCGCGCTCGTCGCGCTCGTGTTCGCGGGCTTCGTCCGGATCTTCCTGCTGCACCACGTGACGTGGAGCGTGAACTCGGTCTGTCACTTCTTCGGCAAGCGGCGCTTCGCCGTGGACGATCAGTCGACGAACGTCGCCTGGCTGGCGATACCGTCGCTCGGCGAGGCGTGGCACCACAACCACCATGCCTTCCCGCGCTCGGCGCGGCACGGCCTGCGCCGCGGCGAGATCGACGTGACGGCGTTCGCGATCCGCATGATGAAGCGCGCCGGGCTCGCCTGGAACGTCGTCGAGATCACGCCCGAGCGCCAGCGCGACATGGAGGTCGCCGCCCAGCAGCCCGACGTGCCCGTCGCGGCGTAGCGGCGGGGCAGGCGCGGTGCGGGCGTCAGTCGTCGTAGCCGGGCTCGCCCGGGAGCACCACGCGCGCGACCTCGCCCTCGATCAGCACGCGCGGCTCGACCGGCAGCACCTCCCGACCGGTCGCGTAGGCCAGCAGCGCCTCGGCGCTCTCGAACGGCGCGAGCTGCTCGAGATGCTTGATCGTCGGGAACACGAGCTCCAGACCGCCGCCGCCATGGGCGTCGAGCGCACCCTGGGGCGTGAACCACGCCATGTCGACGATCTCGTCGCCGTCGATCACCGGCTCCTGCCCCGGCGGGATCGGCGCGAGGAAGAAGTGCGTGTCGAACCGGATCGTCACCACCCGCGGCGTGATCCAGCGGGAGAACTTCACGAGCCCGGCGGCGTCGACGCCGGAGATCCCCGCCTCCTCCTCGAGCTCACGCACCGCCGCCAGCCGGTGCGCGGCGTCGCCTTCGCCCTCGTGCGCGTCGACCGCGCCGCCCGGGAAGACCCAGACGCCGCCCATGAAGCGCGCGTGCGGCGTGCGCTGGACGAGCAGCAGCTCGAGCGTCTCCCTGCCGCCGCGCAGCAGGATGACCGACGCAGCCTGCCGTGGCGGCGTCTCGCTCCCCGTCGTGTTGAGCTCCTCACCGGGGCCCGGGCGATCGATGTCCACCTGTGCAACCTACCAGCGGGTCAGGACCCCCGTGACACCCTGTCAACTGCTCGCTGGCCGGTTCGCTACCCTCCCGCCGACGATGACTGACACCGAGACCATGATGCGCTGGATCTGCGAGTCCTGCGGGTACATCTACGACCCCGAAGAGGGCGACCCCGACGGCGGCATCCCGGCCGGCACCGCGTTCACGGACATTCCCGACACGTGGTTCTGCCCGGTCTGCGGCGCGCGCAAGAAGGACTTCACCCAGTACGTCGACTGATCTGGGCGCGCCTCGTGGCGCCGGATCGATGCGGGGCCCAGCTCGGTCGCCGCGAAGGCTCGTGACGGACGAGGTCATCCCGCCTGGGTGGCCGGTGCGCGTGTTGCGACGCGGATCGCCTCGGCGGTGACCGTGACGAGCCGATGGAGCTCGTCGCTCGTGATGCTCAGCGGCGGCATCAGCACGATCGTGTCGCCGAGCGGGCGGATGATCACCCCGCGCTCGCGCGCGGCGAGCGTGACCTGGTGGCCCATGCGCTCGGCGAGCTCGAAGTCGCTGAGCTGAATGCCGGTCATCGTGCCGCAGCGGCGGATCTCCCGGACCGCCGGCAGCGGCGCGACGTGCTCGGCGAGCAGCTCGCCGAGCAGGGCGATCGTGCCCTCCAGGAGCTGCAGCGTGCCCTCCCGTTCGAAGACCTCCAGCGTCGCGATCGCCGCGGCGCAGGCCAGCGGGTTTCCGGTGTACGTGTGGCCGTGGAAGAAGGTCTTCAGCTCGTCGAAGCCCCCGAGGAAGCCCTCGTAGACGCGCTCGCTGGTGAGCGTCGCGGCGAGCGGGAGGTAGCCGCCGGTGATGCCCTTGGCGAGCGTCATGAAGTCCGGCGTCACGCCCTCCTGCTCGCAGGCGAACATCGTGCCGGTGCGCCCGAAGCCGGTCGCGACCTCGTCGCAGATCAGCAGCACGCCGTGGCGGTCGCACAGCTCGCGCACGGCGCGCAGGTAGCCGGGCGGATGCACCAGGATGCCCGCGGCCCCCTGCACGAGCGGCTCCATGATGACCGCGGCCAGGCGATCCGCGTGCTCGGTGAGCAGCCGCTCCATGTCCGCGACGTCGCCCGGCTCGGCCTGCCACGTCTCGAACAGGAGCGGGCGGTAGAGCGCGTGGAACAGCTCGATCCCACCGACGGACACCGAGCCGATCGTGTCGCCGTGGTAGCCGTGCTTGAGGCAGACGAACCCCGAGCGCCACCACTCGCCGCGCTGATGGTGGAACTGGTAGGCCATCTTCAGCGCGATCTCGTTCGCCGTCGAGCCGTTGTCGGAGTAGAAGACGCGGCTCAGGCCGTCGGGGGCGAGGTCGACGAGCCGGCCGGCGAGCTCGATGCCCGGCACGTGCGTGAGCCCGAGCATCGTCGAGTGGGCGACCCGGTCGAGCTGGTCGCGCACGGCGGCGTCGATGTGCGGGTGGCGGTGCCCGTGGACGTTGCACCACAGCGACGAGACGCCGTCGAGATACGCCGTGCCCTCGACGTCCCACAGCGTGCAGCCCTCGGCGCGCTCGATCACCGGTGCGAGCTCGTCGCTCCAGCCCCGCTGCTGGGTGAACGGGTGCCAGAGGACCCGGTGGTCGAGGTCGGCGAGCTCGGCGGCGGTGCGGGGGGGCATGCCGCGCACGGTAGGAGGCGGCGCGGACGATGCTGCGAGCCCGCTCAGAGGCGCCGTGCGCGAACGACGCGTGGTCCGTCGCCACCCCCGCCGGAGGACGCCGGGGCGCCCAGGAACGGCGTGCGGATGTCGCCCGGCCCCAGGTCCTCGACGTCGGCGAAGCCGAGCGCCCGCAGCTGCTCGGCGAGTGCCGCAGGGTCGAAGTGGCTGAGCCACGGCTCGCCTGCCGCAGCCACGCGCGCGCCCATCGCCTCGGCCCGCGCGCCGCGCGCGGGCGTGAGCAGCGCGCGCGGGACCGAGTAGTCGAAGACGACCTCGGCCGACGGCACGCTCGCGATGAACGCGAGGGTCGCGATCACCGCCTCGGTCGTCAGGTAGGGCACGACCCCGAGCCACGCGAAGAACGCGGGGGCGCCAGCGTCGAACCCCGCCTGCGCCAGCCCGACCGCGAGCGTGCCGTGCTCGAAGTCGACGGGGGCGAGCGTCAGCGACGCCGGCATGTCGAGACCCGCCGCGGCCAGCCGTGCGCGCTTCCAGGCCTGCGTCGCGGGATGGTCGACCTCGAAGACGCGCAGATCGCGATGGGGGTGGCGCAGCGCGAGCGTGTCGAGCCCTGCACCGAGGACGACGGCCTGCGTGACGCCGCGCGCGACGGCGGCGGCCAGCGAATCCTCGGCGAAGCGGCTGCGTGCGGCGATGAAGAGGCGCATCGGGCGGCGCTGCGGATCCGCCGCCGCCTCGCGCCCGACCTCGTCGGCCGTGCGGCCCAGGATCGCGCAGGCGAGCGGGTCGTAGAGGACGGCGCCGCCTCGAGCGCCTGGTGGGCGGCGCGGTGCGCAGCGGCGCTGAGCGCCGTGCGGCTCGGCTCCTGTCCCTGCATGGCGCGCGAGCGTAGCGCGGCGCGATCCGCTGTACTGGCGGCATGCACATCGCGAGCAGCACCTACAGCGCGCCCCTGGACGAGGTCGATCGTCACCGCGAGGCGCATCTGGCGTGGATCGCCGGGAAGGTGGCGGACGGGAGCGTCCTCGCGGCGGGGCGACGCACGCCGCCGACGGGTGGGGTGATCCTGCTGGCGGAGATGGAGCCCGAGCGCGCCGCGTCGTTCTTCGACGAGGACCCGTACGTGCTGGCCGGCGTGGCGACCTACGAGGTGATCGCGTCGTTCACGCCGCTGCTGCGCGCCCCGGGCCTGGAAGGGCTCAGATGATTGATTCCGCGATCACGACCCGCCACATCAACTGGGCCGCGGAATCAACCATCTCAGCTGAGCCAGCGCGCGAGCGGGAGCCCGGCGCCGGCACGGGTGAGCGCCGTGATGTCCATGGCGCTGGGCGGCAGCGTCGCGACGTCGACGCGCCCGAGCGACGCGATCGTCGCGCGGTTTGACTCGAGCGGGCGTCCGGGCGTCGCAGGCCACGGCGTGAGCACGACGCCTGCGACGCGCAGCCCCGCCGTGCGCGCCGCTTCGAGCGTGAGCAGGGTGTGGTTGATCGTGCCCAGTCCGGGGCGTGCCGCCACGACCAGCGGGAGCCCGAGCTCGAGCGCGTAGTCGCGGATCAGGTAGCCGGGCGTGAGCGGGACGAGCAGCCCGCCGACCCCTTCGGCGACGAGCACGCTCGCGCCGTGCGCCGCTGTGCGTGCCGCCGCGACGAGCTCCGGCGGCTCGATCGCGACGCCCGCCAGCTCGGCGGCCAGGTGCGGCGAGAGCGGCGGGCCGAAGGTCAGCCGCGTGACGCTCGCCGGATCGACCTGCGCGGCCGTCGCCAGCAGCTCGTGGTCGGGCGCCACGGGCGGGTCGTGCTGCTCGTCCAGGCCGGTGACGACCGGCTTGGCGACCGCCACCCGCTCGCCGCGGGCGCGGAGCGCAGCGGCCATCGCAGCGGCGACGACGGTCTTGCCCACGCCCGTATCGGTCCCGGTGACGAACAGGCCGCGCATCACCGAACCGCGGTCGCCGGGGCTACGCGGCGGCGCGCTCGGGCGCCAGATCGCGCGCAGCGGCGGCGGGCAGGCCGTCGCCGGGCCGGAAGCCCGCCTTCATCGCGGCGCGGCCGAGCACGCGGGCGGCCTCGCGCAGCTCGTCCCTGCTGTGCGTCGCCATCACCGCAAGGCGCAGCCGCGAGGTGCCCTCCGCGACCGTCGGCGGGCGGATCGCCTGCGCGAACACGCCGTGCTCGATCGCCTGCTCGCAGATCGCCATCGCCTGGGCGGCGTCGCCGATCACGAGCGGCACGATCTGCGTCGCCGAGCTCGAGACGTCGAACCCCTCGCGCGCGAGCTCGTCGCGCAGCGCCGCGCTGTTGGCCTCCAGGCGCTCGACGCGGCGCGGCTCGGCGATCAGCAGCTCCAGCGCCGCGAGCGCTCCGGCGACCGCGGGCGGGGGCGGAGCGGTCGAGAAGATGAACGGCCGCGCGGTGTTCACGAGGAAGCGCGCCAGCTCGCGGTCGCAGGTCGCATACGCGCCGTACGAGCCCAGCGCCTTGCCGAGCGTGCCGACCACGACGTCGACCTCGCACTCGAGCCCGGCCTCGTGCACCGCGCCGCGTCCTCCCGGGCCGACGCAGCCCACGCCGTGGGCCTCGTCGACCGCGACACGGACGCGGTGGCGGCGCGCCAGCTCGACGATCTCGCCCAGCGGGGCGACATCGCCGTCCATCGAGAACACCGAGTCGGTGACGATCAGCGCCCCGCGGCGCTCGGCGCGCTCCAGACCCCAGGCGAGATGGTCCATGTCGCCGTGGCGGTAGACGAACGTGCGCGCCCGCGAGAGGCGGCAGCCGTCGATGATCGAGGCGTGGTTGAGCTCGTCGGAGAAGACGATCTCGCCCTCGCCGGCGAGCGCGTTGACGACGCCGATGTTGGCCAGGTATCCCGAGCCGAACAGCAGCGTCGACTCGCTGCCCTTGAAGGCGGCGAGGTGCTCCTCGAGCTTGCGGTGGATGCGCATCGTCCCGGAGACGAGCCGCGAGCCGCCCGCGCCAACGCCCCAGCGCATCGCCGCGTCGGCGGCGGCCTCGCGCACGCGCGGGTGGTCGGCCAGGCCGAGGTAGTTGTTCGAGCACAGCAGCAGGACCGGCTTGCCGTCGAGCACGACCCGCGGACCCTGCGGCCCGCTGATCATGCGCAGGCGCCGGTAGAGCCCGAGGTCCTGCAGCTCCTCGAGCCGGCGCTCGACGTCGACGCCGCTCACGCGACCTTGTCCTGGCGCTTCCTGGCGTAGCGCAGCTGCTTGGAGGGGTCCCAGAGGCGCACCTCGAAGGTTCCGCCCGCCTCGGTCGGGTCGCCCGTCGCCCGGCCGGCATCGTCGAGGTAGGTCTCGACGATGTCCGGCGTCTCGCCCTCCATCCAGCCCGAGCGGTTGTCGGGCCGCGGGTGGGCGCCGTTGTCCGGCTGGCGGGCGATGTTCAGCCCGAGTTCGGTGAACATCTCGCGATCCTCCTGCGGCGTGTTGCCGAGCGTCGTCAGGAAGTTGCCCATCATCACGCCGTTGACGCCCGCCCTGATGGCCAGCGGCTGCAGCTCGGCGAGATTCTGGACACGGCCCCCGCAGAGGCGGAACAGCGCGTCGGGGAGAATGAGGCGGAAGATCGCGACCCACTGCACGGCCTCCCACGGGTTCATCATCTCGCGCTCGCCGAACTTCGTCCCCGCCTTCGGGATCAGCAGGTTGATCGGCACGCTCGTCGGGTCGATCTCCGCCAGCTGGAAGGCCATCTCGACGCGCTGCGCGGGCGTCTCGCCGAGGTTCAGGATGCCGCCGACGCACGTCTCCAGCCCGGCGCCCTTGACCGCCTCGATCGTGCGCAGGCGGCCCTCGTAGCGCACCGTCGTCGCGACCTCGTCGTAGTAGGACTCCGCCGTCTCGACGTTGTGGTGCACCCGCTGGACGCCCGCCGCCTTGAGCTGCAGCGCGCGCGCCAGGCTCATGTGGCCGATCGACGCGCAGCGCTTGAGGTTCGTCTCCCGTGCGACGAGCGCGACCCCGTCGAGGAACTTCTGGAAGTCGCGCTTGGAGAGGCCCTGGCCCTGGGTCACCATGCAGAAGCGGTGGGCCCCGGCCGCCTCGGCCGCGCGGGCGTGCTCGAGGATCTGCTCGGGCTCCATCATCGCGTGCATCGGCGTCTCGGCGTCCGCGAAGCGCGACTGCGCGCAGAAGCCGCAGTCCTCGGCGCAGCCGCCCGACTTCGCGTTGACCAGCGAGCACATGTCGGTGGCGTCGCCGAAGCGCTCCAGGCGCGCCCGCCACGCGCGTTCGACGAGCGCCTCGATGTCCTTGGGATCGGTCAGCGCCCCGAGCCGGTGCGCCTCGTCCTGGGTGATGAGCGGGGCCATGTCCGGCAGCCTGCCACCGCTGGCGGACAGTGTTACGCGGGTGTCGCGAGCAGCCCGTCGAGGACCTCGTCGAGATGCCGGCGCAGCAGCAGATGGCCGGTTCCCGGGACGATCCGCACCTCGGCGTCGGCCAGCCGGCCGGCCAGCCGGCGCGTCTCGGCGACCGGGACGAGGCGGTCCTCGGAGCCCTGCCAGAGGGTCACGCGCGAGCGGACGTCCTCGAGCCGGTAGCCCCAGTCGCAGGTCTGCGCGCGATAGTCGTCGACGATGCCCGCGGTGCCGTGCCTGGCGGCCTCGGTGAACCACCCGAGCACCTCCTCGGCGCCGATCGCCTCGACGACCGCGCGGTCGGCGGGGGAGTCGAAGCCCTGGACCGTGCGTGCCAGGACGAAGCGCCGCGGCAGCCGCAGCGTCAGCGCGAGCGGGACGCGTGCGAGCGGCGGGGCGAACCGCGCCAGCGTGTACAGCAGGCGGTCGGCGTCCAGTCCCAGCCCGCGCACGCGCGCGGTGGTGTCCAGCGGCCCTGCACCGCCGACGGTCGCCACGGCGGGGGCGCGGGCTCCGAACCCGTGCGCGCACGCGAGCGTGTACGGGCCCCCGGCCGACCAGCCCAGCAGCGCGAAGCGCTCGAGGCCGAGTGCGTCGACGAGGACGCGCGTGTCCCCGAAGACGTCGGCGATCCGCATGCCCGGGCGGCGCGTGGACGTGCCGGTGCCGGCGCGGTCGGGGGCCAGCACCAGCACGCCGCGCTCGCGCAGGCGCGCGTCGGCGAAGGCGATGTCCCTCCGGCAGCTCAGGCCGCCGTGGTGGTAGACGACGGGCGTCCCGTCCGGGTCCCCGTAGCGCGCGTAGCCGAGCGTGCGCCCGTCCGGCAGCGTCAGCGTGTGGTCGGTCACGCCTCAGGTCCGAGATCCGCGAGCAGCGGGGCGTGATCGCTCGGCTTCGTGCCCTTGCGCAGGTCGCGATCGATGCCGCAGGCGCGCAGCCTGCCCGCGAGGGCGGAGCTGACGAGCAGCAGATCGATCCGCATGCCCATGCCGCGATGGAAGTGCCCTTGGCGGTAGTCCCACCAGGTGAACTGCTGCTCACCGGGATGGACCGCGCGGTAGGCGTCGACGAGGTCGCCCGCCTCGAGGATCGCGGCGACGCGCTCGCGCTCGGCCGCGGTGACGTGGGTGGCGCCGGCGAACGCCGCCGGGTCGTAGACGTCGGCGTCGGCCGGGGCGACGTTGAAATCCCCGCCGATCACGAGCGGGCCCTGCGCGTGCGCCCGGACCTCAGCGGCGCGCGCGCCCATCGCGTCCAGGAAGGCCAGCTTCTCGTCGAACGTCGGGCTGCCGACCTCGCGGCCGTTGACGACGTAGGCGCTGGCGACGCGCACCCCGAGGCCCGGCACCTCCGCCTCGATCCAGCGCGCCTCCTCGGCCCGCACCTCTCCGGGCAGGCCCGCGCGCGTGTCGGCGATGCCCAGACCGGTGCGCGCGAGGACCGCGACCCCGGCCCACTGGCCGGCGCTGTGATGGCAGGCCTCGTAGCCGGCCTGCTCGAGCTCCTGCATCGGGAACTGGTCGGCGGCGACCTTGGTCTCCTGGAGCAGAACGACGTCCGGCTCGTGCTTGCCGAGCAGTTCCAGCACGCGCGGCAGGCGGGCGCGGAGCGAGTTGACGTTCCAGGTGACCAGCCTCATGGTCGGTTCCCGTCCCGGCCGCAGCGATCCGCGCGGGACGACGAAGCCGGCGGGCTACGCCGCGCCCAGCAGGACGTCGGAGGCCTTGATGATCGCGACGACCTCGCTGCCGGGCTGCAGGCCGAGCTCGTCCACCGCCTCGACCGTGATCGACGCCACGACGCGGTGACCGCCGACGTCGAGCACGACGTTGGCGATCGCCTCGCCACGACCGATCTCGGTGACGGTTCCAGGGAGCTGGTTGCGGGCTGAGAGCTTCATGTCCGCGCAGCCTAACGGCAGGCGGCGGCCCGTCGCGAGGCTGAGAAGTGCGCTGAAAGACCCTTCTACGCGCCCTGCCAGCGCGCCGTGCGCTTCTCGGCGAACGCGCGGACGCCCTCGCGCATGTCCTGCGAGGCGAATGAGGCCTCGCGCAGCGCGATCAGCTCGGCCTCGACGTCCGGTGCCAGCTCGCCCTCGATCGCCAGCAGCGCGCGGATCACGCGCTTGTTGCCGCGCACGCTCAGCGGGGCGTTGGCCGCGAGCTCGGCGGCCCAGTCGAGCGCCCCGGACTCGAGCCCCTCGGGGGCCACGACATCGTTCACGAGGCCCCAGGCGTGCGCGGCCGTCGCCGGGATTCGCCGCCCGACGAGGAAGAGCTCACGCGTACGCGGGGCTCCGATCGCATCGATGAAGCGCCGCAGACCGGTGTGCGAGTAGACGAGACCGAGCTTCGCGGGGGGCATGCCGAACTGCACGCCGTGGGCCGCGATGCGCAGGTCGCAGCAGAGCGCCAGTTCGAGCCCGCCGCCGATCGCCGGGCCGTTGATCGCGCAGACGGTCGGGATGTCGGTCGCGTCGAGCGCGTCGAGCGCCTCGGTGAACGGGTGGGCGACGAGCCGCTCGGCCTCGACCGCGAAGACGTCGTCCGGGATGTCGCCGATGTCGTAGCCGGAGGAGAAGTACGAGCGCTCGCCGGTGAGCACGATGCAGCGCGCGTCCGCACCGCCGACGGCCTCCGCGAGCGCGTCGAGGATCGCGTGATCCAGCGCGCCGTGCTTGTCGGGGTTGGAGATGGTCAGACGCAGGACGCCGTCGGCCGGCCGGTCCTGCCGCAGTTCACCGGGCATGAGCGCACGAGGCTATCGCCGCGCCCGCCGCGGAAGCTTCCTACTCGAGCACGACGAGCGTGTCGCCCTCGTTGACCGCCTGGCCCTCCTCGCAGAGGATCTCGCGGACGGTGCCCTCGTCCTCGGCCTCGACGGGCATCTCCATCTTCATCGACTCGAGGATCACGACGGTGTCGCCCTCCGCGACGGAGTCGCCGATCTGGCATTCGATCTTCCACACAGTGCCGGTGATGTGGGCCTCGATGTCGGGCACGTGCAGAACCTCCGGGAGCAGCGGGACGGGAGCGGTCTGGCACGATAGCCCGCGCCATGGACGCGAGTCGCCTCACCGTCGTCATCGCCGCCCGCGAGGAGGGGGACCGCATCGCCGCGACAGTCGAGGGTGTGCGCGCGGCGTTCCCGGGGACCCACGTGATCGTCGCCGACGATGGCTCGCGCGACGACACGGCCCGGGTGGCCGCGGCCGCCGGCGCCGAGGTCGTGCGGCTCGATCACCCGGCCGGCAAGGGCGGGGCGGCCGGGCGCGCAGCCGAGCTCGCGCTGCGGCGCGACCCCGCGCTCGTCCTGCTGTGCGACGCCGACCTCGCCGCGAGCGCGGGCCGCCTCGCCCCGCTGCTGGAGGCGGTCGATCGCGGCGAGGCCGACCTCGCGGTGGCCGTGTTCGCGCGGCGCGTCGGCGGCGGGTTCGGCTTCGCCGTCGGCTTTGCGCGCTGGGCGATCCGGAACCTCACGGGCCTCGAGCTGCGCGCGCCGATCTCCGGCCAGCGCGCGCTGCGGCCGGAGGTCCTCGCGGCCGTCACGCCGTTCGCGCCGCGCTTCGGCATGGAGATCGGGATGACGGTCGACGCCGTCCGCGCCGGCTACCGGGTGCTGGAGGTCGAGGTCGACCTCGAGCACCGGGCGACCGGCCGCACGTGGCGCGGGTTCGCCCACCGCCTGCGCCAGCTCAAGGACTTCGTCGGCGTGTGGGCGGCGCGGCGGCTGCGAGCTCGCTGACGCCCCGGGGACCGCGGTGGGTCGGTTCGACGACATCCAGGGTCGGGGATCCGTCCCGGCGCGCCGCGTGCGGCGGCTGTGCCGCCGCGGCTTCTGATCTGCTCTCGCAGATCAGCCCCTTCGAGGGCGACTGTACCGATGGCCGAAACCCGGGCGGTGTGTCCCCCACCGCCCGGGTGTTCACTCGGCCCCGTCCCCTGCCGGGGACGCGCCCGCAAGGAGGGTCAGGCCCGCGGGACGCGTCTGCACGCGACCGAGCGTTGAACCGGCTGCCGCGTCACAGGAGGAGACGTGTGCGAAGTCACCTGGTTCATCACATCGATCACGCTCCGGAAGGTACGGACGGGCGGGTCGGCCTCCCACCGACAGACGGTCGGAACCTCACGCACCGAGTTTCGCCCGCCTGTCGAGTGCGCGCGGCCGCCGGTAGGCTGCCGCCGTGATCCTCGCGATCGATCAGGGCACGACCGGCTCCACGTGCCTCGTCTTCGACGCCGAGGCGCAGCTGATCGGGCGCGCCTACCGGGAGTTCGGCCAGCACTTCCCCCGGCCCGGCTGGGTCGAGCACGACGCCGCCGAGATCTGGGCGGTGACGCGGGCGGTCGCGCTCGAGGCGCTCGAGGACGCCGGCATCCGCCCGGGCGGCCTCCTGGCGATCGGCATCACCAATCAGCGCGAGACGGTCTGCGTCTGGGATCCGGCCACGGGGGAGCCGCTTCATCGGGCGCTCGTCTGGCAGGACCGCAGGACCGCCGCCCGCTGCGACGAGCTGCGCGCTCAGGGCCACGAGCCGCTCGTCCGTGAGCGCACCGGGCTCGTGCTCGACCCGTACTTCTCGGCGACGAAGATCGAGTGGCTGCTGCGCGAGGTCGACGGGCTCGCAGAGCGCGTGCGCGACGGGCGGGCGGTGTTCGGCACGATCGACGCGTGGCTGGCGTTCAATCTCACCGGCGAGCACGTCACCGACCCGTCGAACGCCTCGCGCACGATGCTCTACGACCTGCATGCGGGCGCCTGGTCGGAGGAGCTGTGCGATCTCTTCGGCGTGCCGCTGCCGGCGCTGCCGGAAGTCCGGCCGTCGATCGGCGGCTTCGGTGCGGTGCGTGCGCATGCGCTGCCCGGTCACGACGGCGTGCCGGTCGCCGGCGTCGCGGGCGACCAGCAGTCGGCCCTCTACGGGCAGGCCTGCCTGGATCCGGGCCAGGGCAAGAACACGTACGGGACCGGCTCGTTCCTGCTCGTGAACACCGGCGACGTGCCCCCGGCCACGGCGCCCGAGGGGCTGCTGGCGACGGTCGCGTGGGCGATCGGGCAGCGCACGTTCTTCGCCCTGGAGGCGTCGATCTTCGTCACCGGTGCGGCGGTGCAGTGGCTGCGCGACGGCCTGGGCATCATCCGCGACGCCGCCGAGAGCGAGACGCTCGCCGCATCGCTCGACGGCAACGACGGCGTGTACCTCGTCCCGGCGCTGACCGGGCTGGGCTCGCCGCACTGGGACCCCTACGCGCGGGGCACGATCGTCGGGCTGACTCGCGGCAGCGGCCGCGCGCATCTGGCGCGCGCGGCGCTCGAGGCGATCGCCTACCAGACGGTCGACGCGGTCCGCGCCGTCGAGGCCGTCTCGGGCCGGGCGCTGACGTCGCTGAAGGCGGACGGCGGCGCGACCGCCAACGGCTGGCTGATGCAGTTCCAGGCGGACGTGCTCGGGGTCCCGGTCGTCGTCCCGGAGGTCTCCGAGACGACCGCGCTCGGCGCCGCGCTGCTGGCCGGCGTGGGCGCCGGCGTCTGGACCCAGGCGGCCGTCCGCGAGCTCTGGCGCGAGGGCGCGCGCTACGAGCCCGCGATGGGAGCGGGTGAGCGCGAGCGGCTGCTGCACGGCTGGGATCGCGCGCTGGATCGATCGCGCGGCTGGGTCGAGGCGTAACCTCGAAGGCCCGGGAGGGTCTGACTGGTGATGAGCGACGAGACAGGCACGCCGGCGCGCGGGAGCGATCCCGGCCTGGTCAAGATGAAGGCGCAGGTCTACAAGGACCCGCGGCCGCTGTCCGAGCTGCAGCAGTACTACGACTGGCCGCTGACGCACAAGCCCGACTGGATCTACGACATCGTGCGGATCATCATGTCGCTGTACGCGTGGATCGGCTTCCGGACCACCTGCATCGACGCGCAGAAGGTGCCGACCAGCGGGTCCGTGATCTTCGCGCCGAACCACTTCTCCAACATCGATCACTTCTTCCTCGGCGTCGCCACGCGACGCAAGGTGCAGTTCATGGCGAAGTCCCAGCTCTACAAGGGATGGTTCGCCTGGGTGATGAAGCGCGGCGGCGTGTTTCCCGTCCGCCGCGGCTATGCCGACGAGCTCTCCTTCCAGGTGGCGAACTCGATCCTCGAGCGCGGCGGCACGATCTGCATGTACTGCGAGGGCGGGCGCTCGCGCACCGGCAAGCTGGCCGACCGCGCCAAGCGGGGCATCGGGCGCGTCGCGCTCGAGTCCGGGACGACCGTCGTGCCGGTTGCGATCAGCGGCTCCCAGCGCGTGCGCAACTGGAAGCGCCTCCAGCTGCCCAAGGTGACGGTGCAGTACGGCGACCCGCTGCGCTTCGAGGCGATCGAGCACGCCACGCGCGAGCAGCAGCAGGAGGTCGCCGATCAGATCTTCGCCGAGATCCGCATCATGTTCGATGATCTCGAGGCGCGCGGGCCGAAGGCGATCCGCGCCGAGCGCCGTGCGGCGCGCGAGGCCGTTTCACACTGACCGCGGCGCTGCTCGCGCTCAGCGGTTGACCGTCTCGCAGTCGGCTGCGACCTCGTCGGCGGGGTCGGCGTAGACGGTGTCGTTCCCCGGTCCGCAGGCGACGCGGTCGAACCCGCCGCCGACGACCTGGATGCGGTCGTCGCCCTCGCCGCCCTGGATCGTGTCGTCGTCGAGGTTGCCCTGGATCGTGTCGTTCCCCGGGCCGCCGTCGATGGTGTCGCGTCCGCGCTCGCCGAAGATGCGGTCGTCGCCCTCGTTGCCGAGGATGACGTCGTCGCCGTTGCGGCCGTGGAGCTCGTCGTCGCCCGTGCCGCCGTGCAGCGTGTCGTTGCCGTTCTCGCCGTCGACATAGTCGTTCCCGGCGGCGCCGAACAGCTCGTCGTCGCCGTCCGCGCCGAACAACGAGTCGTTCGCGTCCGTGCCGGTCAGCACGTCGTTCGCGGGCGTGCCGGGGATGACGTTCGTCGTGGGCGCGCCGTCGTTGGCCGGCTCGGCCGGGATCTGGATCACGGTCTCGCAGCCCCGCACGCTGTCGCGCTGCGGAGCGTCGCTCTCGATGTAGACGGTGTCCTTCCCGGGCCCGCAGTCGACGCTGTCCTGGCTGTCGTCGGCGACGCGGACCTCGTCGTTGCCGCTGCCCGCCGAGATCACGTCGCGGCCGGGGCCGCCGACGATCGTGTCGGCGCCGTAGGAGCCCGACAGGTAGTCGTCGCCGGAGCCGCCGTCGAGCTCGTCGTTGCCGTAGGAGCCGTAGATCCGGTCGTTGCCGGCGTCGCCGGTCACGGTGTCGTTGCCCTGGCGGCCGTAGAGGAGGTCGCCGCCGGTCCCGCCGTCGATCGTGTCGTCGCCCGTGCCGCCGTCGATCGTCTCCGAGCCCGAGCGGCCGAACAGCGTGTCGTCGCCCTCGCCGCCGGCGATGCGGTCGCTGCCGCGCCCGCCGTCGACGAGGTCGTTGCCAGCCCCGCCGTCGAGGAGCTTGTCGTTGCCGAGCTGCACCTCGACGATCTTGTCGTCGCCGGCGCCCCCCAGCACGGTGTCGTCCCCGTCGCCGCCGTCGAGGTAGTCCGACCCGTCACCGCCGTCGAGCGCGTCGTTACCGGTGCCGCCGTTGAGCGCGTCGTTGCCCGCCGCGCCGAGCAGCCGGTCGTTGCCCGACTTGCCCGCGAGGCGGTCGTTGCCGTCGCCGCCGTCGAGCAGGTCGTCCGCGGTGCCACCGTCGAGCGTGTCGTCGCCGGCGCCGCCGAGCAGCTGGTCGCTGCCGCGGTAGCCGCTCAGGACGTCGTTGCCGCCGAGCCCGTCCAGCAGATCCGGACCGCGCGTGCCGACGAGCGTGTCGGGGCCCTCGGTCCCGCGCTGGACGGCGAGCCCGGGCTGGACGGCGACGCCGACCGGCCGCGTCCCGGGGGGCAGGCGCACGGACCGCAGGCGCTTGAGGCTCAGCGCGCTGAGCACGGAGAGCGTGCGGCCGCCGCGGTCGGCGACGTAGAGGCGCGTCCCGTCGGGCGAGGCCGCAGTCGCGCCGGGCCCGCTGCCGACACGCACGCGCGCGAGCAGGCGCCCCGCAGCGAGGTCGGCGATGGCCGCGACGGGGCGTGCGATCGATGCGCCGACGATGGCGCGGCGCCCGTCCGGCGTGATCGCGACGCCGCCGCCGATGGCAGGGCCGAGCCTGATCGCCCGGGTCACGCGGCCGGTCGCGAGGTCGATGCGCAGCAGCCGCCCGCCGCGGGCGCTGTCGGCGCTCGCCCAGCCGCTGCCGCTGGAGGAGATCGCGACGCCGCCGGCGTTCGCCAGGCGCACGCGGCGGGCCACCGTCAGGCTCGTGAGGTCGAGGATCGCGACGTGCCGGCGGTCCAGCAGGACGAGCGCCCGCAGGCCGTCGGGCGCGATGGCGATCGCGCGCGGCGCGGCGCGGGAGCCGAGCGGGATCGTCGCCAGGCGCGTCGGTGCCGGGATCGTCCCGAGGATGTCGACCGCCCCGCCGCGCCCGGCGAGCAGCCGCGAGCCGTTCGGCGTCGTCGCGAGCGCGTACGGCGCGCCGCTCAGCGTCGCGCTCGCCGCGATGCTGCGGCTCGCGAGATCGACGGTGACGACGCGCCGGCCCGCCGCGACGTAGCCGCGCGCGCCGTCGGGCGCCGCGGCGACGGCGCGCGTCGCCCCGCCGACCGCGACGCGGCCGCTGACGGCGTTCGCGGTCACGTTGACCAGCGTGAGCGCGTCGCCGCCGGCGACGAGGGCGTCACGCGCCGAAGCACTCGCCGGGACGGCGAGCGCGATCAGGAGCGTGCCGAGGACGGCGATCGGTGGGCGCAGCATCTACCTAAGGGAACCATCCGGGGCGGCGAAGGTTGCGGGTAGGGTTCGCCGCGCATGACCGAGCCCACGCCCCCGCCGCTGCTGCGCGCCGGGATCCTCGAGGGGGTCCGGGTGGTGACCGCGGGCGGCGCTGAGGACGTCGCGAGCGCCTGCGCGGCGCTCGGGGCGCACACCGGCGCGCTCGACGCCGATCTGCTCGACGAGGAGGCGACGATCGCCGCGGCCGAGGCGCTCGACGGCGCCGACCTGCTCGTCTGTGACGCCGGAGCCGCCTTCCGCGCACTCGGCGGGGACGCAGCCGCGCTCCAGGCGGCCGTGCAGGGAGCCTGGAATGCGACGCGCAGCGTCGTCAATGCGACCGGCGGGGCGGCCGGGGGGGCGCGAGTGGTGCTGATCGCGCCGCGCCCTGGGGACGGGCGGCAGGCGGGCGCCGCGCGCGCCGCGCTGGAGAACCTCGCGCGCACGACGTCGGTCGAGTGGGCGCGCCTGGGGATCCGCGTCGTCGCGCTGTGGCCCGCTGACGCCACGCCTCCGCGCGCCGTCGCCGACCTCGTCTGCTACGTGGCGTCGCCCGCCGGCGGGTACTTCTCGGGCTGCGTGTTCGAGCTCGGCGCCGCGGCGGATCAGGCGAGCGGCAGCTCGTAGTCCACCCAGCGCGAGGCGTGCCCGCCGACGCGCTCGTAGACCGCCTGCGCGCGCTTGTTGTCCTCGGCCGTCTGCCAGCCCAGCGAGCCCGCGCCGTGCTCGCGCGCGCGCTCGGCGCAGGCGGCGATCAGCGCGTCCGCCAGCCCGGTCCCGCGCGCGTCGGGATGCACGAACAGGTCGTTCATGACCGCAAGGCGCGCGGCCGCGAGCGTCTGCCAGGTCCAGAAGATCGTCGCGAAGCCGACGGCACGTCCGCCCTCGTCGCGCGCGATCAGCTGGACGCCGTCCGTCGCCGGCCCGGCGATCAGCGCGCGGCTCAGCGCCAGCAGCTGATCATCGCTCGGCTCGACCTCGTAGAAGTCGCAGTAGCCGCGCATCAGCGGCATCAGGTCGGCGAGATCCTGCTCGCCCACGGTCTCGATCGTGTGCGCCATCAGGTCGTCATCCCGGTGAACTGGCCGCCGGTGATGTTCAGCACCTGGCCGTGGACGTAGTTGCTCCAGGGGGAGGCGAGGAAGAACACGCCGCCGGCGGCCTCCTCGGGCGTCCCGGCACGGCCGAGTGGGATCAGCATCGCCGCCATGCCGCGCATCTGGTCCGGGATGCCGAGCTGGACCTTCTCGCCGTCGATCTCCATGACGTTGTCCTCGACCTTCGAGGCCGTGAGGCGCGTTTCGATCCAGCCGAACGCGACCGCGTTGCAGTTGACCTTGAACTGGCCCCATTCCTTGGCGAGCGTCTTGGTCAGGCCGACGACCGCGTTCTTGCCGGCGGAGTAGTTCGCCTGGCCGGCGTTGCCCATCGTGCCGGAGATCGAGGAGACGTTGATGATCTTGCGGAAGACCTCGACGCCCTGCTCCTTCTCCTGCTTGGCCGGCTCGCGCAGGTAGGGCGCGGCCTCGCGGATGATCCGGAATGGCGCGATCACGTGGATGTCGAGCATCCGCTGGAACCAGTCGTCGCTCATCTTGTGGATCGGCGCGTCGAGCGTGTAGCCCGCGTTGTTGACGATGATGTCGATCTTGCCCCACGCGTCGATCGCGGTCGCGACGAGCTCGGCCGGGGCGCCCGGCTTGGTCAGGTCGCCGGCGTACACGTTCGTCTCACCCGCGATCTCGGCGGCGGTCTGCTGGGCGACATCGCCGTCGAGGTCGTTGATCACGACCTTCGCGCCGTGCTCGCTGAGCAGCTCGGCCGTTGCGCGCCCGATGCCGCGCGCCGAGCCGGTGACGATCGCCACCTTGTCGTCGAGGACTCCCATGCCGTCTCCTGAGATCGAGGTTCGAGGTGCCGGCGGATCCTATGGAACGCGCGCGGGCCCCGGTCTCCCGGGGCCCGCCGTGTTCCCCCCGCTTAAGGGCGCGGCCCGTTCAGCCGTCCCAGCCGTGGCGCGAGGTGTCCCCCCGGACCACCTCCCAGGTCGGGTTGTCGCCGTGCTGCTGGGTCCAGAACAGCCGCCAGCCGTCGTGGAAGGGCGCCGGCGCCTTGGCGCCCAGGATCCCCCAGCGGCTCGCGTCGCCGTCGGAGGCGTGGATGCCGGTGATCTCGTTGTCGCCCTCGTTGCCGGCGACGAGTGGGCCGCCCGCCGAGTCGATCGTGGCGGACGGGTCACGGCCCTCGGCGATGAACCGCACCGGATCGGGCGCGCCCGCGGCGCTGTAGTCGACGCGCGTGTCGAACACGTACGCCGAGTCGAGCGCGTTGCGCTGCGTGTGCAGCGTGTCGCCCGCGTCCTCGACGAACGTCAGCCTGTTGCGCGACAGGAAGGTCACGTTGTCCAGGCCGGTGTGCGCCCGGTCGCCCCTGTAGAAGAGGCGCAGTGTGCCGGTGTCGGCCGAAGGCGATGCCTGGTCCAGGCGCTGTACGCCGCCGAACCCGCCGAGGTCCGGGATCGCCTGCGAGCGGTTGTCCGTGTCGCCCGTCTCGTCGAAGAAGAACGTGCGGAAGCCGCTGCCCGGCTGGAACTGCCCGTTCTCCGGGCGCTTGAACGGCGTCGCGCGGTCCGCCTTCGCCGCGGTGTTGGCGTTGAACGGCGCCGTGCCGTCGACCGCCGTGTCGTGGAGCGTGACCCACCTGGTCGCGAACGTGTGGCCGTAGGTGTGGAGATCCTGCGTGTCAGGGGAGGTGATGTCCGCGTCGGCCTGCGCACCCGTGGGGGTGCCGGTGGACGGCGTGAACGCGATCGGCTGGCCCGGCGTGCGCAGCGACTGCACCTGCAGCGCCTGCAGCCTGCCGCCCTTCGTCAGGTCGGTCGGGTCGACCGGCTTGAAGCGGTAGATGAAGCTGTTCGGCTGCTTGGCGAACGTGTTCACGGTGCCGTTGCGCCCGCCGACGTCCTCGGCGATCCAGAGGTTGCCCGCGGAGTCGTTCTGGATGCCCTCGTAGCTGCCGATGCCCAGGACGCCCTGGAGGCTCACGACCGTGGAGGGCACGCTCGTCGTCGCCTGCCAGACGCCGCCGGTCGACAGGCTCTCCGAGGTGAACAGGAGGCGCCTGGCCCACGGATCCCAGGTCGAGCCGTCGATGGCCGGCAGCGGCGTCGTGCCGTTCTGCTCGGTCGTCGCGAGCAGCGTCACGCGGTGCGCCGCGTCGGCGTCGAGGTTGATGCGGGTGATGTAGCCGGGGCTGCCCGTCTCGTGGCCCTGGAAGAGGAAGTGGCTGCCGTAGTCGTAGCTCGGGTCGGCGCCGGTCTGCCCGTAGAGGCGCAGGTAGGTGTTCTTGTCGGGCTCGGTCTTGTTCGCCTCCTGGCCGCTCGGCTGCAGCGGGACGAACGGCGCCTGCGCCGAGCAGTCCGACGAGCCGGGGACGTGGACGTCGTAGCCGTAGTACTGCACGCACGGCGCGCCGTTCTCGAGCTTCGTCGAGCCCTGCGCGACGGCGTACTCCGTCAGGCCGGGGGACAGGACGTCGCCGAGCGCGATGCCCGGCGTCTTGGGCTGTGCGGGGACCGGCGCGAAGTCGGTCGGGTCGCCGGGCCATGCCGAGACGACGCCGGTCGTGATCCCGGCGGCTGCCAGCACGCCGGCCGCGAGCGCCGCGGCGCTGCGGGTGCGGATGCGCATCTGGTGAGTCCTCCCAGAGGAGTGGTTGATGGGACGCACCGCATCCCAGACGACCACGCGCCCCGCCGTGTCACGTGCCTGTCACCGTCGTGTGACGGTCGTGAGAAGAGTCGTGACAGGGCTGTGAACTACAGGCCCATCGTGCGTCCGAGGATCTCGCGCATGATCTCATCCGTGCCGCCGCCGATCGGCCCCAGGCGGGCGTCGCGCGCGGCGCGCTCGATCCCGTACTCCTTCATGTAGCCCGCGCCGCCGTGGATCTGCAGGCACGTGTCGGCGACGTCGAACGCCGCGCGCTGCGTGAGCAGCTTGGCCATCGTGACCTCACTCAGCGCGTTCTCGCCATCGACGAACAGGCGCAGCGCGTGGTAGGTCAGGCTGCGGCCCGCCTCGATCGTCGTGGCCATCTCGGCGAACCTGTGGCGCGTCACCTGGAAGCTGCCGATCGAGCGCCCGAAGGCCTCGCGCTCGCGTGCGAACGCGAGCGTGCGCTCGAAGCACACCTGCATCGCGGCGACGGCGCCGAGCGCCATCGACAGCCGCTCCCACTGGAAGTTGGCCATGATCAGCTTGAAGCCGCCGTGCAGCTCGCCGAGCAGGTTCTCCTGCGGCACGAAGACGTCGTCCATCGCGATCAGGCCCGTGTCGGAGGCGTGCCAGCCGAGCTTCTCGAGCTTCGTCGTCGTGTAGCCCGGCTGGTCGGTGTCGACGAGGAAGAACGAGATCCCGCCGTGGCCGCCCTCGGGCGTCGTCTTCACGGCCATCACGACGTAGTCCGCACGCACGCCGTTCGTGATGTACGTCTTCGAGCCGTTGATGACCCAGCCGCCGTCGACCTCGGTCGCGCGCGAGCGCAGGCCCGCGACGTCGGAGCCGGCGTCGGGCTCGGTGATCCCCAGCGCGGCGATCTTCGCGCCCGCGATCGCGGGGACGAGGTAGCGCTGCTTCTGCTCCTCGGTGCCGAACTTCCACACCGGCGGCGTCGCGATCGTGATGTGGGCGCCCAGGCCGGCGGCGACACCGCCCGAGCCGCAGCGCGCGAGCTCCTCGGCGAGCACCGCATCGTGCAGGTAGTCGCCGCCCTGCCCGCCGTACTGCTGCGGGTACTTCAGCCCGAGGAAGCCGAGCTCCCCCATCCGGGGGAAGAGCTCGCTGGGGAACCAGCGCGCGTCCTCCCACTCGTCGGCGTACGGCAGCAGCTCGCCCTCGACGAAGCGCCGCAGCGATGCGCGCAGCTCCTCGTGCTCCTCGGTGAACGGCGGGAGCAGGCGCCGCTGCGCGGGAGCCGCGGGGATGCCCTTGGGCGCCGCGCTCACAGGCTCTTCTTCAGCATGCCGAACACACCCCGGATGACCTCCTTCTGGATCTGCTTGCCCTCGCGGCTGTTGAGGAAGTTGCCGAGCACCTCGGCGCCGCCGGCGACCGCGGTCGCCGCCTCCTTCTTCTGCGCCGGCTTCGGGGCGGGCGCCGCTGCATCGGCCTGAGCGGTCGCGGTCACCTGCGCGCCGGCCACGGCCTGCTCGACGCGCGCGGCGAGCAGCTCCCGCGCGCTCTGCGCGTCGACGCGCGTGCCGTACTTCGCGAACAGCGGCGAGGCCTTCGCCGTGCCGTCCACGTCGGGCGCGGGCTGCATCGCCGACTGCGGGCCCGGGAGCTTGCTGTGCACGACGGGCGTCGGGACGCCCTGCTCGTCGAGGATCGTCACCGCCGCCTCGCCGATGCCCATCGAGGTCAGCAGTGTCTCGAGGTCGTAGAAGTCCGACTTCGGGTAGGTCTTGACCGCCGCGCTGAGCGCCTTCTCATCGTCGGGGGTGAATGCCCGCAGCGCGTGCTGGATGCGGTTGCCCAGCTGGCCGAGCACGTCGGCGGGCACGTCCTTGGGGCTCTGCGTGACGAAGAAGATGCCGACGCCCTTGGAGCGGATCAGGCGCACGGTCTGGGTGACCGACTCCAGGAACGCCTTGCTCGCGTCGCTGAACAGCAGGTGGGCCTCGTCGAAGAAGAAGACGATCTTCGGCTTGTCCAGGTCGCCGGCCTCGGGCAGCTCCTCGAACAGCTCGGCGACGAGCCACATGAGGACGGTGGAGAAGAGCTTGGGCTTGTCCTGGACGGCCGCGAGCTCGAGGCAGCTGACGATCCCGCGGCCGTCGGGCCCCGTGCGCAGCAGGTCCTTGATGTCGAACTGCGGCTCGCCGAAGAACTCGTTGCCGCCGCCGGTCTCCAGGCTGACGAGGTCGCGCAGCAGCACGCCGACGGTCGCCTTCGACAGGCCGCCGATGCCCTCGAGCTCGGCCTTGCCCTCGGCGGAGTCCAGGAAGGTCAGCAACGCGCGCAGGTCGCTGAGGTCGAGGATCGGCAGGGCCTTGGTGTCGGCGTAGTGGAAGACGAGCGCGAGGCTCGACTCCTGGGTGTCGTTCGAGCCGAGGATCTTTGCGAGCAGCGTGGGGCCGAAGTCCGAGACGGTGGCGCGGATCGGGACGCCGGGCCCCAGGCCGCCGATCGACAGGAACTCGACCGGGAAGGCCGCGGGCGTGTAGGGGATTCCGAGCTCCGCGTCGCGCTTGCCCGCCGGTCCGTCGGGGTCGCCGGCGACGGCGAGGCCCGAGACGTCGCCCTTGATGTCGGCGACGAACACCGGCACGCCCTGCGCGGAGAGATGCTCGGTGATGCCCTGCAGCGTCTTCGTCTTGCCGGTCCCGGTCGCCCCGGCGACGAGGCCGTGGCGGTTCATCATCTTCAGCGCGATCTGGACCTTCGCGTCCTGCGCGACGGCGCCGTCGTGCACGCCGCGGCCCAGGTCGACGGATGCCCCGTCGACCGCGTAGGCCGCCGCGATCGTCTGTGCGAAGTCCGGGGCGTCAGGCATGCCCGGACCATATCCCCGCGTCGGCGATCAGAGCCCGTAGGAGCGCCCGATGACCTCGAGCATGATCTCGTCGGTGCCGGCGCCGATCCGGTTGAGGCGCAGGTCGCGCCAGACGCGCTCGACGTTGTACTCCTTCATGTAGCCGGCGCCGCCGTGGATCTGGATGCACTCGTCGGCGACCTCGACCGCCACGCGCGAGGCGTACAGCTTGGCCATCGAGATCTCGCGCACGGGGTACTCGCCGTTCTGGATGCGCCACGCGGTCATGTAGACGAGCTGGCGGGCCGCCTCGAGCTTCGTCCCCATCTCGGCGAACTTGTGGCGCGTCACCTGGAACTTGCCGATCGGCTTGCCGAATGCGGTGCGCTCGAGCGCGTACTGCAGCGTGCGGTCCATGCAGGCCTGGGCACCCGCGACGCAGCCGGCCGCGCCGATCATCCGCTCGCCCTGGAGCTCCCACATGATGTGGTAGAAGCCCTTGCCGACCTGGCCGAGCACCGCGCTCGCCGGGACGCGCACGTCCTGGAAGGCCAGCAGCGCCGTGTCACTGGCGTGCATCCCCATCTTCTGCAGCTTCTTCTCGCGGATGACGCCGGGGGAGTCCATCGGGACGAGGAACAGCGTGAAGCCGTCGTAGCCGGCCTCCGGGTCGGTCTTCGTGACGAGCACGATCACGTCGGCGCGGTGGCCGTTGGTGATGTAGGTCTTGGAGCCGTTGATGACGTAGTCGTCGCCGTCCCTGACCGCGCGGGTCTTGATGCCGGCCACGTCGGAGCCCGCGTCCGGCTCGGTGATGCCCAGGCAGAGGATCTTCTGGCCCTTGATCGCCGGCACCGCCCACTCCTGCTTCTGCTCCTCGGTCCCGAAGGCGAGGATCGGCGGCAGCGCCATGTCGGTCTGGACGGCGATCCCCATCGCCAGACCGCCGCAGTTGGCGTGCGTCATCGCCTCGGCCAGGACGAGCGCCGAGAAGTAGTCGCCGCCCTGCCCGCCGTACTCCTCGGGCTTGTCGAGGCCGAGGAAGCCGAGCTCGCCCATGCGGCGGAAGACCGAGTCGGGGAACGTCGTCTCCTCCCACTCGTCGGCGTGTGGCGCGAGCTCCTTCTGGGCGAACGCGGTGATCGACTCGCGCAGCTGCTCGTGCTCGTCGGTGAAGATGAAGTGCTTGCGCTTGGCGCCGAAGTCGGGCTTGAGGACCGACGAGGTGGTGGCCATGTGGCTGGGGACTCCTTGCGTGGCTGGGGTGCGCGGACCGTAGCGGGCGCTCCCCGAAAAGTAAACAGTGGCACGTCCTACTTTCGGCAGCGCGGGCGGGTCGGACCCGTGACGTGCCGTGTACCGTTGCCGCCCATGCCCGATCCGGTCCGCTACGAGCTCGCCGCTGGCGTCGCCACCATCAGCCTCGACCAGCCCGACTCGCGCAACGCGCTGTCAGACGAGCTGCTCGACGCCCTGACCGCCGCGTTCGAGCGCGCCCGCGAGGACCCGCAGGTGCGCGCGGTCGTCCTGACGAGCACGCACGCGACGGTGTTCTCGGCCGGCGGGAACCTCGGCGGCTTCGCCGCGGACGTCCCGCTGGCGCTCAAGCACCAGGCGATCGCCCGATTCCCGAGCCTGTTCGAGGTGATCGGCACGCTCGGCAAGCCGACGCTCTGCGCGGCGAACGGGCACGTGCTCGCCGGGGCGCTCGGCATCGCGCTCGCCTGCGACCTGGTCGTGGCGAAGGAGAGCGCGACCTTCGGGACGCCCGAGATCACCGTCGGCGTCTTCCCCTTCATGATCATGGCCCTGATCTACCGCAACATCGGGCGCAAGGCCGCGAGCGAGCTGCTGCTGCTCGGCGAGCGCGTCGACGCGCACGAGGCCCGTCGCCTGGGGCTCGTCAATCGCGTCGTGCCCGACGACGAGTTCGACGGCGTCGTCGCCGAGTGGGCGGCGAAGCTCGCGGCGAAGTCCCCGCTGCTGATGCGGATGGGCAAGGACGCCATGTGGCGTCAGCAGGACCAGCCGCTGATGGACGCGCTGGACTACCTGCGCGCGCAGCTCGCGCTCGCCTTCGCGACAGAGGACATCCAGGAGGGCGTCAGCGCCTTCTTCGAGAAGCGGGAGCCCCAGTGGAAGGGCCGCTGAGAGCAGCTCCGGCCGTCGTCGCGCTGCTCTGCCGCACCTCCGATCGCGAGCGATTCCGGGCCGACGGCGCCCGTGCCGTCGCGGAGGCGATCGCCGCGCACGCCGGCGTCGAGGCGCGGATGGTCGGGAAGCCCGGCGAGCCCCGTGACAGCGACTTCGAGGAGGACCTGCGCGACGCGCGCGGCTGCCTGCTCGAAGCGGGCGGCCAGCTGTCCGACGCGCTGCACGGCGGGCGCTTCCCCGTCCTGACGGCCGGCGCCTGCTCCATCTGCGTGACGACGCTGCCGGCGCTCGCGCGCGAGCGGCCCAACGCGTTCGTGCTGTGGCTCGACGCGCACGGGGACTTCAACTCCCCGCGCACGACGCCCTCGCGCTTCCTCGGCGGCATGTGCCTGGCGGGCGCATGCGGCGTCTGGGACGCCGGCTTCGACGGGCCGCCGCTGGATCCCTCGCGCGTCGTCATGTGCGGCGTGCGCGACCTCGACGGCGGCGAGCGCGTGCTGCTGGAGACGCACGGCGTCTCGGTGATCGAGCGGCCGAGTCGCCTGGCCGACGCGCTCGCCGGCCGCGAGGTGTTCATCCACCTCGACGTCGACGTGCTGGACCCGAGCGTCATGCCGGGGATGGCGTTCCCGGCGCCCGGCGGCTTCAGCGCCACGGGCCTCACGCGCATGCTCGCGGACGTCGCACGCGCCGCGACCGTGATCGGCATCGAGGTCACCGGCTGCCCGAGCGTCGAGGCCGCGCAGACCGTCGCGCCGGTCGTCGCCGCGGTGCTGCCCGCGCACGGCGGGCAACTGGAGGCCGGCCACTGGTACATCCGGCCGTAAGTTCCGCGTGGAATTCGGCGCGGGTGCGGTCGTGATCTGACGGCTGGCGGTGACCCGGCTTCGTGCTGGTGGCACGGGGCCGGGCGCCGACGGGCGTCAGGCGCGAGCTCACTCCGCCGAAGCCCACGGAACTTGCGGATGGGTGTACCAGTACGTTCCGCTCCCATGAGCACGCCCGACGCCAGCGCCCCGAGCATCCTGCGCCCGCTCGTCGAGGAGCTGCACGCGCGCCGCGCGCATGCCGCGCTCGGCGGCGGCGAGGAGAAGATCGCCCGCCAGCACGCGGCCGGGAAGCTGACGGCGCGCGAGCGCATCGCGCTGCTGGTCGACGAGGGCACGTTCAGCGAGCTCGGCATCCACGCGGGGATCCACTACTCCGTCCGCGGCCTGGAGGACAAGGACGCGCCCGCCGACGGCGTGATCACCGGCTACGGCAAGGTCGACGGGCGCCTGGTCGCGATCTGCGCCTACGACTTCACCGTCATGGCCGGGTCGATGGGCATGACCGGGGAGATCAAGGTCGCGCGGCTGCGCGAGCTCGCGCTGACCAAGCGCATGCCGTTCGTCTGGCTGCTGGACTCGGCCGGCGCGCGCATCCAGGAGGCCGTGGGCTCGCTGTTCGCGGGCTCGGGCCACCTGTTCCGCGAAGAGGTGATCATGAGCGGCGTCATCCCGCAGGTCGCCGCGCTGATGGGCCCGTGTGCTGCCGGAACCGCGTACATCCCGGGCCTGGCGGACTTCGTCCCGATGGTCAAGGGCCGCGGCTCGATGGCGCTCGCCGGCCCGCATCTCGTCCGCGCGGCGGTCGGCGAGGACGTCACGCAGGAGGAGCTCGGCGGGTCGCGCGTGCACTGCCGCAAGTCCGGCGTCGGCGACCTCGAGGTCGCCTCCGACGAGGAGTGCATCGAGCGCATCCGCCAGTACCTCTCCTACATGCCGAGCAACTGCGAGCAGCCGCCGCCGGTACGCGCGACCGACGACCCGATCGACCGCCAGGACGAGGCGCTGCTCGACGTGCTGCCCGAGTCGGGCCGCAAGCCCTACGACATGTACGAGGTCATCCGGCGGATCGTCGACGACGGCGAGCACTTCGACATGAAGCCGCAGTTCGCGAAGACGATCATCACGTGCTTCGCGCGCTTCGGCGGGCGTCCTGCCGGCATCGTCGCCAACCAGCCGCGCCAGCTCGGCGGGATCCTCGACAACGACTCCGCCGACAAGGCCGCGCGCTTCATCAACCTCTGCAACGCCTACGGGATCCCGCTCGTCTTCCTGATGGACGTGCCGGGGTTCATGGTGGGCACGAAGGTGGAGGAGGCGGGCATCATCCGCCACGGCGCGAAGATGCTCTACGCCGTCTCCAACGCGACCGTGCCGAAGGTCACCGTCGTGCTGCGCAAGGCCTACGGCGCCGGCTACTACGTCATGAACGGCCGCGCCTACGAGCCGGACATGCTCGTCGCCTGGCCGAGCGCGGAGATCAGCGTCATGGGGGCGGAGGGCGCCGTCGAGATCGTGATGCGCCGCCAGGTCGAGGAGGCAGACGATCCGGCCGCCAAGAAGCAGGAGCTGATCGAGGCCTACCGCAGGATCATCGACGTCTACATCGCCGCACGCAACGGGATGATCGACGACGTGATCGACCCGCGCGAGACCCGGCCCGTGATCTGCCGCGCGCTCGAGATGGCCGAGGGCAAGCGAATCGAGCGCCCGTGGAAGCGCTCGGGTGTCGTGCCGGTCTGATCAGCGCCGCTCGAGCGCCTCGACATCGGCGAGGTCCTGTTGTGTGCCGCGGGCGCGCTTCATCGCCACGAGCTGCTCGAGCGACGCCGCCTTCACGCTGAACCCGTCGAGCTCGAACGCCAGCGCGTCACGGTCGAGTTCGGCGAAGCTCGGGACCCCGGGGAGGCGTTGCACGATGTCGACTTCGCCGAGCGATGTCGTCAGCGACATGCTTCGTCCCTGCGCCAGCGCGGCGCGGTGCTCGGAGCCGAACGCCTCGCTCTGCGGCGCAGCGAGCCGCGCGTCGAGCGCGACCAGCGCGTTCCCCAATGTCAGCAGGTCCTCGGCGGCAGGCGACGGAACGATGTCGAGGTCCTCGGTCGTGCGCAGCGGACCGTGCGCGGCGACCGCGACCCCGCCGATGACGACGAAGCGGGCCCCCGCCGTCGTGAGCGCGCGCAGCAGCGGGATCAGCTGGAAGTCGGTCACCGGCTGCGCGCCGCGGCGTCGCGGAGTGCCGTCGCCTCGCGGATCATCGCGTCCAGACGCACGATGCGCTCGGCGCAGGTCAGCGCGTCGCTGCGGGCACGCCGCGCTTCGCGCCCCGCGCGGAGTGCCGCCGCGTCCGCCTCGTGGGCGATGTCGGTTCCGGGCTCCATGACGCCACCATTGTGACGCGGGCAGCCGACGCGGCCAACCTACTTCTCGCTCTGCGCCGCCACCGCCCGCACGTCGAGGTCGGCAAGCGTGAGCTGGTGGGCCGGCGGGTCGGGCAGGACCTGCGTCACGTGCGGTTCGAGGTCGAGGCCGACCGAGATCAGCTCGCCCGGCTGCAGCGGCGTCCAGCGCTCGGGTTCGGCCAGCGGTTCGGAGGCGACGGCGATGCACGGTGTCGGGATGTCGACGCCGACGCGCAGGCGCCGCCGGCGGTCGCGATGCTGGGCGACCGGGGACGAGCGCTCGTCGATCCACATCAGGTCGTGCGTGTCGGGGTAGCGCAGCGCCCACACGTGGTCGTGGGTGCCGAGCACGATGTTCGCCGCGTACAGGGGCAGGTTCGCGCCCACCCAGCCGACGGCCGCGACGATGCCTGCGTCGACGTCGCCGTCGTGGTCGTCGATCTCCTGGGTGATCAGCGCGAACAGGCGCTCGGAGTCGGTCTCTCCGCCGATGAGTGCGAGGTACTCGGGTCGGAGCCGGGCCTCCAGCTCGTCGAGGCCGTGGACGACGCCGTTGTGGGCGAGGATCCGCCCCTTCATCGTGAACGGATGGGTGTTGCGCTCGAGCAGCTCGCCGTTGGTCGCGAAGCGCACGTGCGCGATGAACACCGCCGAGCGCAGCTCGTGGGCCTCGCGGCTCAGCGTCGGGTCCCGGAAGGCGGCCTCGGCGCGGCGCACGACGTGCGGGCGCCCCTCGCGGTCGAAGCTGCCGACGCCGTAGCCGTCGGGCTCCTTGCGGCTCTGGGCCTCGAGGCTGTCCGGCGCCTCGATGAAGGCGAACGTCGCGGGGTGGGGCTTCGCGGCGATCCGGGCGAACAGGCGGCACATGGGGCGGGAGCCTAGATGACGGGGCCGAGCGCCTCGAGGTCGGCGAGATCCTGCGGCGTCACCGTGCCGCTCGCGACGGGCGCGCTCACGCGAACGGGCGCTCCTCCCACCATGGGAAGAAGCCGGGCATGTCGCTGCTGACGCGCAGCGGGAAGCTCGCCGGGCGCTTCTCCAGGAAGGACATCACGCCTTCGACGGCGTCCGCCGACGCGCCACGCGAGGCGATCCCGCGCGAGTCGACCTTGTGCGCCTCCATCGGGTGATCGGCGCCGGCCATCCGCCAGAGCATCTGCCGGGTGAGGGCGATCGACACCGGCGCGGTGTTGTCCGCGATCTCCGCGGCCAGTGCGTAGGCCGCCGGCAGCAGGTCGTCCGGCTCGTGCACGCTGCGCACGAGCCCGCCCTCGAGCGCCTCCGCCGCGTCGAACACGCGCCCGGTCATCGTCCACTCGAGCGCACGGCTGATGCCGACGATGCGCGGCAGGAACCAGCTCGAGGCCGCCTCTGGGACGATGCCGCGGCGCGCGAACACGAGGCCGAAGCGCGCCTCGGTCGAGGCGAGGCGGATGTCCATCGGCAGCTGCATCGTCACGCCGACGCCGACGGCCGGCCCGTTGATCGCCGCGATGACCGGCTTGAGGCACTCGAAGATCCGCAGCGTCACGATGCCGCCGCCGTCGCGGTGGACGTCCGCGGTCCCGGGGCCGTAGTCGAACGTCTCGCCGCCGCCGGAGAGGTCGGCGCCCGCGCAGAAGCCGCGCCCGGCGCCGGTCACGACGACCGCGCGCACCTCGTCATCGTCGTCGATCAGGTCGAACGCGGCGAGCAGCTCGCGGGCCATGGTCGCGGTGAACGCGTTGAGCTTCTCGGGACGGCTGAGCGTGATCGTCGCGACGTGGTCCGCGACGTCGTAGGTGATGTGCTTGAAGGCGGCGGGGTCGGTCATGCGCGGCAGCCTAGTCCGCGTCCGCCCCGCCAGGGTTGGAACCGGTTTCAGGAGGCCGCCGGTCGTCGGATCGCGGGCTCGTGGCGCCGGATCGCCACCCGATGTCTCCGCGATGCAACCAGCATCGGTTTCGCCATCGTGCGGCGCCCGCCATCCACGATCCCGTCGCCCGACGACCGCCGCCTCATTCCGAAACCGGTTCTCAGGCGGGACGGCGCACCGTGCGCGCGGCGATCCCCTTCTGGTTGCGCGAGATCGCGACGAGCCGCAGCGCGGCGCCGTTCGCGCCGGCCAGCGTGCGCGCCGCCCGCGAGAGCCGCAGCTTCGCCGTCACCGTCTGGCCGCCGTCGGCGTCGAACAGCGGCGTGCCGAGCAGTGTGCCGTGCTTCGTGCGCACCCGGACGCGCCCGTCGCACAGGCCGGCGGCCTTCGGGCACGCGAGCTGCACGCGCAGGGTGCCGCGCACGATCCGCACGCTGAGGATCCGCACAGGGCTGCCGGAGGCCGCGTTGGCGGCATCGGTCCCGGCCGACGCACCCTGCGGCCCCGCGGGGCCGGTGGCGCCCGTCGCGCCGGTCGCTCCCGCGGCGCCGGTCGCGCCGGTCGCTCCTGTTCCCCCGCTTGCGCCCGTGGCACCGGTCGCTCCCGTCGCGCCCGTGGGCCCCAGCCGCGGGTCGGGCGGGGGCGTCGCGGTCGAGGAGGCGATCGTCAGGTCGTCGATCAGGAAGCCCATCCCGGCGAGCGGCGGTTGCGCTGTGCTCGAGGCGCGCAGCAGCACGTCGTCGGTGAGGGGCACGAGATTGCCGCCGCCCGCCGCCTCGTCGTCGTTGCGGTCGTAGTTCTCCCAGGTGGTTCCGACGATCTTCGGCGTCGTCATGTCGTCGACGTAGACCTCGGCGATGTCGTTGTTCGCGCCTTCGACGAAGTACACGACGAGCTTCACCGTGTGCGCGACCGTTCGATCGAGGTTGCGGACGGTCTGCTGGACGAAGTTCACGTGGTACGCCGGTGGGGTGCCCGACAGCTCCACCGACGGGTCGGGCGTGTCGACGAAGTCCACCGCCAGGCCCGTCGGCGTGTCGCGCAGACGCAGGAAGCTCATCCGCGCGCCGTCGCCGCGGTCGGGGCTCAGCGTCGTCGCGAGCCCGCTCTGCTCGGCGCCCGGCTGGGCGGAGGCGAACGTGAACGACAGCTCGAAGCGGTTGTGGCGCGGCGCGTTCTCGTCGGCCTGACCGCCGCCGACCGAGGTCGACTCGCCGGCCGGCTCGGCGAGCGAGGGGGAGAAGGTCTGGTCCCCGAACGAGCCGCTCGTCACGGCATTCGAGACGCGCAGGCTCTGCGTCTCGAACGCCGACGGCGCCTGGAGCGGCAACACGAACGCGCTGTTGTCCGCGACGGCCACGTCGTAGGCCCCGGACTTCTGCCAGCCCGCCTGCCCGTTGATGTCGCCGGGCGCGAATCCCGGGGACTCGAAGTTCGTCGAGTAGGTGTCGGCCTGGGCGGCGGCCTGTGCGGCGCCGAAGGAGGCGACGACGAGCAGCAGGGGCAGGACCATCCGTGATCGGTGCATCGGCGGATCGTGACGACCTCACCGGCGGCACGCGCCGCCCCGGCACACCGCGCGGCGCGGAATGCGCCTTCCGGACCGGCCGGAGCCGCGTACCCTGAGAGGATCATGACGCTCACCGGCACCGACCTGAAGACCATCGGACACTGGATCGGCGGCGCACCCGAAGCGGCTGCCGAGCGCTTCGGCGACGTCCACGACCCGGCGACCGGCCAGGTCACCGCGCGCGTCGCATTCGCCTCCGCGGCTGACGTCGATCGCGCCGTGCGTGCGGCGCGCGAGGCCTTCGCCGGCTGGAGCGCGGCCTCCCTCTCCAAGCGCACGACGGTGCTGTTCCGCTACCGCGAGCTGCTCACGGCGCGCCGCGACGACCTCGCGCGGATAGTCACCGGCGAGCACGGCAAGACGTTCGACGACGCGCGCGGCGAGGTGCAGCGCGGCCTCGAGGTCGTCGAGTTCGCCTGCGGCATCGCGCACCTGATGAAGGGCGAGGCCTCCGAGCAGATCTCCACGCGTGTCGACTCCTCGAGCTTCCGCCAGCCGCTCGGCGTCGTCGCGGGGATCACCCCTTTCAACTTCCCGTCGATGGTCCCGATGTGGATGTATCCGATCGCGATCGCCTGCGGCAACGCCTTCCTGCTCAAGCCCAGCGAGAAGGACCCGTCGGCCTCGATCTTCATGGCCGAGCTGCTCGCCGAGGCCGGGCTGCCGGACGGCGTCTTCAGCGTCGTCCAGGGCGACAAGGTCGCCGTCGACGCCCTGCTGACACACCCCCAGGTCGACGCCGTCTCGTTCGTCGGCTCGACCCCTGTGGCGAAGTACATCTACGAGACGGCGACCGCGCACGGCAAGCGCGCGCAGGCGCTCGGCGGCGCGAAGAACCACGCGATCGTGCTGCCTGACGCGAACCTCGACGTGGCCGCCGACGCGATCGCCTCCGCCGCATTCGGCAGCGCCGGTCAGCGTTGCATGGCGATCTCGGCCGTCGTCAGCGTGGGGGACGAGACGGCCGAGCGGCTCGCCGCCGCGGTCGTCGAGCGCGCCCGTGCGCTGACCGTCGGGCCCGGGGCCGACGCGCAGAGCGAGATGGGCCCGGTCATCACCGCCCAGGCGCGCGAGCGCGTCGTCGACTACGTCGGGCGCGGCGCTGACGAGGGCGCGGACGTGCTGCTCGACGGGCGCGAGCTCGAGGTCGCCGGCCATCCCGACGGGTTCTTCGTCGGACCGAGCGTCCTGGACCGCGTCACGCCCGAGATGAGCGTCTATCGCGAGGAGGTCTTCGGGCCGCTGCTCGTGCTGCTGCGCGCGGGGTCCCTCGACGAGGCGCTGGAGCTCGTCAACGCGAACGAGTACGGCAACGGCGCCGCGATCTTCACCTCCGACGGCGGCGCGGCACGCGAGTTCCGCCACCGCGCGACCGCGGGGATGATCGGGATCAACGTCCCGATCCCCGTGCCGATGGCCTACTACTCGTTCGGCGGCTGGAAGAGCTCGCTGTTCGGCGACCTTCACGTGCACGGCCGCGAGGGCGTCCTCTTCTACACGCGCGGCAAGGTCGTCACCGAGCGCTGGCCGCAGAAGGCGCACGGAGTCGACTACGGCTTCCCGGTGATGGGCGCCTGAGCATCGCCTCGCGGCGCCCGGCGCCACCGACGGGATGCCGGGTACGTGAGTACACCGGCATTCCCGCCGTGCGCCCCGGGCATCCACGATCCGACGCTCAGTCGCCCATCACCCAGTGGGGGGTTCGCTGTGATGATGGTTGGCCTCGCCCAGCGCAATGAAACGTCATCGCCCTGCTCGAGCCGCCGCTCGGCTTGACGCTTCAGGAGCCGATCGTCAAGGTGGGAAGTGGTACGTCCCACTTCCCACGGAGCGCCCAGCGTGAGCCTCGAGCACCCGGTCATCATCACCTGCGCCATCTCGGGCGCGATCGCCAACCGCGAGCAGTGCCCGGCGATTCCCTACACGCCCGAGGAGTACGGGGCCGAGGCGCGGAGGATCGTCGACGAGGGCGGCGTGATGATCCACATCCACGCCCGCCGGCCGGATGGCACCCCGTCGTACGAGATCGAGGACTTCCAGGCGATCACCGAGGCGATCAACGCCGAGGTCGACGACGTGATCATCAACTACTCGACCGGGACGATCGGCGTCCCCGTCGAGAAGCGCCTGGCCTACCTGCGCGCGCTGCGCCCAGACGTCGCCGCGCTGAACATGGGCTCGATGAACTACGCGAAGTACTCGCAGTCGCGGCGCGAATTCGTCTTCGACATGGTCTTCACGAACCCGTTCACGGAGATCATCGAATTCCTCACCGCGATGAACGAGCTCGGCATCAAGCCCGAGCACGAGTGCTTCGACGTCGGGCACGTGGGGAGCCTCGCGCCGCTCATCGACATGGGCGTGCTCAGGACGCCGCTGCACGTCGACTGCGTGATGGGCGTCGTCGGCGGCATCCCGCCGACCGCCCGCAACCTCGCGCTGATGGCCGACAACATCCCCGCCGGCAGCCACTGGGGCGTCGTCGGCATCTCGCGCGCGCAGTGGATGCTGATCGCCTCGGCGCTGACGCTCGGCGGGTCGATCCGCGTCGGCCTGGAGGACAACCTCTACCTGCCCGACGGCACGATGGCGCGCTCGAACGGCGAGCTCGTCGCCAAGGCCCGGCAGATGACCGAGGACGTCGGCCGCACGCCCGCCACCGTCGCCCAGGCGCGCGAGATCCTCGGCGTGCCCAGGCGCGCCACCGCCTGATCCCCCGCAACGACCTCCAGGAGACACGACCATGAGCCTCCCGCTAGAGGGCACACGCGTCCTCGACCTCTCCCGCCTGCTGCCCGGCGGGTTCTGCTCGCTGCTGCTCGCCGACTTCGGTGCCGAGGTCGTCAAGGTCGAGGACCTCGGGATGGGCGACTACGTGCGCTGGTCGCCGCCGTTCCACGAGGGCGCCGACGACACGGCGAAGGGTGCGCTGTTCCTCGCGCTCAACCGCAACAAGACCTCGGTGCGGATCAACCTCAAGGAGGCGGCCGGCCGCGAGGTGCTGCTGCGGCTCGTCGGCGAGGCGGACGTCGTGCTCGAGTCCTTCCGGCCGGGCGTGCTCGACCGTCTCGGCGTCGGCTACGAGGCGATGCGCGCGGTCAACCCCCGGATCGTCTACTGCGCGATCAGCGGCTACGGCCAGGACGGCCCGATGCGCGACCGCTCCGGGCACGACATGAACTACCTGGGCCTGATCGGGCTGCTCGGGCTGACGGGCGAGGCGGACGGCCCGCCGGTGCAGTCGGCCGGACAGATCGCGGACCTCGGCGGCGGCGCCATGATGGCGGCGTTCGGCATCCTCGCCGCGCTGCACGAGCGTGAGCGCTCCGGTGAGGGCCAGCTGGTGGACGTCGCGATGGCCGACGGAGCGCTGTCCTGGCTGGCGATGGTCGCGGGCCAGTACCTCTGCGACGGCGTCGTGCCGCAGCGCGGAAGGCAGATCCTCGCCGGCAGCATCATCTGCTACCGGCCCTACCAGTGCGCCGACGGCTGGGTCACGCTGGGCGCGCTCGAGCCGAAGTTCTGGCAGAACTGGTGCCGCGGCGTCGGGCGCGAGGATCTGATCGAGCTGCAGTTCGCCGCCCCGGACTCGCAGGCGCACACCGCGGTCCAGGGCGTGTTCATGGAGCGCACGCGCGACGAGTGGGCGGCCTTCGCGGCCGAGCACGACTGCTGCCTGGAGCCGCTGCTGGGGCTCGACGAGGCGCTGGGCTCCGAGCTTGTCGCTGCACGCGAGATGGTCGTCGAGCTCGACCAGCCGGGCGCGCAGAGCCCGGTGCGGCTGCTCGGCCTGCCGGTGAAGCTCTCGCGCACGCCGGGCGACGCCAATCGCCTGCCGGGCCCCGCGCTGGGCGAGCACACCGACGCCGTGCTGCGCGCCGCGGGCTACGGCGACGGGGAGATCGCCGCGCTCAAGGAGGCCGGCGCGGTCGGCGGCCCCGCATCGGGGGATTCGATCCCGCCCACCTCCTTCCTCTCGTGAGCGCTGAGCCCACAACGCACACCGCCCGGGGCGACGCCGCCGGGCTGCTGAAGATGAGCGAGCTCGCCGAGCGCTCCGGCGTCAGCACCGGCACGATCAAGCACTACCTGCGTGAGGGCCTGCTCGGCGACGGCGACGACGTCGTGCGAACCTCGCGCAACATGGCCTACTACCCGCCGGACTTCGTCGAGCAGATCAAGCTCATCAAGCGCCTGCAGGAGGAGCGCTTCATGCCGCTGCGCGCGATCCGCTCCGTCATGCAGCAGGGGCCCGGACAGGCCGCAGCGCTCGTGGAGCTCGAGGACCGCATCCTCGAGCGTGCGATCGAGGGGTCGCCCGGCGAGCGCATCAGCGCCGCGGAGGTGCGCCGCCGCTACGAGATTCCCCAGAACGTGCTCGACCGCCTCGCCGAGCTCGAGGTGCTGACGCCGACCTCGCGCGGCTACGACCGCGACGACGTGCAGATCATCGACGCGATGTCGCGCTTTCGCGCCGGAGGCTACGACGAGACGCTGGGCTTCACGGTCTTCGACACGCTGCGCTACCGCGAGGCGCTGGCACCGCTCGTCGCCGAGGAGGTCCGCACGCTGCTCGACCGCCTCGCCGGTGAGGTGCCCGTCGAGCGCGCGGCCGAGATCATCGCCAGTGGCGCGGAACCGCTGCGCGAGCTCATCGGCGCCATGCACGCCAAGCTCCTGCTTGCCGAGCTGCGCCGTCAGCGCGGCGGCTGATTCCCTGGGGATAACCCCAGGTCGCAGACGCCGGTCCGCGGGATGGATACTCGGCCCGTGAACGACGACCATGTCGCCATGACGTCCGCGACCATCGAGCAGCCCGCCGCACCCGCCCCGCAGGCGCGAGGAGCGAGCCGCGGCCTCGCCGGGCAGCTCGCCCGCGACACGCTGTACCTGATCGCGAGCTTCCCGATGGGCGTCCTCGCGTTCACGCTGCTCGTCGCGGGCTGGTCGACGGCGATCAGCCTGCTGATCACGTTCGTCGGGATCCCGCTGGCGCTGCTCACGATCTTCGTCACACGCGGCATCGCCTGGGTGGAACGCGCTCGCGTCGGCGTCGTCACCGGCGATGCGGTGCCGGGCCGCTATCGCGTTGCGCTGCCATTCCGCCGTCAGGACTGGCGCAGCCTGCGAGGCGTGTGGGAATGGACGAAGTCGATCACGCTCGACCCGCAGACCTGGCGCGACACCGGCTACGAGCTGCTCCTCTTCCCGCTGGGGCTGGCCGGGTTCACGGTCGCCGTCACGGGCTGGTCGACCTCGCTGGCGCTGATCACCACCCCGCTGTGGTGGTGGATCCCGCACAACACGCACTGGTTCGACCTCGGCCTGTTCACCGTGCACAGCTGGGCGACGGCGTTCGCGGCGATCGCGCTCGGGCTGCTCGCACTGGCCGTGACGGCCGCGCTGGTGCGCGGGCTCTCCGCCGTCTCGGTGGGCCTGGTGCGCTGGATGCTCGGCTGCGAGGTCGATGAGCTCCACCAGCGCGTCGAGCATCTCGCGGAGACGCGCGCAGGCGCAGTCGACGCCGCGCAGGCCGAGCTCGAGCGCATCGAGCGCGACCTGCACGACGGCGCACAGGCACGGCTCGTCGCGGTGGCATTGGACCTCGGACTGGCCGAGCAGCGCATCGCGGCCGGCGAGGACCCGGCGGCCGCCGCCGGGCTCGTGCGCGAGGCACGCGAGGAGACCCAGCGGGCGCTCGCCGAGCTGCGCGACATCGCGCGCGGCATCCGGCCCGCGATGCTCTCCGAGCGCGGCCTGGAGCCGGCGCTGACCTCGCTCGCCGCGCGCGTCGGCGGCGTGCCCACGAGCGTCAGCGTCGACGTCGGCGAGCGCCTTCCGACGGCGGTCGAGACGGCCGCCTACTTCGTCGTCGCCGAGGCGCTGACGAACATCTCCAAGCACTCGGGCGCCTCGGTCGCGAGCGTGCGCGTGCAGCGACGCGGCAGCACCCTGGAGATCGACGTCCACGACGACGGCCGCGGCGGCGCGAACCCGAACGGCACCGGGATCGACGGCCTGCGCAAGCGCGTCGAGGCGCTCGACGGGACACTCGCGCTGACGAGCCCGCCGGGCGGCCCGACCGACCTCCACGGGGAGCTCCCGTGCGCGTCGTGATCGCCGAGGATCTCGCGCTGCTGCGCGACGGCCTCGCGCGCATGCTCGAGGACAACGGCTTCGAGGTCGTCGCCGGCGTCGAGGACGGCGACGGGCTGATCACGGCGGTCGAGCGCGAGCGCCCGGACGTCTGCGTCGTAGACGTGCGCCTGCCGCCGACCTTCCGCGACGAGGGCATCCGCGCGGCGCTCGAGGCGCGGCGCCGGGTCCCGGGCCTGCCGGTGCTTGTGCTCTCGCAGTACGTCGAGCGCGTCTTCGCCAAGGAGCTGCTCGCGGACGGCAGCGGCGGGGTCGGCTACCTGCTGAAGGACCGCGTGGCCGAGATCGGCGACTTCGTCGACGCCGTGCGGCGCGTCGCCGCGGGGGGCACCGCGATGGACCCCGAGGTCGTCGCGCAGCTGGTCGCGGGCCGCGGCCCCGCGCGCCTGGAGGAGCTCACCCCGCGCGAGCGCGACGTGCTCGGTCTGATGGCCGAGGGCCGCTCGAACCAGGCGATTGCGGCCAAGCTCGTCGTCACCGAGGGGGCCGTCGAGAAGCACGTCTCGAATATCTTCGGCAAGCTCATGCTCCCGCCCAGCGACGGTGACCACCGCCGCGTGCTCGCCGTGCTCGCCTGGCTGGGGGAGTAGGGCGCGAGGGCTTCGCCGCTGTCGGTCCCGGTGTTAGCGTTGGCGCATGTCGGACCTGGCGGGGCTGGTGCCGGGGTGGGGGTTGCTGCGCGACTTCGCGGTGCGCAGCGCGGGCTTTCCGGTCGATGGGCTGGAGGCGTTCGGGCCGGGCGATGAGTCCGGTCGGCTGCGCGAGGTCGCCCGGGACCCACGCTTCCAGGAGGCCGTCACCTGGCAGAACCCGGCCGCGCTGGTCAATGCCGTGTTGAACGTGGCCGATGGCGCCGTCACGAAGCCGAGCCGAGCGCGGCAGCGCGAGGAGGTCGTGGCCAGCTACTGGCAGCGCTACTGCGCCAAGAACGACACGATCGGGTTCTTCGGCCCGCTGGCGTGGGGCCGCGTGGAGGACGACGGGCCGCCGCTGCACGCGCGCTCCGGCGCACTCGTACGCGAGCGCTCCGTGCACCTGGAGGCCTGGGGCGTGCAGGCCCTCGCCGAGACGTTCGATCCGGAGCTGAAGGTGGCCGCCGGTCCGCACACCGAGCGCGAGCTCCGGACGGCCCTCGAGGCGCATCGGGATCGCCGTGTCCGCGAGCGCAGCCTCGCGGCGCTCGATCGGCTCGAAGCCGCCCGCGACGTGCTGGCGAGGGCGTCCCCGGCCGGCCTCCGCGGCGCGCTCGCAGCGCTCGACGCGACGTTCGTCGAGCTGACCGGACGCGAGCCCGTGCGCAACCCCGGGCGTGCGTACGGGGCGCGAACGCTGGCCTACGTCGATTGCATGCGCGACCTGGAGGTCGCGATCGGGCCCGGGTTGGTGGGCGACCTCGCGCCGGCCCTGCAGACGCTGTTCGAGGCCGGCCGCTGGTACTGCGGGCGCATCAACGCGATCGGCCGGCGCGTCGTCGAGCGGGCGCTCACCGCCAACGGGCGCGGGCCGTTCGCGCCGCTGCTGGGGAGCGTGCTCCGCACACTGATGCAGCCGGCGCCGGAGGTCGCCGAGGAGATCGCGGGCGTCATCGCCGAGCTCCACCGCCGGCTGGCCGCCGTGGTCGCCGATCCCGACCCGACGACGGTGGGCCGCCGTGCCGCGGTCGCGTTCGACGACCAGCTCGCGACATGGCGTCACGGCGTGTTCAGCTCAGTCGACATTCAGATCGCGGCTGCCGACGAAGCGGCTGTCGCCGACGGCGACTACCTCGCGGTCGTCGGCGACGTGCACCCCGGCGGCAATCCCCTGATCCAAGGCGTCTTCGCCCACCGGCACCCTGACCCGGCCGCATTGCTGCGCGCGTTCGACGCCCACGTCGGGCTGGCGAATCCGATGCTGCTGCCCCCGTTCGCCCCCGGCATGGGGGTGGACGCCCGCGGCACTCCCGTCACGCCCGAGGGGACCATCAACATCGTCGCGATGCCAGGAATCAGGGCCCAGGCCCCGCGCCGTACGTGGCAGCCCGACGAGCTGCTCATCGACGGCGAGACCGTCGTCGACCGCTCGGGACGGTTGCGCCTGCCCGTCTTCGACGTCTTCGGCATGCCGATCTTCATCAGCGGCGTGCGCGCGTGGGAGCTGCTCCCCGACGAGAACCACTCCCAGCGCGTGACTCTCGGCCGCACGGTCCTTCGGCGCGAGGGCTGGAGCGTCCCGGCGAACGAGATTCCCCAACGTGCCGACGACGTGCCGGCGTTCGCGCGCGACCGCGGGATGCCGCGGCGACTCTTCACCAAGTCGCCGCTCGAGCGCAAGCCGATGTACCTCGATGTCGAGAGCCCGGCGCTGGGCCGCATCCTCTGCCGCCAGGCCCGCAAGGCCGCCGAGTCCTCGCCGCACGACCGGATCGGCTTCACCGAGATGCTCCCGGGTTGCAACGAGTGCTGGCTCGCCGACCGCGACGGGAGGCGCTACGTCAGCGAGCTGCGCGTCGTCGCCGTGGACGAATCTGCAACCGCAACGTAGCCGGCAGGCTGCGCTCTGCCAGGAACACCGAGGCGAAGAGCGGGACGTCGTGGCTCATGGTGCATCGCACGCCTACCAGCGCACGTCGTGCCACTCCATCACGCCGAAGCCGGTGGCGAGCTCGATCCCGCCCGGGAGCGTGCCGGCGAACGTGCCGAACGGCTGGCGGTAGTCGCTGCGCAGGAGCTTGAGGTCGTCGCTCTGCGCGCGCTCGGCCTCGGCGCTGAACCGCAGCGCGGCGCCATCGCCGAAGGTGACCCCGTCGAGGTCGCCGGGGAAGCCGACGGGCCCGACCTCGTGCGCCAGTCCGCCCACCCACACGGTGCGCTCGCTGGCGGCAGCGAGATCGTGCACGCCGGTCACCAGGTTCCAGGCGAGCCGGCGGCCCTCGGTCGACAGCCCCACGCCGGCGGCCCAGCGCCACGTCGTGACGCGTGCGTGGTAGCCCGCCGAGGCGTCGATCAGCCCGGCGGCGTCGAGCTCCCAGCGGCTTCCGCCGACCGTGACCGTCCCGCGCGCGTTGATCGGATCCTTGCGCGTCCAGATGTAGGACCCGCCGTGCGGGCTCGTGATCTCCATCGGCTCCCCGGCCGCGGTGAGCGCGAGGTCGATGTCGACGCCGCGCCCGCGGACCACCAGGTGCCCGTCGCCGACGCCGACGAGGCCCCGGGTGAACGCCGTGTGGCCGTGCAGCTCCCCCGTGGCGCGATCGAGCACCGCCCAGAACGCCTGCGGGATGCCGGCGATCCGCACCACTGCCGCGCACAGCATCAGCTGCTCGCCGTAGACGCCGACGTAGCGCCAGCGCTTCAGCGGGCGGCCGTCGCGCAGCAGCGGCATCCGCGACGGCGGCAGCGGCAGGTCCGCCGGACGCGCCCGGCCGTCGCCGCGCAGCGGCAGGGCGGAGGTCATCGGATGCGCGCGCTCGGCATGCCCGCAACCCTACGCGCGCTGCCCGCAGCGGGCCGCGGTGGCTATGGTTCACAGTCAGATTGACTCGTCAGTCAATCTGCACGGGAACGGAGAGACACCCTGCGCGCCGCCGCCATCCAGCTCACCGCCACGCCCGACACCGCGGCGAACCTCGCGCTCGCCGACTCGCTCGTGCGCCGGGCCGCGGCCGACGGCGCGCGGCTCGTCCTGCTGCCGGAGAAGTGGAGCGTCCTGGGCCCGGGCGAGGCGCTGCGGGCGGGCGCGCAGGCGCTCGACGGCGAGGCGATCGGCTGGGCGCGCGGCGTCGCCCGCGAGCTCGGGATCGACCTCGTCGCCGGATCGATCTCCGAGCGCGTCGCTGGTGAGGCGAAGCTGCGCAACACCTCGGTCCACGTGGGGCCAGACGGCGAGGTGCGCGCGACCTACCGCAAGATCCACCTCTTCGACGTCGAGGTCGACGGCACGGTCTACCGCGAGTCCGAGCACGAGGACCCGGGCGACACGCCCGTGCTCACGACGCTCGCCGACGGCACGCCGGTGGGGATGAGCGTCTGCTACGACGTGCGCTTCCCGGAGCTCTACCGCGCACTGACGATCGCCGGCGCGCGCATCCTGCTCGTGCCGGCCGCCTTCACGCTGCCCACGACGCGCGACCACTGGCCGACGCTGCTGCGCGCCCGCGCGATCGAGAACCAGTGCTTCGTGATCGCGGCCAACCAGATCGGCGAGCACGCGCCCGGCCTTCGGTCCGGCGGGCGCTCGATGATCGTCGACCCCTGGGGCGTCGTGCTCGCGCAGGCGCCCGACGTGCAGACCGTGATCACCGCCGACCTCGAGATGACCCGCCTGGAGGACATCAGACGCCGCCTGCCGGTGCTCGCCGGGCGGCGCCCGGACGCCTACGCGGCGAAGGTCGCCCGCTGATGGCGACGCGCAACCCTCAGCAGGCGGCCGAGAAGCGGCGCCTGATCCTCGACGCCGCAGTGCGCGTGTTCGCGCGCCAGGGGTTCCACACCTGCCGCGTCTCGGACATCGCCGACGAGGCGGGCGTCGCCTACGGGCTGGTCTACCACTACTTCCGCTCGAAGGACGAGGTGCTCGACACGCTCTTCCTCGAACGCTGGGACGTGCTGCTCGACGCGATCCGCGAGGTCGACGCCCAGGACGTCGCCGCGCGCGAGAAGCTCTACGCGATCGCGTCGTTCATCGTCGACTCCTACCGCCACGACCAGGACCTGATGAAGGTCATCATCGTCGAGGTGACGCGCGCGGCGAACTCGTTCGGGCGCAGCCACCTCGCGAAGATCCGCGAGGCCTACGACCTGATCGCCGCGATCGTCGAGAAGGCGCAGGTCTCCGGCGAGTTCAACGACACGGTGACGCCGGCGTTCGCCGCGATGGCGTTCTACGGCGCGATCGAGCAGGTGCTGACGGGCTGGATCTTCGAGCTGCTCCCCGGCGCGCCCGAGGACTTCGACCAGGCGAAGGCGTTCGTCGTCGAGACGATCTGCGGCGGGCTGGACGCCCTACCCGCGTCGGCATGAACTCCGGTCCGCGAACTCGCTAGGGTCCGAGGTGATGCAGAACGAGCTCGTCAAGCGCGTGACCTGGATGGGCCTGATCGCCGGGATCGAGGCCCTCGCGAGCATCGCGGCCTTCCGCGTCGCAAGCTTCGTCTGGCGCCGGGTATACGGGGAAGACCCGCCGCAATGAGCACCGAGCCGACCGGGACGCCCGCAGAGCCCGAGGCGCCGCCGCCGCTGCAGCCGCCGGCACCCCAGCGCCCGATCACCGAGACGCGCCCCGAGATCCTCGTCGGCGCGGCGCTCGCCGGCGGGTTCATCGCCGCGCAGATCCTGGGGCGGATCCGTGGCCGCTGAGCCGCCGATCACGAACGGCGGCGTGCCGCCGCAGCCCGCCACGAACGAGACGGCGATGGCCGACGCGATCCAGCGCGTCACCGCCCACACGCAGGCGCTCGTCAAGGACCAGGTGGACCTCGCCAAGCTGGAGCTCCAGCAGAAGGCGATCGTCTTCGGGCGCGGCACCGCGATCGCGGTCGCGGCCGGCATCTTCGTCGTCGGGGCGCTCATCCTCATCCTCGAGGGCCTCGCCTGGCTGGCGTGGTACGAGCTCTTCCCGGACAACCAGTTCTTCTGGGGTTTCTTCCTTGTCGCCTTCATCCTCCTGCTGCTCGCCGCGCTCGCGGGGTTCGTCGCGGCGAAGGTGCTGAAGAAGGCGCAGGCGCCCGTGCCCGAGCAGGCGCTGAGCGCCGCCCGCGAGACGCAGGCCACCTACAGCGAGGAGACGGCGCTGCTCCGCGAGCAGGTCCGCGAGGTCGTCGTCAAGCCGGAGGACCAGAGGTCGTGAGCACCCAGCCGCGCACACCCGAGCAGATCCGCGCCTCGATCGCCGCCAACCAGGCCGGCCTGGCGAGCTCGCTGACCCAGCTGCGCGGCGAGGTCGTCGCCGTCGCCGACTGGCGACGCCAGATCAACTCGCACCGCACCCAGGTGCTGGTGGGCGCCGCCGTCGCGGGGTTCGTGATCGGCGGCGGGATCGCCGCCATCTTCGGCCGTCGGCGGTGACGTCGCCAACTCGATCCCTGCGGCGCGGGGTCGACGCGGGTGACGTCGCCAACTCGATCCCTGCGGCGCGGGGTCGACGCGGGTGACGTCGCCAACTCGATCCCTGCGGCGCGGGGTCGAGTTGTGCGAAACACCGAGACCTCCGTCACGGCCGCAAGAGCTCCGGCGCCATCCCGCCGACCCCGATCAGCCCGGGGCCGGCGTGCGTGCCGATCACCGGGCCGATCTCCGAGCACAGCAGCGGCTCGTTCGAGAAGATCTCGCGGCCGCGCTCGACGAGGCGCGCGGCGACGTCGGGCGCCTGCGTGTGCTGGACGACCCAGGCCGTTGCGCCATCCGCCCTGCGGTCGCGCATGTACTCGACCATCCGCTCGAACGCGCGCTTCTCGGTGCGCACGCGCTCGATCGGCGTGATCCCGTCGTCGAAGGTCAGGATCGGCTTGATCTTCAGCGCGCCTCCGACCCACGCCTGCGCGCTGCCGATGCGCCCGCCGCGGCGCAGGTACTCGAGCGTGTCGACGGCGAACCAGATGCGCACGCTCGCGATCGCCGCCTCGCTGCGCTCGACGACGTGCTGTACGTCCGCGCCGCCGCGCGCCGCCGCGGCGGCGGCGAGCACGATCATGCCCTGCCCGCCGCAGGCGCTGCGCGAGTTGACGACCTCGATGCGGCGCTGGCCGCCGCGCGCGCGGATCTCCGCCGCCGCCTGGCGCGCTGCCTCGCAGGTGCCCGAGATCCCCGCGCCGAGATGGACCGAGACGATGTCGCTGCCCGCCTCGAGCAGCGGCTCGTAGACCTCCAGGAAATCCCCGATCGACGGCTGCGAGGTGGTCGGGAGCTCGGTCTGGGTGCGCAGCTGCTCGTAGAACGTGTCGTAGTCGAGCAGGTCGGACTCGCGCGTGAGCTTCCCACCGGCATTCACGTACAGGCTCACCTGGTGGATGCCCGCCTCCTCGACCAGCGCCTGCGGCATGTAGTGCGTGGTGTCGGTGACGACGGTGACGGGCATCCCGCGGAGCCTACCCGGGGTGGGCGATGCCGCAGGCGGGCGCTGCTGCGAGACTGCGCCCCGTGAGCCTCACCCTCGTCACCGGCGCGACCGGCCTCGTCGGATCGCACGTCACGCGGCTGCTCGTCGAGCGCGGCGACCGGGTGCGCGTGACGACCAGGGTCGGGTCGCTGACCGAGCAGCTCGCGGGCCTGGACGTCGAGACCGTGCGCTGCGACGTCCTCGACCGCCAGGCGGTGCGCCGCGCGATGCGGGGGGTCACGCGCGTCTTCCACCTCGCCGGCCTGACGTCGCTGCGCGCCGGCGAGGACTCGCTGTTCCGCGTCAACGTGGGCGGCACGAAGATCGTGCTCGAGGAGGCGCTGCGCGCCGCGCCCGAGCGCGTGGTCTACACCTCGTCGGTCGCAGCGATCGGCCCGGCCCCGCGCGGCGCCACCGCCGACGAGACGCAGCTCTTCCGCGCAGGGCGCCTCGGGCTGCCGTACGTCAGCTCCAAGCACGAAGCCGAGAGCGAGGCGCTGCGGATCGCCGCGCACGGGCTGCCGCTGGTGATCGTCAACCCGGCGCACGTGCTCGGCAAGGGCGACGTCTACCACTCGTCAACCGAGATCGTGCGCCGCTTCCTGCGCCGCCAGATCCCCGCCTACGTCGACGGTGCGCTGAACATCGTCGACGCCGAGGACGTCGCGCGCGGCCACCTGCTCGCCGACGAGCACGGCCGGCTCGGCGAGCGCTACATCCTCGGCAACCGGAACTTCACGCTGGACCGCCTGTTCGCCGATCTGGGGCGCCTGTCGGGCATCGAGCCGCCGGCGGTGAAGCTGCCGCTGAGCGTCGCGCTGCAGCTGGCGGCCACAGCGGAGGCGCTGCCCGGCAAGCCGGTCGCAACCGTCGGCGAGGTCCGGGCGGCGTCGCTGTGGTGGGCGTTCCGCTCGACGAAGGCCAAGCGCGAGCTGGGATGGAAGCCCTCCCATCACGAGGACACGCTCGTCGACACCATCGAGTGGTATCGCCGGCGCGAGCCGGGGCTGCTCGCCGAGCCGGGGACCCGGCAGCCGATCGCACTGCGTCTGGCAGGATTCGGCATGCGCCGCGCCGCGGGCGTCGTGTCCGCGCTGACGCCCTGAGATGGCCACGCTCTACCGCTGCCCCACGCCGACCGACCGCCTGTGCCCCTGCGGGCGGGTCGCGCGCGAGCTGCGCCGTCACGGCATGCAGGTCGACGAGGTGCGCGTCCCGTGGCGCAAGGCCCAGCGTGCAGAGGTGATCGCGCTCAGCGGCCAGGCGGTCGTCCCGCTGCTGGTCTCCGGAGGCGAGGCGATCTGCGACTCGCGCCGGATCGTCGAGCACCTGCGCTGGCTGGCCGCGCAGGCGCGGGTCGACGCGACCGCCTGAGCGGACGGCAGCGCTGGGCAAGCCGGACGACGCTCTTTCGTCCGCATGCCGCGCCGCGCGCGGTACGCTGGTCGTCCGGCAGATCGCCCACTTGGCCTGGAGCGCCACCGAGCGCTCGACCGGGTCCCGCGCCGGCCCTCGGGCCGGCGGACAGCCCCGGTGGTCAGGAGTGTCAAACCACCCAGGCAAGACACACCGTCCTGGGACGTTGTAGTTCAGCGGTGATCTCTGTCCGGGGGAAACCCGGGGCCCGCCTCGCGCGGGCTCCGGGCCCACCGGTCTGCGGGCTACCGTGGTCCGACCACCAGCGCCTTCAGCGCCTCGCCGCTGCGCGCCAGTGCGAGTGCCTCGCCGGTCCGCTCGAGCGGGAGGCGATGGGTGATGAAGGCCACCGGATCGACCGCGCCGCCGCCGATCAGCTCGAGGGCGGCGCGCATGTCGGCCGGACCCGCCGAGTACGAGGCGCAGACGTCGATCTCCGCGCTGTACAGCGCGAGCCCGTCGAGGTCGAGCGGCTCGCCGGGATGGGGCGGCGCGTACAGGCAGAGCACGCCCCCGGGCGCGACCGCGGCGAACGCATCGCGGACCGCCGCGGGGGCGGGGGTGCAGACGAGCGCGACGTCGACGAGCTCGTTGCCGTGTCGCTCGGCGCCGAGCGCGAGCGCGCGCTCCAGGCGCTCGCGTCGCGGCTCGCGCACCCACACGACGTCGGCCGAGCGCGCATGGGCGGCGAGGATCGCGAGCAGCCCGCCGGTGCCGGCGCCGACGACGAGCAGGCTGTCGCCCGCCCGCAGCCCGGCGCGGTCGAGCGCACGCAGAACGCAGGCCAGCGGCTCGACGAACGTGGCGCGCTCGACGTCGAGGCCGCCCACGGCCAGCAGCTCCGCCGTCAGCTCGGCGGGGACGCGGATGCGCTCGGCGAAGCCGCCCGGATCGAGCGCCGACGCGCGGAAGGCCTCGCACAGGGTCTCGTGCCCGCGGCGGCAGCGCCGGCACTCGCCGCACGGGGCGTGATGGTGGACGATCACGCGGTCGCCGATCCGGCGGTCGCGCACCCCGTCGCCGAGCGCGACGATCTCCCCGACGAGCTCGTGGCCCAGGACCGCGGGCACCTTCGGTGCGACCCAGGCCGCGCTGACGTCCGAGCCGCAGACGCCGCAGGCCAGCAGCCGGCAGACCACCTCGCCGGCGCCGGGCTCGGGCTCGGGGCGCTCTTCGATGCGGACGCTGTCGGTGGTCACCGAGAGCGCGACCTTCATCCGAGCAGCTCCGCGATGCGCGCGGCCGTCGGCGGTCGCGCGATGCCGCGCTCGGTGACGAGCGCCGTGACGAGGTCGGCCGGGGTGACGTCGAAGGCCGGGTTGCGCACGGGCGTCCCGGGCACCGTCGTCTGCACGCCGGCGAGCATCAGCACCTCACCGGGTTCGCGCTCCTCGATCTCGATCGAGTCGCCGTCTGCGAGCGAGGCGTCGATCGACGACGTCGGCCCGGCGACGATGAAGGGGATGCCGGCCGCGCGAGCGGCCAGGGCGAGTGGGTACGTGCCGACCTTGTTGGCGACGTCGCCGTTCGCCGCCACTCGGTCGCAGCCGACGATCACCGCGTCGGCCGCGCCGCCGCGGATGAGCCCTGGAGCGGCCGCGTCGACGACGAGCTGGTGGGGGATGCCGGCGCGCGCGAGCTCCCAGACCGTGAGCCGCGCGCCCTGCAGCAGCGGGCGCGTCTCGCAGACGAGCACCTCGACGCCGCCGCTCGCATGCAGCGCGCCGACGATGCCGAGCGCCGAGCCCGTGCCGCCGGTGGCGAGCGCCCCGGTGTTGCAGTGCGTCACGACGCGCCGCGCGCCCGCCAGCAGCTCGGCGCCGGCGCCGGCGATGGCCGCGCTCGCCGCGTCCTCCTCGGCGTGGATCAGCTGCGCCTCGCCGCGTGCCGCCGCCGCCATCCGCGCCGGGCCGGCGCCCAGCGCGGCGGCGTGCACCCGGTCGACGGCCCAGGCGAGGTTGACCGCCGTCGGTCGCGCCGCGCGCAGCTCCTCCGATGCGCGTTCGAGCGTCCCGAGGCCGGGCAGTGCAGCGAGCTCCATCGCGAGCCCGTAGGCGGCGGCGATGCCGATGACGGGCGCGCCGCGGATCGCCAGGCGCCTGATCGCCGCGACGGTGTCGCCCGCGCCGGTCAGCTCGAGCCATCGCTCGGCGGCGGGTAGGGCGGTCTGGTCGATCGCGTGGAGGTGCTCGCCGTCCCAGCGCAGCGCGCTCTGCGTGCTCGTCGTTCCCGCCGCCATGGGGCGATGCTACGTCCCGTCGTCCCCCGGCGCCGATCCGTCGCGACTGCGCCGCGGCGGCGACCCGATGCTCTACCGTCCGGCCCGATGATCACCCGCGCCGTCGCCGTCGTCATCCTGATGCTGGTGTGCGCGGCCCCCGCGCACGGCGCCGGCGCACCGATCATGACGCTCGACCAGGTGCACGCGGGCATGGACTGCACGGCCGCGTCGGTCGTGAAGGGCACGGACATCAGCACCTTCGCGGCCCACGTCGACGACGTTCTCGGCGCGAGCGACCTCCGCCAGGCACGCATCCTCGTGACCGTCTCCGGCGCGGCGATCGACGCGACCGGCGTCGGCCCCGGCTTCTCGGGGTCACCCGTCTCGTGTCCCGGCCCCGGCGGCGCACCGCTCGTGGTCGGCGCGATCTCCGAGACGATCGGCGCCTACGGCGGCAAGACCGTCCTCGTCACGCCGATCCAGGCGATCCTGGGGGAGTCTGCCGATCCACCGCAGGCCGCGGCCCGCAGCCTGCGCGCGCGGGCGCTGCTGCGCGCCGCGCGGCCGATCGCCGAGCCGCTCAGCATCTCCGGGCTCTCGCCGGCGATCGGGTCCGGCGTCGTCCGTGCCGCGCGCCTGGCCGGGCGCACGGTCATCAGTGCCCCGGACCGCCCGCGCCAGGCGACGGGCGCGCCGGCGCTCCAGCCGGGTTCGGCGATGTCGGTCGGACTCTCCAGCGGGGACATCGAGGAGGGCGCGGTCGGCACGGTCGCCTATGTCGACGGTGACACGGTGTGGGGGTTCGGCCACCCGCTCGACGGCGCCGGCAGGCGCGAGCTGTTCCTGTCGGACGCCTACGTCTTCGGCGTGGTGAACAACCCGCTCGCGACCCAGGACTCCGCGACCTACAAGCTCGCCTCGCCGACGGCCGACGTCGGCACGCTGCGCCAGGACGGGATCAGCGCCGTCGTCGGGCGCCTCGGCGCGCTGCCGCGTCATTTCCCCGCGACGTTCGCCACGCGCGACCTCGACACCGGCCGGACAGGCGCGCTGCACGTGCAGGTCGCCGACGAGCGGGCGATCGGCCTCCCCACGGGCGGCTCCGCGCTCGCGACGGTCGCGCCGGAGGGCGTCGCCGAGGCGATCTACGACGCGCTCGACGGATCGCCGGTCAACCAGACCGACGAGCTGTGCCTGAAGGTCGCCGTGCGCCAGGACACCCGCCCGCTGGCCTTCTGCAACCGCTACGTCGGCGCCGGCGGCAGCGCCGACGCGCTGCTCGGCGGGCCGCTCGTCTCCGACGTCCTCTCGGCCACGCAGCTGATCGACGCCTACGACGCCACGAACCTCGACATCACCGGGGTCAGCGCCGACATCCGCGTCCGGCGCGGCCTGCAGCTCGCGACGCTCGTCTCGCTGCGCGGCCCGGCGAGGGCGCGGCGCGGCACGGACGTGAGCGTCCGCGCGCAGCTCGTGCGGCCCGGCGGCGCGCAGCTCACCCGCGTGATGCGCGTGCACGTCCCGAAGGGGATGCCCGGCGGCCCGCGCGACCTGCTGCTGCGCGGCACGTCGGCCGACCAGTCGTCGGGGTCGGGCAGCGACAGCGGCGCGACGGTCGATCTCTCGAGCCTGTTCGCCGGCCCGTCGGGCGACGGCTCGGACGGGCCGGCGACCGTCCGCGAGCTCGCCTCCGCGATGTCCGCGATCCACCGCTACGACGGCGTGACGACGCGGTTCCTGCCGCCCGGCGCCGATCCGCAGAGCGACCTGCCGGGTGGCGCGGAGGGCGTCGCGCAGCGCTCACGGCGGACCTACCGCGATGCGCAGCTGCGCATCGCGGGCAGCGCCCGCCTGCGGATCACGATCCGCTGATAGCTCTACGAGAGCCGGTTCTCGATCTGCAGCGGCGGGGCGCCGGCCTGCACCTCGGCGGCGGGCGCCTGCGCCGGCGCGTCCGCGGGCGGCTCGATGCCGAGCACCTGCGCGAGCTCGCCGCTCTCGTACATCTCACCGACGATGTCGGCGCCGCCGACGAGCTCGCCGTCGACGAACAGCTGGGGGATCGTCGGCCAGTTCGAGATCGCCGTGAGCTCCTGGCGGATGCGCGGGTCGGGCAGCACGTCGACCGCGGCGAACGGCGCGCCGGTCGCCTGCAGCGCGGCGACGGTCCGCGCTGAGAAGCCGCAGGCGGGCTGCTCGGGCGAGCCCTTCATGAACAGGATGACGTCGTTCTGGTCGATGGCCTCGGCGATCGCGTCGCGCAGAGGGTTCTCGGTCTGCTCGCTCATGGAGTCTCCGTCTTGAGTGAGAGGGCGTGGATGGGGCCGCCGAGCTCGCCGGGCTCGAACAGGCCGTAGACGAGCTGGTGCTGCTGGATGCGGCTCAGCCCGCTGAAGGCGTCGGCGACGATGCGTGCGCTGAAGTGCACGTCATCGGCGGTCTGCACGTCGGCGCTCGCGCCGGGGATCCCCGTCTCGATGCGCTGCTTGAGTTCTTCGGCGGTTGCCATTCCAGGACAGGGTAGACGCTCGCTATACTTCCTGAAGCATGACGACCGAAGTGACCTTCAAGGCCAAGGGCATCACGTTCACCGAGCAAGGTGCGCAGAAGGTGCGCGAGTTCCTCGCCTCGCAGGATGCCGAGACCGCGACGGCGGGCCTGCGGGTCGGCGTCAAGGGCGGCGGCTGCTCGGGCTTCCAGTACCAGCTCGCCTTCGACGACCAGCGCGACGGCGACATCGTCTTCGAGGACCACGGGCTGAAGCTGCTCGTGGACACGCAGAGCCTCTCCTACGTCGACGGCTCGCAGATCGACTACGTCGACTCGCTCCAGGGCGCCGGCTTCAACGTCGTCAACCCGAATGTCGTCGCCGCCTGCGGCTGTGGCTCGTCCTTCCGCGTGAAGGACGAGGACGAAGCGGTCTCCGCCCTCTGACGTCCCCCTGAAGGGGTCCGATGTGCGGGAGCACATCGGAGATCGATCGGCGCAGCCTGGTGACGTCCCCCTGAAGGGGTCCGATGTGCGGGAGCACATCGGAGATCGATCGGCGCAGCCGATCACACGTCCCCCTGAAGGGGTCCGATGTGCGCGAGCACATCGGAGATCGATCGGCGCAGCCTGGTGACGTCCCCCTGAAGGGGTCCGATGTGCGCGAGCACATCGGAGATCGATCGGCGCAGCCGATCAGGCGTCCCCCGTCCTGCGTCCGAGCTACCCCGGCTCGTTGTCCAGCGAGCGCCAGAGCACGCGGCAGGCCACCGACCGGTACGGAGCCCACGGCTCGGCGAGCTCGCCGAGGGCCGCCGGGCCCGGCAGCTCGTCCAGCCCGTAGGCGATCTGCGCCGCGCGGCGCACGCCGAGGTCCCCGACGGCCAGCACGTCGGGGCGCTCGAGCTGGAAGATCAGGAACATGTGCGCCGACCATTCGCCGATCCCCTTGACGGCGATCAGCTCGCGGATCAGCTCCTCGTCCGGCAGGGTGGAGACGTGCTCGAGATCGAGCTCGCCGGAGAGCACGTGCTCGGCGAGCGAGCGCAGGTAGCTCACCTTCGCCCGCGAGAGGCCGACGGACGTCTTGAGCGTCTCGGGATCGTCGTCGAGCACCTGCTGCGGCGTCGGCGGGTGTCCGCCGAAGCGCTCCAGGACGCGGCCCCAGATCACCACGGCCACGCGCGTCGAGAGCTGCTGCCCGACGATTGCCCGCAGCAGGGCCGCGTAGTGGTCGTTCCCGGCGCGGCTGGGGTCGGGAACGAAATCCGGGCTGCCGTAGTCGTCGATCAGGCGCGCCATCACCGGATCGGCCGCGCGCAGGTGGGCGAGCGCCGTCGCCGGATCGAATCCCATGGGGGCTGTCCCGGCGCCCGGGCGGCGAGTCGTCATGGGTGCGGTCACAATAGTGGCGATGCTCGCCCGGCCCCGACCGGCGGCGCGGCTGTCGGCGTTGCTCATCGCGTCCGCCGTCGCGCTCGTCCTCAGCCTCCCCGGAGTGCCCGCGCTCGCCGCGGGGACGGCACCCGCCGGCACTCCCGGCGGCGCGCGCGTCCTGATCGCCTTCCTGCCGCTGCCGACGGTGAAGCCGTCGCCCGACCCGGTCGCCGAGCCGCCGCTCCAGGTCGAGCCGGTGCTCCAGCGCCTCGACGCACAGCAGCGCCTTTCGATCGCGCTGAGCAGCGCCGCCCAGGGAACCTACGACCCGACACAGGCGCTGCTCGACATCACGCAGGGCACGCGCACCTCGCTCTCGACCTACAAGCCCAAGCGCCCGGATCCGCTGGTCTTCGTCCAGGCGGGCGCGGGCGCCTTCCTCGGCGGCTGGCTCGCGGCCAATGCGCGTGCCGCAGCTGCCCCCGCCGACGTCGTCCCCGGGCTGCTGGCCGCATCGGTTCCCGGCGGGGGCGCCTACGCGGGCACCGTCGGGCGCGACCAGCGCGAGGCGATCGTCGCCGCCAACCGGGCGGGTCGCGTCTCGCTCGCCTCGGTCGGCCCGGCACGCGACGTCGCCACACGCGCGCAGGCGCTGCTGACCCGGCGCCGGCTGGTCGTCGCTGGGCTGCCGACCGGCGACGCGGGCGATGCCGCGCTCGCGCAGCTGATCGCGCATCGCACGCCGGGCGAGCTGCTGCTGGTGACGCAGACGCCGCCGCTGGCGACCGGCCCGCAGCTGCTGCCGATCGGCGCGCTCGGCCTCGGCGGCCCGGGCCAGCTGACCTCCGAGACGACCCACCTCGACGGGATCGTCGCGTCGATCGACATCCTGCCGACCGCGCTCGCCTGGCTCGCGCAGCCGATCCCCTCGGTCGTCAAGGGCCAGCCGATGCGCGTCGTGCCCGGTCGCGACGCCGCCGCGCTCGAGCGGCTCGCCGACCGGCTGCGCGTCGTCCTGCCGCGACGCCTGCCCGCACTGTGGACGGTGCTGACCGCATGGCTGTTCGTCCTGATCAGCGCGATGCTGGTCGCCGACCGCCGAGGCATGCGCTGGGCGATGCGCGTCGGCGCGCTCGCCGTGCTCTGGATCCCGGCGGTGCTGCTGCTGACCGCCGAGCTGCGCCCGGCGCGCACCGTCGAACTGGCGCTGATCGGCGTCCTCACGATGGTGTTCGCCGGGCTGACCGATCGCATCGTCGCGTGGCCACGCGGCCCTGCGGTACCCGCGCTTGCGGGCGTCCTCGCCTACGCGGTCGATCTCGCGTTCGGCTCGCCGGTGATCATTCAGTCGCTGCTCGGGCCCAACCCGCTCTACGGCTCGCGCTTCTACGGCATCGGGAACGAGCTCGAGGCGGGCCTGTCGTCGCTGCTGCTGATCGGCCTCGCGGCGCTGCTCTTCGGCCGCGGTCGCTCGCGCACCGGGGTGGCGATCTTCGCGGGCGCCGGCGTGGTGCTGGGTCTCACGATGGGCGCCGGGCGCCTGGGCGCGGACGTCGGCGGGATCATCACGATCGGCGCGGGCGCGGCGACCGCAGCGGTGCTGATGCTGCCAGGCGGGCTGACCAAGAAGGCGATCGCGGCGGTGATCATCGCGCCGATCGCGGGCCTCGCGCTGCTCGCTGCGATCGACCTCGCGACCGGCGGAGACTCGCACTTCACGCGCACCGTGCTGCGCGCGAACGGGTCGGGCGCACTGTGGGACATCCTGGTCCGCCGCTACGAGCTCGCCTTCAAGGGCCTGCGGCGCGGATTCATGCCGGTCGTGACGCTGCTGGCGCTGCTCGCCGTGGTGCTCGGCGCGCGCCGCCAGTCGCGCGTGCTGGAGACCGTCGGCGGCGACGCGGCCTACCGCGCGGCGTTGTGGGGCCTTGCGGCGGTCGGGGTCGCCGGCGCGCTGTTCAACGATTCCGGGCCGATCTTGCTGCTGTTCGCCGTGTTCATCGGGCTCTGCGTGGTGATCTACCTCCGAGGCGATCCGCGCCTGGCAGCGCCCGGAGCCGCCGGGGCGGACCGCTAGACTCACACGCGATGCGCATCGCCCTGGTGTCGCCGTATTCGTGGACGTATCCGGGGGGCGTGACACGTCACATCGAGGCTCTCGCGGAGCAGTTCCAGGCCGACGGCCACCATGTGCGCGTCCTGGCGCCCTTCGATCCGCCCGACTCCCGCAGCGCCCGGCTCCACCGCGGCGCCGTTCCGCAGACCCGTGAGATGCCGGACTACGTGGTCCCGCTCGGGCGCACGATCGGCGTCCCGGCCAACGGCGCCGTCTCGAACGTGTGCCCGTTCCCGTCCAGCGTGTTGGCGCTGCGCCGCGCGCTCGCGGCCGGCGGCTACGACGTCGTCCATGTGCACGAGCCGATCGTGCCGCTGCTGAGCTGGGACGCACTCGAGTTCCAGGGGGCCGCGCTCGTCGGGACCTACCACACATACGGCACGAACCCGGTCACCCACAACATCGGCAACCTCGCGGGCGCCGCGCGCCGGATGCACCGCCTGCACGCGCGCATCGCGGTCTCCGAGGCGGCGGCGTGGACCGCTCAGCGCTTCTTCGGCGGCCGCTACCGGATCGTTCCCAACGGCGTGCACCTGCCCGCCGAGCCGCCGCCGATCACGCAGGGCGCCGAGGGCCGCATCAGGATCGCGTTCGTCGGCCAGGCCGTCGAGCGCAAGGGCCTGCCGATGCTGCTGTCCGCCTTCGAGGGCCTGCGCGAGCACGTCGACGCCGAGCTCACCGTCGTCGGGGCGACAGGGGATGAGGTCGAGCACATGCTGCTCGACGGCCGCGGCATCACCGTCCTCGGCCGCGTGTCCGACGAGAAGAAGACGCGCGTCCTGCGTGAGGCCGACGTGCTCTGCGCGCCGTCGCTCGGCGGCGAGAGCTTCGGCATGGTGCTCACGGAGGCCTTCGCCCAGGGGACGCCCGTCGTGGCGAGCGACATCGCCGGCTATCGCGACGTCGTCCGCGACGGCCGCGACGGCGTGCTCGTCCCGCGCGGGGACGCGCTGGCGCTCGCCGAGATGCTGCGCGACCTCGCGCTCGATCCGGCCCGCCGCGCGGCGATGGCGCGCGAGGCGGCGGTCCACGCCAAGCGCTTCGACTGGCCGCGCGTCTCCGAGGAGGTCGTCGGCGTCTACGAGCAGGCGATCGCCGCGCGGCGTCAGGTCGTCCCGGCCACCGCGTCGCAGCGCGCCGCCTCGCGGCTGGCGCTCGTCGCCGCGGACGGCAAGCCGAAGGTCCTTCCCCAGCGTCTGGCGAGCATGGAGCCCCAGCCCGCCGGCGGCGGGCGGGCGCGCACGCGCGCGATCGCGCGACGCGCCGGCCTGGGCATCGCCGCGGCCACCGGGCTCGTCCTGACCGCGCTGGCGCTGCAGCGAATCGGCGTCGACAAGGTCGCGGCGAGCCTGCTGCACTCGAGCCCGCCCTGGGTGATCGCCGCCGTCGGCGTGATGTGCGCATCGATGGTGCTGCGCGCCATCTCCTGGCACGCGATCCTGCACGCCGCGCTGCCCGAGGCACGGCTGTCGCGCTTCGCCGCCCTTCAGGGCACGTCGATCGGGGTGCTCATGTCCGCGACGCTGCCCGCGCGCCTGGGCGAGCCCTCGCGCGCCCTGATCGTCGCGCGCCGCGCAGGCAGACCGCGCGAGACGCTGCCGACGGTGATCGGCACGCTCGTCTCGCAGACGCTCCTGAACCTGCTCGCGCTCGCGATCCTGGGCGCCGTCGCGTTCTCGACGGTGCACATCTTCGACGATCACCACGGGGCGCTCGTCGCCGTGGCGATCGCGCCGCTCGTGCTGTTGCTGGCTGTGGTGACCGTGCCCGTGGTGCTGCGCGCCGGCGGCACTGAGCGCTTCGGGCGCCTGCACGCGATCGCGCGGCCGATCCGCGCCGCCGCCTTCCAGGTCCGCCAGGGCCTGCTCGTCTTCAAGCGCCCGCGCGACGGGGCCACCGCCGTCGCCGCCCAGCTCGGCGCCTGGGCCCTGCAGGCGCTCAGCTGCTACGTCCTGTTGGTCGCGATAGGCATCCACGGCGCCGTCGGCATCGGCGCCGCCGCAGCCGTTCTGCTCGCCGTGAACGTCACCGCCGTCCTGCCGGCGACGCCGTCGAACGTCGGCGTCTTCCAGGCGGCCTGCGTCGCGGTGCTCACGGGCGCCTACGGCGTCAGCACGGCCGATGCGCTCGGCTACGGGATCGTGCTGCAGGCCGTCGAGATCGCGACCGCCGTGATCATGGGCGTTCCGGCGCTGCTCAAGGAGGGCCTCAGCTGGCGCGACGTGCGCCTGCGCGCGATGCACTCCAGCCCGGTGCGGCTCAACCCGCTGCCCGCGCGCTCCTCGGCGCAGCCCGAGGGTCAGTTCGTCGTCGGCGACGCGTAGGAGCGCGGCGGCGCGCGGCGAAGGCCGGGGCGTGGCCTGGGTCTACCTGCTGCGCTGCAGCGACGACAGCCTCTACACCGGCTGGACCGTCGACGTCGACAGGCGCCTGGCCGCGCACGCCGCCGGGACCGCGAGCCGCTACACGCGCAGCCGCCTGCCGGTGCGCCTGGAGGCCGCCTGGAAGCTGCCGGACCGCAGCGCCGCGATGCGCGAGGAGGCGCGGATCAAGCGCCTGCCGCGCGCGCAGAAGCTGGCGCTCATCGCCGGGGGCACGGCCATCGGATGAGAGGACCGTCGCCCAGGCCACCGTTGGCGCGTCCCATGACGCCCGGCTTTCCTGCGCCTACGCCGTCGCCGGTTCCCCGGAGAGAACGTGAGAAGGCCGGAATCCCCTCACGATCAGGTAGATCGCGAACGACGCCTCGAAGACGAACACTGGAATCGCGAAGATGCCTGCCGCGCTGCTGTATACGTCAAAGACACCGAATACCACCAGGATCTTCGAGACAAAGATGAGCGGACCGCCGACCACACCAACCATCGCGAGTCGCGGCGGCATCAGGCCGGTGGCGTACATGAGGTAGCCCAGCAAGAGGTCGTTGACGCCGACGCAGAATCCTGGCCCCATCACAAACGTCCAGTCATGGATCGCAACGGCGGTACGACCGGCGATCACGAGCGATCCGCTACCGGAGCCAATCGATGCCGCAAGATCGTCGCGCAGGGTGAGGATCGACAGGAGGGCAATCAGGCCGACGCCGATCATCGTCCCTTCAACGATGCGAGAGGCGACGTAGCCCAGGGCGAGGCGCTCACTTTGACGCTTGAGTATCGGAAACATCACCACCGCCACGCCGATGTTGGCGATGATCACGAGAACCTCCAGGAAGGCGCCGAGTTCGACCTTTCCGTCGGTCCCCGTTCCGAGGATGTAGTTGTGATCGTGGAGGATCGAGTGGTACAGAAGCAGTGCCGGGATCGACCCGAAGAACGTAATCGCCATGAACCATCCGGCCCACGATGCAGCCCTGTTCTCGCCGGGCGTGGGGAGCCGAGTGATCTGGTCTGCCACCGCTGCAGGCACCATTTCCTGCCTTTCAGTTCCCTCCCCTTGCCAAGGCGCCGCGTGGCCCGCGGGAGGACGGGACGGTTCGGGCGACGGCGTTTGCCATGTCCTGCTGGCGCGCTGAACGCTATACGTTGAGAACGACGGCCTTGCGCCGCGCAGCCCCCAGAGTGGGGTTTGTACCGGGGTACATTCCTGAACGCTGGCCCAGGCGGGCAGGGCCTTTCCTGGACTCCTGCTTGCACGGGAGCGGGGGGCGGGCTGCAGTCAGATCGCGGTGACGGGAATCGTGCCCGCGTCGCGGATCGCCTTGTCGCTCGCGCCGTCGAGTTCGCCGAGTGGGGTGTAGGCGATGGCGTCGGGGTCGAGGTCCGTCGCCTGCGCATCCTCAGCGTCAAGGCGTTCGATGAGGTCCTTGGAGGCGAGGATCGCGCCGTCCTTGGCGGCGGCTTCGATGCGTGCTCCTTCGTTCATCTGGTCTCCGAGCGCGGTGACTTCGAGGCGGCCGCGTGTGGCGACCTGGCCGACCATGAGCGTGGCGCCCCAGTGCACACCGACGTTGAGCTTGACCGTGACGTCGTCGGGCCCGACGTGTTCGGCGCCGTCGCGGATTGCACGTGCGGCCTCGATCGCCGCGCGTGCGGCGGCGGACTCCGAGTCTTCGAAGTCGGCTGCGAGGAACAGCGCGGAGCCGCCGTCTCCTGCGTGCTTGCCGACGATCCCGTCGCGGTCGACGACAGATGTGTCGATGAGGTCGGTGAGGTCGCGGATCAGCTCGAAGTAGCCGCGCGAGGACAGGCGCCGGGAGAGCGCGCCGGAAGCTTCAAGGTCGGCGAACAGGATCGCGGCGGGCCGCCTTCCGGGTTCGCTGACGCGGTCCATCCGCTCGAACAGGCGCTGGTCGCCTCGACCGAGGCGGGTGAGCAGGCTCTCCGGCATCGCTGTCCGGTTGAGCGTCACGACGCCCAGTAGCTGACCGGCGTCATCGTTGATCCGTATCGCGAGGGTGGTGAGGTCGCCGAGAATCGACAGCCGCATCCGCATCTCGGGGGAGTACGCGAGGGTGTCGTACCAGGCCCGGGGTGCGGCATCGACCGGCTCGACCCGCGCGGCGGCTTCCGCGCTGGTACCGAACACGGCTTTGAAGTCGGCGTCACCGGGCTCGAGGTACCGGCGCATGATCGGCACGTTGTGCCGCCACCAAGCCACGCCGCTTTCCCGCGGCAGGCTGAGGATCTCGTTGTCCTCCTCGAGGGTCCGCACGATTTGCGACGCGCCGTACATCCGCTCGATGTCCTCCTCGGAGAGGCCGACGACCCGCGCCCACTCAGTCGAGAAGTACACCGTGCGAAAGCTTGAATCCAGAATCTCAGCCGACGCGCCCGCGCCCTCGATGGCCACTGCGATCTCGCGCAGCTCGGGATGCTCGGGGAGCCGCGAGACATACGCCGGATCGTCAGCCATGTGCGCAGGCTATCCGCGCCGCGAAGCCGCAACCCGGCGACTCCTGCCTCGAGTGGAAGCAGGCTTGCGTCACTGGGTACATTCCCGCACGCTGGCTCAGGCGGGCGTCCGTGTGCACCGGCCGTCGGCCGTCCGTCGTACTCATTCCTGGCGTGGTCCTTTGGCACTGTCTGGTCTGGGTTCTTCTACTCACTCGCATCGGGTCCGTCCGCTTCCGGACACGTAGTTAGTGCCATTGCGACTCGCGTAGCCCTGCTCGAAGCTCAGCGAAACGACGACGGATCGAGGAGCACCATGCGACGACTCGGAATCGGAATCCTCCTTGCAGTCCTTGCAGTCGTTGGCTCGTCCGCGCAGGCGTACGCCTCAACCACCACTATTGGGGCCGCCACTACCTCCAGTGCAGGGAGCGGCTGTGACAGCGGGTATGCGTTTCTGAGCGCGTACGCGGCTCCCACATCGGGCACGATCACCTCTTGGTCTATCGGTGCGCCGGCGGACGGCTCGACAGCCGCCTTCAAGGTGTTCAGGCTCGTGGATGCCGACACTCACACCTACACAGTCGTTGGCACGAGTGCCGACGAGCCGCTGAGCGCAGGTATGAACACGTTCCCGGCCTCCATCGAGGTTCAAGCCGGAGACCTGCTTGGCCTCTACACCGTCTCAGGTCTCGTGCACTGCGTGAACTGGGGCACCGGCTATCCGAACCCCGGGGACCGTGGGGGATGGTCGGAGACCTCGAACCCCGGCGTGGGAACGAACGTCGGTTTCAACCTCTTCGACCTCGTGGCCCTCAACATCGAGGCGCAACTGGTGACTCCCGGCGACACAGTTCCACCGGTGGTCAACGTTCCGCCCGCCGGGGACACGGAAAACGCGACCAGCCCAGCGGGCGTTCAATTGACCTTGTCCTTTTACGCATTTGACGACGTGGATGGAGCGCTCACGCCGTGGTGCGACCCTGCATCGGGCTCGATGTTCCCGATCGGTACGACCACCGTCACCTGCTACGCGACCGACAGCGCTGGCAACACCGGCAGCGCGTCGTTCTCCCTCCACGTTAAGGGCGCCCCGGAGCAGATCGACGACGTGCTCGCATGGCTGCAGGAGCCGGGCCGACTGCCGCGCGGGGACACGCAATCACTGACGAGCAAACTCGACGCTGCAAAGGCCGCGCTGGCCAGGGGCAACGATAACGCGGCCACGAACGTCCTCGGCGCCGCCCTGCACTACGTCGACGCGCAGACGGATAAGAGCATCGGGACGAAGTCCGCGCGACGACTGACGACCGACATCACCCGGATCCAAGCAGTCATCGGCTGATCCAACCCTCGCCGCGCCGGGCACGCAAACCCGGCGCGGCAGACAGGGCGGGGGGGACGTGCGCTCGCCTGTCGAACGCACTCACGAGGCGGGGTCGGGGGGCGGCCGGACACCCTCAGTGCGGTGGTCCCGCGATGAGTCGCGGGAGCGCGGCCTCTGGGTACATTCCTGAACGCTGGCCCAGGGCAGCGCGGTCTCGCCGCCGCTGCTCTAGGCCAAAGCGGGAGTGAGCCCGGGCGGCCGCGCGCTGCACCGAAGCTCACCCGTGTCGTCGTATTGGGCCGGTGTCAAGTCCGGCTCTTGGCGCGACGCCGCATGGTAGGGTCGCGCCAGCGATGCGCTGACTCATGTCGGAGGCTCGTTTCATGACTCGCCGCTCTCGTCTCAGTCTGCTCGGAGCCGCACTACTCGGGTTGTTGTTCCTGGCGCAGTCCGCGATCGCGGTCGCGCCGAAGAAGGGTGGCTCGTATCACGGCACTCTCGCCGCGCCTCGCGCCGGCATCGCCGTGACGTTCAAGGTCTCCGCGAATGGCAGGAAGGTGAGCGCGCTCAAGGTCAGCACTATGCCGCTCTACTGCTCCGGCGGCGGCCCGCTCGTCCCGATCACGTTCAAGACGGCCTCGATCACCGAGGGCAAGTTCAAGTCCACGGGGAAGCAGACGATCACCGGCGGACCACAGAAGGGCAAGATCGGCGCAAGGTTGTCGATCACCGGCAAGTTCGGGAAAGGCGGCACCGAGGCCGGCAAGCTGACGATCACCTACGTGTACGCGCCGACGTGCGGCGGCACAAGCGCGTACACGACGCACGACTGAGGGGAGTTTCGGGATGTCACGCCATCACGCCTTGATCGGGATCAGCGTCCTGATGCTGTTTCCGTCTGTCGCGGGTGGGACGGCGCTCGCCGGTGGGCCGACGCTCACGGTCAAGGGCCCGGGTGCGACGGTCCAGTCGGGCTCGCCCTTCACCGTGACCGTGTCGGGCAAGGCATCGGGCAAAGCCGACACACTGATCACCGGTCTGGTGCGCCACGCCTGCAAGTCGACGCTCAAAGCCGAACCCGTCGAAGGTAAGGGACCGTTCAGGGTCCACGGAGCGTTCAAGAAGACGTTCAAGTACCCCAACGGCATAGGCGCGACGGGGCCTCAGTACTTCTGCGCGTTCCTGTACCACCCCCAGACAACGGGAGCGCTCACGGGAAACACATACGCACACGCCAGCGCGACCTTTACGGTCGTCGGGTAGGCCACGGGCACGCGGCGATCGCTTCCGCTCTGAGGCATAGGCGGTAGCGCGCCCTCGGGGGACATTCCCGAACGCTCGCACAGGTGGGTGGGGTCTCTCTCGGACTTCTGCTCTGCGTGGGCAGTGAGAGCGCGCCGTCGGTTGACCGGTCGGGGTCGGGCTGCGAGGGTGCCCCTCGATGGATGAGTCGCCCGCGATTCTGGTCAGCCGTCGGGCTGCGGTCGCGGCGTGACACCCGCAGCGGCGACGATGGCCTCGATCGTCCAGCACGGATACGGCGTCGCACCCGAGCGGGTGCTCCGCCTGGAGCGGGTCGGCAAGCCCGCGATCGGGGACGACGAAGTGCTGGTGCGCGTACGCGCGGCCAGCGTGGACCGGGGCACCTGGCATCTGATGGCTGGTCTGCCCTACCCGATGCGCGTCGCAGGGTTCGGCCTGCTCAAGCCCAAGCTCGGCAACCCGGGCCGCAGCCTCGCGGGCACGGTCGAAGCCGTCGGCGCCCGCGTGAGCGGCCTGGCGCCGGGCGACGAGGTATTCGGCGTCGGCGACGGCTCGTTCGCCGAGTACGCGAGCGCCCGGGCCGACAAGCTCGCGCTCAAGCCGTCGAATCTCTCCTTCGAACAAGCAGCCGCGGTCCCCGTCTCGGGGCTTGCCGCCCTCCAAGCCGTTCGTGACCACGGGCGCGTGCAAGCCGGGCAGCGCGCCACTCAGCACGTGCTGATCGTCGGCGCCTCCGGTGGCGTGGGCAGCTTCGCCGTGCAGATCGCCAAAGCGTTCGGCTGCAGGGTCACCGCGGTCTGCAGCACCGCCAAGATGGAGACCGTCCGCGCCCTCGGCGCCGACCGGGTCCTGGACTACACCCGCGAGGACTTCGCGGACGGCGAGGAGCGCTACGACGTGATTCTCGACATCGGCGGCAACCGCCGACTGAGAGATCTCCGGCGCGCCCTCACCCCCAGGGGCAGGCTCGTCATCGTCGGAGGCGAGACCGACGGCCGCTGGCTCGGCGGCACCGACCGCCAAATCCGCGCGCAGCTGCTCTCCCCGTTCGTCAGCCAGAAGCTCGGCACCTTCATCGCCTCAGAGAACACCGAAGACCTGAACGCCCTACGAGATCTCATCGAGTCCGGCGCCATCGCCCCCGCCATCGACCGCACCTATCCACTCAGCGAGGTCGCGGCCGCGATCCGCCGCCTGCTCGACGGACAAGCGCGAGGCAAGATCGTCATCACCATCTGAACGCACCACCCTGCGAGCACGAGCGGCGGCGTCCCTGGGGCGCTCCTCTGGGTACATTCCTGAACGCTGGCTCAGATGGGTGGCGTTGTTCCTCGGCCGGCGCTCGCGGCGGGAGCTAGTCGTTGTGCTTCTTCTGGCCAGGTCGCTGGGCAAGTCGTCCGAGCGTCTGCATGGCACCAGGCGCGCGCCTGGCCAGTCGGACGGTGAGACGGTCGGCGCCGGTCATGAACTCGCGGGGCGGCTCGACATGCGGTCGCTCGTCGTTGGAATCGGTACTGACCGCGTAGAGGCGCCATGAACCGGGCACGCCTTTGAGCTCGTGTTCTCCGCAATCTGAGAACCGAAGGCCTGACCCCACGACCAGATCGACGACGGTCTTCGACACCAGGATCTGCCCAGACTTGGCACGCGCACCGACACGCGCTCCGATGTGCACGGCCATGCCGCCGAGATCGTCACCGAGCACCTCGCACTCGCCGGTGTGAATGCCGGCCCGCAGCTGGAGGCCCAGCTCGGCGACGCCGCTCACCAGCGCCTGTGCGCACGCGATCGCCTTGGCCGGGCCGGTGAACACGGCGACGATGCCGTCGCCAAGCGACTTCACCACACGCCCGCCGGCGTTCGAGACCTCCGCGCGCACCACCTCGTCGTGCCGCTCGAGCAGGCGGCGCCAGGCCGCATCACCGACTTCTGCCGCACGCCTGGTGGACTCCACGATGTCGGTGAACAGGACGGTGGCCAGCACGCGATCGGGCTCAGGCGCGGCACGGGAGCCCGTGAGGAGCTGCTCGATCTCGCCGACGATGACATCGAGATCCTGGGTCCAGATCGCATGATCGGATCCGGAGAGCTCGATCATGCGAGCGTTCGGGATCCGGTCGGCGAGCAGACGGCCGTGTGCGATTGGCACGAGATCACCCCTCCGGTGGAGGACGATCGTGGGAGCTGAGATCGCGCCGAGAGCCGGGCGCACGTCGATTCGCAGGAGCGCGTCGATGAGACCGCGAGCCATTCCCGGCGACACCGCGGAGCGCTCCACCCGTCCGAACAAGCGACGAACGGTGGGCGTCACGATGCTGGGCACGATCCAGTCGGCGGTTCGGCCCTCGCCCCAGTGGTCGAGGTCGTCCTCAAGACGCTCGACGAGGCTGGTCGTCTCGCCCGGACGGCCGCCGAAGGTGGCGAGCTCGTCGTCGTCTGGCTGTCCCGTGGCGAGCGACCCGTAGATGATCAGCGCATCGGTGTGTCCCGGATAGGTCGCGGCGAACATCGCAGCGACCGGTCCTGCCTCCGACTCACCCAGGATCGCGGCGTGTTCGATCCCCGCCGCTTCCATCACGACGCGCATGTCCTCGACCCGCTCCTCCAGCGTCGCGACGTGCGGGATCGGATCCGACACGCCGGTGCCGGCCTTGTCGTAGACAAGCAGCCGGCAGAACCTCGCGACTCTCTCGTACGTTCGAGCCAGTGCGGCGTCTGTCCAAGCGAGGTCGAGGTGAGAGATCCAGCCCCAGGACCACACGAGCGTCGCGGGCCCGCTGCCCAACACCTGGTAGCCGATGTTCACGCCATCGGCCCGCTGCGCGTAGCGAGTCTCAGGAACAGCCATCGCCGCACCAACCTACTCGCGGACCAGATCGCCGCGTCGGACGAAGCAGGAGTCGCCTCGCTGGGTGCATCCCTGAACACTGGCCCAGGCGAGCGGGGTGTCGCCGGGCGTCTGCGTCGCATGGCAAGCACAAGGCGGCGGGTCGTGCTCAGCCCACGGCGGCGTACAGGGTCCAGGGGTCGGGGATGCCTGGGAGTTGGTGCTCTCCGCGGCCCGTGAAGGTGAGTTCGCTGCCGATGACGAGGTCTCTGACGGTTCGGGAGACGAGGATCTCGCCTGCATCCGCGAGGCTCATGATGCGCGCCGCGAGGTGGACGGCGATGCCGGCGACGTCTTCGCCGGTGCGTTCGACTTCACCGGTGTGCAGGCCGGTGCGGACTTCCAGGCTCAGGTCTCGAGCGCCGGTTATGACCTGTCCGGCGCAGCGCACAGCGCGTGCCGGGCCGGTGAAGAGCGCGAGCACGCCGTCCCCGGTGCTCTTGATCACCTCCCCGCCATGTTCGGTGACCGCCGTGTGGCTCGCGGAGAGGTGCCGGTCGAGCAGGTCCGCCCAGGCGTGGTCTCCCGATTGGGCGACGCGTCTTGTGGAGTCGACCAGGTCGGTGAACAGGACAGTCGCAAGGGTGCGGTTCGTTCGCGCGAGCGGTGCAGTGCCCGTGATGAACTCTTCGACCATGTCGGCGATGAGTTCCACGTCGAGCGCGAAGTTCACGGCCGCATCGCCCGGAACCTCTCGCAGCCGGGCTCCGGGGATCAGATCCGCGAACTCGCGCACGGCTTCGGCCGGAACGAGCTGCAGATTACGCGGGTGGATCACGAGCGTCGGCGTCTGAACCAGGGGAAGCGCCTCGGTGATGTCGCTTGTCAGCGACATGCGCAGCAGCCGCGCGGCTTGTCTCGGGCTCGCTGCGGCCTGGAAGAAGCGCTTGAGTCGGTCGTTGCGGACCGGGTCGGTCGCCCATTGCGGCGCGTACAGCGCGGTCAACGGCCCCGGCCAGTCGGTGAGCTCCGCGATCGCCTGCGCGGCGGAGTCTGCTGCCTCGGGCGCGCTGGCCGCGCCGCCACGCGCGGACGGCGCGAGGGCGATCAGTCCGCTGACGCGCGCGGGGCGCGTGGCCGCAAGGAGCGCCAGCGACCGCGCGCCGTCGAGGCTGCCCATGAGGATCGGGCGCTGAGCGCCGACGGCGTCCATGACGGCAACTGCGTCGTCGGCATGAGCTTCGAGCGTCAGGTCGTCCCTGACCGGATCCGACAGTCCCACGTCGCGGCGGTCGTAGCGGATCAGGCGCACGAACTGACCCAGGCGCCGGTACAGCCGAGCCGCCTCGGGGATATCCCAGACCGCCTCGATATTCGACCCGGTCCCGCCTACCAGGAGCAGGTCGTGATCACCGCCGCCATGCACCTGGTACGCGATGGCGAGCCCGCCGCTACGCGCATAGTGCGTCTCCGGCCGATCCACAACCGAACTCTAACCCCGGACGGCGCCAGCCCCAAGGCCCCACGATCCGGGCGCTGTCTGCGTGGTCATCGGTCTCTCGTTGCTCATCCGCTGCGACCGGCGGGGCGACCTTCCTGATGGCAGCCGAGCAGTCAGGATCCGTCAGGCGCTCTCGGCGGCCAGAATCTCGTCGGCCGGGTCCTCGTCGGGGAGGTCGGCGAACACAGCCGGGTCGCGGTCGCTGCCGGCGATGACGTCGTCGCGCCGCTGGCGATCGGTCTTCGGCAGGAAGCCGGACTTCATGCCGAAGTACGTCGCGTCGGGATGGTGGGCGATGATCGCCAGCGTCGACTGCTCGGGCTCGGGCGCGAAGCCATCGGTCAGCGTCATGCCGATCTGCGAGAGGTCGAGCAGCGTGTCGACCTTCGCGTGCTCGGACTGCTCGGGCACCGCGGGGTAGCCCCACGAGTAGCGCCGGCCCTGGGTGCGCCCGATGCCCAGATCCTCGCGGACCTTCGCGTGCAGCCATTCGGCGAGGCCCTCGGCGGTCTGGACGCCGAGGCCGTGGACGAACAGCTGCTCGGCGTACTCGCCGTCGGCCTCCAGGCGCGCCATGAGGTCGGTGACCTCCGAGCCGGCGGTGACGGCCGTGAGCGCCACGACGTCGAGCTCACCTGCGTCCTTCGGCCGGTAGAAGTCCGACAGGCAGATGCGGTCGTGGCCGGGCTGGCGCGGGTTGACGAAGCGCACGAGCTCGGTCTCGCGGTCCTGCGGGTCGAGCACGACGAGGTCGTTGCCCTCCGAGTAGCACGGGAAGTACCCGAGCAGCGCGCGCGGGCGCAGGTAGTCCTGCTCGGCCCACATGCGCTCCAGGCGCGGGCGGAAGTCGTCGCGCAGCAGCGCCGTCCAGGCGTCGCCCTTCACGCCGCGACCGCCCCAGTGGAGCTTGAACAGCACGTGCGTGTCGAGGTGGTGGTAGAGCTCGTTCATGTCGACGGGGACCTCGCGCACGCCCCACCACGGCGGGGTCGGCACGGGCACGTCGGTGCGGGCGGCCGAGCGCACGCTGTCGTCGTCGGTCGGCAGCGCCTCGGGCTCGGGACCCTTCTCGCGCAGCGTCCGTGCGTCGCGCTGGATCTCCTCGACGAGCTCTGCGCGGCGCTCGGGCTCGACGATCGAATCCATCTTCGCAAGACCCTCGAAGGCGTCCTTGCAGAAGAAGACCCCGGGCCCGTAGACCTCGTCGGACTCGCGGCCGTACGGGTACAGCGCGCGCAGGCCGAAGTCGCGGTTGATCGCCGCGCCGCCGATCAGCACCGGGAACTCCAGGCCCTGCGAGTGGAGCTCCTGGATGCAGGCCGGCATCTGCTTGGAGGTCGAGACGAGCAGCGCGCTGAGGCCGATCGCGGTCGCGTCGTGCTCCCTGGCGGCCTCGAGGATCGTTCCGATCGGCACCTGCTTGCCGAGATCGACGACCGTGTAGCCGTTGTTGGTGAGGATCGTGTTGACCAGCGACTTGCCGATGTCGTGCACGTCGCCGAAGACGGTCGCCAGGACGACGGTGCCCTTCGTGTAGCCCTCGATGCGGTCGAGGTAGTTCTCCAGGCGCGCCACGGCGCGCTTCATGACCTCCGCGCTCTGCAGCACGAATGGGAGGATCAGCTCGCCGGCGCCGAACTTGTCGCCGACCTCCTTCATCGCGGGCAGCAGCACCTCGTTCAGCGTCGGGACGGCGCCGATCTTCTCGACGGAGCGGTCGATCCAGTCCTCGACGCCCTCCTTGCGGCGGCGCAGGATGTGGAAGTGCAGCGCCTCCTCGGGCTCCATGCCCTCGGTCGGGTCGCTCGTGCCGGCGGCCTCGTCCTCGGCGCCGCGACTCTCGAAGTGCTGGATGAACTTCTCCAGCGCATCCTCGGAGCGGTTGAAGACGAGGTCGTCGGCGAGCGACCGCTCGAGCTCGCTGATCTCGCCGTACGGGGTGATGTGGTTCGGGTTGACCATCGCGAGGTCCAGGCCGGCCTCGACGCAGTGGTGCAGGAACACCGAGTTGAGCACCGCGCGCGCGGGCGGGGAGACCCCGAAGCTGACGTTCGAGACGCCGAGCGAGGTCTTCACGCCGGGGATCTCGGCCTTGATGCGGCGGATGCCCTCGATCGTCTCGACGGCGGACGGGCGCCACTCCTCGTCGCCCGTCGTGAGCGTGAAGGTGAGCGCGTCGAAGATCAGCAGCTCGCGATCGAGACCGTGCTCGTCGCAGCACAGCTCGACCAGCCGCCCGGCGATCTCGACCTTGCGCTCGGCCGTCTTGGCCATGCCGACCTCGTCGATCGTCAGCGCGATCAGCGCGGCGCCGTGCTCGAGGACGACCGGGACGACGCGGTCGAGCTTGTCGCGCCCGGCCTCGAGGTTGATCGAGTTGACGATCGCGCGGCCCGGGACCTGCTCGAGCGCGAGCTCGATGACCTCGGGCTCCGTCGAGTCGATCTGGATCGGGGCGGGCTGCGAGAGCGAGACGCGCTTGGCGACGACGCGCATCTGCTCGTCCTCGTCCTGGCGCTCGGTCAGCGCGACGCAGAGGTCGAGCACGTGCGCGCCGCCCTCGACCTGGTCCTCGGCGATCTGCACGAGACCGTCGTAGTCGTCGGCCAGGAGCAGCTCCTTGGCCTTGCGCGAGCCCTGCGAGTTGACGCGCTCGCCGACGATCGTCGGCGCGGGATCCTGGGCGAGCGGCGCCGCGGTCATCATCGAGCTGACGCGCGGGGCGCGCGGGGCGGGGCGGGGGGCGACCGGCAGGCCCTTGCAGCGCGCGGCGATGGCGGCGATGTGCTCGGGGGTCGTCCCGCAGCAGCCGCCCACGACGTTGATGCCGTAGCGCTCGACGAACTCGCCGAGCGACTCGGCCAGCGGCCCGGGCTGCTCGGGGAAGATCGTCTCGCCGTCGTGGCCCTGCAGCGGCAGGCCCGCGTTCGGGATGCAGTGCACCGGGACGGAGGAGTGCTCGCCGAGGAAGCGGATCGCGTCGCGCATGTCCTCCGGGCCGGTCGAGCAGTTCAGGCCGATCACGTCGACCTTGAGCGCCTCGAGCGTCGTGAGGACCGCATCGATGTCGGTGCCCAGAAGCATCTTGCCGCCGTTGGGCAGCAGCGAGACCGAGCACTGGATCGGGACGGCGCGGCCTGTGGCCTTGAAGGCGTCGCGCGCACCGAAGACCGCGGCCTTCACCTCGAGGATGTCCTGCGCGGTCTCGATGATGATCAGGTCGGCGCCGCCCTGGACGAGGCCGCGCGCCTGCTGTTCGAAGATCTCGCGCAGCTCGCGGAAGGTGACGACGCCCAGACTCGGGTCGTCGGAGGCGGGGAGGTGCCCGGTCGGCCCGATCGAGCCGGCGACGAAGCCGTGCTCGCCGACCGCGCGGCGGGCGATCTCCGCGGCCTTGACGTTGATCTCGAGCGTGTGCTCGCCCAGGCCCCACTCCTCGAGCTTCAGGCGGCTGGCCTGGAATGTGTCGGTCTCGACCACCTCGGCGCCCGCGGCGACCATCGAGGCGTGCACGCCCTCGATCACGTCGGGCCGGTTGAGCACCAGCGCCTCGTGGCACTTGCCCTGCAGCCCGCCGTAATCCTCGCTCGTCAGATCGAACTGCTCGAGCGTCGCGCCCATGCCGCCGTCGAAGACGACGACGCGTTCACGGACGGCGGCGAGGTAATCACGCATGTCCGGCAGACTAGCAGCGATTCGGCCAACCTTGACACGGGCGTGTCAAGGTCGCGAACGGCTTCGCAGCGCGCACCAAGGACGCTCAGGATGAACGCCGACGGCCCCGCCGCCACAGGGGCGACGGGGCCGTCGGTTCAGGTGCGAAGGATGCCGTCGCGCGCTACTTGATGAACAGCATCTCCGAGTACTTGGGCAGGGGCCAGAGGTCGTCGGCGACGAGCTTCTCGAGCCGGTCGGCGGCCTCCCGCGTCGTGTCCATCGCCGGGATCACCGCGTCCCGCATGTACTTCGCGAGCTCGAGGCCCTCGGTGGCCGGGTGCGAGGAGTTCGCCTTGTCGAGCGTCTTCAGGCTCTTGACGAGCGCGTCGGTGACCGCCTTGACCTCCGTGGCGACCGTCGTCAGACCCGCCGCCTTGAGCTCCGTCAGGTAGCGCGCGGCCGCCGGCAGGATCATCGTGTGGGCGATCGAGGCCGCGGTCTCGGCCTCGATGTTGAGCTTCGTCGAGTACTGCTCGACGGCGACCTCGAAGCGCGACTCCAGCTCACGCTCGGTGAGGACGTCGTAGCGCTCGAACAGCTTCACGGTCGGCTTCTCGATCAGCCACGGCAGCGCGTCGGGTGTCGTGCGCAGGTTCGCGAGCCCGCGCTTGGCGGCCTCGTTGTGCCACGTCTCGGAGTAGCCGTCGCCGTCGAAGACGATCCGGCGGTGCTTCTTCCAGACCCCCTTGACGACCTCGAGGACGGCCTCCTCGCGGTTCGTGCCCTTCGCCTGGAGCGCCTCGACCTTGTCGACGAGCTCGTCGATGGCCTCGGCCGCGATCGTGTTGAGCGTCGCGTTGACCATGCCCAGCGACATGCTGGAGCCCAGCGCGCGGAACTCGAACTTGTTCCCCGTGAACGCGAACGGCGAGGTGCGGTTGCGATCGCCGCCGTGCTTCGGCAGCGGCGGCAGCACCCCGGTGCCGAGGCCGAGGAAGCTGCCCGATGCGTCCTCCACCGGCTTGCCGGAGGCGACCGCCTCGAACGCCCTCTCGAGCTCCTGGCCGAGGAAGATCGAGATGATCGCCGGCGGCGCCTCGTTGGCGCCGAGGCGGTGATCCTGGCCGACGTTGGCGACCGTCGCGCGCAGCAGCTCCTGGTGCCTGTCCACGGCGGCGAGGACCGCGGCGCAGAAGAACAGGAACTGCAGGTTCTCGGCGGGCGTGCCACCCGGATCGAGGAGGTTCGTCCCCGTGTCCGTGCCCATCGACCAGTTGTTGTGCTTGCCCGAGCCGTTGACACCCGCGAACGGCTTCTCGTGCAGCAGGCACACGAGGCCGTAGCGCCGGGCGACGTTCTGCAGCACCTGCATCGTCAGCTGCTGGTGGTCGGACCCGACGTTCGAGTTCTCGAAGATCGGTGCGAGCTCGTACTGCGCGGGAGCGACCTCGTTGTGGCGGGTCTTGACCGGCACGCCCAGGCGCCGCAGCTCCTCCTCGGAGTCGAGCATGTACGCGAGCACGCGCTCGGGGATCGAGCCGAAGTAGTGCTCGTCGAGCTCGTGGCCCTTGGGCGGCTTGGCGCCGAACAGGGTGCGGCCCGTCGTATAGAGGTCCGGGCGCTCGTAGTAGTACTGCTCGTCGATCAGGAAGTACTCCTGCTCGGGGCCGACCGTGGTGAACACGCGCGAGGCCGTCTTGTCGCCGAACAGCTTCAGCGCGCGCAGCGCCACCGTCGACAGCGCGTCCATCGAGCGCAGCAGCGGGATCTTCTGGTCGAGTGCCTCACCCGTCCACGAGACGAACGCCGTCGGGATGCACAGGTACGCGCCGTTCGGGTTCTCCAGCACGAACGCCGGCGACGTCGGGTCCCAGGCCGTGTAGCCGCGCGCCTCGAACGTCGCCCGCAGCCCGCCTGTCGGGAACGACGAGGCGTCGGGCTCGCCCTGGATCAGCTCCTTGCCCGAGAACTCGGCGATCGCGTTGCCGTCGCCGGTCGGATTGAAGAACGAGTCGTGCTTCTCGGCTGTGAGGTTCGTGAGCGGCTGGAACCAGTGCGTGTAGTGCGTGGCGCCCTTCTCCATCGCCCACTCGCGCATCTCCTTGGCGACCGCGTCGGCGAGCGCGGTGTCGAGCGCGGCGCCCTTGTCGAGGGTCGCCTGCAGCTTGTTGTAGACGTCCTTCGGCAGGCGGGACTTCTGCACCGCCGGGCTGAAGACGTTCTCGCCGTAGCTCGTGGTGCTCGGGTCCATCAGGTCGGTCTGACCCGATGCGTCCCCGTTCGCGGCCCACTGGGCGGCGCTGACGTTGTGCTGTCGTGTCTTGCTTGCCATCGGTCTCTGGATGTCCTCCTGCGGGGCTCGGATCGCGGCGCCGTCGACATCACGGCCGCGCGCGCGGAATGACGCACCTGTACAGGTCCTCAGGCTAGGTGCGGCGCCGTCATCGCACCTTATCCCGATGTCCAACATCGGGGAGCCGCGGTTCGCCACGCGGTCTGCGCGGTTCCGACCGGTGGGCGAAAGCCTCCGGGCGATCTTTCGACAGCCGTCCAATGTGAGATCGGCCCCGTCGTCGCAGACTCCGCCTCGCACTTCCGAACCAGGAGGATTCATGAGACGTTCGATCGCGGTCCGCGCTGCCGGCGCCGCTCTGGGGCTCACGCTGGTGCTTCCAGCATCAGCGTTGGCCGACACGTACGATGCCGCCGGCGCCGGGGTCCTGCCCCAGTCCGTCGGCATCAACTCGCTGTGGGTGTTCATCGCAGCGGTGCTGGTGCTGTTCATGCAGGCCGGGTTCATGTTCCTCGAGATCGGCTTCTCGCGGGGCAAGAACGCCGGGACCGTCGTCGCGAAGGTCCTGACCAACTTCTCGATCGCCGCGCTGCTGTACTGGGCGGTCGGGTTCGCGTTCGCCTTCGGCGGCGCGCCGGGCCACGTCATCGGCGACACCGGGTTCTTCCTGCGCGACTACGGCAATCCGCTCACGGCGTTCCCGGTCATGGGCCTGTCTGACGCGACGATCGAGTCCAAGTGGCTCTTCCAGTTCGCGTTCTGCGCGGTCTCGCTGGCGATCGTCTGGGGGACGACGCTCGAGCGCATCAAGTTCGGCGTCTACGTCATCTACGCAGTCGTGTTCGCTGCGCTGATCTACCCGATCTTCTCGGGCTGGGTCTTCGGCGGCGGCTGGCTGCAGGCCAACCTCGGCATGCAGGACTTCGCCGGCTCGACGGCGGTCCACCTGATCGGCGCGACCGGCGGCCTGGCGGTGCTGCTGCTGCTCGGGGCGCGGCGCGGGAAGTACGGGCCCGACGGCAAGCCACGGGCGATCCCGGGGCACAACATGCCGCTGTTCGGCCTCAGCGTGATCATCCTGCTGATCGGCTGGTTCGGGTTCAACCCGGGCTCGACCCTGGCGGCGCTCGACGGGCGCTTCACCGAGGTCGGCCTCGTGACCCTGCTGGCAGCCGGGGCCGGCGTGCTCGGCGCGCTCGGCACCAACCGCCTGATCACGGGCACGATCGACATCGGCATGGCCGGCAACGGCATGATCGGCGCGCTGGTGGCGATCACGGCCGGCTCGGGCTACGTCGCCCCGTGGGCCGGCGTCGTGATCGGCTTCCTCGCGGGCGTGATCATCCCGTTCGGCGTCTACGCGATCGACAAGAAGCTCGACGACCCGGTCGGTGCGCTCACCGCGCACGGGCTGTGCGGTATCTGGGGCACGCTTGCCTGCGGGCTGTTCACGCTCCCGGCGCTGGCGAAGTACAACGCGGTCGGCGATCCCGGCCTCGTGTACACGGGCTCCTTCCACCAGCTCGGCGTGCAGGCACTCGGCGTCGTCGTGGTGTTCTTCTCCGTGCTGCTCTCGAGCCTCGCGGTCTTCTGGGTCGTCAAGAAGACCTACGGCCTGCGCGTCACGGCCGAGGAAGAGGATGCCGGTCTCGACATCTCCGAGCACGGCATGTACGGCTACCCCGAGCAGTTCATCCCGGCCCCCGAGCTCGTGGGCTACGGCGCGGCACCGCAGTACGGTTCGCCGGCAGTAGCGACCGCTAGCACGACGGAGGTCACGGCATGAAGAAGGTTGAGGCATACATCCGCCACGAGGCGTTCGAGCCGATCCGCATGGATCTGCTGGACCTGGGCTTCCCCTCGCTGACCATCAGCGAGGTGAAGGGCTCCGGCCGGCAGAAGGGGATCGTCGAGACCTACCGCGGGGCGGTGCTCACGAACTACCTCCGGCCGAAGGTGAAGCTGGAGTGCGTCGTGGCCGACCGGGACGTGCAGACGATCGTGGACACGATCCTCAAGCACGGCCGCACCGGAGCCGTCGGTGACGGCAAGGTGTTCATCCTCCCGGTGGAGGAGGCCTGGCGCGTGCGGACCGGTGAGTCCGGCGAAGAAGTGCTGCAGGCCCACCCGGACGCGGCGGCGACCGCCGCGTAGGCGGGACTCGCGTGAGCGGGGCGGCGGAATCCAAGCGCGGGTCCGCCGCCCCGCGAACGCCGGGAGCGGGACCAGGGCGGGGGCTCATCGCGCGACTGCGCGAGGTGCACCTGCGCATGGTCGACGCCGTCCTCGGCGGCGAGGGCCTCGAGCGCGTGGCGGCACTGGCCGCCGACGCGGCCGGGGCCCCCGTGGTGATCGTGGTGCCGCGCCTGGGCGCGGCCGCCGCGGGGCCGGCGCCCGAGTCGGTCGACGAGCGCACTCTCGCGCTGCTGCGCCGCTACGTCGGCGACCGCGTGCGCGACCGGCCGGCACCCGTGCCGGCGGAGGTCGCGGCCGAAGCGCCGATCGTCAGCGGCGACGAGCTGGTGGGGTCCGTGATGCTCGTGCGCGGCGCGGCCGAGCTCGACCCCGACGCGGCCGAGTTCCTGCACATCGCGGCGATGACCTGCCTGACCGAGGTCGCCGTCGAAGAGGCGCGCGAGGAGGTCGAGGAGAACCTGCGCGGGTCGTTCCTGGAGGACCTGCGCTCGCGACCGGACCTGGATCCGCGCGATGTCGTGCGCCGCGCGGGGCGCCTGGGCTGCGACCTCTCACGCGGCGTCGTCGTGCTCTGCGCCGAGCTGAGCACCGAGCGCCCGCGCCACGTCGTCGCGACGATCGCCGGGGACCATCCGGGCGCGCTGGCGCAGCACATGGGCGGCGGCGACGCCTCGCGCGTGTATGCACTGCTGCCCGCGGTCGGCGCCGACGACGCGCCCGAGCAGACACTCACGCGGGCGCGCGCGCTCGCCGAGCGCCTCGGCCGCCACGGCACCGTCGGCCTCTCGAGCTTCTACGTCGACCCCGCGGAGCTCGGCCGCGCGATCCAGGAGGCCGAGCTCGTGCTCGACGTCCTGCGCCGCGGTGACGGCAGCAGCGCCAAGGGAGCGCTGGCCGAGATCGGCAGCGGCACCTACCGCCTGCTGTTCCGCGTCCTCGCCTCCCATCCCGAGGAGGTGCGCTCCTTCTACGACGACACCGTCGCCCCGCTGGTGCGCTACGACGACCAGTACCACACCGATCTCGTCGGGACGCTCGAGGCCTACTTCGAGCAGAACTGCAACATGAACGCGACGGCCGCGACGATCTACGCCCATCGCCACACGGTCGCCTACCGCCTCGACCGCGTCCGCGAGCTCACGGGCCTGGACCCGACGCAGTCCGAGGACCGCGAGCGGCTGGGGCTGGGGCTCAAGGCATACCGCATCATCGCCCCTCGGCTGCCGCGGTGAGGGACCGTGCCCGGCGCCGGATCGCCACCCGCCGGCATGTCCGGTACAGAAGTACACGGACATGGCCTGCGTGCGGCGCCCGGCATCCACGCACGGCGCCTCACCGCGGCAGCCGCCCTGGTCTGGGTGGCGGGCTCGGTCGTTCGAACCATCGGCCACCGCGGACGACGCGCAGCACCTCGACGAATATCCGACCAGGCGACCGCGACGCCGACCGCGAACCTGCCTACTGCCCGACGCTCACCACCTGGCCGGTCTTCGGATTCACCTTGCTGATTCGCGGTCGCTGGGTGACGCGCGCGGTGAGGTCGCCCTCGGGCGGCTGGTCGCCGGCGGTCACAGCGCGGGCCTTGCCGTTCAGTCCCGCGGCGACGCGGTAGTGCAGCGTGTGCGTGCCGGCGCGGGCGGCGGTGACGAGCCAGCGGAACGTGCGCGTGCGGCCGGCCGCCAGCGGGCCGAGCGCCCAGGTGTTGACGTACGCGGTGACGCCGTTCTTCGGGCCGAGGTTGACGATCCACACCGGCCGCTGCGGATCGGCGTTGCCGGGCTGCGTCGAGAGGTAGTTGAAGCCGTCGACCGTCATCGCGACGTTCGGGATCGTCGTGGTGCCCGTGTTGCGGACCGTTATCGACAGCGGAACCGTGTCGGCCAGGCCCTGGTTGCGCGGGAAGATCGCGTCGACGACGCGCACGCGGTACGACGCGCTGGACTCACCGGCGTCCTGGCGGGCACCGCCGCCGCAGCCCGCGGCGAGACCCGCGGTGGCGGCCAGCGCTGCCACGACCGCGATCCCTGGAACTGACAGCAACCCGGGCCTCCTCACGCCGCGCGACGCTACCACAGGACTCGGCGCAGACCACGCCGAATGCGCCGGATGGGTGCGCGATCAGGGTTGGTGTTTGCGACGGATCCGTGTGCTCCCGTAGAGTCCCGCAGGCCAGGGCTGCGGGAGAGCGGTCGTGTGCGTCACAGGGAGAGGAGGGGAGCATGGTTCGAAGCACCGCCGACAGGGCGATCAGCCCTGCGAGGGAGCTGTTCGAAGAGATCGGGGACATGATGATCCTCACGGGGAAGACGATCGTCTCGGCGATCCGCCCCCCGTACCCCTACGGCGGCGAGTTCATCTCCCAGTTCCTGTTCGCGCTGCGCCTCTGCTGGTTCCCGCTGCTGATCTCGACGGTCGCCTTCGGCTACGCCGCGCCGGGCCTGCAGGCGGCGAACTTCCTCGTCCTGTTCGGGGCTCTCGACCGCCTCGGCGGCTTCTTCGTCCTGGCCTCGATCCGGGAGTTCGCGCCGTTCGTCACCGCGATCGTGCTTGCCGGCGTCGCCGGCACCGCGATCACCGCCGATCTCGGCGCGCGCAAGATCCGCGAGGAGCTCGACGCGCTCCAGGTGCTCGGCGTCGACCCGATCAAGAACCTCGTCGTGCCGCGCTTCCTGGCGCTGATGCTCGTGACGGGCCTGTTCGACGTCTACGCGCTGCTGTTCGGCATCTTCGGCGGCATCATGACCACGCTCGTGAACCACGCCCCGCTCGGGCCGTTCTGGGCGACCTTCTTCACGAACGCCTCGGTGACCGACCTCTGGGGGTCGGTCCTCAAGTGCCTCATGTTCGGCGCGATCATCGCGATCGTCTGCTGTTACAAGGGCATGACCGCCTCGGGTGGCGCCGCGGGCGTCGGCCGCGCGGTCAACCAGGCGGTCGTGATCGCGTTCCTCGGGGTCTTCGCCTTCAACTACGTGTTCACCCAGACGCTGCTGGCGACACACCCGGAGATCAACGTCATCCGCTGAGGCGGACGGCGGTCATCATGGGCAGCAGCTGGCTCAGCGTCCCGCGCGACTGGATCGTCTCGTTCGGGGAGATCGCGAAGTTCTGCGGGCGCATCCTCGGCGAGGTCTTCGGCCTCAAGGTCTTCCGCTACTTCGGCGAGGCGCTGCGCCAGGCCGGCGTGCTGATCGTCTCCTCGACGATCGTCATCTGGGGCCTCGTCTTCATCATCGGCCTGCAATGCGGCATCGAGGGCGCGTACTTCAACCGCTCGGTCGGCGCGCCGGCCTACGCGGGCGTGTTCGCCGCCTGGTGCGACCTGCGCGAGCTCGTCCCGTACGCGTTCGGCTACATGATGGCCGCCAAGGTCGGCACCGGCATCGTCGCCGAGCTCGGCTCGATGCGGATCTCCGACGAGATCGACGCGCTCGAGGTCATGGGCATCGACTCGATGACGTTCCTCTGCGCCACGCGCCTGCTCGCGGCCTGGATCGTGCTCCCGTTCATGTACATCGCGGCGATCGGCGCCGGCTTCTTCGCGAGCTACCTGGCGGTGGTGGTCCAGATCGGCGAGGTCTCCCAGGGCGGCTACTCGCTGATCTTCTGGCAGTTCCAGAATCCACCGGATCTCTTATTCAGCCTGACCAAAGCCATGGTCATGGCGACCGTCATCGTCCTCGTCGGCTGTTATTACGGCTACACGGCGAGCGGCGGGCCCGTCGGCGTGGGAACCGCCACCGCGAAGTCGATGGTGCTGAACATCGTGCTCGTGCACCTCATCGGGATGCTCGGCACGCAGGTCTTCTGGGGCGCCAACCCGCGCGCTCCGATCGGAGGGTGAGGATGGGCGAGGACGACACCCGGAGCGACGCGGGCGGCACGCCGGCCGAGGATCTCCCGACCGCGGAGCAGCCCGAGGGGGAGTCCTACCCCGAGCCGGACCTGCCGCCCGCAGTCAGGAAGTTCCAGGCCGAGCACCCCAACGCCGACGCCGATGCGGCTCGCGTCTCGGTGGTGCACGAGGCCGAGCGCGGCCAGGACGACGAGTACCGCTGGCACACGGGCCTCAACCGCCCGACCGGCGTGCCGGACGCCGTCGAGTTCATCGAGGTCCACAAGGCGTTCGGGCGCAACAAGATCCTGCGCGGGCTCAACATGGGCCTGCCCGAGGGCAAGATCTCGATGATCCTCGGGCCGTCCGGCACCGGCAAGTCGGTCTGCATCAAGCACATGGTCGGCCTGCTCTACCCCGACGACGGCGACGTCGTCGTGCACGGCGAGTCGGTCCCGAACATGCGCGACGAGGAGCTCTTCGCGATGCGCAAGAAGTTCGGCGTCCTGTTCCAGGACGGCGCGCTCTTCGGCTCGATGAACCTGCTCGACAACGTCGCCTTCCCGCTGCGCCAGCACACCGACAAGGGCGAGGACGAGATCCTCGAGATCGTCGGCCGGCGCCTCCAGGAGGTCGGCCTCGGCGAAGCCGGCGACAAGATGCCCAACGAGCTCTCCGGCGGCATGCGCAAGCGTGCAGGGTTCGCCCGCGCGCTCGTGCTCGACCCGGACATCGTCCTCTTCGACGAGCCGGATTCCGGGCTCGACCCAGTGCGCACGGCCCTCCTGTGCGAGCTCATCCAGGAGATCCACGAGGAGAACGGCGGGGCCTACACGGTCATCACGCACGACATCATGAGCGCCCGTCGCGTGGCGGAGTACATCGCAGTGCTGTGGCGCGGTCGCATCGTGGAGTCAGGCCCGGCCGCGGAGCTCTTCAACTCCGACAACGCATTCGTCCGTCAGTTCCTCTCCGGCGCGGCGCAGGGGCCGCTCGGGATGGAGTGAGCGGTCCCCCCGGACCACGAGATCCCCCCGAGCACCGCCGACCGACCAGACAGACGACCATTTCGCCTTCGAAGACACCACGCCGCTTCACCCACGAGGGGGACGCATGACCACGGCCCGGGCGATGACGCTCGGGGCGATCGTCGTGACCGCCGTCCTCGTGGCGATCCTGCTGCTCGGCGGCAACGGCGCCCACCGGTACAAGCTCATCTTCCAGACGGCCGGGCAGCTCGTCAACGACAACGACGTCCAGGTCGGCGGCCGGCGCGTGGGCTCGGTCAAGGACATCCAGCTGACCGCCAACAACCAGGCCGAGATCACGATCGAGGTCGACAAGCCGTACGCGCCGCTGCACGAGGGCACGACTGCGGTGATCCGCGCGACCTCGCTGTCGGGCGTGGCCAACCGCTACATCGCGCTCAGCCCCGGCCCGGACAACGCGCCGAAGCTCGCCGACGGCGCGGTGCTCGACGCCGACAAGACGACGACGATCGTCGACCTCGACCAGCTCTTCAACACGCTCGACGCGCCGACCCGCAAGGGCCTTGCGGACACGATCCAGGGCTTCGCGACCTGGTACGCGGGCAAGGGCCTGCAGGCCAATGCCGCCGGGCGCTACTTCCCGCCCGCGCTGTCCTCGACCCGCAACGTGCTCGAGAAGCTCAACGCCGACCAGGTCGCGCTCAACACGCTCGTGCAGGACACCTCGCAGGTCGTCACGACGCTCGCACGCAAGGCGCCGACGCTCACCGACCTCGTCTCCAACGCGGACACGACGTTCGGCGCGATCGCCTCGGAGAACGCCTCGCTCTCGCAGGCGCTCTCGCTGCTGCCGCAGACGCTGCGCCGCGCGCAGCACGACGTTCGTCGACCTGCGCCTGGCGCTCGACGACGTCGACAAGCTCGTCGCGGCCTCCAAGCCCGCCTCGAAGAACCTCGCACCGTTCCTGGCGACGCTGCGTCCGCTGCTGATCGAGGCGCAGCCGACGATCAGCCAGCTCGCCAAGCTGGCGCGCCAGCCCGGGCGCCAGCAACGACCTCACAGACCTCCTGACGACCGCGCCGCGGCCTGGCGAACGTCGCCTCGACGTCGTTCCCGAACGCCGTCACCGCGCTGAACAAGTCGACGCCCGGTCTTCAACTTCATCCGCCCGTACACGCCGGACCTCGTCGGCTGGCTGCGCGACTTCGGGCAGGGCGCCTCGAACTACGACGCCAACGGGCACTTCGCGCGCGTCGCGCCGGTCTTCAACGCCTTCAAGTACGACGCGTCGAACGACACGCTCGTCCCGGTGCCCGCCGGCGCTCCGCACCCCGGGCCTGGAGAACGGCCCGTCGATCGTCCAGCGCTGCCCGGGCGCGGCGATCCAGCGTCCCGCCGACGGCAGCGCGCCGTGGCAGGACACCGGCGGCAAGCTCGACTGTCAATCCTCGATCGTGCCGCCCGGACCGTGATCGCGTGAAGCGCGTCGCCGTCATCCTCGCCGCGCTGGTCGTGGGCGCCGTGCTCGTCGTCTTCGCGACGGGCTCGGGCAACGACGGCTCCTACCGCGTGCGTGCGATCTTCAAGAACGCCTCGTTCGTGATCCCGGGCGAGGACGTGAAGATCGCCGGCGTCAAGGTCGGCAAGATCGACTCGCTCGTCGCTGACGCCGGACAACCAGGCCGCCGTCGTCCTGGACATCGCCGACTCGAACTACCACGACTTCCGCACCGACGCCTTCTGCATGGTGCGCCCGCAGTCGCTGATCGGCGAGAAGTTCATCGAGTGCCAGCCGACCCAGCCGCGCGCGCCGGGTACGCCGCCGCCCCCGCTGCTGCCGAAGATCAAGCGCGGACCCGGCACCGGGCAGCACCTGCTGCCGTCGACGAACACCGCCAAGGCGATCGACATCGACCTGATCAACAACATCATGCGGCTGCCGCTGCGTGAGCGGTTCACGATCATCATCAACGAGCTCGGCACGGGCCTGGCGGGCAACGGCGCCGCGCTGAACGCCGCGCTGAAGCAGTCCAACCCCGCGTTCAAGGCCTTCGACCAGGTGCTGGCGATCCTCGCCCAGCAGAACCGCACGCTCGCCGCGCTGGCCGACAACGGCGACACGGTCCTCGCGCCGCTCGCGCGTGACCGCAGGCAGATCCAGGGCTTCATCAACGCCTCCGCCAAGACGGCGACCGCGACGGCCGAGAAGAGCGCGGCGCTGCAGGCGAACATCAAGCTGTTCCCGCCGTTCCTGCGCGAGCTGACGCCGACGATGAACGCGCTCGGCAACTTCTCCGAGCAGTTCACGCCCGTCGTCGCAGACCTCGCGCGCTCGGCCGACTCGCTGAACACGTTCGTGACCGGCACGCCCGCCTTCACGAGTGCCGGCACGACGGCGCTGAAGAGCCTGGGCGACACCGCCGACATCGGCGGCCCGGCGCTGCAGGCGTCGCTGCCACTGGTCCAGAGCCTCGGCACGCTGTCCAAGACAGCGGTGCCGCTGACGCAGAACCTCAGCGCGTTCCTGACCTCGCTGAAGACGCAGGGCGGCATCAACCGCCTGATGGACTTCGTCTTCTACGGCGCCGGCGGCATCAACGGCTACGACACCTACGGGCACTACCTGCGCGCCCGCCTGGTGCTGACGACCTGCCAGACCTATGTCACGGTCAACCAGCTCGGCTGCACCGCGAACTTCAACAAGGACCTCGGGTCGTCGACCACCTCGCCGAGCGCGCCGGCGGCCGGCAGCGCGGCGTCCACGCAGGCGGTCTCCTCGAAGACCTCGTCGGCCTCCGCCGGTTCGACCGCGACGGCCACGCCGTCCGCGATCAAGCTGCCCGCGACGATCCTGCCGGGTGACACGGGCGTGAAGCGCGGCGCCGGCGCCGCGCCGCAGACCTCGTCGCCCGCGACGCCGAAGAAGGCGCCCGACGCGCGCTCCGTCCAATCCCTCCTCGACTATCTCCTGGGCGAATGAGACGGCGCACCGGAGCAGCCTCGATCGCAGCGAACCCCGTGCTCATCGGCGCGGCGACGATCCTCGTCGTCATCGTCGCGGTGTACCTCGCGTACAACGCCAACTCGGGCCTCCCGTTCGTGCCGACCTACCACGTGCGCGTCGACGTCCCGAACTCCGCCGGCCTCGTGAAGGGCAACGACGTGCGCATCGGCGGCACGCGCATCGGCCTGGTGTCCGGGATCACGCCGGAGCAGCACCCGAACGGCGCCGTGACCGCGCTGATCGACCTCAATCTGCAGACGGTTGCCAAGCCGCTGCCGGTCGACACGCTCGTGATCATCCGCCCCCGCTCGGCGCTGGGTCTGAAGTACGTGCAGCTGACGCGCGGGACGAGCTCGAAGACGGTGCCCGACGGCGGAACGCTGCCGCTCGCGCAGGCCAAGCCGGAGCCGGTCGAGCTCGATCAGGTGTTCAACATGTTCAGCGACCCGACGCGCAGGGCGATCCAGGCGAACCTGCTCGCCTTCGGCAACGGCTTCGCCGGTCGCGGCGCCGACCTGAACTTCGCGATCAAGGACCTCGATCCGCTGCTGACGCAGCTCGGGCCCGTGATGCGCAACCTGTCCAGCTCGCGCACCGACCTGCGTGGCTTCCTGCGCGGCCTCGCGCGGGCCGCCACGGTCGTCGCGCCCGCGGCCGAGACGCAGGCCGCGCTGTACCGCAACCTCGACTCGACCTTCAGCGCGCTGGCGGGCGTCACCGGGCCGATCCAGCAGTCGATCGTCGGCGGCGTCCCGGCGCTGACGACGGCGATCCGCGACCTTCCGCAGATCACGCCGTTCCTGAACAACAGCGCCGACCTCTTCCACCAGCTGCAGCCGGGCGTCGACGCGCTCGCGAACGCGGCACCGGATCTCGCCGACACCGTGCGCAACGGCACCCCGGTGCTGCGGCAGCTCGCCGGCGTTCAACGCGCGGGTGTCCACGACCCTGCAGGCCGTCCAGACGTTCAGCACCGACCCGCTCGTGAAGCTCGGCGTCAACGACCTCGCAACCGCGGCCGGGATCCTCGAGCCGACGATCGCGTTCATCACGCCCGCCCAGACGGTCTGCAACTACCTCGGCACGGCGCTGCGCAACGCGTCGAGCCTGCTCAGCGAGGGCGGCTCGCAACGGCACACTGCAGCGCTTCTCGATCATCGCGGCCCCGAGCGGGCCCAACAACGAGGGCTCACCGTCCTCGGCGCCGGCGAACGGCCCCGGGCGCCGGCAACAACTTCCTGCACTCCAACCCGTACCCGTTCACCGCTGCCCCGGGCCAGCCGAAGACCTGCGAGGCGGCGAACGAGAAGTTCATCCCGAACAAGGTCGTCATCGGGAACGTCCCCGGCCAGGCGCCGACCACCCTCCACGAGAACACGGGCCCCTGATGGCGAGCCTGCGCCGCAAGAAGAACGACGATCGCCCACGCACCCTGCGCAAGGACCGCACCGGCGCCAACCCGCTGCGTGTCGGCATCTTCGTCCTGATCGGCGTGCTGGTGATCTCCTACTTCGGCTTCACGAAGAGCAACCCGTTCTCGCGCCCGTTCGAGTTCAAGGCGGTGTTCACGTCGGCGAACTCGATCCGGCTGAACTCGCCGGTGCGCATCGCCGGGGTCAACGTCGGCAAGGTGACCAAGGTCGAGGGCCAGGACGGCACGAACAACGCCGTCATCACGATGGAGATCCAGGACCAGGGCCTGCCGATCCACAAGGACGCCGAGCTGAAGATCCGCCCGCGCATCTTCCTGGAGGGCAACTTCTTCGTCGACCTGCACCCGGGAACGCCCTCGGCCCCGACGATCTCCAGCGGCGACACGATCCCGGTCGACCACACGGCGACGCCGGTGCAGCTCGATCAGGTGCTCACGGCGCTCCAGCAGGACACGCGCGCGCAGCTTCAGGTCACGCTCGCGAGCCTCGGCACCGCGCTGACCGCCAAGCCGACGCCCGCCGAGGACGCCGACCAGACGACATACGTCCAGGGCAAGTCGGCCGCGCAGGCCCTGAACAGCGCGATCCCGTTCGGCAAGAGCGCGCTGCGCGACAGCTCGATCACCCAGCAGGCGCTGCAGGGCGTCGTCCCGTCCGACCTCACCGGCCTCGTCCAGGGCCTCGCGGCGACCGGCCACAAGCTGGCCGGCAGCGAGCAGCAGCTCAGCGACCTGGTCACCAACTTCAACACCACGCTCGGCGCGCTCGCCGAGCCAGCAGAGCAACCTGCAGCAGTCGGTCGCGCTGCTGGGTCCGACGGTCCAGGCCGCCTACACCTCGCTCGGACAGCTCAACGCCGCGCTGCCGAACGTGCGCGCGTTCTCGCTCGCACTCGTCCCGGGCGTCGAGCAGACCCAGCCGACGATCGACGCGGTCACGCCATGGATCGCGCCGACGCGCAAGCTCGTCTCCCAGAGCGAGCTCGGCGGCCTCGTGGCCAACCTGCAGCCGGCGACCGCAAGCCTGGCGAAGGCCAGCAGCGAGAGCATTCCCGTCCTCAAGCAGGGCGACCTGCTCTCCAGGTGCGTCTCGAACGTGATCCTGCCCGCCGGCGACGTGAAGCTCGAGGACGGCCCGTTCTCCACGGATCAGGAGAACTACAAGGAGTTCTGGTACTCGATGGTCGGGCTCGCGGGTGAGGGGCAGAACTTCGACGGCAACGGCCAGTACGTGCGCTTCCAGACCGGCGGCGGCCAGTACGGCGTGAAGCTCACGGGCGGCAATCTCGGCGCCGGCGGCACGCTGTTCGGCAACTCGGTCGGCAAGCCCCTCGGCACGCGACCGGCATGGAACGGCGGCACGAAGCCCGTCTACAAGCCGGACACCGCCTGCTACACGCAGAAGATCCCTGACTACAACGCCTTCCCGGCCGGCCCGTCGGACGCCGGCTAGCACCCACCGATGGCACTCGCAATCCGCAAGCACCTCCGGGACTTCATCGCGATCCTCGCCATCGCGGCGATCGCGATCCTCGTGGGCGGCTTCATCCTCTCCCACCAGCGCTTCTACCTGCCCTCGTGGGTGCCGCTCGTCGGCAGCAGCTTCGTCGACTACAACGCCGAGTTCCAGACGGCGCAGGCGGTCACCCCTGGCCAGGGCCAGACGGTGCTCGTCGCGGGCGTCCAGGTCGGCGAGATCGGCAAGGTCACGCTGAAGGACGGCCGCGCGATCGTCCAGATGAAGCTCAAGAAGCAGTACGCGCCGATCTACCGCGACGCGACCGCGCTGCTGCGCCCCAAGACGGGCCTGCAGGACATGGTGATCGAGCTGGATCCGGGTCACCGGTCAGCGGGGAAGATCCCCGCGGGCGGCACGCTGCCCGTCTCGCAGACCAGCCCGGACATCAACCCGGACGAGATCCTCGCCGGGCTCGACACGGACACGCGCGCGTACCTGCGGCTGCTCGTCGCCGGTGCCGGCCAGGGCCTCGCAGGTAACTCCGCCAACCTCTCGGCGACGCTCAAGCGCTTCGACCCGACGGCGCGCTACCTGACGCGCATCGGCGTCGCGCTGCGCACGCGCAGCCGTGAGATCCGGCGCTCGATCCACAACTTCCGGCTGCTCTCCCAGGAGCTCGGCTCGCGCGACACGCAGCTCGCGCAGTTCGTCGACTCCTCCAACCGGGTGTTCCAGAGCTTCGCCAACCAGCAGGCGAGCCTCAGCCAGACGATCAGCCTGCTCCCCGGTGCCCTCAGCGCGACGGACTCCGCGCTGTCGAAGTCCGCGACGCTGTCCGCTCAGCTCGGGCCGACGCTCGGCAAGCTGCTGCCGGCGGCCAACGGGCTGGCCGCAGCGCAGAAGGGCTTCCAGAGCTTCGCCAAGGAGACCACGCCGGTCATCGAGAACCAGCTCAGCCCGTTCACGCAGGCTGCCGCGCCCACGGTCTCGGCGCTGCGCCCCGCCGCAGCGAACCTGGCGACGGCGCTCCCGGGCCTGGACCAGTCGCTCGGCGTACTCAACACGCTCTTCAACGAACTGGCCTACGAGCCGACGAGCGGCCCCACCAAGGGCAAGGGCTACCTCTACTGGCTCGGCTGGCTGAACCACGAGGGCGCCTCGATCTTCGGTTCGCAGGACGCCCACGGCCCGACGCGCCGCGGCCTGGTCTACGGCAACTGCTCCTCGCTCGCGACGCTGGAGGCGATCGGCAAGGTCAACCCTGTGCTCGGCACGCTCGCGGCGCTGCTGAACGCCCCGACCACCGCCGAGGTCTGCGGGACCGGCGCCGGAGCGGCCGCCGCCAAGGCGGCCGTCGCCCGCGTGCGCGCCCACGGCGCCGAGATCGCCAAGGTCCGGGCGTCGGGCCTCGGCGCGACACCGCCCGCGACGACCACGACCGGCACAGGCGTTCCCGCGACTGCGCCGGTCAGCTCGAGCAGCGCGCCGGCCGGCGCCCCGGCGAAGGCGGCAGGGGGGTAGGTGGCCTAGATGCAGAAACAGGCCCCCAGCGTCGGCCGCATCCTCACGATGGTGCTGTTCGCCCTCTCGTGCTTCGGCCTGCTCCTGTTCCTGTGGGTCGCGTTCGGCGGGTCGACGCCGCTCAACGCCAAGGGCTACCGCGTCATCATCTCGTTCAAGCAGGCCGGGCAGCTCGCGCAGGAGGCCGACGTGCGGATCTCCGGCGTTTCGGTCGGCAAGGTCAAGTCGATCGTCGCCAACCCGCACACCGGCAACTCCGACGTCACGATCGAGCTCAAGTCGCAGTACGCGCCGATCAAGCGCGACTCGCGCGTGATGCTGCGCGCCAAGACGCTGCTGGGCGAGACCTACGTCGAGCTGACGCCCGGCCGGCCGAACTCGCCGGCGGTGCCCGACGGCGGGCACATGGCGCCCGGCGTCGTCGCACCGACGGTGCAGCTCGACGAGATCACGCGCGCGTTCGACGCCAAGACGCGGGCGGCGTTCGGCGTCTGGCAGATCGAGCAGGCGCTCGCGGTGACCGGGCGCGGGCGCGACATCAACGACTCGATCGCGCTGCTCGACCCGCTCGAGGAGCAGGCGACCGCGCTGACGAAGCTGCTCAACCGCGACCCGCCGGCGCTGACGCGGCTGGTGCGCAACACCGGCATCGTCTTCAGCGCGCTGAGCGCGCGCGACGGGCAGCTGCGCAGCCTGATCCAGAACGCCAACACGGTCTTCGCGACGACCGGGAGGCTGAACACGCAGCTGGCGGCGACCTTCGTCGCGCTGCCGACGTTCGAGAAGGAGTCGTCGCTGACGCTCGACCGCCTCGTGCAGTTCGCGGATACGACGAACCCGCTGGTCAACGAGCTCAAGCCGGTCGCCCAGCAGCTCACGCCGACCGCGCAGGCGCTGGCGCAGCTCGCGCCGGACCTCAACGCCCTGTTCACGAACCTCGGCCCCGCGCAGAGCGCGGGGGTCAAGGGCCTGCCGGCGACCGACGCGTTCCTCAAGAGCGCGACGCCGTTCTTCTCGGCGCTCGACCCGTCGCTCGCACAGATCACCCCGCTGCTGCAGTTCGTCGGCGCCTACCCGAGCGAGCTGACCGCCTTCATGGCGAACACCGCCGCCGCGACGAACGCGGTCGCCGCCTCCAACGGCCGCCAGGTCCGCTACCTGCGCACGACGAACCCGCTCAGCCCCGAGGCGCTGACGAGCTATCCGCAGCGGGTGAAGTCCAACCGTCCCAACCCGTACGTCTTCCCACGCGCGTTCGACGCGCTGCCCGGCGGGATGATCCAGTTCAAGACGAACCAGTGCACGATCGGGATCACGCCGTCGCTGGCGCCGAACACCGCCGACGCGATCGGCCAGACGCTGACGAACAACATCAACCTCTACGCGCTCAGCGGCGACCCGTCCAACGTCCCGGCGCCGCCGTGCAAGCAGCAGAGCGACTTCAGCGCCTCGGGCAAGACGACGCAGTACCCGCAGATCGCAGCCGACGCGACCCCGCCGCCGCTGAAGTTCGGCGTGGCGCCGTGATCGGCGCCTGACGCTCTCGGGCGGCGGTACGGTTCCACCGATGCTCTCGCGGCTGCTCGGGCGGCTCATGGCTCTGGGGGCGCGCCGGCCGGTCCTGGTCGCCGCGACCGTGCTCGTCCTCGCCGCCGCCGGCGCGGTCCTCGCGCTGCGCCTGGAGCCCAACGCCGACACGAGCACGCTCGTCGGGCGCTCGACCGCCGGGTTCGCCGCGACGGACACGCTGCACAGGCGCTTCGGCGACGACGCGATCTACATCCTGGTGGGCGAGCCGGTCTCGCGCGTCGTGCTGACGTCCGACCTGGATCAGGTCCTCGGTCTCGAGGGCTGCCTGGCGGGCAACGTCCCGGCGGGGCAGCAGCCCGCCGGCGGCGCGAGCGGGCCGTGCGCGCGGCTCGCAGCGACAAAGCCCGCGAAGGTCGTCTTCGGGCCCGGCACCTTCCTGAACGAGGCGGTCGGGCAGATCTCCGATCAGCTCGCGGCCGCCACCACGAAGGAGGCGAGCGACTCGCGCAAGGCGGGTGACGCGGCCTACAGGCTCGCGCTGGCGCGCGGGCTCGGCAAGGCGCAGGCGACGCAGTACGCCCAGCAGGCCGCCAAGCTCGTCCAGGCGAAGTTCACGGCCACGCTGCTGCAGCTCGCGCTGCGCTACGGGCTGACCTCGGCGCCGAGCCTCGACGACCCGCAGTTCATCTCGCGCCTGGTGTTCGACGACCGTCGCCCCGCGGGGACGCCGAAGGCGCGCTTCGCCTCGATCTTCCCCGGAGCCCAGGGCGCGCTGATCCAGGTGCGGCTGAAGGCCGGCATCGGCGAGCGCGCGCGACGTGCGGCGATCGCGAACATCCGCGCAGCCACCCGGATGCCGAACTGGCGCCTCTCGGCGGGCAGCTACGCGGTCACCGGCGCTCCGGTCGTCGTGCAGGAACTCTCGAGCGCGATCTCGCACTCGATCCTGATCCTGCTGCTGGCCGCCGTGATCGTGATGGCGCTGACCCTGCTGCTCGTCTTCCGCGCGCGGCTGCGGCTGATCCCGCTGCTCGTCGCGCTCGCCGCCGCCGGCCTGACGTTCGGCGTGATGGCGATCAGCGGCGTCGGCCTGACGATGGCCTCGATCGCCGTGATCCCGATCCTGATCGGGCTCGCCGTCGACTACGCCGTCCAGATCCAGTCGCGCATCCAGGAGGAGCCCGGGCCGCTGGAGCCCAGCATCGAGCGCGTCGCGGCGCGCGGCGCGCCGACGATCGCGATCGCTGCGGCGGCGACCGCGGCGGGCTTCCTGGTGCTCGCGCTCTCGCCCGTCCCGATGGTCCGCGGCTTCGGGATCCTGCTCGTGGTGGGCATCGCGCTGGCCGTCGTCTGCGCACTGACGCTCGGCGTCGCGGTGCAGGCGCTGGCGGCGCGCCGCGCCGCAGGTGCAACCGCTGCGGGGGAGGGGGCGGGCACGCTCACACACGCGCGCGCCGCCGTCGAGGCGGCCTGGAACGGCGCCGGTGAGATCGTCACCGGATCGGTGGCGTGGGCGGCGGTGAGCCGCGGCCTGCACCGCGCGGGCGCCGGCGCGCTGCGCGCTGCGATCGGGCGCCCCGGCCGCGTGCTCGCGATCGCCTCGGTCATCGCGGTCGCCGGGTGGGCGCTCGACACCCAGACCCGTGTCGAATCCGACGTCCAGAAGCTCGTGCCGCAGAACCTCAGCGCGCTGCACGACCTGCGGCGCCTGCAGGACCTCAGCGGGGTCGGCGGCGAGGTCGACGTGGTCGTGCAGGGGCGCCGCGTCACCGACCCGGCGGTCGTGGCGTGGATGACCCGATACCAGGCGAAGATCCTGCGCAAGCTGAAGTTCAGCGCGCAGCGCGGCTGCGGGCGCTCGGATGTCTGCCCGGCATTCTCGCTGCCGGACCTCTTCACGACGAAGGCCTCGCTGGCCTCGCGGGCGCGCGTGGACGACCTGCTCGACGCCGTGCCGGCGTACTTCTCCCAGAGCGTCATCACACCGGACCGGCGGACCGCGACGCTCGCCTTCGGCCTGCGCCTGATGCCGCTCGAACGCCAGTTCCAGGTGCTGCGCACGATGCGCGCCGGGCTCGACCCGCCGCCGGGCGTCACCGCCAGGCTCGCCGGGCTCCCGGTGCTCGCCGCCGAAGCCAACGATCGCCTCGCCTCGCCGCTGCGGCGCATCGAGACGCTGATCGCGGGCCTGTTCGCCGTCGGCCTCGTGTTGCTGCTCGCGCTGCGCAACCTGCGGCGCGCGCTCGTGCCGCTCGTCCCGATCGTGCTGGCGACGGGGTGGTCGGCGCTGGTGCTGTTCCTGACGCGGATCCCGCTGAACCCGCTCTCGATCGTGCTCGGAGCGCTCGTGATCGCGATCGCGACCGAGTTCAGCGTGTTGCTCAGCGAGCGCTTCCGCGCCGAGCGCGAGGCCGGTCACGAGGTCGCCGAGGCGCTGCAGCGAACCTACCGCTCGACGGGCGCGGCGGTGCTCACCTCGGGCGTCACCGCGATCGCGGGCTTCGCGGTCCTGATCGTGTCTGACATCAGGATGCTCCGCGACTTCGGCTTCGTCACCGTGATCGACCTCGCCGTAGCGCTGCTCGGCGTGCTGATCGTGCTCCCCGCCGTGCTCGTGCTCGCCGAGCGCGGCGCCCTCGTCCCGCGCCCGGTGCGCGCGCGCCGCCGGGGCGCCGCGCAGGTCGAGCGCGCGCCCGCGGCGTGAGCGGCGGGGCGGGCGGGCCGCTCGGCTTCGGCGACGACCCGGCGGACGGGGAGGGGTCGCAGCCATCCGCGGCGGGCCCGACTGCCGAAGAGCCGCCCGCGAGCGGCTCCGGCCCGCGCCAGAAGCTCCCGGGCGCGACCACGCGCGCGCGGCTGCCGGGCGTGATCCTGCTGCTGGCCGGCGTGGCGCTGCTGGTCGTCGTCGGCGTCAACACGCTGCGCACCCATGGCGTCTCGTCGACGGGCCCGCCGGTCGGCAGGGTGGCACCGCGGTTCGCCGCTCCGCTCGCGCTCGGAGCGCGGGAGGGCGACGTCAACGTCGCCCAGCACGCGGGGCAGGGGGCGGCCGGCGCGCACGCGGCCTGCTCGGTGCGCGGCAGCGGGATCCTGAACTCGTGCGACCTGACGCGCACACGCCCGGCGGCGCTGGTGTTCTTCGCCACCGGCGAGGGCCGCTGCACCGGCGAGGTCGATGCGCTCGCACGCGCCGGGCGGGCAGTCCCGGAGGTCGCGCTCGCCGCGGTGGCGGTGCGCAGCGACCGCGGCGCGCTCCGCGGCCTGGTCACGAGCCACGGGTGGTCCTTCCCCGTCGCCTACGACCGCGACGGGGCGCTCGCAAACCTCTACGGCGTGGCCGTCTGCCCCCAGGTGACCTATCTGCTGCCCGGGGGCGTCGTCGTCGGCACAACGGTCGGTGAGCTGGGCCAGGCGGCGCTGACGGGGCGCCTGCGCGCGCTGGTGAGCGAGGCGCGCCGGCGGGGGGCGGCGGCGTGAGCGGGGAACCCGCGCCGGACCCCGAGCTCGAGCCCGGCGCGGTCGCGGCCGAGCTGGCGGCGGAGTTCCCGGACCTCCGCGTGGCGAGCATCGCGCTGGACCTCCCGCACGGTCGCCGCGACTCCGGGATCGCCGAGCGGCTCGCCGTCCTGGCCGACCGTTTCCGCGGGCGCCGCGCAGTCGAGCTGCGCCGCGAGCCCGTCCCGGCCGCCTACCGCGTCTTCTTCCGCCACATCGGCCTGGACCCCGAGGTGCACCGCACCCCGATCGAGGAGGCCGCAATCGTCCGGCTCCTCGAAGGCGGCCATCGCCAGGGCACCGTGCTCGACGACGCGCTGCTGCTCGCGCTGCTCGAGACCGGCGTACCTGTCACGGCGCTCGACGCCGCGCGCGTCGCGGGCGTCCCCGGCCTGCGCCTGACGGCACGCGGCGAGCGCCTCGGCGCGCTCGTGGCGCCGGCCGGGCGGATCGTGCTCGCCGACGCGCAACGGCCGCTCGCGGAGCTGTTCGGCGCGATCGCCCCGGATGCCGCGCCCGGGCGCGCGACGGCACGCCTGCGCCTCGTCGCCGTCCAGATCCCCGGCGTGCCCGCCATCCACGTCGAGGAGGCCCTGTGGACGTGCCAGGAGGCCCTGACCCTCGCCTGAGCGTCCCTTCCGGGGGTAGACTGCGCGCTGTGGAGGGAGGTGCGACGCAGGAGCGGCTCGACGTGCGGATGGCCCGTCCGGTTGCGCCCTCGCGCCCGCTGCCGGGCGACGAGCTCGCCGCCCGCCGTGCCCTCCGGTTGCAGGTCGCGCTGCTGGAGCGCCGGCTCGCCGCCGCGGTGGCCGCGTCGTTCCCCGAAGGCGGGGTCGAGACGGCCGTCCCGGCCACCAGCGGGCCGCGCGTCCTGACGCTGGGCGAGCTCGAGCGGCTGCGCGACGCGCTCGCCGGTCGCGTGGCCGACGCCCAGCGGGTGATCGCCCTGCGCGAGGACCGCCGCGAGAGCGCGCGCGTCCAGCTGGAGCGCATGCTGCTGGCGCCCGGCGACCACCGCTTCGTGCGCGTCACCCAGCGTGAGCTCGGCGAGGGCGGCTGTGGCGCCTGGCACGTCCGTCCGCGGATGGGGATCATCGGCATGCTGATGGGCTGGTGGCACGTCAAGCTCTCCTCGGGCTGTCCGTTAGCCACCTGACATGGGACGGCGCAGCCGCAAGCGCGGGGGAGGCCCCGCGTCGCGCTCCGGGCAGCGCGTCGAGGACGAGCCGGCGCCCGACGTCGCGGCGCGCCGGGACGTCCACGAGCGGCCGCGTGCGCGCAAGGCGCCGCTCGAGGAGGCCCCGCAGCCGCCGTGGGCGCCCGTCCCGCTGACCGAGATCTGCATCTTCCTGGGCCTGATGGTCCTCGGCGTGGCGATCCTGCGCGGCGGGGGCTCGCGCGGCATCCTGCTCGCGTTCGGCCTGGCGCTCGTCTTCATCGCGACCCTCGAGCTCGCACTGCGCGAGCACTTCGCGGGCTTCCGCTCGCACTCGGCGCTGCTGGCGGGCCTCTGCGCGATGCTCGCCGCGGTCCCGGTCGCCGTCTTCGTCAAGCCCTCGAAGGCCGTCGTCCTGATCGTCGCGGCCGTGGTCTTCTTCGCGGCCTTCCTGCTGTTCCGCGATCAGTTCCGCCGGCGCGCCGGCGGGATGAGCTGGCGCGCCTGACCGGCGCATAGACTCCCGGCCGTGACCGATCCGCCGCAGAGTCCACCGCCGTTCGGCGAGGCGCCCGAGGCCGTGACGCCGCCCGTCGCGGCGACGCCCACGCGGCGGATGCGCATCACTGGCGTGCATCACGTCACGCTGATCAGCGCCGACCTCGCGCGCACGACGGCGTTCTACCGCGACGTCCTCGGCATGGCGCTGGTGCGCGAGGGCGCCAACGACGACGATCCGGGGGCACGGCACTTCTGGTTCTCGACCGATGCGGGCGACCCGCCCGCACCCGGCACGATCCTGTCGTTCCTCGAGTACCCGGCCATGGGCCCGGGCACGCAGGGCACCGGCGCCACGCACCACATCGCGCTCGGCGTGGGGTCGGTCGACGAGGTCGGCGCCTGGCGCGACTACCTGCGCTCACGCGACGTGCCGACCACCGAGGTCTTCGACCGCGGCGGCCTGACGTCGATCTACCTGCGCGACCCCGACGGCCACATCCTCGAGATCGTCGCTCCCTCCGCCTGACCCCACCAGCGCCGGACGTCGGCAGACGTCCGGCGCTGGGTGGGTGTCAGAAGGGCTCTCACCTTCTCAGGCCCCGGCGATCGCGAACGCCGGCGCGAGCGGCTCTACGCCGCTGCGCGCCGCCACGGCCTGCTCACGAAGCGATTGGGCGACGGCATGACGCTGGCGCTCCGTCATCGACCCGACCGTCTTGCTCTCGGAGATCGGGATCGACTGCAGGAATCGCCGGCATCGCATCTGGCCCCAACGGCGCTGACTCGTCAGCAGGTCGGCGACCGTCATCGACTCCGCCTCCCAGGGCGATCGCACGATGACCTCCGCGGCGCAGATCTCCCCCGCGGCGATGCGCCGCTTCAGGTCGGCGCGCGCAAGCCTCACGGCGTTCGCACGCTCGAGCGCCTGCAGATGCTGCGGCGCGGGGGACATCGTCGCTCCTGGCGTCATGGATCCTCCTTCCGCCCCGGCGGGCGGCTCCTCTGATGAATGGACTTGTCGACCGGCGTACGTCGACGCCCGGGTTCCTCCGGAATGAAGCTGGACCCCAGATCAGGCCTCCCACGGAGCCTGACGGCGAGAACCTCTCTCCCACTCCCCGAGCGCTTGTCGGCGCGGTCAGGAACCTACGCAACGGCGCGCGCGGCGGTCAACGTCGCGCGCGGAAGAAGTCTCGCTCAGAGCGCGCGTTTTGTGATTGGGCCACGACGGCTCACTGGACGGCGCTGGACGCCGGCGAGTGCAGCTCGCCGGGCCCCGGCAGCGGGCCGTGCTCGGCCTCGAACGAGCGCTTGACGGTCGCGAACGCCGCGAGTGCCCGATCGACGGTGGCACGGTCGTGCGTGGCCATCACGCTCGTGCGCAGCAGGGCGCCGCCGGGCGGCACCGCCGGATGCAGTGCGGTGTTCACGAAGACGCCCGCGTCGTAGAGCGCGCGCCACAGCAGCACGGCCTTCCAGTCGTCGCCGACGAGGATCGGCACGATCGGCGTGACGATCGTGCCGTCGACCACGCCGGGAGCGTCGAGCTGGGCGCTCGCGTCGAGGCGCTGGGGCTGCACGACCGCGAAGCCCAGGCCCTCGAGCCCGTCGCGCAGGTAGCGCGCGTTGTCGAGCACCGCGCCGAGCAGGGCGGGCCCGTCCTCCGAGCGCAGGACGCGCAGCGCGGCGAGCGCCGCGCCGACGGCGGCGGGCACGGAGGAGGCGGTGAAGAGGTAGGCGCGCGACTGCACGCGCAGGTAGTCGACGACGTCCGCGTCGCCGGCGACGAACCCGCCGCAGGCCGCCAGCGACTTGGAGAAGGTCCCGACGCGGAGGTCGACGCGGTCCTCGACGCCGAGCAGCTCCGCCGTTCCGGCGCCGCGGCGCCCGAGCACGCCGGCGCCGTGGGCCTCGTCGACCATCAGGCGGGCGCCGTAGCTGGCGCAGAGGTCGGCGATCTCCGGCAGCGGGGCGATGTCCCCCTCCATCGAGAAGACCCCGTCGACGACGACCAGGACGCCGCCCCCGTCGGACTGCGCGCGCAGCAGCGACTTCTCGAGCTTCTCCAGGCGGTTGTGGCGGAAGGGGCGCAGCTTGGCGCGTGAGAGCAGGCAGCCGTCGAGGATGCTCGCGTGGTCGCCCGAATCGACGATCACGGTGTCGCCGGGGCCGAGGATCGTGCCCAGCACGCCGAGGTTCGTCTGGTGGCCGGTGGTGAAGACGAGCGCGTCGTCGGTTCCCATCCACTCGGCGATCTCGCGCTCGAGCTCGAGGTGCAGCGGGATCGTGCCGTTCAGCAGACGCGAGCCCGTGAGCCCGGTCCCGTAGCGCGTGAGCGCGTCCAGGGCGCCCTGCACCACACGCTCGTCCGCGGTCAGACCGAGGTAGTTGTTGGAGCCGAGCATGATCCGCTCGGCGCCCTCCATGACCACGACCGGGCGCGCCGGGCCGTCGAGCGTGCGGAAGTAGGGCAGGACGTCCGCCTCGCGCGCCGCGCGCAGCTGCTCCTCGCGGTCATGGCCCCGGGCCTTGGCGAAGACGTCGACGTGGGTCTGAGACATATAGGGTGGCCCGCTGTGAGGATCGAGGTCAGGCCGGTCACGAACAGACGCGGATTGCGGGAGTTCATCGACCTGCAGTACCGGCTGCACGCTAGCTCGCCCCAGTGGGTGCCCCCGCTGCGGCTCGAGCGCTGGGTCTTCCTCAACCCGCACCTGAACGCCTACTACAAGCACGCCGACGTGCAGCTGTTCCTCGCCTATCGCGACGGCCGCGCCGGTGGGCCGCATCAGCGCCCAGATCGACCGCAACTACAACGCCCACCACGGCTCGCGCTGGGGCAACTGGGGCTTCTTCGAGCTGCGAGAACGACCAGGAGGTCGCCGACGCGCTGCTCGCGGCCGCCGAACGCGTGGCTGCGCGAGCGCGGCTGCGACCGCATGGTCGGCCCGATGGACTTCGCCGTCAACGACGAGAGCGGGATCGTCGTCGAGGGCTTCGACCGCGCGCCGATGATCCGCCAGCCGTGGCATCCGCCCTACTACCAGCAGCTGCTGCGAGGCCGCCGGCCTGGAGAAGGCCATGGACCTCTTCATGTGGGAGCTGATGATCAACGACCGGGCGAACATGCTGCCGGTGATCGAGGAGCTCGCCGCGAAGGTCGAGCCCGACCACGGCATCCGCCTGCGTCACATGACGCGCCGCTCGCTGCGCAAGGACCTCGACCGCTTCGCCGAGATCTACAACCAGGCCTGGTCGCACAACTGGGGCTTCGTGCCGTACACGAAGGCCGACCTCGACGCCTACGCGCAGGAGCTCCAGCTCGTCTTCGATCCGCTGTGGTTCATGGTCGCCGAGCGCATCAGCGACGGGGCGACGGTCGGCGTGGCGATCACGGTGCCCGACGTCAACCAGGTGCTGCGCCGCATGAACGGCAGGCTGCTCCCGCTGGGCTGGTGGCGGTTCCTGCGCAAGCGCCAGGTGATCGACCGCTGCCGTGTCGGCTTCCTCGGCGTCAAGCCCGAGTTCCAGCACACCGGCGTCGCCGCGAAGCTCTACGTCGAGCACTTCGACATGGCCGAGATCGGGCCGATCAAGGGCGGCGAGATGGGCTGGATCCTGGAGACGAACACGGCGATGAACCGCGGGATGGAGGCCATGGGCGGGCGGATCGTCAAGCGCTACCGGATGTACGAGCGGCGCTTCGAGGCCGGCGCGGCCCCCGCTGGCCGGCCGACGCCAAGGTGTGGCAGCCGCGCCGCGAGGACCACGATGTCTTCGCGCACGAGTAGCATCGCTGAGCGATGAGCGACGCCCAGAGCCTGCAGCAGATCGAGGTCATCGAGGAGGTCGACGCCGTCGTCGTCAGCGACGCGCGCCCGCTCCCGGCCCGCCGGACGGCGGGGCAGCTCGCCGCGAGCCCCGCCGCGCTCGCCACGACCTCGTTCGTCGCGGGCATCGCGACGGCCGCGATCATCGCCCACCGGCGCTCAACGCGGGGGTCACGGCGCCTGGCGAAGAAGACGGGCCGCGCGCGCGGGCTGGACATCACCGCCTCGCGCTCGTTCCTCGTCGACGTCCACCTGCTGAACCGCGACTGATGCACCGCGTGCGGCGGGAGGTCCGGCCGCCCTGGCCGTTCCGCCTCCCGCGCGCCGGCCCCGACGGGCTCGCGCGGCGCGAGGGCGCCGTGCTCGAGCGCCTCGTGCACGTCGAGGGCCAGGCCGTGCACGTCCGCGCGGCCCAGCCGCAGGCTGCGCGCGTCGTGCTCGTCGCGCGCGCACCGGCGCCGGACGTCGCCGAGGAGGCGATCGCGCGGATGCGCTTCGCGCTCGCCGTCGACGACGACCTGCGCCCGTTCCACGAGGCGTTCCGCGACGACCCGCTGATCGGCCGCTCCGTGCGCACCCGCCGCAGCTGCGCATCTCGCGCCGCCCGGAGCCGTTCGAGGCGCTCGCCTGGGCGATCTGCGAGCAGCTGATCGAGTTCCGCGAGGCGCTCGGCGATCGAGCGCCGGATGCTCGCCCGGATGGGCAGGGCGTGCCCGTGCTGCGGCCTGCGTGACCTTCCCGCGCCGCAGACGCTCGCCGCGCCGCGCCGGCGGAGCTGGAGGCGCTCGGCCTCAGCGCGGGCCGCGCGCTGGCGCTGCGCCGCGCGGCGCGCGAGGTGGCGAGCGGGCGCGTCGACCTGCGCGACCCGACCCACGAGCGCGGGTGGGCGCGCCTGCGCGCGATCCCCGGCATCGGGCCGCTGGACGATCGACGTCCTCGCCCTGCACGGCCAGGGCCGCCTGGACCGCCTCCCGGCGGGCGACCTCGTCCTACCTGCGCTTCGCGGGCCGCCTCTGCGCGGCGACCCCGCGCGCGCGCGCCACGGAGGAGGAGGTGCGCGAGCTGTTCGAGCCCTACGGGCGCTGGGCGGGCCTGGCGGGCGCGCACGCGCTCGGAGCGGTGCCCGGCGGCGGGACGCTGCGCGCCACGCCGCCCGCCTCCGGCACATCCTCAGCCCGTCTGGTCGTCCGAGCCGACGCCCTGCCCCGGCAGGAACTCGTTCGTCAGCGCCTGGCCCACGTTGGCGGGCTGCGTGAGCAGGTTGTTGCGCTCCATCCAGTCCTTGTAGGCGTTCCACTCGGCCGGGTCCTGCCAGCCGAACGGGTCCTTCGGGTCCTGCGGGAAGAGCGCAGGCAGCGTCGCCTTGATCGCTCGCGGTGGCGTACGGGCGCTTGATGTCCGGCGCCGCGGCCACGAGCGCGTCGACGCTGCGGCCGCCGGGTCGGCGCGGGCGGCGCGCGTGCCGCGCTGGAGCGCCTGGATGAAGCGGCGGATCAGCGCGCCGTGACGCTCGACGGTCTCGATCCGGGCGACCAGCACGAGCTCGTCGTAGGTCGGCACGCCGACGCGGTCGACCGGCAGGATGCGCGGGCGCCTGTGCTGCAGGGCGAGCTGTACGCCCTCGATGTTCCAGAACGCGCCGAGCGTCGCGTCGACGCGGTGGGTGAGCATCGCCGGGATCAGGTTGAAGCCGACGTTGACGCGCTTGACGCGCCCCGGGTCGACCCCGGCGTTCTGGAGGATCTCGTCGAGGTACGCGTCCTGGTAGGGGATCCCCGCCGTCCCGACCCGCTTGCCGGCCAGCGTCTTCGGCGCGACCGGCCGCCCGCCCACGGTCATCAGCGACGTCAGCGGCTCGGTCGCGATCGCGCCGACGCTGAGGATGCGCGCGCCCTTGTCGCGGGCGAGCAGCACCTCGGGCTCGTAGGAGATCGCCAGGTCGGCGCGGCCCGCGAGGAGGAGCTTCAGCGGCGCCGAGGGGTCCGACGGCGTCTGGATCTGGACGTTGAGCCCGGCCTTGCGGAAGTCGCCGCGGGCCCGCGCGGTGTAGATGCCGACGTGGTCGGCGTTCGGCAGGTAGTCCAGCACGAGGCGCAGGTTGCTCGTCGCCGGGACGGCCCTGGTGTTCTCGTGCTTCGCGCCGCACGCGCCGAGCGCAGCGCGAGGCTCGCGGCGAGCGCGAGTGCCCAATGGCAGGGCGGTACGGCGGGTCATCGACGACTCCATTCGGTGTCACGGCGCGCCCACGGCACGAGCAGGCGCTCGGCGAGGCTGAGGAGGAGGAACAGCAGGATCGCGAAGGCTGCCAGGAGCACGACCGCGGCGTAGGCGCGCGCCGTCTCGAGCTGGGGGACGGCCTGCAGGATGACGTTGCCGAGCCCCGCGCTGGAGCCCGCGTACTCGGCGAAGACGGCGCCGATCACCGCGACGGCGACGGCGATCTTCGCTCCGCTCAGCGCGCCGGGCAGGGCGGCCGGGGCCTCGACCCAGCGGAACTCCTGCCAGCGCGAGGCGTCGAGCGTGTGCAGCAGCTTGCGCTGCTCGGGATCGACGGCCGCCAGCGCGTCGAGCGTGGTGACGACGACCGGGAAGAAGCAGACGAGGGCGATGATCGCGAGCTTGGGCGCGATGCCGAAGCCGAACCAGACGACGAGCAGCGGGGCGATGATCACGATCGGCACGGCCTGCGAGCCGACCAGCAGCGGGTAGAGCACGCGGCGCAGCGTGGGCGAGAGGTGGATGACGATCGCCAGCAGCGCGCCGGCGACGAGCGCGACGAGGATGCCCAGGCCGATCTCCTGCGCGGTGACGAGCAGGTTGTGCCACAGCAGGCCGCGGTCGTCCCAGAGCGCGCTCGCGACCTCCGTGGGGGCCGGCAGGATGAAGTCGTCGACGTTGCCCAGGCGCGCGTAGGCCTCCCAGCCGCCGACCAGCACGAGCAGGATCAGGACCGCGGCGATCACGCGCCGAGCGCCTCCAGCGCCTGTTCGCGGAGCGCGACGACCGCGGCGTCCGTGCCGCGCCGCGGGCGGGGGAGGGGGACGTCCAGGACGGCGGCGACGCGCGCCGGGCGCGGCGTCAGCACGACGATCCGATCGGCGAGCACCGCGGCCTCCTCGACGTCGTGGGTCACCAGCAGCGTCGTCCGCGGCTCGCGCGTCAGCGCTGCGCCGAGCCAGTCGCGCATCTCGGCCCGTGTCAGCGCGTCGAGCGCCCCGAACGGCTCGTCGAGACACAGGACGGGCTTGCCGGACAGCAGCGTGCGCAGGAAGGCGACGCGCTGGCGCATCCCGCCGGAGAGCTCGTAGGGCCGGGCGCGCTCGAAGCCCTCGAGGCCGAACGCCCCGAACAGGGGCCGCGCAGCAGCGCGCGCCGCGTGACGGCCGGCGCCGTGGATGCGCAGCGCCAGCGCGGCGTTGTCGAGCGCGTCGAGCCAGGGCAGCAGCAGGTCGCGCTGGGGCATCAGCACCGCTGGGGCGCTCGTGATCCGTCCCGAGTCCGGCAGCAGCAGGCCGCAGACGAGCTCGAGCAGCGTCGTCTTCCCGCAGCCGCTGGGCCCCACGAGGGCGACGATCTCGCGCTCGGCGACCGACAGCGAGACGCCGTCGACGGCGCTGACGGGCTGCGCGCGGCGGCCCCGGCCCGCATGGGCGAAGCGCACGTCGTGCAGCTCGACGGCGCCATGGCCCTCCGCTGTGGTCCGAGGCTGCCGATCTGAGGCCTCGAGCCTCGTCGTCATCGCTCCCTCCGCGGGCATTACCCCACAGGTTCGAAGGGTCAGCGCCGGGATCGTGGGCGCTATCTCAGCCGGCCTCCGCCAGCCCCCCTGGTTGAACAGGTACCGCGGTCGATAGTACCCCGCGGCGTCGGCCCGGGCGCGCGGCTGAGGGAGGCTCGATAAAGCGGACCCCTCGATTCCATAAACAGTACATATGTACCGCAACCTTCGGGCGCGGGCGGTGTCGTTGTGGATGGACGTCGCGCACCCACAACGCGAGCCGGCTGCGGCCCAGGCCGGCGACGCGGGCGATGTCCTGTGGCCCTGGCGGATCGTCGTCTCAGGATCCGCCCGACATCACGAGACAGAGCGCTCCGCCCACCCCGTGTGGCGGCTGGTCGCTGCTGCGCCACCCGTTCCCCGGTCCAGGGCGGAGGCGTGGCGGGGCGCTCCCTCGTGCGTGTCAGACCCGCGCCGTGTCGCGCCGGTAGGCGCGCGCCGCGAGCACCGTCATCACGACGGCCCAGGCGGCCATGATCGCCCAGCCACGCGCGCCCCACCCGCCACCGCCGAGCGCGACGTGGCTCGCCTGGACGAGCCAGTAGGAGGGCATCGCCTGGGAGATGTCGTGCAGCGCGCCGCTCCCAGCGATCGGGAACCACGTGCCGCCGAGGATCGCGAGCAGCGCCGTCACGCCGCCGATCACAGGGCCGATCGAGTCGACCGTGAGCAGATGGCCGATGAGGATCCCGGCGGCCGCGAACGGGATCAACCCGACGAGGATCAGCGCCGTCATGCTCAGCCACTCCGAGGGCGACAGGCGAACGCCGAGGATCGTTCCGGACACGTACAGCAGCGCCATGCTCGTGAGCGCCAGCAGGTAGGCCGTCAGGACCTTCGCGCGCAGGTACTGGCGCGCCGTCAACGGAGTGATGCGCAGCTGACGGTTCCAGCCGACCGCGCGCTCGCCCGCGATCCGCGACCCGCTGGAGAGCATCGCGGTCATCGTGCCGAACGCGGTGAGCCCGACCATGAAGTACAACGGCGCGGAGATCCCGGTGCCCGCGAGGTCGGTCTCGTTGCGGTTGGGCGCCGCGATCAGGAAGTACAGGACCAGGGGGAAGCCGAGCGAGAAGATGAAGAAGCGGCGGTTGCGGAACGTGCGCAGCACCTCGAAGCGGGTGTAGGCCGCGACGTTCACGGCACGAGGTCCTCGCCGGGTCGCTCGGCCTGGGTGAGCAACACGAACGCCTCCTCGAGGCCGGCGCCGCTGACCTCGATGTCGCGCGCGCCGGGATGGGCGGCCAGCAGCGCGCGGATCGCGGCGTCCGAGTCCGAGCAGACGAGGACGATCGCCTCGCCGCGCAGTTCCGCGCTCGTCACGCCCGGGAGCGCCATCAGCGCGTCGCGATCGGCGCCGGGCAGCGTCGCGCGGATCGTCCGCGAGCCGACCATGCCCTTGATCTCGGTCGGCGGGCCGTCGGCGACGACCTGGCCGGCCGCCATCAGCACGGCGCGGTCGGCGTAGGCGTCGGCCTCCTCGAGGTAGTGCGTCGCGAAGATGACCGTCGCTCCGCGCCCCGCGAAGGTGCGCATCGTCGTCCAGAACGCGCGCCGGCTCTCGACGTCCATCGCGACGGTCGGCTCATCGAGGACGAGCACATCGGGGTCGCTGACGAGCGCGATCGCGAAGCGCACGCGCTGCGTCTCGCCGCCGGAGAGCCGCTGGGTGCGGCGCTCGGCGAGGTCCGTGATGGCGGTCACCTCGAGCGCCTCGTCGACGTCCATCGGCTCGGGGTAGAGCGAGGCGGCCATCGCGACGATCTCGCGCACGCTGAGATCGTGGATCAGCGCGCCCGTCTGCAGCATCGCGCCGACCGCGCCGCGGTCCACCGCGGCGCTCGGCGTCATCCCGAACAGCGACACGTTGCCCCGGTCGGGCGCGGCGAGCCCGAGCAGCATGTCGATCGTCGTCGACTTGCCCGCGCCGTTCGGGCCGAGCAGCGCGACCGTCTCGCCGCGCGTGATCGCGACGTCGACGCCGCGCACCGCGTGCAGCGGGCCGCGCGGCGTGCGGAACGACTTCTCGAGCCCCTCCAGGCGGATCTCGTCGCCCTGCGACGGGCGACTGGCGACGGTCGTCACACCAGGAAGGATGCCGACTGGGGAGGTCAGCTCGCCACCGCGCCCTTCAGCTCGCCGGCACGCCGTCGGCCGCCGCGCGCAGCGCGCCGATGTCGAGCTTGCGCATGCCGAGCATCGCCTGCATCGCGCGCTGGGCCCGCTGCGGATCGGGGTCGCCGAAGACCTCGGCCATGCCGGTCGGGACGACCTGCCACGACAGGCCGAAGCGGTCCTTGCACCAGCCGCACTGGCCCTCGGAGCCGCCCTCGGTGAGGCGATCCCAGTAGTAGTCGACCTCGTCCTGGTCGGCGCAGCTGATCTGGAAGGAGATCGCCTCGTCGAACGTGAACTGCGGGCCGCCGTTGATGCCGGTGAAGCGCTGGCCGTCCAGCTCGAACTCGACGGTCATCACCGTGCCGGCCGGCCGCGGCCCGGCCTCGGTGTAGCGGGCGACGTTCACGATCCGCGAGTTCTTGAAGACCGAGACGTAGAACTCCGCGGCCTCCTCGGCCTCGGTGTCGAACCACAGGCTCGGTGTGATCTTCTGCTTCATGGTGCTGCGTCCTCTCGTGTCGGTGTTGGGCTGGCGCCCGCGAATGTCACCCCCGGTGTAGACGGACCCGGCGGGAGAAGATCATCGCCGCCGGCCGCTTCCGATGTGCGCGCCCTGCCGGGCCGCACGGCCACGCGCTCCGTCTGCCCAGCCGACCGGGGCGCCGAAACGAGGTACCGTTCGCTTGTCACCATCGTCACGAGCCGCGCGGCGATCCTGCCCTGACGAGCGGTCACGCAAACTGACGCGCGGAGAGGGGAGGCACCATGCACGCCGTCATCGGACGAGTCGAGATCAAGCCGGACCGCGCGGACGAGGCGCTCCAGATGATCGGCGAGCGGGGTGCCGCGATGCTGCAGGGCATGGCCGGGTCGGCGGGCGGCTATTGGGCGCGGAGCCTGCAGGGCGACATCATCCAGCACTCCTTCTGGCTCTTCGACACCGAGGCCAACGCGCGGACCGCCGAGGCGACGTTCAACACCCTCCGTGGCATGCCCGACGCGCCGGCGACCTTCGTCAGCGTCGACGTCTGCGAGGTCGTCGGGCAGGCGTAGGGGCGCGTCACACGATCACGTCCCGCGACGCGCCCCGTGCCCGAGCTGGTGGTCGCACTACCCGAAGTCGGGCGCGGGCTCCTCGGTCGGCATCGCGGCCGCCGGCACGCTCACGCGCGCGCCGAGCAGCACGGCGCAGGCGATCGCCCCCGCCGCGGCGACCGCGGCGCCCACGAGCAGCGCGTCGTGCATCCCGCCCACGTACGCGGCGGGCGAGCCGTGGCCCAGCGCGGCGCCCGCCGGCACCAGGGCGCCGAAGGCGGCCACGCCGACCGCCACGCCACCCTGGCGGAACGCATCGTTGACGCCGGCTGCCAGTCCGCTCTGCTGCGGCTCGACCGAGCCGAGCGCGACCGCGCTCAGCGTCGGGTTGATCAGGCCCGTGCCGATGCTCGCCAGCAGCAGGCCCGGCTCGAGGGCCGTCCACGAGGAGTCCACCCCCGCGGTCGTCATCAGCGCCAGACCGGCGGCGACGAGCATCAGGCCGCCGACGAGCATCGTCCGCGGCGCGACGCGGCCGGCGAGCTGCGCGCTGGCGCCTGAGACGACGAAGATCACCACCGTCCCGGGCAGGTAGACGAGGCCGGCCTCCAGCGGCGAGAGCCCGAGGACCACCTGCAGGTACAGGGTGGCGTAGAGGAACAGCGCGAAGAACGACGCCGAAATCGAGAAGGCCGCGACCTGTGCGCCGGTGAACGCGCGCCGGCCGAACAGCCCGAGCGGCAGCATCGGCTCGCGTACGCGGCTTTCGATCAGCACGAAGGCGACGAGCAGCGCGGCGGCGGCGCCCAGCTCGGCGAGGATCTGCGCGCTGCCCCAGCCCTGTGCGTTGCCGCGCAGCAGCGCGAGCACGAGCAGGAACAGGCCGGCGCTGAGCGTCGCCTGACCCCAGCCGTCGAGTGCGCGCGGGGCCGGGTCGCGCGACTCGCGCAGCCAGGCCGACGTGCCGATCAGGGCGAAGACGCCGAGCGGGATGTTGACGTAGAAGACCGCCGGCCACGCGAACGCGTCGGTCAGGAAGCCGCCGACGAGCGGGCCGATCGCGAACGCCGCGCCGATCGTCGCCCCGTAGGCGGCGAGCGCGGTCGCGCGCTCCTTCTCGCCGGGGAACGCGTCGGCGAGGATCGCCAGCGAACTGGCGAACAGCATCGCGCCGCCGACGCCCTGGACGGCGCGCGCGACGTCGAGCGCGACGATGTCGCCCGCCAGGGCACAGGCCAGCGATGAGACGGTGAAGATCGCCATGCCCCAGGAGAAGATCCGCCGGCGGCCGAGGCGGTCGGCCAGCGAGCCGGCGGTGAGCACCACGGTGGCCAGCGCCAGCGTGTAGGCGTCGACGACCCACTGCAGCCCGGTCAGCCCGGCGTGCAGGTCGCGGGCGATGTGCGGCAGTGCGGTGTTGACGACGGCGATGTCGAGCATCAGCATCGCGGTCGCCAGGCAGACGATGGCGAGCGTCCCTCGTCGGCTGAACATGGGGGCCTCCTCGGCGGTGGGTCGAACTGCCCGCCACCGTACGCAGGCGGATTTCGCGTGTCTCCTAGGAGTCCGCTACGCGCTTCCTACGAGAACCTGATCGAGTTGCTACCCGGTCTCGCGCGGTGGGTGCGCGACGCGCATCGGGCCGCTCGTCTCCACCTCGGAGAGCGCGGCCGGGCGTTCGAGCTCCAGCTCCAGCCGGCCGCGGCCGACGCGCGTCAGCCGGATGCCGCAGTCGCGCTCGGTGAGCCGCTTGCGCAACACCAGCAGCCGGGCCTCCAGGTTGTCGTTACCCGCCGGGAGGCCGAGCCCCTCGTCGAGGCGCAGCTCCCGGTTGGTGAACGCCGTGCGGCCCTCAGCGGTGCTCTCGCGCAGCAGCTTCCAGAGGATCCGGCCGGGCGCGCCCTTGACGAGGTAGTCGCCGTCGACGAAGACGCTGTCGTCCGCCTGGTAGTAGGTGACGGCGATCTCCGCGCCGCCGGGGGCCGGCGCCGGCGCGATCGCGACGTCCTGCGAGCCCAGCGCCGCGAGCGTCGTCGCCAGGTGGCCGCCGAGGATGCGCAGCATGCTCTCGGCTGCCGGGCCGAACGTCCCGGGGCGCTCGCTCTCGAGGTACAGCACGCCGGTGAGCGCCCCTCGCACGATCAGCGGGATCGCAGCGACGCTGTCCGCGTCGTCCAGGCCGGGCAGCGGGATCTCGTCGGGCGCGGGCGCGGGCGCGTCGCGGCGCAGCGGCCCCTCGTCCTCGGCGGCGGCGCGCATCGCGCGGCTGCGCGCCAGGCTCGGCACGCTCACGACCCTGCGGCGCTCGGCGGCGATCCCGATCACCCCGACGCCGATCGGCACCTCGGCGCCGGCCACCGGCCCGGCGTACCCGTTGCTCGCGACGGCGAACAGCCGCCCGCCGCGCTCGTCGGGCGCGAGCAGGATCGACTGGCCGAACCCGAACAGGTCCTCGAGCGCCTCGAGGGCGACGCGCGTCGCCTCGTCGTACTCGACGCAGCCGGACAGCCGCCGCACGAACTCGTCCAGCGCGCCCACGGCGTCCGTCCGGCGCCGCTCGACCGGGGAGTCGGCGGGCTCACCGAGCGCCGCGCAGTGCTCGACGCGGTAGATGTCGACGCCGCGCAGCCGGAAGACGCCGGTCATGCCCGTCTGCGAGGCGACGGCGTCGAGGTTCGCACGCATGCTCTCGAACGTCGGCCCCTCGGTCTCCGTGTGCAGGAACCGCACGTCGAGCGCGAACTGCTCGGCCGTCTCCGGGTGCATCACGACGACCTTGGCCTGCGGGTTGGCGTCGAGGTTCGCGCGCGTCTTGTTGAAGAACTGCCGCGAGAGCGCGATGCGCTCGCTGTCGACGTAGTGGACGATCGACAGGAAGGTGATGTTCGGCACGCCGTCCGGCGAGCAGGTCGCGATCGTCGAGGGAATGACCCCCTGGAAGCACGGCACGATGGCCTCCAGCGGAACCGCTCGCCCGCTCACAGCGGCTGCCCCGCCCGCGGCCCCGGCGACTGCTCGTAGATCTCGTCGATCGCGAACCTCACCGCGAGGAAGCTCTCCGGGTCGAACACGCGGCTCGTCTGCTGTGTCCGCGAGCCGAAGCCGATGAGCTCGATCTGCTCGAGAAACGCCTCCAGGTGCCGCTCGGCGCTCGCCAGCTCGCCGGGCCCGGGCTCCGCCAGCCGCGTGGCGGCGCCCTTGATCTGGATCGCCCTCGCCGTCGTCGGGATGCTGCAGACGACCGCGATCGCGCCGTTGTCCTCGAGGTTCGCGCGTGTCGGCGAGCCCGCCGGCGCGATCAGGCAGAGCGTCAGCTCGCGACCCTCCGCAGCGGGCTCAGGGCCCCAGGCGCGGGCGATCTCCGGCCGCAGGCCGGCGTCGCGGGTGGCGACGAGCGCGGAGACGCCGCTGTGCAGGAACGCGACGGCGTCCCCGTCGAGCAACGGCGCGCGCTCCGATCCCACCATCGGCGCAAACCTACCGGCACGGTCATGACCGTGCCGGCGGGCTGTCGGCTGTAGGCTGGCCGTCGTCAGTGGCGAGCCGATCCCGGACGCTCGGCTCGAGGCGATGCGACCGCCGAGCGTACCGTCGAGGAGCAGCGCGACGGCCTGAGCTGAGCAAGTCCTCCAGCTGGGCCGTGGTCCAGCAGTGGACTGACGCTCGCAGAACCGCTGGACGTGTTGGATGCCCTCTGGTGCAACAGCCTCCATGGACTGCGGGAGCGCTCTTGTGGCTCGCCGCGCAACCTTGCGGTTGTGGCTGCGTTGGGAGTAGCGTCGTGGGAGGTCGAGGAGGCCGGTGATGCGCCAGGTTGCCGGATCGTCCAGCAGGCGCAGGGGTGGGACGCGGCGGTTGGCCCGCCGGGTCGTCGTCGGCCGCGCGGTCGTCGTTGTGGCGGCGCTCGCGGTGGCGTTCGCGCTGCCCGCGCCTTCAGCGGCCGACTCCGTCTCCGGCTACGGTGCTCCCTCGGTGGTCGGGCAGGTTCCGACGAACGGGGGTTACGTCTCGCAGATCGCGGTCGCCGACTTCAACGGCGACGGGCTCGATGATGCGCTGCTCACGCGCGCCGTGCCTCGGGGGCTGCAGACATTTCCGGTCACGGTCCTGCTCAATGACGGTCAGGGCAGGTTCGTCGACGCGACGAGCGCGATCTTCGTTGGGGAGGTGCCGGCCACACAGGGTGCGCGGGAGCCTGTCGTCGCCGATTTCAACGGGGATCGCCGCCCGGATGTCTTCATCCCCGACACGGGCGCAAGTCGCGATCCGTTCCCCGGCTATCAGAACACGCTGATCCTCTCAGCACCGGGCGGCAAGCTCGTAGACGCAACAGCGAACCTGCCGCAGGCGTCCGACTTCACGTTCTCGGCGGCTGCCGGCGACGTCAATGGCGACGGTAGGACCGACCTGTACGTCGGCAACATCTACGGCTCCAGCCGCGTCCCGCCGCGGATCCTGCTGGGCGACGGCAGCGGCCACTTCAGCATCGGGGCCGGGCTGCTGCCGGCAGCGCAGGCCGACCTCGACTCGAACAAGTACACCTCGAGCCTGTTCGCCGACGTCAATGGCGACGAGAAGCGTGACCTGATCCTCGGCGGTGAGGACCTCCCGACCCAGTCCGTCGTGCTGTTGGGCGACGGCACCGGGCACTTCGCGCTGCTCCGTCATGCGCTGCCGGCCAAGCCCTTCGGCCCCAGGGCGATTGCGGTCGACATGGCGTCCGAGGACGTCAACGCCGACCGGCATCCCGATCTGCTGATCGCGTTCACCAAGCACAGCCCGTTCTGGGCCGGGCACTGGATCCAGGTGCTGATCAACAAGGGCGACGGGACGTTCCGCGACGAGACCGCGAGCCGGCTGCCGCAGACCGACAACGACAGCGCATCGCCGGCGTCCATCCGTCAGCGCGACCTGAACGGTGACCACCGAACCGACTTCGGTCTGGTCTCCGGGAACTTTGCGCCGCTCTTCCTCCTCGACTCGCAGGGAGTGTTCGAGCCCGGTCCGCCGGTCTTCGGAACCCTTGTCTGGTCGTTCATCGACGCCGAAGGCGACGGTTCGAATGACATCCTCACCGCCGCCAACTCCGTCGGCACAGACTCCGCCGCCGTGTCCCTGCTCCGCGAACGGCTGGTCACCGTGCCGAGGCTGACTCACCTCCAGCTCAGCCCGACTGTCTTCCGCGCTGCGCGCGCGGGGGCCAGCATCGCGGCCACCGACATCGGCACCGAGCTGAGCTACGGCGCCAACGAGCCGGCCACGACGACCTTCAAGGTCGAGCACACCATGCCCGGAGTCAGGAGCGGACGTGGCTGCGTGGACGTGAGGCCCCCCCGAAAGGCACCGCGCGGGAAGGGCTGCACGCGGTTCGTCATGGTGCGCGGCACCTTTGGTCACCGGGACTCTGCAGGACCCAACCAAATGGAGTTCACCGGACGCGTGGGGAGCAAGGCGCTGAAGCCCGGCAGCTACCGCCTGAGTGCAACGCCCAGCGACGATCGCGGCAACATCGGCCGCACGGTCACAGCTCCATTTCGCATCGTTCGCTAACTCCGCCGTTCGTCGTTGCGCTCAGGGCCGCGCGGCGTCGGGCGCCGTCAGCGCCTTGACGAAGTCCTCCAGCTGGGCCGTGGTCCAGCACTCGAAGGCCTCGCAATACTGCTCGTAGGCCTTGATCACCGAGTCGCCGTAATTCCAGTAGAGGCGCGGCTCGGGGTTCAGCCAGTAGGTGCGCCCGGCCTTCTCGGCGATCCGCGCGAAGGTCTCGGCGCCCGGGTCGCGGCCGTTGGTGCGCGCGTCGCCGAGCACGATCACGGTCGCGCGGGGGTGCAGCTCGTCCTCGATCTGCTCGCGCAGCTCGCGCCAGACGCGCCCGTAGTCGGTGTAGCCGCTGATGTCGGCGACCCCCGCGTCGCGCCCGATCGCCTCGCTGACGGCCTTGAAGTCGCGCTCCTTGTGGAAGACGTCGGTCACCTCGCTGACGCGTTCGATGAACACGAACGAGCGCATCTTGCGGAAGCTGTCGTGCAGGGCGTGCATGACGCTGAGGAAGAAGACCGACGCGCTCGTGACGCTCGTCGAGACGTCGCAGATCACGAACAGCTCGGGGCGCCGCGGACGCACGGGGCGGAACTTCAGGACGACGGGCACGCCGCCGGTCTCCAGCGATGCGCGCATGGTGCGCCGCACGTCGACGTGCGCATGGCGCTTGGCACCGCGGTGCTCCTGGCCCTGCGTCTTGAGGCGGCGCTTGAGCTGCGTGACGACCCGGTGCACGGAGGCCAGATCCTGCAGCGGGCCGGTCGGCAGCGCGCGGTCGAGCTCGTTCAGCGGGCGCGCCGGCGGGAGCGCCTCGGTGCGCTCGATCTGGCGGCGCTCGAGCTCCTGACGCAGGAGCTGCTCGAAGCGGCGCAGGCTCTCGCGCGGGAGGCCCTCGCGGCGCGGATCCTCCTGCGGCAGCTCGGGTTGTGGCTCGCTGCGCAGGCCGAGCTGGCGGCGGATGCGCTGCACGTCGACGCCGATCACGCCCGAGCCCTCGCCCTGCTGGCCGAACGCGGCGATCGCCAGGCGTGCCAGGTCGCGCAGCCGGCCCTCGTCGCCGTCGGCGATCGCCTGGGCGATCTGCTGGCGCAGCGTCTCGAGGTTCAGCTCGGCGCCGGCCTCGTCGATGCCACCGCCGTCCTCGCGGATGCCCTCGCGCAGCGCGGCGAGCTCCGTGGCGCGGAAGAAGAAGCGGTCGAAGACGAGGTCGAAGATGACGCGGTCCTCGGGCGACTTGGCGAGCGTCGCCGCGAGCGTCTCGCGGAACGCGACGGGCTCGCTCCACGGCACCTCGGGGAGCGCCTGGAAGGCGTCGAGCAGCTCGCTCGTGCCGACGGCGACGCCCTCGCCGCGCAGCTCCTCGCCGAACTCGAGGACGTGCGCGACCAGGCCCTCGGGAACCTCGCCGGGCGGCGAGCCGCCGAACAGCGCCGCGCGCCGCGAGGCGCCGCGGGGTGGCTCAGCCGGCGGAGGCGGCACCGAGGCTGTCCTCGGGGAGGCCGAGCTTGACGCCGACGCGCTCGGTCACGACGTCGAGATCGGTGCGGTGCTTGACGATGATCGACATCGTGTCGCGGAAGGTCTTCCCGTCGATGTCCGTCGCGCCGAGCAGCAGCAACGCGCGCGCCCAGTCGATCGACTCGGCGATCGACGGCGGCTTCTTGAGGTCCAGGTCGCGCACCATCGCGACGACCTCGACCAGCCGGCGGGCGACGTGCTCGTCGAGGTCGGGCGCGTGCAGGCGCACGATGTCGAGCTCGTGCTCGAGCGACGGGTAGTCGATCCAGAGGTACAGGCAGCGGCGCTTGAGCGCCTCGGTCAGCTCGCGCGTGTTGTTCGAGGTCAGCAGCACGATCGGCATCGAGGTCGCCTCGATGCGCCCGAGCTCGGGGATCGTGATCTGAAAGTCCGAGAGCAGCTCGAGCAGCATCGCCTCGAACTCCTGATCCGTCTTGTCGATCTCATCGATCAGCAGGACGACCGGGGCCTCGGAGGCGATCGCCGTCAGCAGCGGGCGCTCGAGCAGGAACTCCGGGCCGAAGATGTCGTCCTGCACCTCGCTCCAGCCCGTGCCGTCGGCCTCGGACTGGATGCGCAGCAGCTGCTTGCGGTAGTTCCACTCGTACAGCGCCTTGGCCTCGTCGAGCCCCTCGTAGCACTGCAGGCGCACGAGCTCGCGCCCGAAGGTCTCGGCGAGCGACTTCGCCAGCTGCGTCTTGCCGACGCCGGCCGGGCCCTCGACGAGGATCGGCTTGCCGAGCTTGGCGGCCAGGAACGAGACGAGGGTCGTGGCGTCGTCGGGGAGGTAGCCGACGTCGCGCAGGCCCTGGGCGACGTCCGCGGCGGTGGCGTGGGTGGCGGGCATTGACGCAGAATCATAGGTCCAGTGGGCCGTCGCCCCGGGCGCCCGTGATAGGAAACAGCGGTGCCAGGCCCCCTGACCGCGCTCCTGGCGGCGTTCACCGACTACCAGACGCAGGGCAACATCGGCCCGTACGCGGCGCTGTTCGTCGCCGGGTTCGTGATCGCCGTCGTCGGGCACATCGCACGCGCGAGGGAGATCATCGTGCTGGGGATCTTCGTCGCCGGTGTGGCGACGGTGCTGCCGTTCCTCGTCTGGGGGAACGGCGGCTAGTACACCCATCCGCAAGTTCCGTGGGTTTCGGCGGAGTGAGCTCGCGCCTGACGCCCGTCGGCGCCCGGCCCCGTGCCACCAGCACGAAGCCGGGTCACCGCCAGCCGTCAGATCACGACCGCACCCGCGCCGAATTCCACGCGGAACCTACGGCCGGATGTACTAGCTCAGAACGGCCTTCTGAACGCCCTTCTACGGCCCGGACTTCGGCGAGTCGGGGTCGTCGAAGCTCAGCTGCCCCTCGAACTGCCCGTCGTCGCGGCGGCGCGGGGTGCGCCGGCCGCGCTGAGGGCGGCCGGCCGCGGCCGTCGCGGGCATCGTGACCGGCTCGCGCGGGGCGACCGAGGTCGGGTCGCCCTCGACCACAGTCGTGCGCGGGTCGTCGCCGTCGACCATCGGCTCGGGCCGCTGGCGCGAGTGGATGCGCCAACCCGACCAGGCGAGCAGCGCGCCGAGCAGGAACGCGATGAAGATGCCCCAGTTGACGCCGATCGTCGTGCTGACGGGCCCGCTGCCGCTGCCGCTGGGCTTGTCGATCTGCCGGTAGAAGACGAGGAACATCACCCATGCGCCGGCGGCGACGATCACGATGCCGTCGCCGAACGGCAGGTGGAACGCGCGGCGCTCGGCCCGCGCGAACAGCAGGAACAGGACGGCGAGCGCAACGAGCAGGATCGATGCCTCGACGAAGCCCCACGACTGGAAGGCGCTCAGCGAGCTCTCGAGCTTCTGCGGCTGCCCGGCGGCGGGCGCGGAGTAGGCCGTCTGCTGGTACCAGGGCAGGAAGAGCGAGAGGATCAGCGCGATCGCTGCGATCGCGGCCAGGCGCTGCTCGGCGAACAGCTCGGTCCAGGCGGCGCGCAGCCGCGCCGCGAACGTACTCATGCGGCGGCGCCGGCCGCCGCCTGCATCCGGTCGAGCAGGATCTGGGCGTCGGCGTCCGAGACGATGCGCAGCTGACCCTGGAAGGCGAGCTTCCAGTGCTCTGCCGGCCACTTGCGGATGTGTTCGAGCCGGTCCTTGACGTCCTCGGCCGGCACCCAGTGCTCCTCGTCGAGCACGACCTCGGGCCGGCACGGGAAGCGCCACGGGTAGGGGTCCGGGTTGCCCGGCTTGCCCGGCCAGATCGGCTCGCGATCCTCGTAGAGCTCGCCCGTCAGGATCACCGACCCGCCGAACGCGCCGACCTTCGTGAGATAGAAGACGATCCGGTCCCCGGGGTGCATGTCCTGTGCCTGGAGCCGACGGCGCTCCTTCATCCCGATCACGCTGAAGCCGTGCGCGCGCGTGGCCTCGAAGTTGTCGGGCGACCCCGTCAGGATCCACGTTCTGGACGCGTCATCCGCCATGCTCCGGAGTGTACGGACGCTCTGCGACGATTCGCCGTCGTGCGCCATGCCTACGGACCGCACCGCGACCAGTACGCCGAGCTGACGCTGCCTGCCGCAGGCGAGCGGGACGGCCCCTTTCCCGTCGCCGTCCTCGTCCACGGGGGCGGCTGGTCGGCGACCTACGACTGGACGCTGATGGCGCGCCTGGCGCAGGATCTCGCCGTCCGCGGCTGGGCGGTCTGGAACCTCGAGTTCCGCCGCATCGGCCCGCGGTCGGGCGGCGGCTGGCCGCAGACGGGGGAGGACGTGCTCGACGCGATCGACGCGCTCGCGACGCTCGACGCCCCGCTCGACCTCGGTCGCGTCGTGCTGATCGGCCATTCATCGGGCGGGCAGCTCGCGCTCTGGGCGGCGTCACGGCGCAGCAGCGCGGACGCCCCGGTGGTGGTGCGCGCCGTGGTCGGACAGGCGCCGGTGTCCGATCTCGAGACGCACGCCAGCACCGCGGTGGCGGCCTTCATCGGCGACGAGCCGTCGGCGGCGCCGGCAGCGTACGCGGGCGCCTCACCGCTGCGGCTGGTGCCGCTGGGCCTGCCGCAGCTGCTCGTCCACGGCGACGCCGACCCCGTCGTGCCGGCCGACATGAGCCGCCGCTACACCGAGCGGGCGCGAGCGGCCGGGGACCGCGTGACGCTCGTCCTGCGCTCCTCCGACGGGCACAACGTGCACCTGAACCCGCGCAGCGTCGCCTGGGCCGCAGTCGTGCAGTGGCTCGAGCCGTGGGGGCCTTAGCTGAGCGGGATGTCCTGCACGGCGTGCTCGTGGCCGCGCGCCTGCGGGAGCTGCTCGACGACCCAGTCGATCAGCGCGCGCAGCAGCAGGAGGATCTGGCGCAGGACCTCGGCGAGCTGCGCGCGCAGCTCCGGGGGGATGATCTGCGTGAGCGTCTGGAGCAGGTCGGTCAGCGCTGCGGCGTCGTCGCGAACCCGGTCGCGCTCGTCCTGCGTGCGCCATCCCGCGGGCGGCTCCTCGCCTGCGGCGGCCTGGCGCGCGGCGCCGGCCGCCTCGCCGGCGAGCTGCTCGGCGGCGGCGCGCGTCTCCTCGAGGCGCGCGCGCAGGTCGGCGAGCGGGTCGCCGTTGCGGGCGTGCTCAGTCATCTGCCGATACGGGGGTGCGGGCGAACGTCACGTGGAGGGCGCCGTCGGTGAACGTGGCGCCCTGCGGACGATAGTCGGCCAGCGCGGGCGGGAGCGCGATCGTGCGCTTGTGCGCGCCGGCGCGCACGAGCAGGTCGATGCCGACCTGCTTGACGTCGATCTCGTCGCGGCCCGAGAACGGCAGGTCGAGCCGCAACGTCGCCGCGCTCGCCCCCACCTCGAGGTCGTGGACGCGCTGCTCGTGCAGCAGCGCGCCGGCGTCCGCGCCGCGGAAGAGCTCCTCACCGAGGCGTTCGAGCGGCGCGGGGCCGAGCACGTCGTCCTCGAGCAGCGCGGCGCGCAGCACCGGGACCGGTGCGAAAGCCGCCTCGACATCGGCGCAGACGGCCGCCTCGCGCGCGGCGCGCGCGGCGAGCGCCCCCGTCGCGCCGTCGCCCGCGCCGAGGAGGCGGTTGACGATCACCGCGTCGAGCGGCAGGTCGTACAGCGCGAGCCCGGTCGCGGCGCGCTGCGCCGCGGCGACGGCCGGGCGGTCCGCGGTCAGGACGAGGCGCACGCTCGTGCGCTCGTGGTCGCGCAGCAGCTCGTTGGTGGCGATCAGCTCGCGCACGATGCGCTGCGCCGCGCCGCCGCCGCGCGGGAGCTTCACGTCGAGCGGCCGCGTGGCGGCGGTCATCGCGCTGCGCTGGGGGACCACCTTCTCCAGCCACCAGCGAGCGACGTCCGGGAGGGCGAGCATCCGCAGCGCGCGTGCCGCCCCGCCGCAGTCGACGACGATCGCCTCGTGGCGACCCGCCTCGCGGTGGCGGCGCAGCTCGAGCAGGCCGAAGAGCTCGTCCATGCCCGGCAGTGCGACGAGCTCAACCGCCGAGATGCGATCCACGCCGCGGCGCACGAGCGCGTCGCCGAGCCCGTCGTCCAGGGCGCCCGCGCGGCGCTCGAGCTCGTCCTGCGCGAGCACCTGCGCGGCGTCGAGCCCCGGGGCGATCGTCCGCGGCACCGTCGTCAGCGGCTCCTGCAGGATGTCGGCGAGGCCCTGCGCCGGATCGAGCGAGAGCAGGAGCGTCGACGTACCCGCCGCGGCCAGCCGGTGCGCGGTCGCGGCGGCGACGCTCGTCGCGCCCACGCCGCCGGTGCCGGTGTGCAGGATCGTCCGCGGCGCCATCGGCGGCGAGTCTACGACCGCCGGATCAGCCCCATGGCGTCGGCAGGCCCAGGGCGCGCAGGCGCGAGTAGAGCTCGCGGTTCAGGCTCTGCGTGGCCAGGCAGTACGGGGCAGGGTCGGGCCAGCGGTCGAATCGCAGCAGGACCGCCGCCGGGCCCTGACGGGCGCGCAGCTGCAGCACCGCGTTCTCGCGATCGTGTTCGAGGCGGTCGCACAGGCCGCGGACGAAGTCGCGCAGCACCTTGTGGTAGCCGATGTCCGACGGAACGCCGGGCTGGTAGAGCGACCAGCTGCCCGTGTCGGCCTGACGCACCTCGCGCGCCGCCTCGCGCTCGCCGTCGAGCCACAGGTGTCGCCCCTGCGGGTCGTTGGCGAGGGCGGCGAAGTCGTGCAGGCCGATGATCGACTGGAAGAACGCGTTGAAGATGCGCTGACCGGGCGCGAACGAGTAGGCCAGGTAATGCGCGCCGTCGCCGGTCTTCACGCGGACCCCCGCCGGCGGCGGGCTGCGGAAGATGCCGAGCGCGTCTCGTGCGACGGCGAACCACTGCGGGGTCCTTCAGCCGCACGGCGGCCCGCGCGAACGCCTGGATCGCCGTGCCCTGCGCGAGCCCGCTGACCCAGGGCGGGCGCCCGCCGCCGAACCGGAACTCGTACTCCCAGGCGATGCCCCCTGCGCGCTCGACCGCGTAGCTGCGGATCTCAGCGGCCATCTGGGCGACCTCGGTGTCGTACGCCTTGGCGAGGAACAGCTGGTTCATGCGCCCGAAGGTGCCCAGCCACTGGATCTGGATGCCCTGCCCGGGGTACGCCTGCCAGACGAGGCGGCTGCCGGTGAAGCGCACGCGCCGCCCGTAGGTGAGCGCCGGCTTCGCCGCCCACCACTGGGCGTTGCGGCGGATCGTCTCCAGGACGACCGGCACCCGCGAGGCGGTCAGCAGCCCGTCGGAGGCCTGCGCATCCGCATTCGAGAGCACGGCCGCGAGCTCGCTGCGCCGCGTGCCCTTGAGCGTCTTCGACAAGGTGGCGCGCGTGTGCGTAGGTGGCCTCGTAGGCCGTCGCCTGATCGGCGCTCAGCGCGCCGGACCGCTGCGAGGCGCCGCAGCTCGGACGGCACCGTCTTGGCGACCGCGCTCGCGTGCGATCCGCCGCTCGCGCCGGGCGCCGGCGGCTGGGCGACGGCGCCCGCCGGGGGCGGCAGCTCGGAGCTCGCCACGGGCGGCAGGAAGCGGTCCGGGCGCACGGCGACGTGCCCGTGCTGATCGAGCACGAGGATCTCGGGCACGGACGCGCGTGCGATGCCGGTGGGGGCCACCGCGACGAGCGCCAGCGCGAGGAGGACGATCGGCGTCCGGCGCACCCCGCGGATGCTACGGTCAGCGCCCGCCGCGCCGCGCAGCCTCCGTTGCACGGCCGCGGGATCGCTCATGCGCCGTCCTCTTCGTCTCTGGTCGCTCGTGCTCCCCGTCGCCGCGGCGCTCGCGCTCGGCGGCTGCGGCTCCGCCGGCTCCGGCCAGGACACGGGGGCACTGCTGCAGGACACGTTCGGCGCCGCGAAGCCCGTCACGAGCGGGCGCCTGGCGCTCGCCGTCGACGTCACGGCGCCCGGGATCAGCGGCCTGCCGTCACCGCTGCACGTGCGGTTGAACGGCCCGTTCGCGCGGACGACGGCGACCGGCCCGCGGTTCGACTTCGAGCTGCGGCTCGGCACGCACGGTGGCAACCCCGTGTCGGTGGGCCTGATCGCGACCGGTGGCCGGGCCTGGGTGCGGATCGGCGAGCACGCCTACACGCTGTCGAACAGCGCCCTCCACAGCCTGACCGGTGCGGCGAAGACGAAGGCCTCCGCCGGCATCACGCTGAAGTCGCTCGGCGTCGACCCGCGCACCTGGCTGCGCGACGTCAAGGATGAGGGGACCGAGACGCTCCAGGGCGAGCGCGTCATCCACCTGACGGCGGGCGTCGACACGCCGCGGCTGCTGGCCGACCTGGACCGGCTGCTCGGGCGCGCCGGCAGCATCGGCGCGGGCGCCGCGGGCCTGCCGGGTGGGATCAGCGCGGCGCAGCGCGCCCAGCTCGCGGCCTCGGTGAAGTCGGCGCACGTCGACATCTGGACGGGCGCGCAGGATCATCAGCTGCGGCGGATCATCGTCACCGTCGCCGTCGACACCCCGCAGGCGCACAACGGGACGGTGAAGCTCGACCTGGGGCTCTCCGGTCTCAACGAGCCGCAGCCGATCGGCCCGCCCGCAAACCCGCGCCCGATGTCGGACCTGATGGCCGCGATGGCGGTGCTGGCCCAGCGCAACGCCGCATCGGGCGGCTCAGCGACGGCGCCCGCCACCGGAGAGACGTACGCGCAGTGCATCTCACGCGCCGCCGGCGACGTCGCGTCGGCGCAGCGCTGCGCCGACCTCCTGCACTGAGTACACCCATCCGCAAGTTCCGCGGGTTTCGGCGGAGTGCGCTCGCGCCTGACGCCCGTCGGTGCCCGGCCCCGTGCGACCAGCACGAACCCGGGTCACCGCCGACCGTCAGATCACGACCGCACCCGCGCCGAATTCCGCACGGAACTTACGGCCGGAGGTACTAGTTCCGTGCGGACCTAGATGAGTGATTCCACGGCGGGGTGGTCGTGGAGGCAGTAGGACGAGGCAGCGGTCGAAGTCGGCGGTGCTTAGTTCGCCACCGTCGACCCGAGGGGGCCACGATGCTCGCCGACCTCGACCTGCTCCTCACGGCGGTGTTCTGCACCGCCGACGATCTCCTGCCCGAGCAGGCACAAGAACGCCCGGCGCAGCGTGACCGACGCGGAGGTCGTCACGCTCGCTGTCGCCCAGGCGATCATGGGCGTCACCAGTCGACGATCGGTTCCTGCGCCTGGCCGCACGCGCGCTCGAGCACCTGTTCCCGCAGCTGCCCAAGCAGCCCGGGTTCCACAAGCGCCGCGCCGCGCTGTCGGAGACGATCGAGTGGCTGATCGGCGTGTTCGCCGCACAGTCCCCGGGCTACCACGACGACATGGTGTTGCTGGACTCCACCCCGGTCGAGTGCGCCCGCTCGCGTCGAGACCGTCGCGGCGCTCAGCAGCTCGCCGACGCCGCGCGGCTATCGGCTACAGCCGCAGCCACAGCCGCTGGTTCTGCGGGTTGCGCCTGCACCTGGCTCGCCGCCCCGACGGCACCCCGCGCGCCGCGATCCTCGCGCTCGGCCGACCAGAAGGAACGCGACGTCGCGCTGCGGCTGCTGCCGCGCGGCCTGCACGGCGGCGAGCTCGTCATCGCCGACAAGGGCTACGCCGGCCGCGAGTTCGAGCGCCGCCGTCGGCGCGATCGGCGCCACGACTGCTGCGCCCCGCCCGCAAGACGAACCCGCACAACGGCCCGCACCTCGTCCGGCGATCCGCCAGCGCATCGAGAGCATCTTCTGGACCTGCAAAGACCGCCTGAGCCTCGAACGCCACGGCGCCCGCACCCTGCACAACCTCCGCGCCCGCATCGCCACCAGACTGCTCGCCCTCGCCGCCGGCGTCTGGCTCAACCACTACCTCGGCCGCCCCAGCCGCAGCCTCATCGCCTACACCGCCTAACCCACGCGCGGAATAACTCATCTAGGCGGCGTGCGTCGGCGATCGCGCGCGGCACGTTCGGCAGGTCGCAGACCTCGCACTCGCCGTTGACCAGGCGGTACATCCAGCAGCCGGTGCAGAACCCCGTCACCGCGGCCAGCGAGGCGAGCGCGGCGACGACCCCGACGAGCACCCAGCCGACGACGCCCGCGCCGAGCACGAACAGCACGCCGGCGCCGACCAGGAAGCAGGCGCCGACGATGTTCGCGAAGCGCGGCGGGCGGCTGTCCTCGAGCGGCCCCTCCCCGAATCGGGGCTGGATGACCTCGAAGTAGAGGACGCACGGCAGGCAGTAGCGGCGCCCGAGTGTGAGGCCGATGACGAGCTGCAGGCCCATCAGCGCTGCGAGCCACCACCAGCCGGTCAGCAGCGCGGCGATCGTCACGAGCGCGACGACGGTCTGGTTCGTGCGGGGTGCGCGCGCGTCGATCACGGTGGTGTCCCGATACGGGTCGGCGAGCGGCCTGTGTGCTGTGCTGGTCATCGGCGGAGCAGTCTAGAGGCACCGGCGGCCTCCGTATGCTGCGCCATTCGTGCCCGACGAGCCGACGCCCCAGAAGGACCGTCCCTTCCTGCTGACCGTCTCGGGGTGGCCGTACTTCCTCGTCCCGTTCATCCCGATCGCGATCGTGCTGGAGTTCGCCCACGCGAACGCCGTCCTGATCTTCGCGACGTCCGCGCTCGGCGTGATCCCGACGGCCGCGCTGATGGGGGAGGCGACCGAGCAGCTCGCCGCGCGCAGCGGGCCCGGCATCGGCGGGCTCCTGAACGTCACGTTCGGCAACGCGCCGGAGCTGATCATCGCCCTGTTCGCCCTCGACAAGGGGCTGCACGAGGTCGTCAAGGCCTCGCTCGTCGGCTCGATCGTCAGCAACATCCTGCTCGTGATGGGCGCGTCGATGTTCTTCGGCGGCCTCGGACGCGACCGCCAGCGCTTCAACTCGGTGGCGGCCAGCGCGCAGTCCTCGATGCTCATGCTCGCGATCGCGGCCGTCGTGATGCCCGCGGTGTTCGAGCTCGTCCGCGGAGCCGGCCTGCCGGCGCCGACGGCGGAGCGGATCAACTACGACGCGAGCGTCGAGCACCTGTCGCTGATCACCGCGCTCGTGCTGATCGGCGTCTACGCCGGAGGCCTGGTGTTCTCGCTGCGCACGCACCGCGACCTCTTCAACCCGCCGCACGTCGCCGACGAGGAGGAGGGCGAGCCGTGGAGCGTGCGCAAGGCGGTCCTCGCGCTCGCGCTCGCTGGTGTGGCCGTCGCCGTCATGTCGGAGATCCTCGTCGGGTCGATCTCGGAGACCGCCCAGAAGGCCGGGATCAGCGAGTTCTTCATCGGCGCGATCGTCGTCGCGATCGTCGGCAACGCCGCCGAGCACTGGGTCGCGGTGCTCGTCGCGCGCAAGGACAAGATGGACCTCGCGGTGAACATCGCGATCGGCTCGAGCGCACAGATCGCCCTGTTCGTGGCGCCCGTGCTCGTGCTCGCCTCCTACGTCATCGGCCCGTGGCCGCTGCCGCTCGTGTTCAACGGCTTCGAGGTCGCCGCTCTTGTTCTGGCTGCGCTGATCGCCAATCAGGTGACGCAGGACGGCGAGTCGACGTGGTTCGAGGGGCTTCAGCTGTTGGCCGTGTACGCCATCATCGCCGTCGCGTTCTACGTGGCTTGAGCCGGGCGGGATGCTCGCGGGGCTCGGCTGAGCGGTGGACGATCTCCTCGAGAGTCGTCTGTGGCCTGACCTTCTGCCGGCCTGACCTCACCGTGTCTTCGGATGCTGTGCATCGGCGTCGGTTGCGCCGATGCGATTGCAGGGGATCGGTGCGCCGGGCCCGCCGCGGGCGGCCGGGCGGGTCACCCCGCGCGGCCGGCCCAGCGACCGCCAACGCCGCGCGACGCGCCACCAGGCGCGAGCCCAGAGCAGCCTCAGCCACCCAGCTCCGCCACCTGCCGCGCGACCTCCGCCTCGACGTCCAGCGGCTCCTTGCCCTGTCGCGCGCGGCGGGCGTTGCGGGCGATGACGAGGTCGCGGATCTCGCCCTCGAGGGCGGGGTCGATCACCGGGCGCAGCAGCGCGGCGAGCTCGGCCTCGACGTCGAGCGGCGGCTTGCCGTTGCGGACCCGGGCGGGTTGCGGGCCTCGAGCAGCTGCCGGAGCTCCTCGAGCCGCTCGACGGACGCGGCGGGGCTGCCGCCGCGGGGCCGTGCGCGGGCGGTCGGTGCCGTCGCGGAGCGACAGCCCGCCGTGGCCGATCTCGCCGGTAGGCCTTCCCGGCCCCCGCGAACGTGATCAGCGCAGATCCCGCGGCAGCCCCGCCACGACCACGACAGCACGATCCCGAAAGGCAGTGTCCATCCGCACTTGTGCCCTGGACGCACGATCGGCGATGGACCGGGTGCTCCGCTACGCTTTCGGGGTATCATTGACTGACCAGTCAATCGCCTGGCGCCGAGCGCAGTTCCCGACCCGCTCCCGCCGCTTCTTCCGCTTCTTCAAGGAGAACCATCCAGTGGTCGACTTCACGCTCACCGACGAGCAGAAGGCCCTGCGCGAGATGGCGCACGACTTCGCCGAGAAGGAGATCCGTCCCGTCGCCTGGGAGTACGACAAGGACGGCACCTGGCCCGAGGAGATCATCGAGAAGGCCTGGGAGGTCGGGCTCATGAACACCCACATCCCGAGGAGTACGGCGGGCCCGGGCCTCCTACCTCGAGGGCTGCCTGATCGAGGAGGAGCTCTCGCTGGGGCTGCTCCGGCATCGCCACGTCGATCGGCGCCAACGGCCTGGCGAGCGCGCCGGTCATGGCTCGGCCGGCTCCGAGGAGATCAAGAAGAAGTACCTGGGCATGCTCACCGAGGCGCCGAAGCTCGCGTCGTTCTGCCTGACCGAGCCGGACGCCGGCTCCGACGTCTCGGGGATGCGCACCACGCGCCGTCCGCAAGGGCGACAAGTACGTCATCAACGGCTCGAAGTGCTTCATCACCAACGGCGGCTACGCCGACTGGTACACGGTCTACGCCAAGACCGACAAGGACGCCGGCCACCGCGGCATCTCCGCCTTCGTCGTCCCGCGTGACGAGACGGTGACGGTGGACAAGAAGGAGGACAAGATGGGCCAGCGGGCGTCGAACACCGCGACCATCACCTTCAACGACACCGAGATCCCCGTCGACCACCTGCTCGGCGAGGAGAACAAGGGCTTCAAGATCGCGATGATGACCCTCGACCGCACGCGCCCCGGCGTCGCCGCCATGGCCACCGGCATCGCCCGCGCCGCGTTCGAGTTCGCCACCGACTACTCGAAGGAGCGCGTCCAGTTCGGCGTGCCGATCGCGATGCACCAGGCGATCCAGTTCATGATCGCCGACATGGCGACCAAGATCGCACCTGTCGCGCCTCGCGACCTGGCAGTCGGCCGTCCTGCTCGACCAGGGCGCGCGCAACACGATCGAGTCCTCGCACGCCAAGCGCTTCGCCGCCGACACCGCGATGGAGGTCACCACCGACGCCGTCCAGGTCTACGGCGGCTACGGCTTCATCAAGGAGTACCCGGTCGAGAAGCTCATGCGCGACGCGAAGATCATGCAGCTGTACGAAGGCACGTCGCAGATCCAGCGCCTGGTCATCGCGCGCGAGACGCTGCTGCCGCGCCGCATCGAGGAGCCGGCGACGGTCTAGCCGACGCCTCGTCACGTTTCGTCCCGGGGGGCCGCCTGCGAGCGGCCCTCCGTCATTCTGCGGCGCTGGCATGATGCGCAACCGTGCGCCTCGACGGCATCCATCCCGGCGACATGGTCCGCGTCTCGGTGCGCGGGCGGGTGTTCCACGCGCTCGTCAAGGGCACGTCGCCGGCGGGCTGACCGTCGACCCGATCGGCGCAACATCACCTACCGGCAGATCAAGGCCCACGACGTGCTCGAGCACGGGCCAAGCGCGGACGCCCGCGCGTCGAGCGCACGAGGATCGAACCCCGAGCGGCGTTCGCGGACGACCTGCTCGACCGCTGAGCGGGCGCCGGCGGGGATCCTGCGCGGGTGACCGTGACCGCGACATCGAACGGGCCGTCGCCGAGGCGGCGCCCGCTGGACGCGGCCCGCGAAGCGGCGCGGCGCGGCCGCCGGCGCCGGCTCCGCCGACCCGGTCGCCGGCGAGCTGCGCCGCGGCCGGCGTGTTGCCGCTGCTCGTCCTGCACCTGCTCGACGCCGGACCCTCGTACGGCAACCAGCTCATCGAGCAGATCGGCGAGCTCACGCGGCGGGCTCCTGAGCGTGAACCCGAACACGATGTATCCGCTGCTGCGCGCGCTCGAGCAGCAGGGGCTCGCCGAGGGCGCCTGGGAGCACCCGGAGCGTCGCTCGCGGCGCTTCTACGCGATCACGCCCGCCGGCGAGGCCGAGCGCGAGCGCCTGCGCCGGGGAGATCGCCCCGCGCCTGGACGCGATCGCCGCGCTCTGATCGAGCGTCTAGCGCATGCGAGGTCGTCGCTCCGTGAGCCGCGCGCGCGCGAGCATCGACCTGCCCGAGGTCGCGGATCTCCCAGGTCGAGGCGCTCTGGTACGACCACGGCGCGCTGGCCGGCGTTCGTCGACGGGCTGCCCCACGTCGAGCTCGTCGAGGGCGGCTACCCCGAGTCGGGCGGGCGCGTCGTGTGGGCCTCCCACCCGACGGTCGCGGGCGTGTGATCGAGCGGGTCGTCGCCTACGAGCCGCGGGTCGGCCAGACGCCGAGCGTCGAGGACGAGAAGATCACCGGGGTCCAGCGCGTCGCGTTCGCGCCGACCGACGCCGGCTGCGCATCACGCTCGAGCTCGAGTACGCGATCCGAGCCGCCACCGCTGATGACCGCGCTCTCGGTCTTCTGCTTCATCCGTCGCCCGACCGACTCGCTGCGCCGCACGCTGCTGCGCTTCGCCGCGAGGTGCACGACGCGCTCCACCCCCCGTTGTAGGTCCGGCGCTCAGCTCCCGACCGTCTCCGGGAACGGCAGCGCGATCGGGTCGGTCGCCAGCTGCTGCGCGCCGTGCTCGTCGAAGCGGTCCGCGCCGAGGAACGACGCGTCGGTGACGGTCGTCGCGCCGCTCAGCGCGAGGTCCGCCGCGCATCCGCGCCACCGCCGGCCCCCACATCATCCCGTGGCCGCCCGCCGAGGCGATCGTCGCCGCCTGCAACGGGCGCGCCCTCGGCGTCGAGCAGCGGCCCGAGGATCGGCAGGTGGTCCGGCGTGTAGTCGATCGTCGCCGCCCAGACGCGTCGCAGCTCGAGCTCGCGCGGTCAGCGGGATCGAGCTCGGCGAGCCGCGCGCGCATCGTCGAGTCAGCTTCGTCCCAGTCGATCGCGTGTGCCTCGCCCGGCTGCTCGTCCGGATTGCTCATGCCGAAGAGCAGCCCGCCTCGTCCTGGCGGCAGTACAGCCCGGGCTCGAGGTCGAAGGCCATCGGCAGCGGGCCGGACGCGAGCGCGGGGTGCGGGCTCGTCACCGCGATCTGATGGCGCGCCCCGCCGACCGGGACACCGGGCGCCGCCGGCCAGCGCGGTCAGCGCGCGCTGGCCGACGCCGCCCGCCAGGATCACCCGCTCGGCCTCGACGACGCCGCGCGCCGTCACGACGCCGCTCACCCGCCCGCCCTCGATCCTGCAGGCCGCGTACGCGGCGTGCGCTCGCGCAGGTCCACGCCCGCTGCCCTCAGCGCGACGGCGTCGCCGCCACGTTGCGCGGCGGCGTCGATCGCGCCGTCCTCGGCGCAGTACGTCGCGCCGCGTGATGCGCGCCGCGTCGAGCAGCGGGAGCAGTTCGCCGGCCTCGGCCGCGTCCGACCCAGCGCGAGTCCAGCCCGCGGCTCGCTGCTGCTCGACCAGGGCGCGCGCGCCGCCCGCTCGTCGGCCTCGTTCGAACGCGAGGATCAGGTATCCGAGCGTCCTGAAGCCGCTGTCGATCCCGTAGCGCGCCTGACTGCGCCGCTGTAGAAGGCCGACGGTCCAGCGCGCGAGGTCGACGGCGGTCGCGGTTCCGCCCTGGGTGCGGACGATCCCGCGGCGCGCGAGCTCGCGCCGTCGCCGGCGGTGTCCGGCGTCCAGGACGACGACGCGCTCGGGCGCCGAGCTCGGCGGCGAACACCGCGGCCCGACGCCGATCGTGCCGGCGCCGACGATCACGAGGTCTGCGGTGTCCTGCGGCATGCCGGCGTCCCTTCTCGGAGGTCGCGCCGCAACCTACTCGGCACGTGTGACTGGGCACAAGATCAGGACACCCTGGCGGCCCGCTCGCCGGCGGGCGCGGGCCGGTACCCTTCGCGGCCCCTCGGGTGCGCCCTCCAGCGAGCCGCCCGCCCTGTCACGCAAGGAGACCTCCCGACATGTTCGTGTTCAAGGCCGCCGTCGTCGGCGCCGGGACGATGGGCGGCCAGATCGCCCAGACCATCGCCGCCGCCGGCATTCCCCGTCGTCCTCAAGGACGTCGACCAGGAGCTCGTCGACGCACGGGCTCGACGAGGCGCGCAACGTCACCGCAGGGCCAGGTCGGCGGGCTCGTCAAGAAGGGCAAGCTCACCGAGGAGCAGGCCGCGGCGCAGGTCGAGGACGATCGCTCGGGCGCATCGACGGCACGACCGACCTACGAGGGCTTCGGCGACGTCGACTTCGTCATCGAGGCCGTGCCCGAGCGCATGGAGATCAAGCAGGCGGTCTTCGCCGAGCTCGACGCCGTGCACGCCCGGGCACGCGATCCTCGCCTCCAACACCTCCTCGCTGTCGATCACCGAGATCGGCGACGCGACGCTGCGCCCCGACAAGGTCGTCGGCTTCCACTACTTCTACCCGGCCTCGGTCATGCCGCTGATCGAGGTCATCGAGGGCGACGACACCTCGCCGGAGACGATCGCGCGGCCGTCACCTTCGCGCAGGCGATCAAGAAGCAGCCGATCACCTGCGCCGAGGTCCCGGGCTTCGTCGTCAACCGCATCCTCAACTCCGGCATCGCCGAGATCTGGCGCGAGCAGGAGGAGAAGGGCCTCTCGATCAAGAAGATCGACGAGGGCGTCGGCGGCCGCCAACGTCGTGCCCGATGGGCCCGTACTTCCTCATCAACCTGCTCGGCCTCGACACCGTGCTGCACGTCGCCGAGCACCTCGACGAGTCCTACGGCGAACCGCTTCTACGTGCCCAAGGGCATGCAGCGAGCTGGTCGCCGACGGCAAGCTCGGCGCCAAGACCGGCGGCGACGGCTTCTACTCGACCCGCGGGCGAGCCGAACCTCGAGGGCGACGCCGACGCCGGACGTCGACGAGCTCGTCGAGATGCTGACGCTGAAGACGTTCGTCGAGGCCGTGCCTCGTGCTCGAGGAGGGCGTCGCGACCCACCGCGACATCGACTTCGGGATGATGGCCGGCGCCGGGCTGGACCCGCGCCGCGGGCTGCTGCCGCCGTTCATGAAGGCCGACATCGAGGGCCTCGACGCCGTCCTGGAGCGCCTGGAGGCGCGCCGAGGAACGCTACGGCGAGCGCTTCGCGCCGCCGACCGATCCTGCGCCGCCTCGTCGCCCAGGGCCGGCTGGGCCCGAAGAGCGGCCAGGGCTTCTACGCCTACCCGCAGCCCGACGCCGAGCAGCCCGCCGGCGAGGAGACGGTCGTCAAGCTCGAGACCCGCGGCGAGGTCGCGATCGCCTGGCTGGCCAACGGGCAGATGAACTCGATCGCGCCGCAGGTCATCGAGGACCTGCGCAAGGTCTGGGAGGCACGCGTCAAGGCCGACGGCGTGCGCTCGCTCGTCATCGCCTCCTCGAACCCGATGCTGTTCAGCGCGGGCGCCGACATCAAGGCGTTCACGCAGATGGACGAGGCCGGCGGGCGCGAGCTGCTCGACGGAGCCCACGCGCTGTTGCGCGAGCTCGAGCCGGTCGAGCGTCGTGACGATCGCCGCGGTCAACGGCCTGGCCTTCGGCGGCGGCTGCGAGCTGGCGATGGCCTGCGACGTGCGCATCGCGGCGCAGTCGGCGATCTTCGGCCAGCCCGAGATCAAGCTCGGGATCATCCCCGGCTTCGGCGGCACGCAGCGGCTGCCGCGCCTGGTCGGCGAGAACAAGGCGCTCGAGATGAACCTCATCGGCGACCCGATCTCGGCGCGAGGAGGCCTACGAGTTCGGCCTCGTCAACCGCGTCGTGGTCGACCACGAGCTGCTCGACACCGCGCTCGCGTGGGCGCGCAAGCTCGCCGAGTCAGGCGCCGCTGGCGGTCGCCGCAGATCAAGCAGGTCTCGGCGCCAGGGCGACCTCGACGAGGGCATCGAGGCCGAGAAGGCCGGCTTCGCGGCCGTCTTCGCCAGTCCGAGGACGGCAAGGAGGGCATCAGCGCCTTCCTGGGCAAGCGCAGGCCGACCTGGACACGGGACGTGAGCGTGGCGCACGAGCCGGAGCGGCCCGCCGCCCCTCCGTCCTACGCGAGCGGCCGTCGCCCGCACCGCGCCGAGCTGGCGCGCCTCATCCGCGGCGCGCGCTCGGTCGTCGCGCTGACCGGCGCCGGGATCTCCGTGCCCTCGGGGATCCCGGACTTCCGCTCGCCCCGGCACGGGCCTCTGGGAGAACGTCGACCCGATGGAGGTCGCGCACATCGACGCCTGGCGCGCGGACCCGGAGCGCTTCTGGCGCTTCTACGGCGACCGCTTCCAGACGCTCGAGGACAAGGAGCCCAACGGCGCGCACGGGCGCTCGTCGAGCTCGAGCGCCGCGGCCTGCTCGACGCGGTGATCACGCAGAACATCGACATGCTGCACCGCCACGCCGGCACGCGCGAGCTCGTCGAGGTCCACGGGACGATCGAGCACGTCCTCGTGCCTGGTCTGCGGCGCGACGTACCCGCTCGCACGAGGTGCGCGGCGCGGCTGATCGCGGACGCCCGACGGCGTGCCGCGCTGCGACTGCGGCGCGCCGCTGAAGCCCGACGTGGTGCTGTTCGGCGAGTGCCTGCCCGAGGGCGCGCTGGAGCGCGCGCACGCGCTGGCCGCGCGGCGCCGACGTGCTGCTGTGCATCGGCTCGCTCGCTCGAGGTCCACCCGGTCGCGCAGCTGCCCGGGCGTCACCCGGGCCGACGGCGGCGCGGTCGCGCTCATCACGCAGGGGCCGACGCCGTTGGACGCGCGCGCCGCCGTGCAGCTCGACGGCGACGTCGTCGCCGAGCTGCAGGCGCTGGTCGCGGCCCTGTAGCCGGTCAGAGCGGCTCGGCCGGGAAGCGCACGCCGAAGCGCTCGATCAGCATCGGGGACGCTGGAGGGGTCCATCTCGAGCGCGTAGCGCTCGCAGCAGGTCGCCGAGGATCGCCGGGTCGGCCTCGGCGACGCCGCCGAGGTCGACGAGCTCGGCGAAGAAGCGCTCGAAGCCGGCGGGCGCGATGATCTCGAGGATCCGGCACGGCTCGTCGCCGGCGTTCCAGAACGTGTGCCACTCGCCGCGGGGCTTGAAGACGAGATCGCCGGGCCCGGCCTCGAGCACGTCCTCGCCGAGGAGCGCTCCCATGCGCCCCTCGAGCACGTAGCTGTACTCGTCCTCGCGCGTGTGCCGGTGCAGCGGCGCCGCCAGCGCGCGCGCGGACATCGGGTGCTCGACGAGCGAGAAGCCGCCGTCGCTCGTCGTCGCCGTCGAGCATGAAGCGCACGCCGATGCTGCCGAGGAACCCGGCCTTGCCCTCGGTCGGGCCCAGCACCCGGTCGATAGCGGTCTGCATCGCTCCCTCATTTCATTGGACAGTGATGTCGCGCAAACTATACAGGCACCGCCGCGCGCGCGTGTCAAACTTGATCGGACAGCCATGACCGACCAACCCCGCCCCTACCGCATGCAGCGCCGTGCGGAGTCCAGCAGCAGACCCGCCGGCGCATCACCGAGAGCGCCGTGGAGCTGCACGGGACCCTCGGGCCCTCGCGGACGTCGATGAGCGCCGTCGCGGCCCACGCGGGAGTCCGTCGCTCGACGCTCTATCGCCACTTCCCCGACGAGGCGGCGCTGTTCGACGCGTGCACCGCCGCACTGGGCGGCCGCCAACCCGCCGCCCGATCTCGGCGCCTGGTCGTCGATCGACGACTCCCGACGAGCGCCTGCGGCGTAGCGCTCGGCGAGATCTACGCCTTCTACCGGCGGACCGAGGCGATGCTCGACAACCTGCTTCGCGACGAGACATCCGCCGCTCGTCGCAGGAGCGCTTCGCCGCCTTCCGCGGCTACTTCGAGGCGGCGCGCGACACGCTCATGGCAGGGCGCCAGCTGCGAGGAGCCGCCGCGGCGCCGCACACAGGCGGCGATCGGGCACGCGATCGCGTTCTCCACGCTGGAAGTCGCTCGTGCGCGAGCAGGGGCTCCCGACGACGAGGCCGCCGCACTGATGCGCACGCTGGTCGCCGCCGCGGGCTGAGCCCTCAGCGCAGCCCGAGCTGGGTGCGCGCGCGCAGCGCCGCCTCGATCTGCTCGAGCACCGCTTCGACCTGCGCGATCTGCGGCTCCTGGAGGCCGCCCTCGAGCGCGGTGTTCGCGATCTGCCCGACGCTGGTGCGCTGCTCGCGCAGCGCCGCGATCCGCGCGTCGAGGTCGCCCTGCCCACCCCATGGCTGGAGCTCGGCGATCGCCGCCTCGAGCGCGACGCGCAGCTGGAAGGCCGCCTCGCGCCAGCGCCCGGCATCCGCGTCGGCGCGGGCGCGCAGCGTGAGGTCCTCGCAGGCGAGCACGACGTCGCGTGCGCCGAGGATCGCCGCCAGGCGCTCCTGCGGGCGCAGCACGCTCTCGCGATGGCCGCGAGCACGCGCGGGGGCGACCTCGACGGCCCTGGCCCAGCGCCCGTCCGCGACCTGCTCGCCGCCCCCGACGCCGACGCGCACCACGAGCGCCTGCGCCCGGGCGACGGGGCGGACCGTCGGATCGGCTGCGGCGATGCGGTGCGCGTGCAGGACGGCGTTGAGGACGTCGATGGCGCGGTCGGCCTCGACGGCGAGGTCGGCGTTCGCGAGCCAGCGCTCGCCGGGCTCGGTCAGCGGGCGTGCGGCGATCAGCGTCGCGCGCGCCGTCGTCACCGGTGCGGGCTCGGGGGCGGGCGCGGCGGGCCGGGCGCCGCGGCGCCGGCCGAGCAGCCGCCGCTGCTGCGCACCGAGCGTCCGCAGCACGAGGATGTGGGCGGGCTCGCCGGCGTGCCCGCGCAGCACATAGCGCCCGTCGGCCGGCCCGAGGGCCCACGGGACCTCGAGCTGGACGAACCGGAAGAGCGGCGCGGCGTCCGTGACTACAGCCCCGGTGGGTGGCGGGCGACGAACCCGGCGGTCGAGCGTCCGCTGTCACTCCAGCGCGTGCCGGTCGACGGCAGGTTGCCGGTGTCGTAGCGCCAGCCGCCGATGACCATGAAGGTGTGCGCCGCGTTTGCGTAGATCGTGATCCAGCGCCCCGGCCCCGGGTCGCCGTAGCGTTCGAGATCACCCGACGTGAGCGGCTGATCGAGCAGGCCGGCGCCGTGCAGGACCCAGGAGACCGAGCCCGAGCAGTCGTAGCCCTGCGCCTGGAAGGAGCTGTGGCCGCCGCCCCAGATGTAGGGGGTGTCGGCGATGATGTCGGCGGCGTCGACCGCCGCGGTGACGCGGACCGGCGTCGGCCCGCTGCGCTGCGCGCGCGACGCGCGGTCGCGCGCGGCCGCGGCCACCTGCCCGGCGCCGATGATCGTCGGGTTCCTGATGCGCTCGAGGCCGTTGATGAGCCGATCCCACTGGCTGGGCTTCAGCGCGCTCGTCTCCGTCGCCGACTCGTGGAAGCCGACGTGGATGTGGTCGTAGTGGTCGGCGAGCGCGAGCGTGTTGTCGGTGCCGGGGTACTGCATGAGGGTGATGATCTGGTGGGGCTTCATCGTGCCCTGCAGCGTGATCAGCTGGCGCACCGCCTTGTCGGTGATCGAGCCCGGGCCCTGGTGGCCGTTGATGGGCGTGCCGTTGATGGCCGCGATGTCGACGGCGTCGCCGGTGCTGTGCTCGGAGATGTTGCCGCTCGTGGTGTAGAGGCTGTGGCCGCACTTGAGCGCCGTGACCGTCGGGTTCATCCCGCGCGAGACGAGGAACTCGAGCGTCGCGAGCACGCGGCGGTCGATGACGCCGGCCTGCACGTCCTGGCGCCCGCACTCGTACATCTTGATGTTCGGGTTGGCCAGCACGTGACGGGCGAGCTGATCCTTGCTCATCAGCAGGATCTGCCCGATCGTCAGCTTGTCCGACGCGCTCGCGCTGTGCACGACGGGGTTGCGCGCGCGGTAGATCGCCGTCTCGTCGAGCAGCCGCCAGCCGTCGAGGATCGGCTTGGGGTCGATCCGCGGGCTCTTGCGCCCGGCGGGACGGACCTCGAAGTAGAGGTGCGGGACGCGCGCGAGGTGCAGCTGCTTGGCGGCCTTGCGCTCGGCGACGCGGTCGCCGGCGCTGGTGCCCTGCGTGCGGCGCAGCGAGGCCAGCCCCACGCGGCCGATGATCGTGCCCGCGATGACCTTCGCGCCGCGGCGCATCGGCTTGAGCACGTAGTCGCCGCGCTTGAGCCCGGCCGGGCGATCGGCGAAGTAGGCGCCGAAGGTGGAGACGTCGACCGCGGGGGCGGCGGCGTCGAGCTTCGCCATCGCGAGCCTCGCGTAGGCGCGCAGGCGCAGGTAGAGCGGCGGGCGCCCGCTCGAGTCGGCGGCGGCCGTGAGCGTCGCGTCGGGCGTCGTCGCGACGCCGCGGATCAGTGCGGCGGTGCTCGTCTTCTCGACCGGCACCGTTGCGGCGGGGGCTGACGCGACCGGGTCGGTGGACGTCGCGGCCGGGGTGGCGCCGGTGGCGCCGGTGTCCGTGGGCGCGTCGCCCGTCAGCGCGCCCACGTTGCCGCCCGGGTGCTGCGTCGTGAAGATCGGGGCCGCGACGCCGCTCGTCGCGGGCGAGCCGGTCGTCGCCGGGGCGGCCAGTGTGGTGGCCGAGAGCGTCTGGGCCGAGCTCTGCGGTGTGGACGTCTGCTTGCCGGCGGTCGCCGAGCCGGTGGGCTTGGGGTCCTTGCCGTCGAGGCCGAGCTCGCGGCGGATCGCCTGCTCGCTCTCGGCGCGCGGCTTGGGCACCGGGTGCAGCGCCGCGACCTTCGCGAGGTGGGCGTACGTGTACGTGTTGCCGTAGGCATCGCGTAGGCGGATGTAGCGGCCGAGACGGCGATTCGTCCCGATGGCCACGACGGTCGCGTCCTGGACGGCGACGACCGGCGCACCCGGACGCGTGTAGATGCGCATGCCGCGCCGCGCCGCGCTGCTGCCGACGGTCAGCGCGGCGTTGCCACTCGTGACGCGCCCGGTCTTGGCGCGGGTGTCGAGCCGGCCGGCGTACGTCGAGGGCGCTGCGATCGGGAACCGGCCGAGCGTCAGCCCGGAGAGCGAGCCGATGACCTCCGCCGGGATCGCGCTGAGCGCACGCGCACGTGCGAGGACGTCGTCGACGTACCACTGCGCGTGGTTGTAGGAGAAGATCGCCTTCTGGAGGCTGTCGCCGGCACCGGCGGCCTTGAGGTAGCGGGCGGCGGCGAAGATCGCGTCCACCGGGTTGTAGGGGTCCTTTCGCCCGTCGCGGTTGGCGTCGACGCCGTAGGTGGCCCAGGTCCCCGGCATGAACTGCATCCAGCCCTCGGCCCCGGCGGTGCTGACGCTGAGGTTGCGGCCGTAGTCGGTCTCGATCGAGTTGATCGCCGCCAGGACCTCCCAGCGCACGCCGTACTCCACGCCGGCGGCCTGGTAGATCGGCAGCAGGAACGGCGGGACGCGGAAGGTGTCCAGCACGATGTTCGGCACGGCGTGGGGGACGATCACCGGGCCGCTGACGAGCGGGAACGTGCCGCCCCCGCCTACGGCGCCGGTCGACGGCCCCCCGCTGCCCGAGTCCGTCGTGCCGCCGGGCGATCCGCCCGGCTTCAGCAGGCTGCTCGGCGGTGGCGGCGGCTTCGAGTCGTCCGGCCCGGTGTGGCCGGAATCGGCCGGTTGCCCGTGCCTGTGGCGCTTTCGCGGCTTACCCTCATGCTTAACTGAAGGGTTAGACTTCGATGTTCCGGGCTCGACGGACTGCGGCTCCTGCGTGCCGGCGCTCGGCGCGTCCGTCTGGGGGGTCGTCGACGTGTCCACTGTCGCCGGCGGCTGGCTCGCGGGCGCCGGATCGGTCGCGGGCGCGCCCGGATCCGGCGTCGTCTGAGCCGGATCGGGCGTGGCCGCCGGAGGCTGCGCATCGGCCGCCGCGCAGGGCACGGGCGCGCCCGTGGCCGGATCGAGGATCGGCGAGCCGTCGGCGTTCACGCACTGCGCCTGGGCCGCCGCGGTGCCATCGGCCCGCGCCGGAGCTGGGGACCCCGCGAGGGCGAGGACGGCGACGAACGCCGTGAAGATCGCGATGAGCAGGGTGCGTGCGTGCATCCGGTGCCTGACGCCCACGGACCGCCCCGCAACCACCGTCCGGAGCGGGGACCACCGGAGCACGGCGAACGTATCAGTCGCGATGGACCGCAGAATCAGGGCGCGCAGCGTGCGGGCGGGGATGGAGAGCGGGGAAATCAAGTTGACGGAACTCGTGGAGCGGCAGGCAGCCAGAGGCCGAGCCGTGCGTTCCACTTCGGCGGAATCGGCCCGTCGCTTGACCCCGGAACGGCCGATTGAAGACGGAAGTTTCGATCCCTGACCATTACTGACCCTAAAGTCGAGCCCTAGAGTTATCCGTGCTTGTCCGTAATCCGGCCGCATTCCTGCGCGGCCTCCGGAGCAGGTAGCGTTCGCCTCCCGGCACTCCTGCGAGCGGAAGGACCACGATGCACGACGACGAGACGACCGGCGACGGGCTGCGCGAGCGCCTCAGCCGCCAGGGCGAGGACGCCCTGGGCAAGATCGCCCAGGATCTGCTCGAGAATCCGCTGGTCAGCAGCGCGTTGTCGCGCGCGTTCGAGGCACGTGAGCGCGCCGGCCAGGCGCAGGAGGCCGCGATGGGGGCCCTGAACATCCCCTCCGCCGCCGATCTGGAGCGCCTCACCCGCAGGGTGCGGTCGGTCGCGCAGCGCCTCGAGGGGATCGAGGACGGCGTCGACCGCCTCGACGAGCGCGTCGCGCGCCAGGGCCAGGCCGGCGCGGATGAGCGCCTCGCCGCCATCGAGGAGCGCCTCACCGCGATCGACGGCGCGCTCAGCGAGGTCTCTCGGGCCGTCGCGGCACTGAAGCCCGCAGGCGGGACGCCGCCACGCAAGGCTCCGGCGAAGAAGCCGGTCGCACGCAAGCCCTCGGCCTGACGCGCCCGCCGCCGCCCCGCCGAGACTCTGCACCGCGGGGCGCGGTGAAGCGCTGCAAAGCGCCCCGTAGGTCGGGGAAATCGCATGGCGGGTCGTAGGATTCTCAGCATCACGTCGGCTTTTTCCCTCGCTGCCGCCGACGAGGTGTTCTTCACCTCGACGTCGATCTCCCGGGCCGTCCGGGCGGCGGTCGCCACCGGCGACCTGCGGCAGGTCGGCCCGCGCCTGTACGCCCGCGCCGGACCCGATCCGGTCGAACGCGTGGTGGCCCGGCACCGGTGGGCGATCCTCGCCGGCTACCTGCCGGGAGCCGTCGTCGTCGACGCGACCGCCTTCACGCTCGCGCCGTCGGCCGACGGGTCGCTGTGCGTGGCGGCCGGCACCCACCGGACGATCGAGCTGCCCGGGCTGCGGTTGCGCGCGCGCCGCGGGCACGGGCCCGTCGTCGGCGACACCCCGTTCATGGACGGCCTGTTCCTGGCCTCTGAGGCGCGGCGGTTCCTCGAGAACCTGCGCGACGCACGCGCTCGCGGGGGATTCCGCTGGACGCTCGCCGAGCCGCAGCTGCTGGAGCGCCTGGATCGCGTCGCGGCGGTGCGGGGCGCCGATGGCCTGTGCGCGCTGCGTGAGGACGCCCGCCAGGTGAGCGCCGAGCTCGGGACGTCCAAGGAGCTCACGCGGCTGGAGGCCCTGATCGCGCGGCGCCTGCGTCCGGGCCCGGCCGGCGCGCACCCGAGGCGCGACGTCCCGGCGCCGCGAATCGAGGGCCTGCCGTGCGACCCGGCGCGCGTCGAGCTGTTCGACGTCCTGCTCGCGGCACTGGCCGCGCGCCCGGTGCCCTCGCGCGCCGCATCGCCGTCGACCGGCACCCCGCAGTTCGCCGCCGCCGAGCAGCGTCTCTCCGCGCGCGTACCCGAGACCGAGCCCGCCGCGGGCCCGGTCCAGCCCGGGCTCGTGCGCGGGACGCTGCGCCAGGGACACAAGCGCTACGCCGCACTGCCGCCCGGGTTCGCACGCGCAGCCTTCCAGGCGTTCCTGCTGTCCGAGGTCCGGCCGCTGCCCGAGGGCAACGACCGTGTCGCACGGATGCGGATGAACGCCGAGCTCACGGCCGTCGGCGAGCAGCGGATCATCATCACCGCCCACCACCGCGACGCCTACATGGACGGGCTGCGGGCGCTGTCCTCGGCGGGCGACCCCGAGCCGTTCATCGCGGCGCTCGACACGGCCCAGGCGACCACCGCGGCGATCGACTGGGCGGCCGACGCGCAGGCGGGCCTCGAGACGCTCAGGCCGACAGCGCCGCGAGCGCGACCGTCCCGAGGCGACGGCTCGCCACCTCCAGCGCCTGAACGCTGATGCGCTCGCCGCCGCCCGGCCCCGCGTCGGACACGGTCAGCAGACAGGCCGCACGGATCCCGCGCCGCGCGGCCACCGCGAGCACCGTCGCCGCCTCCATCTCCACGGCGAGCGCCCCGGCCGTGCGCCAGGCGTCGACCCGCTCGGCGACCGGGTCGTAGAAGAGGTCGGTCGAGACCGTCGGGCCGGCGTGGTCGGCCGCCTCGACCAGCCGCTCGAGCAGGGCGGCGTCGGGCAGCAGGTCGGCGCCCGCGCCGAGCGCCCGGCTCGTCCCGTCGGCGGCGATGACGCTCGTCGAGGCGACGAGGTCGCCGAGCCGGAGGCGCTCGTCGAGGGCGCCGCAGCTTCCGATCCGGATCGCCACCTCGAGGCCCAGGTCGCAGAGCTCCTCCAGCACGATCGCGGCGCTCGGCCCGCCCATCCCGTGGCTCATGATCGTCAGCGGGTCGCCGTCCGGCGCGGTCCCCGTGTACCCCCACAGGCCGCGGTTGTGGTTGAACATCCGCGGCTCGTCGGTCAGTTCCTGGGCGAGCAGCAGGGCGCGCCCCGGGTCGCCCGGCAGCAGCGCGCGGGGCGCCAGCGGCGCCGTGGGGTGGACATGGCGAGGTTGCGGGGGCATCGGCGCGCGAGGATAGTCTGCGCCCATGGCCAAGTCCGAGAAGAAGTCCGCGAAGCAGGGCAAGCCCGATTCCCGCGCCGATCAGGTCCGTTCGGCCGTCGACCAGGCGTTCCAGGTCGCCGGGTCACAGCTCACCCGCGAGCGCGCCGAGCAGATCGCCGACGACCTGACCTCCGCGGCGCAGCGCGTGCGCGACGCGCTCGAGGAGCTGCGTCCCCCGACGGGCGACGAGGTCCGCCGCGTCGGCGAGCGGCTCGACGCGATCGAGAAGCGCCTCGCGGCGCTCGAGGCCAGGCCCGCGGCGGCGCCGGCACGGCGTGCCGCGCCCGCCACGCCGCGCAAGCCCGTCGGGGAGCGCAAGCCCGCGGCGAAGCCGCCCGCGCGCAAGCCCGCCGCCGGCTGAGCGCGGGCAGCGCCGTGCCCGGGCGCCGCATCCTCATCACGGGCGTCTCGAACTTCTGGGGTTCGCGGCTCGCCGCCCGGCTCGCCGAGGACCCTGGAGTCGACCGCGTCATCGGGCTCGACACGCGCCCGCCGGGGCGGCTCCTGCGCGCGCGCATCACGTTCATCGAGGCGGACCTGCGCACGCCAGAGCTCGGCGCGCACCTGCGCGCCGCCGCGGTCGACACCCTGGTCCACAACGACATCTCGCAGTTCCCCGAGCCGGGGCGCGCAGCGCGCGACCTGCACGACATCAACGTCGTCGGCACGCTGCGGCTGCTCGCCGCCGCCGCGGCGCTGCCGGGCCTGCGCACCGTCGTCGTGCGCAGCGCGGCGGCGATCTACGGGTCCGAGCCCTCCGCGCCGTCGTTCATCACCGAGGACCAGGCGCGCCGCTTCCCGCTGCGCACGCGCTTCCAGCGCGACGTGGGCGAGCTCGAGCGGCTGGTCGAGGGTTTCGCCCGCCGGGCGCCCGCGGTGACGTGCACGGTGCTGCGGCTGCAGCCCGTCGTCGGGCCCACGCTCGACACGCCGATCACCCGGATGCTGCGGGTGCCGGTCGTCCCGACGGTGCTCGGGTTCGACCCGCGCATCCAGCTGCTCGACGAGGACGACTCGATCGCCGCGCTCCGGTGCGCCGTCGTCCACCCCGTCGACGGCCCGGTGAACGTCGCCGCCTCCGAGCCGATCTCGCTCAGCCGCGCGCTCAAGCGCACGCGCCGGCGGTCGGTGCCGATCGCGCACCCGATCTACGGCCAGGTCGCCGGTGCGCTCGTGCGGGCCGGCGGGCTGCCGCCGCTGAGCGAGGACATCCTGCGCTACCTGCGATACGGCCGGACGGTCGACACGACGCGGATGTCCGAGGAGCTCGGCTTCACGCCGCTGCGCACGACGCTCGCGGCGCTCGAGCGCGCGGCCGGCATCGCCCCGGGGGTGCCGGGATGAGCGGCGTCCCGGCACTGCCGCGCGAGGCGGCCGGCGCCGTCGCGGCGGCGCGCCGCGCGATCGGCGGCGGGTACCGCGAGGATGCCTGGGGCTACGCGCCGCAGTTCGCCCGCGACGTCGAGCCGCTGCTCGACCTCCTCTACGACCACTGGTGGCGCGTCTCCGCCGACGGCGTCGACCACGTGCCGGCGCGCGGTGGCGTGCTGATCGCCGCCAACCACGCCGGCGTCCTGCCGTGGGACGCCGTCGATGATCGCCACGGCGATCCGCCGGCGCCACGGCGCCGCGCGCCACCCGCGCTTCCTGGTCCTCGACTGGGCGTTCGAGCTGCCGTGGGCCTCGGTGGCGATCCGGCGCTTCGGCGGCGTGCCCGCCTCGCAGCACGACGCGCTGCGGCTGCTGCGCGAGGGCCACGTCGTGATGGTCTTCCCGGAGGGGGAGAAGGGCACGGGCAAGGCCTGGTCCGAGCGCTACCACCTCGAGCGCTTCGGCCGCGGCGGCTTCATCGAGCTGGCGCTGCGCGCGGGCGTGCCGATCGTCCCCACCGCCGTCGTCGGCAGCGAGGAGATCTACCCCGATGATCGCCCGCGCGCCGTCGGCGCTCGCGCGGCTGGTCGGCGCGCCCTACCTGCCGATCACGCCGACCTTCCCGCTGCTCGGTCCGTTCGGCGCGATCCCGCTGCCCTCGCGCTGGCGGATCACGTTCGCCCCGGCGGTCGACCTGGGCCCGCACGGACCCGAGGCGGCGGACGACCGAGCGCTCGTCCTCGACCTCTCCGAGCGCGATCCGCGAGACGATCCAGGAGCAGCTCGAGGCGACGCTCGTCCAGCGGCGGGGGGCGTTCCTCTAGAAAGGGCACCATGGGTCTCGAGTTCGAATCAGACAAGGAGTTCCGCGATGCGATGGACCTCGTCTTCCGGCTGATGGACGAGGACCCCGACATGGGGCCCAAGCTCCGCGACGCCGACGTCCCGCAGCGCTTCGAGTTCGACGACCTCGACATGGTCGTCAACGTCCGCTCCGCCCGCGCAGGGCGAGCCCGGCAACCTGCACTGGGAGTGGACCGACGACGTCGACTGGGAGCCGAAGGTCCGGATGAAGATGAGCGCCGAGACGGCGGTCCGCTACTTCCAGGGCAAGGAGAACATCCCGATCGCGATCGCGCGGCGACGGATCAAGACGGGCGGCGACGTGAAGGCGTCGCTGGCGCTGATCCCGATCACCAAGCCGGTCTACGCGATGTACCGGGAGCGCGCTCGAGGAGCGCTACCCGCACCTGGTGGCCTAGTTCTGGCGACTGCGGTGCTGCCGGAGCCCCCCGACATCCCGGCGACCGACGAGTCGTCCCGACCGCCGAGGCGGCGCGGCGCGTCGGCGTCGCACCGTCGACGCTGCGCCGCTGGGTCGAGCAGGGCCTGTTCGCCGACGACCGATCGACGGCCTGGTCGTCGACCGCCATCGCGCACGCGAGGATCGTCGCGCGCCTGCGCGATCGCGGGCACTCGATCGCAGGAGATCCGCACCGCGACGCACGAGGGCCGGCTGGCCTTCGGCTACGTCGACGAACTGCTGCCCGGACACCCACGGCGAGTACACGCTCCGCGATGCCGCGCCGCCGCACCGGCCTGGCCCCGAAGCTCATCGAGCGCATCTTCGCGGCCGTCGGCTTCCCCGCCGGCTCGGCGGACGCGCTGAGCGAGTACGACATGGAGCTGCTCGAGCACGTCTCCGACGTGCTGGGCGCCGGCTTCCCGCTGGTGGCGCTGATGCAGCTGCTCCGCGTCTACGGGCAGTCGGTCGCGCAGATCGCCGACGCCGAGGTGCGCCTGGTCCACCTCTACGTCCACGAGCCGCTGCTGCGCGACGGCGTGCCGGGCATCGAGATGGCCGACCAGATGAACGACCTCACCGCGCGCCTGCTCCCGCTCGCCTCGCCGGTGATGGACCACGTGCACAGGCGCTTCCTGCACCACTTCGTCGAGCAGGACATCGTCGGGCACATGGAGAGCGACCTCGGCGACGCGAGCTCGGAGCTGGGGCGGCTGCGCGTGGCGATCGGGTTCGCCGACCTCGCCGGCTACACGCAGCTGACCGAGCAGCAGGGCGACCTGGAGGCGGCGGGGGTCGTCGAGCGGTTCGTCGCCGCGTCGCCGACACGCTGCCCGAGGACGCGCGGATCGTGAAGACGATCGGCGACGAGGTGATGGTCGTCTCGACCGACCCCGCCGCGCTGACCGACTGGGCGGTGGGCTTCCAGACCCTCGTCTCCGACTCGCCGCTGCCGCGCATCGGCGTGCACGCCGGCGAGGTCATCTACCGCGACGGCGACTACTACGGGCGCGAGGTCAACCTGGCCTCGCGCGTGGCCGCGCGCGCCGGGGCCGGCGAGGTGCTCGTCACGCGCGCGATCGTCGAGGCCTCGGACAGGCACCTGGAGTTCCGCTACATCGGCGAGGTTCGGCTGAAGGGCTTCGACGAGGTCACCGAGCTGTTCCTCGCCGGGCTCCCGGAGGAGTAGGCATGGATCGCGCGCCGGTGCTCGCGCTGCTGGATCGCGTTCGCGACGGCGGGCTGATCCCGCCCGGGCGGCCGGTCGTCGTGCTGCTCTCGGGCGGGCGCGACTCGGTCTGCCTGCTCGACATGGCGGTCACCCTCGCCGGGCGCGGGCACGTGCGCGCGCTGCACGTCAACTACGGGCTGCGCGCGGACGCCGGTGCCGACGAGCGCCACTGCGCGGAGCTCTGCGCGCGCCTCGAGGTGCCGCTGGAGGTCGAGCGCGCGAGCGCGCCCGCGGACGGGCCCGGGAACCTGCAGGCATGGGCGCGCGACGTGCGCTATGCGGCGGCCGCGCGGCTCGCCGCCGCGGAGGGCGCGCACGTGGCCGTCGGCCACACGGCGAGCGATCAGGTCGAGACGATCGTCTACCGCCTGGCCGCCTCGCCCGGGCGCCGTGCACTGATCGGCATGCCCGATCGGCGCGGGCTGCTGGTGCGGCCGCTCCTGCGGGCCGGTCTCACGCGCGAGGACACGGCCCGCTGGTGCGCCTCGCGCGGGCTCAACTGGCGCGAGGACCTGACGAACGACTCCGAGCGCTTCGCCCGCGGGCGCGTGCGCAACGTCGTCCTCCCAGCGCTGCGCGAGCTGCATCCGGCGGCCGACGAGAACGTGCTGCGCACGGCCGAGCTGCTCGAGGAGGAGGCCGAGGTGCTCGACGTCGTCGTGGAGACGGCGCTCGCCGGGCGCGACCGGATCGCCGTCGCCGGCCTCGCGGCGCTGCCGCCGGCGCTCGCGCGGCTGGTCGTGCGCCGGCTCGCGGAGGCCGCGGCGGGCGGGCTCTGCCCGCGCGCGCCGCGCCGGCTCGACGAGCTGCTCGAGCTGGGTGCGACGGGGGGTGGCGGTCCTGCGTCGATCGACGTCGGCGACGGAGCCCGGGCCGTCGTGGAGGACGGCGTGCTGCGCTTCGAGCGCACGCCCGCGCGGGCGCCCCGGCCGGGCAGGCCGTAACCTCCGGCGCCCCATGGCAGACGCACCGCCGATCGGCGAGATCCTCGTCCAGCCGGACCAGCTCAAGGAGCGCGTGCGCGCGCTGGGGCGCCAGGTCAGCGACGACTACGCCGACCGCGATCTGCTGCTCGTCGGCGTCCTGAAGGGCGCGATGTTCTTCCTCTCGGACCTGATGCGCGCGATCACGGTGCCCTGCGAGGTCGACTTCATGGCCGTCGCCTCGTACGGGTCGGCGACCGACTCGAGCGGCGTCGTGCGGATCCTCAAGGACCTCGACATGCCGATCGAGGGCCGACACGTGCTGATCGTCGAGGACATCGTGGATTCCGGGCTCACGCTGCAGTATCTGCTGCGCAACCTCGGCGCCCGCGACCCCGCCATCGCTCGAGGTCTGCGCGCTGCTGACGAAGCCCGAGCGGCGCAAGGCGGACGTCCCGATCCTCTACACCGGCTTCGAGATTCCCAACCGCTTCGCGATCGGCTACGGCCTCGATCATCGCGAGCGCTGGCGCAACCTGCCGTACGTCGCGGCGCTCGCGGAGTAGGGAACGCCGCTGTGACGGTCCGTCCAATCGGGCGGGATCAGGGACGCGTACTGGTACGCTGATCCCTTGATTTCCGCCTCCGAGCCCGGCGCAGGACGCGTCACGGACATCTCCGCATGAGCAGGTTCTTCAAGAGCGCAGCCTTCCCGATCCTCATCGTGGTGGTGCTGGCGTTCTTCGCGCAGCGGCTGATCAACACCGGCAACCAGACGAAGCCGCCGACCTACAGCGAGTTCCTGACGCAGCTGAGCAACGGCGACGTCAAGTCCGTCGACATCAAGACGAAGGACAACACGCTCGTCGTCACGCAGAAGAACGGCAAGACCTACGAGACGGGCTACACGGACGGCGGCGCCGACCGCCTGGACGCCCAGCTCCAGGCCGCGCAGCAGCAGAACAAGCTCCAGAGCTGGAACGTCGAGGGCCGCAAGACCAACGGCTGGATCTCGCTGCTGACGTACGTCCTGCCGTTCCTGATCTTCATCGGGTTCTGGATCTTCCTGATGAACCAGGTGCAGGGCGGCGGCTCGAAGGTCATGTCGTTCGGCAAGTCGCGCGCCAAGCGCATGTCGGTGGACTCGCCGAAGATCACCTTCCGGGACGTCGCGGGCGCAGACGAGGCGGTGGAGGAGCTCCACGAGATCAAGGAGTTCCTCGAGAACCCGAAGAAGTTCCAGGCGCTCGGCGCGCGGATCCCGAAGGGCGTCCTGCTCTTCGGCCCTCCGGGCACCGGCAAGACGCTCCTCGCCCGCGCGGTCGCCGGTGAGGCGGGCGTCCCGTTCTTCTCGATCTCCGGCTCGGACTTCGTGGAGATGTTCGTCGGCGTCGGCGCGAGCCGCGTGCGCGACCTCTTCGAGCAGGCCAAGCAGAACTCGCCCTGCATCATCTTCATGGACGAGATCGACGCCGTCGGCCGCCACCGCGGCGCCGGCCTCGGCGGCGGGCACGACGAGCGCGAGCAGACCCTCAACCAGCTCCTGGTCGAGATGGACGGGTTCACGATGACGGACAACATCATCCTCATCGCCGCGACCAACCGACCGGACATCCTCGACCCGGCGCTGCTGCGCCCGGGCCGCTTCGACCGCCAGATCGTCGTCGACCGCCCCGACCGCAAGGGCCGTGCGAAGATCCTCGAGGTCCACACGCGCGGCAAGCCGCTGGCGAAGGAGATCGACGTCGACGCCCTCGCCGGTCAGACGCCCGGGTTCACCGGCGCCGACCTCGCGAACCTCGTCAACGAGGCCGCGCTGCTCTCGGCGCGCAGCGGCAAGCGCGAGATCACGCAGATCGAGCTCGAAGAGGGCATCATGCGCGTGATCGCCGGCCCGGAGAAGAAGACCCGGGTGATGAGCGAGAAGGAGCGCCTGATCACGGCCTACCACGAGATGGGCCACGCGATCGTCGGGCACTACCTCGAGCACTCCGACCCGGTCCACAAGATCTCGATCGTGAGCCGCGGCCAGGCGCTCGGCTACACGATCTCGATGCCGCAGGAGGATCGCTTCCTGACGACCCGCGCGGAACTGCTCGACACGATGGCGATGACGCTCGGCGGCCGCGCCGCGGAGGAGATCATCTTCGGCGAGATCACGACCGGCGCCTCGAACGACATCGAGAAGGTCACCGCCACCGCCAAGCAGATGGTCATGCGCTTCGGCATGAGCGAGCGCATGGGCCCGCGCGTCTTCGGCCACGACCACGGCATGCCGTTCCTGGGCCGCGAGTTCTCCTCCGAGCCCGACTACTCCGACGAGATCGCCCGCGAGATCGACGACGAGGTCCGGCGGATCATCGAGTCCGCCCACCAGCGCGCGCGCGACATCCTCACCGACCGACGTGATGCGCTCGAGGTGACCTCGCAGGTGCTCCTCAAGCGCGAGACGATCGAGAAGGAGGAGTTCCTCGCGCTGCTCGACGGGAAGACCGAGGAGGAGATCTTCGGTCCCGACGACTCGAGCGCGCCGCAGCTTCCGGGCGGGACGCCCGAGCCGGCCGACGCGCCGCAGCGCGATGCCCCGCGGCCGCTGCCGCGGCCTGGGCTGGCTGGTGGGGGGCTCGAGGCTCGCGGCCTCGACCTGCCCGAGAAGCCTGAGCTGGCGTAGCGGGCTCGCGGGCCTCGCGGCGGCTGAGCGCCCCCGCTTGCCCGGGGCAGTAGCTCTGCTACAGCACCCGGACAGCGTGCACGCTCATCCATCCGCGATGCCTCGCTCGATGGCGTCCGTGGAGGCGCGCCGGACGTCTGCTGCTGGTGCGATGCCCGGTGAGTCCTGGTCGATGGGCAGCAGCGGCTGCCCGTCGACGTTCGGCCTGCTTGGTTGACGGGTCTTGGCTGATGGCCGGCTCCACCGGTCGTCGTCTGGTGCGGATCAGGTGCCGCCCCGTTGGGCGGCCGGCTTTGGGCTGGTGTCGGCGTCGGTGGGCTCGGCATACTGGTTGGCGTGACGCCCGTCCCGCCGGCCCGGCATCTGCTGCGTGCGAAGGACCTCGCCGATGCGCGGTTCGGTGACCCGCTTGATGTTGCGGCGCTTGCGGATGCGGCGAGGCTGTCGCCGGCGCATTTCAGCCGGGAGTTCCGCCGGGCGTTCGGTGAGCCGCCGCATCAGTACCTGCTGACGCGGCGGCTGGAGCGGGCCGCGGCGCTGCTGCGCACGACCGACCGGACGGTCGCCGACATCTGCATGTCCGTCGGCCTGCGCAGCGTCGGGTCGTTCACGACGAGCTTCGGCCGGGCGTACGGCATGTCGCCGACGGCCTACCGCGCCGGCCATCCGCCCGCCGCCGCGCGGGCGCGCGTCCCGACCTGCGTGCTGCGCGTCTGGGGTCGCCCGGCATCCAGCAGGTTTCGAGAAGACAGCACCGCGCCTTCGGGGTAGCTTCGCCGGAGTCAGCCACGACCCCGACCGGAGGACCATCACATGCCCGCCACCCTCAGCCACATCAACGTCTGGGTGCACGACCAGGACGAGGCGCTCGCGTTCTACACCGACAAGCTCGGCATGGAGCTGCGCGACGACGTCACGCTGCCCGAGATGGGCGACTTCCGCTGGCTCACCGTCGGCCCCGTCGGTCAGCCGGACATCGCGCTGGTGCTGATGTCGATCCCCGAGCCGCCCGTCTTCGAGCGCGAGACGCACGACCAGATCGAGAGCCTGATGGCGAAGGGCGTCGCCGGCGGCCTGTTCATGGCGACCGACGACTGTCAGGCGACGTACGAGGAGCTCTCGGGCCGCGGCGTCGAGTTCGTCGACCTGCCCGAGCAGCGCCCCTACGGCATCGACGCCTCGTTCCGTGACCCGTCGGGCAACAACATCCGGCTGGTGCAGTCGACGCCGATGTGAGGCGCGAGGGTGGCGCGCTGGCGGCGGTGGCGGATACGGTGGGCCGATGGCCCCGCCGCAAGCCCGCGAACGTGCCGACGTCGTCGTCGTCGGCGCCCGCTGCGCCGGATCGGCGGCGGCGATAGCGCTGGCCTCCGCCGGTCGCCGCGTGCTCGTCGATCGATCGGGCGGGCTTCCCGTCGGACACGCTGTCGACGCACCTGAACTTCCCCTCGGCCGTCGCCGAGATGCAGCGCCTCGGCGCGCTCGCGCGGATCCGGCAGCTCCGGTGCGCCGGAGTGCCGCGAGGGCATGGTGGCGGCGGACGGCGTCGCCTGCCTGCAGCGCTTCACGCCCGTCGACGGGATCGACTACGCCCTGTGCAACCCGCGGCCGGCGTTCGACCTGGCACTGGTCGAGACGGCGCGCGAGGCCGGGGCGGAGGTCCGTGAGCACACGTCGCTGGCGGACGTGCGCTGGAGCGGCGGGCGTGCCGTCGGCGTGCGACTGCGCACGCGCGACGGCGGGGAGTACGACGTCGACGCGGCGCTCGTCGTCGGCGCGGACGGCCGCGGGTCGGCGACCGCGACGCGCGTGGGTGCGGCCGTGCCCTACCGCGGCTCGCGAAACGAGCGCGGGCTGGCGTTCTTCTATGCCGACGACCCGCAGGCCGGCACGGCGTGGCGCGGGCGCGTGATCCAGCTGCGCGCCAGGCTCACGCACACGCTCGTGTTCCCGTGCCCTGACGACCGGATGCTGGTCCTGTTCATGGGCCCCGCGCTCGAGATCGCGTCGTTCCGCAGGGATCCGGCGGCGATGTGGGACCGGATGCTCGGCGAGAACCCCCTGGCCGCCGAGCGCGTCGGCGGCGCGACGAACCTCACGAAGCTGCGCAGCACCGGCAGCGTCGCGGCCTTCTACCGCCGCTCGAGCGGGCCGGGCTGGGCCCTCGCGGGCGACGCGGGCCACTTCAAGGACCCTGTCATCGGGCAGGGGATGCGCGACGCGATGCGCTTCGGCCGGCTGCTCGGCGAGGCGGCGGCGCCCGTCGTCGACGACCCGCGCGCGCTCGACGCGGCGCTGCTCGCCACCGAGCGCCGGCGCGACCGCGAGTGCGCCGCGAGTTACCACTGGGGCAACAAGGAGTCGCGCGTGGTTCCGGTCTCGCCGCTGCTGAAGGAGGCGCTGCGCGAGTTCGACGGGGCGCGGACGCCGCATCTCATGCAGATGTTCGATCGCGTTCGGCCCCCGCACCACGTGATCAACCCACTGCGTGGGGCGAAGCTCGCCGCCCGCGCGGCCCTGCGACCCGGAACCGACCGGCGCGCGCTGCTGCGCGAGCTGGCCGAGGAACTCCGGATCGACGCGGACACCTGGCGCGAGGAGCTGACACGACCGTTCCGCCCCACGCGCGTCTGGGCCTCTGAGCGCCCCGACTACGAGGTGCCCGGGGCGCGGCGCGAGGCCGGCGCGAGCGCGGGCGACGCGCCGCCGGCACGGGCCGCGGCCGCGTGATGGCCGGCGTTGCGACGCGGCGCGTCGTCGCAGTGCAGCTCGCGGTGCGCCTGGCGGAGGTCGAGCGCAACCTCGCGCATATCGAGGACGTCGTCGGCGCGGCCGTTCGCGAGCACCGGCCGGACATGATCTTCCTGCCCGAGGTCTCGACCACGCCCAACCTCAACCACCGGGCGATGCGCGACTGCATCGTGCCCGTCGACGGACCTGCGCTCGCGCTCTACCGCCGGCTCGCCCGCGAGCACGGCTGCGTCGTCGGCGCAGGTGCGCTGACGATCCGCGGCCGCGACGCGCGCAACACCTACTACGTCTGCGAGCCCGACGGCACGGTTCACCTGCACGACAAGGACCAGCCTTCGATGTGGGAGAACGCGAACTACGGACCGGGGCGCGACCCCGGCATCCTCGACACAGCCGATGGGCCGATCGGCTGTGCGAACGGGTTCGAGTGGGCGCGCTCGCGCACCGCCGCGCGCCTGCGCGGGCGGGTGCGGCTCGTGGCCGGCGGCATGTGCTTCCCGTCGTTCCCGCAATGGCCTGCCACCCGGCGGTACTTCTGGGACCGCGAGCACCAGACCATGCTGCAGCTCGCGCGCGAGACGCCGGGGCGCATCGCGCGGATCGTCGGTGCGCCCGCGGTGCATCCCTCGCACGTGGGCGACGTCGTCATGGAGACGCCGTGGGCCCCGCGCGTGCGGTGGCCGACGATCCTCGTCGGCGAGACGATCATCACCGGCGCCGACGGAGCGATCCTCCGGCGCCTGGGCTACGAGGACGGCGAGGGCTGGATCTGCGCGGACGTGCCCTGGCGCGATCCTGTGCCGCTCGATCCGGTGCCGCCGACGTTCTGGCTGACGTCGATGCCGGTCAGCGTGCAGGCGATCTGGTATGCCGAGAACGCGCGTGGCCGCGCGGAGTACCTCGCCAACCGCGCGCTCGGGCGGCTCCCGTTCCAGCGCGACGCAGGCTACGGCCGCGACCTGCCGGATCGGCTCTCCGCGCCCGAGTAGTCTGGGCGCGATGCGCCCCGCGCCCGCTGCGCCACGCCGTCCCTGGACGGTGATGGGCGTCGTCAACGTGACCCCCGATTCGTTCTCCGACGGCGGGCAGTGGCTCGACCCGGCGGCCGCGATCGCCCACGGCCGCCAGCTGGCCAGGGAGGGAGCGGCGATCCTCGACATCGGCGGCGAGTCCACCCGCCCGGGCGCCGAGCCGGTCGGGGAGAAGGAGGAGCTGCGCCGCGTCGTCCCGGTCGTCGCGGGCCTCGCGGGCGTCGCGGGGGCGGCGATCAGCGTCGATACGACGAAGGCGGCCGTCGCACGCGCGGCGCTCGCGTCGGGCGCGACGTACGTCAACGACGTCAGCGCCCTGCGCGCGGATCCCGCACTCGCGGGCGTCGTCGCGCAGGCCGGGTGCGACTGCTGCCTGATGCACATGCAGGGCAGCCCGCGCACGATGCAGGAGCATCCGCGCTACGAGGATGTCGTCGGCGAGGTCGCCGCGTTCCTGGAGCAGCGCGTCGCCTTCGCACTAGGCGAGGGCATCGCCGTGGAGCGCATCCAGGTCGATCCGGGCATCGGGTTCGGCAAGACGCTCGAGCACAACCTCGAGCTGCTGCGTCGCCTGGACGAGATCGTGGCGCTGGGCTTCCCGGTCGTGGTGGGCGCCTCGCGCAAGTCGTTTCTCGGGCGGATCACCGGCCGCGGGGTCGCCTCCGAGCGCGTCGCCGCGACGGTCGCCGCCAACGTGCTGGCCTACGAGCGCGGCGCGTCGGTCTTCCGCGTTCATGACGTCGCTCCGACGGTGGATGCGCTGCGTGTGGCGAGTGCTACGTTGCGCGGCGATGACGCCTGACGAGCCGGTCGACCCCGACGAGGACTTCGACGAGATCGACGACGACGAGTACGACGACGATGACCTCGAGCGCACCGCGGTCACCGTCGAGGTGACCGGGCTCTCGCTCTACACCCATCACGGCGTCACCGCCGCCGAGCGCGAGATCGGCCAGCGCCTGATCCTCGACCTGCGCTTCGACGCCGGCGCCTGCGACGCGACCGTCACCGACCGCGTCGAGGACACCGTCGACTACGGCCGCGTCTGCGACGTCGTCGCGCTCGAGGCCCAGCGCCGCTCGTACAAGACGCTCGAGGCGCTGTGCGCGGCGATCGCCGACCGGCTGCTCGGCGACTTCGAGACCAGCGAGGTGTGGGTCAAGGCGACGAAGCCCGAGCCGCCGATCGCGCTGCCGGTCGAATCGGTGTCCGTCGAGGTGTGGCGGACAGCCGCGAACGGCTGACGATGGGCGCGAGCGCGTTCGACCGGGCGACCGCAGTCGCCGCGGTGGGGGATGGCGCGTTCCGCGCCTGCTGCAGCCCGGACTGGTCGGCGCCGCGTGGCCCCAACGGCGGATACCTCGCCGCGATCGTCATGCGGGCGATGGAGGCCGAGCTCGCCGATCCCTCGCGCCCTGCGCGCTCGCTGACGCTGCACTACCTGCGTCCGCCGGCGGACGGCGAGCTGCGCATCGACGTGACGATCGAGCGCAGCGGCCGGCGCCTGTCGAGTCTCGGCGCCCGCGTGACCCAGGACGCGCGCCTGTGCGTACTCGCGCTGGCGGCGTTCTCGGAGAGCTTCGATCCGGCCGACGCGTTCGCGGCGCAGATGCCGGTGGTGGCGCCGTGGGCGTCGATCGAGCCGTTCTCGCCCCTTCCCGGGATGCCGCGCATCGCCCAGCGGATCGAGATGCGGCCGGCGCTCGGCGCGCCGCCGTTCAGCGGAGCCGACGAGGCGCTCACCGGCGGCTGGATGCGCCTTCACGAGCCGCGCGCACTCGACGCGGCCGCGCTCGCGCTCTACGCCGACGCGTGGCTTCCGGCGCTGTTCGCACGGCTCGCGGGCCCGCTGGGGGTCCCCACGATCGACCTGACGATCCACTTCCGCGACCCACGGGCCGCCGCGGCCGCCGACCCTGCCGCGCCGGTGCTCGGGGTCTTCCGCTCCGCCCACGCGGCGGACGGGCTGATCGAGGAGGACGGCGAGCTCTGGTCCCCCGACGGCAGGCTGCTGGCGCAGAGCCGCCAGCTCGCGCTGGTCATCCCCGACGGCGGCGGATCGTGATCGGCCACCTCGGTCTCGGCTCGAACGTCGGTGATCGCCGCGCGCACCTGCAGGCGGCCGTCGACGCACTGGCGGACCACGGCGTTCGCGTGCTCGCGTCGTCCTCGACGTACGACACCGACCCGGTGGGCCCGGTCCAGGACCAGCCGGCCTTCCTCAACGCGTGCGTGCGCATCGAGACAGAGCTGGCGCCCGAGGCGCTGCTCGACGCCTGCAAGGCCGTCGAGCGCGATCTGGGGCGCGACCTCGAGGGCGGCGTGCGCTGGGGTCCGCGCCCGATCGACGTGGACGTCCTGCTGCTGGGCGACCTGGAGCACCGCAGCGAGCGCCTTACGCTGCCCCACGCGCAGGCGACCTCGCGCCGCTTCGTCCTGATCCCGCTGCTCGAGCTCGACTTCGACCTGCGCACGCCCGGCGGGATGCGGCTCAGCGACGTGCTCGCCGCGATGCCCCTCGACGAGGGCGTGCGCCGCGCCGGCCCGCCGCTCCTGGTGCCGGGCTAGCGGCTGGATCAGGCGGGCGCCGCGGCCGCCGGCACGGCGCCCAGCAGGCTCGCCGGGATCAGGCCCGCCGGCGCGTCGCCGGGGAAGTCCGGGAACAGCCGCATCGCCCAGACGCCGGCCGGCCGCGAGGCGATCAGCGGGCGCAGGTCGCCGAACGTCATCAGCAGGCGCACGCTCGACGCGATCTGCAGATCGGCGGCGTTGGGCTGCTCGCCGCCGAGCGTGCCGTCGGCGATCCAGGCGTCGATGCGATCCAGATGCTCCGGCAGGTGGCGCAGGTCGGCGGGGTAGGTCGCGGTCGAGGCGTGGTTGGCGCGCATCTCGATCCCGGTCACGACCGGCGCCATGAGCTTCAGGACCGGCAGCGGGATGGTCGGCAGCTTCGAGCCCTCCGAGTAGGAGGCCATCGCCTCGGGGTGCGCGGCGAACGTCGGCCACAGCACGCGGCGCACGAGCGGCTGCAGCACGTCGTCGCCCCAGGCCTCGGCGGCCTCGACGGCGGCGCGCGCGGCCGGATCGGCGGGCAGCAGCGCCGGTTCGGGCCGCAGCACGTCGAGGCGCCGCAGGATGGCGCGCGACCCGACGAGCTTCTCCCCGTCGATCGAGATCCCCGGCACCGTGCGCTGCCCGAAGCGCAGCTTCATCACGGCCATGTGCATCGGCGGCGGCAGCTCGACGAGCTTGTACGGGATCCCCTTGAGCTCGAGCGCGCGCTGCACCGTGGCGCAGGGGTGGGACCCGTGGACGACGTAGAGCTTGACGTTCATGCGGCGATCCTATGCACGCAGCGCCGCGAGCAGCGCGCCGAGCACCGCCGCCATCTCCGCGCGAGCCGCCACTGGGTCCGGCGCGCGCGCCACGTAGAGCACGGCCTCGTCGAGCGCCCCGAGCAGGACGTGGGCCAGTGGGCGGACGGGCTGGGGCGGCACCTCACCGGCGTCCACGGCAGCGGCGAGCGCGCTCTCGGTCATGCCCATCCCGTACTTCCACCCGACCTCGCGCCAGCGCTGCCAGCCGAGCACGGCGGGGGCGTCGATCAGGACGATCTGCGCGAGGCCGGGTTCGATGGCCGCGTCCAGCATCTCCTCGACGCCGACGCCGAGGACCCCCAGCGGGCTCGTCACCCCTTCGGCGAGCGCGCGCTCGCCGATCCGCTCCAGCAGCTCCTGTTCGACGAGCTCGAACACGGCGGTGAAGAGACCCTCCTTGCCGCCGAAGTGGTGGTAGAGCGCACCGCGTGTGAGTCCGGCCGCGCGCACGATCTCCTCCGTGCCGACGTCCGCATAGCCGCGCTCGGCGAACAGACGGTGCGCCGCAGCGACCAGCGCGCCGCGCGTCGACTCGCGGCGCTCGGCCTGCGTGCGCCGCGGGGGCGATGGGGTGGGAGGACTTGCAGACATACCGTATGTATGTAAGAGTACCGACTTGCGTACAACCTGTATGCCGACCCTATGCCCGGAGGCGGACATGCCCAGCACCACGACGATCCTCGACACCAGCGCCGGCCCGATCCCCGTGCACGACTGGGGCGGCGACGGGGAGCCCGTGCTGCTCGTCCACGGGCTGCTCGTCAGCGGGCGCCTCTGGGACGATGTCGCCCTGCGGCTCTCCGACTGCGGCCTGCGGGTCCTCGTCCCCGACCTCCCGCTCGGCGCCCACACGTACGCCACTGCGCCCGGTGCAGACCTGACCCCGCGCGGCATCGCGCGGCTGCTCGGCGAGATCGCCGATGGGCTCGGCCTGACGGGCGTGACGCTCGTCGGCAACGACACGGGTGGCGCGATCTGCCAGATCGCCGCGGCCGAGCGCCCGCTGTGGCTCGAGCGTCTCGTGCTGACGCCGTGTGACAGCTACGAGAACTTCCTGCCGCCGTTCTTCCGCCCGCTGCAGGTGCTGGCTCGGCACGCGCCGTGGGCGCTCGTCGCCGTCATGCAGCCGATGCGCCTGCGCGCGTTGCGCCGGACGCCGCTTCTGCTCGGCTGGCTGACCAGGCGCGGCGTGTCCGACGCGCTCGCCGACGCGTGGGTCCGGCCGTTCTTCGACCTGCCCGGCACGCGTCGTGACGTGATCGCGACGATCGCGGCGATCGACAGCGCCGACACGATCGAGGCTGCGCGGCGGCTGCGCGCCTTCGACCGCCCGGCGCTGGTGATCTGGGCGGACGGCGATCGCTTCTTCCCCCGGCGACTGGCGGAACGGCTCGCAGCGGACATCCCCGGCGCGCGGCTCGAGCGGATCGCGGACAGCTACGCGTTCACGCCGATCGACCAGCCGGCGCGCACCGCGGAGCTGATCGCCGGATTCGCGGGCGCCGCGGCCCGAAGCGGTCCGGCGCCGGGCGTAGCGTTCACCACGTGAGCACGCCACAACCGATTCCCACTGCGCGGGACGGCTTCTTCAGCAGCCTCTTCGACCTGTCGTTCAGCCGCCTGGTCACGACCCGGGTCATCAAGGTCCTGTACATCCTGCTGCTGATCGTGATCGGCCTCGGCCTGCTCGCCTTCATCGTCGCGGCGATCGCGAGCGGCGGGGCCGGGGCGATCATCCTCGCGCTGATCGCCGGGCCGCTCGTCGCGCTGCTCTACGTCGTCTACGCGCGCGTCTTCCTGGAGATCATCCTCGCGATCTTCCGCATCCTGGAAACGAATCGTGAGATCGCGTTCCTCCAGCGCCAGCAGGTCGCGCTGATGCAGCAGTCCGGCGGCGGCGTGCCGCCATCCCCGGCGCCGATCCAGCCCACCCCGCAGTATCCCTACCAGCCGCCGCAGCCGCCCGCCGCGTAGGCTGCGGCGGGCATGCTGCTCGTCGTCGACGTCGGGAACACCCAGACCCACTTCGGGACGTTCCGCGACGACCGCCTGCTCGAGCACTGGCGCTTCGCGACCGTGCGCACGTCCACCTCCGACGAGCTCGGCGCGGCGCTGCGCAACCTGCTCGAGCTGCGCGGCGTCGGGCTGGATGACCTCGATGCGTCGATCGTCTCCTCGACGGTGCCACAGCTCGAGCCCGAATGGCTCGCGATGACCGAGCACTACCTGGGCCATCGCATGCTCGCCGTCGGCCCCGGCCTGCGGACGAGCATGGCGATCCGCATCGACAACCCCCGCGAGCTGGGCGCCGACCGCCTCGTCAACGCGGTCGCCGCCTTCGAGCAGGTCGGCGGCCCGTGCGTCGCGGTCGACTTCGGGACGGCCGTGAACTACGACGTCGTCTCGGCCGACGGCGAGTACCTCGGCGGCGTGATCGCCCCCGGCGTCGAGATCTCGCTCGACGCGCTGACCTCGCGCGGCGCGAAGCTCCCGCGCATCGACCTGCTGCCGCCGCGCGCCGCGATCGGCAAGGGCACGATCGAGGCGATTCGCGCGGGGATCATCTTCGGCTTCGCCGCGCAGGTCGACGGCATCGTCGCCCGCATCTCCGCCGAGCTCGGCGAACCGCCCGCAACGATCGCGACCGGCGGCCTCGCGCAGCACATCGTCCCGCACACCGAGACGATCGACGAGATCGACGACCTGCTGACGCTCAAGGGCCTGAAGCTGCTCTACGAGCGCAACACCTGAGCGCGGGGCGCCGGCCGCCGGTGGCGGGTGCGGCCGGCACGGGCAGGTCGCACGGGCGATGCCAGTTCGCATCGCCAGGCGACGTCAACCATCATCAGCGCACGCGGCCCGCCGCGGACGCCGAGCCGATACGCCACACCATCGCCGCTGCAGTCAGCCCACCGCCGCGAGTGCGCACGGCGGAGATGCTCACAGAGCCGGCCCCTCAGTACAGCCGCGTGCGAATGCTCTCCCGGCTCTGCGCCGCGACCTCCTCGACGCTCAGCTCGGACTGCATGTGGTCGCGCATGATCTCCGCGGCGAGCGGACGCTCGCCGGGCTCGAACCAGGTCTGCGGATCCCACAGCGACGAGCGGATGAACGCCTTCGCGCAGTGCATGAAGACCTCCTCGGGTTCGACGACCACCGCGAGGATCGCCGGCTTGCCCGGGGATGAGACCCCCTCGACGATCGCGTCGTCACGCGTCAATGCCGCGGCGCCGTTGACGCGCAACGTCTCCTGCATGCCCGGGATCAGGAACAGCAGGCCGGCGTACGGGTTCTCGACGATGTTCGTCAGCGAGTCCAGCCGGCGGTTGCCCTTCACGTCGGGGATCGCGAGCCGGCCGTCGTCGAGCACACGGCAGAAGCCGGGCGGGCCGCCGCGCGGCGTCACGTCGCAGCGCCCGTCGGGTCCGGAGGTCGCCAGCAGCGCGAACGGCGAGCAGCCGATGTAGCGGCGGCAGTGGTCGTCGAGATGGCCGATCTGCTTGCGCAGCGCGCGCTCGATCGGCGCCTCGTAGAGCTCGCGCAGCTCGGCCTCGCTGGTGATCCGATGCTCCATCGCCCCAAGTCTCGCACCTGATCCGGGGGTACCCTGGGGTCGTGCCGCAGCCCGCGCTCACCGATCCGTTCGACATCGGCGGTGTCACCGTGCCCAATCGCGTGGTGCTCGCGCCGCTCGCCGGGATCGGCAACTGGTTCGTGCGCCTGCAGGCCAAGCGCCACGGCGCCGGCCTCGCGTTCAGCGAGATGGTCTCGAGCTTCGCGATCCACCATCGCAACGAGAAGACGATGGTCGAGCTGCTGCGCATCCGGCCCGAGGAGCGCGACGGCGGCCCCGTTGCGGTGCAGCTGTTCGGGCAGGACCCCGAGGTCATGCGCTCGGCCGCGGCGACGGTCGCCGAGCGCGGCGCCGACCTCATCGACCTGAACATGGGCTGTCCGGTGCCCAAGGTCTGCAGGACCGGCGCCGGCGCGGCGCTGCTCAGCGACCCGGACCTCGCCGTGGCGGTGGCCCGGGCGGCGCGCGAGGGCAGCGGGCTCCCGGTGACAGTGAAGTTGCGCTCCGGCCGGCGCAGCGGCGCGACCGACGGGTACGACCTCGCACAGCGCCTCGTCGAGGAGGCGGGCGTCAGCGCGATCGGCTTCCACCCGCGCTCGGCACAGGTGCACCACAAGGGCACGCCGGACTACGACCTGGCCGCGCGGCTCGTGGAGCGCCTGCCTGTTCCGGTGATCCTGTCCGGCGGCCTGCGCAGCCCGCAGGCGGTGCGCGAGGCCTACGCGCACACCGGTGCCGCGGCGGTGATGCTCGCGCGCGGCTCGCTCGGCAACCCGTGGCTGTTCGAGCAGGTCCTGGGCACCCGTGACGGGGAGCCCTCCGCGCAGGAGGTCCTCGGCGAGCTCGACTGGGTCATGGACCGCGCCGTCGAGCACCTCGGCCACGATCGCGCGGCCCGCTACCTGCGCAAGTTCTACCCCTGGTACCTCGAGCGCCTGAACGCTTCCAGGCAGGCTCAGGCGGCCTTCCAGCGGACGGCCTCGATCGCCCAGGCGCGCGCGCTGCTGGACCGCCTGGGAGCCGTCCCGGCGGCCGCCTGACCGGCGCTATACTGCGCCGCTCGCGCCAGCCAGCCGGTTGGCGTTTTGGTCCTCTTCGCCGATCGCGTGCAGCCATGCCCAAGGACGTCATTCTCACTGCAGAAGGCCTCGAAAAGCTCCAGGAGGAGCTCGAGACCCTGACCACCGAGCGCCGCCGCGAGGTCGCTGCGCGGATCAAGGAAGCGCGCGAGTTCGGTGACATCGCCGAGAACTCCGAATACGACGACGCCAAGAACGAGCAGGCCATGGTCGAGGCGCGCATCGCCGCCCTCGAGGAGAAGATCCGCTCCGCCCAGGTGATCGACGCGAAGGACCTCTCGACCGACAACGTCCAGGTCGGCTCGATCGTGCACGTCAAGGACGAGAAGACCGGCAAGTCGCAGAAGTTCACGATCGTCGGCTCGGCCGAGGCCAACCCGGCGGAGGCAAAGCTCTCCAACGAGTCGCCGGTCGGGCGCGCCCTGCTTGGCCGCAAGCGCAACGACGTCGTCTCGGTGCAGGTGCCCCGCGGCCCCGCGCGCAAGCTGAAGATCACCAAGATCGACGTCGGCGTCTGACGTCGCTGCGCCGTCGGCCGCCCCGCGCGCCGCCGGTGCGCGATGATGGCGCGTCCGTGAGCGACCAGCCCGAATCCGACCAGCACGCGCCCGCCGCCGAGCACCACTCGCAGGTCCTCGCCGACCGGCGCGCGAAACTCGAGCGCCTGCGCGCCCAGGGCGTCGACCCCTTCCCGCACGCCTACCCGGGCGTCGTGCCGATCGCCGAGGTCCAGGCGCCCTGGGACGCCCTGGAGGACGGGGCGGAGACCGACAGCGCCTATCGCGTGGCCGGGCGCCTGGCCGCGCGCCGCGGGCAGGGGAAGATGGCCTTCCTGGACCTCGTGGACCGCTCGGGCCGCATGCAGCTGCAGGCACGCGCCGACGTGCTCGGCCCCGAGCGCATGGCGCAGCTGATCGACCTCGACCTTGGCGACCTGATCGGCGTCGACGGCACGATCTTCCGCTCGCGCCGCGGCGAGCTGACGCTGCGCGTCGACGACTTCGCGCTGCTCGCCAAGAGCCTGCGCCCGCCGCCCGACAAGCACCACGGCCTGCAGGACATCGAGACGCGCCACCGCCGCCGCGAGCTCGACCTGATGGGCAATCCCGAGGCGCGCGAGGTCTTCCTCATGCGCTCGCGGATCATCAGCTCGGTTCGCCGGCAACTCGACGACGCCGGTTTCGTCGAGGTCGAGACGCCCGTGCTGCAGCCGCTCTACGGCGGTGCGCTCGCGCGCCCGTTCGTCACCCACCACAACGCTCTCGGCCGCGACCTCTACCTGCGGATCGCGACCGAGCTCTACCTCAAGCGCTGCATCGTCGGCGGCCTCGAGCGCGTGTACGAGCTCGGCAAGGACTTCCGCAACGAGGGCGTCTCGTTCAAGCACAACCCCGAGTTCACGATGGTCGAGTGGTACGAGGCCTACGCCGACTACGCGGACGAGATGGTTCGCGTCGAGACGCTCGTGAGCCAGGTCGCGAGGGACTGCGACTACCAGGGCGAGATCGACTTTCGCCCGCCGTGGCGGCGCGTCACGCTCCACGACGCGATCGCCGAGCGCACCGGGATCGACGTCCTCGCCCACCGCGACCCCGCGGCGCTGGGCGCAGCGATCCGCGCCGCCGGCCTCGAGGGCTACGAGCCGCGCGATCGCAGCTGGCCCCAGCTCGTCGACGACCTCCTGAGCAAGGAGGTCGAGCCGCACGTCACCGATCCGGTGTTCCTGGTCGACTACCCCAAGGAGCTCTCGCCGTTCGCGAAGGACCACCGCACGGAGCCCGGGCTCGTCGAGCGCTTCGAGGCGTTCTGCTCCGGGATGGAGATCGCGAACGCCTTCACCGAGCTCAACGACCCCGACGAGCAGCGCCGGCGCTTCGAGGCCCAGGTGCGCCTGGCGGGGGAGGGGGACGAGGAGGCCCAGCCCTACGACGAGGTGTTCGTCGAGGCGCTCGAGCAGGGAATGCCGCCGACCGGCGGCGTCGGGCTGGGGATCGACCGGCTCGTCATGCTGATGACCGGGAGGCACTCGATCCGCGAGGTCGTGCTGTTCCCGGCCATGCGCGACTGACGAGGATTCACCGGAGCGAGCGGGAACCCCGCTTCACAGGCCGTTCACAGGGCCCTGGGGCGCCACGACCCGCTGGTAAACTTGTTCATGCCCGCCGAATTCGACCGTTCGCTCATCCGATCTGCCGTCTTGGCCGAAAACTAGGGTGCGCCGAACGGGACGTCTTCGTCCCCCGATCCAGCACCCGACCCACAGACCACCGATACGACCGACGCACAGCACCCGCCCGCAGGAAGGACGTAGCAGCACATGTTCGAGCGATTCACAGAGCGTGCCCGCCAGGTGGTCGTCCTTGCACAGGAAGAAGCGCGGACGCTCAAGCACAACTACATCGGCACCGAGCACATCCTGCTCGGCCTGCTGCGTGAGGAGGAGGGCCTCGCCGCCCGCGTCCTCGAGAGCCTCGACATCACCGTCGAGCGCGTGCGTGCCCAGGTCGTGCGCATCGTCGGATCCGGCGAGGAGGTCACCTCCGGCCAGATCCCGTTCACGCCGCGCGCCAAGAAGGTCCTGGAACTGGCGCTGCGCGAGGCGCTGAGCCTCGGCCACAACTACATCGGCACCGAGCACATCCTGCTCGGTCTCGTGCGCGAGAACGAGGGCGTCGCCGCCCGCATCCTGCTCGACTTCGACGCGGACTCGGAGAAGATCCGCAACGAGGTCATCCGGATGCTCTCGGGCCCCGGCGGCCGCCGCCAGGGCTCCGGCTCGGGCTCCGGCTCCGGCCAGAGCGGCGCCGCGGCCTCCGGCGAGGGCAAGAAGTCCTCGAAGCTGCTCGACCAGTTCGGGCGCAACCTCACGAAGCTCGCAGCCGAGGGAAAGCTCGACCCGGTCGTCGGCCGTGAGACCGAGATCGAGCGGATCATGCAGATCCTCTCGCGCCGCACGAAGAACAACCCGGTGCTGATCGGCGAGCCGGGCGTCGGCAAGACGGCCGTCGTCGAGGGCCTGGCCCAGCGCATCACGAACGCCGACGTGCCCGAGCTGCTGAAGGGCAAGCAGATCTACACGCTCGACCTCGCGGCGCTCGTCGCCGGCTCGAAGTACCGCGGCGAGTTCGAGGAGCGCCTCAAGAAGGTGATGAAGGAGATCACCCAGCGCGGCGACATCATCCTGTTCATCGACGAGCTGCACAACCTCGTCGGCGCCGGCGCCGCCGAGGGCGCGATCGACGCCGCCTCGATCCTCAAGCCGGCGCTCGCCCGCGGCGAGCTGCAGACGATCGGCGCGACGACGCTCGACGAGTACCGCAAGTACCTCGAGCGCGACAGCGCGCTGGAGCGCCGCTTCCAGCAGATCCGCGTCGACCAGCCGTCGATCGAGGAGACGGTGCAGATCCTCGAGGGCCTGCGCGACCGCTACGAGCAGCACCACAAGGTCGAGATCACCGACGAGGCGCTGCGCGCCGCGTCCGAGCTCGCCGACCGCTACATCGCCGACCGGCAGCTGCCGGACAAGGCGATCGACCTCATCGACGAGGCGGCCTCGCGGATGCGCATCAAGTCGATGACCTCCCCGCCGATCTACCGGGAGCTCGAGGAGGACATCGAGCGCACGCGCCGCGACAAGGAGGCGGCGATCGAGGCGCAGGAGTTCGAGAAGGCCGCCGCGCTGCGCGACGACGAGCGCAAGCTCACGACCAAGAAGCGCGAGCTCGAGGACCAGTGGCGCGCCGGCGAGGGCGAGGGCCCGCGCCCGGCGATCGGCGAGGAGGAGATCGCCGACATCGTCTCGATGTGGACCGGCATCCCCGTCTTCAAGCTGACCGAGGCCGAGACGGCCAAGCTCATGCGCATGGAGGAGGAGCTGCACAAGCGCGTCATCGGGCAGCACGCCGCCGTCGAGGTCATCTCGAAGGCGATCCGCCGCTCGCGCGCAGGGCTCAAGGATCCCAAGCGGCCGACCGGCTCGTTCGTCTTCCTCGGGCCGTCGGGCGTCGGCAAGACCGAGCTCGCCCGCACGCTCGCCGAGTTCCTGTTCGGCGACGAGGACGCGATGACGCGCATCGACATGTCCGAGTACATGGAGAAGCACGCCGTCTCGCGGCTCGTCGGCTCGCCCCCCGGCTACATCGGGTACGACGAGGGCGGCCAGCTCACCGAGGCCGTGCGGCGCAAGCCCTACTGCGTGCTCCTGCTCGACGAGATCGAGAAGGCCCACCCGGACGTCTTCAACATCCTCCTGCAGATCCTGGAGGACGGGCGGCTGACCGACTCGCAGGGACGCACGGTGGACTTCCGCCACGCGATCGTGATCATGACGTCGAACATCGGCGCGCAGGAGATCGCCCGCAACACCCCGCTCGGCTTCGCCGTCAGCGAGGACGAGACGGGCATCACCTACGAGGACATGAAGACGCGGATCATGGGCGAGCTGAAGAAGGTCTTCCGCCCGGAGTTCCTGAACCGCATCGACGACGTGATCGTGTTCCACAAGCTCCAGAAGAGCGAGATCACGACGATCGTCGAGCTGCTCCTGCGGCGCATCCGCGGCTCGCTCGCCGAGCGCGAGCTGCAGCTGGAGCTCAGCGACGGCGCGAAGGACTTCCTCGTCGAGAAGGGCTGGGACCCGTCGATGGGCGCCCGGCCGCTGCGTCGCGCGATCCAGCGCTACATCGAGGATCCGCTGGCCGACTTCGTCCTGCGCTCCGAGCTCCCGCCCGGTGCGACGGTCGTCGTCGACCCGGCCCCCGAGGGCGACGATCGCGACGTGATCCTCACCGTCGTCGAGCCGAAGAAGGTGCCGGCGGCCGTCGGCGGCGGCGAGTCCGCGGATGAGGCGAACGGCGAGGACGCCCCGGAGGTCGAGCCCGACGTGACGCCGGAGGCCACCGACGAGGGTTAGCAGCTAGTACACCCGTCCGCAAGTTCCATGGGTTTCGGCGGAGTGAGCTCGCGCCTGACGCCCGTCGGCGCCCGGCCCCGTGCCGGGCGGGTGGGTTCGAATCAGCCGGGTCACCGCCAGCCGTCAGATCACGACCGCACCCGCGCCGAATTCCACGCGGACTTACGGCCGGATGTACCAGCGCGCCCGCGCCGAGAAGGAGCTGGACGAGGGCCGCCCCGCAGGGCGGCCCTCGCTGTTCTCAGCCGGCCCTGAGAGGCCCCGACCGCGGGGGCGCGCCGGCTGCCGGGTCGCGAGGTCGCGACCCGAAGCCTGGTGGTGGGCGGACGCCAGTGGCGCCCAGAACGGCAGCGGACGACTGAACATCACGTTCTGTCGATCGGCAGAATGCCGCCCGCCCTGACGAGCGGCGCGATGGAGCGGACGAACGGTTGATCCGGCACGCCGTGCGGGGCCCGCGGGCCGTCGTTCCCGGCCAGATGTTTGGAGAAGGGCCACTAGGGTGGACCCATGTCAGGCGACGAGGAGCAGGTGGTCATCAAGGTCCGCGACGGCGGCCCGTACAAGGTGACGGGGCCCTTCCGGCTGACGGATGCCGCCGGCACGGGAATCCCGCTCCCCGACGACGGGCGCGCCGTCGTCCTGTGCCGCTGCGGGCGCTCGCGGACGAAGCCCTTCTGCGACCGCTCCCACGCCTGCCGCACCGCGGACACCACCGTCGTGCACGCCGGGCTGCCGGAGCCCGCCCAGGGCGCGCCGTTCCTGCCAGGCCCCGTGTTCGCCGCGCCGTTCCACTTCGAGGGCGACGGCGAGGCCGGCGGCGCGCAGCCGCCGTTCTACGGGCGCTACGCGAACCCGACCTGGAGCGGCTGGGAGGCCGCGCTCGGCGAGCTGGAGGGCGGGGAGGCCGTCGCCTTCGCGTCGGGGATGGCGGCGGCGAGCGCCGTGCTGCTGCCGCTGCTGGAGCCCGGGGACGTTCTCGTGGCGCCCTCGGACGGCTACTACACGCTGCGCACGCTCGCCGCGCGCCAGCTCGTCCCGCGCGGCGTCGAGGTGCGCTACGTGCCGACCCGCGCAGCGGCCGTGGTCGACGCGCTCGAGGGCGCGACGCTCGTGTGGCTCGAGTCGCCGTCGAACCCGCTGCTCGACGTCCTCGACATCGCCGCGGTGGCTGCCGAGGCCCATGATGCCGGCGCCCTCGTCGCCGTCGACAACACGCTCGCGACGCCGCTGCGCCAGCGTCCGCTCGAGCTCGGCGCGGACTTCGCGATGGCCAGCGCCGCCAAGCAGCTCACCGGGCACAGCGACCTCGTGCTCGGCTACGTCGCGACCGCCGAGCCGGCGCGCGCCGAGGCGCTGCGCACGTGGCGCACGACGACCGGCTCGATCCCCGGGCCCTTCGAGGTCTGGCTCGCCCACCGCTCGCTTGCGACCCTCGGCGTGCGCGTCGAGCGCCAGGAGCGCAACGCAGCCGCGCTCGCGCAGCTGCTTGCCGGGCGCGACGACGTGCCGTGGAGCCGCTGGCCGGGATTCGGCTGCGTGGTCTCGTTCGACCTCGGCGACGCCGAGCGCGCGCAGCGCTTCCTGCGCGCGGCGAAGCTCGTCGCGGAGGCGACGAGCTTCGGAGGTGTCCACGCGAGCGCCGAGCGGCGCGCGCGCTGGGGTGGCGACGACGTCTCGCCCGGCATGATCCGCCTGAGCGTCGGCGTGGAGGACCAGCAGGACCTGCTCGCCGACATCGCCCAGGCGCTGGACGTGAACTAGCTCTTCGGGATCAGCACCGTGTCGATCACGTGGATGATGCCGTCCGTCGGGCCGTGGACCTAAGGTGGGCGCCATGGCCCGCCCGACGACCGTTCACGTGTGCTCGGCGTGCGGCCACAGCGAGGCCAAGTGGCACGGCCAGTGCCCGGCCTGCGGCGAGTGGAACACGATGGCCGAGGAGCGCGTGCCCGCCCGCGCGACCGGCGGCGCCGGCGGGTCGCGTCGCGGCCTGCGCGCGGGCGGCGCCGCGCCCGGGCGCCCAGTCGCCCTGCGCGACGTGCGCGCCGACAGCGCGCCGCGGCTGCGCACCGGGATCGGCGAGCTCGATCGCCTGCTCGGCGGGGGCGTCGTCCCCGGCTCGCTCGTGCTGATCGGCGGCTCGCCCGGCATCGGCAAGTCGACGCTGACGACGATGGCGCTCGGCCTGCTGCAGGGCTCCGGCCGTCGCACGCTCTACGTCTCCGGTGAGGAGTCGCCTGCGCAGATCCGCCTGCGCGCCGAGCGCCTGGAGGCCGGCTGCGCGCCGGGCGCACTCGACGTGCCGGTGCTCGCAGAGACCGATCTCGACGCCGTGCTGGCGACGCTCGAGGCCGAGCAGCCCGAGGTCTGCGTCGTCGACTCCGTCCAGACGCTCGCCGCCGGCGATCTCTCCGGAGCGCCGGGCACCGTCGGGCAGGTGCGCGAGGTGGCGACGCGGATCATGGAGGTCGCCAAGCGCACCGGGACGGCCGTGCTGCTCGTCGGGCACGTGACGAAGGACGGCGCGCTCGCCGGTCCGCGCGTGCTCGAGCACCTCGTCGACTGCGTGCTCCAGTTCGAGGGCGAGCGCGAGCGCACCTACCGCACCCTGCGCGCGCTGAAGAACCGCTTCGGCTCGACGAACGACGTCGGCGTCTTCGAGATGCGCGACGGCGGCCTCGTCGAGGTCCTCGACGCCAGCGCGCGGTTCGTCGGCGAGGCCACCCGTGCGCCCGGCAGCGTCGTGCTCGCCGCGATGGAGGGCTCGCGGCCGCTGCTCGTCGAGGTGCAGGCGCTCGTTTCGCCGAGCGAGCTCGTGCCGCCGCGGCGGGTGGTCAACGGCATCGACCGCAACCGCCTGGCGCTCGTGCTCGCGGTGCTCGCGCGCCATGCCGGCGTCGGCACCGGGACGGCGGACGTCTTCGTCAACGTCGTCGGCGGCGTGCGGGTCGACGAGCCCGGTGCGGACCTCGCGATCGCGCTCGCGGTCGCGGGCGCCGCGCGCGGCGTCGTCCTCGGCGGCGAGGACAGTCCGACGCCGGTCGCGGCGTTCGGCGAGATCGGCCTCACGGGCGAGCTGCGCTCGGTCGCGCACCACGATCGCCGGCGCGAGGAGGCCGAGAAGTTCGGGCTCGGGCAGATCATCTCGCCGGAGAGCGCGCCGACGCTGCGCGACGCGCTGCGCGCGGGCGCGGTGGGGCGCCGCGTGCACGCCGCCGCGTGATCCGCGCACAACGGTGCCTGTGACGGCCCGTCAAACCCTCGACCCCTGGTAGAATCCTCGCTGATGGCGCACCGGAGCGGGGATGAACTGACCGATCTGGAGAGTCGCCAGGAGCCCCGTCTCGTCAAGTCGCTCGAGATGGTCGCGCCGGGAACGGCGCTCCGCGAAGGCGTCGACAACATCGTCCACGCGCGCACCGGGGCCCTCGTCGTCGTCGGCGATCCGGAGGAGCTGAGCTTCCTCTTCTCCGGCGGCATCAAGCTCGACATCGACTACTCGCCCGCCTACCTCTACCAGGTGGCCAAGATGGACGGCGCGATCGTGCTGAACGCCAACGCGACGAAGATCACGATGGCGAACGTCCAGCTGATCCCGGATCCGACGATCCTCTCGCTCGAGACCGGGACGCGCCACCGCACCGGCGAGCGCGTCAGCAAGCAGACCGACGCGCTCGTGATCGCGATCTCCCAGCGGCGCGAGATCGTCTCGCTCTACGTCGACGGCGCGAAGTACATCCTCGAGGACATCCCGACGGTGCTCGCGAAGGCGAACCAGGCGCTCGCGACCCTCGACAAGTACCGCGTGCGCCTGGACCAGGTCTCGACGCGCCTGACGGCGCTCGAGTTCGAGGGCGGCGCCACCCTGCACGACGTCCTGACCGTGCTCCAGCGCTCGGAGCTCGTCACGCGCATGGCCGTCGAGATCGAGCGCTACATCGTCGAGCTCGGCACCGAGGGCCGGCTGATCGAGATGCAGCTCGAGGAGACGATGGTCGGCACCGCGGCCGACAAGGCGGCGCTCGTCCACGACTACCTGGCCGAGGACGGCGACGAGACGTTCGCCCAGGCGCTGGATCAGCTCGGCCGGCTGCCGCACCAGGACCTGCTCGACTTCGGGCGGCTCTCCGAGCTGCTCGGCCACGACCGCAAGCTCAACACCCTCGACTACCCCGTGTCGCCGCGCGGCTACCGGATCCTCGGGCGCATCCCGCGCCTGCCGAAGATCGTGGTGGCGAACATCGTGGCCGCGACCGGCGGGCTGGACGATCTGCTCGCCGGGAACGACGGGGAGCTCGAGGGCATCGAGGGCGTCGGAGACATCCGCGCCAAGGACATCCGCGAGGGGCTGCGGCGTCTGCAGGAGATCAATCTCGTCGATCGGTACCTGCAGACATGAATCACAACCGTGCTGATGGGACGGACCGGGCACGCACGCCCGGCCGATGACAAGGGAGGACACCATTTCCGAGGAGCAGGAAGACCTCAACATCGAGGACCTCGAACTGCCCGTGCTCGAGCACATCGAGTTCGAGTGCGGTGACAACGTCGTGTATCCGCATCACGGCGCCGGCAAGGTCCTCAAGAAGGAAGCCAAGACGATGTTCGGTCAGGAGCGGATCTACCTGACCATCAAGATCCTCCACAACGACATGACCGTCATGGTCCCGTCGGAGAACGCCGCGAAGGCGGGCCTTCGCCGTGTGATAGACGAAGAGACCGTCCTCAAGGTTCTCGCCGTCCTGTCGGACGACGTGTCGGAGATGCCGAAGAACTGGAACCGGCGCTTCAAGCACAATCGCGACAAGATCAAGACGGGCGACATCTACGAGCTCGCCGAGGTCGTGCGCAACCTGGCCGTGCGCGAGCATCAGAAGGGTCTCTCGACCGGCGAGAAGCAGATGTTCACGCGGGCGAAGAAGATCCTCGCCTCCGAGCTGATGTACGCGCTGGACATGGACGAGACGGAGGCCGAGGAGCACCTCGACAACCTGCTCGCCGAGTCCGCCGGCGCGAAGGTCGCCTCCTAGGACATCGCCGTGCCGGCGGTCGCGTTGGTCGTGGCCGCCGGACGCGGCGAGCGCCTGGGCTCGGATGGGCCCAAGGCGCTCGTCCCGCTCGCCGGGCGCCCGATGCTGGAGTGGAGCATCGCCGCGCTGCGGCGCGCCCCCGGGATCGAGCGGATCGTCGTCGCGCTGCCCCCGGGCCTCGCCGCGCCCGAGGGGTGCGTCGGCGTCGCCGGCGGCGCCGAGCGCTCGCACTCGGTGCGCAATGCGCTCGCCGCCGCGGGCGCCGACGCCGGCGTGATCCTCGTCCACGACGCCGCCCGCCCGCTGCTGAGCGCGGAGCTCGTAGCGGCGTGCCTCACCGCGCTCGAAGCGGATGGCGGCTGGGATGCGGCGATCGCCGCCGCGCCCGTGACGGACACGATCAAGCGCGCGCCCGACGGGCTGGCCGTGCGCGAGACGCTCGTGCGCTCCGAGCTGTGGGCCGTGCAGACGCCGCAGGTCTTCCGCCGCGCGGCGCTCGAGCGGGCGCTCGCCCGGCCCGACGACGAACTGACGGCTGCGACCGACGACGCGATGCTCGTCGAGCGCGATGGCGGCCGCGTGCGCGTCGTGCGCGCTCCGCGCGAGAACCTCAAGGTCACGACACCGGTCGATCTGGCTCTCGCCGAGCTGCTGCTCGGGCGCGGCGGCGGCGCCTGACACACCCTGTCGAGTCCCGCGCTGCTTGAATCAGCGCCGTGCTGACCGATTACCACGTCCATCTGCGGCCCGACACGGCCGACGCGGTGCCCGAGCGCTACTTCACCGCCGCCAACGCCGAGCGCTACCGCGAGGCGGCCACCGAGCGCGGGATCGGCGAGCTCGGCGTCAGCGAGCACATCTACCGCTTCAGCGAGGCGCTGACGATCTGGGACAACGCCCTGTGGCGCGAGTTCGCCCACGACGACGTCGACGCCTACTGCGCGTTCGTCCGCGAGGAGACCGACCTGCGGCTGGGGATCGAGGCCGACTTCGTGCCCGGGCGCGAGGACCGCGTCGCGAGCTTCCTGCAGGCGCGCGAGTGGGACTACGTCGTGGGGTCGATCCACTTCGTCGGGGAGGGGGCGCTCGACCACGAGGACTACGACATCTGGGGCATGGGACAGGGCCCGGAGAAGGTCTGGAGCACCTACTTCACCTGGCTCGGCGAGCTGGCCCGCACCGGCATGTACGACATCCTCGCCCACCCCGACCTGGTCAAGCACTGGGGCAGCCGCCGGCCCTTCCCCGAGGGAGACCTGCGGCGCTTCTACGAGCTGGCGATGGACGGCATCGCCGAGTCGCAGATCGCGATCGAGGTGTCGACCGCCGGGCTGCGCAAGCCGGTGGGGGAGCTCTACCCGTCCGCGGCGTTCCTGGAGCTGTGCCTCGACGCCGGCTGCCCGGTCGCGCTCTCGAGCGACGCTCACACACCCGAGCAGCTCGGCTTCGGCTACGACACCGCGCTCGGGTACCTCGCCGGCCTGGGCGTGACCGAGCTCGCCACGTTCGATCATCGCGAACGCCGCCTGGAGCCGATCGGGGCCGTCGCATGAGCGTGCGCACCGGCATCGGCTGGGACTCCCACCGACTCGTCGCGGGGCGCCCGCTGATCCTCGGCGGCGTCGCGTTCGAGCACGAGCTGGGGCTGGAGGGGTACTCAGACGCCGACGTCCTGACGCACGCCGTCATGGACGCCCTGCTCGGCGCGGCCGGGCTCGAGGACATCGGCGTCCACTTCCCCGACACCGACGGCAGCTACAAGGACGCCGATTCGGTCGCCCTGCTCGAGACGGTCGTCGCGACGCTGCGCGAGCGCGGCCTGACGATCGTCAACGTCGACACCACGCTGATGATGGAGCGCCCGAAGCTCGGGGCGCGGCGCGGCGAGATCCGCGCGCGGTTGGCCGCCGCGCTCGGCGTCGACCTCGAGCGCGTCAACGTGAAGGCCTCGACGGGCGAGGGGATCGGCTTCGTCGGGCGCCAGGAGGGCGTCGCCGCGCTGGCCGTCGCGACCCTGACCGAGCGCTGAGATGCACGGCGACGAGCTCGTCGCCCTCGCGCTGCTGATCGCGGTCACGGCGCTCCTGGTCGGCGCCTACCGCACGCGGGTCCCGTACCCGATCCTGCTCGTCGCCGGCAGTGCGCTGATCGCCCTGTTCCCGGGCATGCCGAAGGTCGAGGTCGACCCGAGCATCATCCTCGTGATCGTGCTGCCGCCGCTGCTGTACTCCTCGGCGTTCTTCACCTCGCTGCACGATCTGCGCAGCAACATCGAGCCGATCGGGCTGCTTGCGATCGGCCTCGTCGTCGTGACGACGCTCGCCGTAGGGGTCGTCGCGCACGCGATCGTCGGGCTGTCCTGGGGCGTGGCGTTCGTGCTCGGCGCTGTCGTCTCGCCGACCGACCCGGTCGCGGCGACCGCGATCGCCGGGCGCCTGGGGGCGCCGCAGCGCTACGTCGCGATCGTCGAGGGCGAGAGCCTGCTGAACGACGCGACCGGCCTGGTCGTCTACCGGATCGCCGTCGTCGCCGTCGTCACCGGGACGTTCTCGCTGGCCGGCGGCGCCATCGACTTCGTCGTCGGGGCGGGCGTCGGCATCGCGATCGGCGTCCTCGTCGGCTTCCTGATCGCGGCGCTGAGGCGACGCATCGAGGACGCACCGACGGAGATCACGATCTCGCTGCTGACCCCGTACTTCGCCTACCTGCCGGCGGAGGCGCTGGGCGTCTCGGCGGTCACCGCCGCGGTGACCGCGGGCATCTACCTGGGCTGGCGCGCCCCGGAGCTCATCGCGCCCCAGACGCGCATCCAGGCCTACTCGTTCTGGGAGATCATCGTCTTCGTCCTGAACTCCGCGCTGTTCGTCATCGTCGGCCTGCAGCTGCGCGGCGTGCTCGACGGGCTCGGCGGCGAGTCGCCGTGGCAGCTGATCGGGGAGGCGGTGGTCGTCGTGCTCGCGGTGATCATCGTGCGCTTCGCGTGGGTGTATCCAACGACGTATCTCCCGCGCCGGCTGTCCAGACGGGTGCGCGCCCGCGAGCGCGAGCCGAAGGCCGCCAACGTGTTCCTCGTCGCGTTCACCGGCATGCGCGGCGCCGTCTCGCTGGCGGCGGCGCTCGCGATCCCGCGCACGCTCGACTCGGGCGCGCCGTTCCCCGACCGCGACCTCGTGCTGTTCCTGGTCTACGCGGTCATCCTCGGCACGCTGCTGATCGAGGGGCTGTCGCTGCCGGGGATCATCGAGCGGCTCGGGCTGGGCGGCGACAGCGACGAGGATCGCGAGCTGCGCGCGCGCATCCTGGCAGCCGAGGCGGCGATCGGGCGCCTGGACGAGCTGACCGAGGAGGACTGGGTGCGCAACGACACGGCCGAGCGCATGCGCGGGCTCTACGACTTCCGCCTGCGGCGCTTTGCCGCACGCCTGGATCTCGAGGACGACGGGAGCATCGAGGAGGGCTCGCAGGCCTACCAGCGGCTGCGCCGCGAGGCGCTCGAGGCCGAGCGCGCCGAGCTGCTGCGCCTGCGCCGCGCCGGCGAGATCTCCGAGGAGGCGATGCGCCGGGTCGAGCGGGACCTCGACCTGGAGGATGCGCGGCTGGAGATCTGAGCGGCGAACCTCTGTCGCGGGCGGTGGACCCGGGCGGCCCCTCGATGAGGCGCGTCCAACGTGGATGCAATGAGGAAGCCTGAGCCGATGCGTCTGCATCCACGACGCCGCGACGGCGCCCGTGAGGGTCGCGTCGAGAAGCGCCACGCAACCCGACGTGGCGCTCGCGTAGATTGGGCGCGTGCGCGAGATCCGCCTTCATGACACGCGCCGCGGCGAGCTCGTCGTGCTCGAGCCGCGCACGCCCGGCAAGGTCGGGATCTATGCCTGCGGGCCGACGGTCTACAGCCGCATCCACGTCGGCAACGCCCGGCCGTTCGTCGTCTACTCGCTGCTCAAGCGCTTCCTCGCCCACGAGGGCTACGAGGCCACCTTCGTCGCGAACGTCACCGACGTCAACGACAAGATCTACGACGCCGCCGCCCGCGCGCAGCCGCCGGTGCCCAGCGCGCAGCTCGCAGCCGAGATGACCGCGGCCTACATCGCCGACACCGACCGCCTCGGCCTCGGACGGCCGGACCACGAGCCGCTGGCGGGCGAGACGATGGGCCCGATCATCGAGCTGATCCAGGCGCTGATCGACAACGGCAGCGCCTACGCCGTCGAGGGCGACGTCTACTTCCGCGTGCGCAGCGACCCGCGCTACGGCGAGCTCTCGCATCGCGCGATCGACGACATGGACCAGGGCGAGGGCATCGAGGGCGCCGCCCGCAAGGAGGATCCACTGGACTTCGCGCTCTGGAAGGCGCAGAAGCCGGGGGAGGACACCGCGTGGGACGCGCCGTGGGGCCGCGGCCGGCCCGGCTGGCACATCGAGTGCTCGGCGATGGCCGAGGAGCTCCTGGGCGTGGGGCTCGACATCCATGGGGGCGGCAACGACCTCGTCTTCCCCCACCACGAGAACGAGGCGGCGCAGACGCGGATGGGTCGCGGCGAGGAGCTCGCGCGCATCTGGATGCACAACGGGATGCTCCAGCTCTCCGGCGAGAAGATGGCCAAGAGCGTCGGCAACATCGCCTCGCTGGCCGAGGTGCTCGACACCTGGGATCGCGACGCGCTCGTTCTGTTCCTCTCGACGGCCCACTACCGCCAGCCGCTGCGCTTCTCCGACGAGACGATGGCGCAGGCGCAGGCGAGCGTCCGGCGCATCCGCGAGGCCGGCCGCCGCCTCGTGCCGGGCCCCTCGCCCGCGGACCTCGCGCCGCTGCGCGAGCGCTTCTTCGCGGCGCTGGCCGATGACTTCAACACCCCGCGGGCGCTCGCCGCGCTCTACGACTGGATCGGCGAGGCGAACAAGCGCGAGGGCGTCGGCGACTCCGACGCACGCGAGATGCTCGGCGTCCTGGGGCTCGAGAACCTGCTCGACGCCGCCGCGGAGGGCCCGGATGCCGAGGCGCAGGCGCTGCTCGGCGCGCGCGAGACCGCGCGGGCCGCGCGCGACTGGCGCGAGGCCGACCGCCTGCGCGATGCGCTCGCCGCGCTCGGCTGGGAGGTCCGCGACTCGGCGACCGGGCCCGAGCTCGTGCGGCCGTGATCCTCTACGGGCGCAACGCGGTCCACGAGGCACTGCGCGCGCGCCGGCGCCGTGTGCACGAGATCTGGGCGACCGGGGGCGCCGCCCGCGAGCCGTGGCTGTGCGGGCAGGAGGGCGGCCCGCCGGTGCGCATCGTCAGCGCCCACGAGATCGCCGAGAAGGCCGGCTCCGACGCGCACCAGGGCGTCTGCGCCCGCGCCGACGGCTACCACTACGTGGGGGCGCCCGAGCTGCTGCGCGCGGACGCGCCGCTGATCGTGGTGCTCGACGAGGTGCAGGACCCGCAGAACCTCGGCGCGATCTGCCGCACGGCCGAGGGGGTCGGCGCCACCGGCGTCGTCATCCCCGAGCGCCGTGCGGCAGAGGTCACGCCGGCCGTCTGCAAGGCGTCGGCAGGCGCCGTCGAGTGGCTGAGCATCGCGCGCGTGCGCAACCTCGCCGACTTCCTGGGGGAGGCGAAGAGCGCCGGCTGCTGGTGCTACGGCGCCGCCGCCGGGCCCGGCTCGATCCCCTACCTGGAGCCCGACTGGACCGGTGGAGTGGTCCTCGTCCTCGGCGCCGAGGGCAAGGGACTGCGTCCGCGCGTGGCCGCCGCATGCGACGGCCTCGTGGCCCTTCCGCTGCGAGGGCAGCTCGATTCCCTGAACGTCAGCGCCGCCGCCGCCGCGCTCCTGTACGGAATCTTGCATCGCCGAGTTGACAGCGCTTCATAACTGTGGGATAAACCCCGCGGCTTGAGGGTCAACCTCAGGTCGAGAAGAATCCAGCTTCATCGTTCGCAGTTGGCGCCAGGGGAGGAGTGCGCCACTGAGCTCGTCCAACGTTGTCCCTGCACAGGGACCGAAAGGATCGCTCGTGGCCCGTCTCTCCACTTCCTCTCAAGGTCAGGTTCAGGTCGATGACGGCTACCTGATCGCGCTCGCCAAGACCGGCGACCCCACGGCCTACGATCGGCTGATCCGCCGGTACTACGGCTTCGTCCGCCTGAAGGCCTCGTCGTACTTCCTCGCCGGTGGCGACAGCGACGACCTGATCCAGGAGGGCCTGGTCGGCCTCTACAAGGCGATCCGCGACTACCGGACCGATCGCGAGTCGAGCTTCCGCAACTTCGCGGAGCTGTGCATCACGCGCCAGATCATCACTGCGGTCAAGACGGCCACGCGCAACAAGCACGTGCCGCTCAACCAGTACGTCTCCTTCGCCTCCACGCCCGCGGGCGCCGGCGACGGCGAGCCGACCCTCGACGAGGTGCTGCCGGGCTCGACCGTCCACGACCCGGTCAACCAGGTGATCTCCTCCGAGGAACTGCGCTCGATGGTCGACTGCCTGTCGACGACGCTCTCCGAGCTCGAGTCGCGCGTTCTGTCGCTGTACCTCGACGGTCGCTCCTACGAGGGCATCGGCGACCTGATCGGCTGCGACACGAAGACCGTCGACAACGCGCTGCAGCGCGTCAAGCGCAAGGTCGGATCCCACCTGGCCTCGCGCAACGTGGTGCTGTAGGCCGCTACGCCTCGATCAGCGCGCGCAGCAGCCGGTCGAGCAGCGGGCGGTTGCGCGCTGCGACGCCCGGCCGCGGCCGGGTGATCTCCTCGAGCCGCAGGCCGTCGATCAACGCCGCCAGGATGTGCGCGTCGGCGCGCGGCTGCGGCGACCCGGCCCGCTCGAGCGCCCTGGCGCTCAGCTCCTGGACGGCCTGGCCCCATTCCTCGTGGGCGGCCTTGAGCTCCGGGCTGCGCTCGGACTCGAGTTGCAACTCGTAGCCGGCGCGCACGACGAGCCACTCGTCGGCCAGCTGCTCCTCGAGCCACGCCGTCAGCAGATCGACGAGCGAGTCGATGTCGTGCACGCTGGCGAGCGCGGCGTTCGACGTGGCCTCCACGCGCGCGATCTCGTTTGCGGCGACCTGCCGCAGTGCGGCATCGACGATCTCGTCCTTGGAGGCGAAGTGGTAGGTCGTCGAGGAGAGGGAGACGCCCGCCTCCTCGGCCACCGCGCGGTGTGTGACGGCGGCCGGCCCACCCCGGCCGATGAGACGGATCGTCGCCTCGACGATCGACGCGCGGATCTCCTCGGCGGGAGCGCGGCGAGCCGGGCGTCGGGTCGCCTTCCGGGGTGAGGTTGTGGCGTCGGGCGAGGGCATGTGGCGCACGCGTAACTTCCTACAGGTACATTTGTACCGTAGAAGCTTGTCCTGGTACGTTTGTACCGCATTTGGACGAGCACGTCCAATGCGCGGATGGACCGCGCAGCGGCCCCTGCGACTCCCGGACATCTACATGGCTGACACTCCTGATCCCCTCGACACCCCGCACGGCGTGGGCCGCCGCGACTTCCTCGCGGTGGGCGCCGGTGCCATCCTCTGCACGATCGGCGGCAAGAAGGTCGCGCTGGCCAAGGCCGGCGACGCCGCCAAGGCCGACGCCGCCGCCGCGATGGTGATGCGGCCCAAGGGCGTCTCACCGAAGAAGCCTGTGGCGGGCGTCCCGGGCGCCGACCCGGTCGACAAGCTGACGTTCGTCACGCCTGCCCCGCAGCCCGGCTGCGACGTGATCGAGTACTGGATCCAGGCGACCACGACGCTGTGGGACATCATCCCCTCGCGCCCGCGCCGCGACCAGTGGATGGGCATGAACCTTCCCGGCCCGAGCGTGTTCCGCGCGTTCGTCTATCAGGAGATGACCGACGGATTCGCAGCGCCGAAGGGCCCCGCGGCGATGCCCGGACCGATCCTCCAGGCGCGGGTCGGCGACGTCATCAAGGTGCACTTCCGCAATGGGCTTCCCGAGAAGACCAACCAGGCCGTCACGATGCACCCGCACGGTGTCCGTTACAACCCGGAGTACGACGGCACGTTCCTGGGCGACTTCACCCGCGCCGGCGGCTACATCGCGCCCGGTGAGGAGTTCACCTACACCTGGGAGTGTCTGCCCGGCTCGGTCGGCGTGTGGCCCTACCACGACCACGGCCCCAACCACGTGACGAACACCTTCCGCGGGATGTTCGGCGCGCTGATCATCCGCGAGCGCGACGCGAAGATCCCGGACGTCGAGCAGGTGCTCTTCTTTCACCAGATGGCGCCGCCGATCACGGGCCTGCCGCGCAACTACGAGGCCATCAACGGGTTGGCGTACACCGGCAACACGCCGACGATCCGCTCGAAGGTGGGCGACGACGTCGCGATCCACGTGATCGGCATGGACAACAACTTCCACGACTTCCACGTCCACGGACACCGCTGGGTGCTGGACGGGACCAACCTCCCGACGGACGTAACCACCGTCGGGCCGAACGAGACGATCACCGCCCGCTTCACCGAGGACAACCCGGGACGCTGGCTGTACCACTGCCACGTGTTCTCGCACATGGATACCGGCATGTCCGGCTGGTACATCGTCGAGCCGTAGTTCACCCCTGAGAGAGGAATCCTGTGTCACCAACCCGCAACGGCGCCGCAGCGCTGGCGATCGCCTCGATCGCCCTTCTGTCGACCGCCGGCGTCGCCGCAGCCGACAACAGCTACCCGCCGCCGAAGAACCCCACCGTCCCCTCCGCTGCTCCCAACGGGCCCTTCAAGACGCGCATGGTGTGCGCGAAGGGCTGCGCCTTCAGGACGATCCAGTCCGCCGTCAACGCCTCGAAGGCCGGCGACACTGTCAAGGTCAAGGCCGGCACCTACAAGGAGCGCGTCGTCATCAAGGGGAAGAGCAAGGCCTTCCTCAAGCTCATCGGTGATCCGAAGAACCCCGCGAAGGTGCTGCTCGAGGGCAAGGGCTCCAAGCCCGCGACGCTGCCGAACAACGGCGTCACGATCAACGGCGCCGACCAGGTCAAGGTCGACGGCTTCACCGCACGCGACTACTCAGGCTACGGCTTCTTCGTCGTCAACAACAACGGCTACACGCTGACCGACCTCGTCGCGAAGTTCGTCGGCGTCTACGGCATCTACGCCTTCAACTCGGTCGGCGGCACGATGTCGAACTCGACCGCCGCCTGGAACAACGACTCGGGCTTCTACATCGGCCAGACGCCGCCGCAGACCAAGCCGGTGCGCTCGTACGTGCGCAACGTCACCGCGTACGGCAACGTCCTGGGTTTCTCGGGCACGAACAGCAAGTACGTCACGATCACGCAGTCGCGCTGGTTCAACAACGGCCTCGGCATCGTCCCCAACGCCCTGGACTCCGAGAAGTACGCCCCGCCGGACCAGAACGTCATCACCGACAACGACGTCTTCTTCAACAACTGGGACTACTTCGCGGGCGCGCCGTTCAAGCTGCGCGCTAGCGCGACGGACATCCCCTACCCGGTGGGCACCGGCATCCTGCTGTTCGGCGGGCGCAACACCGAGGTCTCGAAGAACCGCGTCTACGGCAACTACCTGATGGGCATCGGCGCGATCCAGCAGCTGCTGCTCAAGCAGGCCGACGCCAAGGACCTCATCGGCAACCGCATCATCAACAACGTGTTCGGCAACGACGGGAAGAACCTCAACGGCCGCGACCTGTTCTACGACGGTGACGGCAGCAACAACTGCATCAGCGGGAACACGGGCGTGCAGTCGACCGTCCCCGCCGACGCCTCGACCTTCGCGCCGTGCCCCTTCACGGGTGCGAACGCGTTCAGCGCCGACGCGCAGTGCACAGGCGGTCAACTGGACCGTCACGGATCCGACGCACGAGGCGTTCTGGATCAAGAACCCCCAGGCAGCGATCCCCGGCGTCACGCCGCTGGAGCACTGGACGAAGTCGATCGGAGTGAAGTGACCTCGAAGACGAAGTCGCTCGCCCTCCTGGCCCTGACGGGCATCGCGGCACTCGCCGCGGTGCCCGCGCAGGCCGGGACCGGCGCGAAGCACAAGCCACAGAAGAAGACCGTCACGGTCAACGACAACTACTACGGTCCGGCCAAGCTGACCGTCAACAACGGCTCCACGATCTCGTGGGACTGGACGGACGCGACGGCTGACATCCACGACGTCAAGCTCGTCTCCGCCCCCAAGGGCGTCAAGCAGTTCCAGTCGGGCGAGGGTTCCGCGGGCTACCTCTACAAGAAGAAGCTCAGCAAGCCCGGCGTCTACAAGTTCATCTGCACATTCCACGAATCGGACGGCATGAAAATGACCATCACGGTGCGCAAGTGACGCGCGCTCTCACCATCGCGGGGACGACGCTCGTCGCCGCCCTCGCCATCGCCCCCGTCGCGAACGCCGCGAGCGGCTACCCGGCGCCGAAGAACCCGCTGACCCCGTCGGCGGCGCCCAAGGGCCCGTTCAAGACGCGCACCGTGTGCGCGAAGGGCTGCGCGTTCAGCTCGATCCAGAAGGCCGTCGACGCGTCGAAGGCCGGCGACACCATCAAGGTGAAGCCCGGCACCTACCGCGAGCGCGTGCTCGTCAAGGGCCCCTCGAAGCGCTACCTGAAGATCATCGGCGACCCGAAGAACCCGGGCAAGGTGATCCTCAGCGGGATCAAGTCCACGCCGCGCACGCTGCCGAACAACGGCATCAGCGTCAACGGCGCCGACAACGTCACGATCAACGGCCTCTCGGCCTACGACTACAACGGCTACGGCTTCTTCGCCGTGAACGTCAACGGCTACCTCTACACGAACCTCATCGCCAAGCGCGACGGCGTGTACGGGATCTACGCGTTCAACTCGGTCGGCGGCACGATCTCCAACTCGACGGCGGCGTGGAACAACGACTCGGGCTTCTACATCGGCCAGACGCCGGTGCAGACCAAGCCGAAGCGCTCGTACATCACGAACGTCGTGTCGTACGGCAACCAGCTCGGCTACTCGGGCACGAACATGCGCTACGTGACGATCACGAAGTCGAAGTGGTTCAACAACGGCATCGGGCTCGTCCCGAACGCGCTGGACTCCGAGAAGTTCGCGCCGCCGGAGAAGAACGTCATCAGCGACAACGACATCTTCTGGAACAACTACAACTACTACGCCGGCTCGCCGTGGAAGATCGCGGGCACCTCGACGGGGACGAACTTCCCGGTCGGGATCGGCGTGCTTCTGTTCGGCGGCCGTGAGAACCGGGTCGAGAACAACCGCATCTGGGGTAACTACACCGCCGGCGTCGGCGGCCTGCAGCAGGCGCTGCTCAAGCAGGTCGACGCGCAGGAGCTGGTCGGCAACATCGTTCGCGGCAACGACTACTCCAACGGCGGCAAGAACCCCAACGGTCGCGACCTGTTCTACGACGGCGACGGGAAGAACAACTGCTTCGACCCGACTGGCACGACGAACAACGAGCCGACCGACAACCGCACGCTCGTCGCGTGCGGCCCGGAGGGCTACACCGGCCCGAACTACTACAGCGGCGTCGGCTTCGCCGGCGGCAAGTCCGACCTGAACGCGCTGCTGACCGGCAACCCGGAGTTCGCGACCGGCGCCAGCTGGTCGCTGAGCATCGACAAGAAGAAGCCGGACACGGCCGAGGCGATGTGGATCAAGCCCGCCCAGGCGCCGATTCCCGGCTACACGATGATGGAGCGCTGGACGAAGGCGATCGGCGCCGGGTGACGTCTCCCTGAACGGGGCGGTCACGCCGGCGCAGCCGGCGTTCACCCCCAGGGAAACGCGGAACGGCTGACGGGGCGCCCTTGCGGGCGCCCCGTCATGGTTGTGGTGACGGTGGGTGCCGGGACGGGTACGCCGGCTTTGCCGGCGTGGTCCGATCTGCTCGCAGATCGCCTTGCGGGCGCCCTGTCATGGTTGTGGTGACGGTGGGTGCCGGGACGGGTACGCCGGCTTTGCCGGCGTGGTCTCCGATCTGCTCTCGCAGATCGGCCCCGTTGCGGGCGCCTCGTCATCGTTGTGGTGACGGCCGGTGCTGGGACGGGTACGCCGGCTTTGCCGGCGTGGTCTCCGATCTGCTCTCGCAGATCGGCCCCCTTCAGGGGGACGTCACCGCGCGAACGGCAGCACGGCGAACGCGATCACGGCGTAGTGCGCGCCGGCTGCGCCGGTGACGAGCGTGTGGAAGATCTCGTGGTAGCCGAAGGTCTGAGGCCGCGGGTCCGGTCGCCCGGTCGCGTAGATCACGGCGCCGGTGGCGTATAGCGCGCCGCCGAGGGCGAGCCCGGCGACGGACACCCAGCCCAGGCTCGTCCACAGCTCGGGGATCGTCACGACCGCGACCATGCCGAGCGCGACGTAGACGATCGCCGTCAGCCACTTCGGCGCATCGACCCACACGAGGCTCAGCACGACGCCCGCCAGGGCGCCGCCCCAGACGACGGCGAGGATCGTCGTCGCCAAGGGGCCGTGCAGCACGAGCAGCGCGAACGGGGTGAACGTCGCGGCGATGAAGACGAAGATCATCGAGTGGTCCAGGCGGCGCATCCAGCTGCGTGCGCGCGGCGCCCAGTCGTGACGGTGGTAGAGCGCGCTGACGCCGAACAGCCCGCAGATGCCGAGGGCGTAGACCGACGTCGCAAGCCGCTCGCGACCGCTCGAGACGGCGACGAGGATCGCGCCCAGCAGGATCGCCGTCCAGAACGCGTACTCGTGGATGACCCCGCGCAGCCGTGGCTTGACCTTGGCCACGACGGCGGCCGCACGGTCGGCGGCCTCGGAGGCGCTCACCCGTGCCGCCTCGACCCGGCGCGTGGCCGCATCCTGGGCCACCTCGACACCGCGCGCAGCGGCCTCCTGGCCGCGCTGGACGGCGTCGACAGCCTGATCGCGTATGCGCTCGACGCGCTCGGTCATCGATTGAGCGTACTCGGGTCCCGCGCCGCCGCAAGCCGTCTCGACGGGAAGGCAGGGTGCCACCGCCGGCCGCTCAGCCGCCGTAGGCCCCGTGCAGCAGGGCCATCATCGTGCCCGCGGTGCCGGGTGCCGGCGTCCCGCTGGCATCCGAGAAGCCGATCTCCAGGTGCGGGCCCGAAGAGATCCCGACGATCCCCGCCCCGACCTCGCCGACGACCTGTCCGGCGCCGACGTGCGTCCCGATCGCGATCGCGTTCCCGGGCCCCGCGTGCCCGTAGTAGACGTAGCGGCCGTCGTCGAGGTGCAGCACCGGCGCCCATGCACCGAAGCCGCCGATCCCGTGCAGCACCACCGTGCCCGCCCCGACCGCCAGCAGCGGCGTGTGGCCCGGCGCGGAGACGTCGACGCCCTGGTCGAGCGACCAGGTGCCGGGCGGCGACGCGGCGCCCGCCGGCATCGGGAAGGTGAACCCGCCGCCGCGCAGCTGCGTAACAGGCGAGGCCGGCGTCGCAGCGCCCTGCTGCCGGGCCGCCGTCTGGCGGCGCTGGACCGCGGCGAGCTGCGCCCGCAGGCGCGCCTCCTGCGCGCGCACGCCGGCGAGCGCGGCCGAGGTCCTGTTGCGTGCGGCGAGCAGGGGGGCCTGGCGGCGCAGCAGCGCGAGGCGCAGCGTGTCGATGCTGTTGCGCCGGGCGAGCAACGCGCTCGTGCGCCGCTGGGCCTCCGCCGACAGGTTCCCGAGCAGCGTCGCCTGCGCGATGACCTGCGTGCGAGCGCGCTTGTCGTCGCCGAGGATCCGGGCGTTGCGCTCCTGTACGTCGTGCAGGAAAGTCGCCGTGTCGAGCAGGTCGGCGAAGCCGTGGGCGCTCAGCACGACGCTGATCAGGTCGGGGCGGTTGCCCTCGTACTGGCCGACGAGGTTCGCCGTGAGCGCGACGTCCGCGCGCGCCAGTGCCGCCTCAAGCCGCACGAGCCGCGCGCGGGCGGCGCGCAGGCGCTCCCGCAGCGCGGTGACGCGCGCCTGCTCGGCCGCGAGCGCGGCCTGCTCGCGGTCCAGCCGCGCCTGCACCTGGTCGATCGAGCCCTGGACGGCGGCGACCCGCCGGTCCTGCGCCGCGAGCGTCTGCTGCAGGCGCTGAGCCGCCGCGTGCTTGGCGGCGACCGATGAGGCCGACTGGCCGTGTGCGGCGACGGGCAGCGTGGCGAGCAGGCCCGCCAGGGCGCAGACGACCGTGGCGCGAGCCCGCATCCCCTTCAGTCTCCCGGTCGCAGCGCGCGCATGCGACGCATGCCATGCCGCTTGCAGACCGCTCAGGCCGTCAGCGGCGCCGACGCGGCCGCGTGGATCGGCGGGATCCGGCTCGCCCACGGCTGCGCCTGCTCCAGCTGCGCCGCGAGCGCGAGCAGCGTCGACTCGTCGCCGAAGCGCCCGGCGAGCTGCATGCCGATCGGCAGGCCCTCCTCGCTGGTGTGCAGCGGCAGGCTGATCGCCGGCTGCCCGGTGGCGTTGAAGACCGGGAGGAACGTCTCGAGGTCCGACCACGAGGCGAAGAGGTCGCGGGGGGCGACGCTCGCGGCGGGGTCGTAGCGCCCGATCTGCGCGGGAAGCGTGCCCAGTGTGGGCGTCAGCAGCGCGTCATAGCCGGTGAAGAATCCGCCCACCTGGCGGCTGATCGTGTTCACGGCACCGGTCGCGTCCAGCAGCCGGCCCGCGCTGATCGTGCGACCGTGCTCGACCATCGCGAGCGTCGAGCCCTCGAGGTTCTCCGGCCCGGGTACCCGGCCGACGTGCGCGGCGAAGCCATCGACCGAGTGCGCCAGGTCGGCCGACCAGATCGTCGTCATCGCCTCGAGGAACAGCTCCCAGTCAAAGCTCGGCCGCGCCTGCTCGACCTCGTGCCCGAGCCGGCCGAGCAGCGCCGCGGTCGCCTCGCATGCGGCCTGGACCTGCGGATCGCCCGCCCGCCCCGACCACGGCTCGTGGCAGAACGCGATGCGCAGCGGCCTGCCCGGACCGTGCAGCTCCTCGGCGTACGCGCGCGCCGGCGCGGGCGCGACGTTCGGATCGCCGGGTGCCGGGGCGGCGAGCACGTCGAGCGCGGCCGCGCTGTCGCGCACGCTGCGCGTGACCACGAAGTGCACCGCCCAGCCCCCGAGCGGCTCGGCGGAGGACGGCGCCCAGGTGACGCGCCCGCGGGTCGGCTTGAGGCCGACGACCCCGCAGGCTGCCGCCGGGATGCGGATCGACCCGCCGCCGTCGCTGGCGGTGGCGACCGGCACGATGCCGGCGCCGACGGCGGCCGCGCTCCCGCCGCTGGACCCTCCGGCCATGCGCTCGCTGCTCCACGGGCTGCACGTCGGGCCCTGCGCGAGCGTCTCGGTCGTTCCCATCACACCGAACTCGGACGTCGTCGTGCGCCCGATCGGCGCGAACCCGGACCCGCGCAGCCGCGACACCATCTCCGAGGGCACGTGGGCGACCCAGTCCTCCGCGAGCCGGCTCCCGTTCCCGCACACGCGGCCCGCGTCGCCGTGGAACAGGTCCTTCAACAGCAGCGGCACGCCCGCGAAGGGTCCTCCCGTCGCGCTCGCGGCCTCGCCCGCGGCCTCGTGGTCGGGGTAGGTCTCGACGACTGCGCCGAGCACGCCGTCGACCCGGTCGGCGGCCGCGGCGGCGAGTGCCGCGAGCTCGGCTCCGGTGACCTCGCCGCCGCGGACGAGGTGCGCCAGGGCGAGCGCGTCGTGGCGTGCGTACTCCGCGAGGTCCATGCGACGAGAGTATGCCCACGGTCCTGGAGGGACCGCCCGGCCGGTCGCGGCTCTACCCTGTCAGGAGATGGTCCCCCCGGACGCCGCCAACCCGGAGACCTGCGCGCTCGACGTCACCTTCCGCTCCGTTGTCGAGTGGGACGCCGGCCCGCACGTCGTCGACGCCTTCGCCGCATCCTGGCCCGCCTACCGTCGCTGGTACCTGCGCGACGGCGAGGAGCGCCGGTCCTCATACGCCGATGGCGTGCGTGCGCTCGAGCAGCACATGCCGGAGCTGCTCGGGACCTACGAGCGCCTCGTCGAGCTGCACGGCGGCGGCGATGTCGAGGCGCGCTTCCTCTCGCTCTGGAATCCGCCGCCGCTGTTCGCCGGCTGCTCGATCGCGGCCTGGACCGGCGTGGGCGGACCGGCGCTCGTGCGCAACTACGACTTCGTGCCGATGCTGTGCGACACCACGCTGCTGGCCAGCGCGTGGAACGGCACGCGCGTGCTGGCGATGAGCGACTGCCTGTGGGGCGTGCTCGACGGGGTCAACGAGCACGGCCTCGCGGTCGCGCTGGCCTTCGGCGGGCGCGACATCATCGGGCCGGGCTTCGCGGTCACGCTCGTCCTGCGCTACGTGCTCGAGTTCAGCCGCAGCGTCGACGAGGCGGTCGCCGCGATCTCGCGGATCCCGGTGAACCTGGCCTACAACGTCAGCGTCGTGGATGCCTCGGGCGCCGCGGCCACCGTCCAGCTCTCGCCGGACCGCGAGGCGCTCGTGACTGGCGCCCTGAGCTGCGGGAACCGCCAGGCGGCCAGCGAGTGGCGCGAATACGAGGAGTTCAGCGGGACGGTGGAGCGCGAGGCGCTGCTGGCAGCCGCGCTCGCTGATCCGGCCACCTGCCGTGCCTCGCTCGAGTCGCTGTTCCTCGCCGAGCCCGTCTACCGCCCGCCGGCCACGAACCCGTGGGGCACCGTCTACACGGCGAGCTACGACACGACGTCGCCCAGCGTGCGGCTGCTGTGGCCCGACGCCGAGTGGTCGATGTCGCTGGCCGACCCGCGTGAGGAACATGTCGAGCGATCGATCCTCGCCCGCATCCCTCCGGCGCCGCCGCCCGAATGGCGCGTTCCGGTCTCCGCTCCGGTGATCGTCGCCTGAAAGCGAGCGAGCGGTGGCGGTCGCCCCCGCAACGTGCAAGGCTGGCACCTTGGTTCGCTGGCGGTGGACCCGATGGCTGAGGAGGGCGATGGGAGCGACGAAGCAGGGCGCGGGTGACAGCACGCGGGGCACCCCGGCAGCACGGTCGGCGCGCCCGAGCGTCTCCGGGCTGTCGGAGATCTACGGCCTCCTGCGCAGCAACCACAGGCCGATCTACTTCGTCTCGCCGACGCCATACAACATCCTGGGCGTCGACCAGTGGATCGGCGGGATGGAGTACATCGAATACTTCGACACCTTCGACGGGCTCCACCCGCATTCGTTCGTCCCGCGCCGTGAGGGGCCGCGTGAGTTCGAGTCGTTCGAGTCGGTGAACACCTACCTGCTCGGCCACAAGGATGTCGTCGACCATGTCCGCGGGCGCGGGACCGAGGGCGCGAAGGTCCTGTTCGTCATGTTCGACGAGGACACCGAGACGCTGGCCGGCGAGCTCGGGCTCGACGTCGCGCTGCCGCCGCGCGAGCTGCGCGAGCACATCGACTCGAAGATCGTGACGACCGAGCTGGGCAACGCCGCCGGCATCTCCTCCGCGCCGAACGTCCTCGGCCGCGCCGCGACCTACGAGGAGCTGCTCGAGCTCGCACGCGGCGCCGGTCTGGGCGACGACCTCGTCGTGCAGACCCCCTACGGCGACTCGGGGCGCACGACGTTCTTCGTGCGCAGCCGCGAGGACTGGGACGACTGCGCCGAGGACGTCGCCGGCGAGCAGGTGAAGGTCATGCGCCGGATCAGGCACGTGCCCGGCACGCTCGAAGCGGTCGCGACGCGGCACGGCACGCTCGTCGGCCCGATCCAGACGGACATCACGGGCTTCGAGCAGCTCACGCCCTACCGGGGCGGCTGGTGCGGCAACGACATCTTCCCCGGTGTCTTCGACGCGGATGCCCGTGCGGCGATCCGCCTGATGGCCCAGCGCCTCGGCGACGAGCTCTACCGCAACGGCTACCGCGGGGTCTTCTGCCTGGACTTCCTGCTCGACAGCGACAGCGGCGAGGTCTACCTGGGCGAGATCAACCCGCGCATCTCGGGCGCGAGCCCGCTGACCAACCTCGTGACCTCGAAGTACGGGGGTGCTCCGCTGTTCGTGTTCCACCTGCTCGAGTTCCTCGGCGTCGACTGGGACGCCGACCTCGCGCTGATCCAGGAGCGCTGGAACGAGTTCGACGCCTGGAGCCAGCTCGTGCTCAAGCAGACCGATGACACGGTGGAGCTCATCACGGAGGCGCCGGCATCGGGGCTGTGGCGGATGCACGAGGACGGCTCGATCGGGTTCCTGCGCGCGGAGACCGACTGGCACGCCGTCGGCGGCGAGGATGAGGCGTTCTACTTCCGCGTCTACGGCAAGGGCGAGTACCGCTATCCCGGTGCCGACCTCGGCATCATCGTCACGCAGGGTCGCATGCAGACCGATGACCGCCGCCTGACCGAGCGGGCGCTGCGCTGGTCCTCCGCGATCACCGCGCAGTTCCGCGGCATCCCGCCGGAGGACGCGGTGAAGGTGCCGGACGCGCAGTACACCAAGTGGTTCTGAGACTCCGGGAGGAGACGCATGGAACGCCATCCACTGGATCCTCTGACGGCCGACGAGATGCGCGCAGCCGCCGACGTGCTGCGTCGTGAGCGCGGCGTCGACGAGCGCTGGAGGTTCTCCGCGATCAGCCTGCGTGAGCCGTCCAAGGCGGCGCTCGCGGGCTGGGAGACCGGGCGGCAAGTGGCGCGCGAGGCCGAGCTGATCGTCTGGAGCCGCGCCGACGGCATCGTGCGCGAGGCGCTGGTCGACGTCGGCGCGGGCACATTGCTCGACTGGCGCGAGCGCCCGGACGTCCAGGCCGCGCTGACGCACGACGAGTGGCACGAGTGCGATCACGCGCTGCGCGAGAACCCCGAGGTCATCGCCGCACTGCGGCGGCGCGGCGTCGAGGACATCGCCCTCATCCTGGTCGACGTCTGGCCGTTCGGCCGGCATCTCGTGCCCGAGCACCTGCGCGGCCGGCGCCTGGGGTGGTGCGACGTGTGGGTGCGCCGCGCGCCGGGCGCCAACCCGTATGCGCGCCATCTCGGCGGGCTGCATCCGATCGTCGACCTGAACACCATGGAGCTCGTCGAGCTCGAGGAGTCCTACGACGCCGCGCTTCCCGAGGTCATGGGCGAGTACGTGCCCAAGCACGTGCCGGGCATCGAGCTGCGCGACGACGTGCAGCCGCTGGAGATCGTGCAGGCGCAGGGCCCGTCGTTCACGCTCGATGGACACGAGCTGCGCTGGCAGCGCTGGCGGATGCGCGTCGGCTTCACCTACCGCGAGGGGCTGGTGCTGCACGCGGTCGGATACGAGGACGACGGGCGCGTGCGGCCGATCGCCCATCGCATGTCGTTCGCCGAGATGGTGATCCCCTACCGCGATCCGTCGCCCGATCACTTCCGGCGGACCGCGTTCGACATCGGCGAGATCGGTCTTGGGACGTCGACCGTGTCGCTCGAGCTGGGGTGCGACTGCCTGGGCGAGATCCGCTACCTCGACGGGGTCGTCAACGACACGCGCGGTGAGCCCCAGACGATCCGCAACGCCGTCTGCATCCACGAGGAGGACAACGCCGTCCTGTGGAAGCACGTCGACCCGGCGGCCGGCGCCGAGGTGCGGCGGATGCGGCGCCTGGTCGTCTCCTTCCATGCGACGGTCGCCAACTACGAGTACCTCGTCTACTGGCGCTTCTACCAGGACGGGAACATCGAGTGCGAGGTGCGCGCGACCGGGATCATGGTGACGAGCCCGCAGCGCGCCGGCGGATCGCCGAACGGCACGGTCGTCGACGAGGGCGTCTACGCGCCGTTCCACCAGCACTTCATCGTCGCGCGCCTGGACATGGACGTCGACGGCGAGCCGAACACCGTCTGTGAGACGCGCACGGAGGCGCCGCCGATCGGGCCCGACAACCCGCACGGGCTCGCGCTGGTCGCAGGTCTCGACGCCGTTGCGCAGCGAGCACGAGGCACGACAGGACTACGACTGGAGCATCCCAGCGCGCCTGGAAGGTCATCAATCCCTCGCGCGTCAACGCGCACGGTGCGCCCGTCGCCTACAAGCTGGTTCCGGGCGGCTGCTTCCCCGCGCTGTTCGACCCCCGGTCGCCGGTCCTCGAGCGCGCGGAGGCGATCCGGCATCAGCTCTGGGTGACGCCGTTCGCCGAGGGCGAGCGCTGGCCGTGCGGCGAGTACCCGATGCAGGGCGTCGATGACGGGCTGCCGGCGTGGACGAGCGCCGACCGGCCGATCGAGGACACCGACGTGGTGCTCTGGTACGTCTTCGGCATCCACCACATCACGCGCGTCGAGGAGTGGCCGATCATGCCGGCGGACACCGTCTCGTTCTGGCTCAAGCCACTCGGCTTCTTCGACCGCAACCCGGCGCTCGACGTTCCGCCGGGTGAGCACTGCCACCCGGCGGCGTGATGCCCGGCGGGTCGAGCGGTGGGTGAACTTCCCGCCCCCGTCCTGCTCGCCTGCGACCCGCCGGGCGTTCCGCTCCTGCCGCTCGTCGGGATTTCGTGCCGGCGGTGCCGCGCCGGCGCGCAGGCGGGGTGGATTCCCGCCCCTCGTGGGGCAGGTCATGCCGGGTAGCGTCTGTCGCGCCCTCGGCCTCGAACCCCCCCTTTGGGGTCGGGGGCGCTTGGGGGGTTGACGTAACACCGCCGGGGATGCGAGGGTTGCATTTCGTTTGGGGGGCGGCGTCGGCTCGGTTCGGGTATTGAGCCTGAACGTGGGGGGCAAGGAACCGGCGTCGCTTTCCCGCCTGATCTCCGGCGAATGCAACGGACGTCGCTCGCTGACCCGGCGCGACCACGCCTTGGAGCCGGCGCGCACGAACCGCACTGCGGCGAACGTTTGTCGGGTGCGCTCTCGGCGTCGCGTTTTCCCCCCGTCGGGGCCGAGGGCGCGCCACGGTGGAAGGAGGGGCGAGAGGGGCCGGCGTACGCCGGCCCCCTTCGTCGCCCCCGCGCGGACGAGCGCAAACCGCGATCGGTACTGTCGTCCCCAGGATTCCGCCGGAGTAGCTCAGCTGGCCAGAGCAACCGCCTTGTAAGCGGTAGGTCACGGGTTCGAATCCCGTCTCCGGCTCTTGCGAAGACCCTGCATATGCTGGGTTTTCGTCTGTCCTGGGACCTCGGGAGGCTTGCGTTCGAGGCGCGATTCGGGACCTTCGCGTCCCATTGCGTCCCATTCAGCGGAGCGACGAAGGCCAGCGACCGCCGTCAGAGCGATGGCTGTGGACCGATGACGCTGAGCCTCTGCGAGAACCGCGCCGCCCTCCTGCTTTGCATGTGATGGGGGCGCAGCTGCGCAGCGTGGCTGTGGACTGGACCCGTAGAAGACCGCAGCCTGGTGCGGTGCCGGGCCTGATGCGTCGGGATGGGGTGGGGCATAGCGTGATGTTGTTCTGTTCGCCCCGGCTCGGAGGGTGTGATGCGCGTCCAGCGTCTTGGAGTTCTTGTGCGTCGGGTCGTGGTCGCTGCGTTAGCGGTTCTGCTGGCGGCTCCGCTGGCCGTTGCGAGCGGTGCGCCGGTGTGGCATGAGGCGGTGACCGTGGCGCCGCTTGTTGGTCCTCCGGGGTCGCTGTACGGCGTGCCCGGCGCAACGGTAGTCGCGGTGCCGGGCGGTGGATGGTTGACGGCGTGGGTGCAGGACGGCGGTGCTGTGGCGGCCGATGTGGCGCCAGGTGGTGCGTTCGCCCAGCCGGTGGTCGTGGATTCCGCTGCGAGAACGACGCCGGGCATTGGCGTCGATGGCACTGGCGCGGCTGTGCTTGCGTCGGCTGGGCCTGATGGCGTGCGTGGCGCGACGCGCTCGCCGCGAGGCGCATGGAGTGCGCCGGTGACGCTGGCGCCGGTGGCCGACTTTCAGCTTCCGGTGGTGGCGGTGAACGCCAAGGGCGACGCGGTCGTGGCTTGGCGCGAGCGCACGTCGGCGCCAAGTCATCCGCAGCTGGTCCGTGCCGTGCTGCGTCCCGCTGGCGGCGATTTCGGCGCAGTGGAGACGATCTCCACCTCGACGGTCCCGGTCTCGCCCCCCGATGTGACGATCGCACCTGACGGCACCGCGCTGGTGACCTGGGGGCGCTCGGTGAGCACGAACCGCACGGTCAACGCGGCCGTGCATCCGCCGGGCGGACCGTGGCAGGCATTGGGTGCGGTGTCCACGAGCGACACCGGCTTCAACTCGTCCGCTGCGTTCGACGGGACGAGTGCCGCGAGCATCCTGTGGTCCGACCGCGCAAGCGACGCCCTCACCGCCACCGACCGCCCCGCGGGCGGCGCCTTCGGAACGCCAAGCCCGCTGGGAGTCACGGGCCTTCAAGGGTCAGGCGTGATCGCCGGGCGTCCCGCCGGAGGGTTCGTTATTGCCTGGACCGCAGGCACCAGCATCCGTGTTGCCGCGCGCGATGGCGGTGTCCTCGGCGCGGCGGCCGACGCCGGTCCCGCCTCCGAGACATCCTTGCCGGTCCTAGCCGTCGGCAGCGACGGGCAGACACTCATCGCCTCGCAGCTTCCCGACGGCGGTGTTCAAGTTGCGCTGCGCAGCGCCGCCGGAGCGGTCTCCGAAGCCCAACGTGTCTCAGATCCGGGTGAGAGCGGCAGCTGGGTATCAGCAGCCGCAGCCGCGAGCGACACCGGCAACGCCCTCGTCCTCTGGTCTCGCCAGGTGACCGGCGGCTGGTCACTGCGGGCTGCCGTACGCAGCGACAGCACGGCTGCCGCGACGCCACCGCCAGGGGTTCCGCAGGCCCCACCAGCGGGGCCGCGGGCACCGGCGAAGATCCGCGTTCTGCGCGCTGGCGTCAGCGGTGGGGTACTGGACATGCTGGTGGAGATCACCAGCCGCGCCGCGACCAAGGGCGCCAAGCTCGACCTGAGGTACCTGTCGAGCGGGCAGACGACGAAGTTCAGCGTGCCGATCCCGACGGTCAAATCGGCGAGCAGCGGGCCACGTGCGCGCGCAGCGGAGACGAGCATCAAGATCCGCAAACAGCCTCGCCGACGGCGGCGAGTGCGTGGCGGACCTCGGCGCGGTCCGCGATCAGGACGCGTTGTTCGGGCCGGTCGCGTCGGACTCCACGGCGTTTCGGGTGGTCGACCGGATCGCCTCCACGCCGGGGCTGCTCGAGCGCTGGGCCGCGCGCACGCCGCGCGCTCGCGCGCCGTCTGGGAGCTGCACGGCGCGCCGGAGCGGGTGACGATCGACGTTGACGCGACGCTGATCACCGCGCATTCCGAGAAGGAGGACGCGGCCGGGAACTACAAGGGCGGCTACGGGTTTCACCCGCTGCAGGCCTACTGCGATGAGACCCGCGAGGCGCTTGGCGGCGCTGCTGCGGCCGGGGAACGCCGGCGCGAACACCGCCGACGATCAGATCGCGGTGCCGAAGCCGGCGCTGGAGCAGATCCCGGCCGAGCACATCGAGTACGATCGAGATCCTGCTGCGCGCCGACTCCGCCGGCGCCACGCCACGAGCTGCTCGACTGGTGCCGCGAGGCGAACATGCGCTTCTCGGTCGGCTACGAGCTGACCGAGACGGTCCGCGCCGCGATCCTGCAGATCCCCGACGAGGCCTGGGTCTGCGCGCTCGACCAGGACGGCAGCGAGCGCGAGAACGGCCAGGTCGCCGAGATCACCGACAGCTCGACCTGTCCGCCTGGCCGGAGGGGTCGCGGGTGATCGTCCGCCGCGAGCGCCCGCACCCCGGCGCGCAGCTGTCGTTCACCGACCACGACGGGCACCGCTTCCAAGCGATCCTCACCGACCAGCCCGACGACGACATCGCCGACGTCGAGTGCCGCCACCGCGCACGCGCCCGCGTCGAGGACCGCATCCGCGACGACAAGGACACCGGCCTTCGCGAAGTTCCCGTTCCGCGACTTCGAGCACAACCACGTCTGGCTCGAGCTCGTGCTGCTCGCGCACGACCTGATCGTCTGGACCCAGACGCCTGCTGCTCGCACGGCGAGCTCGCCAAAGCCGAGCCCAAGCGGCTGCGCTACCGGCTGCTGCACGTCGCCGCCCGGCTCGCGTTCTCCGGCCGCCGCGCGCGCCTCCGCCTGCAGGCCACCTGGCCCTGGGCACGCGAGCTCGCCGCCGCGTTCGCGCGGCTCCAGGCGCTGCCCGCGCCCGGCTGACCGAGCACGGTTCCGGGAGGAACGTACAAGCAGATCTCCGCCGGGTACCGCAACACTTGCGCGGTGACGAGGGACGGCACGGGTGTCTGCTGGGGCGAAGGCGGTAGCGGGCAGCAGGCGGTTCCGCCGGGGACGTACAAGCAGATCTCCGCCGGGATCTTCCACGTCTGCGCGCTGACGACGGACGGGCAGGCAGTCTGCTGGGGCGATAACAGCTTTGGGCAGATCAAGGCTCCGGCGGGTACGTACTCGCAGATCTCCTCCGGATACCGCCATTCGTGCGCGCTGACGACAGACGGGCACGGTGTCTGCTGGGGTGACAACGGGGATGGGGAACGAGCGGTTCCGGGGGGAACGTACACGCAGATCTCCGCCGGGAGCGGCAACTCGTGCGCGGTGATGGCCGACGGGAACGGCGTCTGCTGGGGAAGCAACGGCATCGGGGGCAACGACTACGGGCAGAGCCGTGTTCCGGCGGGTCGCTACACGCAGATCTCCGCCGGGGACGTCGAATCCCGTCTCCGGCTTGGGGCGTCATGCCCGTGTCTATCGGGCTTGCGGGCCTTGCGGTTGGACCAGGCCACGTAGTTGCGGGACGCTGGATCCGTGGCGGGGCCAGGGCGCGCCACCACCACGTGTGACTCGATGTGGACGATGCGGTGGCCGAGCATGGCCCCGTATCATTCGGGCGAACACCCTCGCCAACAGCTGTCCTAGGCGCTTCGGCGAGCACGGAACAGGAGCAACGACCATGGCGAAGCACGGGAAGGCCAAGAAGAAGGCCGGGACGCGCGCTCGTGGCGTCCTGGATCTTCCCAAGGCGATCGAAGAGCGCCTGGCGGAGGGACGCGCAGAGCGTGAGGTCGTCCCGCTGGAGGCGCACGGCGAGTGGACGGCGCCCAGCGAGCGCCCGGACCCTGTCGCCGTCCTCGAGGAGCAGAATGCGACGCGGGTGCCCGAACTCCTCCCGATCCGCCACGGGCGGATGATCGTCTCGCCGTTCACGTTCTACCGGGGCGGTGCGGCGATCATGGCGTGGGACCTCTCGCGCACACCTACGACCGGGCTGCGCGTGCAGTGCTGCGGGGATGCGCACCTGTCGAACTTCGGCGTGTTCGCCGCCCCGGACCGGCGTATGGTGTTCGATCTCAACGACTTCGACGAGACACTGCGCGCACCGTTCGAGTGGGACGTCAAACGACTGGCGGCAAGCTTCGTCGTCGCGGCGCGCGACAATGGCCACCGGCCCAAGGAGCAGCGCGCGGCAGCACGCGCGGCCGCCGCGGCCTACCGGACGGTCATGGCCACGGCGGCGACGACGCGCTTCATGGACATCTGGTACGCCCGGGTCGACGCTGAGCAGTTGCTCGCCGAGCTCACCGCGACCACAGACAAGGCCACGGTCAAGGCCGCGCAGAAGGGGTTTGCCAAGGCACGCCGGAAGACGAGCCTGGGCTCGCTGGACAAGTTCGCGACGAAGGTCGACGACGGATGGCGGATCAAGCAGCAGCCGCCGGTGATCGTGCGTCCGCCGGCGTTCATGCACGCCGAGGCCGAGCAGCTCGTCCGCGACGGGCTCACCGACTACGCGCTGACGCTGACCCCCGACCGGCGCCTGGTGCTCGACCACTACCACTACGAGGACTTCGCCAGGAAGGTCGTCGGCGTGGGATCGGTGGGGACCGAGGCGTTCATGGTGCTGCTGATGGGTGACCTCGAGGACGACCCGCTGTTCCTCCAGGTCAAGGAGGCGACCACCTCGGTGCTCGCCCCCTACGCGGGCGCGAGCGACTATGCACACCAGGGCGAGCGCGTCGTGCAGGGTCAGCGGATCACGCAGTCCGCCAGCGACGCGTTCCTGGGATGGGTAACGGGCAGAGGTGACCAGCATCGCGAGTTCTACGTGCGCCAGCTGCGCGACATGAAGGGCTCGGCAGCGATCGAGCTCATGCCACCTGAGCGCCTGGCCCGCTACGGCGAGCTGTGCGGGGGTGTGCTCGCGCGCGCGCATGCGCGCACCGGCGACGCCGCCAAGGTCACCGGCTATCTCGGCGAAGACGATGCGTTCGAGAGCGCGATCGAACAGTTCGCGGTCGCCTACGCCAACCAGAACGACGCCGACTACACGGCCTTCACCCAGGCCGCCGACGCGCAGCGCATCGCCGTCCAGAGTGGCGTGTAGGAGCGGTCGGCCGCGAGTTGTCGTTCGGCCCCCTGGACTACGTCAGCGGGGGCAGGCCCTTGGCGATGAGGTCGACGCCGAAGATCCCATCGTCTCAGCCTTGAGCGGGTGCCTCCTCATCCCAATGGGGGGCTCACATCGGACGAGGAGGCCGCTCCGCCGACCGCTGCTCGGGACGGGCGGCGACGGCGGAGTCGCTGTGGATGAGAAGCGGAAGCGTGCGGCTCAGCTCGATCCCCGACGGGCCGGGGGCCTGAGCCGAGTGCCCGTGTCGGGTCAGCCCGCGAACGTCGAGAAGGTCCAGAAGCCGCCGTCGGGATCGGCGACGGTGAACTCGCGCGCGGGATAGTCCGTCTGGTCGACGATCGGCCGGACGATCTCGGCGCCGAGTTGCTGGGCGCGCGCGAACACCGCGTCGGGGTCGGCGGTCACGACGTGCTGCCAGCTGGTTCCCGGCAGGCACGGCGTCGGCCGCTCGCCGGTTCCCGAAAGCATCACGCGGCCCCCCTCCGGCCAATCGAGCTGGCAGTGATGGACGGCGCCCTCACGCTCGCCGGGGATCAGCAGATCCTCGACGAACCCGAGCGCGAGCAGCCACGCGCGCAGCGCCATCGGCTCGTCGCTGACCACGCTGGCCCAGACGCTCGCTTGGCGCGAGCCGCTGGTGTGGACGGTCACGCCCCGAGTATCGGCCAGCTGTCAAGCTCAGGAAGCGGCGGGTCGCTCGCGGGTCACGGGTTCGAATCCCGTCTCCGGCTTGCACGAAAGGCCTCCAGGCGAGCAGCTTTCGCGTCCTATGCCGCCTCGGGAAGCTCGCGGCCGCGGTGCACTTTCCGCGGCGTCGCGTCATGGCCGCCTACCCGCCGGGGCAGCGGGCGATCGGCTGCTGGCAGGGGATGCTCCAGCGTGGGAGCGGCATGCGGACGTCGAACAGGTGCTGGGCGCCGATGGTGGCGCTGTAGTGCAGGACGCGGATGGCCGCGCGCGACGCGTACGGGGTGCCAAGGCTCGGCGTGTGGAAGGACGCCGCTGGTACGCCGGCGGTGAGCGCCTTCGTGTACTTCCGGCTCAGGGAGTCGCCCTCGTAGGTGATCGTCGTGATTGCACCGGCGGTCTGTGGCCAGGTCGCGGCCCACGCATAGATGGCGCTGTTGAAGGCCACCCGGTCGATGCCCGCGCCGACCGGGAGCGATGTCGCCTGGATGCCCCAGTTCGTCCCCTGGTGATAGCGCCACGCCCCGCCGTTGAACAGGAGATCACCGGTGACTTTGAAGGTCGGGAAGCTGCAGGCCCGGCCCGGCGGCCGGCATGGCGGGGCGGGCGCCGCTCCGCTGGCGACGAGGGTGACGCGCAGGGCATCGGGTGAGGCGGGCGGACGTGGGACCAGGAAGCTGCGCGTCTCGTCGACGCGCTCGGCGTCCAAGCCGAAGCCGGTGCCGGCGGCGGGCCGGCACTTCGGGCTGTAGGCGGACCCGCGGCACGGGGCGACGGCGATGGTCAGCGTTCGCGGGCCCGCAAGGCTCTGCACGGCGACCCGGACGGTCACGCGGACCTTGCTCCCGACGGCCTTCATGGCGACTTCGAACCGGGTCACGCGCAGGCCCTCACCCGACCCGGCGATCGCGAACGTTCGTGGATAGCGCGTGTACAGCGTCGCGCCGTCCGCCGCGGGCGGCGCGACGAGCGTCAGCACGCACGCGACCAGGAGCCCCGTCTGGCGTCGTCGGAGCATCACAACGCAGCGTGCCGCTCCGTTCACCTGAGCGCGTCGGTGAGCGATACGCCGCGGCGTCGGTAGTCCGCCACAGGCCGGCGCACCCCCCGACAGCGACCGGGGAACTACGACGTGGTCAGCGGCCTTGACCTGATGCCGCAGGCGGGCCTCGGTGAGGACCATCACTCTGTGGGACCGATCCGTGTCCCGCGTCCTTCTGCGAACGTGAAGGAGGTCCGGCGATGTTCCGTCTCCTCGTAGGTGCGCTGTTGACCGCGATCATCTGTGCGGTCGCCGCACAACCGGCGGGCGCCGCCCGGATCTACGCGGGCCAGCCGACGAGCGGCGTGCCCGACCAGCTGGTGCTCGCGCTGAACAACAGCGGAACCGCGGTCTCGAAGCTGACTTTCCACCTGGACGTCTCCTGCGGAACCGATTTCGAGAGCATCGACGCCGGGACGACGCAGAAGGTCGACGCCGTCCCCGACCGGATGATCGGCGGAGCCCACTACCTCGTCGGCGGCAAGATCGCCGCCGGGAAGCTCTCCGGCACCATCGTCGGCGCCGACCGCGTCAACGACACGAGCTGGGAGCTCATGAACGTCGCGCTGACCGGCACCGTCTCGAAGACCAAGGCCGCCGGCAAGATGGCCGTCAAGCTCGTCCGTACGGACGAGACCTCGGGCGCCATCCTCGCGCAGTGCGCCCAGACCATCCGGTGGTCGGCCCTGCGCAACCCGCACGTCGTCTACGCGGGCGCAACGAGCCAGGACGAGCCGATCGTCCTCGAGCTCAAGACCGACCGCAAGCACGTGAGCCACGCGCACGTCGCGTGGTATGCATCCTGCAAGGCCGGCGGCGCGTGGATCGACCCGCACGACGAGTTCGATCTGCAGTCCTTCGCGCTGTCACCGACCGGAGCGTTCTCGCGTACGTACCGCTTCAACCTGGGGCAGGGCTCCAGTGAGATCGAGCGGTTCGCGGGCCGCGTGGGCGCGACCAGGGCTGCCGGGACGTTCCAGTCGGACGTCACGCTCTCCGGCACCGCCGGCGTCGATACGTGCTCGTCCGGCAAGGTGTCCTGGACCGTCAGCACCGGCTGACAGTGGTGTGACCGCGTACGGGCCTCACCGATGACCGCCGCGCGCCCCATCATCGGCGCCGCGCTGGCGGTCATGACGATCGCCGGCACGGCGCCGGCGATCGCGGACGCGGTGCCGTGGCGCGACCGCATCGGGCTGGCCGGGGCCCGGGCCCCGGCCGTCAGTCCCGCGAGCCCGTTCCTCGCGCTCGTCGACTCCCCGGTCGACCTCGGCAATGCGGCGCTCGCCGGCGCGCCGATCACCGCCGACGCGTCGATCGCGCCGTTCGACCTGCACGGCACGGCGACTGCATCGGTGGCCGGCGCGACGGGCGCCGCGGGAATCCTCGGCGTCTGGCCCGGGATGCGTCTGCGCAACTACCCGTTCGCCGATGGTGCGGCGACCTGTGAGCGCGCGGCAGCCCTGATCACGCGGGCGGTTGCGCAGGGCGCCGCGACGATCAGCATGAGCTACGGCAGTGAGTCGCCATGCTTCGCCGAGCTCGCAGCGCTGCAGGCGGCCACGCGCCGCGGCGTCGTCCTGGTCGCCGCTGCGGGGAACGGGCGCCTCGACGGCAATCCGCTCAGCTACCCCGCCGCGTACCCGCATGTCATCGCCGTGGCGGCGCTCGGTGACACGGACTCCGCGACGACGTTCTCGAGCACGAGCACCGTGCCCGATCTCGCGGCCCCCGGGAAGGACGTCCTCACCGCCGTACCGGTCGCGTTCGATCCCGATCCGCTGCCCGACGGCCTGGCACTCCTCACGGGCACCAGCTTCTCGGCGCCGATGGTAGCGGCGGCCGCGACGTGGCTTCGAGCGGTCCGGCCGGCGCTGACTGCCGGGCAGATCGGGACGCTGCTGTGCGACGCGGCGCGCGACGTCCCTCCGCTGGGCTTCGACCGTCGGACCGGCTGCGGTGCCCTCGACCTGCACGCGGCGCTCCGGCATCGCGCGCCGGCGCCCGATCCCGGAGAACCCAACGACGACGTGCAATGGGTCGACGGCGTCAGCTTCGCGACGCCCAGCCACTCGGTGTGGCGCGGCGGCGGCCCCCGGGTCGTGCGTGCTTCGGTCGCAGCGCGAGAGGATCCCAGCGACGTGTACCGCATCCTGCGCCCGCCGCACTCGCGAACGCGGATCACGCTGACGCCCGGCGTCGGCGGGGCCGACCTGCGCGTCCTCGACGACGACGCGATCGACATCGGCGATCGCGCCGCGCTCCTCTCCACATCACGGCGCGCGCGCGGCGCAATCGACCGGGTCACCGTCGTCAACCGCAGCGCGAGGTTCCGCATCGCCTACGTGGTGGTCACGCATGACCCCGGTGCGGGCGCGCATCGCGCGGCATACGCGCTGCGCATCGAACGCGCCGCGAGACGACCGCTCCGTGGTCCGCCGCTGAACGCCGTGCGGGCTCGTCTCCGGCTTGGATCGGGCTCAGGCCGCGGCCGCCGTCGCGTCCGCGCGCAGGTCGGCGGGGAGCATTCCGGGGGGTCCGAGGATCTCGATGTCGTTCTCGGCAGCGAGACCGACGAGACGTTCGACGTCGGGCGGGCCGGCCGGCTGCGCCGACAGCTCCGTCGCGTCGGTCGGCTCCCCGAACGCGGCGACGAACCGGACGAAGTTCGCCGGGGTGACGGTCGCGAACCAGCGCGCCGGGCCCGCGCTCGTCACTCGGTAGGTGTGGGGGACGTCGCGCGGCGCGACGGCACTGCGCCCCGGCCCGAGCACGATCGGCTCGGCGTCACCGGCCCACAGCGTGAGCTCGCCCGCGACGACGTGGAAGCCTTCGTCCTCGCCGTGATGCACGTGAAGCGGGGGCTGGTCACCGGGGCGACCGAGCATCTCGACGACGCCGAACCGGCCATCGGTCTGCTCGGCCCCGATGTGGATCGTGGCGAGGTTGTCGATGAACTGCAGGTTGCGCGGCATGATCCCTCCTCGGGACGGTAAACTCTGACTCGGAGTCTTATAGCTCCGACTCGGAGTTCTTGTCAAGGGATGTCTCTGCCATGGCCGATCCGCTGAAGCTCAACCCGTTCTCCTACGTCGTCCTCACGCTCGTCGGAGAGAGCGGTGCCGGACCGCACGACATCGTGCGGATGATGCGCCGCGGCACGTGGCAGTGGCGTGCGTCGGAGAGCCAGTACTACGCCGAGCCCAAGCGCCTCGAGCAGCTCGGTCTGCTGACGGCACGCAAGGAGCCCGGGATCACGAGGGAGCGCACGGTGTACGACCTCACCGATGCCGGGCGCGAGGCGCTGCGTGGCTGGCTCGCCACGCCCAGCGGCCCGCCGCGGATCCAGAACGAGCCCCTGTTGCGCGCGCTGGCGGGCGAGTACGTGGAGCCCGAGGTGACGCTCGCCGCGCTGCTGCCGCTGCGCGAGGACTTTGCCGCGGCGCTCGTGACCGAGTCCGAGTCCGAGGCGCTCGCCGCGGGCCTGCCGCGACGCGAGCGCGTGCTGCGCATCAACCACCGGCTCGTGCGCCGCATGATCGAGGCACATCAGCTGTGGCTCGACGAGATCGAGGCGGAGCTCACCGGCTCGGCCAGCGAGGAGCCGGCATAGGGCAGGGACCGGGCGGCCGTCGTGGAACTCCGGGAGTCCCCGTTCCGTCGCCGGGCCCCCCGGCTGCCGGTCCCGTCCTCGTGCGCACTCGCCAGCAACGGACATCGCGCGCCGGAACCCGTGCCGGCCTCGCCGTCGCGCTCGTGCCGGTGCTGCTCGCCGGAGCGACCGTCGCGCTGCTCCCGCGGGCGACGGGCACCGCGCGGGCCGGAGGCGAGGAGCCCGCAGCGAAAGGCCCGGTGACGATCCTCTGGGTGGGCGACACCACGCCGGGGTCCTACGTGGGCCTGCCCGACGGCGACGGGGACGGCCTCTTCTCGGGGGTCCGCGCACGGCTGCGCGGCGCGGGTATCACGGTCGGCAACCTCGAGGGCACGCTGTCGGAGGGCGGCGCGTCCAAATGCGGGACGGCGGGCCCGGGCGGGACGTGCTTCGCCTTCCAGGCCCCGCCGCGCTACGCGAAGGGCCTGCGGCGCGCCGGGTTCGACGTGATGAACATGGCCAACAACCACGCCATGGACTTCGGCCGCAGGGCGTACTGGGGAACCGTCCGGGCGCTGCGCGCCCAGCGGATCGCCAGGACCGGTGCGCCGGGGCTGATCACCGTCGTGCAGCGCAACGGCACGCGCGTGGCGTTCGTCGGCTTCTCGGCCTACCACTGGACGAACCCGATGACCGACCTCGCGCGCACGCGTACGCTCGTCCGCCGGGCGGCGACCCGCGCTGACGTGGTCGTCGTGATCATGCACGCCGGCGCCGAGGGGGCCGGGCAGACGCACGTCCCGTACGGCACCGAGGTGGCGTTCGGCGAGAACCGGGGGAACACGCGCGCGTTCGCGCATGCGGCGGTCGACGCGGGGGCCGACCTCGTGCTGGGCTCGGGGCCGCATGTGGTGCGCGGCATCGAGCGCTACCACCGCGGGCTGATCGCCTACTCGCTCGGGAACTTCGCCTCGCAGGGCACGTTCGCTCGCGGCGGCGTCCTGTCGCTGAGCGGGATGCTGGAGCTGCAGGTCGACCCGCACGGGCGCGTTCTGCGCGGCCGCTGGAAGGCGCTGCAGCTCACCGGGCAGGGCAGGCCGGTGGCCGACCCGACCCACGTGAGCACGTGGCTCGTCCGCCGGCTCTCGCGCGAGGACTTCGGCGCGCGCGCGTGGCCGATCGCCGCCGACGGGCTGCTCGCAGGCGCACCCTGACCGGCGGGTGGGTAGGGCCGCCGCCCTCATAGACGCGGGCGGCACCGCGCTGCTGCGCTATCGCGCGAGCGTCCCGCGCGTCGAGGGCCGCCGGGAGGTCGTCTCGGTGCTCCACACCGCGCGAGCCCGCCGCGCGCGAACGAGCAGGAGCAGGCCTACCTCGCGGCGCTCGGGTCCACGCGGTCGGTGGGGGCACGCTCACGCTGCTTGATGCGCAGGGCCGGATGGCGGTGACGCTGACCCGCGCCGGCTGACGGCGGTGGCGCTCAGCCGGTGGCCTGCACGCGGCTGGTGAGGACCGACGGCGCGCCGACGCCGGCGGTCGCCGTGACCTGGAGCAGCGCGGTGAGCCCGCGCCGCGCCTTGAGCGCGCGGCGCAGGCGCGCCACGCTCGCACGTGAGAGGCGCAGGCGGACGATCGCGGTCTGGCCCGCGCGGATCGTCAGGCTCTGAGCGCCGAGCGGTGCGCTCGCCGGGCGCCGGCCCTTCGCCGGGGCGGACCGCTGCGTGAGCGTCCCGGATGCCGTCAGCGTGCAGGTGGTGTCGCAGCCGACACGCAGCGGGAGGACCCGGCTCGTGAACAGCCGCGTGGTGCGCAGCACGCGCAGGGTGACCGCCGGCCCCGGCGGCGCGGGCAGCGTCGGCGTCTGCGGCGCCGGGGGCTGCGCCGGCGCGGGCAGCGCCGCGCACGCTGCAGCGGGCGGCGCGGCGAGGGCGAACTGCTCGACCCGGTTGCCGTCGGCGTCCGTGACCGTCAGGAGCCCGTGGCAGTCGACGCTGACGCCCGCCGGATGGATGAACTGCCCCAAGCCCGCCCCGCGGGTTCCGAGCGTGAGCAGGCGCTCGCCGGCGGGACCGAACTCCTGCACGCGGTTGTTCCCGCGGTCGGCCACCCACAGGTCGCCGGCGGCGTCGACCGTCAGCTGGCCCGGCACGTTGAGCTTGCCCAGCTTGGACCCGGTGCCGCCGAACGTCGCGAGCACCCCGCCGGCGGGGTCGTAGGCGGTGATCCGGTTGGCGCCGTCGCTGACGTACGTCCGCGCGCCGTCGGGCGTGACGGCGATCCCGCGCGGGTCGTCGACGCCGGTGGTCGAGCCCAGGTAGGAGCCGTCGAGCGCGAAGCGCGCGATCCGCGCGTTGCCGGCGTCGGCGATCGAGATTGTGCCGGCGGCGTCGATCGCCAGCGCCGACGGCGCCAGGAGCTGCCCGGGCCCGCTTCCCTCGGAGCCGATCGTCCGCACGGGGGTGCCCGTCGCGCGGTCGAAGACGACGATGCGGCTGCGGCGGTCGTCGAGCACGTAGGCGTTTCCGGCGCCGTCGAAGGCGACCGCGACCGGGTGCGGCAGCACGGTCGGCCCCGGGTTCGGCGAACCCCAGACCGCAGCGACCGAGCCGTCGGGGTTCAGCAGCTGGACACGGCCGTTGACCGCGTCGGTGACCGCGCGCACCCCACTGGCGTCGGCCGCGACGCCCGTCGGCGCGTCGAACTGCCCGGGCACGCGCCCGTCCGCGCCGAAGCTCCGCAGCAGCGTGCCGGTGTTGTCGAACACGTCGATCCGGTCGTTGCCGGTGTCGGCGACGTAGACGTTCCCCGCCCCGTCGGTCGCGAGGCTGCGCGGGTAGGCGAGCTGTCCCCGCCCTCTGCCGTAGGAGCCCCAGCGCGCCCGGTAGGCGTAGGCCGGCACGCCGCCGAAACGCACGACGCGGTGGTTGAGGTCGTCGGCCACGAACACGCGGCCCTTCGGGTCGACCGCGACGCCGTACGGGTAGTTCAGCTGGCCCGGGCCGTTGCCCTGGCCGGAGCCGATGCTCGTGACCGGCCTGCCGGTGACGTCGAACACACCGATGCGGTGATGCTGATCGTCGGCGACGAAGACGCGCCCGCCCCAGACGGCGATGCCGCGCGGGTTCGCGAGCTGCCCCGGCGGGATCAGCTCGACCGGGTCCGTGCCGCCGGGCAGCAGGCGCTGCACACGGTCGTTCCCGGTGTCCACCACGTAGACGAACCCGCCGGCGAGCGCGAGGCCGCCGCCCGCCGCGGCGTCGTTGCCGCCGCCGGCGCCGAAGTGAAAGCGCCCGAGCGCGTCGCCACTGCCGCCGAAGCTGCCGAGCGCGGTGCCGGCGGTGTCGAAGCGCAGCACCCGGTTCGTGGCGCCCTCGGCGACGAACAGCCCGTCGGCGCCGACCGCGACCGAGCCGACCGAGCTGATCTGGCCGGGCTTGGTGCCGGGAGTGCCGATCGTCGTGCGCAGCGAGCCGTCGGCGTTGAAGACGTGGACGACGTGCGACGCCTGATCGCCGACGTAGACCGCGCCATCGGTGCCCACCGCCACGGCCTGCGGGAAGCGCAGGACGCCGCCGACCTGCCCGATCTGCTGCGCGGCGGTGTACGGGCAGGTCGCACCGGCGCCGGGGCAGTCGGCGAGGGCCGGTGACGCGAGCGCCGCGGGCGCGAGCGCTGCGATGAGCAGGGCACGTGCGAGCGCGCCCCGTCGCCGCTCGCAGGTCGCGCGCGGCCGGATGCGGTGGAACGGCACACCCCGATGGTGACGGACCGCGCCGGCGCACGCGCCGGGCGGCGCGCCGGTCAGGCGGCCGAGCCGCCGTCCGGCGCGAGCGCGACGCGCAGCGTCCCGTGCCAGCGGACGGTCAGGTGGTCCTCCTGGATGCCGATGCACACCGCGACTTCCTGGCAGCTGGGGCAGCGCAGAACGACCCCGGCGCCGCGGTAGGCGCGATGGTCGGCGAGCGGGCGGCGATCGCCGCACGACTGACAGGTGCGCAGCATCGTCGTCGGCTCGGCGGCGGTGATCTGCCCGAGCAGCCAGGCGACGCCGTTGCCGTCCAGATGCAGGTCGCTCATCTCACGTTCCAGTCGGGCCGAAGCGCTCGGCGTGGATGGCCGCGGTCGGATAGCCGCTCGCCACGAGCAGGTCGAGCACGTGCTCGACGAACGGGGTCGGGCCGCAGACGAAGCAGCGCGTCGCCGCGCGGTCGGCGACCCCTGCCGCCTCCAGCATCGCCCGGTCGACGCGGCCGCGCGGGCCGGTCCAGCCCTCCGGCGCGGCGCGCGTATAGGTCCAGGTGACCATCAGGCCCGCGCCGGCCGCCAGCCGCTCGAGCTCGTCCGTGTACAGGGCGTCCTCCGGGCTGCGGACCGAGACGAGCAGGTGCGCCTCGGCGTCGCTGCCGCGCGCGGCCCGGTGGCGCAGCAGCGCCATCAGCGGTGCGAGCCCCGAGCCGCCGGCGACGAGCAGCAGCGGGCCGCCCTCGTCGGCCGACCAGGTGAAGTGCCCGCCGATCGGGCCTCGCACCTCGAACTGATCGCCTGGCCGGACCTCCTGGGCGAGATAGGGCGAGACCTCGCCGTCCTCCACGACCTCGACCGTGATCTCCAGGTGATCCAGCTCGGGCGCCGAGGCGATCGAGTAGGAGCGCTGGGCCTGATAGCCGTCCTCGGCGGTGAGGCGCAGGTCGAGGTGCTGGCCGGCGCGATGGCCGGGCCATCCGGGCACGTCGACCGCGATCGTCCGAGCGCTGCGCGACTCGCGCAGCACCTCGCGCACTGTGGCCGTGCGCCACACGACGCGCGGACCGCGGCTCAGTCGTTCCAGTAGCGCTGCTCGCGCCACGGGTCCCCGTAGTTGTGGTACCCGGCCGCCTCCCAGAACCCCGGCTCGTCAGAGATCGTGAGCGTCAGGCCGCGCAGCCACTTCGCGCTCTTCCAGAAGTAGAGGTGGGGGACGAGCAGCCGCGCGGGGCCGCCGTGCTCGGCCTCCAGCGGCGTCCCGTCGTACCCGTGGACGACCCAGGCGCGGCCGCCGGTCAGGTCCTCCAGCGGGATGTTCGTCGTGTAGCCGCCCTCCGACCAGGCCGTCACGTGCTCCGCCTCGGTCTCCACGCCTGCGAGCAGCGTGTCGAGTGAGACGCCGGTCCACGACGTGTCGAGCTTCGACCACTTCGTGACGCAGTGGATGTCGACGGTCACCGCCTCGGTGGGGAGCGCCAGGAACTCCTCCCAGGACCAGTGGAGCGCCTCGTCGACGGCGCCGTCGATCTGCAGGCTCCAGCGGTCGAGCGCGATGTGCGGCGTCGGCCCCGCCGAGAGCACCGGGAAGTCGGGCGTGACGTACTGCCCGGGCGGGACGCGCGCAGGGTCGATCTCGGGGCGGCGGCGGCCGTGGAATCCGCGTGAGACGGGGGGCACGACGATCTGTGCGGACCGTACGCGCCGCGCGGCTTCAGGGCAAGCCCTTCTACGCGGCGAAGCGCGCGGCGCTGCGGGCGCGGGCCCTGGCGGCCTCGACCTCGCGGTCCTTCGCCGGCGCCGTCGTGACGAGCTCGCCGATCAACTGCATCGTCGCGGCCGCGACGGCCTCGACGGCGCGGTCGAACGCCTCCGTGTTCGCCCGCGAGGGCTTCGAGAAGCCGCTGACCTTGCGCACGTACTGCAGCGCGGCGTCATGGACCTCCTCGGCGCCGGCCGGGGGCTCGAAATTGTAGAGCGGACGGATGTTGCGGCACATGGGCCCCATGGTACGCCCGCGGATGCGGGTTTTCCGCACCGGGGTGCAGGAGTTCCCCGATGTCGCCTTCGGCGCCGTCGAGGACCCTCCCGGCATGTCGAACGCGAGCGGCGATCCACACATCGTCATCGTCGGCGGCGGCGTCGCCGGCGGGGAGGCGCTGCTCGCCCTGAGCGCGCTGACCCGGGTGCGGCTCGACGTCACGCTCGTCAGCCGCGTCGCGGACTTCCACTACCGCCCGCTGGACCTCGATGAGCCCTTCGGCCTGGGGCGCGCGCGGCGCTATGCGCTGGACGACCTGGCGCGCGGAGCGGGCGCGCGGTTCGTGTGCGACACGCTGGCCCGCGTGGACACCGACGGGCGCCGTGTCCTGCTCGGCGGCGGCGACGAGCTCGCCTACGACGCGCTGCTCGTGGCCACCGGTGCGACGCCCCATCCGGCGTTCGAGTACGGCGTGACCTTCGACCGGCTGCTGGACCCCGGGGAGTTCGACGAGGTCCTGGCCGACAGCCGTGCGGGCTTCGCGCAGAGCATGGCGATCATCGTGCCGGCCGGCGTCAGCTGGACGCTCCCGGCCTACGAGCTGGCACTGCGCACGGCCGCGTGGATGCGGCAGAGCGCTGAGCCGGAGGTCACGCTGGTCACGCCCGAGCCGGAGCCGCTCGGGATCTTCGGCTCGGAGGCCGCCGCCGAGGTCGCGACGGTGCTCCAGCAGGCCGGGGTGCGGCTGATCGCCGGCGCGACGGCACAGCCGATGAGCAACACGAGCTACAGCATGCTGCCCTCGGGCGCCTGGGGCGAGGCCGACCGGATCATCGCCCTGCCGCAGCTCTCGGCCCCGCGCATCCCGGGCATGCCGCATGACCGCGCGGGCTGGATACCCGCAGATCAGCACGGCCGCGTCCCCGGCTTCGAGGGGCTCTACGCCGCGGGGGATGGGACCTCCTTCTGGATCAAGCAGGGCGGGATCGCCGCCCAGCAGGCCGACGCCGCCGCGCAGCACATCGCCGCGACTCTCGGCGGGTCCCAGCAGCAGCCGGAGCCGTTCCGCCCGATACTGCGCGGGCAGCTGCGCACGCGCGACGGCGCGCGCTACATGCGCGCCGACCTCGGCGGCGGCGAGCCGCCGACGCTCTCCTCCGAGCCGCTCTGGTGGCCGCCGGGGAAGATCGCCTCACGCTGGCTCGCCGCGCACCTCTCGGGCGAGGACCTCGGCGCAGAGGAGCGCGCGCGCTACATGCGCCGCGTCGCGTCGGCGCGCCGCAAGCGCTGATGCGCCCCCGCGAAGCCGGGCGACCGGCCCCACGGAGCTGCGGGCGACCGGCGTGCACTCCGGGCGTGGCGCTCGGCCCTCGCCGGCCGCGGCTGACCGTCAGTCCAGCGACGCCTCGCCGGCGCCTGCGAGTCCCAGGACGGCGGTGCGGTCCGGCCGGGCGTGCTCCGGGATGACGAGCATCGGGCAGACCGGGTCGGCGATCAGCTCCGCCACGACGTTGCCGATGTCGCGCTCGACGAAGGGCCAGCGGCCGTGCGTGCCGCAGACGAGCACGTCGAGCCCCTCGCACGCGCGGCGCAGCTCGTCGCCCGGATCGCCGTGGCGCCGCACGACGTGCGGGGTGAGGATCTCGCTCTCGGCGGTCAGCTCGGCGGTGTGCGCCATGTCATAGGCGGTGGCGTCGTCGGCGGCGACGACGACCGCCTCGAAGCGGGCGCCGGCCCGGTCGGCGAGCCGCCCGGCGGCGCGCAGGGCGAGCCGGCCGGCCGACGAGCCGTCGAAGGCGACGCCGACGACGCGCGGGCGCTCGGCGACCACCAGCGCGTCGGCCGGGCCGACGGCGACCGGGCAGGTCGCGCGGCGCAGCACCTCGCGGGTGATGTCACCGCGCTGGTCGGGCCCGAGCACCATCACCGCGGCGCCGATTTCGGCGGCGAGGTCCAGCAGGCCGTCGGCGATCTGCTCGGTCGCGATCACGCTGTGATCGGCGCCCGGAGCATCCTTGTCGAACTCGACCGCGCGCTCCATGCGGCGCTCGGCGACGCCGCGGCGCCGGTCGCTGGCCCATGCGGCCTCCTCGCCGGTGGTGACCCCCACCGGTTCGTCGCGGTAGGCCGTCGCGACGTGCAGCGGCTGCTCGAGCAGCCGGCTGAGCAGCTGCGCGAGGCGCAATGCGGAGAACGCATGGCCGTCGAAGGCGGCGAGGATCGGATGTGTGGGTGTCATGTGCCTCAGCTGTGGATGGCCTCGGGGACGAGCGCCCCGCGAGGAAGAACGAGGACCGGTGTGCTCGCGTGGTGGAGAACCTGCGCCGAGGTGCTGCCGAGCACCAGGCGCCGCAGCGACCCGAAGCGGCGCGAGCCCGTCACGACGAGGTCGGCGTCCGCCGCGCGCCGGGCGAGCTCCTCACCGGGCGAGCCCTCGAGCACCTCGATGCCGACGGGGACGCGGCCGCCGACGAGCCGCCGGCCGTCGCGGGTGGACTGCTCGGCGGCCTCGACGAGCTCGGCCACCCAGCCCGGATCGCTCTCCGCGGCGCCGGCCCAGGGCATCTGCGCGACGGTGAAGGGGTGCTCGACGACGTCGACGAGCAGGATCTCACCGGCGCCGCGCTCGGCGATCTGAACCGCGGCCTCGAGGGCGTCGGCGGCCTCCTGCGAGCCGTCCCAGCCGACCAGGATGCGGGCGGGCGGGCGCGGCGGGCGCGAGCAGTAGCCCGAAGGCGCCACCGCGACGGCGCACGGGCAGTCGTGGAGCAGCCCGAGCGCCAGATCCGCGCCGGCGGCGCGGGCATCCTGCTCGCCGGCGGGCCCGACCACGAGCAGGTCGGCGTGCTCGTGCTCGAGCAGCTGGTGCAGGCCCCGCGCCGGCGACGTCGATCCCGCGACGTGGACGCGGGTGGAGAGCCCATCGGGCGCGGCGCTCCGCAGCCGCTCGAGTGCCTGCTCGAGCCGGCCCTCCACCGCATTGGCGTAGAGAGCATCGCGCGTGCCGAGCGGGGAGACCCAGACGCCGGCGATCACAAGCTCGGTCCGGTCGCCCGCGAGCGCGGCCGCGAGCGCGAGGCCGTCGCGTGACAGCGCGTCATCGCCACGTGCGGCCAGGACGATCTTCCGGAACATGCCAGGACCGTAGGCGCGCCCCGGCCCGGTCGCATCCGTAGTCCGCCCGCATGCTCGCGCGTGCTCGACCCCGATGGTTCATCCTCGCAGTGCGGGGAGCATGACCGGACATGCGCCAGGCGACCGCCAACAAGGACCTCCTGCGCACGGCCGATCTCGACTCGCCCGCGATCCGGCACGTGCTGCGCCTCGCGGCTGCGATGAAGGCCGCGCCCGGCGAGTGGTCGGACACGCTCGCCTCGCAGACGGTCGCCTGCGTCTTCCCCGATCCGCCGGCGGCGGCCGACGCCTCGTTCGAGGCTGCCATCCACCGGCTCGGCGCACTCCCGCTGCGGGTCGCGCCGCACGGAACCGCGGATCCGGGCCAGTCGATCCTCGAGACGGCACGGGTGCTCGCGGGATACTGTTCCGCGACGGCCGTGCGCACCGCCGCCCAGGCCGAGGTCGACGCGTACGCGGCGGCGTCGAGCATCCCCGTGATCAACGCGCTCACCGAGTTGCAGCATCCGTGCCAGGCGCTGGCCGACCTGCTGACGCTGCGTGAGCGGTTCGGCCGCCTCGACGGCCTGCGGCTGGCGTTCGTCGGCCAGGGGAACAACGTCGCGAACTCGCTGATCGAGGGATGCGCCCTCAGCGGGATCGCCGTCTCCGTCGCCACGCCGCCGGGCCGCGAGCCGGATCCCGACGTCGTGGAGGGTGCCCGCCGCGAGGCCGCGCGCTTCGGCGAGACCGTGGACCTGACGAGCGATCCGCGCGAGGCCGTCGCCGGCGCCGATGCGATCTACACGACCCCCTGGTCGCCGGCCGACGAACACGGCATGCGGCCTTACCGCGTCGACCGTGCGCTGATGCGCGGGGCATCCCCGAGCGCCGTCTTCATGCACTGCCTGCCGGCACGGCGCGGCGAGGAGGTGACGGCGGAGGTCATCGACGGCCCGCGCTCCCTCGCCATCCGGCAGGCGCACAATCGCCTGCCGGTCGAGCAGGCGCTGCTGCTCACGCTCGTCACCGGCGACTGGGGCTTCTGAGTCGTGCACGGTGAGGACGTGGCCCTCCGCGACGGGTCGACGGTCGCGCTGCGGACCATGCGCCGATCGGACGCCGAGGAGCTCGGCGAGCTGTTCGACGCCATGGACCCGCATTCGCGCTGGCTGCGCTTCCTCGGGCAGACCGACGGCCAGCAGACCGCGGCGCTCCTCGCCAAGAGCGGCACCGGCGTCGTGGCCGTCACCGGTGCCCCGCCGCGGATCGTCGCGCACGCCTGCTTCGTCCCGGCCGGCGACGGGAGCGCCGAGATCGCGTTCGCCGTGGCCGATGAGCGCCACGGCCAGGGTCTCGGGACGCTGCTGCTCGGGCGCCTCGCCGAGCTCGCGGCGGACAAGGACGTCAGCGTCTTCACCGCGATCGTCCACCCGTCCAACCGCAAGATGCTCGACGTCTTCCGCGCCTCCGGGTTCGAGCCGTCGATCCGCCCGGCGAGCGGCGTCCTCGAGGTCGAGATGCCGGCGCAGCCGGGCGCGGAGGCGCTGCGGCGCTTCATGGCGCGCGACGACGCCGCAGCGGTGGCGGCCGTCGGGCATGTGCTGCGGCCCGCGTCGGTCGCCGTCATCGGCGCCTCCGCGCGGCAGGGGAACCCCGGCGGCGCCGTAGTGCGCAGCCTCGCCCGCGGCGGCTTCACGGGCGGGCTCTATCCGGTGACGCTGCGTCAACTGACGGTGGCGGGGCATCGCGCCTACCGTTCGGTCGGCGCGATCCCCGGCCCGGTCGAGCTCGCGATCGTCGCCGTCCCGGCCACCCGCGTCGCCGGCGTGGCTCAGGAGTGCGCCGACAAGGGGGTTCGTGCGCTCGTCGTGCTGTCCGAGGGCTTCGCGGAGAGCGGCGAGGCGGGCCGTGCCCGGCAGGACGAGCTGCTCGGCATCTGCCGTCGCGCCGGCATGCGGCTCGTGGGCCCGAACTGCCTGGGCGTGATGAACACCGACCCCGCGGTGCGACTCGATGCGACGATCGCCCCGCACCGCCCGGGGACACCGGGCCGGCTGGCCTACGCCTCGCAGAGCGGCGCGTTCGGGATCGCGGCGCTCGAGCTGACCGCGCGCCGCGGGCTCGGGCTGTCGGCGTTCGTCTCGCTCGGCGACAAGGCCGACATCTCCGGCAACGACCTGCTGCGTTACTGGGAACACGATCCGGGCACCGATGCGCTGCTGCTCTACCTCGAGTCGCTCGGGAACCCCCGGCGCTTCGGGCGGATCGCACGGCGGATCAGCGCCCGCAAGCCGATCATCGTGGTGAAGGCCGGGCGCTCGGCGGCCGGCAGGCGCGCGGCGTCCTCGCACACCGGTGCGCTCGTCGGCGCCGCGGAGTCCACCGTCGACGCGCTCTTCGCCCACGCCGGTGTGATCCGCGCCCGCACCCTCGACGAACAACTCGACGTCGCCGCCGCGCTCGCCCACGGTCCGCTCCCGGGCGGCGCGTGCGTCGGGATCGTCACCAACGCGGGCGGGCCCGGCGTCGCGTGCGTCGACGCATGCGTCGCGGCCGGGCTGAGCGTGGAGCCGCTGAGCGCGGAGACCGACGAGACGCTGCGCGGCGTGCTCCCCGCGGCCGCCGCGGTGGGGAACCCGGTCGATGCGCTGATGGCGGCCACGCCTCGCGAGATGGCGCGTGCGGTCCGTGCCGTGGGCCGTGATCCCGGGGTGGACGCCGTGATCGCGATCTACATCGCGCCGCTCGCCGGTCGCCGGCGTGACCCGGTGCTGCGCGCGATCGCGCGCGCGGCGCGTGGGCTCGCGGCCAGGGGCGTGCCCCTGCTGCTCGTGTCTATGCCCTCCGGCGAGGTGCCCGAGGGCATCGACCTGGCCGTCTACGGGACGCCCGAGCACGCCGCTCAGGCCCTCGGGCACGTCGTGCGACACGCCGAGCGCGTGCGCCATCCACCGCCACCGACCTGGGCACCCGAGGGTGTCGACGACGAGCGCGCGTCCGCCGCGCTGGCGGCGGCGCTCGCGGAGGGCCCGGGCTGGCTCGCGCCCGAGGCGCTGGCCGAGGTGCTCGGCGCCTACGGCGTTCACCTGGCCCGCGCGGAGCTCGCCGCGTCACCGGCCGGGGCGGCCGCGGCCGCTGCGCGGCTCGGCTGCCCCGTCGCGCTGAAGGCGCTGCTCCCCGGCGTCGTGCACAAGCGCGAAGCGGGCGCCGTGCGGCTGGGCCTCGAAGGCCGCGACGCGGTGCTGGCGGCGGCGCGGCAGCTCGCGAAGAAGCTCGGAGCGAAGCGCTTCCTGGTCCAGGAGATGGCCGCTCCGGGCGTCGAGCTGCTCGTCGGCACCGTCGGCGATCCGCTCTTCGGGCCGGTGGTGGCCGTCGCCGCGGGCGGCGCGACCGCGGAACTCGTCGGGGACGTGCAGGTGCAGCTCGCGCCGATCGCGCGCGCCGAGGCGAGCGGGATGCTGCGCCGCCTGCGGACCTTCCCGCTCCTGGAGGGCTACCGCGGCGCTGCGGGCGGCGACCTGGACGGCGTCGAGGACCTGATCGTCCGGATCGCCGCGCTCGCCGCGGCGCAGCCGGCGATCGCCGAGCTGGATCTCAACCCGGTGATCGTCGCGCCGTCGGGAACCGTGACCGTCGATGCGCGCGTGCGCGTCGCGGAGCCGCCTCCGTCGCAGGTCCTCGTGCCCACCATCTAGCCCGCTCAGGCCGCCGTGACGGGTAATCTGGCCGGGAATGGCGGTTCCGACGAGACTCGACGACGACCGGATGGCGCGACTGATCGCGTTCGGGCGGGCTCTGACCTCCGAACTCGACCTCGACGCGGTCCTCCATCTCGCGCTCGTGGCCGCGCGCGAGCTGACCGGCGCGCGCTACGCGGCCCTCGGCGTGCTCGATGAGGACCGCCGGCGTCTGCGCCAGTTCCTGACGAGTGGAATCGACGACGAGACGCGCCGCGCGATCGGGGACCTGCCCAGCGGCCACGGCATCCTCGGGCTGCTGATCGACGACCCGCGGCCGCTGCGGCTCGAGGACGCCTCGACGCACCCGCACAGCTACGGGTTCCCGCCGGGCCACCCCGACATGCGCACGTTCCTCGGCGTTCCGATCATGATCCGCGGTCACGCATGGGGGAACCTCTACCTCTGCGAGCGAGAGGACGGTCTGCCCTTCACAGAGGTCGACGAAGAGTCGGTGATCGTGCTCTCAGAGTGGGCCGGCGTCGCCGTGCAGAACGCGCGCCTCTACGAGGAGGCGATCGCTCGCCGCGACGAGCTCCAGCGCGCGGTGCGCGGGCTGGAGGCGACCGCGGCGATCGCGCGCGCGGTCGGGGGCGAGACGGATCTGGCCCGGGTCCTCGAGCTCGTCACCAAGCGGGCGCGTGCGCTCGTCGGCGCACGCGACGTGCTGATCATGCTGCGCGAGGGCGATCGGCTCGTGGCCCGGGCCGCCGCCGGCGAGATCGCGCTGTCCGAGAGCCCGCATCTGCCGCTCGCCGGGTCGACCACCGGCGAGGTGATGCGCGATCTGCGCTCGCGGCGGATCGTCGACGTCGCCCAGGAGATGCAGATCTCCCCGGCCGAGCTGGGCGTCGGCGACGTCCACACCGCGCTGATCGTGCCGCTCGTCTACCGCGGCGAGGCACTCGGCGCGCTGATCGCCTTCGAGCGCCTGGGCCCGGTACGCCGCTTCACCGCCGACGACGAGCTGCTGCTCGAATCCTTCGCCGACCAGTCCGCGACGGCGGTCGCGACGGCGCGGACGGTGCAGGAGGACCGGCTGCGGCGCTCGATCGCGGCTGCCGAGGACGAGCGCCGGCGCTGGGCGCGTGAGTTGCACGACGAGACGCTCCAGGCGCTCGGTGCGCTCAAGGTGCTGCTGTCAGCCGCGGCGCGGATCCCGGACCCCGCCGCCGTGCGCGAAGCCGTCGTCACCGCCGCTGACCAGCTGGGCAGCGACATCGCCTCGCTGCGCGGGATCATCGCCGAGCTGCGGCCCGCTGCACTGGATCAGCTCGGGCTCGCGCCGGCACTCATGTCCCTGGGTCAGCGCACGTCGGTCGCGAGCGGCCTCGACGTGCGCATCGACGTGGAGCTCGGCGAGCAGGAGCTGAGCTCCGAGCTCGAAACCACCGTCTACCGCATCGTGCAGGAATCGCTCACGAATGCCGCGCGGCACGCGTCAGCCGAGCGCGTCGACGTGGTCGTGGTCTGCGACGGCCATGCCCTGTCGATCGTGGTCAGCGACGACGGCTCGGGCTTCGACCCGGAGACCGCCGTCTACGGATACGGCCTGCAGGGCATCCGCGAGCGCGTCGCGCTCGCGGGCGGTGAGCTCGATGTCGCCCCGGCGCAGCCATCCGGCACGATCGTGCACGCGACGCTGCCGCTGCGCTGAGAAGGGCTTTCTGAACGACCTTCTGAGCGCACCGGCGTCGCTCAGCTGTCGGCCACGAGGTCGTGGTCGAGCGCGTAGCGCACGAGCTCGGCGCGTGTCGAGCGCCCGAGCTTCTGCTGGATGTGCGCGCGATGGGACTCGACGGTGCGCACGGACAGGAACAGCATCCCCGCGATCTCGGCGTTCGTGTGGCCGAGCGCGATCAGGCGCAGCACCTCGGCCTCGCGCTCCGTGAGGTCATCGGGGGGGCCGCTCGGCTCGGGCGTGGAGGCGAGCGCGGCGCCGATGCCGGGGTGCAGGTAGGTCGCGCCGGAGGCGACGCGGCGCACGGCTTCGACGAGCTCGGCGTCGGCGGACTCCTTCAGCAGATAGCCGGCCGCCCCGGCGCGCAGCGCCTGACGGGCGAACTCCGGGTCCTCCTGCATCGTCAGGACGACGATGCGCGTGCCGGGGGAGACCTCGGCGACGCGCGGGATGGCGTCGAACGAGTTCAGGGGGCCCGGCATGTTCAGATCGAGGACCAGGATGTCGGGCTTGTGGCCGTTGACGGTCCGCACTGCGCTCTCGGCGTCGCCGGCCTCCGAGACGACCTCCAGGCCCTCCGCGCGCTCCAGCACGAGCCGCAGCCCGGAGCGGACGACCGCGTGGTCGTCGGCGAGGACGATGGTGATCTTCGAGTCCGCTGACACGGGGCGCAGCTTCGCACAGCCCCTGGACGGGAACTCCGTGGTTTCCCGCAACCTCGCGCGTTGCCCGCCCGGCGCCCGCGTGGCACGATGATCGCGGACCATGGGCGCGCTGACCTTCACCGGCGCTCGCGGGGCGACACTGGCGTACACCGTGCGCGGCGCCCAGGACGCACCGCGGACGCTCATCTGCCATCCGGGCGGCCCGGGGATGTCGAGCGGGACGCTCGGCGAGCTCGGCGGGGTTGCGGGCGGTGAGCTGCGGCTCGTCCTGTTCGACCCGCGCGGTGCGGGCGCGTCGAGCCGGCCCGTGGACGGGCGCTACGAGCTCGCGGAGTACGTCGCCGACCTCGAGGCGCTGCGCAGCGAGCTCGGCCTCGAGCGCATCGACCTCCTGGGGCATTCGCACGGCGGGTTCGTGAGCCTGCTCTACGCCGCGACGCATCCCGACCGGCTGCGACGGCTGGTGCTCGTCTGCACCGCGCCGCGCTTCTCGCCGGAGCTGCGCGAGGAGGCACAGGCCGCGTTCGCGCGTCACAGCGATGAGCCCTGGTACGAGGATGCGCTCGCGGCCGGCGCCGCGCGACAGGCCGGCGCGTACGCCTCCGCCGACGAGCTCGCCGCCCTGTACGCGCGCGAGGTGCGGCTCTGGTTCGGCCAGTGGGACGAGCGCAGCCGGGCGTTCGCGGAGCGTCACCTCGCCGGCGAGCGCCCGGACATCGACGCGCTCCGCTGGTTCAACGGGTTCGTCGCCCCGGGGTACGACGTGCGCCCGCTGCTCTCCCAGATCCGGGCCCCGACGCTCGTGATCAACGGCGACGCGGACTGGCTGGGCCCGCGCGTGTCGGCTCGCGAGCTCGCCGCGATCCCCGACGTGCGCATCGTGATGGTCCCGGGGGCCGGGCACTGGGTCTTCGCCGAGCAGCCCGAGCGCTTCCGCGCCGAGGTCGAGACGTTCCTTGGCTGAGAAGGTCCTTCTGAGAGCCCTGCTACTACGCCGGGTACGCGATGCCCGCGGCGTGCTCGATGTTGCCGTGGCCGTTCTGCGAGACGACGTGCTCGTAGGTCGGCACCTCTTCGTCCTGCGGCGGGTTCAGGCGCCGCTCGAGCTCGCCGAGCACGACCCCGAAGAGCAGATGGCGCCACGTCGCCTGGGCGAACGCCACGGGGTTGCCGGCGAGCGCCGGCATGTCGGCGCGTGCGGGGTGGAAGCGATCCGCCAGCGCGGCCAGCGGCCACGTCGCCACGTGCTCGGCCAACGCAGCTGCAGGCCCGCGCGACCACGAGGGCAACGGGACGCGCGGCGCGACGTTCGCGTAGACGGCGCCGAACAGGGCGCCGTTGGCCACGTGCACGCCGGCCCCGACGAGCGGCCAGGCGGCCCGGCGCGTGAGGGCCTTGCCGAGCAGCTCGGTGTCGTCGTAGGCGACGCCGAAGAGGCGCCGGTCCAGCGGCTGCTGCGCCGCCCAGACACCGGCGGCGATCGCGCCGGCGAGAGCTCCGCGCAGCGTGCGCGCACGATCAAGTGGCATCGCCCGCATCCTACTCCTGGCAGCGTGTAACACCCGCGACGCAATTCGGTATCCCACGCATGGAGCGCGATGAGCTGCTGCGCCGGGCCGGGGAGCGCGGGGTCAACCCGTTCCTCCTGGGCGTCGCACGCGTGCTCCTCGTGCCGTTCTTCCTGGTGTACTTCCGGCTCGACCGCATCGGCCGCGAGCACGTGCCGAAGTCCGGTCCGACCATCTTCGCGGCCAACCACCGCTCGTTCCTCGACCCGTTCGTGATCTCGGCGTTCGTCAACCGCCCGATCTACTTCGTCGCCAAGAGGGAGCTGTTCGACCGGCCGGGGCGTTACGGGCGGTTCCAGGCCTGGTTCCTCAACGCGCTCGGCGCGTTCCCGATCGATCGCGGGACCGGCGACGACGACTCGATGGCGACGGCGCGGCGCATCCTCGAGCGCGGCGACGCGGTCATGATCTTCCCCGAGGGCACGCGCGTGCGCCCGGGCCCGCTCGGCCACCCGCGCCGCGGCGTCGGGCGCCTGGCGCTGGAGACGGGGGCGGTCGTCGTCCCGGTCGCCGTCGCCGGCACCGCCGACGTGCGCCGCGGCTGGCGGATCTATCCGCGCAAGGTGCGCATGCGCGCCGGGCGCCCGCTGCGCTTCCCGCAGGTCGACCGGCCCTCGCCGGCGCTTGCGAAGGGCGTCACAGACCGCATCTGGCCCTGCGTCCAGCTGCAGTGGGAGTGGCTGGGCGGCACGCCGCCGCTGCGGCGCGCGGCGATCGTCGGCGCCGGCTCGTGGGGGACCAGCCTGGCGGTCACGCTCGCGCGCGCCGGCCTGCACGTCGAGCTCGGCTGCCGCAGCGCCGCGCAGGCCGAGGCCGTCGCCGCGGCGCGCGTCAACGAGCGCTACCTGCCCGGCGTCGCGCTGCCGCAGACGATCTCCGTCGGGCGGGCCGCCGAGCTGGATCTCGGCGCCGCCGACCTCGTCTGCCTCGCGGTGCCGACGGCCGATCTGCCGGCGGCGATGGGCCAGGTCGCCGACCGGCTCGGCTCGCGCACCGGCCTGCTCGTGCTCTCCAAGGGTCTCGTGCCGCCGAACGGCGAGCTTCCCACCGCCTACTGCGCCGCACGCGCCGGCGGGCGACCCGTAGCCTGCCTCGGCGGCCCGGCGCACGCCGCCGACGCGCTCGAGCACGGCGCGTCGCTCGTCGCCGCCTCCGCCGACCGCGAGTTCCTCGCGCAGGTGCGGTTCGCTCTCGCCGATGCCGGCTTCGACGTGCAGACGACCACCGACGTCGTCGGCGTCGACCTCGCGGGTGTCGCCAAGAACGCCGCCGTCCTGGCCGCGACGACCGCCGCCGTCCTGGGCCCGAACGCCTCCGGCGCGGCGGCCGGGAAGGTCTTCTCGGAGGTCAGCGCATACGCCGGCGCGCTCGGTGCGAAGCCGGAGACGTTCGCCGGGCTCGCGGGCGCCGGGGACCTCGTCGCGTCCGTCGTCGCCGCCGGCGGGCGCAACCGCCGCGCCGGCGAGCTGCTCGCCCGCGGCGTGCCGCCGGACGAGATCAGGCCGGCCCTCGGCCAGGTCGCGGAGGCGCTCGACGCGCTGCCGCTTCTGGCCGCCTCGCTGCAGGCCCGCGGCGTGCGCGCCCCGGCGACGCGGGCGCTGCTCGACGTCGTCGAGGGCCGCGAGAGCGCGCGCAGCTTCGCCGAGCACGTGACCGCACCCAGGCGGATCGTCGGGACACGGGTGGCGTAGGCTCCGATGCGTGGACAAGGACGAGCTCGACCGGCGCTTCTCGGAGCTCTACAAGGCACACCTGCGCGACGTCTACTCCTACTCGTACTACCGGGTGGGCAACCATCACGACGCCGAGGACCTCACGGAGCAGACGTTCCTGCAGGCCTACCGGCATTTCGAGCGGGCGCTGAACGAGTCCAACGGGCGGCCGCTGCGCCCGTGGCTGATCCGGATCGCCCACAACCTCGCCGCGAACCTCTACCGCGACCGCTCGCGCAAGCCGCAGACCGCGCTCGACTCGATCGCCGAGCCCAACACGCTGCACACGACCGAGGACATCGTCGAGGGCCGCGACGAGCTGCGCCGCATCCTGGAGGGCGTGCAGCAGCTTCCCGACGACCGGCGCGAGGCGCTGATCATGCGCTTCGCACTGGGGATGGACAACAAGGAGATCGCGCGCGCGCTCGGGCGCACGGACGGCGCCACGAAGGTGCTCATCCACCGCGCGATCAAGCAGCTCGAGGGCATCGTGGCGACGCCGGCGGGGGCCTGAGCGCATGACCGCAGGCTCACAGCCCGGCGAGCTCGAGGCCCTGCTCCAGCGTGCGCTCGCGCCCGTCGAGCCGCCGGAGCATCTCGTCGCGCGCGTCGAGGAGCGCCTGACGACGATCCACTCCCTGGCGGCCGACGAGCTCGACGCGTGGGAGCTCGACGTCCTGCACGACCCGCGCACATGGGTGCGGCCCGTCGCCGCCGTCGCCGTCGGCACCGCCGCCGCTGGCGCCGCCGCGATCCTCCAGACGCGCCGCCGGCGCGGGCGCCGCGGCGCCTCCAGGCCTCCGGAGGCCGACCCCGTCGGCTTCGCGATCGGCGCGCTGCGCACGATCGCCGACGAGGTCGAGCGCCGCATGCGCCGCTGAGCGGCACGGCGGCCACTAGCCTCATCGGGGACGCATGACGACCCAGGCACCCCCCACCTGCTACCGCCACCCCGGCCGCGAGACGCGCGTCTCCTGCTCGAGCTGCGGGCGGCCGATCTGCCCGGACTGCATGACGCCGAGCCCGGTCGGCATGCGCTGCCCGGAGTGCTCGCGGCAGAAGACGAAGGTGACGTCGATGCCCGCGGTCAGTGCCCGCGCCAACGCCGCCACGGCGACGATCGTCCTGATCGCCGTCAACGTGCTCCTGTTCCTGGCCACGGGCACCGGGAGCCAGGCCAACGCGTTGTTCCGCCGGCTCGAGCTGTTCGGCCCCGCCGTGTCGATCCTGCACGAGTACTACCGCCTGGTCAGCTACGGCTTCCTGCACGCGGGCTGGCTGCACATCGGCTTCAACATGTACCTGCTGTGGATCCTGGGCCAGATGCTCGAGCCCCACCTCGGCATCCCGCGCTACCTGACGCTCTACTTCACGGCGATGCTCGGCGGTGCGTTCGGCGCGCTGCTGTTCGACCCCTCGACGCCGACCGTCGGCGCCTCGGGCGCGATCTTCGGCCTGATGGGCGCCGCCGCCGTCGAGCTGCACCGCCGCGGCTTCAACCCGCTGCGCACCGACATCGGGATGCTGATCATCCTGAACCTCGGGCTCAGCTTCGTGATCAGCGGCATCTCGATCGGCGGGCACGGCGGCGGGCTGGTCTTCGGCGTCCTCGCCGGGATCGCCTTCCGCATCGCCGACGACCGGCGGCTGCCGGCGATCGGCTACTTCGGCTGCCTGGTGCTGTCGGCGGCGGCCGTCTTCGGCGCGATCTCCGTGGCGTGATCGGTCACGCCGATCGGCATCCGATGTGCTCTCGCACATCGGACACGTGATCGGTCACGCCGATCGGCATCCGATGTGCTCTCGCACATCGGACCCTTTCAGGGGGACGTCACTTTCAGGGAGACGTCACCCTGCGCAGCCAGTCGCTGAAGCCGCCCTCGTAGGCGCGGACCTCGAGGTCGGCGACCTCGACGATCCGGTCGGCGATGCGATCGAGGAAGTAGCGGTCATGCGAGACGGCGATCACCGTCCCGGCGAACGCCTCCAGCGCGCCCTCCAGCACCTCGACGGCGTCGATGTCCAGGTGGTTGGTCGGCTCGTCGAGGATCAGGCAGTTGGCGCCCGTAAGCATCAGCTGCAGGCAGCGCAGCCGGGTGCGCTCACCGCCGCTCATGGTCCCGACGGGGCGGCGCACCTGCTCGTAGTCGAAGAGGAACGCCATCAGGTGGCGCACCGCGTCGTCCTCGGGCATCGGGCGGGTGGCGCGCACGAGCTCGAGCGCCGTCGCGTCGCCCGGCAGCTCGCTCGCGGTCTGCGTGAGGTGGTCGAAGGTGATCGCCGGGCCCGCCCAGCGCTCGCCGGCGGTCGGCTGCAGCTCGGCGCAGAGCAGCCGCAGCAGCACGGTCTTCCCCGCGCCGTTGGGGCCGATCACGCCGATCCGCTCGCCGCGCATGACGGTCAGGTCGACGCCGGTGAGCACCGGGTCGAACTCGACGTCGCGCAGCTCGACGACGCGCTCGCCGCCGCGAGCGGCGCCGCGAAGGCGCAGCGCCATCCGGCGGCGCTCGAGCACCGGCCGCTCGACCTTCTCCATCTGGTCGATCTGGCGCTGCTTGTTGTTCGCCTGCTTGATGTGGCGCTCGTTGGGCACCCGGTTCGCCCAGTCCTTGAAGCGGCGGATCGACTCCTCCAGCCGGGCGATCTCCTTCTGCTGGGTGACGTAGTCCTGGCGCCGGCGCAGGAGCTCCAGCTCGCGCTCGACCGCGTAGGCGGTGTAGTTCCCAGGCCAGATCCGCACCGTCCCGCGCTCGAGCTCGGCGATCTCGCCGACCGCCTCGTCGAGCAGGTAGCGGTCGTGGCTGACCATGACGACCGCGCCCGGGAGGTCCGCGAGCAGCTCCTCCAGCCGCGCGCGGCGCCGGATGTCCAGATGCGCCTCGGGCTCGTCGAGCAGCAGCAGGTCCGGCCGGCGGACGAGGCACGCGGCGAGCGCGACGAGCTTGGCCTGCCCGCCGCTCAGCGTGCGCGTGGGGCGGTCGAGCAGCTCGTCGCCGAGCCCGAGGTCGCGCAGGTGGCGCACGCCCTCGCCTTCGAGATCGGCGGCGGCGAGCGCGGTCACGAGCGCCTCCTGGCGCTCGAGCAGGCGCGCCATCCGGCCGAGGTCGTCGGCCAGCGCCGGGTCGGCCAGGCGGCGCTCGACGTCCTCGAGCTCCGCCAGGCGCGCGGCTTGCTCCGGGCGTGCGGCGTGCAGCGTCTCGCGCACGGTGCGCGCGTCGCCTCCGACCAGCTGGGGCAGGAACCCGACGACGGCGCCGCGGCGCGTCGTCACCGCGCCGCCGTCGGCGTGTTCGAGTCCGGCGATGATCCGCAGCAGCGTCGACTTCCCGGCGCCGTTGGGGCCGACGAGCCCGATCCGGGCGCCGTCACGGACCTGGAGCGAGGCGCCCTCGAGGATCGTCCGCCCGCCGAACGCCTTGACGACCTCGTGGGCCTGCAGCACGCTCGCCATCAGAGCGGGACGTCGAGCGCCGGCCCGGGCGCCTCGGGCACCGCATCAGGGTGCAGGATGTGCGCGAGCGTCTCGAGGCCGTCGACGAGCCGCGGGCCCGGCCGCGAGAACGTCGCGGAGGCGTCGATCGCGACGACGCGCCGCGCGCCGAGCGTGCGCAGCTCGCCCGCGTGAAGCTCGGCCTCCTCGAGCGCGCGTGCGGCGTCGAAGCCGCACGGCATCACGACGGCGACCTCCGGCTGGGCGGCCGCGACGGCCGCCCACGAGAGCTGCATCGAGGGCTCGCCGGGGAGGCCGAGCACGTCGATCCCGCCCGCCATCTCCACGAGCTGCGGCGTCCAGTGACCGCCGACGAACACCGGATCGAGCCATTCGAGCGTGACGACCGGCACGCGCGGGGCGTCCTTCACCGCGATCCGCACCTCGTCCACGCGCGCCCGCTGGCGTGCGATCAGGTCCAGCGCGGCGGCCTTCGCGCCCGTCGCGTGCGCGATCGTGCGCACGTCGGCCATCGTCTCGCCGAACGTCGTGGGGTCCAGCGCGACGACCCTCGGGCAGCTCTCGATCCGCTCGGCGACCGCGACGACCTCGTCGTAGCTGACCGCGCAGACCGGGCACAGCTCCTGGGTGACGATCAGGTCCGGCTCGAGCTCGCGCAGGAGCTCCTCGTCGAGCGCGTAGATCGCCTCCCCAGCCCGGGTGCGCTCGCGTACCGCCGCGTCGATCTGAGCCGCAGTGAGCCCGGGCGCCAGCGCGTCGCTCGTGACGTGCGGCAGGTCAGCGGCCGCGGGCGGGAAGTCGCACTCGTGGGTCACGCCGACGACCTCGTCGGCCAGGCCGAGCGCGAACAGCAGCTCGGTGGCGTGCGGGACGAGGCTGACGATCCGCATGCTCACCGCGCGATCACGAACGCCACGTCGTCCACGTAGCAGTAGCTCCACGTCTCGCCCGGCTCGATCGAGCGGATCACGGGGTGGCCGGACTCGTTGAAGTGAGCCATGGCGTGGCGATCGGGCGAGTCGTCGCAGCAGCCGACCTTGCCGCAGCTCTGGCACATGCGCAGGTGGACCCAGCGCCCGCCGATCTTCAGGCACTCCTCGCAGCCGGCGACCTCGCCCTCGGGCTCGAGCACGGTGATGGTGTCCAGATGGGTGCAGGTGGCCATGCGGGTCTCCCTCGTCAGTCGGATAGGGGCAGGCGGACGCGCGCGCGGGTGCCGCGCCCGCCGGGGCCGGGTTCCAGCCGCAGGTCGCCGTGGTGGCGCTCGGTCACGATGCGCCGCGCCGTCTCGAGCCCCAGGCCGGTCCCGCGGCCGGGGTCCTTGGTGGTGAAGAACGGATCGAACACGCGCTCGCGGATCGCGTCGGGGATGCCCGCCCCGGTGTCGACGACGTCGACGACGGCGCGGTCCCCGTCGCGCGCGGTGCGCACCGTGAGCACGCCGTCGCCGTCGCCGCCGAGCGCGTCGATCGCGTTGTCGATCAGGTTCGTCCAGACCTGGTTGAGCTCTGAGCCGTGGGCCTCCAGGCGCGGCAGGTCGCGGTCGTAGTCGCGCTCGACGGTCACCGAGCCGGCGCGCAGCTTGTGCCCGAGGATCGTCAGCGTCGACTCCAGGCCGTCGTGCAGGTCGACCTGCTGCACGGTGCCCTGGTCCATGTACGTGTAGTCCTTGATCGCCGTCACGAGCGCCGAGATCCGCTCGGTGCTGTCGCGCAGCTCGTCGGTCAGGCCGGCGGCGGCGATCGTCGCGGCCACCCAGCGCAGCGCGGCCTCCGTCGCCGCGCCCGCCAGGCGCTCGACCTCGTCGACCCAGGCGGAGTCCACCCGCGCCGCGACAAGCGCGTCGACGATCTCCCAGGGCTCGGCGACGAGCGGCGCGATGCGCTCGCTGAGCTCGTCCTCGAGGTCGGCCGCCGCGAGCGCTGCGAGCGGCGGGTCGCTCAGCGCGCGCGCCGCCGCCTCGTCCTTCAACCGCACGAGCTGGGCCGCCTCGGCGCGCTCGACGCCGCTGGAGACGAACGCCTCGATCGTCGCGTGCATCACGCCGATCGCCCGCGCCAGCTCCTGCGCGCTGCGCTGCGCGGCGGCGGCGGGGTTGTTGAGCTCGTGCGCCAGGCCGGCCGCCATCGTCCCGAGCGCGGCGAGCTTCTCCTGCTGCTGGGCGGTCGCGGCCGTGCGCCGCGCGATCGGGAAGACCAGCCGCAGCGCCGCATCCTCGACCGTGGGGTGGGCGCGGGCGAACCCCCGGAAGTCCTCGGCGGAGAAGTCGAGCACGCGCGAGGGCTCCAGCGCGCGCATCGTGACCGCCCACGGCTGCAGCGCCATCACGAGCGCGGCGCCGGCGTAGGTGGGGGCGATGTGGCGGTCCTCGCCGATGCGTTCGCCTCCGGCGACGTGGACGACCGACAGGAGGACGCCCTCGAGCAGGACGAGGAACGTCTCCGGGTCGCCGTGCCGCACGACGTCCTCACCCGCGCCGACCGCCCGCTCGCCGCCGAGCGCGGCGAACCGCTCGAGGTCCGCGTCGCCGACCCCGGCGAACAGGTCCAGCGCGAGCAGGGCGGCGACGGCCTCGCTCATCGGTCGCTGAGGTACTGGTGGACGAGCTGAACGGCCATCGCGCCCTCGCCGACCGCCGAGGCGACGCGCTTGACCGAGCGGTGACGCACGTCGCCGGCGACGAAGAGGCCGGGCGTGCTGGTCTCCAGTAGGAACGGGTCGCGGTCCAGCGGCCAGCCGGCCGGCCGCCCGTTCTGCAGCAGGTCGGGCCCCGCGAGCACGAACCCGCGCTCGTCACGCAGGGCGACCCCCTCGAGCCAGTCCGTGCGCGGCTCGGCGCCGATGAAGACGAACATCGCCGCGGCGCCGAGGTCCTCCTCCGAGCCATCGCCGCGGTCGCGCACGCGCACGCTCCCCAGGCGCCCGTTCCCCGCGACGGAGGCGACTTCGGACTCGGTGCGCACGGTGATCGCGTCGATCGCGGCGATCTGCTCGATCAGGTACTGCGACATCGAGGCCTGCAGCGAGGGCGCGCGCACGAGCATCGTGACCCGCCGCGCGTGGCGGGCGAAGTAGACCGCGGCCTGCCCGGCGGAGTTCGCGCCGCCGACGACGATCACGTCCTGGTCGGCGCACGAGAGCGCCTCGGTCATCGCCGCGCCGTAGTAGACGCCCGCACCGGTGAGCACGGCGACGCCGGGCGCCTCGAGCTGGCGGTAGGCCACGCCCGTGGCCAGCACGACGCTGTGCGCGCCGACCTCCGTGCCGTCACCGAGCGTGACGACGAACGACCCCTCGCGGGGGGCGAGCGCGATGGCCTCCTGGACGCTCAGCATCTCCGCGCCGAAGCGCTGCGCCTGCGTGCTGGCGCGGCGGGCCAGGTCGTCGCCGCTGAGGCCCTTGGGGAACCCGAGGTAGTTCTCGATCCGCGAGCTCTGCCCGGCCTGGCCGCCCGCCGCCTCACGCTCGATCACCAGCGTGCGCAGGCCCTCGGAGGCGCCGTAGACGGCGGCGCCCAGGCCCGCCGGGCCCGCGCCGATCACGATCAGGTCGTAGAACGGGAGTTCGGCGTGGACAGGGCGCCCGAGACGCTCGGCGACCTCGAGCGGGGCCGGGTCCTCGAGGACCGAGCCGTCGCGGAAGAGCAGGACGGGCAGCTTGGGGTCCCCGAGGCCTGCGGCGGCGAGCAGCGCCGCCGCTCCCACATCCTCCACGTCGAGCCAGCGGGTCGGGACCTGGTTGCGGGCGAGGAGGTCACGCACCGTGTGTGAGGCCGCCGACCAGCGGTGCCCGATGATCCGCACCTCCGGGTCGCGCAGCGCCGGGGTGGACGACCAGGCCGCCAGGAGGTCGCCGAGCACGGGGAACAGCTTCTCCTCCGGCGGATCCCACGGCTTGAGCAGGTAGTGGTCGAGGCCGACGTCGTTGATCGCGCGGATCGCGGCGTCGGTGTCGGCATAGGCCGTCAGCAGGACCGTGCGCGCGTCTGGGAAGCGCACGTCGACGTCGGCCAGCAGCGAGACGCCGTCCATATGGGGCATGCGCTGGTCGGCGACGACGAGCGCCAGCTGCTCCCCGCGGCGCTTCAGCTCGTCGACGATCTCGAGCGCGGCGGCGGCCGAGCCGGCCCGCAGGATCCGGTAGCGCTCGCCGAAACCGCGTCGCAGGTCGCGTGCGACCGCGCGCAGCACGCCGGGCTCGTCGTCGACGGCGAGGATCACGGGCCGGCGCTCCGCGTCGGCCGTCCCGTGCCCCTCCGGAGCCCCCTCGGCGACCATGGGCCCAGGCTACCGAAGGGCCCTGCCCGGCCCGCTACAGTTGCTGGTGCAACTACTCGGGAGGATGCATGGCGAGCGGCGAAGCCGGGACCCTGGGCGGCGCAGCTGCGGCGGCTGCGCCGGAGCTGAGCTCGCGCAGTCTAGGGCGCCGCGTCGCGCAGCTGCTCGTGCTCGGGGCCATCACCGCGGCGTTGATCAGCACGCTGCCGGGCCTCGATGACGTGCGCGCGCGGTTCGCCCACGCGCAGCCGGCCTGGCTCGTCGCCGCCGGATTGCTCGAGCTGGGGTCGACGCTCTCCTACGTCGTCGCCTTCCGCGGGATCTTCTGCCGGCGCCTGTCCTGGCGCTTCAGCTACGAGATCGGGATGGCCGAGCAGGCCACCAACGTGCTGTTGCCCGCCGGCGGCGTCGGCGGCCTCGCGCTCGGGGCGTGGGCATTGCGGCAGGGCGGCATGAACACCGGCCACATCGCGCGGCGCAGCGTCGCCTTCTTCGTCCTGACCAGTGCGCCGAACTTCATCGTCGCCGCGGTCGCGGGCGGCGCGCTGGCTGCGGGCATCGCGCCGGGAACGGGGCCGCGGGCCGTGACGATCACGCTGGCGCTGCTGGCGGCCGCGACGATCGCGCTCGTCGCCGTGCTGCCACTGGTCCTCGGGCGGATCGGGCCGGCGGGGCCCGCGGACGCGGGTCGCAGCCGGCTGCGGCGCGCCGAGGACGCCGTCCGCCGCGGCGCCGCGACGATCGCGGGCGGTGTCGCCGACGCGGCATCGCTGCTGCGCGAGCGTGATCCGCTGGTGCTGCTCGGCATCGCGGGCTACATGCTCTTCGACGTCGCCGCGCTGGCCGCGGCGTTCGCCGCGTTCGGCACGGTCCCCTCGCTCGCCGCATTCCTGTTCGCCTACGTGATCGGGCAGCTCGGCGGCCTGATTCCGCTGCCGGGCGGGATCGGGGGAACCGACGGCGGGCTGATCGTGGCGCTCTCGCTGTACGGCAGTCCACTCTCGCTCGCCACGGCGGCGGTGCTCGCCTACCGCGCCTTCCAGCTGGGGATCCCGGCGATCCTGGGATCGATCGCGTTCGTCCAGCTGCGGCGCACGCTGGTCGCCTCGGACGCGCCGGCGGCGATGTGCGAGCCGCTCGCCGACCCGCTGCCGCTCGTGGTGTTGCCGGTGCGCGAGGGCACCGCAGCCTGATCAGGCGAAGTCGGTGACCGCGTAGACGGGCTTGCCGATCAGCAGTGAGGGAGCCTCGGCGTCGGCCGTGGTGAACACGCCGTAGGGCAGGTGGCGCCCGAGGTCGATGATCGCCACGACCTCCGCGCCGTCACCTGGCCCCGGCCGCCCGACCTCGATCGAGCAGTCACGGCCGGCGACGCGGCAGTCGAGCTCGCGGATGCGCCGCTCGGATCGGCGGGAAGCCCGTCGAGCGGTGTGCGCAGGCCTGCAACCGCCCGTACTCCTGCTCTTCGTGCGCTGCGGTGACACCCGGCAGGAAGAACCCTGACGTCCGGGCTGGATCTGAGATCGAGGCGATCGTCACATACTATCCGGCCGTACAATCGAGCACGATGGCGCTCCTCCCCGCAGACGAGATCACGGCCTGGCAGCAGGGCCGCGACTGGCGGCTGGAGGGCGGCACCCTCGTGCGCGACCTGCAGGTCGCCGACTTCGCGGCGGCGATGGCGCTGGCGAACCGCGTCGCCGAGGCCGCCGAGGCCGCGAATCACCACCCGGACATCCTCGTCCACGCCTGGAACCGGGTCCGCCTGACGCTCTCGACGCACTCCGAGGGCGGGATCACCGCAGCGGACCTCGCGCTCGCCGCGACGATCGACGACCTCACCTGAACAGGCCGTCCCTGTTGGTACATTCGCCCCGGCGAACACCCTTGCCCGACGAACCTCCTCGAAGTAGCGGCTTCCAGGCCGCGCACGCATGACCGTCCTGCTGATCCTGGCGGTCCTCCTGCTCGTGCTGGTGAACGGGTTCTTCGTCGCCTCGGAGTTCGCGCTCGTGCGCGCGAGCCGCGGCCGGCTCGACGAGCAGGCGCGCGACGGCATGCGGGGCGCTCCCACCGCGGTGCAGCAGCAGGACGATCTCAGCCGCTACCTCGCGGCCTGCCAGTTCGGCGTCACGCTCGCCTCGCTGGGCATCGGCTTCCTGGGGGAACCGGCGCTCGCCAGCCTCTTCGAGCCGCTGTTCGGCCCGTTGTCACACGGCGCCTCCGTCGCCGTGTCGGTCGCGATCGCCTACATCATCGTGACGACGATCCACGTGATCGCCGGCGAGCAGGTGCCGAAGATCTACGCGATCGTCAAGGCGGAGAACGTCGCGCGGTTCTGCTCGCGCCCGCTGGGGATCTTCGAGCTCGTGACGCGGCCCTTCGTGGGTGCGCTGAACGCGGCGGCCAACGCGATCCTGCGCCTGATGCGGATCGACCCGACGGCCGAGTTCGACGAGGGCGGGACGCCCGAGGACCTGAAGATGCTGATCTCCCAGGCGCACATCGGCGGCAAGCTCGACGAGGGTGAGGCGGGGATGCTCGCGGGCGTCTTCCATCTGCACGAGCAGGACGCGCGCCAGGTCATGACGCCGATCCCGGCCGTCGTGACCGTCGACGTCTCGGACGACGTCGAGACGGCGCTGCGGCGCTGCGTGTCCTCGGGCCACACGCGGCTGGTCGTCACCGAGGACGACAACGCCGACCGCGTTCGCGGGACCGTGCACTCCAACTCGCTTGCGCGTCTGTACATGGCGGACGGGCCCGGCGCCTCGATCGAGCCGCTCGTCAAGCCCGCGTTGATCGTGCCGGAGACCAAGCCTCTGGACGACCTGCTCGCGGACCTGCAGCGCGAGCGCTCATCGCTGGCGATCGTGGTCGACGAGTACGGGCGGACCGCCGGCCTCGTGGCCGTCGAGGACATCGTCGAGGAGGTCGTCGGCGAGATCGACGACGAGACCGACCCGGCCGGCGGCGCCGTGCGGCGCCTTGCCAACGGCGACTGGTTCGTGCGCGGGCACGTGGCCCTGACGGACCTGCTCGATCACGGGATCAGGCTTCCGGCCGAGAGTGACGCCTACAACTCGATCGGCGGCCTCGTGTTCGCCGAACTCGGCCGGCTGCCCAAGCGCGGCGACACCGTCAAGGCCGACGGGTGGTCGATCCGCGTCGAGTCCGTGCGCGAGAACCGCGTCGAGGCGGTGCGGATCCGCCGCGGCGCCGTGGTCGGACCGCCGGCCTAGTACATCCGGCCGTAGGTTCCGCGTGGAGTTCGGCGCGGGTGCGGTCGTGATCTGACGGCTGGCGGTGACCCGGCTGATTCGGACCCACCCGCCCGGCACGGGGCCGGGCGCCGACGGGCCTCAGGCGCGAGCTCACTCCGCCGAAACCCACGGAACTTGCGGATGGGTGTACTGGTCCCAGAACGAGATCGACCCGCTCGAGGCGGGCCGATCCAGTGCTTCTGGGAGGAGGTGCACTTGCGAGGTACGTTCGCTGCGCGAAGTATGGGCGGCGGGCCTCAAGGCCCCCTAAATCTCTGTCCGGTGCTGTCCCGGAACGAAACCGGCCCGCTCGAGGCGGGCCGGTCGGTGCTTCTGGGAGGAGGTGCACTTGCGATTCGTTCGCTGGATGCATCCTGAGCCACGGGGCTCAACGCTCGCTAAAGGTTCTGCCCCCAGGTTCCTAAGGATCCTGAAACCAATCTGTGAACAACATGCGACCGGCCCGCTTGGGGGGAGCGGGCCGGTCGGCGAAACTGCTATCGAGTGCGCGGTATTCGCGCTGTGTCCCTGAGAGAATCGAAGTCTGGCGCCCGCACATGAACGCAGCATGAAGCTTGCGGTAACGCGGCTTAAGACTTCGCGCCGACGTTCTACGCCCGTGGCAGCGCGTCCACGCGCCGGACCCACGCCACCAGCCGCGGGTGCTCGGCGGCCGTGATCGGCAGGTGCTCGGCAAGTACGGCGTGGAACGGGTCGGCGTCGTCCGGCGCGGGGGGCAGCACGCCGTACTTGAGGAACGGGAAGGCGCACACGTCGGCGGCTCCGAACGCGGCGCCCATGAGGAAGTCGCGGCCATCGAGCAGCGCCTCGAACCAGGCCAGCCAGCCATGGAGGGCGGTGCTCCAGGCGGCGATCTGCGTGGTGTCGGGGACCAGGCGCCCGCGTTCGGCGGCGATCGCGTTCGGCGGGCCCTTCCAGACGCGGTTGAACCAGTCGACGACGACGTCGACCTCCGCGCGCTGCGCAGCGGTCGCCGGCCACAGCGCCGGCTCGGGGACCGCGCGCTCGAGCCAGGCGACGATCGCCATCGAGTCCGAGATCACCTCGCCGCTCGCGGCTTCGAGCACGGGAACGAGCCCCTGTCCGCTGATCCGCTGGACCGGCGCACGATCGCCCGGCTCGATGTCGACCCACTCCACGCCGATGCCCTTGTGCGCCAGCGCGAGCGCTACGCGCTCGACGTTCGTGGAGAACGCGATGCGGTAGACGCGCGGGTCGGGAATCACGGCGTCAGTAGATGTAGAAGCCGCGCCCGCTCTTGCGCCCGAGCGCGCCCTCGGCGACGAGTGTGCGCAGCGCCGGCGGCGCGGAGTGCCCGATCTCCGACCCGATCGCCGCCGCGATGTCCAGGCCGATGAAGTCGAGCAGCGCCAGCGGCCCCATCGGGTGTCCGGTTCCGAGCGTCATGCAGCGGTCGACGTCCTCCGCGCTCATTCCGGACTCGTGCAGCAGCGCGACGGCCGAGAAGAGGTAGGGGAAGAGGAGCCGGTTGACGACGAAGCCCGGCGTGTCCGGGACGACGACCGGCGTCTTGCCGAGCGCCTCGCAGACGAGCACGGCCCGCTCGCGCGTGGCCGGCGAGGCCTGCGGGCCGAACGCCAGCTCGACGAGCTCCATCCGCGGGACCGGGTTGAAGACGTGCAGGCCGAAGAAGCGCTCGGGCGCCCCGGTCGACACGCCGAGCGCCCCGACCGACAGGGACGACGTCGTCGTGGCGATCAGCGCCTCGGGCCCCGCCACGCGCCCGAGCGTCCCCAGCACGCCGGCCTTCGCGGCGAGATCCTCGGCCACGGCTTCGACGAGCACGGTCGCGGCCGCCACGTCGTCCGCGTCGGTCGTGACGTGCACGACGCCGGGGCCCATCGCATCGCCGAGCTTCTCGGCGTGGCGGGCGATCGTGGTGCGCGCCCGTGCAGCCGACTCCTCGCTGCGCGCGAGCAGTCCGACGTCCCCGACGCGCGTTGCGACAGCCGCGAGCCCGCAGGCGATGGCGCCGCTCCCGGCGATGGCGATCCGCTCGTCCAAGGCGCGCGGAACATAGCGGGAGTGGGGCCCGGGGCGCGGCGCGGAGCACCGGTACGCTTCTGCCACTGAGAACCGGTTTCACCGGCTCCAATCCGAGCTCGAGGAGCGGGAACCCCATGGCACAGCAGGGTCGCGAGGTCGTCATCGTCGAAGCCGTCCGCACGCCGATCGGGCGTGGGCACAGGGAGAAGGGCTACTACAAGGACACCCATCCGGCCGACCTGCTGGGCCGCTCCTACACGGAGCTGATCGCTCGCACCGGCATCGATCCGAACGAGGTCGAGGACGTCATCGCCGGCTGCGTCCAGCAGTTCGGCGAGCAGGCCTTCAACGTCGCGCGCAATGCGTGGCTGCAGGAGGGCCTGCCGATCGAGGCGGCCGCCACGACCGTCGACCGCCAATGCGGCTCGGCCCAGCAGGCCGTCAACTTCGGCGCCGCGCTGATCGCCTCAGGCGTGCACGACGTCGTGATCGGCTCGGGCGTCGAGCACATGGGCCACATCCCGTTCGCGGCGGGCATGAAGACCCAGCAGGAGTTCGGCGCGGCCTTCACGCCCAAGCTCATGGACAAGCACAACATCGTCGGCCAGGGCCTGGGCGCCGAGATGATCGCCGACCAGTGGGAGATCTCGCGCGCCGAGCTCGACGAGCTCGCCGTCCGCTCGCACGCACTGGCCCACAGGGCCACCGAGGCGGGCAGCTTCGAGCGCGAGATGATCCCGATGGAGATCGACGGGCAGACGATCATCACCGACCAGGGGATCCGCCCGGACACCTCGCTGGAGACCCTCAGCCAGCTCAAGCCGGCCTTCAAGGAGAACGGCAAGATCACCGCCGGGAACGCGTCGCAGATCTCCGACGGCGCCGCCGCGGTGCTGCTGATGGCGCGCGATAAGGCGCAGGAGCTCGGCCTGACGCCGCGTGCGCGGATCGTCGACCAGACGACTGTCGGCTGCGACCCCGTGAAGATGCTCGAGGGCCCGATCCCGGCGACCCGCAGGATCCTGGAACGCAACAGGATGTCGATGGGCGACATCGACCTCGTCGAGATCAACGAGGCGTTTGCGCCTGTCGTCGCCGCCTGGGCGCGCGAGCACGACGCCGACATGGAACGCGTGAACATTCGCGGCGGCGCGATGGCGCTCGGCCATCCGCTCGGCTCGACCGGCGCGCGGCTGATCACGACGCTCCTGCACAGCCTCGAGGACGAGGACAAGGAGTTCGGCCTCGTCACGATGTGCTGCGGCGGCGGCCTCGGCACTGGCACGCTGATCCAGCGCGCGAGCTGACCGCCGGCGCTCGCGGCAGACCGGCGCATGCGCCAGCTCACCAGTCTCGATACGCAGTTCCTCGCGCTCGAGAGCGCGCGCCAGACCGGCCACGTCGGCGGCCTGGCGATCCTGGACCCGTCGACGACGCCCGCGGGGACGCTCGGCGCCGCCGACATCCAGGAGCTCGTGCTCGAGCGCCTGCCGCTGTTGCCGCCACTGCGCTGGCGCCTGGCCGAGGTGCCGCTGGGGCTCGACTACCCCTTCTGGGTCGACGACCCGGATTTCGACGTCGAGTACCACGTGCGCGAGCTCGCCCTGCCCCGCCCGGGCGACGACGACCAGCTCGCCGACCAGGTCGCGCGCATCATGGCGCGCCCGCTCGACCGCGCGCGCCCGCTCTGGGAGCTCTACCTGATCCACAGCCTGCAGGACGGCTATGTGGCCATGCTCACGAAGATCCACCACGCGCTGATCGACGGCATGTCGGGCGCGGAGATCATGGGCCTGCTGCTCGACCTGGAGCCGACCGGCCGCGAGCTGCCCGAACCCGACGGGGTCCCGGGCGGCGAGCGCGCCCCGACGGACCTCGAGCTGCTCGGCCGCGGCGTGGCGGGCCTGCCGCGCTACCCGCTGCGCGTCCTGCGGGCGCTGCCGCGGGCGATCCCGAACATCGAGGACACGCCGTTCGCCACGCTGCCCGGGGCCGGGGTGCTCGGGCGCCTGGCGGGCGGCGCGCAGCAGGTCGTCCTCGGCGAGGGGAGCGGGCCGGAGCGCACCCGTCACAGCGCCCCCAAGACCACCTTCAACGGACGCGTCTCCGCGCACCGCCGTTTCGTCTTCGGCCGCCTGGCGCTCGACGACGTCAAGGCCGTCAAGAACCGCCACGGCTGCACCGTCAACGATGTGATCGTGGCGATGTGCGCGGGCGCGGTGCGGCGCTGGCTCGTGGCTCACGACGAGCTGCCCGAGGAGCCGCTCGTCGCCCAGATCCCGGTATCGGTGCGCACGGGCGACCAGGTCGGGACCTACGGAAACCGCATCCTGCTGATGCGCGCCCCGCTGTTCACCGACGAGCCCGATCCGGTCCGGCGGCTGCTGCGCACGCACGCTGCGCTCGCCGAGATGAAGGAGCGCCACCGCGCGCTCCCGGCCGAGCTGCTGCAGGACGCCAACAACTTCATCCCGCCGGCGGTCTTCGCGCGCGCCGCGCAGCTGACCTTCCGGCTCTCGACGAGCCGCCCGGGGCGCCCGACCTGGAACCTCGTGATCTCGAACGTCCCGGGGCCGGCGCTGCCGCTCTACTGCGCCGGCGCGCGCCTGGTGGCCAACTACCCGGTGTCGGTCATCACCGACGGGATGGGGCTCAACATCACTGTGATGAGCTACTGCGGCCAACTCGACTTCGGGATCGTGGCCGACCGCGAGCAGATGCCGGATGCGCGCCTGCTGATGGGCTGGCTCGGCGACGAGCTGGCCGCGCTCGGTTCCTGAGCGGCTCCGGCGCCGCCGCGCGCGCCCGAGCAGGTAGCCGTGCCCCATGGCGGACTTCTTCGCGCTCGGCCCGAGCTCGGCGAGCAGCGCCACCGCCACGAGCGGCCTGCGGGTGCAGTGCTGCGGGGACGCGCACCTGTCGAACTCCGGCGTGTTCGCCGCCCCGGACAGGCGTCCGCGCGTACCAGACGTCGAGGAACCGAGGCCAGGTACGGCGAGATCTGCGGTGCCGCGCTCGCCCGCGCGCACGCCCGCAGCGGGGATGCGGCGAAGATCAGCGGCTTCGCAGCGTCTGTCGGCGACGCGCCGCTCCTTCAGCCGCTGCGGCAGGCGGTCCAGGCGCCGGCGCCTGCAAGGCAGGAGCCACCGCTTGCCCGCGCATGAATCCTCCGATGTACTGTCGGCCGTTCTCAAACTGGATGGGGGTCAGGGATGAACCGGGCGTTGTCGGGGCGTGGAGGCATGGCGCTGGCGTTCGTCCTGGGCCTCGTGATCGCGACGGCGGCGACCGCGGGAGCCGCGAGCCTGATCACGGGCAACCAGATCAAGGACGGGACGATCACCTCCAAGGATCTGTCGAAGTCGTTGCTGGCGCGCCTCGGCAAGCCTGGACCACAAGGACCCGCAGGCGTGAACGGGCAGAACGGCGACGCGGGTCCGGTCGGCCCGCAGGGACCACCTGGCGCGCAGGGACTGAAGGGACCGCGGGGAGTGACAGGTCAGGATGGAGCTCAGGGCGACCTGGGCCCTGCCGGCCCGGCTGGGCCGAAGGGCGACACGGGTGCTGCAGGCGCGGCCGGCCCGGCTGGGTGAAGGGCGACACCGGTGCGACGGGCGCGGCCGGCCCGGCTGGGGTGAAGGGCGACACCGGTGCGACGGGCGCGACCGGTCCGGCTGGACCGCAGGGTGCTGCTGGGGCCAAGGGCGACACAGGCGCCCAGGGAATTCAAGGCCCGTCCGGTGCGAAGGGCGATACCGGCCAGACCGGTGACACGGGGCCGAAGGGGGATGGGCCGCGGACCGGGGATACGGGGCCCGCGGGACCGAAGGGGGATACGGGGCCCGCAGGGTCCCTCACCGGTCCCGCCGGCGGCGTGCTCGCTGGGACCTATCCCGATCCCTCCTTCGGACCCGCCGCCCTCGACACCTTCGTGCAGGGTTCGCACGAGTTCGTGGAGCCGACGTCGCTGAGCGCGCCGATCGGCACGACCACGATCCGACAGCGACCGGGCCGCTACGAGATGGAGTGGGTGTGTCCGTCAGACGAGACGGTCGGAGGAACGTTCTTCGTCCACAACACGTCCACTACCACGATGCGAGTCTTCGTCGAGTCACAGCACCAGCTCGTCGAGTCGGACGTCGCTCCGGATGACTCCACTACACCGGTGTCCTTCGGCGCTCCCGACCGCCTGATCGTCGAGGTGACGGGGCCGAGCGAGTCAGTGACGTCGATCTTCTTCTTCGATCGCGTCAGCGGATGCAACGTCAACGGGCACACGTTCGAACAGTTGAACTAGACCTGCCGCAGGGCGACAGCAGCGCTACTGCACCTGCCGGCCGTCGCCGGCCGGCTCGGCGCCCTGCTCGAGCATGACCGCGCGCAGGGCCTCGGTCAGCGGCGCCGGCCTGCCGGCGGCGTAGTCGTAGCCGACGAGCGCGCCCCAGCCCTCGGCGAGCATGCGCCCGTCGCCCTCGCTCGTCATGCGGAACTCGATCCGCAGGCTCGAGCGGCGCAGCTGCGCGGGCCGCACATGGGTGCGGATCTCCTCGTCGAAGAAGGCCGGCGCGCGGTAGTTGATGTGGCACTCGGCGAAGATCAGGCCCCAGTCGTCGTCGGGGTCGGTCGGGCGGTGCGAGGGAACGACGCTCGTGATGTAGGCGATCCGCGCCGACTCGAAGAACTGCAGGAATGCGACGTTGTTCAGGTGGCGCATCGCGTCGAGGTCGCCGAAGCGCACGCGGTCGACGAACGAGAACGGCCAGCCCGGGAGCGTCGCCCCCGGTGTGGCGGGCAGGGCGGCGCTCATCCCCAGCGCAGCCCGAGGTCGTGCGCGGCGACCGGCAGCGGGCTCGCCGGGAGCCCGTCCGGCGGGACCGGCTCGTTGAAGCCCGTCGGCGCGACGTCGTTGGGCCCGTCGGGGTGGAACAGCGACGCCATGTACTGGATCTGCCCGCGGCCGGGGCCGAGCTCGAACTGCCCGCCGCCGTACATCCCGATGCCGCGCTCGGCGCAGGTGTCGTAGGCGCGCAGCAGCTCGCGCAGCGGGCCGAAGCGCGACGGCTTGATGTTCACCATGCGCGGCGCGAACGGCAGCGCGTCGATGTCGTCGACGGAGTGGATCGGGGCATCCCATGTGACGCGCGCGCGATGGGGTGCGAGCACGGCGTCGGTCTCCGGGGTCAGCTTCGGGTCCTCGAGCCAGGCGTCGGGGAAGCCCTCGGCGATCCGCCGGTAGAAGGCGGGGTCGGCGGGCACATCGACCGACGTGCCCTCGTAGAGGCCCTTGTAGTCCAGCGAGTCGACCGCGCCGGTCTCGACCAGCCGGGCGATCAGCGCGTCGTCCCACTCGGGCTGGGGGTCGAGCTTGAGGCGCAGCGTCGGGTAGCGCCCGAGCAGCGCGAGCAGCGGCGTGATGTCCGCGTCCTCCACGCGCTTGGAGCAGACGAACGTCACCGGGCGCAGCTCGCGGCCCAGCAGGCCGTGCAGGGTCGTGCCCGCCTGGCGCAGCGCGAGGTCGAGCGCCGCCGACTCGTAGGCCCAGATGCGGTAGTCCACGGAGGCCGCATGGCGTGCGGGCTCCGGCCACAGGTCGAGGTCCTCGAGGTGGTCGCAGAACGAGGCGAGCGTCCAGCTGCCCGCCAGCGGTTGCACGGCGCCCGCGCGCTGGAGCGCATCCTGGTCGTCGTTGTCGTAGGCCACGTCCTCGCCTACGCCCTCGTGCCCGCCACCGGCGAGGCGGATCGTGGTCGTCTGCCGCAGGAACCCCGAGGACACGTTCTGCGCGCGCGGCTCGAGCGCGTACCCCTCGATCGTCAGCGGCAGGCCGGCGATGCGGTCGAACGTGCTCACGGCGCCTCCTGCGCGTCGGGTGTCTGCTGCTCCAGGCGTGCGACGAGCTCGTCGAGGCGCAGCTCCTCCAGGCCTCGGCTGACGGCGTCGAGCTCGGCGGCGCAGCGCTCGACGAGCGTGCGGCCCTCGGTCACGAGGTCGAGCGTCTCGCGCAGGCCGGCCTCGCCGGAGTCCAGGCGGCGGATGATCTCCTCCAGGCGCGCGGTCGCGGCCTCGTAGGTCAGCGCGTCGTCGCTCACTCGTCGATCCTCGCATCCACGGAGGCGTCCGAGAACGTGACGCGCAGGGCGCCGAGCTCGCGCGCGCGGGCCGCGCTCGTCACGAGGCCGCCCTCACGGTCGTCGACGATCGCGTAGCCGCGGTCCAGCACGCGCCGCGGGTCGTGTGCCTCGAGCGCCAGCCCCAGGCCCTCCAGCGCACGGCGCTGCGCGTCCGCCTCGGCGCCCGCCGCGGCCGTGGCCTTGCGCCGCAGCACCTCGGCGCGCGTCGCGGTGATCTCGCGCTCCCGAGCGGCGCGCCGGGTCGCCGCGGCGCGCAGCTCGCGCAGCTGCTGGTGCAGCGCGCGGCGGTTGCGCGCGAGGTGCTCGCCCGGGACGCGCCCCATGCGCGCCAGGTGGTGCGCGCGCTCGACGACCGCGCGCCGCCCGTGCCAGGCCAGCCGCGCGGCGGACGTCCGGGTCCGCGCGCGCGCCGCGCCGACGTCGAGCGGGACGGCCGCCTCGGCGGCATGCGTCGGCGTCGACGCGCTGACGGCCGCGACGTCGTCGATCAGCGTGCGATCGGTGTGGTGGCCGACGCTGGCGATCACCGGGACGCGGAGCAGCGCGACCGTCCGGCAGAGCGTCTCGTCGCAGAACGCGAAGAGGTCGGCGAGCGAGCCGCCGCCGCGCGCGACGATCACGACATCGACCTCCTCGATCGCCGCAAGGTCCTGCAGCGCACGGGTGATCGCCGGCGCGGCACGGCGGTCCTGCACCGGGGCGAACGCCCACACGAGCCGGCCGGCCCAGCCGCGGCGGCGCAGCCCGGCGAGGACGTCATCGCGCGCCTTGCCGCTCTCGCCGGTCACGACCCCGATGGTCCTGCGGGAGCGACGGCCGGGGGAGGGCCTTCTGCGGCGCGAACAGCCCCTCGGCGTCCAGGCGCCGGCGCAGCTCGGCGAGCTGGACGAGCAGGTCGCCCTCGCCTGCGACGCGCAGCGCGCTCACGTCGAAGGAGAAGCCCGGCGAAGCGGTGCGGCTGCCCGGGTAGTAGTCGGGCCCCCCGCCGACGACGACCTGCGTCCCGTCGGCCAGCAGGCCGTCAGGCAGGTGCAGCGCCTCCAGGCGCTCGCGCCACATGCCGCAGGGCAGCGCGCCGTCGGCATCGCGCAGCTCGAAGAACGCGCGCGTCCGAGCGAGCTTGAAGTTCCAGACCTCGCCGAAGACCTGCACGCGCGGCCGGGCGCGCAGGAAGTCGCGCATGCCGCGTGCGTAGGCGCCGACCGCGTAGGGGCCGGGGAGCTCGCTGCCGGCGATCCCCTCGGGCCGGACCGGCTCGCCGGTCATGCCGCGACGGCCGCCGCCGCGAGCGCGCGCGTGACCACGGGACGGTCGCCGCACGGGACCGCGAGGAGGGTGTCGACGCCCGCGGCCTCGTACTCGGCGAGCCGCGCGTCCAGATCCGCAGGCGTGGTGGCGATCGTGCCGGCGTCGATCAGCTCGTCGGTGAGCGCCATCGCCGAACCGACCCGATCGCCGGCGGCGAAGCGCTCCTGGACCTCCCGCGCGCTGTCGCCGTGGCCGTAGCGCGCGGCGAGCTCGACGTAGAAGTTCTTCTCCTTGGCGCCCATCGCCCCGAGGTAGAACGCCAGCCACGGGCGCACCTGGTTGCGCGCCTCGGCGAGGTCCTCGTGGATCGCGACGGGAACGACGGGGGCGACGTCGAGCGCGCTGCGCGAGCGCCCGGCGGCGGCCAGGCCCTCGAGCAGCCCGTCCATCAGGACCGCGGGCTCGCGCGGGTTCAGCAGGAACGGCAGCCAGCCGTCGGCGATCTCGCCGACCTGGCGCACGGCGCGCGGGCCGATCGCGCCGAGGTAGATCGGGATCGGGTCCTGGATCGGCCGGGCGAGCAGCTTGAGCGGCTTGCCCAGGCCCATCGGCTCGCCGACGCCCTGCTCCAGCGGCAGCTGGATCGGCTCGCGGGCCAGCGCGCGCCGCACGACGTCAACGTACTCGCGGGTGCGCGCCAGCGGCCGGGAGAACGGGACGCCGTACCAGCCCTCGCTGACCTGCGGGCCGCTGAGCCCGAGGCCCGAGGCGAAAGCGCCCGCCGCTGAGGACGTCGAGCGTGCAGGCGGCCATCGCGGTCGCCGTCGGCTTGCGCGCCGGGATCTGCATGAGCCCCGAGCCGAGCGCGACGTGCTCGGTGCGGGCCGCGAGGTAGCCGAGCACGGAGACGGCGTCCTGCCCCCACGCCTCGGCGATCCAGACCGAGTCCATGCCGAGGTCGTCGGCGAGCAGCGCGAGCTCGCTCTGCTCCTCGGGTGTGAACCAGGGCCAGTAGGCGAGGAAGATGCCGGTGCGCATGGCCGCAACGCTACCTGCCGCTGCCGCGCGGGCGCCGGTCAGCCGCGGTCGTCGACCGAGGCGAGCGGCTCGAGGCCGGGCTCGGCGCGGTGGCCGCGCAGCTCGCCCTCGACGCCGAGGCGGTCCAGGCGCGCGATCTCGCGCTCGCCCTCGACGCGCGCCGGATGCCCCTCCGGCAGGCCGCGGATCAGGCGGCGGATGCGGTTGCGCAGCTGCAGGGCGAAATGAGGCGTGGACGCGCCCATGAGGCGCCGGACGTCGTCGACGCTGACGTCGGCGCCGGCCTTCCGGCGCACGCTCGGGTTCTCGGCTTCACTCACGGCTGCTCGCTCGTTCAGGGCTTGACGGGGGCGATCTCGAGCAGGCCGTCGATCGTGGCCTGCGTGTCGACCGACACCGCATCCGGGTCGCCGACGATCCAGCCGTGATTGTAGACCCCGCGCACCGGATCGGAGGAGTAGCCCGGCTTGATGTCGAGCAGGTAGCTCGCGACGCTCTGCGGCAGGTCGCCGCGGGCATCGGTCAGCAGCAGCGGGCCGTACGTCCCGCTGGCGGAGAGCGGTGCCGCGGCCCCCGCGTCGCCCGGCCGGGTGGGGGAGGCGAAGACGAGCCCGTGCCCCGGGTCGACCACGCGCCAGCCGAAGGCGCCGTCGACGAAGCGCGCGAACGCCACGGCGGTGGCCTGCGGGCCGTCGGCCGCGATCCGCGTGACGTTCCCGTACTGCGAGAGGTCGCGTTCGACCCCCGCGGAGATCACCGACGGCGGTCCGAGGACGTAGATGTGCGGCTTGCGGTGGGCCGTCAGCGCGGCGCGCGTGGGCTGCGGGAGCGTGCCGCGCGCCGTGAACAGGACCGCATCGCCGGACTTGGCGGCCCAGGCCGCCGCCGGCATCGCATACGCCGGCGCGTCGGCGGAGACCACCAGCACGTCGCGGCTCGCGCTGCCCGCCACGCGCGAGCGGTAGCTGTCGATGTTCTGCGCGAGCGTGAACGGGTCGCTTCCCGCGATCGACACGGTCCGCAGCCCGCCCGGGTCGCCCGCGGTGCCGAGGCGGATCGCCTGGGCGCCTGCCGCGCTGGGTGCCCCCGTGGGGGCGAGCGCCGCGAGGGCCTGCGCGGTCTGCGGCGGGATCTCGCCGTTGTCGGTGTAGCAGCAGCGGCGCGCGCAGCGGCGCGGCCATCAGCACGGCGCCCGCGAGCGCGCCGCGCCAGTCGCGCGCGTCCGCCAGGGCGACGGCACCCGGGCGCTGGGCAGCCGCGCCCGAGGGGAAGACGATGCGCGCCGTCGCCGCGGCTGTGCCCACGCTGTCGGCGGTGCTCACCCGGGTCGTGTTCTTCGTGGCCAGCGCGGGATAGGCCGCGGCGGCGCCGGCGGCGGTCGGCATGGACCGGCCGGTCGTCGTGACACCGACGGCGGGCGTGCCGGTCGTCGTCCCCCCGCCACCGCAGCCGGCCGGCTGCGAGCACGAGCGCGGACGCGGCGCAGAGCGCGGCGACCTGGCGTGCGAGGGCGGGCGGCATCGCGTGCGAGCGTAGCCCGATACGACGTTCGCGGAGCCTCCGTCGGCGGAGTTGTGTACAGTTGCGCTCCGCAAGGCCGAATCCCCACCAGTGGGGATCGGGGGACCCAGATGTTTGGGGCGAATCCCACGGTCATCCGTGAGAGGCGCAGTTCCGCGCCAGCCCGTCAGCTAACCCCGAAGGCCGTCGAACGAGACCTGAGCCCGAGTGCGCTTCCGCACATCCACGACCGCCTTCCTGATCGCGTGCTTCTGCATGCTGGTGCCGTCGGTCGCTGCCGCGCAGGATCCCGGCGGAGGAGCGGCGTTCGGCGAGCCCAACCCGGCGCTCGTCCCCGTCGTCGCAAGCCCGACGGCGAAGCTGCTGCCCAACGGCCTGGCCGCCGCGCCCGCCGGCGCGCCGCCCGCCGTCCAGCAGGCGATCTGGGCCGCGAACGAGATCATCGGCCTGCCCTACCGCTACGGCGGCGGGCACCGCAACTTCCAGGACACCGCCTTCGACTGCTCAGGCACCGTCTCGCACGCGCTCGGCGGGGCGCACCTCCTGAAGAGCCCGCTCGACTCCTCGTCGTTCATGAACTGGGGCGCCGCCGGCCACGGGACCTGGATCACGATCTACACGAACCCCGGGCACGCCTACACGGTGATCGCCGGGCTGCGCCTCGATACGAGCGCAGCTGACGACCCCCACGGCCTCTCAGGCCCCCGCTGGCGCCCCCTGCGGCATTCGAACGCCGGGTATCGCCAGCGACACCCGGTCGGCCTCTAGGCCTGCTCGCGGGTCTCGCGGCGCCTGGCGCCACCCGCGGTCGGGGGCAGTGCTCGCGCACAGCACCCGCTCCCACGTGCGGCGCCATGCATCCGCGATACCTCGCTCGGGTTGCGGCGGACGACTCCTCGTTCGCCCGCTGGCGGCCCGTCCCCTGCCGTCCCGGTCGCGGCTGGAACCTCGCCGGGTCTGCACAGAACTGCCGACCCGAGCAACGGGTAGATCGCCCAGCGCCGGCGAGACCCGCGAGCATCAGTCCGGGATGAGGCCTTCGCCGGTGAACGTCTCGGCGGCCTGCTCGAGGGTCGTGTCCGGTGGGGGGAGGATGACGTCGGACGTCGAGAGGTCGTCGCCGGCGAGCACCTCGCCCTCCGTGCGGACGAGTTCCAGGAGCTCGCGGAACGCGGCTGTGAAGCGGTCGTCATCCCCGGCCTGAGCGGCATCGACGACGGCGTTGTCGAGTTCATTGACGCGCGTGAGCGCGTCGTCGGAGAGCCGGTACTGGCCCTCCCCGGAGATCCGGACGATCACGCCTGCTCTCCCGGCTTGGGGGCCGCGGCGGGCTCGGCGTCCTCGGCCGAGCCCTCGACGGCGGGGTCGCCGGCCGCGAGCTGCCCGGGCGCGGCGCCCTGGGCGAGCTCGGCCTTCAGCTTGGCGAGGTCGTCGTCGACGACGCTCTTGTTCGAGAGCTCCTTGAGCTGGCGGTCGATGTCGTCCTCGCCCTCACCGAGCTGCGTCAGGTCCTCGAACGTCCCGGCGGCCTCGAGCTCGGACACGGCGTCGGCGCGCGCCTTCATGTCCTCGGTCTTGTCGACGGCGCGCTGCATCGCGAGCCCGACGTCGGCCATCTGCTCGCCGACGCCGGTCGCGGCCTCGGAGATGCGCACCTGGGCCTCGGCGGCGGAGTACTGCGCCTTGATGACCTCCTTCTTGGTGCGGAAGGCCTCGATCTTCGCGCGCAGCTGCTTCTCGGAGTCGGTCAGCTTCTGCTGCTGGGCCTCGAGCTCGGCGATCTGCTTGTCGAGCGACTGCAGCTCGGTCTGCGCCACGTTCTTGCGCTCGAGCGCGGTGCGGGCGAGCTCCTCGTTGCCCTGCGCGAGCGCCTGGCGAGCCTGGGTGTCGAGCTTGACGACGCTGTCCTCGAGCTTGGACGACTGCATCTGCAGCCGCTTCTTGGCCGTGACGACGTCCGCGATGCCCTTCTTGACGTTCTGCAGCGACTCGAGCTGCTTCTGGTAGCTGTAGTCGAGGGTCTCGGCCGGATCCTCGGCCCTGTCGAGGATCTTCGAGACCTTCGCCTTGATGACAGTGGACATCCGCCCGCCGAGACCGGCCATTGGCGCTCCTTCAGCTCGTTCGTTGTGGCATCAAGCCTATCCCGTCAGATCGGGATGCCCCAGAGGGGAAACCAGCGCGAGACCTCCGGCTCGATCGGCAGCTCGGCGCCGACGATCGCGCGCAGGCGCAGCTCCTGCTCGGTCGAGCGCTGCTGGGCGTCCGGCGTGGCGCCGGTCGGCGAGAACGGGTACCAGGCCCCCCGCTTGTAGTTGTAGATGAAGTAGATCGGGGCGCCCTTGGCGTCCTGGAAGGCGAACACGGCGCAGAGCAGCCGGTCACCGAAGCCGTCGAGCTCGAGCTGGTCGCTGACGGCGTTGATCCCGACCGCGAGGTCGTCGACGTCGGGGTCGCGGATCACCATCCAGCGGTAGCCGAACGCGTCGTCGTGGGTCTCGACCGTCGAGCCGGTCTCCGCGCCGGTGCCGCGCAGCACGTCCTCCATGTCGGTGACGATCTGCTCGAAGTCGGCGGTCGCCAGCGGCTGGAAGACGATCGCGGCGCTCCCGCGCGTCGTGATGCCGTGCGCGGACTCCAGCCCGACATAGGCCGTCGTGATGGCGAAAAGCCGGTCGGGAGCGGGGGCCTTGATCCTGCGCCGTCCGCCGATCGCGTCGAAGAGCCCCATGAGGGCTCAGACTACGCCGGGATCGCCAGCGGCGCGGTGCCCGCGGTGCCCTGGAGCTCGGCCTCCATGCGGGCCAGGCGCTCGATGCGCTGGTCCATCGGCGGATGCGTCGCGAAGACGTTCATCACGGAGCCCTTGGCGCGCGCCGGGAAGATGTAGAACGCGTTCATCTCGGCGTGCGCGCGCAGGTCCTCCTGCGGCGTGCGCTCCATCTGGCCGCTGATCTTCATCAGGGCCGATGCCAGCGCGCTCGGGCGCCCGGTCAGGACGGCAGCGCCGCGGTCGGCTGCGAACTCCCGGTAGCGCGAGAGGGCGCGCATCAGGAAGAACGAGATCGCGTAGACGGCGATCGAGGCGACGACGATGAAGAAGACGCCCGAGTCCTCGTCGTCGTCCCCGCCGCCGAAGAAGAAGCTGAACTGCAGGATCATCGAGGCGAGCGAGGCGAAGAAGCCGGCCAGCGTCATGATCGCGACGTCGCGGTTCGCAACGTGCGAGAGCTCGTGCGCCATGACGCCCTCGAGCTCGGCCGGCTCGAGCAGGTCGAGGATCCCGGTCGTGGCGCAGACCGTCGCGTGCTTCGGCGAGCGGCCGAGGGCGAACGCGTTGGGCATCTGCGACGTGACGACGGCGACACGCGGCTTGGGCAGGTCGGCCTGCAGGCACAGCCGGTCGACCGTCGCGTGCAGCAGCGGCTGCTCCTCCGGGGACACCTCGCGGGCGCCCATCGTGGCCAGTGCGATCTTGTCCGAGGCGAAGTACTGGACGAGCAGGAGGCCCGTGGCGATCACCGCGATCGTGAGCGCTCCGGCGCCTGCGATGAACAGCGCCGCGATGAACGCGACGTAGAGCAGGCCGAGCAGGAAGATCGTGGCGAGCATCCGCGCCTGGAGCCCGCTGTCGCGGCCGATGGTCGAGGTGGAGCGTGCCATGCCGGAGATTGTCGCTGCATCGCCTAAATGCATGCTGAACGCGCCTGGCAGCCGTGCACGATTCGTTGCGCCGGCGCCGCCTCGGGGCCCGCCGCGGCGCGGCCGTTGGTAGCCTCGAACGAGGCCGGATTCCCCTGGAACGCGCGGGGACGACGGTCCATCTCGTCATGAGCCGCGCCCTCCGACGCCTGCCCCGCCGCTTTCGCCTGCTGCTCGCCGTCGCGGCTCTCCCGCTGCTGCTCTGGGCCGCGCTCCCGCTCGTCTCCAGCGGCGCGACCAGCCGGCAGCGCCTCAGCGACCTGCAGCAGAAGATCCAGGCGACCCAGGGGAAGATCGGGCGCAAGAAGGGAACCGAGCGGCTCCTGAGCACGCAGATCGCGGCGTGGACGGCGCGGATCAACCGGCTCCAGGCGAAGATCGGCTCGCTGCAGGCCCGTCAGTCGCGGATCCAGTCCGGGCTGGACGTCGCTCAGGCCGACCTTCAGCGGATCCAGAGCGAACTGCGCGGACAGCGCGCGCGCCAGGCGCGCCTCAAGGCGCGGCTCGCCGTCGGCCGGCGGCTGCTCGCCGCCAGGCTCGTCGTGCGCTACCAGTCCGACTCGCCGGACCTCGTCACGGTCATCCTGGACTCCAACGGCTTCGCCGACCTGCTCGAGCGCGGCGAGTTCCTGCGGCGGATCAACGACCAGGACGAGCGGATCATCCGCGCCGTCGCGAGCGCGAAGGCCGATGCGACCGACAACGCCCGCCGCCTGAGCACGCTCGCCGGCCGCCAGCAGCAGGTGACCCGGCGCATCACCGCGCAGCGCGATCAGATCAGTGCGATCAAGCAGCAGCTGATCGACACGCGCGTGGGCTACGACACCACGCGCCGGGGCAAGGCTCATGCGCTCGCAGGCGTGCGTGCGGATCGCCGCAAGCTCGAGGGCGCGCTCTCGCAGATGCGCGCGACCCAGGCGCGGATCCAGGGCATTCTGAGCAGCCCCGGAACCGGGACGCTCCCAGCCGGGCCGATCAAGGGCGGCAGCGGCGCGATGATCTGGCCGGTCAACGGTCCGATCACCTCGCCGTTCTGCGAGCGCCGCGCGTGGGAGGCCTGCCATCCCGGCATCGACATCGGCGTGCCGTCGGGAACGCCGATCCGCGCCGCGCTCGGCGGCCGCGTCGCGATCGCGGGGTGGACCGGCGGGTACGGCAACTACACCTGTCGTCCAGCACACGACGTCGCTGTCGACGTGCTACGGCCACCAGTCGCACATCGGCGTGAGCGTCGGCCAGCAGGTCGCCAAGGGCCAGGTCATCGGCGTCAGCGGCTGCACCGGACTGTGCTTCGGCCCGCACCTGCATTTCGAGGTGCGCATCAACGGCGCCGTGACCAACCCGCTGAACTACCTGTAGCGGAGCTCGCGGCGGGTTCGCTCTAAGCTCGCTGCGTGCAGCCCGAGATCGACCTCTTCGGCCTCCCGGTCAAGACCTTCGGCCTGATGTTCGCGCTCGGCTTCCTGGCGGCCGGCGCGGTCATCCACCGGCGCATGAGGGAGGAGGGCCGGCCGGTCGACTGGGCCTACGAGATGATCTTCGCCGCGCTGATCGGCGGACTGATCGGCGCGCGCGGCATCTGGATCCTGGAGAACCTCGACCGCGTCAAGGGCGACGTGCTCGGCAGCGTCTTCTCCGGCTCGGGCCTGGTCTGGTACGGCGGCGTCATCGGCGGCGCGCTGGTCGTCTGCCTGTGGGCGCGCTGGCGCGGCTGGCTCGGACTCGCGACGCTCGACATGGCGGCCGTGCCGCTGGCGCTGGGAAACGCGATCGGGCGCATCGGCTGCCAGCTGTCCGGCGACGGCGACTACGGCAAGGCCTGGCACGGGCCGTGGGCGATGGGCTACCCGCACGGCACCGTTCCCACCGCACCCGGCGAGACGGTGCACCCGACGCCGATCTACGAGACGCTCGCGATGGGCCTGATCGCCTGGGGCCTGTGGGTCATGCGCGACCGCGTGCGCCCCGGCGCGCTCTTCGCGCTGTGGCTCGTCGGCGCGGGCACCGAGCGGCTGCTCGTCGAGTTCCTGCGCCGCAACGACATCGCCGCGCTCGGACTGACGCTGCCTCAGCTGCAGAGCATCGCGATGATGATCGCGGGCGCCGTGTGGCTCGCGGTGATCCGCCGCCGGCACGGGTCGGTGCTGCTGCCGCGGGGTGAGCTGCCGGACCGGGCGGCTGGGGCGGCGTCGGCCTCGGCCGCGGCGTAGGCGATCGTCCGCCCGCGCCTCCGGCGCTGCGGAGCGCTTACCGCGGCGCGAGGGGCCAGTCAGGCGCCGGCGCCCAGGGGTGGCCCGCCGCGGGGCTGCGGCGGGCTCCGGCGATGATGGTTTCCCTCGCCATCCGACGTCAACCATCATCAGAGGGGCGGCGCCGGCACCAGGGGCACGACGGCGGACGACGGCCTCAGCGCCGTCCCCCGAACGCCTTCCGCACGAACCGCACACTCAGGTCCTGCAGCTCGTCGTCATGCTGAATCGACCGATGGTGCCCGCCCGGCACGACCACCAGCCGGCTGCGCGGGCAGAGCTCGTGCAGCTCGCGCGAATGGGCGACCGGCACCTGCTCATCGCCCTCCGCATGCAGCAGCAGCAACGGGCTGCGCAGCGCCTCGGCGGCCGAGAGCTCGTCGTGCTCGGCCAGGAACGCGTCGAGGCCCGGCTCGGCGGCGCGGAACGTGAAGCGCCGCTCGCGCAGGCCGCGGCGCAGCCCCTCGGCGCTCGCCGGGCAGATCGCGACGACGGCGTCCGCTCCGACCGCATCGGCGGCGACGAGCGCCAGGTAGCCGCCCATGCTCGAGCCGCGCAGCGCCAGGGGCAGCCCCGGCGGCAGCAGGCCGGCCATCGTGGCGACGTCCGCCACTGCGCGCCCGTCGAGCGCGCCGTCGCTGGCCCCGTGCCCGCGCTGGTCGAACGCGACGGCCGCGAACCCGTAGGTCCGGCAGCGGCGCGCGAAGTCGTAGTGGGACTCCTTCGCCGACCCCGCGCCGTGGAGCACGACGACCCCGCCGCGCGGCGGGTCGCCGGGCAGGAAGAGCGCGTAGGCGAGGCCATCGCGCACGCCGATCTCTGCGGGCGGCTCGACGTTGACGGTGCGCACGGCGTGGCATGATGCGCCGCCGATGGCCGCCGCGCAACAGCTCTCGCACGTCTACCCGCTCGGGAGCCGGCTCAAAGAGAGTGGGCGCCTCGAGGTCGGCGGCTGCGACACGGTCGAGCTCGCGCGCGAGTTCGGGACGCCGACGTTCATCGTCGCCGAGGACGACATCCGCGCCCGCGCCCGCGCGTTCGTCGAGGCCTTCCGCGCCCGCACCGACGATTTCGAGGTCGTCTTCGCCTCCAAGGCCTTCCCCTGCACGGCTGTCTACCGTCTGCTGTTCGAGGAGGGGATCGGCTGCGACGTCGCCTCCGGCGGCGAGCTGGCGCTCGCGCTCGCCGGCGGCGTTGACCCGGCGCGCATCCACTTCCACGGCAACGCCAAGCGCCGCGACGAGCTGGAGCTCGCGCTCGAGGCCGGGGTCGGCGACATCGTCGTCGACAACATGCGCGACCTCATCCTGCTCGAGGATCTCGTCCCCGAGGGCCGCCGCCAGCGGATCTTCCTGCGGATCGCCCCCGGCGTCAGCCCCGAGACCCACCCTGCGATCTCGACCGGGGGCCCGAACACGAAGTTCGGCTTCGACCTCGCACACGCGCCGGCCGCGATCGAGCGGGCGCGCGCCTCCGACGCGGTCGACGTCGGCGGCCTGCACTTCCACATCGGCTCGCAGATCATGGACACCGCGCCGTTCCGGACGGCGCTCGCGGCGCTCACGGGCCTCGGCGACTTCCCGGCCTACAACCTCGGCGGCGGCCTCGGCGTCGCCTACCGCGCGCACGACGACCCGCCGTCGATCGAGGACTACGTCGCCGCCAAGGTCGACGCCGTGCACGAGATCATCGGGCCCGGCCGGCGCGTGATCGACGAACCCGGGCGGGCGCTGGTCGCCAACTCCTGCGTCACGCTCTACGAGGTGCAGTCGGTCAAGCGCAACGTCGACACCTACGTCGCGGTCGACGGGGGGATGTCCGACAACCTGCGCCCGATGCTCTACGACGCCCGCTACGACGCGCAGGTCGCCGATCGCTTCGGCGGCGGCACCCGCTGCCACGTCGTCGGCAAGCACTGCGAGTCGGGCGACATCCTCGTCCGCGATGCCGACCTCGACGACCCGCGCGCGGGGGACATCCTCGTGATGCCCGCGACAGGTGCGTACGGTCATGCCATGGCCAACACCTACAACGGCGCCCTGCGGCCACCCGTCGTCTTCGTCTCCGGCGGGGATGCGCGCGTGGTCGTGCGCCGCGAGACCTACGAGGATCTGATGGCCCGCGATGTCTGACGCACCGCCCTTCCGGATCGGCCTGCTCGGCCGCGGCACCGTCGGCTCGGCGTTCGAGACGCTCGTCGCCGAGCGCGCGGACCGCGTCGCCGAGATCACGGGCATGCGCCCCGAGATCGTCGGCGTTCTGCGCCGCAGCGAGGGCGACTTCGAGCAGATCCTCGCCGACAGCGACCTCGTCGTCGAGGTGATGGGCGGCATCGAGCCGGCGCGCGAGTACGCGCTGCGGGCGATGGCGGCCGGCAAGCACGTCGTCACCGCGAACAAGCAGCTGCTCAGCCATCACGGCGAGGAGCTGTGGGCGGCGGCGCGCGAGCACGGCGTGCAGCTGCGCTTCGAGGCCGCCGTGGCCGGCGTCGTCCCGGTGATCCGGGTGCTGTCCGAGTCGCTTGCGGGTGCGAACGTCGATCGCATCCACGGCATCGTCAACGGGACGACGAACTTCATCCTCAGCCAGATGGCCGCCACGGGCGCCACCTACGCCGACGCACTCGCCGAGGCCCAGGCGCTCGGCTACGCCGAGGCGGACCCGAGCGAGGACGTCAACGGCAGGGACGCCGCCGCGAAGATGGCGATCCTCGCGCGCCTGGCGTTCAACACGCCCGTGCACATCGACGACGTCGTCTGCGAGGGGATCGAGCACCTCACCGCCGACGACATGGCCTACGCGCGCGAGCTGGGCCTGGGGCTGAAGCTGCTCGGCACCGCCGAGCGCGTCGGCGAGGGCCGGCTGTCCGTGCGCGTGCACCCGGCGTTCCTCTACGGCGCCCACCCGCTGGCGAGCGTCGACGGCCCGTTCAACGCCGTGACGATCGAATCCCAGGCGATCACCGAGATCACGCTCTCCGGCCCGGGCGCCGGCGGCCCGCAGACGGCCAGCGCCGTCCTGGGCGACGTCATCAGCGCGATGATCCCGCCGGCCTCCACGCCGGAGACGACCGAGCGCCTGGAGATCCAGCAGGACGTCGAGTCCGCCTTCTACCTGCACCTGGAGGTCGCCGACCGCCCCGGCGTCCTCGCGCAGATCGCGCAGCTGCTGGGCATGCAGGGCGCCTCGATCAAGTCCGTCGTCCAGCAGGGCCTCGGGGACAACGCGCGACTCGTGATGGTCACCCACCCGCTGCTCGAGTCGCGCTTCTTCGCCGCCTGCGAGCTGATCGGCGGCCTGGACTTCGTCCGCGCCCGCCCGCGTGCGATCCGCGTCATCGACGAGCAGTTCACCGCGTAGGACGACCGCGTGCCCGGACTGATCGAGCGCTACCGCGACCGGCTCCCGTTCGCCGAAGGCGATCCCGTCGTCAGCCTGCAGGAGGGCTCGACGCCGCTGGTGCCGGCGCCGCAGCTCTCCGAACGCGTCGGCGCGCAGGTGTGGCTGAAGATCGAGGGCGCCAACCCGACGGGGTCCTTCAAGGACCGCGGGATGACCTGCGCGGTCTCCGCCGCCGTGCGCGAGGGCGCGACCGCCGTCATCTGCGCCTCGACCGGCAACACCGCGGCGAGCGCGGCGGCCTACGCCGCCCGGGCGCAGATCACCGGCGCCGTGATCGTCCCCGAGGGCAAGATCGCGACCGGCAAGCTCGCCCAGGCGCTGATGCACGGCGCGCGCGTGATCGCGCTGCGCGGCAACTTCGACCAGGCGCTCGAGCTCGTGCGCGAGCTGTCGGCCGAGCACCCGATCGCGCTCGTCAACTCCGTCAACCCGTTCCGCCTCGAGGGCCAGAAGACCGCGGCGTTCGAGATCCTCGACGAGATCGGCCCGGTCGACGCGCTCAGCATCCCCGTCGGCAACGCCGGGAACATCACGGCCTACTGGAAGGGCTTCCAGGAGATGGGCTCCGCACCGCGGATGCACGGCTTCCAGGCCGCGGGCGCCGCGCCACTGGTCAGCGGGCGACGGGTCGAGCACCCCGAGACCGTCGCCAGCGCGATCCGCATCGGCAACCCGGCGCGCTGGGAGGAGGCGATGACGGCGATGCGCGACTCGCGCGGCGGCGTCGACGCCGTCAGCGACGCGCAGATCCTCGACGCCTACCGCTTCCTGGCCGCACGCGAGGGCGTGTTCTGCGAGCCCGCGAGTGCCGCCTCGGTCGCCGGTCTGCTGGTCCACGGCGCGCCCGAGGGAGCGGACCGGATCGTCTGCGTGCTGACCGGCCACGGCCTGAAGGATCCGCAGGTCGCGCTCGAGCAGTCGGGCTCCGTCGTGCCGTGCGAGCCGGACATCGCCGCCGTCGAACGCGCGGTGCTGGGGTAGCCGCGATCGTGCAGCGCCGCCGGCTCGTCCGCGTTCCCGCCAGCTCCGCGAACCTCGGGCCCGGCTTCGACACCTTCTGCGCGGCGCTCTCGCTGCACATGGAGCTCGAGGTGCTCGAGACGCCGGGCACCTTCGCCGTCGAGACCGAGCTGCCGATCGCCACCGACCGGCGCAACCTGGCGGTGCGCGGCTTCGAGCGCCTGCACCCCGCCGACGGCTTCACGTTTCGCATCACGTCGGACATCCCGATGTCCGGCGGCCTGGGCACGAGCGCCGCGGCATACGTCGCCGGGCTCGTCGCCGCCGACCACCTGTTCGAGCTCGACGCCGACGTGCTGGCACTGGCGACCGAGCTCGAGGGCCACCCCGACAACGTCGCCGCCGCCTTGCACGGTGGGGTCGTCGTCTGTGCCGACGGGGGGGCCGTGCGGTTCGACGTCCCCGACGGCCTCGAAGCCGTCCTCGTCGTGCCCCACGAGCACTGCCGAACGAAGCTCGCGCGCGACGCGCTTCCCGCCGAGGTGCCGATGGCGGAGGCGGTCTTCAACGTCGCGCACGGCGCGCTGCTGATCGCCGGCCTGGCGATCGGCGATCTGGACCTCGTCGCGCGTGGACTCGCCGACCGGCTGCACCAGGACCGCCGGGCGCACCTGTTCCCGCGCTCGGCCGAGCTCGTGGGCCGCGCACGCGAGTTCGGCGCGATCGGCGCGACGATCTCCGGCGCGGGCCCGACCGTCCTGGTGTGGACGCGCTACGAGGCGACCGGCGGGGTGGCCGAGGCGCTGCGCGCAGCGGCCGGCGACTGGGCGCAGGTGCTGCGCGCGCCGTTCGAGCCCACCGGCGCCGACGTCCGCGCTCTGTAGTTCTGCAGGCGTTCGGAAGGGCGTTCAGGCGTCCGCGGCCATCAGCGCGCGGATCCTGCGGCGCGGGCCGTCGAGCCCCAGGCGCCGCAGCAGCTCCTCGGCGACCTGGAGATAGTCGGCGCCAAGATCGGGGCGATGCTCGAAGATCGACACGGCGCGCTCGGCGGACTCGGCGTAGGCGATCGACTGGCGCACCGAATGCTCCAGCAGCTTGTCGCCGACGTGCTCCTGGAGCGACTCATAGGCCTCGCGCGAGTGCACCGTGCGCATGTCGGCGATGTTGAACAGGACACCCAGCCACTCCAGGCCCGGGTTGAGGCTCTCGCGCGCGAGCTCGATCACCTCGAGCGCCTGCTCGACGCCCTGGAGCGCGAAGTACTGCGCCTCGCTGGAGATCAGGGCGCGGTCGGCGGCGACGAGCGCGTTGACCGTCAGCAGGCCGAGCGCCGGCGGGCAGTCGATGAAGATCACGTCGTAGCCGTCGTCGACCCCGGCGAGTGCGCGGCGCAGCGTCAGCTCGCGGCCCATCTTGCCGGCCAGCGTCAGCTCCGCCTCGGCGAGGCTCAGGTTCGCCGGGATCACGTCGTCGTGGATCGCCTCCTCGGCCGTCGCGCGGCCGCCGAGCACGTCGCCGATCGTCGGCTCGGCCTCGGGCTCGACGTCGAAGTAGTCCGACAGGTTGCCCTGCGGGTCCAGGTCGATCGCGAGCACCCGCAGCCCGCTCTGGCGAAACGCCTCGGTCAGGTGGCGCACCGCAGTCGTCTTGCCCGTGCCACCCTTCTGCGAGAGAACCGCGATCTTCAGCGCCATGCGGGCGAGTCTAGATGGGCCTGGAGGGGATGGCGGCGTGATCAGCTGCGCCGCCTCGCTGTGGAGAGCGCCCGGTTCCTCGGCCGGACGCTCCCCGTTCCCCTCTCCTCCGCGGGCCGTGTGGCCCGAAGAGCGTCAGCCCTGGGCCTGGAGCGCCGTGCCGGACGTGCCGCCGAAGGCGGTGCCGGCGTGCTCGGGGTCCACATCGACGAAGTGCAGGCGGTAGCGTCCGACGACGATCTCGTCACCGTCTGCGAGCACGCGCCACTCGACGCGGTCGCCGTTGACGAAGATCCCATTGAGGCTGCGGTCGTCGAGCACCCGCACGCCGTCGGCCTGGCGGACGATCAGCGCGTGGCGGCGAGAGACGGTCGGATCGTCGAAGCGCACGTCGGCCGCGAGGCTGCGGCCCACGCGCGTCCACTCGCGCACCAGCGGGACGACGCGCGCCCTCTCGCCCTCGCGGAACACGAGGTACTGACCCGGCTCGTCCAGTTGCGGCGCGGCGGCTTCGAGGATCGCCGCACGCTCATCGAGCTCGGCGGCCTGGGCCGCCGAGCCGGCGATCTGCTCCTGTGTCGTCTGACCTGAGAACAGCGATGCGCGCACGAAGCGCTCGCCGGCGCACCCGGGGCAGGGCGGCAGGGCGTCCCCGGTCTCCAGCGAAACGACATAGCCGCAGTGCTCGCAACGGAAGGACCCCATACCGGCGAGGGTGCCTGAGATCAGAGACTCCATGGGCATGCTCTCCCTCATCATCTTCTCGCTTCCCGAGCCTGGAGGGCTCGATCGCTCAGGACGAATTGTACGACCCGCGTCAATTGCGCATTGGGCCATTTTGCGGAAATTGCACGAATCCGGGCGCTGTGCAGGACACATCCGCATCACGCCGAAGAGGACCACCATGCTGCGGCCCATGCTCGGAATCTCGGAACCCGACCTGGAGCGCGCGCTCCTTCGCAAGGGTGTCAGCGCCAGGTCGGGCGGCGGCGTCGTCTGCAGCGACTGCGGCCGCCATCCGCTGATCGGGGAGCGCGTGCACCACTTCGGCGGCGGCCCGGTGTGCGCGCTGTGTCGCGGCGGGCACCGGGGCGAGCCGGCAGGCAGCGAGATCGTGCGCCACATCGAGCACGGCGTGAGCGTGCGCCGGCGCGACCTGCCGGCCGCCGCGTAGTTCCCGGCAGCGTCTCCGCCGGCCCGGCTCCCGCCGCAGCGCGCAGATAGACTGCGGCGCGCCGATGCAGCCCTTCACCCTCGAGGCGACGGTCGCCCGTCCGCGCGCGGCCGTATTCGACTACCTCGCCGACGTGGCGAACCATCCGGAGTTCACGGATCACTTCCTGAAGGACTGGCACATGACCCGCGAGGAGACCTACGGCGTCGGCGCCGGCGGCCGCTTCGAGGCGGACCTGCCGTTCGCGCGCTTCGCCTGGGGCGACTACACGCTGGTCGAGGCCGAGGCACCGCGCCAGCTGGTCTTCGCCGGCCGCGCGGGGAAGTTCAACCGGATCCGCACGCTCACCGTCGTCGAGCTGCGTGACGGCCCGGGGGGCTCGACCCGCGTCGAGCTCACCGTCGAGACGCGGCCGCAGCTGCACACCGACCGGTTCCTCGAGTCGCTGGGTCAGAAGCGCTCGCTGCGGCGCAACTGGAAGAAGGCGCTCAAACGGCTGCGGCTGATCCTCGAGGAGGATCGCGCGCGCGGGCGCCGGGCGACGATCGCAGGCGGGCCGCGCAAGCCCGCGACCGACCATTAGAATGCCGCCGCTGTGACGCGCCGTCTTCTTCTCATCGCCCTCGCCGCCGCCGCCCTCGCGCTCGCCGCCTGCGGGAACAAGCAGGAAACGATCACCGCCGGCGACTCCGAGGCGAACTACGTGACGCTCGGGACGATGCAGTACCAGGTCCAGCTCTCGCGCCAGCTGAACGCGGCCGACACGGGCGACCGCGCGCTGCTCATCGGCATCCCGCCCGCCGCCCGCGGGCTTGATCCCAAGCAGATCTGGTTCGCCGTCTGGGTGCGCATCACGAACAAGTCCGGCACGCCGGCGCGTTCGGCCGACCAGTTCAAGATCGTCGACACGCGCGGGCGCATCTTCCGGCCGATCGCGCTGCAGCCGGTCAACGCCTTCGCCTACCGGCCCTCGATCGTGAAGTCGGTCTACCCGTCGCTGAACGCCGTCTCGACGAACACGCCACCCGGCGGCGCGCTCCTGCTCTTCAAGCTCCCGCTCGAGGCGCTGGACTTCCGCCCGCTCGACCTCGCGTTCAGCATGACCGGGCAGCCGGGCAAGATCTCCACGGTCCGCCTCGACGTCTGATCCTCGGGCCGGGTCCGCGGTCCTCAGTGGCGCTGCAGCGCGGCGGCGAGGATGTCGTGGGCGACCGGGGCCGCAGTGTCGCCGCCGGCGCCCGCGCTGACGAGCATGACGCCGACCGCGATCCGCGCTCTGCGCCCCTTCTGGGCGGGCGCGAACGCGGCGAACCAGGCGTCGGTGTCCTGCGGGTTGCTGCTCGTGTCCCCGGGCTGGCGTGACTTGAGCTCGGCGGTGCCGGTCTTGCCCGCGACGGGCACCCCCGGGATCTGCGCGGCCGTTCCGGTGCCGTAGCGCACGACGCCGAGCATCAGGTCGCGCATCTCGCGCGCGGTCTGCGGCTTGATGGCGCGCGCCCCGAAGCGGGCGCCGCGGCGATCGAGCCGGCGCGCCTCGGCGAGGCTCAGGGTCAGGCGCGGGAGGCGCCCGCCGTTGGCGATCGTCGAAGCCACCTGCGCCATCTCGAGCGTCGTCGCCTGCACGCGACCCTGGCCGATCGCCGACGAGCCGACCGCCAGGTCGTCGCCGATCTGATCGGCCGGCGGGATCGTGCTCTCGGCGACGCCCGGGATCGACGAGGGCTGGTTGAAGCCGAAGCGCTCGGCGGTCCGCACCAGGGCCGCGGCTCCGAGCTTGGCCCCGATCGGCGCGAAGACCGAGTTGCACGAGACGGCGAAGGCGTTCGCGAGCGTCCCGCCGCAGACCTCACCGCCGGCGTTCGCGAGCGGGACGCCGGAGAGGACAGCGCTGGACGCGTAGGGGTACGTGTCGCCCGGTTTCGTGATCCCGGCGTCGAGCGCGCCCGCCGTGGTGACCATCTTGAACGTCGATCCGGGCGGCTGGAGGATCGAGAACGGGACGCCCGCGAAGGCGTAGATCTCACCGCTGCGCGGGTTGAGCGCGACCGCGCCGCCGTAGCGCCCGCCGAGCGACGCCGCGGTGACCCGCTCGAGCGCCGGATCGATCGTCGTGCGCACGTTGCTGCCGGGGCGCCCGGCGCTGCGCCCGAGCACCGTCGGGCCGGCCTTCAGCACGCCGGCCGGGACCCCGCCGAGCTGCGGGTCGAAGATGCGCTCCAGGCCGCTGATGCCGACCTTCGCGTCGGGCGGCACGCCGAGGGCGGCCAGCTCCTGCGCCCGCGCCGACGGGATCGCCCCAAGCGTGCCGACGACCTGCGCGGCCACGTCGGGGATCGTCGAGGTGCGCCCCGGGCCCTGCGCGAGCGGGGAGCCGTCGCGCGCCAGGATGGCGCCGCGCGCGGGCATCGTGGTGGTCCGCGTGAGGCGCTGGCCGTCGCGCAACCCCGGGAAGACGAGCCGCGGGACCCAGTCGACCTTCACCGCGTCGCCGTCCTGCTTCACGGGAACGACCACCGAGCCCTTGATCGTGCCGAACGCACGCGTGCTGACTGTCACCGGGACGCGCCAGGCGTGGTCGCCGTCCTTGGCGGGCCGGCCGGTCCGCACGGAGGTCTCGGACGCGGTCGCGGTCGCGAGCGCCGTGCGGTTGGCGTCGGCGAACGGGAGCAGCGCGATGCGCTTCTGGGCGTCCGCGGTGAGCTCGGAGTGCATCGTCGCCCAGTCGCCGCTGGACCAGGCCTTGGCGTACGACGTGACCGCGGCGCGGCCGGCGTCCGAGCCCCCGGCCCCGACGACCGCCCCCACGATGAAGGCGGCGAGCGCCAGCACGGCGATCGGCAGTGCGCGGCGGAGCACCCTGTCGCGGCGGTCCACAGGGGGGCTCGTCCTGCGGCCGTGGGCGCCCGCGGACACGGCCCCGCGCGGCGCGGGCGTCCGTTCCTTCGCGCGCGTATGGAGCGAGCTGGTGATGGCCGGTTTCCCCCTGGAATCCGGAGAGTATTCCGTTCTGTGGTGCTTCGACGCCGCCCTGTCACGTCCCTGCGCCGGAGTGGTCACGGATTCGCCGCCGCTCCGTTGCGGTCGGTGCGGCGGGCGCTACGCTGCGCCGCGAATGTCCAAGACACTCATCATCGCCGAGAAGCCATCCGTGGGCCAGGACCTCGCGCGGGTGCTGCCCGGCCCGTTCCAGAAGCACACGGGCACGGGGGAGAAGACCGTGCGCTGGCTCGAGGGGCCAGACCACATCATCACCTGGGCCGTCGGGCACCTGGTCCAGCTCGCCGAGCCCGACGAGTACGACGAGAAGTTCAAGAAGTGGCGGATGGCCGACCTGCCGATCGTGCCCTCGAAGTTCAAGCTGATCGTGCGCGACGAGCGTTCGCAGAAGCAGATGACGGTCGTGCGGCGGCTGCTGCGCGACGACGACGTCGACGTGGTCGTGAACGCCTGCGACGCCGGCCGCGAGGGCGAGCTGATCTTCGCCTACCTGTACGAGAAGGCCGGCGCGAGCAAGCCCGTCCGCCGGCTGTGGCTGTCATCGATGACCGAGTCGGCGATGCGCGACGCGCTCGCCAGCCTGCTGCCGTCCGAGGACAAGGCGCTGCTCGAGCAGGCGGCCCGTTCGCGCTCGGAGGCCGACTGGATCGTCGGGATGAACGCCACCCGCGCAGCGACGATCCGGCTGCGCTCGTCGTTCGACGGCGCCGTCTCGCTCGGGCGCGTGCAGACGCCGACGCTCGCGATCCTCACGCGCCGCGAGGAGGAGATCCGCGCCTTCGTCCCCGAGAAGTACTGGCTCGTCGACGCGAAGTTCGCGACCGACGACGGGCGTCGCTACGAGGGCCGTTACCACCTGGGCGCCCAGCCGCGCCTGAGCGCCGCCGACGCGGCCGAGCAGATCGTCGCGGCGGTGCGCGGGCAGCAGGGCGAGATCACGAAGCTCGAGAAGACCAAGCGGACCGAGAAGGCGCCGCTGCTCTATGACCTGACCTCGCTCCAGCGCGACGCGAACACGCGCTACGGCTTCTCCGCGCGCCGCACGCTCGCCGCGGCGCAACGCTGCTACGAGGAGCACAAGGCGCTGACCTACCCGCGCACGAGCTCGAAGTACCTGACCAGCGACATGGTGGCCGAGATCAAGCCGACGGCCGGGCTCGTCGGCCGCCGCCCCGACTACGCGCAGGCCGCCGCCTACGTGACGGGCCTCGACGTCCTGCCGCTCGCGCGTGTGGTCAACAACGAGAAGGTCGGCGACCACCACGCGATCATCCCGACGAACGCCGAGCACCGGCTCGAGAAGATGAACGACGATGACCGGCGCATCTACGACATGGTCGCGCGCCGCTTCCTCGCCATCTTCCACCCCGACGCCGAGTTCGAGAACACGCGCGTCGAGACGACGGTCTCGGGCCATGTCTTCCGCACGCGCGGGAAGGTCCTGATCGTGCCGGGCTGGCGCGGCGTATACGGCGAGCTGCCCGAGGGCGAGGGCTCGGTCAGCGAGGAGGACGAGGGCCGCGATCAGCAGCTGCCCAAGCTCGACAAGGGCGAGCGCCCGCAGACGACGCACGTCGAGAGCCTCGAGAAGGAGACCAAGCCGCCGCGGCGCTTCTCCGACGCCTCGCTGCTCGGTGCCATGGAGACGGCCGGCAAGCTCGTCGACGACGACGAGCTGCGCGAGGCGATGAGCGAATCGGGCATCGGCACGCCTGCGACGCGTGCGGCGATCATCGAGCGCCTGATCGACGTCGGCTACGTCGAGCGTGACGGCCGCGCGCTCGTCCCGACCGAGAAGGGCATGAACGTCATCCGGCTGCTCGACGGCCACCCGCTCACCGAGCCGGCACTCACCGGCGAGTGGGAGAAGCGTCTCGAGGAGATCGAGCAGGGAACCGAGACGCGCAAGCGGTTCATGGCGGACATCGCCGAGTTCGCGGGCGCGACGGTCGGCGAGCTCGATGCCAAGCTCAAGGACGTCCGCATCCCGCGGGCGAACCTGGGTCCGTGCCCTGTCTGCGGGCACGACATCATCGAGAATCGCAAGGGCTACTCGTGCTGGTCGCGCGAGGATCCGGGCTGCGGCTTCGTGATCTGGAAGTCCAAGGCGGGCAAGCAGCTGCCGCCGGCGATCGCCCGCGAGCTGATCGCGACCGGCGTGACGGCCAAGCAGGTCACCGGCTTCAAGGGCCGCAGCGGGCGCTCGTTCCGCGCGAAGCTCGCCCTCGAGCAGTCGCCCGAGGGCAAGTGGCGCGTCGAGTTCGACGAGGCCTGGGCCAAGGAGGGCGCCAAGGCGCCGGAGCCCGACGAGGCGGAGGCCGCGGTCGCGACGACGGCCGGTGCCGAGGCCGTGCCCGCCGACGGCGCCGCAGCCGCCTGAGCACGCTGATCGCTCGCGTCAGATCCGCCGCGCGGTGCGCGACCCTTCATCGGTGACGCGCGCGGGGTCGATCGAACAGGGTGCCGCGGGCCGATGGCGCTGACGCTCGTCACCGGCCCGGCGAACGCCGAGAAGGCCGGCGTGGTCCTCGAGCGCGTGCGCGAGCTCGCCGGCGACGGCGCCTCGCCGCTGCTCGTGGTCCCGACGTTCGCCGACGTCGAGGCCTACCGCCGCGAGGTCGCCGCCGCCGGCGTGGTCTTCGGGGCGCAGGTCGCCACGTTCGCGCGGCTGACCGCCCAGATCGCGGCGCTCGCACGCGCGGGCCGCCCGCCACTCGGGACGCTCGGCCGCCGTCGCGTCGCGGCGGCCGCCGTCGCGCAGACGCCGCTGGTCGCCCTCGCACGCGCCGCGGGAACCGCCGGGTTCGCCCCGGCGCTCGTCGGCCTGTTCGACGAGTTCGCCGAGCAGCGCCTGGGCACCGGGCTCGTGATCAACGCGATGCGCGCCTGGGGCGCCGCGGAGCCCCGGCGCGCCGTGTTCGCCGACGAGCTCGCCGCGTTGCACGCCGCCTACCGCGACCGTCTAGGGCACCTGGGGCGCAGCGACCCGGCGACCCACGCCTATGCCGCGCACGACGCCCTGCGGCTGGAGCCGCAGCTGTGGGGCGGCACGCCGGTGCTCCTCTACGGCTTCGACGACCTCACGCGCGTCGAGCTCGACGCCGTCGCGACCCTCGCCGCGACCGGCGCCGAGATCGTCGTCTCGCTGCCCTACGAGGACGGGCGCGAGGACATCTACCGCACGCGCGCCGAAACGCTCGGCGTGCTCGGCGAGCTCCAGGACGAGTGGATCCGGCTGCCGGAGCGCGCCGAGCACTACGAGCCGCAGGCGCGCGCCGCGCTGCACGCGCTCGAGCGCGGCCTGTTCACGCCCGCCCCGCAGCGCGCCGACCCGCGCGCGGCACTCGTGCTGCTGGAGGGGGGCGGCGAGCGCGCCGAGCTGGAGCTCGTCGCCGAGCAGGTCGCGCGCGCGATGGAGGACGGCATCGCCCCGGGCGACATCGCGGTCGCCATCCGCAATCCCGGGCACGTCGCGCCGCTGATCGAGCGCGTCTTCGCCGACGCGGGCATCCCGATCGCGCTCGAGCGCCGCATCCCGCTCGGCCACACGAGCCTCGGGCACGCGCTGATCGCGCTGCTGCGCGCAGCGCTGCCCGATGGGACCGCCGAGGACCTGCTCGGCTGGCTGCGCGCGCCCGGCGTGTTGCACGAGCCGGATCTCGCCGACACGCTGGAGGAGCGCGTGCGGCGCGCGGGGATCCGTGACGCCGCGGCCGCCCACGACGCCTGGGAGGAGCTCGCCGGCTTCCGCTGGACGGCGCTGGAGCGCGTCGGCGCGGCCGCCGCGCGTGGCGTGCCCGCCCTCAGCGAGCGCCTCACGACCGAGGCCCGCAGGCTGCTCGCGGCGCCGTGGGAGCACCGCGGGGCGCTGCTCGACGGTGCGCCGCAGACCGACGCGCACGCGCTGCGCGCGATCCGCGCCACGCTGCGCGAGCTGGCGGCGCTGGCGGAGGCCGATGCGGCGCTCGGCCCCGAGCCCGCCGAGCTGGCGGACCTGCTCGCCGCCGAGGAGGTCTTCGTCGGCGACGCGCCGCATCCGGGCGCGGTCACGATCGCCGATCCGCTGCGCCTGCGCGCCCGGCGCGTGCGTGTCCTCGTGCTGGCGCGCCTGCAGGAGGGGGTGTTCCCCGCCGGCGCTGCGCCCGATCCGTTCCTCGGGGACGCCGAGCGGCTCGCGCTCGCTGCGGCCGGCGGCATCCGCCTGCGCCTCCGGGAGGACCCGCTCGATGCGGAGCGCTGGCTGCTCTACTCGGCGATCTCGCGGCCGACGCTTCGCCTGGCGCTCGCCTGGCACACCGGTGACGACGACGCCGACCCGCGCGTGCGCTCGCTGTTCGTCGACGACGTGCTCGAATGCTTCGCCGCCGGTGCCCCGCTGCGCACGCGGCGCCTGGGCGAGCTCGCCTGGGGGGCCGGCGACACGGTCAGCGCGCGGCAGCGTGCGCTGGCCGCGGCCGCCGCGCTGCCGCAGCCCGCGCCGGCCGGCGGGCCGGGCTCGCTGACCGACGCGGACGTCCTCGCCGACCTCGCCGCCCGTCCGGCCTGGCCGGGCCGCGCGATCGAGCAGTGGATCGGGTGCCCGGTCAAGTGGTTCATCGAGCAGCAACTGCACCCGAATGCGATCGAGCCCGACCCGACGGCGATGCTGCGCGGGAGCCTCTACCACGACGTCCTCGAGCAGGTGCTGCGCGGCCTCGGCGGCCGCGTCACGCCGCAGAATCTGGAGCAGGCCGAGCAACTCGCCGTCGAGGCGCTCGCCGTGGGCGCGCGGAAGCGGCGCCTGGGCTCCGCCGAGCAGCAGCACGACGCGGCCGTGCGGCGGCTGGAGGTCGACCTGCTGCGCTATCTGCGCTTCGCGGCCGGCAGCGGGACGACGTTCGAGCCCGTCGCGCTCGAGCTCTCCTTCGGCACGCCGTACGACGACCGCGACCCCGTCGAGATCGCTCCCGGTCTGCGCCTGAGCGGGCGCATCGACCGCGTCGACGTCCATGGCGACGAGGCGATCGTCGTCGACTACAAGGGCCCTTCAGGCAGTCACCCCTCCAGGAAGTGGGAGGACGAGCGCGCGCTGCAGGCGGGCCTGTACGCGCTCGCGCTCCCGCAGCTGCTCGAGGGCACGCGGGCGGTCGGCGCGCTCTACCAGCCGATCGGCGCGCGCAAGGACCAGCGCGCGCGGGGGTTCCTGCTCGAGGACGCCGACCCCGGCCGGACGGACATCGTCTCGACCGACCGCGTCACCCAGGGCGAGGCCGACGCCGTGCTCGCGACGGTGCGCGCGAGCGCCACCAGGGCGATCGAGGAGCTGCTCGCCGGGCGGCTCGAGCCGCGGCCGCAGACATGCGCGTTCCGCGGCGGCTGCAGCCACCCGTCGATCTGCCGGTGCCCCGAGGCGTGAGCTGCCCGGATCGCACGCCTGCTCGAACGCGACGGCGTCCCGCTCGGCGCGAAGGGGCGCGCGCTCACGCCCGAGCAGTCCGCCGCGGTGCTGCAGCGCGACGGACCGCTGATGGTGGCCGCGAACGCCGGCTCCGGCAAGACGACGATCCTCGTCGAGCGCTTCGTGCGCTACGTCGTCGACGACGGGCTCGACCCGCGCTCGATCCTCGCGATCACGTTCACGCGCCGCGCCGCCGGGGAGCTGCGCCGCCGCGTCCGCGAGCGCTTCATGGAGCTGGCGTGCACCGAGCACGCACGCGCGATGGAGGGCGCCTGGATCTCGACGATCGACGGGTTCTGCGCCCGCGTGCTGGCGGCGCACGCCGTCGTCGCGGGCATCGATCCCGCCGCTGTGGTGCTCGACGAGAGCGAGCTGCGCGGCCTGCGCGAGGAGGCCTGGGACGCCGCGCTCGCGCAGCTGCTCGGCGCCCCGCCGCCGCAGCTGCCGCGCTCGGAGGCCGAGCAGCTGATCAGCGCCTACAGCTACGACGGCCTGCGCGAGATCGTCACCGGCCTGTACGACGAGCGGCGCAGCGCGGGGATGACGGCGCCGGCCCTGCCGATCCCCGAGCCGCCGGACCTCGATGCCGCCGCGCAGGCGCTGCTCCAGGCGGCCTCCCGGCTGGGACCCGAGCTGGCCTCCGGGACGCCGAAGCCGCTCCGCCAGGCCCGCGCCGCCGTCGCACGCTGCGCCGAGCTGCTGGGCGGCGGCGCGCCGCAGACGCCGCCCGGGGAGGACGCGCTCGCGGAGCTGGACTGCGGCGCGCACCAGGGCGTCCCCGGGCTCGCCTCGTGCGAGGCGGACGTCTACCGCGAGGCCCACGAGCGGTTCGCGCGTGCCTGCCGCGACCAGCGCGCCCGCCCGGCGCTGATCGGTCTCGACCTCCTGCTCGGCGCCTACGGCGACGCGTTCGCCGCCGCCAAGCGGGCGCGCCGCGGGCTCGACTACGCCGACCTCGGGATCGGCGCGCGCGACCTCCTGGTCGAACGGCCGGAGATCGCCGCCGCCTACCGGGAGCGCCTGCAGCGGGTGATGGTCGACGAGTTCCAGGACACGAACGGGCTGCAGCTCGCGCTGCTCGCCGCGCTCGGCCAGGAGCACGAGTTCGCGGTCGGCGACCGGCTGCAGTCGATCTACGCCTTCCGGCACGCCGACGTCGGCGGCTTCGATCTGCGCTGGGAGGCGCGCGGCTCCCAGGGCCGCGCGCAGCCGCTGGCGGCGAACTTCCGCTCGCGGCCGGAGATCCTCGAGCTGATCAACGCGGCGTTCGGCGAGGCGCACGCCGGCTACCAGCCCCTCGAGGCCGGTCTGCAGCGCGAGCCCGCCGGCGACCCGGCCGTCGAGCTGCTGCTGACCGACGCGGAGGGCTGGGACGCGCTGGCGGACGAGGACCCGCGTGTGGCGGCGCTCGCCGCCGGCATGCCGCCTGCGCGGCCGCGCCTGCTCGCCGAGGCACGGCTCGTGGCCGAGCGCGTGGCGGCGCTGACGCGGGCAGAGGGCCACGCGCCGCGCGACATCGTCGTCCTGCTGCGGGCCGGCACGACGATGCCCATCTACGAGCGCGCGTTCGAGCGCGCCGGGGTGCCGGCGGTCGCGACCCAGGGCCGCGGGTGGTGGACGCGGCGCGAGGTGCAGGACCTGCTGGCGCACCTGCGCGTGCTCGTCAACCCGCGCGACGAGGAGGCGCTGCTCGGCACGCTCGCCGCACCGCCGACGATGCTGGACGCGAGCGCGCTCGCGCTCCTGGCGGCTGAGCGCCGCCGCCGCGACGTGCGGCTGTGGGAGGTCGTCTGCGCCTGCGCGGACGGGGATCGCGACGGCGCCCTCGCGCGCCTGGAGCCGGCCGTGACGGCGCGGATCGAGACGCAGGTCGCGCTGCTGCGCGCCGAGCGCGCGGCCGCCGCCTGGGCCGGCCCGGCGGAGCTGCTCGAGCGCGCGCTGCGCGCGACCGGCGCCGATCTCGTCGCGCTCGCGGGCCCCGGCGGACGGCGCCGGCTGGCCAACGTGCGCAAGCTCGTGCGCCTGGCGGACGCCTTCGAGGCGCGCAGCGGTCGCGACCTGCGCGCGTTCGTCGACCATGCCGCGGCGGAGCTCGAGGCCGAGGCGCCGACACCCGACGCGCCGATCGACCTCGGCGAGGACGAGGCGGTGCGGATCATGACCATCCACGGGGCCAAGGGCCTCGAGTTCCCCGTCGTCGTGCTCGCCGACCTCGGTCGCAGCGGGCGTTCGACGAGCCCGAACGTGATCGTGCGCGGCGAGCAGGTGGGGATGCGGCTGATCGGCCTCGACGGCGACGCCGTCCCGGCATTCGACTACCCGGAGCTCGACGCCGAGCGCAAGCGCGACGAGGAGGCCGAGGAGCGCCGCGTGATGCACGTCGCCGTGACGCGCGCCGGGGAGCGGCTGATCCTGAGCGGGACCTTCCAGCCCTCCAAGGGCTGGGCGAACGGCGGTCATCGCGGCCCGGCGCTGGCGTGGATGGGCCCGGGGCTGTTCGCGGGCGGCGCGCCCACCGTGACGCCCGGCGAGAGCGAGGCGGTGATGCGCGTCAGCCGCGGGGACTGGGGCGCCGACGTGCGCGTCGTGGTCAGCGCTCCGCCGGAGCCGGTGCCCGGCGACGACGAGCCGGCGCCTGCGCCCGAGCCGGCGCCCGCCCCGCCCGTGCCCGAGCCGGCGCCTGAGCCCGCGCCGCATCCGGCCGTCGCCGCTCGCGCGCTCGCCACGCCCGACACCCTCAGCTACTCCTCGCTCGCGGAGTACCAGCGCTGCGCGTACGCCTGGTACCTGCGGCGCGGGCTGCGGCTCCCCGACCGCGACGACCGCGACCTCGCCGACGTCCTGCCGCGCGCCGGCGGGCGCGACGCGCTGCTGCGCGGCTCGATCGCGCACGCCGTGCTCGAGCACGCCGACCTGCGCGCCGGCGCACCGCCGCCCGACGCCGGCGGTGTCCGGGCGACCGCCGCCGGACTCGACGCCGCACTCGACGACGAGGCCGTCGCCGACCAGCTGGCGCTCGTCGGCGGCTTCCTGGACGGTCCGCTGCGTGAGCGCGCCGCGCAGGCCGGCGACGTGCGCCGCGAGGTCGTCTTCGCTCTCCCGCTCGACCCCGGGCAGCCGGACGGCCCGCTGCTGAACGGCGTCATCGACCTGCTCGTGCTCGGCGAGCCGGACGGCGGCGCGCTCGTCATCGACTACAAGACGGACCGGGTCGGGCCGGACGACGACCTCGAGGCGAAGGTCGCCCGTGACTACGCGATCCAGCGCGCGGTCTACGCGCTCGCGGTCCTGCGCTCCGGCGTTCCCGCCGTCGACGTCGTCCACCTGTACCTCGAGCGTCCGCACGCGCCGGTGCAGGCGAGGTTCACCGCCGCGGACCTCCCGCGGCTGCAGGCGCAGCTCGACGCCGACGCCGGCCCGCTGCTCGCCGGGCAGTTCCCGCCCTCACGCGAGCCGTGGGCGGGCCTGTGCGCCACCTGCCCGGGTCGCGGCGGCCTGTGCCCGCAGCCCGACGAGCTGACCTCGCGCCCTGCACCCGGTGGCGCATCGGCGGCGCCCGAGAGCGCCCAGGGCGCGCTCTTCTAGCTCGGTCCCCGCTCCTCCTCGCGGGCGGCACGCCGGCGCCGCAGCTCGCCGTCGAGCTCGGCGCCGTAAAGGAATGCGATCGCCATGAGGTAGAGCCAGATGAGCAGGACGACGGCGGTCGAGAAGACGCCGTAGAGCGCGCCGTAGCGCGAGAAGTTGCTCACGTAGACCGCGAAGCCGGCCGACCCGACCACCCACAGGACGATCGTCACCAGCGACCCGGAGGTGATCAGGCGCCGGCGCTGCGCCGCCGCGGCGGGTGCGTAGCGCAGCACGATCGCGACGCCCGCCAGCGCGCAGCCCAGGGCGACCGGCCAGCGCACGATGCTCCAGACCGAGGTCGCCTCGTCGCCCAGCCCGATCCGGTCGAAGATGTCCGCGGCCAGGCTCCCGCCGACGAAGATCGCGACCATCGAGGCGAGGAACAGGATGATCACGAGGATCGTGAGCAGCACCACGACGATCCGCCGGTGCACGAATCCGCGGTCCTCGTCGACGTCGTGGGCCTTGTTCACCGCCCGTCCCGCGGCGTTGAAGATGCCCGAGGCGCTGTTGAGCAGCACGATCAGCGAGATCAGCAGGGCGATCGTGAGCGCGCCCGAGGACGTGCGCGTCGCGGTGCGAGCGATCGTCTCGACGACCTGCGCGGTCGCGCTGTCGGCGCCGCGCCGGCGCGCGAAGTCGACGATCTGCGACACGAGATGGTCCCCGCCGACCAGGCCCATGATCGTAAGCGCCAGCAGCAGCCCGGGGAACAGCGACAACATCGCGTAGTAGCTGAGCGTCGCGGCGCTGTCCGTCATCGTGTCGGACTCGAAGCGCGCGGCCGCCCGCCAGGCCGGGGTCGGGGCGACGTGCGCCGTCCACCACGCGCGCAGCGCCGCCCACGCCCGTCGCAGCAGGGTCATGCGCGCCGCGCCCCGGTGGGGGATGATGCGGGCGCGATGCCCGATGACGCCCACGCCGAGACGGAGCTGCAGCGCTCGCAGCGCCAGCTGCTCGAACTCCTGAACGAGGTACGGGTCGCGATGCCGGGCGTACAGGTTCTGTTCGCCTTCCTGCTCGCACTCCCCTTCCAGGCGCGCTTCGGCGAGCTGACCGGCACCGAGAAGGCGCTGTACTTCGCCGCGCTGCTGTCGGCGGCCACCTCGGCGGCCTGCTTCGTCGCCTCTGCGGCACTGCATCGCCTGCTGTTCCGCCACGGCCAGCGCCCGTACATCATCGCCGTGAGCAACCGGCTCGTGATCGCGGGGATCGTGGGGCTCGCGGTGGCGATGGCCGCGGCGATCACGCTGGTCACGGCGTTCATCTACTCGAGCACCGCGGCGTGGATCGTCGCGGGCGGCACGGCGCTCGTGCTCGGCGTCCTGTGGTTCGGGCTCCCGATCAGCCGCCGCATCCGCCGCGAGGCCGACGGCCCGGACGTCTCCGGCCCCCAACGCTGACCGCCCGCAGGCAACAAGTCTTGCGCCCTGTTCGAGCAGGGCGCCGATGGGGCATCCTGTTCCCATGGCTCGCGCGCTCTGGAGCGGGACGCTCACGTTCGGCCTCGTGACGATCCCCATCAAGCTGTACCCCGCCGTCCAGCGCAGGACGGTTCGCTTCAACCAGCTCGATGGCGAGGACCACTCGCGGATCCAGCAGCGGCGCGTCAACGCGCGCACCGGAGAGGAGGTGCCCTACGAGCGCCTCGTCAAGGGCTATGAGCTCACCCCGGACCGCTACGTCGTGATCACCCCGGAGGAGCTCGAGTCACTCGATCCCAAGCGCTCGCGCACGATCGAGATCGAGGACTTCGTCGACGTCTCGGAGATCGACCCGATCCTCTACGACGCGCCCTACTACGTCGCGCCGGCCGAGGGTGGCGCAAAGCCCTACCGGCTGCTGCTCGACGCGATGGCCGAGACCGGCCGCGTCGGCATCGCCCGGATCGTGCTGCGCACCAAGGAGCACGTCGTCGCGCTGCGCCCGACCGGCCCGGTGCTGGAGATGTCGACGCTGCTGTACGCCGACGAGGTCGTCGACCCCGCGAAGATCGAGGAGCTCGAGGCCGCCGCCGAGGTGGAGCCCGTCAAGCGCGAACTCGACATCGCCAAGCAGCTGATCGGCTCGCTGGCGGCCGAATTCGACCCGACGCGCTACAAGGACGAGTACCGCGAGCGCATCCTGGACCTCATCGAGCGCAAGGCGCAGGGCGAGCAGATCGAGGTTCCCGCGGCGGTCGAGACCGCGGCGAGCCCGGTGCCGGACCTCATGAGCGCCCTGAAGGCCAGTCTCGACGCCGCGCGCGAGAAATCCCCCGCCCCCGCCGCGAAGCCGAAAGTCCGCAGGGCCCCGGCGAAGAAGCCCGCGGCCGCCGGCAAGCCCGCCGCCAAGGCGCCGGCGAAGCGCCGCGCGCGCTCCTGAGCGCCCCCAGGCCGGGCCATCGCCGGCCCCAGCGTGGCCGGCATCCGCGGGCCGGACCTTCCACCGCGGCCCGGCCTGGGTAAAATCTCGCCTCGCCTCACGGGGCTCCCTGAAACAGCGCCGCCCACGGGACCTTTCCATGACGATGATCAAGCCGCCACAGGCAGACGGTCTGTACGACCCTAGGTTCGAGCACGACGCCTGCGGCGTCGCGATGGTCGCGCGGCTGGACAACGAGCCCTCCCACGACGTCGTCATCCGGGCGCTCGAGGCGCTCGACAACCTCGAGCACCGCGGGGCCGAGGGCGCCGACGTCAAGACCGGCGACGGCGCCGGGATCCTCGTGCAGATCCCCGACGCGTTCCTGCGGGCGGTCTGCCCGTTCGAGCTGCCCGCGCCCGGCGCCTACGGCGTCGGCGTCTGCTTCCTGCCGCGCGACCCGGCGCTGCGCCGCAAGGTCGAGGAGCTGCTCGAGCTCAACGTGCGCGTCGAGGGCCAGCGGGTGCTCGGCTGGCGCGACGTGCCGATCGACGAGGCGCACGTCGGCGACACCGCCAACCGCTCGCGCCCGCACATCCGCCAGCTGCTGATCGGCGCCGGGGAGGGCGGGCCCTGGTCGACCGACCAGGACGCCTTCGAGCGCAAGCTGTACGTGATCCGGCGCATCGTCGAGCTGGCCGCCGGGCCGGACTTCTATGCACCGAGCTTCTCGTCGCGGACCTGCGTGTACAAGGGCATGCTGATCTCGCGGCAGGTGACCGGCTTCTATCCGGACCTGCAGGACGAGCGCTTCACCAGCGCGCTGGCGCTCGTGCACTCGCGCTTCTCGACGAACACGTTCCCGAGCTGGGAGCTCGCCCATCCGTTCCGCGTGATCGCCCACAACGGCGAGATCAACACGCTGATGGGCAACGTCAACTGGATGCGCGCCCGCGAGAGCTCGCTGGCCAGCGAGCTCTTCGGCGCGCGACCTGCAGAAGGTCATGCCGATCGTGCGCCCTGGCGGCTCGGACTCGGCGACGTTCGACAACGTGCTCGAGCTGCTGATGCTCGCCGGCCGCTCGCTGCCGCACGCGGCGATGATGATGATCCCCGAGGCCTACAAGGACCGCGAGGACCTCTCCGACGAGCTCAAGGGCTTCTACGCCTTCCACTCCTGCCTGATGGAGCCGTGGGACGGCCCCGCCGCGGTCTGCTTCACGAACGGGCGCGTCGTCGGCGCGACCCTGGACCGCAACGGCCTGCGGCCCGGCCGCTGGGTCGAGACCAAGGACGGCCTCGTCGTCCTGGGCTCGGAGGCCGGCATGCTCGGCATCCGCCCCGAGAACGTCAAGCGCCTGGGCCGCCTGCAGCCGGGCAAGATCTTCCTCGTCGACCTCGAGCAGGGCCGGATCGTCGAGGACGAGGAGGTCAAGCGCGAGGTCGCGACGCAGGCGCCGTACGCCGAGTGGTTCGAGCGCAACTGCGTGCATTTCAGCGATCTCGAGACTGCGCACGTCACGATGACGGGCGTCCTGCCGACGCGCCTGCGCCAGCTCGCCTTCGGCTACTCGCAGGAGGATCTGCGGGTCCTGATCACGCCCATGGCTCGCGCGGGCGAGGAGCCGCTCGGCTCGATGGGCAACGACGCCGCGCTCGCGGTGCTCTCCGACAACCGCCCGCCGCTGTTCTCCTACTTCAAGCAGCTGTTCGCGCAGGTCACCAACCCGCCGATCGACCCGATCCGCGAGTCGATCGTCATGTCGCTCGGCACCGGCGTCGGCTCGGAGCTCAACCTGCTCGACGAGACGCCCGAGCACGCCCATCAGCTGGTGATGGATCAGCCGATCCTGCGCAACCACGAGCTCGAGACCCTGCGCCACGTCTCCAGCGACGTCTTCCGCGCGCACACGATCGACATGACCTGGCCGGTCGCCGAGGGGCCCGGAGGCATGTCCGCGCGCCTGGCGAACGCGTGCGACGAGGCCCACGACGCGATCACCGCGGGCATCAACATCGTGATCCTGTCCGACCGGCGCGCCGGCAAGGACCGCGCGCCGATCCCGTCGCTGCTCGCCGTCGGGGCCGTCCACCACCACCTCGTGCGCCTGGGCAACCGCCTGCAGGCGGGCCTCGTGCTCGAGTCCGGCGAGCCGCGCGAGGTCCATCACTTCGCGACGCTGATCGGCTACGGCGCCAGTGCGATCAACCCGTACCTGATGCTCGACTCGGTCGGCGAGCTCGTCGCCGAGGGGCGGATTGGGGCCCGCCCACCCGTCGGCGACGTCGATGTCGCCGAGCGCAACGTCGTCAAGGCGCTGGGCAAGGGGCTGCTGAAGACGATCTCCAAGATGGGGATCTCGACGATCCAGTCCTACTGCGGGGCGCAGATCTTCGAGGCGGTCGGGCTCGAGCGCGAGCTCGTCGACCGCCACTTCACCGGCACCGCATCGCGGATCGGCGGCATCGGCATCGACGTGCTCGCCCAGGAGGCGCTCGATCGCCACGCCCGCGCCTTCGGTGCCTGGGCCGACAGCCTCGAGGGGCTGCTCCCGGTCGGCGGCGTGTACGCCTGGCGACGCGACGGCGAGCGCCACATGTGGAACCCGGAGACGATCTCGCTCCTGCAGCACAGCGTTCGCATCGGGACCGCGAACGGCAGCGGCACCTCCGGTGACCCGGACGCGCGCGAGAAGTACCGCGAGTACGCGCGCCTGGCCAACGAGGACGCCACGGCGCGTGCGACGCTGCGCGGGCTCCTGAAGTTCCGCGCGGACGCCGAGCCGGTCCCGCTCGAGGAGGTCGAGCCGGCCAAGGAGATCGTGCGGCGCTTCGCCACCGGTGCGATGTCGCTCGGGTCGATCTCGACCGAGTCGCACGAGACGCTCGCGATCGCGATGAACCGCCTGGGCGGCAAGTCGAACACCGGCGAGGGCGGGGAGGACCCGCGGCGCTTCACGCACGACCCGAACGGGGACTTGCGCCGCTCGGCGATCAAGCAGGTCGCCTCGGGCCGCTTCGGCGTCACGATCCACTACCTCGTCAACGCCGACCAGCTGCAGATCAAGATGGCCCAGGGCGCCAAGCCCGGCGAAGGCGGTCAGCTGCCCGGGCACAAGGTCGACAAGTACATCGGCTGGGTGCGCCACACGACGCCGGGCGTCGGCCTGATCTCGCCGCCGCCTCACCACGACATCTACTCGATCGAGGACCTCAAGCAGCTGATCTACGACCTGCGCTGCTCGAACCCGCGCGCGCAGGTGTCGGTGAAGCTCGTCTCGGAGGTCGGCGTCGGCACCGTCGCCGCCGGCGTCGCGAAGGCGAACGCCGACCACGTGCTGATCGCCGGGCACGACGGCGGCACCGGCGCCTCGCCGCTGAGCTCGATCGTCTCGGCTGGCGTGCCGTGGGAGATCGGGCTGGCCGAGACCCAGCAGACGCTGCTCAAGAACGACCTGCGCTCGCGGATCATCGTGCAGACCGACGGCCAGCTGAAGACCGGCCGCGACGTCGCGGTGGCCGCGATGCTCGGCGCCGACGAGTTCGGCTTCTCGACCGCTCCGCTGATCGCGACCGGCTGCATCATGATGCGGGCCTGCCACCTGAACACGTGCCCGGTGGGCATCGCGACGCAGGACCCGGAGCTGCGCAGGCGCTTCAAGGGCAAGCCCGAGCACGTCGTGAACTTCTTCTTCTTCGTCGCCGAGGAGCTGCGCGAGATCATGGCCTCGCTCGGCATCCGCACGCTCGACGAGCTGATCGGCCGCACCGACCTGCTGGTCGCCGACGACGCGATCGAGCACTGGAAGGCGCGCGGCGTGGACCTCACTCACGTCCTGCGCCGCCCGGACGTGCCCGAGGGCACCGCGCTGCGCCGTATCCAGCCCCCGCCGGGTGTGCTGGACGACGCGCTCGACTGGATGCTGATCGAGCGCTGCGAGGCGGCGATCGAGCGCGCCGAGCCCGTCGTGATCGAGACGCCCGTGCGCAACGTCAACCGCTGTGTGGGCGGCCTGCTGTCCAGCCGCATCGCCGAGCGGCGTGGCGCGGAGGGCCTCCCGGAGGAGACGATCCGCGTGGAGCTGCGCGGTTCGGCCGGCCAGAGCTTCGGCGGCTGGCTCGCGCCCGGCGTGAGCTTCACGCTGCACGGCGACGCCAACGACTACACCGGCAAGGGCCTCTCCGGCGGCGTGGTCTCCGTCATGCCACCCGATGGCGTGACGTTCCTCGCCGAGGACAACGTCATCGTCGGCAACACCGTGCTCTACGGGGCGACGAGCGGGCGCGCGTTCTTCCGCGGCACCGCGGGCGAGCGCTTCGCGGTGCGCAACTCCGGCGCCAGCGCCGTCGTCGAAGGCGTCGGCGACCACGGCTGCGAGTACATGACAGGCGGCCGCGTCGTCGTGCTCGGCCCGACGGGTCGCAACTTCGCGGCCGGCATGAGCGGCGGTCTGGCGTTCGTCCTCGACGAGCGCGACGAGCTGCGCGGCAAGGTCAACCCCACGCTGCTCGACCAGCTCGAGCCGCTCGACGAGGGCGACGCGATCGAGGTCCGCGACCTCGTCGCCGAGCACGTCGAGCGCACCGGCTCGACCGTCGGCCGGCGCGTGCTCGACGAGTGGGACGCGCTCGCGCCGAAGTTCGTCAAGGTCTTCCCGACCGACTACAAGCGCGTGCTCGCCGAGCTGTCACGCGAGGAGGTCGCAGCCTAGTGGCCAGCCTCCGAACATCAATCCGCGGAAGCCGGACGGCGATCACCGCCGGGCTGTGTCCTCGGATCGGGCAATGCCACCAGCATTGCCCCGATCCTGCGTCCGTGCCCGGCGGCGCCGCCGCCGCGGCGTCCACGAACCGACGTCCGGAGGCGGGCCACTGATGGGCGAGATCGGCGGCTTCCTGAAACTCCACCGCGTCGGCATCCCGTACAAGGATCCGCTCGAGCGCGTCGAGGTCGAGCCCTACCGGGAGTTCATGATCCAGCGCCCGGACGAGGAGCTCGCGGCGCAGGGCGGGCGCTGCATGGAATGCGGGGTCCCGTTCTGCCACAACGGCTGCCCGCTGGGGAACCTGATCCCCGACTGGAACGACCTCGTCTACCGCGGCAACTGGCGCGATGCGATCACCCAGCTGCACGCGACGAACAACTTCCCCGAGCTGACCGGCCGGCTGTGCCCCGCGCCGTGCGAGGCGGCGTGCGTGCTTGAGATCAACGAGGGCGACGCCGTCACGATCAAGCAGATCGAAGCCGCGATCATCAACACGGCGTGGGACAACGGCTGGGTGATCCCGCAGCCGCCCGCGCACGAGACCGGCCGCAGCGTCGCGGTCGTCGGCTCGGGCCCCGCGGGCATGGCGGCCGCGCAACAGCTGCGCCGGGCCGGCCACCGCGTCGTGCTGTTCGAGCGCGACGAGGCCGCCGGCGGGCTCGTGCGCTTCGGCGTCCCGGATTTCAAGATCGAGAAGTGGATCGTCGAGCGCCGCGTGCAGCAGCTGGTCGCCGAAGGTGTCGAGCTGTGCTGCGGCGTGAACGTCGGCGTCGACGTCACCGGCGAGGAGCTGCGCGAGCAGTTCGACGCCGTCGTCCTGGCGATCGGCTCACGCGTGCCGCGCGACCTGCCCGTGCCCGGCCGCGAGCTCGACGGCATCCACTTCGCGATGGACTACCTCTATGTGCGCAACCGCTGGGTCGCGGGCGAGCTCGGCCCCGAGCCGACGGCCGCCCAGCCCGAGCTGCCGGTGATCACCGCGGCCGGAAAGCACGTCGTCGTCGTCGGCGGCGGCGACACGGGCGCAGACTGCGTGGGCAACTCGATCCGCGAGGGCGCGCTGTCGGTGACCCAGCTCGAGCTGCTCCCCGAGCCGCCCGAGCATCGCCCGGACGATCGCACCCCGTGGCCGCTGTGGCCCCAGAAGTTCCGCCTCTCCTACGCGATGGAAGAGGCCAAGGACATCGGCCGCGGCGAGCAGGACTTCTCGGTCGTCACGACGCACTTCACCGGGGCCGGCGGCACGGTCACCGGCCAGCACATCGCGCAGGCCGAGGCCGCCCCGCCGTTCGGGCCGGTCGCGGGCACCGAGCGCGAGCTGCGCGCCGACCTCGTGCTGCTGGCGATGGGCTTCCTCCACCCCGAGCAGGCCGGGATCGTCGAGCAGCTGGGGTGCGACCTCGACGCGCGCGGGAACGTCCGCGCCGCGACCTATGAGACCTCGCAGCCGGGCGTCTTCGCAGCCGGCGACGCGCGTCGCGGGCAGTCGCTGATCGTCTGGGCGATCAACGAGGGCCGCCAGTGCGCCCGCATCGCCGACCGCTATCTGTCGGCGCTCGATCACCACGATCCTGTGCTCGCGGCCTCCGCCGATGCGGACGAGGGCCCGTCCGGGCCGCCGCTCCACGCGCAGGGTGCCGTCTCGGTCGAATAGCTCCGCGCGCGGGCTGGTAGCGTCGCGCGCATGGCCGAGCACCACGACCTGGGCGGCAGGACCGTCTTCATCACGGGCGCAGCGCGCGGCATCGGGCTGGACAGCGCGCGCCGCGTCGCCGCCAAGGGCGCGAAGGTCGCACTCGTCGGCTTGGAGCCCGAGCTGCTGGAGCGCCACGCCGCGGCGCTCGGCCCCTCGCGCGCGGCCTGGTTCGAGGCCGACGTCACCGATCGCAGCGCGATCGAGGCGGCAGTCGACGGCACGCTCGAGCGCTTCGGTGCGATCGACGTCGTCGTAGCCAACGCGGGCATCGCGCCGCCGCCGTCGACCGCCCTGTCCGTGGCCGACGAGGACTTCCAGCGCGTCCTCGAAGTCAACATCGGCGGCGTCTGGAACACCGTCAAGACGACGCTCCCGCACGTCGTCGCCAGCCGCGGCTACGTGCTCGTCGTGGCGTCGATCTACGCGGCCGTCAACGGCGTCCTGGCGGCGCCCTACGCGATGAGCAAGGCCGCCGTCGAGCAGCTCGGCCGCGCGCTGCGCGCTGAGCTGCAGCCGCACGGCGCGAGCGCCGGCACCGCGTACTTCGGCTTCATCGACACCGACATGGTCCGCGAGAGCTTCGAGCAGCCGGTCTTCGCGGAGCTGCGCCGCGCCCAGCCCGAGTTCGTCACACGGCCGATCCCCGTGGGCCGCGCGGGGGCGGCGATCACGCGCGGGATCGAGCGCCGTCAGGCGCGGATCGTCGCGCCCGGGTGGGTGCGCCTGCTGCTCGCGACGCGCGGGCTCACGCAGCTGCTCGACGACGCGCTGTCGGCCGGGGAGCCGGCGCGCGCGGCGATCACGCTCGCCGAGCACGAGCCCGAGCAGGTCTCTGCCAACGGCGTCGCCGCGTCGCGCAACGGTCACGCGCCGGAGTGAGCAGCTCACGCCCAGCACGAACTTGACGCCTGCGTCATTTTCTTTGTAGGCTCCCGCGCTCGCTCCTCGACGGAAGGCCGACCCCGCATGTCCCAGCAGCTCCCCACCGCCGCGATAATCGGCGCCGGCTCGTCCGGCATCGCCGCGCTGAAGGCGCTCGTCGAGCAGGGCTTCGAGGTCACCTGCTTCGAGGCCTCCGACCGCGTCGGCGGGAACTGGGTGTTCGAGAACAAGAACGGCATGTCCGCCTGCTACCGCGACCTGCACATCAACACCTCGCGTGATCGCATGGAGTACTCGGACTTCCCGATGCCCCGCGCTTACCCGGACTACCCCGATCATCGCCAGATCGCCGCGTACTTCGACTCGTACGTCGACCATTTCGCGATCCGCGACCGCATCCGCTTCGAGACGCGCGTCGAACACGCCGAGCGCCTGGGGAACGGGGTCTGGGAGCTCACGCTCGACGACGGCTCGACGGAGCGCTTCGACGCGCTGCTGGTGGCCAACGGGCACCACTGGAACCCGCGCTGGCCCGAACCCGCCTTCCCCGGGTCCGACACGTTCGAGGGCGTCCAGATGCACGCGCACGCCTACATGTCCCCGGACTTCATGGCCGGCAGGAGCGTCGTCGTGCTCGGCATGGGCAACAGCGCGATGGACATCGCCGTCGAGGCCTCGTACGTCACCGACCGGGTCTTCCTCGCTGCGCGGCGCGGCGCCTGGATCGTTCCCAAGTACCTCTTCGGCAAGCCGACCGACCAGTTCAGGAACGACCCCCGGATCCCCTTCAGGATCCGCCAGAAGGTCATGCAGCAGATCATGAAGACGACGGTCGGCCCGCCGGAGAAGTTCGGCCTGCCGAAGCCCGACCACGAGTTCGGCCAGGCGCACCCCACGGTCTCGGGCCGCATCCTCGACCGCATCACGCACGGCGCCGTCACGCCGAAGCCGAACATCGCCCGGCTCGACGGCGACAGCGTCGTCTTCGAGGACGGCAGCCGCGAGCAGGCGGACATCGTCGTCTACTGCACGGGCTACAAGATCACGTTCCCGTTCTTCGACGAGGACTTCATCTCCGCGCCGGACAACCACATCGAGCTCTACCGGCGCGTCGTGCACCCGGACATCCCGAACCTCTTCTTCATCGGGCTGCTGCAGCCGCTCGGCGCCGTGATGCCGCTCTCCGAGGCGCAGGGTCAGTGGATCGCCGACCACCTGCGCGGCGAGTACGCCCTGCCACCGCACGACCAGCTGCTGCGGGAGATCGCGGCCGACCAGGCGGCGATGCACCGCCGCTACGTGGCCTCCAAGCGCCACACGATCCAGGTCGACTTCGACGACTACCTCTACGACCTCGCCAAGGAGCGCCGCCGCGGCGCCGAGCGCGCGCGCCTGGCCGGCTTCGCCCTGCCCGTGGCCCCGCTCGCGGCGCAGGACGCGGCGGCCGTGTGACCGTGACCGAAGCCGCCGTCTCCGGCAAGCGCGAGGCGACCAAGGCCGCCAACCGGGCCGCGATCCTCGTCGCCGGCGCCGAGGTCTTCGCCGACATCGGCTTCGGCGCGGCGACCGTGCGCGACATCATCCGCCGCACGGACCTCGCCAGCGGGACGTTCTACAACTACTTCCCGGACAAGGAGGCGGTCCTGCGCGAGATCATCTCGCAGACCGCCGGCGAGGCGCGGGTCCGCGTGCGGGCGGCGCGGCGCGGCGCGGTCGCCGTCGAGCAGTTCGTCGACGGCGCGTTCCGCGCGTACTTCGACTACCTCGTCGAGGATCCGCTGCGCCTGGAGCTCCTGCGGCGCAACTCCGGGACGATCCGCGCGATGTTCGACGACCCCTCGCTGGGCGCCGGGACCGAGGAGCTGCGCGAGGACCTCGCCGAAGGCGTCGCCGCGGGGGTCCTCCCGCCGCACGACGTCGACCTGATGGCCGCCGCGATGATCGGCGCCGGCTTCGAGGTCGGAGTCCGGCTGCTCGACGATGGCACCGCGGACGTCGACGGGGCGACCCGCCTGCTGACGGCGGTCTTCGTCGCGGGCTTCGATCGCATCGCGTGCTCCTGAGATCCCGCCGCGCGTGGCCGCTCGCGCGCCGGTCCTAGACTGGCCTGTCGGTGCCGTCCTTCTGCCGCCACAACCGCCTGGAGGCGAGCTGCCCGATCTGCTCGCGCAAGCTGAAGCAGCGTGAGCGCGAGGCCGCGCAGGCGCGCCGGCCGCCGCGTGCTGCGCGCCCGGCCTCCGGATCGTCGGGGAGCCGCTCGGGCACCGGCCGGCGACGCGCAGCGAGCGCCGGCGGCGTGCGCGTGCGGCGGCTGGCGCGCGCCGGCGACGACGGCTTTCACAGCGATCTGGTCCCCGGCCTGCACGCGAGCGCCGACGCTCGCTGCCTGGCCGAGGAGCTGGCGTTCGCGTCGGCGCGTCTGGACGAGCTGCGCGGCGCGGCACCGCCGGGCCTCTACGGCGAGGCGCAGGCGGCCGGGGGCGAGGAGGGCCTCTGGCTCGCGTTCCTGATCGCCTACGTCGGCCCGCTGGACGGGGAGGGCGATCCGTTCGCCGAGGTGGCGCGCGTCCGCTCGACATGGGCGAGCGGCGAGGTGCCCGACCTGGAGGGCACCCGGATCGGCCCCCGCGGCGCGTGGGAGCCTGCGCGCCGCAGCGACACCCTGGTCGCCTACCGCGCCTGGGCGGAGCGCGCGGGCTCGCAGGCCGCGGGGCTCATCGGAGAGCCCGGCTGGACTCCCGAGCGGCGCTTCGAACGGGCATTCGAGCGCCTCGCGCTGCCCGGCCTGACGCGGGCCGCGCGCTACGACTTCCTGCTGACGGCCGGCGCGCTCGGCCTGGCCGAGACGCGGCCCTCCTCACTGCACCTGCTCGCCGACCCGCGCGACCCGACCGTGAGCGCCGCCAAGCGCGTCTTCGGCATCGGCGACGTGCTGCTCGTCCAGCGCCGCGCCGGCGAGCTCGCAGCCGAGACGGCCCTGCCGATCGGCGCCCTCGATCTCGGGCTGCTCAACTGGGCGCGGCGGATCGACGACCCGGTCGCCGCGCGGATCGCCTCCGGCGCGACCGTCACCCCGGACCCCGATGTCGTCGCGCTGGTGGCGGACGCGCTCGGCCTGGACCTCGGCGCCGCCGAGCGCGAGCGGGACCCCGGGAGCTAGAGACCCAGCTCGTCGGGCAGGTCGTCGTCCTCGTCGGGCTCGACGAGCGACGTCCCGTGCGGCGTCTCGGCGTCCTCGATGTCGCCCTCCCGCTCGATCCACTTCAGCTTGACCTCGACCTCGACCTCGACGCCGTCGAGGTCCTCCTCGCGCTTGATCTCGAACTCGTACTCGAGCTGGTCGGGCACGTCGAGCGAGGTGCCGGCGAGGTCCAGCGCCCCGGCTTCGATCTCGTCCGCAAGCTCCCGCAGGTGCTCGGCGGCCTCGGCCCGGTTCGCCGACGAGCTCTCGCGATCGCTGTGGTGCGGCATACGTCCTGTCTACCACACCAGCCACATGATTCCTGCGACGCTGCTGCCCTCCGGGAACCGGCTCGGAAGCTGGATCGAAGCCCCTCCTGCTGGCTGAACGGCGACCGTGGCTCCCACTCCAGCGCGGCGTCAAACTGCGCGCGGGCCTGCGGGATAGCCGGGCGGCAGGTGGGCGTGTTCCACGGATGCCGCCGGGACGGCGTTCCGGGATGCTGCCCGGTATGAGCCAGGGCCTGATCGCGCAGGAGTGGGTTTCGCGCCCGGAGACCGTCGCCTCTGATTGGCCGGCGAGCGACCTGGACGCACGTCGGCTTCCGCTGGCGGTTGCGCTGCGTGTGGTGAGGGCGGACAACGTCGTCGGCCTCGTGACGCGCGTCGTCCCGGACGGATTGGAGATCGACTACGGCACGGTTCGCGTGCCCTTCGGGGCCATCCGGGCCTACGCGCTTCTCCACGAGCCGCTCGACGACTCCGACGCCGTCCGGGCTGGAGTCAGTTCGCCGCGGGAACGAACTGGTTGCAGGGAGCCCGGGTGCGCCGTCTGATGGCTCAGCGAGCGGTCGCTGCGCGATAGCCGCGCTCGAGGTCGGCACACCGGGTCTGCACCTGGCTGCCGGAGCCCGGGTCGTCCCTGGGTCGCGGTCGGCGTTCCGCTGATGCCGGCCACGTGGCGGCGCGCAGAGTGCGCAGAAGCAGTACCGATGAGCGGCTGGCTGCGCACGGAGGTTGAGTTGACCGTGCGCAGCGCTCGGCGGCACCATCGGCGCGCTGAACGGCGCGATTTTCGCGCAATTTGCGCACTTTTCGGCGTCCAGATCGGACTCAGCGGGGGAGCGCCTGCGGAATCCTGCGCCTCTGCTGAACGGACTCACAGCAATCCGGGGGATCGCCGACTCATGGAAGACACAGCAGCCGCCGAGGCGCCCACGGGGCGCACGCTCACGCGGAACGAGCTCGAGACGCTCGTCATCGACATGGTGCGCCTGCACGCCGACGGCCTGCTGCGCCTGGCGCGCCGGCACAGCCTCTGCGCCGACGACGCCCAGGACGCCTACCAGCGCGGCATGGAGATCTTCCTGCGGCACGCCGGCCGGCTCGACCCCGAGCGGGCGCCCTCGTGGCTGCGGACCGTCGTCAAACACGAAGCCATGGCCGTCCGGCGCACCCGCCAGCGGGACGTCGGCCCCGCCGAAGTGGACCCGGACCTGTTCGAGGCGCGCAACGCGCCCGGGCCCGAGGAGCGCGTCATCGGCTTCGAGCACGTCGAGCGCTCCGCCGAGGCCCTCCAGCGTCTCAAGCCCCAGGAGATCCGGGCGCTCTGGCTGCGCGCGCAGGGCAACAGCTACGACGAGATCCAGGAGCAGACGGGGTGGACCAGGACGAAGGTGAACCGTTGCCTGTACGAGGGACGGCGCAGCTTCCTGGAGCGCTACGCCAAGATCGAATCCGGTGCGGAGTGCCGCCGCTGGGAGCCGCTGCTGTCGGCGCTCGTCGACGGCGAGGCGACGCGCGACGAGCTCGTGGAGCTGCGCCCTCACCTGCGGCGCTGCCCGTCGTGCCGGGCTGTCGTCCGTGAGCTGCATCGCTCGAGCGCGCCGCTGGCGGTCGTCTTCCCGGGCGTCGCCGCCGCGGCGCTCGTGGATCACGCCGAGCCCGCGGGGCACCTCTTCCTGCGGCTCTACGAGGCGACGACGACCTGGCTCAGCGAGCGCGCCGCGTCGTCGTTCGTGCGCGCGCAGATGCTCGTGGACGGCGCGAGCGCCTCGGCGACGAAGATGACCGCGGTGGCGGCCTCGGCCGCCGCGGTCGCCGGTGGCGGGGCCGTTGCGATGGAGCAGGTCTCACGGCCGGCGGAGGGCTCCGCGCGCGCCGCCGCGATCGCGCCGCTCGGTCGTGCGTCCGGCGCCGACGGGATCGCGCGCCGCGTCGCCGACATCGCCGCGACCGCCCGGGCGACGCAGCCCGCGGCACCGCACCGCGCCGCGTCGCGCCCCGCGCACCGCACCCGAGCCGCGCGGGTGTCGACGGCGCATGCGGCGGCTGCCGGCGTGCCGGCTGGACCCGCGGCGCCGGCGCCCTCACACGCGGCCGCCCCGCATGCCGGCGGCGGTGCGCCGGAGCTGGGGATCGAGTAGCCGGCGGTCGCGGGCGCGTCATGCGTTGCCGTGCCGTCCGATCGGAGGCGTACGTTGCGCCTCGCAATGCCCCTGTGCTTCATCGAACCTCAGGATGCGATCCGCGTGATCGCGGAGTCCGTGGGCCGCGAGGCCCGGCGACAGCTCCTCGGCGAGCTCGTGCGCGCGTGGGTGGACGCCATTCCCGAGCCCGAGCTCGAGTCCCACTACGTCAAGGCGATCGCCGACCTGGACGAGCACGACCTCTCGATGCTCGCCGCCTGGCACGCCTCGCTCGAGGTCGGCCAGCCGATCGCCAACCGCGACTTCCTCGTGGGCGTCTTCCCGTCGCTCGGCGAGAACCGCCGGGAGGCGCTGAAGATCGCGGCGGGCTTCCGCGGCGACGAGGCGTTCGACGCCGGCGTCTCCGAGGAGCAGGCGCTCGAGACGGTGCTCCCGGCGCTCGGACGCGAGCGCTGCATGGAGCTCGCGGAGGAGTGTCTCGAGCTCTACCTGTGGGACCGAATGGGTTCGGACAACTGAGGCGGCGCCTCGGGCGATCTGAGGGCGTCATCGGCGTGGGGCGTGCAGAGCACAGCCCCACGGCCTGCTTCCTTCTCAGATCGCCCCGATCCATCCGCCTCAGCCGTCCGAACGGCGAACTGCCGGGACGGCTCAGTGCTCGTGTAGCGCCGCCTCGCACTCCGCGATCGCCTGCTCCGTCGTCCGGAAATGGACGGCGGCGATCCCGAGCTCGGTTGCTGCGGCGCAGTTGTGCTCGAAGTCGTCGATGAAGAGGCAGGCCTCGGGCGGGACACCGAGGCGCTCGCAGGTCAGCTCGTAGATCGCAGGGTCGGGCTTGCGCATGCCGACGAACGCGGAGTCGACGACGAGGTCGAAGATCTCGTCGACCGGGAGCATCGCGCGCCAGCGGGGTTCCCACTCGCGGACGTTGTTCGTGAGGATCGCCATCCGCAGGCCGCGCTGCCCGACGCCGCGCAGATACTCGACCATCGCGTGGTTCGTCTCCAGCGCGGCGAACCAGCGCGTGGCGAACGCGTGCATCTCGACCGGGTGGCCGACCGCGTCCCGACCTCTCGGCCGACGATCGCCAGGAAGTCCAGCTCGGTCATGCGCCCGCACTCGAGCTCGTAGAGCGGATGGCGCCCGTCGCGCTCGGCGAGCCGGGCCATCGCCGCGCCGAGCTCCGCGCTCGGTATGCCGGACTGCTCCTGGACCGCCGCGAAGGCAGGCGCGAGCGGCGAGCTGAGCACGCCGCCGAAGTCGCTGATGACGGCGCGGAGCTCGCTCACGCCGACGGCGGCGGCTCGGCGTCGGGCGCGCGGCGCAGCACGTCGTAGCGCCCGACCCCCTCGCGACCGTTCATGTGCCAGCGCATGAACGAGCAGTCCAGGCGCAGGCGCCCGAGGTCGAGCGTCGTGCCGCAGACGACCTCACCCCACGCACGGCGCGGCGGCCCGTCCTCGGTGATCCACAGCTCGAGCGCAGCACGCTGCTGGCGGCCGTCGGCGTCGAAGGTCGTGGAGATACGGGGATCCGCCACCCGCGCATGTGCGTAAGCGGTCTCAGCAGGCGTGTCGTCGGCGTGCTCGAACACGACCGCGCCGATGACCTCGTCGCCGTGGGCATGGCGCCCGGCGGGACGGATCGCCGTCGACGTGATCGCCGTGCCGTCGAACCAGGCCGCAACCGTCCGCGTGCGCTCGATCCGCGACCAGTCCGGGATGCCCCAGGAGCGGCCCCGCTGTCCCAGCCCGTCGATCGTCACGCGCCGCCCGCCGAGGTCGGCGCTGCCGTGCACGCGCACGGGCTGCTCGTAGCCGAGCATGCCGCCGGCGCGCGCGACGTCATCCGTCGCGTCCAGCTCGAACGGCGCGCCCGCGGCCTCGACCTCGAGATCGAGACTCGCGTCCTCGCCGGCGAAGTGCACGCGCCATGCGCGCAGCGGCTCGAGCGTCTCGACGTCCAGGCCGGCGGCGCTGACGCCCTCCCAGGCCGAGGCGTCGTCGACCGCGACCGCGCCCTCGGCTGCGACGGTCACCAGCTCGTCACCGTGGAAGAGCAGCGCCAGGCCGCTCGCCGTGGTGCCCTCGGCGAGCCCGAGCCGGACCGTCCCGTAGACCTCGGCGGCCAGATCCCCGAACGCGAGGGTGATCGCGTCGGTGAAGCCGTCGCCGGTCGCCGGGCGCGGCGCCTCGAGCTCGGGTGCGACCGTCACGTGCTCGGCAGCGCGGGCGGGTCGGGCGCGTCGACGTCACTGGCCGTGCCGTCCACGTCGAAGTCGCGCCGCGCCGCACGTCGGGCGCCGTAGGCGTTGTAGCCCTTCGTGCCCCATTGCGCCCCGCGCACGGTCCAGACCCCGGCGGGGCCGAAACTCGCGGCGCCGGCCGTCACCAGCGGGCCCAGGACGAGCCGCCGGATCGCCGCACGGGTGGGCGGCAGCAGGCAGAGGAAGCCGGCGATGTCGGTCAGGAACCCCGGCGTCAGCAGCAGCGCCGCGCCGAAGATGATCAGGCCGCCGTCGGCGACCTCGCGGGCCGGCACGCGGCCCTCGCTGAGGGTGCCCGTGAACCGCGCCCAGGCGCGCCCGCCCTGATGGCGCAGCAGCCAGACGCCGAGCAGCGAATCAAGGATCAGCAGTCCGATCGTCCACCACACGCCGATCAGCTGGCCGACCTGGACGATGGCCCAGATCTCCGCCAGCGGAACGAGGATGAAGAGTGCGGCGAACAGCAGCAGCATCGCACCACACAGGGTAGGGGGTCGCGACGCGGGTGCGTGGGGGAACGCGTTACAGGGCCGCGGCGGACGCGGGCCCGTCGAAGCTCACGCCGGGGAGGCGGTTCAGGCCGACGAGCTCGATCAGCGTGCGGATCTGGGGGGGCGCCCCGCAGAGGTGCATCGCGCGGCCGGCCTTGCGCAGGCGTCGCGCGACCATCGCCAGATCGACCATCAGGGACGCGTCGGCGAAGGCCAGGCGGCTGAGGTCGACGACGAGGTCGGCCTCCACGGTCAGGGCCCGTGACAACGCCTGGCGGCGAAGGCTCTGTGTGGACCGATCCTCGTCCCCGGAGCAGTGCAACACCGGTGGGTTGACGCTGAGTGAGACGATGCGCCTGAAGGTACAAGAAATCCGGCGGTGCGTGCGTGACGAGAACCTGAACGCGCCGGTGCCGCGTTCTACACTCGTGCCATGCCCACTGTCGAAGAGGTCGAAGAGGCACTGACGAACGTCATCGACCCCGAGCTCGGGCTCGATTTCGTCGAGCTCGGCCTCATCTACGGGATCACCGTCGACGGGGGCGACGTCCACGTGACCTACACGCTGACGACGCCCGCCTGCCCGATCGGGCCAATGGTCGCCCAGCAGATCGAGGAGTTCGTGACCGAGCTCGACGGCGTCGACTCGGTGGAGTCCGCGATGGTCTTCACTCCGCCGTGGTCGCCGGAGAAGATGAGCGAGGACGCGAAGTTCGCACTCGGCTACTAGCGGGCCTCGCCGGCGTCGCGCTGGCGGTGCTCGGCACCGCTCCGGTGCAGGCGTCCACAGGGTCCGCGGTGGCGACGACCGGGCGGCTGCTCGTCACGCTGGGCCCCGGCGGGGCGCTCGCGCACTCCGCCGGCCCCGTCGCGCTGGCGGCCGGCGCGCGCCTCAGCGGTCCACAGGTGCCGCAGCTGCGCCTGATGACCGTGCGCCCGGCCGCTGGTGGCTCGCAGCGCGCCCTCGCCCGCCGGCTGCGCCGCGATCCGCGCGTGGCGGACGTCGAGGTCGAGCACCGCGCCGTGCCGCGCGCGCTCCCGCGGGATCCGGCGCTGACCGAGCAGATCCAGCTCTCCGGCCTCCCGCCTGGCACGCCGGAGGAGTGGTGGGCCGCCGGCGCCGGGCTCACCGGCGCGTGGGACCAGGTCAGCGGCGCGGGGGCCCTCGTCGCGGTCATCGACGGCGGCGTCGACGTGACGCACCCCGACCTCGCCGGCAGCATCGCGGGGAGCATCTCCGAGGACGCCGGCGGGGGCTCGGCCACGGAGGACGACGTCGGGCACGGCACGCACGTCGCGTCGCTCGTCTGCGCGACCAGCGGGAACGGCGTGGGGATCGCGGGAGCGGGGAACGGCTGCCGCCTGCTCGTCGCGCGGACGGACTTCAGCGACGGGTCGGTCGCCGCGTCGATCGTCTGGGCGGCCGATCACGGCGCTCGCGCGATCGTCATGAGCTTCGGGACCGACGGTCCCGGGCCGGCGCCCCAGCCGGTCGTCGACGCGCTGCGCTATGCGGTTCGCCTGGGAGCGGTGCCGGTCGCCGCCGCCGCGGACGCGCCGGTCGAGGACCAGGGGTATCCGGCCAACGTCCTGCAACCCGCCGACACGGGCTCGGACCCGAGCAGCGACCTCGGACTGTCCGTCACCGCCTCGACCTTCGCGGGGAGCCGCGCGAGCTTCGCCGGGCGCGGCAGCGAGATCTCGCTCGCCGCTCCCGGCACGACGGTCGACGATGGACGCCAGGCGGGCCTGCTCGGCGCGTTCCCCGCCGGTCTCACCAGCCTGGAGACCGGCGACTTCGACGGCGGCACGGGCCGCCCCTGTGGGTGCCGCGCGACGTTCGACGGCGACCCGCGCTGGGCCTACCTCCAGGGCACGTCGATGGCCACACCGCTCGTCGCAGGCGCCGCGGCGCTCGTGCGCTCCGCGAACCCGGACCTGCCGGTCGCCGACGTCGTCGCGCTGCTCAAGCAGACCGCGACCCGACCCGCGGGCACAGGCTGGACCCCCGACCTGGGGTGGGGGGTGCTCGACGCCGGCGCTGCGGTCAGGGCCGCGCGCGGCCTGGATCGCACACCGCCGACCTCGCACCTGACGGTGACGCCGGCCGGCCTGGGCGGGCGCTCGCGCCTGCTGCGCTGGACCGGCGGCGATCGCGCCCCCGCCGGGCTGCGGGCCTCCGGGATCGCGCGCTGGGAGATCTGGCGCTCGTCGGCGGGCGCCCCGGCGCGCCGCATCGCGCGGCTGCCGGCGGCGACCCATGCGCTGCGCGTGCGGCTGGCCCGCGGCGGGCGCTACCGCTTCTTCAGCATCGCCGTCGATCGCGCCGGCAACCGCGAGGCGCCGCCGCCGCGCGGGGACGCGAGCGTCCGCGTGCGCTGACCTTCGCTCAGCTGCGCGTCCTGGCGCGCGGCTTGGGCTTCGTCGCGGTGCTCTGCTGATCGGGCGCGGCGTGAAGGCGGGCCGAGCCGCCGTTGACCCGCGCGGTCTCGGCGGTCGCCTCGTGGGCGATCTCGACGAGCTCGGCGATCGAATCCGCCAGGCCCGCGGCGATCGCGTCGATGTCGGGCAGCGCGTCGTAGTCGCCGAGCAGGCCGAAGTTCAGCTGGCCGTCGTAGCTCATGATCGCGATCGCGAGCGCGTGGTTCTTCGGCAGGAACGCGACGGGGAACACGTCGAGCGCGCGGCGCCCTGCGACATACAGCGGGAACTGCGGCCCGGGGACGTTCGTCACGATCAGGTTGAACAGGCGCGTCGAGAAGTTCAGGCGCGACGCCTGGGCGAGGATCGTCGGCGGGGCGAAGTTCTGGGCGCCCGCGATGACCTCGGCGCCGATCGCCTGCTTGGACTCCTTCAGGCCGTCCATCGACTGGCGCACGACCCGCAGGCGCGCCACCGGGTCGTCGACGTAGACCGGGAGCGGGCCGCGCATCGCCGCGATGCGGTTGCCGAGTTCGTGGTGCTCGTCCTTGGCGCGGATCGACACCGGGACCAGTGCGCGCAGCTCCAGTCCCTCGGTGCGCACCCCGCGCGAGCGCAGCCAGTCGCGCAGCGCCCCGCTGACGACGGTCAGCACGACGTCGTTGACGGTGCCGCCGAGGGCGTTCTTGACGAGCTTGAAGTCCGCCAGGTCGGCGCGCACGACGCGCAGCCGCCGGTGCGGCCCGATCTCGACGTTGAGCGGCGTGTCGGGCGCGGGGTTCAGGCCCGCCCAGGCGATCTCGCCGACGCCCTCGAGACCCTCGCGCACCTCGGCCAGCACCTCGGAGGGGCGCACGGCGAGGCTCGTCAGGCGACGGGCACCGCCGACGACGGTCCGCGCGATGCCGACCGCCCCGGAGGCGATCAGCTCCGCCGTGGTCGGCTCGGCCGCCGGCTCCCACGGCTCGTCGGGATGCGCGATCACGGTGCCGTCGGGCGACAGGTCGAACAGGACGGTCGCCAGGTCCACGCCGGAGATCCCGTCGATCACCGCATGGTGGGTCTTCGTGACGAGCGCCCAGTGGCCGTCCGCGAGGCCCTCGATCAGCCAGATCTCCCACAGCGGCTTGGAGCGGTCGAGCTGCTGGGAGAAGATCCGCGAGGTGAGGTTGAAGAGCTGCTCCTCGCTGCCGGGGCGCGGGAGGGCGGTCTGCCGCACGTGGTACTCGAGGTTGAAGCTCGGATCATCGACCCAGACGGGGCGCCCGCTCTCGATCGGCGGGAAGCTGAGCTTCTGGCGGTAGCGCGGGACGAGGTGCAGGCGCTCGCGGATCTGGTCGAGGAAGTCGTCGAACGGCGTCGCGGGCCCTTCGAAGATGGCCACCGCGCCGACGTGCATGTGCGAGGCCGGGCCCTCCTGCACGAGGAACGACGCGTCGATCGCGGTGAGCCGGTCGAAGTGCTCCTGGGGCATGGGGGGACACTAACGCGGGCGGCTGGCGGCGGCGAGCCTGCGAAGATCCGGCGACACCGACGAAGCGCCGGAGGCACCGCAATGGCATGGGATTTCTCGACCGAGCCCGAGTTCGAAGAGCAGCTCGCATGGATGCGCCAGTTCGTCCGCGAGGAGATCTGGCCGATCGAGACGATCATCGAGGATCTTGACCAGCATCAGCTCGACCGCATCTACCGCCCGCTCCAGGAGCAGGTCAAGGCGCGTGGGCTGTGGGCCGCGCACCTGGATCCCGAGCTCGGCGGCCAGGGCTTCGGGCAGGTCAAGCTCGGCCTGATGCACGAGATCCTCGGCAGCTCGCCGCTGGCGCCCAACGCGTTCGGCAACCAGGCCCCGGACTCCGGCAACAGCGAGATCCTCGCGCTCGCGGGCACGCCCGAGCAGAAGGAGCGCTGGCTGCACCCGCTGCTCAGCGGCGACCTCAAGTCGGCGTTCTCGATGACCGAGCCGAACGCCGGGTCGGATCCGACGCTGCTGCGCACGAGCGCGGTGCGCGAGGGCGATGAATGGGTCATCAACGGGCACAAGTGGTTCTCCAGCAACGCGTCGATCGCCGACTTCCTGATCGTCATGGCGGTCACAGACCCGGACGCCCGCGCGCATCAGCGGGCGTCGATGATCATCGTCCCGGCCGACACGCCGGGCGTGAACATCGTGCGTGACGTCGCGACGATGGAGCACCCGCAGGAGGGCTTCGGCAAGCTCGGCGGCCACGCGGAGATCCGCTACGAGGACGTCCGCGTCCCGTCGGCCAACCTGCTCGGCGGCGAGGGGGAGGGCTTCATCATCGCCCAGCATCGCCTCGTCCCGGGCCGGATCCACCACTGCATGCGCTGGCTGGGGGTCTCGGCGCGCGCCTTCGACATGCTCTGCGAGTACGCCACACACCGCTACGCGTTCGGCTCGACCCTCGCACAGAAGCAGTCGGTCCAGAACTGGATCGCCGACTCGGCGGCGCAGATGCAGGCCGCGCGGCTGATGACGCTCCACGCGGCATGGAAGATGGACACGCAGGGCGCCTCGGCCGCGCGTGCCGACGTCTCGCTGATCAAGTTCTACGGCGCCGGGGTGCTGCACGACGTCATCGACCGCGCGCTCCAGGTCCACGGGTCGCTGGGCTACTCGACGGACATGCCGCTCGAGGCGATGTACCGCATGGCACGCGGCGCGCGCTTCTACGACGGCCCCGACGAGGTGCATCGCGAGAGCGTCGCGCGGCGGATCCTGCGCGGTTACGAGCCGCCCGCCGACGGGGTGCCGAGCGAGCACATCCCCACGCGGCGCGCGGACGCGCGGCGCAAGTTCGCCGAGATCCTCGAGGTGGTGACGGCAAACGACTGACGGGTCCGCCCGCCGGCACCTCTCGGTCCGGCTCCTGGTCATCACGCTGACCGCCCAGTTCGTGGTCGCTGGGGCGGTCATCTACTTCGCCGCCACCGGCTGGCCGTTCCTCGGCGATCCGCCGCCCTCGATGGGCGCGCCGCCGGCGCGCGCCCATCGCGCCGCTGCGGCGCCGGTGCCCGCGGCGGCGACCGACCGCTTCGACGGCGACCGCGCGCTCGCGACCGCGCGCCGGCTCGTCGCACTGGGTCCGCGGCCTGCGGGGTCCGATGTCGCACGGGCGGCGGGGGCGATGCTCCGGCCGCTGCTGCCGCACGGGCGCTTCGCGCCGCTCCCCGGCCGGCCGGGCCTGCGCAACGTCGTGGGGGAGATCGCGGGCCGCGGCAGGCCGATCGTGCTGATCGCGCACTACGACACGACGCCGGTCCCGGCGTATGTAGGCGCCAACAACTCCGCCGCCGCCGTCGGAGCCGTCGTCGAGCTCGCCCGCCGGCTGCGCAGCTCGCGCTCGGCGGCTCCTGTGGTGTTCCTGCTGACCGACGGCGAGGAGGCGCCGGACTACCCGCCGGAGGACTTCGCCGCGAGCGCGCTGCGCGGATCGAAGGCCGCCGCGGCCGGGCCGCTGGGGCGCACGGCGCGCGAGGTGATCGTCCTGGACTTCGTGGGCCAGAAGGGCCTGCGGATCCCGCGCGAGGAGAACAGCGACGCGGCGCTCTGGTCGCGCCTGCGCCGGGCGGCGGCGGCGGTCGGCGTCGGGGCCGTCTTCCCGCCCTCCACGCGCGCCGCGATCCTCGACGACCACGTGCCGTTCGCCGAGCGCGGGATCCCGTCGATCGATCTGATCGACTTCGACTACCCCTGCTGGCAGCGCACGTGCGACACCCTCGACAAGCTCTCGGCGCGCAGCATCGATGCGACGGGCGAGACGCTGATGGAGCTGCTGCGCCGCGAGCGGGCCAGGCCCTGAGCGCCGCAGGGCGCGGCTCGTACACTCGACGTCGATGCCGAACGCCCCCGAGAAGATCCTGCTGGCGGCCCCGCGCGGCTACTGCGCCGGCGTCGACCGTGCGGTGCAGACCGTCGAACGCGCGCTCACGCTCTACGGGGCGCCCGTCTACGTCCGCAAGGAGATCGTGCACAACAAGCACGTCGTCGAGCAGCTGCGCGAGCGCGGCGCGATCTTTGTCGAGGAGCTCGACGACTCGATCCCCGAGGGCGCGATGACGGTCTTCTCCGCCCACGGCGTCTCGCCGGCGGTCCAGTCCGAGGCGGAGCGCCGCGGCCTGCAGACGATCGATGCCACCTGCCCGCTGGTGACGAAGGTCCACCGCGAGGCTGTGAAGTTCGCCGGCGAGGGCTACACGATCGTGCTGATCGGCCACGACGGCCACGAGGAGGTCGAGGGCACGATGGGCGAGGCGCCCGACTCGATCGTGCTCGTCGAGACGGTCGAGGACGTCGACGCGCTCGAGGTCGCGGACCCCGAGAAGCTCGCCTACATCTCCCAGACGACGCTGTCGGTCGACGAGACGCGCGCGATCATCAACCGCCTGCGCGAGCGCTTCCCGAGCATCACCGGGCCGCGCACGGACGACATCTGCTACGCGACGACCAACCGCCAGGCCGCCGTCAAGCAGCTGGCCCCGCTCTGCGAGCTGGTGCTCGTGATCGGCTCGCGCAACTCGTCGAACTCCAACCGGCTGGTCGAGGTCGCGCGCGAGCACGGCGCTGCGTCCTACCTGATCGACAACGAGGCCCAGGTGCAGGACGCCTGGCTCGCGGGCGTCACGACGCTCGGCATCACCTCGGGCGCCAGCGCGCCCGAGGAGCTCGTCCAGCGGCTGGTGCGGTCCTTCCGCGACCGCGGGACCGGGAACGTCGAGGAGTTCGAGGTCGTCCAGGAGGACGTGCGCTTCATGCTCCCCAAGACGATCCGCCAGGCGATCGCGGCCCAGAGCGCCTGATCACGGCTCGCGTTCTGAGGGCTCGGCCTCAGCGCCGCCGGGGGCGAGCCAGGCGCGCAGCTCGGCGTCGTGCTCGCCCAGGCGCGGCGGGCGGCGCAGGCCCCGCGTCGGCGTCGCGCTGAGGCGCAGCGGCGAGCGAGTCGTGCGCACGCCGTCGAGCTCGAGCACCGGCTCGATCCCCAGCGCCTCTGCGAGCGCGAAGCCCTGACCGACGTCGTTGACGGGGCCGGCCGGGACGCCGGCGGCGTTCAGCCGCTGCGCCCAGTCGGCGGCGGTCCGGCGCGCGAGCGCCGCCTCGAGCTCGGCCGCCAGCTCCGCGCGGTGCTCCACGCGCGCGGCGTTCGTCGCGAAGCGCGGGTCCTCTGCGAGCCCGGGGCGCTCGATCTCGGCGCACAGCCGGACGAAGATCGCATCGTTGCCGCCGGCGATCGCGAGGTCGCCGTCAGCGGCCGTGAAGGTCTCGTACGGGGCGATCGACGGGTGCCGGTTGCCCGTGCGGTGGGGAACCTCGCCGGTGTTCAGGTACGACGAGGCGAGCCCGAGCAGGGCGGCGAGGCCGGTGTCCATCAGCGAGACCTCCACGTGCTGGCCGGCGCCGGTGTCCGCGCGCGCCTGCAGGGCGGCGAGCGTTCCGATCGTCGCGTACAGCCCTGTGAGCATGTCGATGAGCGCCGTGCCGGGCTTCATCGCCCGCCCGTCCGGCTCGCCCGTGATCGACATGTAGCCGCACATCGCCTGGACGAGCAGGTCGTAGCCCGGCAGCTCGCGCGTCTGCGGGCCTGAGCCGAATGCGCTGATCGAGGTGTAGACGACGCGCGCGTTCGTCTCGCGCACCGCGTCGTAGCCGAGGCCGAGGCGATCCATCGTGCCGGGCCGGAAGGACTCGAGCACGACGTCCGCGCGCGCACACAGCTCGCGCCCCAGCGCCTGATCGCCGGGATCGCGCAGATCGAGGGTGAGCGAGCGCTTGTTGCGATTGAGCCCGAGGTAGTAGGTCGAGCCCTCTTCGACGAAGGGCGGACCCCACTGGCGGGTGTCGTCCCCCGAGCCCGGGCGCTCGACCTTGATGACGTCCGCGCCGAGGTCGCCGAGATTCTGCGTGCACAGCGGTCCGGCGAGCACGCGGGTGAAGTCGGCGACGAGCAGGCCGTCGAGGGCGGTCCGGGGCATCGCGCGCAGGCTACCCTGCGCTCCCGGATGCGGACCCTCGTCATCTCCGACCTGCACCTCGGCTCACGCCGGCCGGTCGACATCCTGCGCCGCCCCGAGCCGCTCGACGCGCTCTGCGTGGGACTGCGCGAGCTCGACCGCCTCGTGCTGCTCGGTGACGTGCTCGAGCTGCGCCACGGGCCGCTGCGCGAGGCACTCGCCGCCGCACGTCCCGTGTTCGAGGCGATCGGGGCCGCGCTCCCGCGCCGCGCCGAGATCGTCATCACCGCGGGCAATCACGACTACCCGCTCGTCGGTCCCTGGCTCGCGCGCCGCGGCGCCGAGGCCGAGCCTGAGCCGCTGGGCCTGGAGACGCGCACCGACGCCACGGCGTCACCGGCGATGGAGGCGGTCGCGCGCGCGCTCGGCCGGCCGGTCTCCGTCGCCTACCCCGGGGTCTGGCTGCGCGAGGACGTCTGGGCCACCCACGGCCACTACGCGGACCGGCTGATCACGATCCCGACGTTCGAGCGGATCGCGGCCGGCGGGATGGCCCGCGTCGTCGGGCGCCTGCCGGAGGAGGGCAGCGCCGTCGCCGAGGACTTCGAGGCGGCGCTCGCGCCGATGTACGCGTGGCTGGATCAGATCGCGAACGGGCGCGCGGCCGGCGGGCGCTGGGTGACCGGCGCCGCGACCGCGAAGGCCTGGTCGCTGCTGTCGGCCGACGGGCGTGCGCCGCTGCGCGGCAAGGCGCTCGCGGCCATGCTGCCGCTCGGGATCGCAGGGCTGAACCTCGCCGGCCTGGGGCCGGTGCGCTCGAAGCTCGACTCCGACGAGCTGCGCCGCGCCGGGATCGCTGCGATGGGCGGCGTCGTCGACCTGCTCGGCGTGACCGCCCCGCACGTCATCTTCGGCCACACGCACTGCGCGGGGCCGATGGCGTGGATGGACCCGGGGGAGTGGCGCGTGGGGGCGGGCACGCAGCTCATGAACGCCGGCTGCTGGACCGAGGAGCCGCGCATCAACACGACCGACCCGCGCAGCCCGTACCGGCCCGGCTGCGGCGTGCTGCTCGAGGACGAGGGGCCGCCGCTCCTCGTGCGCGTCACCGAGGACTTCGGCGCGCGCCCTGACCACTCGTTCTGAATCCGTCGTGCGCTACGGGGCCAGGCCGGCGGCGAACGACGTCGCGTAGACCTCGAGCCCGTCGCGCGGCTCGAGCTTCAGCACGCCCTGCGTGTGGCGCTCGTGCTGGAGCAGCAGATGCGCGCCGGGGTGCTCGATCGCGACGTCGCGGCCGTTGACGGCCAGCACGCCTGCGCCGCCGGTGACGACCCAGACCTCGCCGGCCTCGTACGGTCCGCTGTAGGCGCCCTGGCGATCGGAGGTCGGCACGACGATCGGCGCGTCGTCGTCGTCGGCGGGCCGCACGAGCGGGACGAGATCGCCCTCGAGCCCGAGCAGCTCCTGGATAGCGCGCTCGGTCCCCGGGTAATCGCCCTCGCCGTGATGGACCTCGAACAGCTTCAGCCGCGGCGCGAACAGATAGCGCGCGGGCCAGCCCGGGTTGGCGTAGGCGCGCCAGAGCAGGAAGTCCGTGTCGATCGCGACCGCGTGCTCGATCCCCAGCCGGGCCACCGCGGCGCGGACCTCGTCCTCGTCGCGGGAGGGCGGGAACCCCGGGCAGTGGACCGAGATGACACGCAGGCCGGCGTCCGCGTAGCGCTCGTGCCAGGCTCGCACGTAGGGCAGCGTGCGCATCGAGCTCGGGCGGCAGAAGTCCCAGAACTCGACCAGGACGGGCCGCGTCGCCTGCTTCTCCATGCGCAGCGGGGCGACGTTCACCCACGTCAGATCCTTCGGGAACGACGGCGCCACGATGGTGTCCACCGGCGGGCGCATCAGCGCGGCTGACGCTAGCATCGCCGACCTGCCCGCCACCCGGACATCGCGCTGATCGCTCTGCCCGATCCGCCGCTGCGCGACGGCGCCGTCGCGCTGCGCGCATGGGCCGAGGCGGACGTGACGACGCTCGTCCGCGCCTGCTCGGATCCGCTCACGCGGCGGTACACCTCCGTGCCGGACCCGTACACGCCCGAGGACGCGCGGATGTTCATCCACGCGGGGCGCACCGACAGCGCCCTGCCGCTCGCGATCGTCGCCGACGACGAGCAGGGCGCGGTCCTGGGCGCCGTCGGGCTGCACGCGGTCGACATGCACCGCGGCCGGACCGAGATCGGCTACTGGACGGCCCCCTGGGCGCGCCGGCAGGGGGTCGCTGTGCGCGGGCTGCGGCTGCTCGCCGGCTGGGCGCTCGCGGATCTGGGCATGCGCCGCGTCGACCTCTACGCCGAGCCGACGAACCTCGCCTCGCAGCGCGTCGCCGAGAACGCGGGGTTCGTGCGCGGCAACGTCGTGCGCGGGGGGATCGCGCTGCGCGGCCGGCGCCGCGACGTGGTGCGCTTCACGCTGGTGATCTAGCAGGATGCGCGCGGTGCTTGTGTGATGTGGCGCAACTTCCACCGCACAACTGGTATTCATTGGCATCCAACCCTGAGCAGGAGGAATAATGCGGAGAATCGCTCTCCTCGCGCTGACCGTCGCTGCGGTCGCGCTCATCCCGGCCTCTTCGGCCTTCGCCATCAACTCAGTGCAGAAGTTCACGGCTTCTGTCTCGCCGGCCAAGGCCGGCACGAAGGCCAAGCCGACCGGCGTCACGCTGAAGGTCCGTCCGTACTTCGATGACATCAGCGCGGATGTCAACGCGCCGTTCGCGACGACGTTCGCCAACGTGTTCTTCGACAAGAACCTCGTCTTCAACGGGGCGAAGTTCCCGCAGTGCGCGAACGCCAAGGTCCTGGCGGCGGCCAACAGCTGCCCGTCGGGCTCCAAGGTCGGCAAGGGCGTCGCGGCCGGCGTCGCGCTGGGCCTCACCGAGAACCTCACGGTGACGATCTACAACGGCCCCGGCGGCAAGGCCGTCGAGCTGCTCGTCGACGGCTCCAGCCCGCTGGCGATCCACAGCGTCATCGAGGGCAAGCTCACGAAGCAGAGCGGCAAGTTCGGCTACCTGCTCAAGGTCCCGGTCCCGGCGGACCTCCAGCAGCCGGCTCCGGGCGCGATCGCGACCCTGACCAACTTCGCCACGACCATCAAGGCGTCGATCACGAAGAAGGGCAAGAAGATCCCGTACATCGGGCTCGCCGGCTGCACCGCCAAGAAGCTGAACTTCGGCTACACGGGCGAGTACACCGACGGCACGACCGGTCAGCAGATCGTCGCCACGCAGGCCTGCAAGTAGGCTCGCAGCAGTCATCGCACCGGCGGTAACGGGGCGGGCCTTCGGGCCCGCCCCGTATCGTTCCCGGGGATGAGTTCCCGGGCCGCGCGCCTGCCGCTCGCGGCCATCCTCGCCGCCGTCTGCTCGCTGGCGCTGCCAGGCGCCGCGTCCGCTCACGGCATCGCCCAGCGGGCGGACCTCCCGGTTCCCGAGTGGCTGTTCGCCTGGGCGGCGGCGCTCGTCCTGCTCGCCTCGTTCGTGGCGCTCGCGATCCTGTGGCCGCGCGCCGTGCTCGAGCAGGTGCGCGAGCGCCCGCTGCTGCGCGTGCCGCTCGCGCTCGAGATGCTCGCCGGCGCATTCGGGATCCTCTCGTTCGCCGTCGTGGTCTACGCCGGCCTCGCGGGAACGCAGACGACGACGGCGAACCTCGCGCCGACGGCGATCTTCGTGCTCTTCTGGGTCGGCATCCCGTTCCTGACCGCCGTCTTCGGCGACGTCTTCGCCGCGATCAGCCCCTGGCGCGCGGTCGGGCGGGGCGCCGGCTGGCTCGCGACGCGGGTGGCGGGCGAGCGACTCCCCGAGCCGCTCGCCTATCCCGCGCGCCTCGGGCGCTGGCCCGCGGCGTTCGGCATCCTGGCCTTCGCCTGGGTCGAGCTCGTGTACGTCAATCGCGACCAGCCGAGCGCGCTCGCGGTCATGGCCATCGCGTACGCCGTCGTGATGCTCATCGGGATGAGCCTCTACGGCGTCGATGCGTGGACACGCAACGCCGACGCCTTCGGGGTGGCGTTCGGGCTGTTCGCGCTGCTCGCGCCGCTGCACTGGACCGGGCGCCGGCTCTTCCTGCGGCCACCGCTCGTCGGCGCGCCGCGGATGCCGACCGGCGCCGGGGCGGTCGCGGTGGTCTGCGTGATGATCGGCACGACGAGCTTCGACGGCTTCTCGCAGGGCGGCATCTGGCTCAGCACGAACGGGCTCGCGCAGCGTCTCTCCGACGCCTTCCATGGGCTGGGGTTCGGCCAGGAGACGGCCGTCGAGCTGGCCTACACCGTCGGGCTGATCGCCGTCGTCGGCATCGTCAGCGGGCTCTACCGGCTCGGCGTCGCGGGCATGCGCTCCGTGGGGCGCGACCACACGACCGACGAGCTGGCGCGCCTGTTCGCCCACTCGCTGATCCCGATCGCGCTCGCCTACGTCGTCGCGCACTACTTCTCGCTGCTCGCCTACCAGGGGCAGGCGATCGCCTATCTCGCGTCCGATCCGCTCGGTCACGGCTCGGACCTGCTCGGCACCTCCTCGGCGACGATCGACTACGGCGTCGTCGGCGCGAGCGGCATCTGGTACGTCCAGGTCGGCGCGCTCGTCCTCGGGCACATCGCGGGCCTGATCCTCGCGCACGACCGCGCGCTCGCCACATGGCGCGATCAGCGCGTCGCGACCCGCTCGCAGTACTGGATGCTGCTCGTCATGGTGTCGTTCACCTGCATCGGCCTCTGGTTGCTCTCGGCGGCGTCGAGATGAACTCTGCCCCTTGCGCACTTCGGGCACTGGTATCACGCTTTCCTGTACCTCGCGCCCATCGTGATCATCGGGGTCGGATTGTGGTGGACCGGGCGGAGGTGATGCTCGCCGGGACCGGATGGATCAGCAGGAGGTGGCTCGATGCTCGCCCATGACGAACCCGATTGGGCCGCGCTCGGCCTCGATCCTGACCGGCTGCGCGACCTCGCTGCGCGCGAGGCGGCCGCGCTGGAGGCGCACACCCCGCGCTCGGGCGAGTTGCGGCGCGGCGCGCTGGGGCGGATGCCGCGCGGCGTCCCGACGGGCTTCATGGCTGATCTGTACCCGCAGCCGCCGATCTTCGCCGCGCACGGCGACGGCGCGACGTTCTGGGACGCGGACGGCAACGCCTACCTGGATTTCAACCTCTGCGATCTCTCGACCGTCTGCGGGCATGCGAACCCGTCGGTCGTCGCGGCGATCACCGAGCAGGCCCGGCGTGGCGTGCAGTTCCTGCTGCCGACCGAGGACGCCGAGACAGTCGCCGGCGAGCTGGAGCGGCGCTTCGGCCTGCCGTTCTGGCAGGTGACGCTGTCGGCCTCGCTCGCCAACGTCGAGGCGCTGCGGCTCGCGCGCGCCGCGACCGCTCGCGATCGAACGATCGTCTTCAGCGGCCACTACCACGGCCACATCGACGACACGCTGCGCCCCTCGGCCGGCGCCGGGGTGGACGGGGACGAGGGCTTCATCGGCCTCTCGCGCGCCGCCGGAGCGAGAACCTCCGAGGTCGAGTTCAACGACATCGACGGCCTCGGCCGCGAGCTCGCCGCGGGCGATGTCGCCGCGGTGCTGATCGAGCCCGCGCTGACGAACTGCGGCGTCGTTCTCCCGGCCCCCGGCTTCCACGCCGGCATCCGCCGGCTGTGCGATGCGCACGGCGCGCTGCTGATCCTGGACGAGACCCACACGCAGTTCGCCTCATGGGGCGGTGGGACGCGGCGGTTCGGGCTGCGGCCGGACATCGTCACCGGCGGCAAGGGTGTCGCGGGCGGGATCCCGATCGGCTTCTACGGGATGACCCGGCCGCTCGGCGCCTTCATGGAGGACCATCCCGACAGCGACTTCGCCGCCGCGCCCGGCGTGCCGGCCGGCGGCACCCTGTTCGCCAATGCGCTCTCGCTCGCCGCCGCGCGCGCCGCACTGACCTCCGTCCTCACCGAGGAGGCCCAGGCCGAGATGGAGCGCCTCGGCGCGGTCCTCGCCGACGGCATCGACCAGCGCATCAGCGCCCACGGGCTTCCCTGGTGCGCGCACCGCTTCGGCGCGCGCAGCGGCTGCTGCCTGCAACCAGAGTCGCCGCGCACCGTCGCCGAAGCCGACGTCTCGCTCGTCCCGCTGCTCGCCACCGCGCGCCGGCCGTTCTTTGCCAACCGCGGCGTCTGGGATGCCATCGCGACGTCCGGCCCGGCGATCTCCGCCGCCCACACCGAAGCCGACGTCGAACGCTACCTCGACGTGCTCGACGAGTTCTTCGACGCCATCGCATGAGTGCCCGCGGCGAGCGACCGCGTGTGGCCCGGCGTCCAGCTCAGGACTGCTGCAGCACCTTGATGTCGTGCGCGAGGCCCTCCGGGGTCAGCGTGCTGATCGGGAAACTGACGCGGGCGCGGCCGGCCTTGTCGATGACGATGACGTAGGCCGTGTGCTCGAGGCTCGCGCTCTGGGGCTGGATGCCGTAGCGGCGCCAGACGCGCTGGAGCTGGGCCTCGGTGCCCAGGAGGAAGTGCATCCGGCCGATCAGGTGCTGCTCGGCGACGAACTTGCGGGCGCTGGCCGGCGTGTCGTTCTTCGGGTCGACGCTGACCGCGAGGACGGGCACGGCGCCGCCGACGTGGTCGATGGCGCCACGGATCTGCTGGGCCATCGTCGGGCAGTCGTTCTGGCACGTCGTGTACATGAACGTCAGCACGGTGACGTGCCCGCGCTCGCCGGACAGGCGCGTCAGCCGGCCGTCCTGGTCGCGCAGCGCGAAGTCCTGAGCAGGGGCGGGCGGGCTGATCGAGCCATCGAAGCGCGTCGCGGGGGTGCCGCTCGCGCTCTCGCTCGGGTTGCTGAAGACGACGAACGCCAGGATCCCGACGAGCGCCAGCGTCGCGACGGTCATGAGCGTGAGGCGCACGCGCGGGTACATGCACCCAGGGTACGAGAGGTCAGGCTTCGACGAGCCCGCGGCGGATCGCGTAGCGCACGAGCTCGACGCGATCGCGCATGCCGAGCTTGCGCAGGATGTTGCCGCGGTGGGACTCGACGGTCTTCTCGCTCAGGTGGAGGATCTCGCCGATCGCACGGTTCGTGTGGGCCTCGGCGATGAGCTTCAGCACCTCCTGCTCGCGCTGGCTGAGCGGCTCGCGCGGGCCGGTTGCGGTGTCCGCCATCCACTCGCGCACGAGCGTCTCGGTGGCCGCGTTGGTGAGGAAGGGCTCGCCGCAGGCGACCGAGCGGACGGCGTCGACGAGATCCTGATCGGCCTCGCGCTTGAGCACGTAGCCGGAGGCGCCGGCCTTGAGCGCCTCGAAGACGTAGCGCTCGTCGTCGTGCATCGACAGCACCAGCACGTCGATCTCGGGTGCGTGCCGCTTGATCTCGTGCGTCGCCTGGATCCCGGTGAGCAGGGGCATCGAGACGTCGAGGATCGCCAGGTCCGGCCGCAGCGCGAGCGCCTTCTCGACCGCCTCGGCGCCGTCGGCCGCCTCACCGACGACGTCGATGTCCGGCTGGCGCTCGAGCAGGAGCCTCAGGCCCCCGCGGACGATGCCGTGGTCGTCGGCGATCAGGACCCTGGTGCTCATGCCGCGCGGTCCCCGAGCCGCAACTCGATCGTCGTACCGCCGCCGGGGGCCGAGCGGACGTCGAGCGACCCGCCGGCGAGCGCCGCACGCTCGCGCATGCCCGTCAGCCCGTGGCCGCTCGGGTCCTCGCTCGCGAAGCCGCAACCGTCGTCCTGCACACGGGCGACGGTCGCTCCGCGCTCGCGCGCGAACGCCACGCGGACGCTGCCCGCCCCGGCGTGCTGGGCGACGTTCGACAGGCTCTCCTGGACCACGCGGTAGACGACGATCTGCTCCTCGGGGCGCAGGCCGTCGACGTCGGCGCCCGCCAGGCTGAGCTCGGCACGGACGCCGGTCTGGCGCGCGAAGTCGCTGACCTTGGTGCGGAGGGCCGCGGCGAGCCCGTGATCGTCGAGCGCCGCGGGCCGCAGCTCGCGGGCGAGGCGCAGCAGCTCCTCGATCGCCTGGGTCGCGGCGCGCTGGGTCTCGCGCAGCTCTGGGCGCAACTCGTCGGGCACGCGCTGGCCGGTCGCCTCGAGGCGCAGCAGCACGCCCGTGAGCGCCTGGTTGGCCTCGTCGTGCAGGTCGCGCGCGATGCGCGCGCGCTCCTCCTCCTGGGCCTGGAGCACCGCGCTGGCGGTGCGGGCGCGCTCGGTCTCGAGCCGGTCGAGCATCCGCTCGAAGGCCTGGTGCAGTCGCACGACCTCGTCGGTCTCGCCGGGCGGAAGGCGGGGCCGCGACTGCGCGTCGGCGCCGTCGACCTGCTCCATCGTCGCGATCAGGCGCTCGAGCGGCTCGAACCGCCGGCGCAGGACGAAGGCGTTCACGAGGACGGTCGCGAGCAGCGCCGCGACGAGCAGCAGCGAGCGGCGATGCTCGGCCACGCCATGGCCACCCCAGTCGACCGCGAGGCTCGCCGTGAGGACGGTCGCGCCGATCAGCGCGGCGTTGACGCCGAGCACCTGTGCGAGCAGGGACGGGCGCGTCAGTCGCGCGGAGCGGCGCTGGGGGAGGCGAAGTGCGTGCATTGGGGTCTGGACCCCATATCGGCCGATCGCCCGGCGTCCGATACCCCACCTGCATCCCCCAAGGACCACCGGGCGCCCGGATCTTTCCCCCTTTGATCAGCGCTTGGCCTCCAACAGGGCGAAGGCGCCTTCCCGGCAGCGGGGGAGGCGCCTTTCGCCGTTCCGGGGGTGCGCGCGAACCGCTGCCGAACGCCCCGGGCCGATTCGCTATCCTTTGTGAAGTGACAAAACTCGATCCGGAACTGGTGGTTTACCGATGAGCGTGTCGGGCAGCGAGCATCTGCGCCGCATCAAGGAGCAGATCACGGAGGTCGACCCGTCGGAGGTCTCACAGCTGATCGGCGAGGGGGTCGTGGTCGTCGACATCCGCGAGACCGAGGAGCTTGCATCCGGGAAGCTCCCCGGCGCCCTGCACATTCCGCGCAGCTACCTCGAGACCAGGATCGACGGCATCGTTCCCGATCGGTCGCAGCGCGTGATCCTGTACTGCGCCAGCGGCGTGCGCTCCGCATTCGGCGCCTACACGCTCGAGCACGACCTCGGCTACGAGCACGTCGACTCGATGACCGGCGGGATCACGCTGTGGAAGGACCGCGGCTACGAGGTCGAGGTCCCGCGCACCTTCACCCCCGAGCAGCGCGACCGCTACAGCCGTCACCTGCTCGTGCCCGAGGTCGGCGCCGACGGCCAGCAGAAGCTGCTCGACGCCAAGGTCCTGCTGCTCGGCGCCGGCGGGCTCGGCTCGCCCACGGCGCTGTACCTCGCCGCCGCAGGCGTCGGCACGCTGGGCATCGTCGACGACGACGTCGTCGACCTCTCGAACCTCCAGCGTCAGGTGATCCACAGCACATCGCGGATCGGCGTGCCGAAGGTCGATTCCGCCGCCGAGGTCATCAACGATCTCAACCCGGACGTGAAGGTCGTCAAGTACGCGACGCGCCTGGACGCCTCGAACATCATGGAGATCATCGAGGGCTGGGACATCATCGTCGACGGCGTCGACAACTTCCCGACCCGCTACCTGCTCAACGACGCGACGGTGCGCCTGAAGATCCCCGTCGTCTCGGCCGCGATCCTCGGCTTCGAGGGCCAGCTCAGCGTCTTCAAGCCCTACGAGGGCCCGTGCTACCGCTGCCTCTTCCGCCAGCCGCCGCCGGCGGAGCTCGCGCCCTCGTGCGGCGCCAACGGCGTCCTGGGCGTCCTGCCCGGCACGATGGGGCTGCTCCAGGCGACCGAGGTCATCAAGCTCATCATCGGCGCCGGCGACCCGCTGATCGGGCGCCTGCTGATGTACGACGCGCTGGCGGCGGAGGTCACCGAGCTGAAGGTGCGCCGCGACCCGGAGTGCCCGATCTGCTCGCGCGAGCCTGAGGAGATCTCCGACGAGGAGCTCGGGGTCTTCCCCGACTACGAGGCGTTCTGCGCCGCCGCCGGATAGGGTCCGGCGCCATGGCGACGATCCGCATCCCACCGGTCCTGCGCCCCTCCGTCGGAGGGGAGCGTGAGGTCAGCGCCGCCGGCGACAGCGTCGGCGACGTCCTGCGCAACCTCGCAGCCGCGCATCCCGAGACGAGCACGCAGCTGTTCGGGGCGGACGGCGACCTGAATCGCTACGTCAACGTCTACCTCAACGACGAGGACGTCCGCGTCCTCGACGGCCTCGAAACCCCTGTAGGCGAGTCGGACTCGCTCGTGATCCTGCCGGCGATGGCCGGCGGGAGCTGACCGCCACCACCCCGCGCGAGCCAGCCGCCCGCCTGCGCGGGGTCGCCGGCTCGCCGGTCCGCGACATCCTGGCGCTCACCGAGCAGCCGGGGTTCATCTCGTTCGCCGGCGGCCTGCCCGCGCCGGAGCTGTTCGACGTCGCCGGGCTGCGCGCCGCCTACGACCGCGTCCTGCGCGGCGAGGGCGCGTCGCGCGCACTGCAGTACTCCACGACCGAGGGGGATCCGCGCCTGCGCGCGCAGATCGCCGCGCTGCTCGAGGCGCGTGGTCTGCCGACCGAGGCGCAGGACGTCCTCGTCACGAGCGGCTCGCAGCAGGCGCTCACGCTGATCGCGACGGTGCTGCTGGAGCCCGGTGACGTCGTGCTCGTCGAGGAGCCCTCCTATCTCGCCGCGCTGCAGTGCTTCGCGCTGGCCGGCGCGCGCGTGGTGCCGGTCGCGTGCGACGCCGATGGCATCCTCCCGGAGGCGCTCGACGCCGCGGCCGCGGCGGAGCGGCCCGTCGCCGCGTACCTGATCCCGAACTTCCAGAACCCGACGGGCCGCACGCTGCCCGCCGAGCGCCGCAGCGCCGTGGCCGAGATCGCCGCCCGCCGCGGGCTGTGGCTGATCGAGGACGACCCCTACGGCGCGCTGCGCTTCGAAGGCGCCCCCGAAGGACCGATCGCCGCGCTCGGACCGGCCGCCGACCGCACGCTCGCGCTGTCCACGCTCTCGAAGATCGCCGCGCCCGGCCTGCGCATCGGCTGGGTCCGGACGCCGGCGCCGCTGCGCCGCGGCCTCATCGTCGCCAAGCAGGCCGCGGACCTGCACTCCTCGACGGTCGATCAGGCGGCGGCCGCGGCCTGGCTCGCCGACGTCGATCTCGACGCGCGGATCGCCGGGCTGTGCGAGGTCTACCGCGAGCGCCGCGACGCGCTGCTCGGGGGGCTGGCGGGCGCGCTGCCACCGGGCAGCGCCTGGAACCGCCCCGCCGGCGGGATGTTCGTCTGGGCGCGGCTGCCCGAGGGCCACGACGCGCACGCGCTGCTGGCGAGCGCGATCGAGCAGCGGGTGGCGTTCGTCCCCGGGGCTCCGTTCTTCGCCGGGGCGCCGGACCCCCGTGCGCTGCGCCTGTCGTTCACGACGCATCCGCCGCAGGAGATCCGCACCGGGCTGGAGCGCCTGCGCGCGAGCTGGTGAGCAGCTTCCCGGCCGGGCGCCGGGGGTCGCTATATTTCGGAAAGTCATGGCCTATCCGCCGCTCGAGACGCGCCCCTGCGGTGGGCGCTACACCGACATCGTCGAGGCGATCGGCAACACGCCGCTCGTCGAGCTGAGGCGGCTCTCGCCCAAGCCCGGCGTGCGGATCTGGGCCAAGCTCGAGAGCCGCAACCCGACCGGCTCGGTGAAGGATCGCGTCGCCAAGGCGCTGATCGAGGATGCCGAGGAGAGGGGCCTGATCCGCCCCGGGCAGACGATCCTCGAGCCGACCTCGGGCAACACCGGCATCGCGCTGGGAATGATCTGCTCGCGCAAGGGCTATCGGCTCAAGGTCGTGATGCCGGACAACGTCACGCCGGAGCGCACCCAGCTGCTGAAGATGTACGGCGCCGAGATCGTCTATTCGCCCGGCGACCAGGGCTCGAACGGGGCCGTCGCGATGGCGCTCGACATGGCCGCGGCCGACCCGTCGTACTACATGCCCTACCAGTACGGGAACGAGGCCAACCCGCGCGCCCACTACGAGGGCACGGCGCGCGAGATCCTGCTGGAGCTCGAGGGCCGCGTCGACGCGTTCGTCGCGGGCCTGGGCACCGGCGGCACGCTGATGGGCCACGCCCGCCGCTTCAAGGAGGAGCTCGGCGACCGTGTGAAGATCGTCGCCGCCGAGCCGATGCAGGGCGAGCCGGTGCAGGGTCTGCGCTCGCTCGACGACGGCTTCATCCCGCCGATCATCGATCTGTCGCTGCTCGACCGCAAGATCTTCGTGACGAACCGCGACGCGATCGTGTGGACGCGCAAGCTGCTCGACGAGGAGGGGCTGTTCGCCGGCGTCTCCTCGGGTGCGATCGCGCGCGTCGCGGTCCGCATCGCGAACGAGATGGACGAGGGGAACGTCGTCTTCATCGTCTGCGACGACGGCTGGAAGTACCTCTCCAGCGGCATCTACACGCTGCCCGTCGACGAGATCGAGGATCTCGAGTCGACGCTGTGGTGGTAGTCCATCCGCTGAACCTTCGCCAGCCGCCCGCCGACCCCGTACCCTGTGGTCATGCCCAGCATCGGCCCCATGGAACTCGTCGTCGTGCTCATCATCGCCCTCGTCGTCCTCGGCCCGAAGAAGCTGCCCGAGGTCGGGCGCTCCGTCGGCAAGGGGATGCGCGAGTTCAAGGAGTCGCTGAGCGGCGAGCGCGACGACCACGACGAGGCGATCGAGAAGCCCGTCCTGCAGGCGAAGTCGGACGACTCCGCCGGCGCCTGACCATCTAGTCTCGGCGGGGATGCACATCTCCGCCGAGCTCCTCTCGATCATCGTCGACCACGCGCGTCGTGAGCACCCGAACGAGTGCTGCGGCGTGATCGGCATGCGCGGGGGCGCCGCCGTCAGCGTGCATCCCGCCGCGAACATCGCGGCCAGCCCGCTGCGCTTCGAGGTCGACGGCCTCGAGCTGCACCGGCTGCTCACCGAGATCGAGGATCGCGGCGACGAGCTCGGCGCGATCTACCACTCGCACACGCGCTCGGAGGCCTACCCGTCGCAGACGGACGTGAATTTCGCCGCCGCGTGGCCGGGGGTCGAATGGCTGATCGTCGGGCTCGCGGCCGGTGCCGACGCCGAACCGGACGTTCGCAGCTTCGAGATCACGGACGGCAGGATCGTGGACGTGGGGGTGGGGGTCGCCGTCGATGGATGACGACGAGCTGCTCGTCTGCCCGCGCTGCGCCACGATGCATGGCCTCGACGAGCGCTTCTGCCCCGACTGCGGGATGCCGCTGACATACCAGGGGCCAATTCACGAGGCGACCGAGCGTCAGGCCCGCGCACGCAAGATCAAGCCGCAGTACACCGAGGGCGACCTCGTCGTCGTCGCCACCGGCCGCAACCAGGCCGAGGCGGACTTCATCTCGAACCTGCTGCTCGAGGAGGGCGTGCCGAGCCTCGTGCGCCGCTCGCGGGGCTTCGACGTCCCGGACATGCTCGCCGCGGGGCCGCGCGACGTCCTCGTCCCGCGCTCCGGCGAGGCGACGGCGCGTGAGGTCCTGCTCCAGGTCGAGCTGACCGACGGCGCGGCGGCGTCGCAGGGGCCGCGGCCGCTCAGGCTCTTCGCGGGTCTGCTCGCCGGGGTCGCGCTCGTGGGCCTGATCGTCTGGGTCGGCTCGCTGGTCTCGAGCTGAGTCAGCCGCCGGCCATGCGCGCGAGATGGGCGCGCCACGCGCCGGCGCTGTGGGCGAAGCTGCGCCCGCGGAAGGCGTGCTCGAGCAGCCGCCGCGGGTCGCGGAGCTCGGCGACCGCCAGGGCGGCGGCCGCCGTCTCGCCCTCCTCGCGCACCAGCAGGTCGAGCACCGACCCGCCGAGCAGCTGCGCGTCGCGCAGCCCGGGCGGAAAGCTCGGCTCGCCGCCCTCGCGCAGGCGCCGCCCGATCGCCGGGCGCGCGTGCGCCGTCTGCCCGGAGAACCACTGGCCGGAGCCCGCCGACAGCCATGCCCAGCGGGCGTAGCGCGCGGCGGTCGCGGGCCGGAAGGGGGGTGGCAGCGCCGGGTTGGCGCGGCCGACGACGAGTTGCGCGTACAGCGCGGACGGGGTCAGCTCGAGCATCTCGCGCGAGCCGGGCACGTTCGAGGCCCGTGCCGCGAGCAGCCGCGGGGCGAGGACGTGCACCTCGCGCGTCGTGAACCAGCCGGCGACGTAACGGCGGGCAGCCGGCGTCGTGAGGCGGCGCAGCAGGCCGGCCGCCGGCTGGGCGAGCGCGAGCTGCCCGGCGCTGGAGTGCAGGACCACGGCGACCCCGCCCGGCAGCGGCGCGAACCAGCGGTCCAGGCGCTCGCGCGTCGCCTCCAGCTGCTCCAGCACATCGACCACGGCGTCCGCGTCGCGCTCGTCATGGCGCGCCTGGAAGTTCGGCGATGCCGTCTCCTGCCAGGACATGCTCAGGCGGCGGCGTCGCGCTCGTAGGCCAGCTCGGTGCGCACGCCGCGCGCCGCCAGGACGGCGTCGGCTGCCGCGAGGTCGGCGGCGCCCGCGACCGCGGCGGCCAGGCGGGCCGCTGTGGCGATCGCGCGCTGCGGCTCGAACCAGTGGACGAGCCCACCCGCCGCGGTGAGCTCGACCGTGCGCCGGCCGTCGCGGATCTCGGCCCAGCCGGTCTCGCCCCGGGCGCAGCGCGCAGCCATCGCGCTGGCCTCGGTGGGGATGCGCTCGGCCGCCGCCTCGATGTGCGCGATGTCCTCCGGCGCGAGCGCGTCGTCGCCCATGCCGCCGCCGCCCTCATGGACCTCGGCGAGGCGCGCCAGGACCTCGCGCGGCGTCAGCTCGCCGTCGCAGCCGGCGCCGAACACGGCGCCGATCGCGCGGACGCCGCCGGCGGCGATCGCCGGCGCGGCGGCCAGCAGCACGGCGTCGGCGAGCGGGCTCGCGAGCCCCGGCTCGTCGCCGTGCGCGAGCACGTCACCGCCGACGTCGAGCAGCACGACAAGGTCGCAGCCGAGCCGCGCGGCGGCCAGGGCGATGCCGGCGCCGCAGACGGCCGGCCCGGGGTTCGGGTCGATCAGCACCGTGGGGCGGCCGAGGAAGCCGGCCATCCCGCTCTCGGCGAACAGGAAGCCGCCGGGGCCCGAGGTGGCCGGGCCTGCGAGCGCGGCGGCCGGATGCAGCCGCTCGGCCTGCGCGACCTCGTCGAGGCGGCGCGGCCCGGGGAGCGGGTCGACCGGGCGGCGCTCCCAGGTGAGGCCGCCGAGCTCGGCGCGGGTGCCCAGCCGCTCGGCGATCCCGGCGGCGGCGAGCGCGCCGACGACGTCTCCACCGCCACCGATGCCGATCACCAGGACGCCGGCGGCGTCAGCGATCAGGCGCTCGGCGGTGGGAGGGATGGACGTCAGGCCAGCGCTGGGACGCGGCCGGAGACGATCGCCTCGATCTCCTCGCGGACGCGGCCGAACTCGTCGTCGGAGAGGACCGGCGTGCCCTCGAACGGGAGGTCACGCGCGATCTCGAGCCAGGAGCGGCAGCCGCCGTAGTTCCCGCGCACGCGGACCGTGACCGGCCGCGGGATGCGGTAGGCGCGCAGCAGCACGACGTGCAGCGGATGGCGCGGCTTCCAGCTGAGGCGCTTCTCGGCGTAGTCCGTCGTCCAGATGTAGAACGGCGAGAGATCGTGGACCACGCGCGGGTCGGTGACCGTGTAGTGGCCGGCGACCTCCGCCCAGGCACGGACGCGGACGCGATCGGGCTGCGGGATCCCGCCGTCGCGCGTCAGTGCGTGGATCGGGGGGTCGCCGTCGGGCCAGACGCCCTCCTCGAGCGCACGGCGCAGCTCCGGCATGTGCGCCTCGCGGACGACGTCGTTGCGCTGATGATCGAATGTCGGGTACAGGAAGAAGCGGTCATGCTCGAGCGCGAAGTGCTTGTTCTCCTCACGGATGCCCCCCTTGCGGAGGGTGAGGAGCTGCTCCCCTTCGGCGAGCGCGCGGACCGTGACCGCCCACTCCTTCAAGGCAATTGGCATAGGTTTCGAAACTGGTAGACGACAGAAAACGATCCCGCGGCGGATCCGGCTGAAGCCGGCCGCGACGACGGGATGGAGCGCATTCTGGCAAACGCGCTGGGAATCCCAAAACATCCCTGGAAATCCCGGTAGAACGCCACATCGCGCCGGCGGAAAACCCCCGTGGTCGTCGGGGTTTGCCCGCAACGGCGGTCGCCGTCGTGTGCGCGATCGCACAGAGCGGCGGGCGGGCGCCGGGACGCCTCAGGCGAGGGCGCTGCGCTCGCTGCGGCGCATGTCGCGGCGCAGCTCGAGCTGGACGGCGATCCCGATGTCGAGCTGTCCGCTCGACCCGCCGGCGTTGCGGTGCTCGGTCAGCAGGTCCTCGAGGTGGAAGCGCCCGATCAGCGCGTCGCACTCGATGCAGCCGTTTGCGATGTAGCCGCCCTCGACGCCGGGGCTGTCGCGGTGGCGCAGCTCGCCGACGCCGCGCCGCGCGAGCGTCGTGCGGTCCACCAGGCGCAGCAGGTCCTCATCGACCTGCTCGAGCGGGATGAACCCGCTGCCGTCGGGGGTGTGCTCGGGCTCCACCAGCACGCCGACGATCGCGCGCACCTTCTGCCGGCAGCACCAGCAGGTGTCCGTGACGGCTGCGACGCGCGCGCGCGCGACGCGACCCGGCCGTGCGTGATCGGCGTCCGCGGTCGCCTGCGCCGCGGCCTCGCGACGGCTGCGCAGACGGTCCTCGAAGGAGATGACCGAGGCGCCGAGCACCGGAACCAGGTGAGGGGAGTGGCCGAAGGGCATGACGAACCTGTCAGCTTTTTACGGCTGTTCCGGGCGGTTCTGCGGTCGCGCGCGGATTTGCGCACGTTGTGGCGCGAAACCTGCACAGCCGCTGCGGGTTTCGTCCATTCAGCGGTCATCCGAGTGGACGCCTGTGGGCGCCCAGCGGTGGCTCGCGGACGCCGGGCGGCCCTCAGCGCCTGCCGTCCGGCGCGCGCCGGCGCGAGCGGAACGACTCAGAGCCGGTTTCGGAATGAGGCGGCGGTCGTCGGGCGACGGGATCGTGGATGGCGGGTGCCGCACGATGGCGAAACCGATGCTGGTTGCATCGGTGAGACATCGGGTGGCACCCGGCGCCACGAGCCCGCGATCCGACGAGCGGCGGCTTTCTGAAGCCGGTTCTCACAGACGACGGCCCGCGAGGCCCTCGACGCTCTCGATCAGGGCGGCGAAGTCGGCATCCGCGAAGCCCCGCCCGACGGTCGCCGCGAGCACCTCGCGCGCCTGCGCCGCGGCCGGGAACGGCGCGCCGGCGGCGCCGACGGCGTCGAGGCAGTGCTGCACGTCCTTCAGCATGTGCGCCGTCTTGAACAGCAGCGGATAGTCGTGCGCGATCATCGGCCCCGCCTTGAGGCCCAGCACGGCCGACCCGCCCGAGCCCGCGCCCATCACCTCGACGAGCCGGTCCAGGTCGACGCCGACCGCGCGTCCGGCGACGAGCGCCTCGGCCACCGTGACGGTGTTCGCCGCGGCGACGGCGTTGTTGAGGATCTTCACGAGCTGGCCGTGGCCGACCGGGCCGACGTGCACGATCGAGCGGCCCATCGCCTCGAAGAGCGGCATCGCCCGCGCGACGTCCTCGTCGGCTCCCCCGGCCATGATCGTCAGCGTTCCCGATTCCGCCGCGGGGGAGGACCCGGTGACGGGCGCGTCGACGAATGCCAGGCCGTGCTCGGCGAGCCGCTCGCAGAGGTCCCGCGCGGTCTGCGGGGCGATCGTCGACATGTCGACCACGAGCGCGCCCGCGGGGGCGGCCGCCGCCGCGCCGTCGGGGCCGAGCAGCACCGACTCGACCTGCGGCCCGTCGACCACCATCGTGATCAGCGCCTCGGCGTCGCGCGCGGCCTCGGCCGGCGTGCCGGCGACGCGCGCCGGGTGCTCGGCCGCCCAGCCGTCGGCCGTCGACCGGGTGCGGTTCCACACGGTGACCTCGTGGCCGGCACGGACGAGCTGATCGGCCATGCGGGACCCCATGATCCCCAGGCCCATGAAGGCGACGCGCATGGGTCGATCCTAGATCGCGGCGCCGCGCCGCGAGCGAGGGCTCAGCCGTCGAGCCCGAGGCGGTGCGCGACCGCCGCGGCCTCGGTCCGGCTGCGGACGTCGAGCTTGGCGAGGATGCGCGAGACGTGCACGCTGGCGGTCTTCTCGGCCATGTAGAGCTGGCCGCCGATCTCGCGGTTGGTCGCGCCCGCGGCCACGAGCGCGAGCACCTGGCGCTCGCGCGGCGTCAGGCCGAACGGATCGTCGCTCGCGACGGGGGTCGCGGGCACGGGGCCGGGGCCCGTCTCGTCCTCTCCCGGTGCCTGGCGCAGCCGCGCCCGCGCACCCAGCCCCTCGGCCTCGGCCGCGAGCCAGCGCGCTCCGAGCGCCTCGGCGGCCGCGCGGACATCGCCGAGCGCGGCGGTGGCGCGCTCGCGCTCGCCCCGGGCGGCGAGCACCTCGGCGCGCCGCAGGCCGGCGAGGGCGGCGAGGTAGGGGCGCTGCGCCTCGAGGAACGCGGCAATCGCCGCGGCGTAGCGCTCCTCGTCGCCGGCGCCGCGCGCGCGCTCGACCTCGGCGGCCGTCGCGAGGGCGCGCGCGTGCTCGACGGGGCGCCAGCCCTCGACGCATGCCTCGGCACGCGCCAGGTACGCCTCGGCGCGCCCGATCGCCAGCCGCTCGGCCTCGGGGTCGCCGAGGTCGCGTGCGCGCTGTGCGGCGTCCGCCTCGATCGACGCACCGGCCTCGGAGAGCCGCGCGACGCGCGGGAGGTCCTCGGAGCAGAACTCGATCGCGTCGAGCCCATCGTCGATCGCGGCGCGCGCGGCGTTGAGATCGCCGGCACGCCGCTCCAGTTCGCCGCGCAGCGCGCCCAGCCAGCCGATGAACTGCGGCTCACGCGAGCCGGCGACCAGGTCCGCGACGCGGTCGAGCGCGTCGCGGGCGGCGTCGTGGTCGCCGTCGGCGAGCTGCGTGTCGGCACGGCGCAGCTGCGCGAAGGCGAACGTCATGCCGTGGTCGCGCCGGCTCTCGAGCGGCGATGTCGGGCGCGAGGCCTCCCAGTCGCCGAGGTCCCACTGGATCTCGGCGAGCGTCATGCGCAGCCAGTCGCACGATCGATCGCTGACGCGCTCGCGGCCCTCGAGCGCGATCGCCAGCGCCTCGTCGGAGCGCCCGACGAGGTGCAGTGCGTCGGCCAGGTTGACGTACGCGCTCACGCGATCGGATTCGGCGGTCGCCTCCGCGAGCGCCGTGCGCAGGCTCTGGACGCCCTCCTCGACCTCCCCGCCGGAGATGAGCGCGATGCCGAGCGCGTTGAGCGCCATGTTGCGCGGCCCGGCGGCGCCGGCACGGGCCGCCGCCTCCAGCGCCTGGCGGGCGATCGCGACGGTCTCGCGGTAGCGCCCCTGGAGCATGCAGGCCTTGGCCTCCCACGCGAGGACACGCGCCCGCTCGGGGCTCACGTCGTCCGCGGGGAGCAGCTCGACGGCTTGCGCGATGGCGGCGCGCGCCTCCTCGGCGCGCCCGAGCGACCACAGGGCCTTCGAGAGGCGCTCGAGGATCCCGACCGCCCGGTGAGGCTCCGCTCCAGGGCCGAGCTCGTCGATCGCGCTCTGCAGCAGCGCACACCGCGCGCGCGTAGTCGCCGTCGTCGACGAGCGCGCCGCCGGCGCGCGTCAGCAGCTGCACGTGATCGATGCCGATCAGCTCGGCCGCGCCCGGAACGCGCGGCCAGAGGTCGAGCGCGCGCTGCAGCTGCGCGGCGGCCTCGCCGGCGGCGTGCACGCGCTCGGCTGCGTCCGCGGCGCGCACCGAGGCGGCGAGCGCCCGGTCCTGGCAGCCGGCCGACAGGTAGTGGTGGGCGACGCCGGCGCGCAGCAGGGCCTCGTCCCCGCCGGTTCCGGCCTGCTGCTCCAGCGCGCGGGCCAGTGCGAGGTGCAGCTCGGCATGCTCGCCGGGAAGCAGGTCGTCGTGCACGACCTCGCGCAGCAGGGCGTGGCGGAAGCGGTAGCGCCCGCGCTCGTCCGCCGTGATGATGTTCGCCTCCGCGGCCTCGCGCAGCGCCGCGCGCAGGGTGGCGGAGTCGAGGCCGCTGGCGTCTGCGAGGACGTCGTGTCCGACGATCCGCCCTGCCGACAGCAGGCGCAGCACGTCCTGCGCGGGCTCGCTCAGGCGCTCGACGCGCACCATCAGCGCGTCGCGCAGCGTCGTGGGCAGTGCGCCGCGCCCGTCGAGGCCGGCCGCCAGCAGCTCCTCGGTGAAGAGCGGGTTGCCCTCGCTGCGCTCGAAGAGCCGCTCGGCGAGTCCCGCGTCCGCCGGGGCTCCGAGGATGTCGCTGAGCTGCTCGGCCAGCTCGGCGCGCGTGAAGCGCTCGAGGCCGATGCGGCGCGCGCGCGGATCGCGCTCGAGCTCGGCGAGCAGCGGGCGCAGCGGGTGGCGGCGGTGCAGCTCGTCGGAGCGGTAGGTGGCGATGACGAGCACCCGCTGTGTCCAGAGGCTGCGGCCGAGGAAGACGAGGAACGCGCGGGTCGAGCGATCCGCCCAGTGGATGTCCTCCAGCACGAGCGTGAGCGGGGCATCGCGCCCGAGGCGGTCGAGCAGGGTCAGCAGCGCCTCGAAGAGGCGCGCCTGGGCCTGCGAGCTCTCGTTCGCGCGGGCGCCCTGATCGCTTGAGGGCGCCGTCGGCTCGGCGGGCTCGCCGAGCTCCGGGAGCAGCGTCGCGAGCTCCGCGCGCACGGCGGGGGGAGCTCGGCCAGGACGGCGTCGCCCTCGCGTGCCAGGGAGCGCAGGACCGCGACGATCGGGGCGTAGGGCAGCTCCTCGGTGCCGAGCTCCACGCAGTCGCCCATCTCCACGCGCGCGCCGGTCTCCAGCGCGCGTGCCGTCAGCTCTGCGAGCAGCCGCGACTTGCCGACACCCGACTCGCCGGCGACGAACGTCAGCGACGGCCGCCCGTCGGCGGCGTCGCCGAGCGCCGCCTCGAGCTCCGCGAGCTCGACGTCGCGCCCGATGAGCCGGCTGCTCGTCATCCGCGTCGCCACGGACGCAGTATCGCGCGCGGCGCCGTCGTGCTCGTGCAGCGCGGCGGGATGACCGGCAGGCAGGCTCACGCGGCGGCCCGGCGACCGCCCGCCACGTGGCGCAGCGCCCCGCTGAGGCGCGACCGGCGTGGCAGCTCGTCACGCAGCAGCGCCGCGCGGCGCTCCGCGAGGTCGACGAGGCCGGCGGTCCGCTGGAACGGGTCGGCGACGGCCTGCCCGCCGAGCACCGGGACCGCGGCCACGATGCGCTCGTCGAGTTCGACGAGGAGCACGTCCCCGCGCGGGATCGGCGCCTCGTCGAGCGCGGCGAGGTGGGCGAGCGCGGCGCCGTCCTGCGGCCGCGCACGGCGCAGGACGACGCGGCCCGCGTCGCGCGCCGAGACGCGGTCGTCGCGGATGCGCGGAAGCGGTGCGGCCGACGCGTGCGCGGAGCTCGTGGTCACGCGCTGCGGCGAGGCTGGTGTTCAGGGTCTGCATGGCGCTGCTCCTCGGTGCCGGTTGCTGGTGCGACATCGATATTGAGCTACGCCGGGAGCGCGCACATCGGGCGAATGGTGCCGGTCTTCGGGCCCGCGGCCTTACCTGCTGAGGAAGACCCCTTACTGGCTCTGCGGCGCGCCGGGGAGAGCGCCGAATCCGCCACCGCCGGGCGTCTCCAGGCGCAGCCGGTCCCCGGCCCGCAGCGTCCCGGAGACCTTCGCCGGGAGCTCCGCGCCGTTGAGCAGGTTGCGTCCGGCGGCGCCCGGCGCGCCGCCCTGGGCGCCGCGCGGGCGATGGCGCCGGCGCTCGGTGATCAGGGAGAACTCCATCGCCCGCAGCGCCTCGAGGTCGCGGATGACGCCGTCGCCGCCGCAGTGGAGCCCGGCGCCGCCCGAGCCCCGGCGCAGCGCGTACTCGCGCACCAGCAGCGGGAACTCGAGCTCGAGCGCCTCCACGGGTGTGTTCAGGGTGTTCGACATCGCGACGTGCACACCCGACGGCCCGTCCGCGTCGGCGCACGCGCCCTGGCCGCCGCCGAGCGTCTCGTAGTAGGAGAACGCGGCGTCGCCGAGCGTCAGGTTGTTCATCGTCCCCTGCCCGAGCGCCTGCCCGAACGCCTCGAGGACGAGGTCGGCGACGCGGCTCGAGGTCTCGACGTTCCCGGCCGCCACCGCGGCGGGCGGCCGCGCATGCAGCAGCGTGCCCTCGGGGGCGATGACCGTCAGCGGCCGTGCGGCTCCGGCGTTCGCCGGGATGTCGGGGTCCGTCAGCACCCGCAGCGCGAACAGGCAGGCCGAGAACGTGACGGCGAGCGGGCAGTTGAGGTTGCCGGCATGCTGGCCCGCGCTCCCGCTGAAGTCGAGGACCAGCTCGTCGCCGCGGACGGTGGCCAGCAGGCGCAGCTCGAGGTCGCCCTCGCGCGCCTCGAGCACGTCGACGGCGCTGCGGGAGCCGTCCGGCAGCGCCGCCACGCAGGCGCGCGTGCGCCGCTCGGCGTAGTCCAGGACGGCGGAGGTCGCGGCGCCGAGCGCTCCGGCGCCGACCCGCTCGGCCAGCTCCAGCAGCCGCGCCACGCCGGTGGCGTTGGCCGCCAGCTGCGCGCGCAGGTCCGCGCGGCGTTCCTCCGGCTGGCGCATGCGGGCGGCGAGCGCGTCGATCAGGTCGGCGTTCAGCACCGACGGGGGAATCACCACGCCCTCCTCCTCGAGGGTCGTCGAGTCGGCGGGCATCGAACCCGGCAGGCGCCCACCGACGTCGGCGTGATGAGCGCGGCTGGCGGCGAAGCCCAGCAGCTCGCCGTCGCGGAAGGCGGGCGTGACGACGGTGATGTCGGGCAGATGCGTGCCGCCGGCGAAGGGGTCGTTCAGCACCCAGGGGACGCCCGGCCGCTGTTCGCGGGAGGCCACCGCGGCGACGGCGGCCGGCATCGCGCCGAGATGCACCGGGATGTGCTCGGCCTGCATGATCATCCGCGCGCCGGCGTCGAACAGCGCGGTCGAGCAGTCGCGGCGCTCCTTGATGTTCGCCGAGTGCGAGGAGCGCACGAGCACGGCGCCCATCTCCTCGCAGGCGGCGCGCAGCGCCCCGCTGACGACCTGCAGGGCGATCGGGTCGAGCCCGGTCATGCGGCGCCGCGCTCCAGGACGAGGGTGCCGCTGTCGTCGGTCTCCCCGCTCCATCCCGCGGGCACCGCGACGGTCGTCTCGGCCATGTGCAGGACGGCCGGGCCCGTGACGCGCAGCGGCTCCTGCGCGGGGCCGGCGAGGTCGACGGCCTCGCCGGGCGCGACCGCGGCGACGCGCAGCGTGACGAGCTCGACCTCGCCGGCGGGCTCGCGCCAGCCGTAACGCTGCTCGTGCAGCGCCTCGAACGCCGCGCGCACGTCGGCCGTCGTGTGCAGCTCGGGCCCGTCGACGGTCAGCTCGTGCGACTGGCCGCGATAGCGCACGTCATAGGCGACGTGTGGGAGGGCGCCGGCATCGCGCAGGATCGCCCGGCCCTCGCCCAGGAGCGCCTCCCGCGCCTGCGCGAGCGCGGCGTCGGTCAGCGCGTCGCCGGCGAGCAGAACCGAGCGCTGGCGGGTCGCGCGGCGGTCCGCCGCCGCGAGACCCAGCGCGCTCAGGACGCCGGAGGCGCGCGGCACGAGGATCCTGCGCATGCCGAGCTCGTCGGCGATCGCCGCGGCGTGCAACGGCCCGGCGCCGCCGAAGGCGAGCAGCGCGAAGTCGCGCGGGTCGATCCCGCGCTCGATCGTCATGACGCGCAGCGCACGGACCATCTCCGCGTCGGCGACGCGCAGGATGCCCGCCGCACACGCAGACGGGATCCATGCCGAGCTCGACGGCCAGGCCGCCGACGGCGGCGTGCGCGGCGTCGACGTCGAGCCGCAGCCCTCCGGCGAGCGGGCGGTCGGGGGAGAGCGTCCCGAGGACGACGTGCGCGTCGGTGACCGTGGGCTCGGCGCCGCCCCGCCCGTAGGCCGCCGGGCCGGGCACCGCGCCGGCCGAGCGCGGGCCGACGCGCAGCGCCCCGCCGGCGTCGCGCCAGGCGATCGAGCCCCCTCCGGCGCCGACGGTGTGGATGTCGACCATCGCCAGCGCGACCGGGCGCCCGGCGATCTCGCGTCCGGCGCTCTCGCGCACGCGCCCGTCCTGCACCACGCAGACGTCGCAGGACGTGCCGCCCATGTCGAAGCAGAGCAGGTTCGGCTCGCCGCAGGCGCGGGCGATCAGCGCCGCGGCCGCGGCGCCGCCGGCGGGTCCCGGAGAGCACGGTCAGGACGGCGTGGTCTGCGGCCGTCGCCGCATCGACGAGCCCGCCGCTGGACTGCATGACCTGCGGGGCCGGCAGCCCGGCGGCGCCGGTCCTGCCCATCAGGCGGTGCAGGTAGGCGCCCAGCAGCGGCGTCAGCGCCGCGTCGAGCTCGGTCGTCGCGGCCCGCTCGTATTCACGGAACGTCCCGACGACCTCGTGTGAGAGCGCGACCGGCACCTCGTCGCCGAGCGCGGCGCGCAGCGCGTCGCGCACGAGCAGCTCGTGTGTGGGGTCGCGCCAGGCGTGCAGCAGGCAGACGGCGACGGCCTCCGGACCGGCGGCGGCGACCTCGCGGGCGAGCGCGGCGGCGTCGGCCGGCTGCAGCGCGCGCAGCATCCCCGTCGGCCCCATGCGCTCGGGTGCCGCGAAGCGCCGCTCCGCGGGCGTGATCGGCGCGGGCCGCGCCGCGCAGAGGCGGTAGAGCTCCGGCCGGGTCTGGCGCGCGAGCTCGATGATGTCGGTGAAGCCGCCGGTCGCGACGAACGCCGTGCGTGCGGTCTCGCCCTCGAGCAGCGCGTTCGTCGCCACGGTCATGCCGTGCGCCAGCGCGCGCACGCCGGCCGCGCCGGCGCCCGCCGCCGCGAGCGCGTCCTCGACCGCCGCCATCACGCCGAGCGACTGGTCCTCCGGGGTGCTCGGCGCCTTGGCCGTGACGACGCGCCCGCCGCCCACGAGGACGGCGTCGGTGTACGTCCCGCCGACGTCGACCCCGATCAGCATGAGCGGGAAGCTACCTGCGCCGCACTACGATCGGCCGATGGAGCCGACCGACGCCCTGCTCCCGCCCGCGGACGCCGCCCGGCTGCGCGAGCGCGCGGCGCTGCTCGCGCCGCTCGGATCGCTCGCCGGGGACGACGCCGCGGACCCCGCCACCCTCGTCGTCCTCGACGAGCTCGCGGTGCGCCTGGCGGACACCTACCCCTACCACGACTGGCGCTACGCCGGCCAGATGCTCAAGCCGCCGCACCCGGTCGCCTGGGCGGCGTACGCGCTGGCGATGCTGCTCAACCCGAACAACCACGCGCTCGACGGCGGACCGGCGACCGCGCGCATGGAGCGCGAGGTCGTCGCGCAGCTGGCGCAGCTGCTGCTGGGGCGTGAGCGGCACCTCGGCCACCTGACGTCGAGCGGGACGATCGCGAACCTCGAGGCGCTCTTCATCGCTCGTGAGGAGCGCCCGGGAACGCGGGTCCTCTCGAGCACCGCGGCGCACTACACGCATGCCCGCATGTGCGCCGTGCTCGGCATCGAGCACACCGTCGTGGGACAGGACGCGACCGGCCGGATGGATGTCGGCGCGCTCGAGGCCGAGCTGCGCCGCGGCGGGGTGGGCGCCGTGGTGGCGACCGTCGGGACGACGAGCCTCGGCGCCCTCGACCCCGTCGGCGCGATCGCCGACCTGTGCGCGGAGCATGACGCGCGCCTGCACGTCGACACGGCCTACGGCGGCTTCTTCGCGCTGCTCGCCGACGGCGAGGAGCCGGGCGTCGACCGGGCCCCGTTCGCCGCGATCGCCCGCGCCGACTCCGTGGTGATCGACCCGCACAAGCACGGGCTGCAGCCGTACGGCTGCGGATGCGTGCTCTTCGCCGACCCGGCGGTCGGGCGCCACTACGTGCACGACTCGCCGTACACGTACTTCACGAGCGACGAGCTGCACCTGGGGGAGATCAGCCTGGAGTGCTCACGCGCCGGCGCGGCCGCGGCGGCGCTGTGGGCGACGCTGCGGCGCTTCCCGCTCGACCGCGCGGGCCTGGGCGCGACCCTCGCCGCGGCGCGCGGCGCAGCGCTCGATCTCGGCGCCCGCCTGCGCGCCGGCGGGCTCGCGCTGGTCGTCGAGCCTCAGCTCGACATCGTCTGCCCGTTCCCGCGGCTGGCGACGGCGAGCGCCGTGTCGGCGGCCTGCGAGACGCGCGTTCGACCGGCTGGCGGCCGACGGCATCCACGCGGCGAAGCTGCGCGTCGAGACTGCATGGCTGCGCCGCACCCACCCGTGGCTCGCAGGACGACGCGCCGACCGTGACGACGCTGCGCCACTGCCTGATGAAGCCCGAGCACGCGCTCCACACCGCAGACCTTGCGGCGGCGATCAGCGCGGCACTCGCGGGCTGAAGGTGAACGACGCCGGGGCCGCGTCCTGCGACCCCGGCGTCGGTTCCCCCCGAGCGGGCGTTGCGACTATGCCGCGAGCGCGAGCTCCTCCAGTTCGATCTCCTCGGTCATCGCGAGGTGCTGGTGCGACGGGCAGTACCCGTTCGCGTGCACCGGAATCCGCTGGCAGGCGGTTCCGCGGCGTGTCGTCGCACGACACTGCAGCGGGTTGCCGAACACGTCACGACCGCGCGTCGACAGGCTCGCGAGGAGCTGCTCGGCGGCGGCGGTGTAGTCACGGACCGTGACCCAGACCTTGGTCTGGGCCTGCAGCGGGAAGTTCGTGCGGATGTCGCGGAACAGGCTGCGCGCCGGGTTGGCGAAGTAATGGCGATCGGTCGCGAGGCGCTCGATGGCGCACTCGCATGCGCGCAGCACATCGGCATGCCCGTGGCGGCCGGTGACGATCTCCGGCGAGAGCTCCCTGTAGATCGCTCTACTGACTTGATACATCGGCTGGACCCTCCTGTGGACCCTCTTTGTGCGTTCCGTCGCGACTCCCTCGCGGCGTGCGAGTATCCGTCCTCCGTGTGAACCTCCAACACACGGAAGATGAAGTTCGTGTTAAGGCGCATCGGTCCTGTGCGCGGTGGACGGACGGAGGCCGGGGGCCGGCGGACTATGTCCAGCGCTCGAAGGCCGGCTCGCCGTCGCGTGCGACGCCGTGCATGCGGTCGAGCGCGGGCTCGGTGTCCGGGAAGTCGAGCCGCACGTGCGCGCCGCGCGTCTCCTCGCGCAGCAACGCACAGCGGGCGACGAGCTGCGCGAGCGGGTGGGGGTCGGTGAGCAGCCGCTCGAGCCCCTCGCGCGTGCGCACGATCCCCGCATCGCGCCACAGCGCCGTCGCGCGTCGCGCGGCCGGGCAGCTCGAGCGGGTCGGGAGCCGGGGCGCGGTCCGGAACGCGGCCGGTCGCGGGCTCGCCGAGCGCGCCGCGCGCGGCGCGCGCGCCGAACACCACACATTCCGAGAGCGAGTTGGACGCGAGCCGGTTGGCGCCGTGCAGGCCGGTGCAGGCGGACTCGCCGACGACGTAGAGCCCTGGGACGCCGGTGGACCCCGTGAGATCGGTCACGACCCCGCCCATCACGTAGTGCGCCGCGGGCGCGACGGGCACGAGCTCGCTCATCGGATCCAGGCCCGAGGCGCGCAGCGCCTCGACGACGTTCGGGAAGCGGGCCGGGTCGACGGCGCGCATGTCGAGCGACACCGACGGGACGCCGCCGGTCTGCATCACGTCCCAGACGGCGCGCGAGACCTCGTCACGCGGCGCGAGCTCCTCGACGAAGCGCTCGCCGTCGGGGCCGTGCAGCGTCGCGCCCTCGCCGCGGATCGCCTCGGTCACGAGGAACCCCTCGCGCCCCGGGACGCCGGTGACGGCCGTGGGGTGGAACTGGACGAACTCCATGTCGGCGACGGCGGCGCCCGCGGCGCGCGCGAGCAGGATGCCGATGCCGAGCGACCCGGGCGGGTTCGTCGTGCGGCTCCAGAGCGCCGCCGCACCGCCGGTCGCGAGGATCGTCCCGCGCGCATGGACCGCGACGCCGTTCTCGCAGACGACGCCGACGACGCGCCCCTGCTCGACCCACAGCGACGCGGCGCGCGAACCCTCGAGGATCCGCACGCTGCGGTGATGGACGAGGTCCGCCGACAGCTGGCGGGCGACGCGCCGCCCGGTCGCGCTGCCGCCGGCGTGCACGATGCGCCGCCGCGAGTGCCCGCCCTCGAGACCGAGCGCGAGGTTGCCGTTGCGGTCGGCGTCGAAACGCACCCGCAGGCGCTGCAGCTCGCCGATCATCGCCGGCGCCTCGTTGACGAGCACCTCGGCGGCCGACGGGCGCATCAGGCCCCGCCCGGCACGCTCGGTGTCCTCGAGGTGCAGCTCCGGCGAGTCGTCGATCGCGAGCGCCGCCGCCAGGCCGCCCTGCGCCCAGTAGCTGGCGGTCTGTGCGAGCGGGGTGGCGCTGATGACCGTGACCTGAGCGCCCGCCTCGGCCGCGGTCAGCGCGGCGTAGAGCCCGGCCACGCCCGCGCCGACGACGACGACCTCCGCGGCGATGATGTCGGTCGGGTCGCCGGGGGGCATGGTCGGGGTACGGTACCCCTCCGTGTCCGGTGTGATCTTCCGCCACGAGTCGTCGCTGCGCCATGAGACCGGGCAGCATCCCGAGCGCCCGGCGCGGATGATCGCGATCGACCGCGAGCTGTCAGCGCGCGACTGGCTGGGATACGAGCTGCGCGAGTCGCCGCCGGCGTCGTTCGCGCTGCTCGACGCCGTCCACGCGCCGTCGCACCGCCAGGGGATCGCGAACGCCTGCTCAGGGGGCGGAGCGATGCTCGACCCCGACACGATCGTCTCGGTCGGGTCCTTCGAGGCCGCGCTGCACGCGGCGGGCGGGGCGGCGGCGCTGGTCGACGCGCTGCTCGGCGGCGAGGCGCGCGTCGGCGCCTCGTTGCATCGTCCCCCCGGCCACCACGCCGAGCGCTCGCGCGCGATGGGCTTCTGCCTGTTCAACAACGTGGCCGTCGCCGCCCGGCGCGCGATCGATGCGCGCGGCCTGCAGCGCGTCCTGATCCTCGACTGGGACGTCCATCACGGGAACGGCACCAACGAGATCTTCCACGCCGACCCGCGGGTCCTGTTCGTCTCGATCCACGAGTGGCCGCTGTACCCGGGCAGCGGAGCGGCGGGCGACGTCGGCTCGGGCGACGGGGCCGGGTACACCGTGAACCTCCCGGTCGCGGAGGGTTCAGGGGACGCGCTCTACTGCGCGCTGGTCGACCACGTCGTCGTTCCCGCGGCGCTGGCGTACCGCCCGCAGCTGATCCTGATCTCGGCGGGGTACGACGCCCATGCGGCCGACCCGCTCGCCGGCTGCGAGGTCACCGAGGGCGGCTTCGCGGCGATGGCGGCGAGCATGCGGCGCCTGGCGGCGGACCTCGACGTGCCGCTCGGCCTCGTGCTCGAGGGCGGCTACCACCTCGGCGCGCTCGCGGGCTCGCTCGCCGCGACGCTCGAGGTGATCGCGCGGGAGCCGGGCGCCGTGCGTCCGCAGCCGGCCGCGCCGCACTCGCTCGCGAGCAGCGCCGCCGAGCGCGTCATGGCGCTGCTGCCGCCCACCTAGCTGGGTCTACTTCGCGGTCGTCGTGGTCGTCGGCGCCGGCGTCGTGGTGGTCAGCGTCGTCGTGGTGAACGTCGTCGTCGCCGTGGTCGCGGTCTGGGTCGTCGCGGTCTGCGTGCTCGGCGCCGTCGTGGTGGCCGGGGTGGTGGTCGTGGTCGTCACGGTCGTCGGCGCCGGCGTGACACCCGGCGGCAGCGGCTGGCCCGGCTGGGTCGTGATGGTCCTCGTGAGCGTGCGCGCGGGCGGCTGGTTGTTGTTCGTGATTCCGACGAAGGCGGCCGCGAGGACGCCGAGCGCCAGCGCGCTGACGGCGATCAGCGCGACGATCGGCCGCCGCCAGCGCGGCGTGGGCGCGATCACCGTGCGCGCCGGGTCGCCGCAGCGCAGGCACCAGTCCTGCTCGGACGCGAGCAGCTCGCCGCAGCGCGGGCACGCCAGCGTGCCGGGTGGTGGCAGCTGCGACGCCGGCGGCAGCGGGGGCGGGACGACGCTCACGGCTGCGGCGGGTACGACTCCGGCGGCTGCTGCCCGGAGGCGTCCGGCGGCGCAGGCTGCGCGGGCTGAGCGGGGGGCTGCGGCAGCGGTGCGCCCGTGTGGGGGTCGAACAGCACGGCCTGGCCCGGCGGCGTCGCGGCTCCGGGAGTTCCGTACGAGGCCTGGTCGCCCGCCATGCCCGCGAGGGTGCGCGGGCCGCTGAACGCCAGTCCGCAGTACGGGCAGTAGCGCGCGTCGCTGCCGTGCAGCGCGCCGCAGCGCTGGCAGGCCGAAACGCCGGGGATGAACAGCTCGGTGTAGGGCGTGCGGTTGCGCAGCGCGTCCTCGATCGCGCGGATCTCGCGGTCGACGGCGTCGATCGCGTCGACCTTGCCGTGGACGAGCAGTTCGTTGGGGCGCTGGAAGCGATGCTGGTCGAAGACGAGGCCGCCGAGGTCGCGGAAGCCGAGCTCGCGGACCTCGCGCAGGAACCGCAGGCGGCGGCGCAGCTGTCCGCGCTCGCGGAAGCCGGGTCGCCGCGGCACGGCCGCCGCGGCGCCGGGAACGACGACGAAGCCCTCGGGAGCCCCCGGCGCGGCGGGTTGCGGTCGCCGCCTCGGGCGCGGGCTCGGGCTGCGGCTCGCCGGCCTCCTCGGGCGCGGCGACCTGGTCGGGGGGCTCGCCCTCCGGCTCGTCCGCCTGCTCCGGGGCGGTCTCCTGGGCGGGGGCCTGGACGACCGTCGGCTGCTCGGACGCGTCGCCGGCGGGCGGCCGGATGACCGTGATGGCATCCGCCGGCGGCTCGGGCTGCTGCGCCCAGAGGGCGGCGTCCGCGCCGTTGTCCTCAGGCATCGCCGAAGTCGCCGCGGGCGCGGCTGTCTCGGGCTCCGGCGCCGAGGACGCGGGCTCCTCGCCCCGGTGGAAGATGCGATCTCTCAGACCCATGGTGCGATGGCGCCCTCCCGTGGGAGGCGCTGCGGCGCGAGTGTAGTGCCGCGGGGTCACCGGCGCCCCAGCAGCCCGCGCCAGGTCTCCAGGACCCGCTCGGCCATCGGACCTGCGCCGTACTCCTCGGCGCGGGCGCGCCCCGCGACGCGCGGGTCGGCCGCGTCGAGGTGCGGCGCGAGCGCCGCATGCCAGGCGGCGAGGTCGAACGGCGCGCACAGCGTCCCCGCGACGCCGGCCAGGGCTGCGGCGTGGATGCCCGTCGGCGTCGCCGCCACGGGCACGTCGCAGGCGAGCGCCTCCAGCACCGCGAGGCCGAAGCCCTCGCGCTCGGAGGGAACGAGCACCGCGTTCGCGGCGTTGACCCAGAGCGGCACCTCGTCCGGATCGACGTGGCCGAGCGCGAGCAGGACGGCGCCCGCGCGGTCGGCGACGGCGAGCGCGCGGTCGTGGCGCTTCTCGCGGCGCAGCGGATCCGCCGGGAACAGCAGATAGCGGCCGTCGGTGGCGAGCCCGAGCGCCGTGCGCGCCTCCCGCCGCGGGAGGGGGAGGAAGCGGTCGGTCGCCACACCGCAGGGCAGCACGGCGGCCACCCGTCGCCCCGGGGCGCGCGGGACGTCGCGCGCGAGGTCCGCGCCGGCGGTCGCGACGAAGTCAAGGAACGGGAGGGCGGCGCGGGTGATCTCGCGCGAGCGCGGGTGATGCACGTCGGTGCCGTGCAACGTCACGCCGTGCACGCGCGCCGGCGCGAACAGCGCCGGCCAGGCGGTGAGGCCGAAGTGCGCGTGGACGATGTCCAGGCCGGCGCCGCGGTAGCGCCGGCGCAGGTCGCGCGCGGCCCTCGCGTAGGCGCCCGGAGGGAAGTCGTACGTCTCGAGCTCCAGGTCCGGGTCGCCGAGCGCGCGCAGGGCGCGGACCTGGTCGCGCACGAAGCTCCCGCGCGAGGGGTCGCCCGCCGCGGGGCGCATGTTGGAGACGACGAGCGCGCGCATTCGCCACTGATTCTCCACGGATGGGCCGTGGCGACGTCACACGGCGGCGCCCAGACTCGCCGGCGACCCCAACGATCGACCGGAGGAACCATGGGCTATCGCATCCTCGGCCGCCTGCACGCGGCGCTGCACACCACGTCCCGGAGGCTCGCCGCGGCGCCGGGCCAGGGCACCGTCGAGTACGTCGCGCTGATCCTGCTCGTCGCGGGCGTCCTGGTGGGCGTGATCGCGGCCGGCAAGGGCCTCAAGGGCGGCGGGATCGCCCAGACCGTCGTCACCAAGCTGAAGGACGCGATCGACGGCGTCGGCGGGTCGTCCGCCAAGTGACTCCGGCAGGAGGCCGCCGTATGCTGGATCCGTGCCCCTCCCGAGCGATCCGCGCGAGCGGCCGATCGCGGTGTTCGACTCCGGCGTCGGCGGCCTCACCGTGCTGCACGAGCTGCTCGTGCGGCTTCCCAACGAGGATTTCGTCTATCTCGGCGACACCGCGCGCTTCCCCTACGGCGACCGCGGCCCGGAGGAACTGCGCCGCTTCAGCCTCCAGATCGCCGAGGAGCTGCTCGCACGCGGCGCGAAGCTGCTCGTCGTCGCCTGCAACTCGGCGACGGCCGCGGCGCTGCCCGCGCTGCGCCGGCGGATGATGGAGACGACGCTCGGCGTCGACGTGCTGGGCGTGGTCGGTCCCGAGGCCGTCCACGCGGTCACCGCGACGCGCAACGGGCGGATCGGCCTGCTCGCGACGACGGCGACCGTCGCGAGCGGCGCCTACGACACCGCCGTCCACGCCGCCGATCCGCACGTCGACCTGATCCCGGTCGCGGCACCGGACCTCGCGCCGATGATCCAGGCCGGCTTCCCGTTCGACGAGCACGTCGTCGACGTCGTGCGCGGATATGTCGCGCCGCTCGTGGAGGCGCAGGTCGACACCGTGATCCTCGGGTGCACGCACTACCCGCTGGTGAGCCCCATGCTCCAGCGCATGCTCGGCCGCGACGTGCGCATCGTCACCTCCGGCGCGGCGCTTGCGCGCCAGGTCGAGCACGCGCTCGGATCGCGTGGGCTCGGCAGCCCGCGCAGGGGCGAGGGCGCCTACAGCTTCCTGTCGACCGGGGACCCGGAGGCCTTCCGCATGCTCGGGACCCGGTTCCTGCAACTGCCCCTCGGCGATGTCGAGCAGGTTCGCCTGCGCGCGGAGATCGCGGCATGAGCGCCGTCGTCGAGCGCGCCGGCGGCCGCGCCGCGGACGCCCTGCGCCCGGTCGCCATCGAGCCCGGCTTCATGAGCACCGCGACCGGGTCGGCGCTGATCTCCTGCGGCGGCACCCGCGTGATCTGCACCGCCTCGATCCAGCAGGGGGTCCCGCGCTGGCGTGCGGGCAAGGGCCTGGGGTGGCTCACCGCCGAGTACGGGATGCTCCCGGCGTCGACCGGCGAGCGCAAGGGGCGTGACGCCGTCCGCGGCCGCCAGGACGGGCGCACGATCGAGATCCAGCGCCTGATCGGGCGCTCGCTGCGCGGCGTCGTGGACTACGCGGCGCTCGGCGAGTTCACGATCGCCATCGACTGCGACGTCCTCGAGGCCGACGGCGGCACGCGCTGCGCCTCGATCACCGGCGCCTACGTCGCGCTCGTGCTCGGCTGCCGGCGCCTGGTCGCCGAGGACCGGATCCCGGCGCTGCCGCTGACCGGGTCGGTCGCAGCTGTCTCCTGCGGCATCGTCGGCGCGACGCCGCTGCTGGACCTCGACTACCGCGAGGACTCGACCGCGGAGGTCGACGCGAACGTCGTGATGACCGGGGACGGCGGACTGCTCGAGGTCCAGGCGACGGCGGAGGGGACGCCGCTGCAGCGCGCGCACCTCGACGACCTGCTCGTGCTCGCCGCGCGCGGGATCGAGGGCCTGCGGGCCGCGCAGGAGGCCGCGATCGCCTCCGCTGGGACATGAGGCTGCTGATCGCAACCCGCAATCCCCACAAGCTGCGCGAGTTCTCGCTGCTGCTCAATCCGCACGACGTCGACCCGCTGCCGCCGGAGATCGACCTCCCGCCGGAGACCGGTGCGACCTTCGCGCAGAATGCGCTCCTGAAGGCGCGCGCGGCCGCCGCCGCGACCGGGCGCGATGCGATCGCCGACGACTCGGGGATCGAGGCCGACGCGCTCGACGGCGCACCCGGCGTGCGCTCGGCGCGCTTCGCCGGCGAGGATGCGACGGACGAGGACAACCTCGAGAAGCTGCTTGCGGAGGTCCCGGACGGCAGCGGCGCCGAGTACGTCTGCGCGCTGGCCTACGTCGGCGCCGACGGCGAGGAGCGGCTCTTCGAGGGCCGCTGTCGCGGCGTCCTGACCGCGGCCCCCCGCGGTGAGGGCGGCTTCGGCTACGACCCGGCGTTCATCCCGGACGACGATCACACGGATCGCACGATGGCCGAGCTCTCGCCGCGCGAGAAGGACGCCATCAGCCATCGGGGCCGCGCCGCCCGGGAGCTCCTCGCATGGCTCGCGAGCCGCTGAGCGACGGCCCGCCGGTGACCTCGGAGGCCACGAGCGAGGCCCCGCCCGCGGCGCCGGGCACGCTCACGCCGCAGCAGCGCACAGCGCGGTTCTCGATCATCGCCGCGGTCGGGCTCGTGGCGCTGAAGCTCGTCACGGGCCTGCTCACCGGCTCGCTCGCGTTCGTCGCCGAGGCCGCACACTCCGGCACGGACCTCGTCGCCGCGCTGCTGACCTACTACGCGCTGCGCGTCGCGATCCGCCCGGCCGACCGCGATCACCCGTACGGCCACGGGAAGGCCGAGCACCTGGCAGCGCTCGGCGAGGCCGCCTTCCTCGTCGTCGTGAGCGCCGCGATCATCTACGAATCGGTCCAGCGGCTGACGGGCAGCGCCCAGCACACCGTCGACGCCACCTGGTGGGCCTTCGCGGTGCTGGGCGTCGTGCTCGTCGTCGACGTCAGCCGGGCGACGGTCTCCTGGCGCGCCTCGCGCGAGCACCACAGCCCGGCGCTCGCAGCCAACGCGCTGCACTTCGCGACCGACTTCGCCGGTTCACTGGCGGTGCTCGTCGGCCTCGTGCTCGTCCGCTCGGGCTACCAGAACGCGGATGCCGTCGCCGCGCTCGTGGTCGCGGCGCTCGTCATCGCCGCCGCGGTCGCCCTGATGCGCGAGAACGTGCACGTGCTCATGGACCGCGCGCCGGTCGACGCCTCCGAGGCGGCGCGCGCAGCGATCCTCGAGGCCGAGCCGCGCGCGGAGCTGCGCCGGCTCCGCGTCCGCGAGGCCGCAGGGCGCAACTTCGTCGACGCGGTCCTCGCCGTCGCCCCGGACGCCGCGGTCCAGCAGGGGCATGCGGTCGCCGACAACGTGGAGCGCGCCGTGCGCGACGCGCTGCCCGGGAGCGACGTGACGGTTCACATCGAGCCGCGCGCGAGCACCGATCTGCGCGAGCGGGCGACCGGCGCGGCGCTGAGCGTGCGCCGGGTGCGCGAGGTGCACAACGTCCGCACGGTCGTGCTCGACGGCCGCATCGAGCTGAGCCTCCACGTCAAGCTCCCGGCTGAGGAGACGCTCGCCGAGGCCCACCGGATCTCCGACGAGATCGAGCGCGCGATCCTCGAGGCGGCCCCCGAGGTCGGCCGTGTGCACGTGCACCTCGAGCCGCTCGCCGCCGCGCTCACGGCGCGTTCGCCGACGCCCGGGGAGGACGATGAACACCGCGAGGCCATCGCCGCGATCGTCCGCGAGCTGAGCGGCAGCGAGCCGGTCGACCTGCACGTGCATCGCGAGCCGCGCGGGTTGGTCGCGTTCGTCACCGTGGCCCTGCCCGCCGGCCAGTCGCTGGCGGCCGCGCACGAGACGGCGGGGAGGATCGAGGCCCGCGCGCGGGCCACCCACCCGGACATCGCCGAGGTCGTGGTGCACACCGAGCCCGGTGCCCCGGTCGTCAGGTCAGATTGATTCCGGCGGCGATCCCGACGCTGAGCGAGAGCACGCCGTACCCCTGATAGCCGGCGAGGAACAGCATCACCGCGCCGACGAGGCAGATGCCGACGGTGACGAGCCATGCGATCCGGGTCAGCTGCACGGCGACATCGTCCCAGGCTGCGGCGACGCCGCGCCGCCGGTGCGCGAAACGCCCGATGAACACTGGGGTTCTGGCGGCCGGACGGGTGGCCGGACGGGCTTGCCCGGGCGTGCGCGCGGCGCCGCGCTGGCGATGGCGTCCGGTCCCCGGTGAACACTCCGCGGCGCTCGTTGCCCAGCCGGGCCGTCGCAGCATGCGGCGGTTCGACCGGGCCGCGGGGAGGCCCGGAACGGCGCTCCGGGGACGATTCTCGGGTCTGAACGTCCGAAAACGCTGCTAGCGTCGAGCAATCCACGACCTCTAGAGGAGGAGCGCACCGTGACGAAGTCCGAGTTCGTCGACCACATCGCCGAGCGCGCAGATCTGTCGAAGAAGCAGGCTCAGGACGCGGTTGACGCGGTCCTGGACACGATCGAGGACGCGCTCAAGCGCGGCAGCGACGTGACCTTCTCCGGCTTCGGCAAGTTCCACGTGACCGCTCGCGGTGCTCGCCAGGGCGTGCACCCGCGCACCGGCGAGAAGATCCAGATCGCAGCCTCGAAGTCGCCGAAGTTCACGGCCGGCTCGAGCCTGAAGAAGGCTGTCAACAACTGACCGACAGGTCATCGCCCGTCGAGCAGCCGGCCGGTCCGCGCTTCGCAGACCGGCTGGCGCGACTCGTCGTCGCGCGCGAGTCCCAGATCGTCCTGGGCCTCGATCCCGATCCGGGGCGGCTGTGGCCGGATGCGGGCTCCGCCGATGCCGGCCCCGGGTCCGCCCCTGAGCGGGCGGCCGCCGCCGTGACGGCGCACTGCCGTGCGGTGATCGACGCCGCCGGCCCCGCATGCGTGGCGGTCAAGCCGCAGCTCGCCTGCTTCGAGCGCCTCGGCGCCGCCGGCTGGTCGGCGCTGGCAGACGTCGCGGGCCACGCCCACGACGCCGGGCTGCTCGTGCTCGCCGACGGCAAGCGCGGCGACATCGACGTCAGCGCCGCCGCCTACGGCCAGGCGCTCGTCGGCTCCACGCCGACGCCCTACGGCGAGGTCGCGGGCCTCGGCGCGGACGCCTTCACCGCCAACCCCTACATGGGGGTCGACACGCTCACCGTGCTGACCGGCGCCGCGCGCCGCGCCGCGGCCGGGGTCTTCGTGCTCGTACGCACCTCCAACCCCGGCGCCGCCGACGTCGAGGATCTCGCGCTGGAGGACGGGGGGCGCGTGTGGGAGCGCGTGGCGACCATCGTCGCCGCCCTCGCGGCCGAGGACGGCGGCGCGCTCAGCGACATCGGCGCCGTCGTCGGCGCGACCGCGCCCGAGCACGTGGCGCGAATGCGCGAGCTGATGCCGCGCTCGACCTTCCTGCTCCCGGGCATCGGCGCCCAGGGCGGGCGCGTCGAGGACCTCGCGCCCGCGTTCGCGCCCGGCCGTGCCGGCGGCCTCGTCACCGCCTCGCGGTCGATCGTCTTCGCGCACGAGGCGTCGGGCGCGGCGCCCGGCGCAGGCGCTCGCGCCGAGGCCGAGCGCCTGCGCGCCGCCGCCTGGGCGCTGTAGAACGCCTTCTGAAAGCCCTGCTTCAGACGCGGACCTTGCCGCGACGCCGGTCCGGGGTCGTATCCTGCGCGGACCGATGTCGCGCCGCCGTCCTTCCCGCTGGCTCGCCCCGCTGGCGATCCTCGTCGTCGGCGCCGCGACGCTCGGCATCGTCAACTCCGGGGGCTCCGACGGGAGCGCGAGCACGGCGACGACGACCGCAAAGCGCCACTCGTCGACCACGAAGCGGCGCGTCACCACCCGCCGCGTATACGTCGTGCGCAGCGGGGACACGCTCTCGTCGATCTCGATCTCGACCGGCGTCCCGGTCAGCCGGCTGCAGACTCTCAACCCCAACGTGGACGTCCAGGCGCTCCAGCCCGGGCAGCGCCTGAAGCTCCGATCGTGAGGGGCCTTCCCGCCGTCGTCGTGGTCGCCGCGCTCCTCGCGCCGGTGGCCACCGCCCCCGCGCGCGCCGCCGCGGCGCCGACCGCGTCCGCCGCCGCCGGCGCTCCGGCGATCTCCGCCCCGGCGGCGATCCTCGTCGAACCGGCGACCGGGGACGTCGTCTACCAGCGCCGCGCCGGCGCGCGGCGGCCGATCGCCTCGACCACGAAGCTGATGACCGCGCTGCTGCTGCTCGAGCACCGGCGCCTCACCGACCACATCACCGCGGTCCCCTACGACGCCCTTCCGGCCGAGTCGATCGCGGGCTTCCACGCCGGCGAGCGCCTGACCGTCGCCGACACCCTGCGCGCGCTGCTGCTCGCCAGCGCGAACGACGCGGCCGCCGCGATCGCGGTCAACGTCGGCGGGAGCGAGCGCCGCTTCGTGCGGATGATGAACGCGCGCGCGCAGCGCGCCGGGCTGCACGGAACCCACTACGCCAACCCGATCGGGCTGGACAGCGCGGCGAACTACTCGACCGCGACCGACCTCGTCAAGCTCGCGCTGCTGCTGCGCCGCAACGCGTTCGCGCGGCGCGTGATGGACAGCCCGAAGGCGGTGCTGCGCAGCGGCGACCACGTGCGCGTGATCGCCAACCGCAACACGCTGATCGCGCAGTACCCGTGGATGAACGGCGTCAAGACCGGGCACACCCAGACCGCGGGGTACATCCTCGTGGGCTCCGCGAGCCGCGGCGGCGTGCCGCTCGTCAGCGCCGTGCTCGGCACCCCGAGCGAGGGCGCGCGCAACGCCGACACGCTCGCGCTGATGCGCTACGGCTTCGCGCGCTATGCGCGTGCCGCGCCGCTGGTCGCCGGCCGGACCGCGGCCACGCTGCCGGTCGACGGGCGCAGCGAGCGGGCGCGCATCGTCGCCCTGCACACGCTGCGGGTCGTGATCCGCCGCGGCGAGCGCCTGCGCACGCGGCTCGTCGGCCTGCCGAAGCAGCTCACGGGCCCGCTCGGCGCCGGGACGCACGTCGGCACGGCCGACGTGATCCGCCGCGGGCGCGTCGTCGCCAGCACGCCGCTCGTGACCGCGACGGCCGTCGCCCAGGCGTCGTTCTGGCACCGCAACGCCTGGGCGGGCCCGACGCTCGGCCTGCTGGTCGTCTGCGCGGTCGGCGCCGGGCTGGCAGGTACGCTGCGTGCAGGAGGATTGCGCCGCGCCGGTCGGCGGGGCCACAGAAGCGAACCCGCGTGATCATCACCGTCACACTCAACGCGGCGATCGACAAGTCGCTGTCGGTCCCGAACTTCCGCCTCGGGCGCCGCCACCGGACGGTCGAGCAGCGCACGATGCCGGGCGGCAAGGGCGTCAACGTCGCGCGCACGCTGAAGACGCTCGGCCAGCCCGTGATCGCGACCGGCTTCGCGGGCGGCGCGACCGGCACGCGCATCGTCGAGCAGCTGACGGCCGAGTCGATCCTCAACGACTTCGTGCGCATCGGCGAGGAGTCGCGCACCAACACCTCCGTCCACGACCCGACGGCGGGCACCGAGACCGAGATCAACGAGCGCGGCCCGGAGGTGACCCCGCAGGAGGTCGAGCTGTTCCGCGACAAGCTCCTGTACCTCGCCCGCGGTGCGGACATCTGCGTCTTCGCGGGGTCGCTGCCGCGCGGCGTCGAGCCCCGCATCTACGCCGAGCTGGTCGGCGAGCTGCGCAAGCTGAACGTCACGACGCTCGTCGACGCCGAGGGCGAGCCGATGCGCCTCGCCGTGCGGGCCGAGCCGAACGTCGTCTCGCCGAACGTCGTCGAGGCCGAGGAGCTCGTGGGCCACGAGTTCCACGACGAGCAGGACCGCGTCGTCGCCGTCTCCGAGCTGCGCGAACTCGGGGCGCGCGAGGCGATCATCACGCTGCCGGACGGCTGCGTCGCGACCGTCGACGTCGACGGTCACCCCACGCTGCACCGGGTCTGGATCGCGCCGCGCGACGCCGTCGCGACCGTCGGCGCGGGCGACGCGTTCCTGGCCGGCTACGTCGCCGCGCGCTACGCGGGCTCGGCACCGGCGGAATGCCTGCGCTTCGGCGTGGCCTGCGGGGCGGAGTCGACCCAGCGCCTCGGCGCCGGCCTGGTCGACCGTGCGGGGGTCGAGCGCCTGCTCAGCGAGGTCGAGGTCGAGCGCCTCCAGGCGCCGGCCGAGACCGTCTGAGCCGCCGCGGCGGCGCACGGAGGCGCCGGGCCGCAGTGGTATCGTCGTGGGGGTGGTCGTTGCCGCCGCCACACCTCGCAGTACCCGTTTCCGACCCCGTTCGCACGGGGTCGTCTCGTCCGCCTCGACGCCTAGGATCACCTGATGGAGATTGAGATCGGCCGCGGGAAGAAGGCCCGCCGCGCGTACGGATTCGACGACATCGCGATCGTGCCCTCACGGCGCACGAGGGACCCCGATGACGTCGACATCTCCTGGAAGCTCGGGCCCTACCGCTTCGACCTGCCGCTGCTGGCGTCGGCGATGGACGGCGTCGTCTCTCCGCGCACGGCGATCGCGATCGGCCGCCTCGGCGGCCTGGCGGTCCTGAACCTCGAGGGCATCTTCAGCCGCTACGAGGACGCCGAGGAGATGCTGGAGCGGATCGCGACCCTCCCCAAGGACATCGCGACACGCGAGATGCAGGCGATCTACCAGGAGCCCGTCAAGCCGGAGCTCATGAAGGCGCGGATCGAGGAGATCAAGGCCAGCGGCGTCGTGACCGCCGCGTCGCTCACGCCCCAGCGCGTCAGCGCGTACATCGACCTCGTGCTCGACGCCGGCCTCGACATCCTCGTGATCCAGGGGACGGTCGTCTCCGCCGAGCACGTCTCGAAGACGAGCGAGCCGCTGAACCTCAAGGAGTTCATCGCCGAGCAGCCGATCCCGGTCGTGGTCGGCGGATGCGCCAGCTACCACACCGGCCTGCACCTGATGCGCACGGGCGCCGCCGGCGTCCTGGTCGGCGTCGGGCCCGGCGCCGCGTGCACGACGCGCGGGGTCCTCGGCCTCGGCGTCCCGCAGGCGACCGCGATCGCGGACGTCGCGGGCGCGCGCTCGACCCACATGCTGGAGACGGGGGAGTACGTCCAGGTCATCGCCGACGGCGGGATGCGCACGGGCGGTGACGTCGCCAAGGCGATCGCCTGCGGCGCGGACGCCGTGATGATCGGCTCGCCGCTGGCGCGCGCCTACGAGGCGCCCGGCCGCGGCTTCCACTGGGGGATGGCCACGTTCCACCCGACGCTCCCGCGCGGCGCGCGGGTGCAGACCACCCAGAACGGCTCGCTCGAGGAGATCCTCGTCGGCCCGGCCCACGAGAACGACGGCACGTTCAACCTCATGGGCGCGCTGCGCACGTCGATGGCGACCTGTGGCTACCAGGACGTCGCCGAGTTCAACCGCGCGGAGCTCATGATCGCCCCGTCGCTGCAGACCGAGGGCAAGGCGCTGCAGACCTCGCAGGGCGTCGGCATGGGCAGCCGCGGGGCGGCGGCATCGCGCTCGGCGCCGGGGAGCAACGGCGCGCCGGCGGACAAGTCCGGCGCACTGAGCACGACGCCGGCGTGAGCGACCACCACCTGGTCACCGCCGACGTCGCAGCAACCGAGTTCGCCGACGAGGGCGCCCCGATCGACATCCCGCGGGCGGTCGACGAGGTCGTCGTCCTCGACTACGGCGGGCAGTACTCCCAGCTGATCGCGCGCCGCGTGCGCGAGTGCGGCGTCTTCTCCGAGCTGCTCCCGCATCACGTGGGCGCGGCCGAGGTCGCCAGGCGCAAGCCGAAGGGCCTGATCCTCTCCGGCGGCCCCGCCTCGGTCTACGCGGACGGGGCGCCGGCGCTCGAGGGCGAGCTGCTCGAGCTCGGGATCCCCGTGCTGGGCATCTGCTACGGCATGCAGCTCGTCGCGCGCGAGCTCGGCGGGCGCGTCGAGGGCGCCGAGGTCGGCGAGTACGGCCGCTCGGAGCTCAGCATCCACGAGCCCGGTGCCCTCTTCGCCGGCCTGCCCGACCAGCAGCCGTGCTGGATGTCCCACCGCGACACCGTCTACGAGGCGCCGCCCGGCTTCACCGCGCTGGCCTCCTCGACGCAGTCGCCCGTCGCGGCGTTCGAGTCCGTCGAGCGCGGCGTCTTCGGCATCCAGTTCCACCCGGAGGTCGTGCACACGCCCTTCGGGCAGGACATCCTCACGCACTTCCTGCGCGACGTCTGCGGCTGCGACATGGCGTGGTCGGCCGCCTCGATCGTCGAGGAGCAGATCGCCCACATCCGCGCGCAGGTCGGCGACGCGAAGGTCATCTGCGGGCTGTCGGGCGGCGTTGACTCCTCGGTCGCCGCGCTGCTCGTCCACCGCGCGATCGGCGACCAGCTCACGTGCGTGTTCGTCGACCACGGGATGATGCGCAAGAACGAGGGCGAGCAGGTCGTCGCCACGTTCCGCGACCACTTCAAGGTGCCGCTCGTCGCCGTGGACGCCGAGGCGCGCTTCCTCGACAAGCTCGCGGGGGTCAGCGACCCCGAGCGCAAGCGCAAGATCATCGGCGCCGAGTTCATCCGCGTCTTCGAGGAGGAGGCCGCCAAGCTCCACGACGCGCGGTTCCTCGTCCAGGGCACGCTCTACTCCGACGTCATCGAGTCCGGCGGCGGGACCGGCGCGTCGACGATCAAATCCCACCACAACGTCGGGGGCCTGCCGGAGGACCTGCAGTTCGAGCTCGTCGAGCCGCTGCGCTCGCTGTTCAAGGACGAGGTGCGCGCCGTCGGGGCCGAGCTCGGGCTGCCCGAGCGGCTCGTCTGGCGCCAGCCGTTCCCCGGCCCCGGCCTGGCGATCCGCATCGTCGGCGGCGAGGCCACCAAGGAGCGCCTGGACCTGCTGCGCGACGCCGACGCCGTCCTGCAGGACGAGATCCGCGGCGCCGGGCTCTATCGCGAGCTGTGGCAGTCGTTCTGCGTCCTCCCAGATGTGCGCACCGTCGGTGTGCAGGGTGACGAGCGCACGTACGGCTACGTCGTCGTGATCCGCGCCGTGACGTCTGATGATGCGATGACGGCGGATTGGGCGCGGCTGCCGTATGACCTCCTGGAGCAGATCGCATCTCGCATGATCAATGAGCTGCGGGATGTGAATCGGGTGGTCTTGGATATCACCTCGAAGCCGCCTGGCACCATCGAATGGGAGTAACTCCGTTGGTGGTGGCTGCTCGCGGGGCTCGCGGCGCCTGAGGCCACCCGCGGTCGGGGGCAGTGCATTCGCACAGCACCCACTCCCGCGTGCGGCCTCATGCATCCACGATCCCTCGCTCGGCGAAGTGGAGGACGGCTCGTTGGGTCGTCTCTTGGTGCCTGACGCTTCTGTGACCTGACCTCGCCGTTTGGACGGGTGTTCTTGGGCGCTAGGATGTAGTTACCTTTGCTCACTAATCTGCCTGAATCCGTTGTGGTGCCTGATCGCTCTGAGGTGTCGGAGCGGCTTCGGCTTGTGGTTGCGCGGACGGCTCGGATGCTTCGGCGCCAGGGGGATTCGGACCTGACGCCTTCGATGGGGGCGGTGCTGGCGACGATCGCGCGGCACGGGCCGCTGACGCCGGCCGAGGTCGCGGAGCGTGAGGGGTTCCGGCGGCCGACGGCCTCGCGTGTGGTGGCCAAGCTCGAGGGGCTGGGTCTCGTCACGCGCGTGCCCAATCCAGCGGACGGGCGGTCGTTCGTGATCGCGGTGGCTCCCGCCGGTGCGGCGCTGCTGACCGCGGCCCGGAGCCGCAAGACGGCCTACCTCGAGGTGCGGCTCGCCGGTCTGCCCGCGGAGGACGTGGCGACGCTCGACCGGGCCGCCGCGATCCTCGAGCGGATGCTGGAGGACGAGCGGTGAGCCGCGGTCTGCGCGTCTCGCTGAGCTCATTGCAGGTCCCGAACTTCCGCCGCTACTTCACCGGCCAGGTCATCTCGCTGACCGGGACGTGGATGCAGACCGTCGCCGAGAGCTGGCTCGTCCTGCGGCTCACGGGCTCGGGCGTCGCCCTCGGCGTCGCCGCCGCGCTGCAGTTCACGCCGGTCCTGCTGGCGGCTCCCTGGGGTGGTCTGGTCGCCGACCGCGCGAACAAGCGGCGGCTGCTGCAGCTCACCCAGACCTGCATGGCGCTGCCTGCGCTCGCGCTCTGGGCCCTCACGGCCTCCGGCGCCGTCGAGCTGTGGATGGTCTATCTGCTGATCCTCGTCCGCGGCTCGGTGCTCGCCGTCGACAACCCGGCGCGCCAGAGCCTGGTCTTCGAGATGGTCGGCCGCGAGGGCGTCGTCAACGCGGTGTCGCTGAACTCGGTGCTCGTCCAGACCGCGCGGATCGCAGGCCCGGCGCTCGCCGCGGTCGTGATCGCGCTCGCGGGCGTGGCCACCTGCTTCCTGCTGAATGCGCTCTCGTTCGGCTGCATGCTGCTCGCACTCGCGCGGATGGACCCGCGCGCGCTGCATGCCGGGCCCCCGGCCGAGCGCGCGCCCGGCCAGCTGCGCGCCGGCCTGCGCGTCGTGGCGTCGACCCGGGCGCTGATGGTGCCGCTGGCGATGACCGCCGTGGTCGGCACGCTCGCCTTCAACTTCCAGATCGTCCTGCCGCTGCTCGCGCGCATCACGTTCGGCGGCACCGTCTCGACCTACGCCCTGCTGACGGGCGCGATGGGCGCCGGCGCGCTGATCGGGGCGTTCGTCAACGGCGCGCGCGGCCGCGTCTCGCCACAGCTGCTCGCCGGCTCGGCGATCGCATTCGGCGTAGGGCTCGCGCTCGCCGCCGCCGCGCCGGGCCTCGGCCTCGTGATGGCGGCGCTGCTGCTGACCGGGGCGGCGAGCGTCACGTTCACCGCATCGGCGGTCGCGTCGCTGCAGCTCGCGGTCGACCCGGCCTTTCGCGGGCGCGTGATGGCGCTGTACGCCGTCGTCTTCGTCGGGTCGACACCGATCGGCGGGCCGCTGATCGGCTGGGTCTCCCAGGACGCCGGTCCGCGCGTCGGCCTCGCGATCGGCGCCGTCGGCGCGATCGCGGCCGGGCTGGCGGGCATGTGGGCCGCGCGCGGCCGCGAATCGAGCGCACCGGTTCCGGGTATGACGACGTCATGAGCGACTTCTCGAAGGTCAACCTCCTCGAGCTCGAGGACATGGCGCCGAAGTTCGGCATGGACACGATGAGCTTTCGCGGCGCGCGCGAGGCGCTCGGCGGCGAGCGTGTCGCGCTGAGCCTGCAGAGCGTCGCGCCCGGTGAGCGCCAGCCGTTCGGGCACCGGCACGCGCAGGAGGAGGAGGTCTACGTGATCCTCTCCGGCGGCGGCCGGATGGCGCTCGGCGACGAGGTCCGGGAGATCGCGGCATACGACGCGATCAGGGTCGCGCCCGGCGTGCCGCGCGCGTTCGAGGCGGGCCCCGATGGCATCGAGCTGATCGCGTTCGGCAGCCCGGGCGGCGGTGCGCAGGACGCCGACCAGCTGCCCGGCTGGTGGCCGGGCGAGGGGGGCTGAGCGGGCGCTGCAGCGGGGGCCGGCGCCGGCCGGCGGCATCCCGCTACCATGTGCGCTCGCGCCGCGCCCCTCCCTGCGCGCGGTGCGGTCACTCACGCCATGAAGACGTACGTCGCCAACTCTGAAACCCGCGAGCGCAACTGGGTGCTCGTCGACGCGAACGGGCAGACGCTCGGCCGCCTCGCCACCCAGATCGCCGAGACCCTGCGCGGCAAGCGCAAGCCCGAGTACACCCCGCACGTGGACACCGGCGACTTCGTCGTGGTGATCAACGCGGAGAAGATCTCGGTCTCCGGCAACAAGCGCCAGGAGAAGCTCTACCGCCGCCACTCGGGCTACCCGGGCGGCCTCAAGGAGCGCACGCTCCAGGAGATGCTCGACCGCCGGCCCGAAGAGGTCATCCGGATCGCGGTCCGCGGCATGCTTCCCCGCAACCGCCTCGCGCGCAAGCAGATCACCAAGCTGAAGGTCTACGCCGGGCCCGACCACCCGCACGTGGCACAGAAGCCGCAACCGATGGAGATCGCGTCCCGATGACCGACGAGCCGACCCCGACGGACGAGCAGCCGACCCCCGAGGAGCAGCCCGAAGCCGCCGCGCAGGCGCCCGAGCCTGCCGCCCCCGAGGAGCCGACGCCGGCCGAGGAACCCGCCGCCGAGGAGGCCCCGGCCGCGGAGCCCGTCGCCGAGACGCCCGCCGAGGTGCTGCCTGTTGCAGAGGAGGCTCCCGCTGAGGCTCCGGTCGCCGAGGCCCCCGCGGCCGAGGAGGCCGAGGTCGAGGAGACCCCGCGCGTCAAGCCCGCCATCCCGGGCGCCGACCTCGAGGTCGACATCGTCGTGGAGGGTGAGGATCCCCTCCTGCGCGGCGAGTACGACGAGGACGGCGAGCCGGTCACCGGCGAGGAGGAGGACGAGGTCGAGGACCAGCCGATCGCGGCGGTCATCGAGCTCGCCGCCGACGCCCGCTACAGCGCGACCGGCAAGCGCAAGAGCGCCGTCGCCCGCGTCATCCTCAAGCCCGGCACCGGCCAGTACATCATCAACGGCAAGGCGCTGGACGACTACTTCCCGCGTCCCGCGCTGCAGCGCATCATCCGCCAGCCGCTCGAGACCGTCGGCTACGAGGAGCGCATGGACGTCATCGCCCGCATGCACGGCGGCGGCGTGTCCTCGCAGTCGGGCGCGCTGCGCCACGGCATCTCCAAGGCGCTGCTCGAGGCCGACCCCAACCTTCGCGGCGAGCTCAAGCGCCGCGGCTTCCTGACGCGCGACGCCCGCGCCAAGGAGCGCAAGAAGGCCGGCCTCAAGAAGGCCCGCAAGCGGCCGCAGTTCAGCAAGCGCTGACCGCGACCCGGTCGCCTGCATGGCCCGCAAGCTGTTCGGCACCGACGGCGTCCGTGGCGTCGCCGGCGCGAGGCTGACCGCCGAGCTCGCCCTCGCCCTCGGACGGGCGACGGCCGAGCAGGCGGTGGCGCCGCGCCCGCAGGTCCTCGTCATCCGCGACACGCGCGAGTCGGGCGAGATGCTCGAAGCCGCGCTGGCCGCGGGCGTGACCGCCGCCGGCGGCGATGTCCTGCTCGGCGGCGTGCTGCCGACGCCCGCCGCGCCGCTGCTGATCGGCCAGTACGGGTTCGATCTCGCCGCCGTCGTCTCCGCCTCGCACAACCCGTTCCACGACAACGGCATCAAGTTCTTCGCCGCGGACGGCTTCAAGCTCTCCGACGACGACGAGCACGACATCGAGGCGCGTCTTGATGCCGGTTTCCCGACGCGGACCGACGTCGGCCGCGTGCGCGTCCTGCACGGGACGCAGGAGGACTACCTGCGGGCGCTCGAGGTCCGCTTCCAGGGGCTCGACCTCACGGGTCTGGACGTGCTGCTCGACTGCGCCCACGGCGCGACCTACCGCGTCGGGCCGGAGATCTTCCGCCGTCTCGGCGCCACCGTCGCGACGATCGGGACCGAGCCCGACGGGCGCAACATCAACGACGGCGTCGGCTCGACCCACGTCGAGGCGCTGGCCGCGGAGGTCGCGGCCGGCGGGCACGACATCGGCTTCGCCTTCGACGGCGACGGTGATCGCGTCCTGGCGGCAGACCGCAGCGGCTCCGTCGTCGACGGGGACGAGCTGATGGCGCTCGCCGCGCTGCACCTGCGCTCGAGGAATCGCCTCGCCGGGAACGGGGTGGTCGTCACCGTCATGACGAACTACGGCTTCCACGGCGCGATGCGCGAGGCGGGCGTCGAGGTCGTCACGGCGAGCGTCGGGGACCGCTACGTGCTCGAGCAGCTGCGCGCGCGCGGCTGGACGCTCGGGGGCGAGCAGTCCGGGCACATCATCGACATGGGCTTCGTCCCGTCCGGCGACGGCATCGCGAGCGCCCTGCTCACGCTCGAGGCGCTCGGCGGCGAGGATCTGGCGCAGCGCTCGGCGATGCGCAAGCTGCCGCAGACGCTCGTCAACGTGCGGGTCGCCGACAAGGACGTCGCGATGGCGGCCGTCGCCGGCGCCGCGGACTCCGAGAACGCGGCGCTCGAGGGCCGCGGCCGCGTGCTCGTGCGTGCCAGCGGCACCGAGCAGCTGGTGCGTGTGATGGTCGAGGCTCCGACCGCCGACGAGTGCGAGGCGGTCTGCGGGCGTCTGGTGCCGCTCGTCGAGTCCGCCGCCTGAGAGCCGGTTTCAGGAAGCCGCTGGTCGTCGGATCGCGATCCCGCGGCGCCGAGGAGCATGTCCGGTGGCTAGCCTTCCCGGTCTATGTGCGGAATCGTCGGCTACGTCGGGGCCCGTCCAGCGCAGGAACTGCTGCTCGCCGGGCTCACCAAACTGGAGTACCGCGGGTATGACTCGGCCGGCGTGTCCGTCATGGGCAGCGATGCGATCGAGTCCGTGCGCGCGGTCGGGAACCTCGTCCAGCTGCGCGAAGCGATCGACCGCCAGCAGTCGGCCAACGGCAACGGCGCCGCCCTCGCACGCGAGGCGACGATCGGGATCGGGCACACGCGCTGGGCGACCCACGGCCGCGTCAACGAGCAGAACGCCCACCCGCACTTCGACACCGACGATCGCGTGCACGTCGTCGTCAACGGCATCGTCGAGAACTACCTCGCGCTGCGCGACCGCCTGAAGGCCGGCGGTGCGGCCTTCACGTCCGACACCGACGCCGAGGTGATCGCCCACCTGATCGCCGACTACGACGACGGCGATCTCGTCGAGGCCGTGCGCCGCGCCTACAACGACCTCGACGGGCACTTCGCGTTCGTTGCGATGAGCCAGGCAGCACCCGGCCGGCTGGTCGGGGCGCGAAAGGAGTGCCCGCTGATCGTCGGCATCGGCGACGGCGAGACCTTCCTGGCGTCCGCGGTGCCCGCGTTCCTGTCGGAGACCCGTCGCGTGCAGTACGTCGAGAACGGCGAGATCGTCGCCGTCGCAGCCGACGGCACGGCGTTCATCACGCCCGCCGGCGAGCCGATCGACCGCCAGATCTCGGTCGTCGACTGGGACGAGGACACCGCCGAGAAGGGCGGCTACGAGACGTTCATGCTGAAGGAGATCCACGACCAGGCCGACGCGATCGCCGAGACGATCGCCGACCGCACCGTCCGCGAGGACGGCGTGGACCTCGACGACGAGGGCGCCCTGGCGGACGACGTGCTGCGTGGCGCGCGGCGCATCGTGATCGTCGCGTGCGGCACGTCCTACCACGCCGGCCTGATCGGCCGCTACGCGATCGAGGAGTACGCGCGCGTGCCCGTCGAGGTGGAGATCGCCTCCGAGTACCGCTACCGCAACCCGATCGTCGGGCCGGGCGACCTCGTGATCGGCATCACCCAGTCCGGCGAGACGGCCGACACGCTCGCCGCGATGCGGATCGCCCAGCAGCGCGGCGCGACGGTGCTCGCCGTCACGAACATCATGGGCTCGCAGGCCACGCGCGACGCCGACGGCGTCCTCTACACGCGTGCCGGCCTCGAGGTGTCGGTCGCGGCGACGAAGACCTTCGTCTGCCAGGTCGCCGTCATGTACCTGCTGGCGCTGCGCCTGGCGGAGCTGCACGGGACGATGGAGCGCGACCGCCGCGCGCTGCTCGTGCGCGAGCTGAAGAGCATGCCGCGCCTGATCGGCGAGCTGCTCGAGTCGGTCGATCCCGTCATCGACGCGATCGCAGACCAGCACTGGCGCGCCGGGTTCTTCCTCTACCTCGGCCGCCACGCCGGCGTCGCCGTCGCCGACGAGGGCGCGCTGAAGCTCAAGGAGGTCGCCTACATCTCGACGGACGCGTACGCCGCCGGTGAGATGAAGCACGGACCGATCGCGCTGCTGAGCGAGAGCACGCCGGTCGTCACGGTCGCCACCGACTCACCGCTGCTCGACAAGGTGATCTCGAACATGCAGGAGGTCCGCGCGCGCGGCGCGCATGTGATCGCCATCGCCACCGAGGGCAACCCGACGATCGCCGAGCACGCGGAGTCCGTCGTCTCGATCCCGCCGACCGACTGGACGCTGCAGCCGCTGCTTGCGGTGATCCCGCTGCAGCTGCTGGCCTACCGGATCGCCCGGCTGCGCGGACTCAACGTCGACCAGCCGCGCAACCTGGCGAAGACCGTCACCGTCGAGTAGCTGCAGACCGTGCACGGCGTCGGCCTCGACCTGGTGGAGATCGACCGCATCGAGCGGGCACTCGCGCGGCGCCCGCGCCTGGCCGAGCGCCTCTTCTGCGAGCAGGAGCGCGCCTACGCCGCCGCCCGCGCACGGCCCGGGCAGCATCTCGCCGCCCGCTTCTGCGCGAAGGAGGCGGCGACGAAGGCGCTCGGCCTCGACGTCCTGCGCCCGCTGGAGATCGAGGTGGTCAACGCCCCCGGAGGAGCGCCGTCCGTGCGCCTGCACGGCGCCGCCGCCGCGCGCGCCGCCGAGCTCGGCGTCGCGCTGCACCTGTCGCTGACGCACTCGCGCGAGACGGCCGGCGCCGTCGTGGTGGCCGCATGAGCGATGCGCTGCCCTGGCTGCGACCGCTGCCGGGCGCCGAGGCCTCGCGCGAGGCGGACCGCCACGCGATCGAGGACCTGCAGATCCCCTCGCTCGACCTGATGGAGCGGGCGTCCGAAGGCCTCGCTGCGCTCGTCGCCGAGGTCGCACCCGAGGGCGTCATCGCGGTCGTCTGCGGCGGGGGCAACAACGGCGGCGACGGCTACGCGGCGGCACGCCTGCTGCGCGACGCCTGGCGCGACGTGCGCGTGCTCGGCGCCGTCCCTGCGGAGAAGCTGCGCGGCGATGCGCTCGTGCAGGTCGCGCGCCTGCCGGGTGACCCGCCGCGGGCGTTCACCCCGGAGGCCCTCGACGGCGCCGACGTGATCGTCGATGCGCTGCTCGGGACGGGCTTCACGGGCGAGCCGCGCGGGGCGGTGCGCGACGCGATCGCCGCGATCGCCGCCTGCGGGCTGCCGGTCGTGGCCGCCGACGTGCCGAGCGGCGTCGACGCGTCGACGGGGGAGGTGGCCGGCGCGGCCGTCACGGCGCTCGCGACGGCGACGTTCCACGCGGCCAAGCCCGGCCTGTGGATCAACCCCGGCAAGGGCCGCGCGGGCAGCGTGCGGGTCGTCGACATCGGGATCCCCGCGCGTGCCGGCGCGCAGACGGCGCCGGGGGAGGTCGGGCTGATCGACGATGACGTGCTGCTGGCGCAGCTGCCGGCACGGGCGGCCGGCTGGACGAAGTTCACGAGCGGCCACGTCCTCGTCGCGGGGGGATCGCGCGGCCTGACGGGTGCCGTCATTCTCGCCTGCGAGGCGGCGATGCGCGCCGGGGCGGGCTATGTGAGCGCGTGCGTTCCCGGCTCGCTGCAGCCCGTCGTCGCGGCGCACCTCGTCGAGGTGATGCAGCTCGCCCTGGTCGAGGACGACGGGAGCCACAGCGCCACGGGCGTCGCGGCCGTCCTCGACGAGGCAGGCCGCCGCGGCGGAGCGCTCGTGCTCGGCCCCGGGCTCGGGCGCAGCGACGGCGCGCGGGCCTTCGCCCGCGAGCTGGCCGCACAGGCCGCGGTCCCGCTGCTGCTCGACGCCGACGGCCTCAACGCCCACGCTGGGCGCCTCGGCGAGCTCGCACGACGCGAAGCGCCGACCGTCCTCACGCCGCACGCGGGCGAGCTCGGGCGGCTGCTCGGCGTACCGGCCTCAGGCGTCGAGGCCCGGCGCCTCGAGCACGCCCGCGAGGCCGCCCGCGCCAGCGGCGCCATCGTCGTCCTGAAGGGCGACGACACGCTCGTCGCGCGGCCCGACGGGACCGTCGCGGTCAGCCCCGGAGCCACGCCTGCGCTCGCGACCGCCGGCACCGGCGACGTGCTCAGCGGCGTGGCGGGGGCGATGCTCGCGCGCGGGATCGAGCCGTTCGCCGCCGCGTGCGCGGCGGTACGGCTGCACGCCCGTGCCGGGGTGCGCGCCGCCGCTCAGCTCGGAGCCGACGGCGTGATCGCACGCGATGTCATCGCCGCGCTGCCCGGCGCGCGGCCCTGACGGGGGCGCAGGGTAGGCTCAGCGCGATGAGCTCCGGTGGTTCTTCTCGGAATGTCGGGCCGGTAACGCCGCGGCGGCGGCGCGGCCGGGCAGGGACGCAGGATCGGTGCAATGCCGGTGGCATTGGCCGATCCGAGGACGCAGCGCGGCGGTGATCGCCGTCCGGCGTTTCCGGTCAGACGTTGGGGAAGGGCCACGAGCGCCGGGGACCGGTACCTGCGGTGACGGTCCGCGCCCTCGCAGCGGTCAACGTCGCCGCCATCGAGCGCAACGTCGCGCGCCTGCGGGAGACCGCTCAGGGAGCCGCCGTGTGCGCCGTCGTCAAGGCCGACGGGTACGGGCACGGCGCGACTGCCGCCGCGCGGGCGGCGCTGGCCGGCGGCGCCGGCTGGCTCGGCGTGGCGACCGCCCAGGAGGCAGCGAGCCTGCGCGCCGGGGGCATCGGCGCGCGCCTGCTGGTGCTGGGGGCCCTGAGCGACGAGGAGCTGCCCGTGGCGCTCGGCGCCGGCGCCGACGTCGTCGCCTGGCGCGAGAGCTTCGTGGAGCGCATCGCGGCGCTCGGCGGGGGCCGCGTGCACGCCAAGCTCGACAGCGGCATGGGGCGCCTGGGCACCCGCGACCCAGCCGAAGCCACCCGCGTCGCGGCGGCGGCCGCGTCGGCGCCCGGCACGGCGCTCGCGGGCCTGATGACGCACTTCGCGACGGCCGACGAGCTGGGCGACGCGTTCTTCGACGAGCAGCTCGCGCGCTTCAACGCCTGGGCGCTGCCGCTGCGCGAGCGGCACCCCGGCGCGATCCTGCACGCGGCCAACAGCGCCGCGACGCTGCGCGGCGCGGCGGCGCACTTCGATCTCGTCCGCCCCGGCATAGCGATCTACGGCATGGACCCCTTCGGCGGGGACCCGGCGGCGCACGCCCTCGAGCCGGCGCTCGAGCTGCGCTCCTACGTCGCCGAGGTCAAGCCGTGCGCGGCCGGCGAGAGCACGGGCTACGGCCGGCGCTTCATCGCGCAGGAGGCGACGCAGATCGCGACCGTGCCGATCGGCTACGGCGACGGCTGGCGGCGCGGGCTGACGAACGCCGCGGACGTCCTCGTCGGCGGGCGGCGCTTCCCGCTCGTCGGGACGGTGAGCATGGACAACATCACGCTCGATCTCGGCGCGCAGGGCGCAGGCGTCGTCGTCGGGGACGAGGCCGTCCTGATCGGCGCCCAACGGGGCGAGCGGATCCTCGCCGAGGCGATCGCGCGCCGCCTGGGCACGATCAACTACGAGGTCACGTGCGCGCTGACGGCACGCGTCCCGCGGCTGCACCATCGCGACGGCGTGGCGCTGGAGCCGCTATGAGCAGTGGGGGCGGACCGCTCGCGCTCGTCCGCCGCGCCCTGGAGGGCGAGCAGGCGTGGCTCGTCGGTGGCGCGGTGCGCGACCACCTGCTCGGCCGCGCCGACCCCGCCGAGGCGCTCGACCTCGATGTCGTCGTGGCCGGTGACCCCGCCGCTGCGGCACAGCGCGTGCGTCGCGCCGGCACGCCGCCGGCGGCCGCATTCGCGCTGTCGGACGCCTTCGGCGGATGGCGGGTCGTCGGACCAGGCCAGACCTGGCAGGTGGACCTCACGCCGCTCCACGAGGGCGGTCTGGAGGCCGACCTGCGCGCGCGCGATCTCACCGTCAACGCGATCGCCGAGCCGCTCGGCGGCGGGGAGCTCGTCGATCCGACCGGCGGCGCAGCCGATCTCGCGGCGCGCCGGCTGCGCATGGTGGCGCCCGAGGCGTTCGAGGCCGATCCCGTGCGCGTCCTGCGGCTCGCGCGCCTGGCGGTCGAGCTGGGTCTCGAGCCCGATGCGGCGACGGTCGCCGCGGCGAGCGAGCGCGCGCCGGGGCTGGAGGAGGCGGCCGGCGAGCGCGTCTTCGCCGAGCTGCGGCGCATCGTCGACGCGCCCGGCGCCGTGCACGGGCTCGACCTGCTCGACGCGGTCGGTGCGACCGCGGTCGTCCTGCCCGAGCTGACCGCGCTGCGCGGCGTCGAGCAGACCGTCTACCACCACCGCGACGTCCACGGGCACACGCTCGAGGTGCTCGAGCAGACGATCGCGCTCCAGGACGACCCGGGGGCGGTGCTGGGGAGCGGGCGTGCGGCGGCGGTGTCCGATCTGCTGGCCGAGCCGCTGGCCGACGACCTGACGCGCGGCGGAGCGCTGCGCTGGGGCGCGCTGCTCCACGACATCGCCAAGCCGCGGACGCAGACGACGTTCCCGGACGGGCGCGTCGGATTCCCCGGGCACGATCGCGAGGGCGCGGCGATGGCCCGCGAGATCCTCACGCGCCTGCGCGCCAGCGAGCGCCTGCGCGCGCACGTAGCGGCGCTCACGCGGCACCATCTTCGCCTCGGGTTCCTCGTCCACGAGCAGCCGCTGGATCGCCGCACGGTGCACCGCTACCTCGTCGCCTGCGAGCCGGTTGCCGCCGACGTCACGCTGCTGGGGATCGCCGACCGCCTCGCGACCCGCGGGCGCAAGGCCGACGAGGCGATCGCACGGCACATGGAGCTCGCGCTGCCGCTGCTCGACGCGGCGCTCGAGCAATGGGCCGCACCGCCGCATGAGCCGCTCGTGCGCGGGGACGAGCTCGCCCGCGCGCTGGGGATCGAGCCGGGGCCGCGGCTCGGCGAGCTGCTGGCCGGCATCGAGGAGGCCCGCTACGCCGGGGAGGCGACGACGGCCGACGAGGCGATCGCCGAGGCACGCCGCCTGCTGGAGGAGCCCGGGCTAGCGGCCGGCTGAGGGATCCGCGGCGATCCGGCGCACGACGGCGTCGCACAGCCGCATCGCGCCCACGACCGTGTCGTAGTCGACGTTCTCGGCGGTGTCCGTCGGCCAGTGGTAGTTCGCCGGCGCCTTGTAGCGCGTGATCGAGCCGATCATCGCCGCCGGATAGCCGCGCTTGAGCGCGATCAGCCCGTCGGTGGCGTTGCGGAAGCGCAGGCCGCGGACGAGTTCGACACGGGCCTGCTCGGCACTGGCGGAGACGAGGTCCTTGAACGCATCGGGGTAGTCGCGCATCCACAGCATCCCCTCGCCCTCGAGTTGCATCAACCGCTCCGAGCCGACGGTGTCGATGCAGACGACGTGCGTGCGCTCGACCGGCAGCGCCGGGAAGTGCCGGCGCGCGAAGCCCTGCATGCCCTCCATGAACGACTCCTCCGAGCCGGTCGAGACGAGCAGGACGCGGAGCCCGCTGACCGGGCGCTCGCGCAGCATCCGGGCGAGCCCCAGCAGGGTCGCCACGCCGCTGAGGTTGTCGTTGCCGCCGGGGACGACCGAGCGCGAGCCGATCTCCGCCATCACGGCCGCCGTTCCGAGCGCGAGCGTCGCACCCGCCCGCCGCAGCGTGCGCGAGCCAGTCAGCCCGCTCAGCGCGACGAGCAGCGGGCCGCCGAAGACGGGGAACATCACCGGAGGGGTGGTGTCAGAGCGCTCCAGCAGACCCGGGAAGCGCTCGCCGACCAACTCCGGGACCTGCGGGGCGAAGAGCAGGCTCCAGTGCGCCGCGTCGTGATGGGCGACGAACACGATCGTGTGCTCCGCGCTGCGGTCGCCGCACTCGGCGACGACGTTCCAGGTCGGGTGGCGCGGCAGCAGACGCCGGAACCACAGCCGCCCGCCGGAGACGTCGTCGGCGACGGCGGCCGCGGCGAGCCCGCCGGCCAGCGCGCGCACGCCGCGCCCGCCGCGCAGCGCGGCCAGGCCCGCGCCGAGCGTCAGCAGGCCGAGCGGCCACCAGTAGGTCCCGTGGGCCCGCTCCTCGTCGACCCGCGCCGCGCAGCCCTCGTCCTCGAGCCGGGCCGTGATCCAGTCGGCGGCGCGCCGCTCGCCCGCTGAGGCCGACGGGCGCTCGAACGAGGCCAGGTGGAAGACGGCGTCGCGTGCGACCTGGAGCAGCGCTGCGTCCTCCACGTGTGGGGAGGCGCCGTCTGCGGGCTGTGCGGACGTGGTGATGCGCGCACGCTACCGGGCCATAGGCTTCAGCCATGCCTGCTCACGATCCGGACTGCCTGTTCTGCAAGATCCTCGACGGCGCCCTGCCCGCGCAGATCGTCGACGAGGACGAGCGCACCGTCGCGTTCATGGACGTCAACCCCGCCACGCGCGGGCATGCGCTCGTCGTGCCGCGCGCGCACGGCGAGGACCTCTACTCCACCGACCCGCAGGACGTCGCCGCCACGGCGATCGCGGCGCAGCGCCTCGCGCTGCTGGCCCGCGACCGGCTGGGCGCCGAGGGCGTGAACCTGCTCAACGCGTGCCGTCCGGCGGCGTGGCAGAGCGTCTTTCACTACCACGTCCACGTGATCCCCAGGTACGCCGACGACCCGCTCCGGCTTCCGTGGATCCCGGGCGCCGGGAACATGGACGAGATCAGCGCGGCGGCCGCGGCGCTGCGGGGTGAGGCATGAGCGGCCCGGTCCGCCTCGAGCGCGACGGGGCGCTCATGGTGATGACGCTCGACGCGCCTCCGCTGAACCTGTTCGACCAGGCGATGATGGACGGTGTGCGCGAGGCGATCGGGACGGTCGACCGCGAGCGGCCGCGCGGGCTGCTGATCCGTGCCGAGGGCCGCGTGGTCAGCGGCGGTGTCGACGTCCACCTCTTCGAGGGGCTGACCGTCGAGCAGGGCTCGCAGCTGTGGAGCGAGCTGCTGGAGCTGATCCATGTCGTCGAGGAGCTGCCGCTGCCCACGGTGTTCGCCGCGCACGCGCTGTGCCTGACCGCCGCCTTCGAGCTGTCGCTCGGCTGCGACCTGCTGCTCGCCGCGGAGTCCGCGCGCTTCGGGCTCGTGGAGACCGTCGTCGGCCTGACTCCGGCGATGGGCGGCACGCAGCGCATCGCCGAGCGTGCCGGGCCCGCGCGCGCACGCGAGCTGGTGATGACCGGCGAGCTGTTCGACGCGGCGACGCTCGAGCGCTGGGGCGTCGTCAACCGCGTGCTTCCCGACGAGGGCTTCGACGCGGCGGCGAGGGCGCTCGCGGCGCGCCTGGCGGACGGCCCGACGCGCGCGCACGCCGCGACCAAGGCGATCGTCAGGGCCCAGAAGGAGGGCGGCGCGCGCGCCGCCGACGCGATCGTGCCCGGCGTCGCCGGCGACCTTTTCGGGACCGAGGACCTGCGCAACGCGGTGCGCTCCTTCCTCACCGACGGGCCCGGCAGGGCGACCTACGAGGGTCGCTGAGCCGTGCCGAGCGCGCAGAACGGCGGCGTCGAGCTGCACTGGGAGGCGGCCGGCGACGGGCCGCCGCTGCTGCTGATCATGGGCCTCGGTGGCAGCTCGCTGGCCTGGTACCGGCTGCTGCCGCACCTGCGGGGCCACGCCCGCGCGATCACGTTCGACAATCGCGGCACGGGGCAGTCCGATCGGATCAGGGCCCCGCTGAGCCTCGCCGACATGGCTCTGGACGCGGTGGCCGTGCTCGACGCGGCCGGGGTCGCGCAGGCCGACGTCCTCGGCGTCTCGATGGGCGGCATGGTCGCCCAGCATCTCGCGCTCGACCACCGCGACCGCGTGCGCTCGCTCGTGCTCGGCTGCACGACGGCCAACGCCCGTGCGGGCCTGCCGTCGTGGCGGCTCCTGTCGGGCGCGGCGCTGCGCGACGTGGCGCCGGCACGAGCGTTCGACATCATCACGCCCGCGCTCTACAGCGAGCGCACGCGGCGCAGCGCGCCGGAGCGCATCCGCGAGGACTTTGCGATGCGCGCCCGCGAGGCGACGCCGGCGGCGACGCTCATGGGGCAGATGCGGGCCATCTCGGCCCACGACACCCGCGGGCGCCTGACCGAGCTCGGCGGGCTGCATGTGACGGTCGTGCACGGCGAGCGGGACGCGCTGGTCCCGCCCGCGCGCGGACGCGAGCTCGTGCGGCTGATCCCTGGCGCACGGCATGCGCCGATCGCCGGTGCGGGCCACGTGATGCTCACCGACGCCGAGGATGAGGTCGTCGGCGTCCTGCACGAGCACCTCGCCGCAGCCCGTCCGGCGGCCGTCTGAGGTGGGCCGCGGGTTGCGCCTCAGGGTGACGAAAGCCTCGTGTTTTCCGCGATATCCCGAAAACCGGATTGTAGAACCGCAACAAAACGCGGTCCGAGTGTGTTCAATGGATGTGATGCTACGACGCCTTCTGACGGCGGGCTCAGTCCTCTGCGCCCTCGCCGCGATCCCCTCCCTCGCCTCCGCTGACGTCATCGAGATCGGAAAACTCGACCCCAACGTCAAGTCCAGCTGCCCCGGTCCGGTGCCCAAGTGCTACGCCTTCGTGCGCGCGACCGGCTACCAGGCCAAGGTCGGCACGAACCGCGGGCTGATGACCGTTCCCGCCGACGGGCGCATCGTCGCCTTCACGGTCGGGCTCGGCAAGCCCGGGCCCAAGCAGATCGACTTCTTCACGAACGGCACGAACAAGTTCGGCGCGCCGTCCGTGCAGATCACGATCCTCGACCCCAAGCGCAAGCTCCGCGCCCGCGCCGTCGCCCAGAGCGAGGCCTTCCCGGTCACGCCGTACTTCGGCACGGTCGTCCAGTTCCCGCTGACGAAGTCCGTCCCGGTCAAGAAGGGTCAGATCGTCGCGATCACGAGCACGACCTGGGCCCCGATCCTCGCGACCGGCCTCGGCACGGACACGTCCTGGCGCGCGAGCCGCGCGAAGGGCTCCTGCTCGGACGTCGCCACCCAGACGGCTCAGACGCAGCCCAACCAGCTGACGCAGTACTACTGCATCTACCCGACCGCCCGCGTGAACTACAGCGCCACGCTGATCACGAACCCGGTCGCGCCGAAGACGACGACGAAGAAGTAGCCGCCGGCTACCGGCTGCGCCCCCGAACGCGGGCGGGGGCTTCGGCCCGGCGTTGTGGATGCAGTCGGGTCGGCGCAGCCTTCCTCATTGCATCCAGGATGGACGCGCGTCAACCCGCGGCAAGCACGACCCGCGACGAGGCCGACGACGCCGTCGACAGCCCCGCGATCACCGACCCGCGCGACGTGCCCCACAGGCGCTTCGCTCAAAGCGGGTACGGGAGCGCGCAGGTCTGGGCGACCGGCTCGGTGGCGGAGCACTGGCTGAACCGCCCGTGACCGGCGCTCAGCAGGCGCCGGGGTTGTCCTGGCAGAACTTCGAGAAGGCGCCGGCGCCGGCGTTCTGATCGGGCGTCGCGCCGCCCGGGTTCTGGGTGCTCGTCTGCGTCCCGCCGGTCCCGCCGGTGCTCGGCGTCGTCGTCCCGCCCGTCGGGGCGGCGGTGCCGCCGGTGCTGGGCGTCGTCGTCCCGCTCGTGCCGCTGGAGGTGCCGCCCGTGGTGCTGGTCGGCGTGGTGGTCGTCGGCGTCGTGGTGGTGGCCGACGTGCCGGTCCCGCCGCCGGAGCCCGCGAGCGTGTTCGCGTCAGCGGGAGGGACGAGCGCCGGGGTGGACGTCGGCACCTTGTCGTAGGGGCGGCTGGTGCCGCCGCATGCGGACAGGGCGAAGCTGCTCGCGAGAGCCAGGACACAACCCGAGGCGACGAGCGCGGAGCGCATCAGTGCCAGAGTAACGGGCGCTCAGGACAGGGGCGCCATACGGCGCCCACACGTCGGGCACTCGTTCAGGTCCTTCTGCGCCATCTGCCCGCACCAGTTGCAGAACCGCAGGTTCTCGACGGCCCAGGGGAGCCGCGAGGCGGAGGGGGCGAGGGGCAGGACCTTGCCGACGATCTCGAGCTCCTCGCCCGTGTCCTGATCGCGATAGATCACGTCAGGCTGCGCTGGGAGCAGGATCTCGTGCCCGTTCGACGGGTTGCGGAGGCGGTAGAGCTGACCGGGCGCCATGCGCGGATCGTACCGGGCGTCGCGGGCGCTCGTCGCGCCGGAGCGGGCCGAGGGCAGGCACGTCGCATCGGATCCGCCCGTCGATGTAGATTGCAGCGCTCATGCGGAGGAAGGTCACGTTCAGTCATGTGGCGCGCGCGGCGGGGATCGCTGCGCTCGCAGCCACCGTCGTCGCCGTCTCGGGCTGCACCAACGCGGGCAGCGCCAGCACGTCGGATCCGATCGCCGGGAAGCAGCTCTTCGTCAAGAACTGCGGTTCCTGCCACACGCTGGCGCGCGCCGGCACCAAGGGCACCGTCGGGCCGAACCTCGACGACGCCTTCCGCGTGGCGCGCCAGGAGAAGTGGGGCGACAACTCGATCCGCGGCGTCGTGCTCGGGCAGATCGGCTTCCCCGGCAAGGGCGGCGTCATGCCGGCGAACATCGTGACCGGGCAGGACGCACAGGACGTCGCGGACTACGTTTCCGCGGTCGTCGCCAAGCCCGGCCAGGACGCGGGCGCGCTCGCCACCGCGGTCAAGGCGGCGGGGACCGGCAAGCCCGCCGTCGAGAAGAACGGCGTGCTGACGATCGCCGCCGATCCGGGCGGGCAGCTCAGCTACGTCTCCAAGACGGCGACCGCCACGGCGGGCGCGATCCAGATCCAGATGCCCAATACCTCCGGCATCGACCACAACCTCGCGATCGAGGGAACCTCGATCAAGACGCCGATCATCAAGAACGGCGTCGCCAAGGCCAGCGGGACGCTGAAGCCCGGGACGTACACGTACTTCTGCGAAGTTCCCGGGCACCGCCAGGCCGGCATGGTCGGCAAGCTCACGGTCAAGTAGCCGCCGCGTAGGCACGGAGCCGGCCGCGGCGCCGCCGAGCGCCCGTGCCCCGGGCCGTCCCGGCACGCGGCAGCGTCGCGCATGTGACGGGCGCCGGCGGCGTGTGGGCGCCCCTACAGCGCCCGCGCCACCAGCACGACGGCCACGATCACGGCGCAGACCGCCGCAACCCACAGGAGGAACTGGAACGCCTCCCCCTCGGAGCGGAACGGGTTGATCACGAGGGCGCCGCCGTGGCTACAGGACGTAGATCGTCGTGAAGACGATGATCCACATCGCGTCGACGAAGTGCCAGTAGATGCCCGGCACCTCGAGGCCCTTGTGATGGTCGGGCCCGACCCTGCCCTTGAAGATCCGCACGGCCGACATGAGCAGCAGCAGCAGGCCGACGACCACGTGCGCACCGTGCAGGCCGGTGAGGCCGAAGAAGATCGACGCCGACGCGTTCGTCGTCGGGTTGAACCCGATGCTGAGGTACTCGTTGATCTGGATGAACAGGAACGTCGCGCCGAGCAGGAACGTCGTGACGATCCCGACGCGCATCGCGTACGTGTTGCCGCGCTTGGCCGAGACGTCGGTCCAGTGCATCGTCAGCGACGAGGACAGCAGGATCACGGCGTTGGTCGCGGCGACCTCGACGGGCAGGCTGCCGTGCGGCGGCCAGTCGGACTTCGCGACCACGCGGATGAAGAAGTAGGCCGCGAAGAACGCTCCGAAGAGCATCAGCTCGGAGATGATGAACAGCAGGATCCCGAGGACCTCGCGCTCGACCTTCGAGCTCTGGTTTGCGGCCGGAGGACCGTGGTGATGATCGTCGTGGGCGACGGCTGCGCGGATCGAGGCGGCTTCCATGGCGGGCTCTCCTGCTCAGGCGGTGACCTGAGCGTCCTCCGGCTGGGTGATGTGCTTGACGGGCTTCTGCGAGCTCTTGCGGGTGCGCTCGATCAGGTCGGCGCGCAGCCAGCCCGAGCGCGTCGCCGAGTACGTCGAGATCACGATGTCGTCGACGTCGAACAGCTCGAGGGCGTTCATCGTCGCGATGTACGGGTCCGGGTCGCCCGTCATGCCGGCGGCCTGGAGCTCGGAGGCGCGTGCGCGGTCGATGACCTGGGCGAGGCGCGCCTGGGCGCGCTTGACCGCGATGCCCTCGCCGCCCTCGAGCGGCACGACGAAGACGAACAGGCGCTCGCGGCCGGAGGGCTCGGCGTCGGCCATCGCCTTCAGCTCGGCGATCAGCGCTTCGCTGTTGGTCGTCCGGTTGGCGACCACGAGCGTGATGTCGAAGGGCGAGCCCTCCTGCATGTCGGTCACGATGTGCTCGACCGGCACCTTGACCGCCTCGGTGATGCGCTCGACGAAGTCGCGGCGCAGCCAGCTCGAGGTCGCCTCGGGGAACGTCGAGATGATGATGTGGTCCGGGTGGTACTCGGCGACCGCGTCCATCGTGGCCGAGTACGGGTCCGGGTCGCCGACCTCGCCGATGCATTCGATGCCGCGCTCGCGCAGGACGCCGCGCGCAAGGTCGACGCGCACCTGGGCGGCCTCGAAGACGGTGTCCGCGTAGATGACGGCCCCGCGGCTGGGGTTCTTGCGCGGGACGCACAGCACGACGCGGACGGGGCCCTTGGCGGCCTCCTCCTGCAGGCGTTCGAGCGGCTTCTTGCCGGCGAGCGTCTCGTTGGCGACGACGAGGATGGTGCGCATCGGACTCAGTGCTCCGTGGCGGGTGTCGGCGTGTCAGCGCCGGCGGGGACGGGGGAGGGCACCTCGGCGCCCTTGAACACGGCGTGGACCGCACCCGGCACGCCGTACTCGTAGGGCCCGCCGACGACCGAGGGGAGGGCGTCGAAGTTGAAGATCGGCGGCGGTGAGGACACCTGCCACTCGATCGTCAGCGACCGCCACGGGTTGGCGACCGCGCGGGTGCCGCCCCGCCAGGACGCGATCATGTTGTAGAGGAAGATCAGCGACGAGAGCCCGAGCACGAACGAGGACAGCGAGATGATCAGGTTCCACGTCGCGAACTGCTGCGCGTAGTCGTACACGCGGCGGGGCATGCCCTGGACGCCGATCAGGTGCATCGGCGCGAAGGTCAGGTTGAAGAAGATGAACGTCAGCCAGAAGTGCAGCTTGCCGAGGCGCTCGTTGTACATCCGGCCCGTCATCTTCGGGAACCAGAAGTAGATCCCGGCGAAGATCGTGAACATCGATCCGCCGAACAGCACGTAGTGGATGTGGGCGACGATGAAGTACGTGTCGCTGACGTGGATGTCGAGCGGCACCATCGCGAGCATCACGCCCGAGATCCCGCCGAGCGTGAACATCGTGATGAAGCCGACGGCCCACAGCATCGGCGTGTCCATCTTGAGCACGCCGCGCCACAGCGTCGCCACCCAGGAGAAGATCTTGATGCCCGTCGGGATCGCGATGATCGCCGTCGTGATCATCATCGGGATGCGGATCCAGTTCTGCATGCCGGAGACGAACATGTGGTGGGCCCACACGGTGAAGCCCAGCACCACGATCGCCAGCAGCGAGAACGCCATCATCCGGTAGCCGAAGATCGGCTTGCGGGCACGCGTCGCCAGGACCTCGCTGATGATCCCGAAGCCCGGCAGCATCATGATGTAGACGGCCGGGTGGGAGTAGAACCAGAAGACGTGCTGGTACATCAGCACGTCGCCGCCCTTGACCGGGTTGAAGAAGTTGAAGCCCAGCGCGCGGTCGAGCAGCACCATGAACTGCGAGGCGGCGATGAACGGGGTCGCGATGACCACGAGCAGCGACGTCGAGAAGTTCGCCCACACCAGCAGCGGCATCCGGAAGAACGTCATGCCCGGCGCGCGCATGGTGATGATCGTCACCAGGAAGTTCAGCGCGGTCGCGATCGACGACGCGCCGGCGAACTGGACCGCGACGGTGAAGAACGTCGCGCCGATCGGCTGGTGGACCGAGAGCGGTGCGTACGCGGTCCAGCCGGCGGCGAACGAGCCGCCCGGCATCAGGAACGACAACAGCATGATGATGCCGGCGAGCGGCAGCATCCAGAAGGACAGCGCGTTGAGGCGCGGGAACGCCATGTCCGGCGCGCCGATCATCAGCGGCAGCACGTAGTTCGCGATCCCTGCGAACACCGGGATCACGAACAGGAAGATCAGCAGCGTCGCGTGGATCGAGAACAGGCCGTTGTAGGTGTTCGCGTCCACGAACTGGCGGCCCGGCTGCGCGAGCTCGGCGCGCACGAGCATCGCCATCAGCCCGCCGACGAACATGAAGAAGAACGAGACGCAGATGTACTGGATCCCGATCACCTTGTGATCGGTGTTGACCTTGAAGTAGTCGCGCCAGCTGTGAGCGCCGTGGTCGGAGTGGTCGGCGTAGTCGTCGATCCGGCCGCGCGCCCAGCGCCACCAGTAGTCGAAGCAGCCGATGCCGACCAGGAAGAACAGCGGCGTCATCAGCAGCGCGATCGTGACCCAGGACTGCCACGAATACACGGGGGCCTTGTCGAAGATCGCACGCAGGCCGGCGCTCAGGCCGAGCGTGAAGGCGATCCCGATGAGGGTGTAGAGGAGGGCTCGATACCACCCGGGGCTGGTGAGCTTCGCGGCCATGCGACTACCTCCGGTGCACGCTCTTGTAGATGTACGCGACGAGCGCGTCGACCTGCTGCTTGCTGAGCGTCTTCGCGTAGTTGACGGGCATGACGCCCTTGGCGAAGCCCGTCGCGATCTCCTTGTTCGGGGCGACGATCGACTCCCTGATCGCCGACGCGGGATCGTGCGCCAGCTCCTTGTCGAGGCTCGGGCCCGTCGCCGAGACCGTTTCCGCCGCCTTCATCGTGTGGCAGGTGCCGCAGGCCAGCGAGCCGGTCGACGGGTTCCCCGCGACCCACAGCTGCTTGCCGAGGCTCTGGACCGAGGCCGAGCCGTTGCTCGCCGCGCCGACGGCGGCGGCGCCGACCGGGGTGGTGACCCTCTGCACCCAGGCGGCGTACTTCGCGGCCGTGAGCACGTGGACGTTCGCGCGCATGAAGGCGTGCCCGAGGCCGCACAGCTCGGCGCAGACGACCTGGTAGTTGCCGACCTTGCTGGGGGTCAGCGAGTAGTCCGTGGTGATGCCGGGAACCGCGTCGACCTTCAGGCGCCACTCGGGCACCCAGAAGTCGTGGATCACGTCGAGCGAGTGCACCTTGAAGTTGACCGGCTCACCGACCTGCACGTAGAGCTCGTTGGTCTGGATCTTCTTGCCGTTCTCGACGGTCGAGAACGTCCAGGCGAACTGCTGACCGGTGACGTTGATGACGCGCGTGCCCTTGGCCGGCGCGCTCTGGATGTCGAGCAGCAGGACGGTCGCGTACGCGCAGAGCCCGGCGATGATGATCGTCGGGATCGTGGTCCAGACGACCTCGAGCTTCGTGTTGCCGTGGATCGGCGGGCCGTCCAGCAGCTCCTCGCCCGGACGCTGGTGCCAGCGCCAGATGCTGAAGAGCACCATCGTCGTCACACCGACGAAGATCGGCACGGAGACGATGATCAGCACGTCCCAGAAGGTGTCGATCTTGTGGGCGATCGTGGACCCCGCGACGGGGAACCATCTGATCGAAAGACCGATGGCGATGCCGATCGCCGAGGCCACGAGGCCGATCGCGATCAGGACCGCCCACATACGGCCCGTCACTGGGCCCCGTCGTGTTTCCTCTCCCATCGCGGCGGCACATTACACGTGGGCGGAGACACGGCGCAATCAGCCTCGGGGCCCCGGCGCGGGGGCCGTCTCGCATGGGCCGCCGGCGGCGCCTCAGGCGCGTCTCAGGCGGCCTGACAGGAGGGTGTCGCGACCGCGCCGCGGGCGGCGGCGAAGCGCGCCTGGGTGCGGTACATCGACGGCGCGAGCCCGTGCCGGCGGCGGAACGCCTTGGCGAACTGCGCCGGCTGGCGGTAGCCCACGCGGTGGGCGACCTCGCGCACGGTGACGTCGCGATGGGCGAGCAGCTCGGCGGCGTGGTCCATGCGCACCGCGGTCAGGTGCTCGCGGAAGGTCGTCCTGCCGATCTCCGCGAATGCGCGCTGCAGCTGGCGGCGCGAGGAGGCGACACGATGGGCGATGTCGTCGAGCGCGAGATCATGGGCGAACTCCGCGCCCACGATCGCGGTCGCATCCTCGTAGAGGCTGGTTCTCAGTCGGACGGTTGCGTCGCGCTGCATTGTCAGAGGGGTACGTGAACGCGCCAGGTTGTGGATGAGTCTGCGTCGTTCTAGCCCGAACCTGGCGCGTTGAAACCCGGCGACCGCTGTGGACAGTCGCAGGGGCGTAAGCTAGTTTGCACCATTCGTCACAAACGATGCGGGAGCGGAGATGAAGGTTCGCGATGGGATGAGCCGGGTGGTCCTCGAGGTCGGCCCGGGGCACACGCTGCGCCACGCGGCGCGGCTGATGGCCGAGCGCGGGGTCGGCGCCGCCGTCGTCATGGATCCGGACCTGCCGGGGCCGGGCATCATCACCGAGCGCGACCTGACCCGGTCGATCGGTGCCGGTGAGGATCCCGACGGCGAGCGCGTGGGCGATCACATGGCGTCGGACATCGTCTACGCCGCGCCCACCTGGTCGCTCGAGGAGGCCGCGGTCACGATGGTGCGCCGCGGGTTCCGGCACCTGATCGTCGTCGACGGCGGCCAGATGGCCGGCGTGCTCTCGATGCGCGACGTCGTGCGCTGCTGGACCGACGACGGCTCGAGTTGCGAGCTGCCCGCCGCCGTCGCGGCGCCCGCGCCAGTCGAGTCGCGGCGCGGCCTGCGGGTCTGACCGACTAGTGCTCGACGGGCAGGTCGCGGATGTCGCGGCGGGTGTCGCGGATCCAGCGGATCGTGCAGACGAGCAGCAGCACGACGCCGCCGACCGTCAGGTACCACTTGCCGGTGAGGCCGAGCAGCAGCAGGATCATCGCCACGGCGATCAGCGCCGGCAGGACGCTGGGGCCGGGGAGGTGGATCTCCTCGCCGACGGGCGGCGTCGTCTCATCGCCCGGGCTCATGAGATGTAGAGCGCCGCGGCGACGAACGAGATGCCGAACATGAAGAACCCGATCGCGGTGATGATCAGGCCCGAGCGGATGTTCTTCTTGGCGAGGTTGCGGTCCATGGTCCCAGGGTCGTGGATCAGAACAGGTGGACGTCGGCCACCATAGCGGCGAACAGCGCCGCGAGGTAGGCGAGCGAGAAGAGGTAGACGCGCAGTGCCGAGCGCCGGTCCTTGCGCCGGCGCAGCCGGACGGCCAGGACGACGAACGGGATCCCCAGCGCGAGCGAGGCGACGAGGTAGATCCCGCCGAGGCCGCCCGCGCAGAACGGCAGCTGCGAGACGGCGTACAGGAGGATCGTGTACAGCAGGATCTGCTTGCGTGTCTCGTCCTCGCCGCGCACGACCGGCAGCATCGGGATGCCGACCTTCGCATACTCGTCCTTCATCAGCAGGCTCAGCGCCCAGAAGTGGGGCGGGGTCCAGAAGAAGACGATCGCGAACAGGTACAGCGCCAGGCCGCTGAGGCTGCCGGTGACGGCGGCCCACCCGACGAGCGGCGGGACCGCCCCGGCGGCGCCGCCCCAGACGATGTTCTGCCAGGTGTGGCGCTTGAGCAGCATCGTGTAGCCGACGGAGTAGCCCAGGAAGCCGGCGAACGAGAGCGCGGCGGCGAGCGGGTTGACCAGCAGCGCGAGCCAGAGGAGTGACGTTGCGCCGAGGACGAGGCCGAAGGTCAGCGCCGCGCGCGGGGAGACCCTTCCCGAGGCCACGGGCCGGTTGGCCGTGCGGCCCATGCGCGCGTCGATGTCGCGGTCGTACCAGTGGTTGATCGCGCCCGACCCGCCGGCCGACAGGTACCCGCCGATGACCGTCGCCAGCACCAGCGCCGCCGACGGGGTGCCGGCGATGAACATCGCGCAGACCGTCGTGAACAGCAGCAGGCTCTGGACCTTGGGCTTGGTCAGCGTGACGTAGTCCGCCACGACCTGCCGCGCACCGGCGTAGGCGGTCTGGTGGACCGTCGTGAGGCGTGTGGCTCCCATCCCGGCTCCCCGCCTCGGGACGTCTACGAGCCCGCGGGCGCGCCGGACCGGGCGAGCTCGCGGCTCTGACGTTCGATCTGCCGGCGGATGTCCTTCATCGGCTCGACCGAGCGTACACGAGGGACGGTGTCGAAGTTGTTGACCGGCGGCGGCGAGGGCGTGAACCACTCCAGCGTGTTGCCCTGCCACGGGTCGGGCCCGGCCACGGCGCCGTGCTTGGCGCTGCGCAGCACGTTGATGACCGTGATGAGGATCCCGAGCGCCAGGATGAACGAGCCGACGGTCGAGATCTCGTTGTAGAGCTGCAGGTGCCCGACGTCCGAGTACTCGTAGACACGGCGCGGCATGCCGCTCAGGCCCATCGAGTGCTGCACGAGGAACGTCGTCCAGAAGCCGACGAGCATCAGCCAGAAGCTCGTCTTGCCCATGCCCTCGCTGAGCATCCGGCCGCTGAACTTCGGGAACCAGTAGTAGAGCCCGGCGAAGATCGGGAAGACCGCCCCGCCGATGATCGTGTAGTGGAAGTGCGCGACGACGAAGTACGTGTCCTGCAGCTGCCAGTCGACCGGGAAGACCGCGAGGAAGATGCCGGTCACGCCGCCGAGCAGGAAGGTGCCCAGGAAGCCGCAGGCGAACAGCATCGGCACGCGGAACTCGATCGTCCCGCGCCACATCGTGGCGATCCAGTTGAAGATCTTGACGCCGGTCGGGATCGCGACCAGGAAGGTCATCAGCGAGAAGAACACGAGCACGGCGTAGGGCAGCGGCGTCGTGAACATGTGGTGCGCCCACACGAGCGAGCCGATGAACGCGATGCCCAGCGTCGCCGCGGCGATCGCCTTGTAGCCGAAGATCGGCTTGCGCGAGAACACCGGCAGGATCTCGGAGATGATCCCGAAGCCGGGCAGCACGAGGATGTAGACCTCGGGATGGCCGAAGAACCAGAACAGGTGCTGCCACAGCAGCGGTGAGCCGCCGTTCGTCGCGTCGTAGAAGTGCGTCCCGAAGTGGCGGTCGGTGAGCAGCAGCGTGACGGCAGCGGCGACGACCGGAATGCTGATGATCAGCAGGATCGCCTGCGTCAGCATCGTCCAGACGAACAGCGGCATGCGGCCCCAGCCCATGCCCGGCGCGCGCATGTTCGCGATCGTCACGAAGAAGTTCAGCGCACCCAGGAACGAGGCGATGCCCGTCAGGTGGATGAGGTAGATGAACGCGTCGACGCCGCCGGTCGGCGAGTAGGTCGTCTCCGAGAGCGGGGCGTAGCACGTCCAGCCGCACTCGGGCGGGCTGAAGAGGACCGAGCCGTAGAAGACCAGGCCGCCGGCGATGAACAGCCAGAGCGAGAGCGCGTTCAGCCGCGGGAAGGCCATGTCCCGCGCGCCGATCATCAGCGGGATCAGGTAGTTGCCGACGCCGGCGATCATCGGCATCAGGAACAGGAAGACCATCGTCGACCCGTGCATCGTGAACAGCGCGTTGTACGTCTGCGGGGAGATCAGCGTGTTGTCCGCCTGGGACAGCTGCAGGCGGATCAGCAGGGCCTCGACGCCGCCGACGATCAGGAAGATCCACGAGGCGACCATGTACATCAGGCCGATGCGCTTGTGGTCGGTCGTCGTCAGCCACGAGATCCAGCCCCACTGCCGGCGGTCGGGCTCGCGGGCGACGATCTCGGGCACGGCGCTGACGGCCGGGGCGGGTGCGGTCTGCGTGGTGGCCATTCGACTACTTCCCGTGCACGCTGTTGTCGATGTACGTCACGAGGTTCGCGATCTGCTGCTTCGTGAGCGTCTTGGCGTAGGTGTTGGGCATGATGTGGTCCGCGTAGCCCTTGGCGATGTCCTTGCTCGGATCGACGATCGAGGTGAGGATGAACGACGCGGGCCGGTTCGCGAGGAACGTGTCGAGGTTCGGGCCCGTCTGCCCGGCGGTCCCGGCGGCCTTGAGCGTGTGGCAGGCGCCGCACGCCAGCGCGCCCGTCGACGGGTTGCCCGCGACGAACAGCGCCTTGCCGGCGGCTGCCGCGGCCGCGGCCGGGTTGGTCTTGATCGCGCCGGTCGTGCCCGCGTTGGCCGCGGCGTTCTGCGCCTTGGCCTTGGCGGCGAGCTTGGCGGCGGCGGCGTTCAGCGCGGTGCGCGAGATGGCGGCCTGCTTGTCGGCCGCGATGATGTTCGCCTTCTGGTTGGCGTACCAGGCCTCGAACTGCGTGGGGGACACCGCCCGCACCTGCGCGGTCATGTTCGCGTGGTTGCGCCCGCACAGCTCGGCGCACTGGCCCGTGTAGAGCCCGGGCCGGGAGATCTTGAACCAGGTGTAGTTCGTGTAGCCGGGGATCGCGTCGAACTTCCCGCCCAGCTTGGGGATCCACCAGGAGTGCGCCACGTCCTGCGAGCGGATCGACAGCGTGACCGTCGTGTTGGTCGGGACGACCATCTCCTGGTAGGCGAAGACGTTGTTCAGGCTGTTCTTGTCGCCGTCGGCGTACGTGTAGCGCCAGACGTACTGCTGGCCGTTGACGTCGATCGCGAGCGACTTCCCGTTGGGCGGCAGGTTCTGCCGCGCGCTCGCGGCGACGAACGCGCCATTCGAGGTGAGCGGCAGCCCATTGGCGCCGGAATCGGGCGGATTCTCGATCGTCGGCAGCTTGATGAAGGTCACGACGGCGATCAGCACCAGCAGCGCGGCGGCGCCGAGCGTCCAGCCGATCTCCAGGCGCGTGTTGCCGTGGATCTGCGCCGGGACGGCGCCCTTGCGGGCCCGGTACTTGAAGATCGTGTAGAGGAACAGCCCGCCGACGCCGACGAAGACGATGCAGCCGAGCCCGAAGATGATCAGGTACAGCTGGCGGATCGCGTCGGCGTTCGGCGAACCGCCGCCCTCGGGTGCGACGAGGCCGGCGAAGGCGCTGCCGGCCGGCAGCAGCACGGCCGCAGCGGTGAGGAGGCCCAGCGCGACGGCGCTGCGGACACGGGGAGGACGAACGTGAACTCGCAAGGCGGCGTGATCCTATCGGGGAACCGGCGGGAAGGGCGCTTGACCGGTGCCGGGCTAGCGTCCGGAGAAAGAGGCCTGGCGCTTCTGCGCGAACGCCAGCACGCCCTCGGCGAAATCGGCGGTGCCCGCCATCTCCTGCTGGAGCGCCGCCTCCAGCTCGAGCTGCTCGTCGAGCCGGTCGTAGGCCCAGGCGTTGACCTGGCGTTTGGTTCCGGCGTAGGAGCTCGTCGGCCCGGCGGCGAGCCGGGCGACGATCGCCTCGACCTCGGCCTCGAAGCTGTCGGCCTCGAAGACTCCGTTGATGAGCCCCCACTCGGCGGCCTTCGCGGCGGGAAGGCGCTCGCCGAGCATCGCGAGCTCGGTCGCGCGCGCGATCCCGATGCGCGCCGGGACGAACGCCGAGGAGCCGCCGTCGGGCACGAGGCCGATGTTCACGAAGGCGAGCAGGAAGTAGGCGGACGGGGTCGCGTAGACGAGGTCGGCGGTCAGCGCGAGCGACATCCCGACGCCCACGCTCGGCCCGTTGACGGCGCTGACGACGGGCTTGGGCAGCCGGCGCAGGCCCGTGAGCACCGGGTGGTAGCGCTCGCGCAGCGAGCGCTGGAGGTCGGGCCGCCCGTCGGGCGTCAGCTCGCGTGCCTGCATGTCGGTCAGGTCGGCGCCCGAGCAGAACGCCCGTCCGGCGCCCGTCACGAGCACCGCGCGGATCGCGTCGTCGTCGCGCACGGCCTCGTAGGCGGCCATCAGGTCGGTGCTCAGCTGACGGTTCCACGCGTTCAGCAGCTCTGGGCGGTTGAGCTCGATCTTCGCGGCTGCGCCCGCGCGCCAGAGGTTGACGGTCTCATGCTGGGTGGCGAGCTCGAACGCGGTCATGCGCGGATCCTATGCTTGGGGCATGGCTGACGACCGTCCGGTGATCGGCATCTGCGGTGCGCTCCATCAGGCGCGCTGGGGCGTGTGGGACCTGCCGGCCGTTCTGACGCCGCTGTCCTACGTGCAGTCCATCCAGGCTGCGGGCGGCGTCGCACTGATCGTTCCGCCGGATGCGGCGTTCGGCGAGGTTCCCGAGCGGGTGCTCGATCTCGTCGACGGGCTGATCCTCGCCGGCGGCTCCGACGTCGACCCCGCCGCCTACGGCGCCGTCGCCCATCCGGAGACCAAGGGGATCGTGCCCGAGCGCGACGCCTCGGAGGTCGCGCTCGCGCACGCGGCGATCGAGCGCGACCTGCCGCTGCTCGGCATCTGCCGCGGGATGCAGGTGCTCAACGTCGCCCGCGGGGGCACGCTGATTCAGCACCTCCCCGACACCCACGGCCACGACGGCCACCGGCCCAACGCCGGGTCCTTCGACGGATCCGAGCACGACGTGCGCCTCGAGGACGGTTCGCTCGCAGCGCGCGCGACCGGCGGCGAGTTCCACACCACCAAGCAGCACCATCACCAGGCCGTCGACGGGATCGGCGACGGCTTCGTCGTCACCGGCTGGTCGGCGCTGGACGACCTGCCCGAGGCAATGGAGCTGCCGGGTCGCCGCTTCGTCCTCGGCGTGCAGTGGCACCCGGAGGTCGACCCGGACAGCACGCTGATCGCGGCGTTCGTGGCCGAGTGTGCGGCGGCTCGGGCTGGGCGCGCCGCCTGAGGGTGCCTCTCGCGCCGTGGTGGGCGCGAACAGCGGCAGCCGAGGGGGTAGGCGCGGGGCGCGTGAGAAGGGTGCCTGTGCCTTCCCCTGGCCGGCCAACGAAGCCGGCACGGCGCCGGCACCAATGCCGCGAGCTCTTGCTCAGGCCGCCGCCAGCTCCCGCCGCAGCCCCGACCGCGCCCGGCAGACCAGCGTCTTGGACGCGTTCGCCGACACGCCCAGCCGATGGCCGATCGCCTCGTGGGACGCGCCGTCGAAGGCGTGCATGACGAGCGCGTCGCGCTGGCGGGGCGGGAGCGCGTTGAGGCCGTCGGCGAGACCGTCGAGGTCGGCGCGGCGCTCGGCGACCTCCGCGGGGCCGCCCGCGGGATCGGCGAGGAACGGCGCGACGAGGTCGAGGCCGACCTGCGGGCGGTTGCGGCGCAGCGTGTCGAGCGCGCGGTTGCGGACGATCGTGTGCAGCCAGGCGCTCAGCGCGATCTCGCGCGTGTCGGCGCGCAGCGCCGCGTTCGCCTTGACGAAGGCGTCCTGGACGACCTCCTCGGCATCCTCGCGCGAGCGGACGATGCGGCGCGCGTGCGCGAGCAGCGCGCTGCGGTGGCGCGCGACGATCGCCGCGAAGGCGGCGTCGTCGCCGCGGCGCACGAGCGCGACGAGGTCGGCGTCCGAACGACGGGAATGCAGGTCGATGGTGCTCATCCATCGAGCTTCGGGCATACCTGACCCCGAGCCCACCCACCCTTGGTGTGAATCGCAGCCACCTGCGTCCCCGCAGTTTGCGACCCTGGGGGGCGGCATGACCGGCTCTCCGCTCCAGCCGCACAGCGCCACCCCCGCCGAGCTGCGCGAGCGGATCGCCGCGGAGCGGCGGGGTGAGCCGTTTCTGGTCTACAGGGATGAACGCACGGCGCAGGCGATCGTCACGCTCGCCGGCGACCGGCTCAGCATCGGGCGCGGCTCGGGCAACGACGTCCCGCTTCCGTGGGACGACGAGGTCTCGCGCCTGCACGCCGAGCTGGAGCGGATCGCGGGGGAGTGGACCGTGTCCGACGACGGGCTCTCGCGCAACGGCACCTACGTCAATGAGCTGCGGATCGCGGGGCGCCACCGGCTGCGCGACGGCGACGTGCTGCGGGTCGGCCGCACGCGGCTGGCCTTCCGCCGCCCGGCCGGTGATGGCTCCGCCGCGCCGACGCGCTCCCCGGACGGAGCCGACGGCCCGCGCCCGCCGGTGACGCCTGCGCAGCGCGCCGTCCTCGTCGCGCTCGCCCGGCCCTACCGCGACGACGACTTCGCGACCCCGGCGACCAACCAGGCGATCGCCGACGAGCTGCACCTCAGCCTCGACGCGGTCAAGTCCCATCTGCGGACGCTGTTCCGGCGCTGCGGGATCGAGGACCTGCCGCAGAACCAGAAGCGCGCGCGCCTGGTCGCCGACGCGCTGCAGTCGGGCGAGATCAGCGTGCGGGAGCTGTGACGGGGCTATACCGAATCGCGTTACGCGCAGGCGCGTAGCAGGTCAGGTCTGCTCGCGCAGCACCCACGCGCCGAGGAACGGCTCGCTGATCGCGTGGCCGGCCGCACCGCGTGCGACGAGCTCCTGGGCCTCCAGCGCGCCGACGGCGCGCTGGACCCCGGATGCCGAAGGCAGGCCGTGCCGGCGGCGGTAGTCCTCGCCGTAGACCGGGCCGGGCTCGGCGGCGAGCGCCTGGAGGACCTGGCGCTGGGGCCCGGTCGCGCGCTGCCAGATCAGGCTGAAGTGCGAGTGCTCGGAGCGCAGCAGCCGCGTCAGCGCCGCGTCGAGGCGCGCCGGTGTCGCGCGCGAGCGCGCGGGCGTCTCCTGCCAGAGGAAGTAGCAGAGCTCCTGCGTGGCATAGGGCTGGCCGTGTGTCAGCTCGAGAACCGCGGCGACGACCTCCGGCTGCACCGTGCGGCGCGCCCGCGGTGAAGCGCTCCTCGATGAACGGGGCGAAGGCCGCGGGGGCGATCGGGCCGAGTTCCATGCGCTTGGCGCTGCGCCAGAACGGCTCGTTCTCGTCGCTGAAGATGCGCGCCAGCATGTGGCGCTGGCTGCCGAGATAGACGTGCGCGACCTCGGGCTGGGTCTGGAAGACGGCGCGCATGAGCTTCGGGAGCTGGCGGTCGATGTGCACGACCTCCTGGAACTCGTCCAGCACGAGCGCGACCTTGCGACCGCGGTCGCCCGCCAGCTGTGCAGGCAGCTGCAGCAGCCGCTCGAGCGTGGCGTCGATGTCCTGCCGGCGATGGCCGGCGTCGAAGGTGAACCCCAGCGAGCCGTCGTCGGGATCGACCGTGACGATCGGCGCGACCCGCAGCCCCTGGAAGACGCGCAGGCGCTCCTTGGCGCGGAACAGGGGAGAGGCGATGTCGTCGTGGATCGCCTGCGCGAGCTTCTCGGCGAGCTTCTCCTTCGTGGGCGTGGTCATCAGGTCGACCTGGGCCACGAGCACGTGCCGGCGCAGGAGGAGCTGCGCGGCGCGCCACATCAGCGACGTCTTGCCGTAGCGGCGCGGGGCGAAGAGCACGACGTCCTGGCCGCTCACGACGTCGGAGACGAGTTCGTCCAGCTCCTCGACTCGATCGGTGAACGCGTCGTCGAGGGCGAGCGAGCCGAAGCGGAAGGGGTTGTCGGCGGGCACCGGTTGAGTATACAGGAGAGCATTATGCGAATCTGTATAGGGAATCAACGGGTCGTACGCGCCCGGATCCGCGTCACCACGCCGTTGGCCAGGCTCGTGACCCAGGCGAACGCACCATCGGCCGCGACGGCATACGGGTTCGTCGCGCTCGGCGGCAGCGCGATCGGCGAGGGGTCAGGTCGCTCGGTCACGGGGTCGATCCGCGTCACCGTGGAGGCGAGCTGGTTGGCGACCCAGACGCCGCCGGCGCCGACGGCGATGCCCGCGGGCTGCGAGCCGACCGGAATCTCCGCGGTGTTGAACGAGCCCGCGTCGATGCGCGTGACCGACCCTTCGTCCTTGTTGGCCACCCAGACCCTGCCCGCGCCGAATGCGATCCCGCTCGGGCCATTGCCGACGACGAAGCCGCGCCGCGTGCCGTCGGCGACGTCGAGGCGCACGACCTGGCGCTTCCGGCGCTCGCGGATCCAGACCGCACCGGCGCCGGTCGTCAGGGACTGGACGCCGTAGGGCAGCGCGAGCGTCGTGAACGCGCCCGTGTGCGGGTTGACCTTGACGAGCGTCGCGCCGCTGAAGCTGCGCATGCCGACCCAGATCGAATGCGCGTCGGCCGCGAGCGCGACGGGGTTGCCCGGCGGCAGCTGGATCGGCTTGCCCTCGCGGCGATGCGAGGTGATGCCGAGCGCGATCAGCTGCGCGAGACCTGGGTTGGCGACCCAGACGCGGTCGAAGCCGCTCGTGATCGCCGACGGGCGCGCGCCGACGTTGGGCTTCCGTGGCGTGGGTTTCGCCGTGCGCTGGTCGATGGTCGCCACCGTGGCGCTGGGCGAATGCAGCACCCAGGCGAGGCTGCCGGCCAGCACGATCCCGTTCGGCCGGTCGCCGACGGCGACGGTCGTCAGCGCCGGGGCCGCGCTCGTGCGGGCTGCCGGTGCCCCCGAGCCCGCCCCGCCGCCGCGGTCCGACAGCACGAGTGCCAGCGCGCCACCCACGGCGAGCGCGGCGAGGATCGCGCCGCCGAGGAGCAGCTCGGTGCGCCGCCCGCGACGCCGCGTCCCGGCCGGCGCGGGCACAGGCGCGGCCGGCGTCGGCCGCACGGGCGTCGGACTCACATGCGGTGGGTAGCGCAGTCTCGGAGGGACGGGAATCGTCACGCCCTCGCCCTCCGCGGCGGTCGTGTGGTCCTCCCAGGCGGCGGCGCCGGTCGCGACGCTGCGCTCACCGGGGTCGCTGACGATCACGCCGGCCGCCGCCAGCGCGGCCTTGCCGAGATCGCCTGCCGACTGGAAGCGCTCCGCGGGGTCCTTGGCCATGGCGCGCGCGATGACCGCGTCGAACGCCGGCGGCACCCCCGGCACATCCGCGCTCACCGCCGGCGGAGGCTCGCTGAGGTGCGCCCACAGCGTCGCCTCCTCGGTCTCGCGCCGGAACGGCGCGTGACCGCTGAGCGCGAACACGAGCAGGCAGCCGAGCGCATAGACATCCGCACGCGCATCGACGCGCTCGCCGCGGATCTGCTCGGGCGCGACGTAGCCGAGCGTCCCGACCCAGCCGCCGGCCCGCGTCGGGATGCCGCCCAGCGAGTCGACGCGCTTGGTCAGCCCGAAGTCGGTCAGGTAGACGTGGTCGGCCGCGCCGAGCAGGACGTTCTCGGGCTTGACGTCGCGATGCACGATGCCGCGCGCGTGGGCGGCGTCCAGCGCCGCGCCGACCTGCGCGACGAGCCGCGCCGCGCGCTCAGGGTCGAGCCGGTCGTGCGCGCGCACGAGCGAGCGCAGGTCCGGGCCCTCGACGTAGCGCATCGCGATGTACAGCACGCCCTCGTGCTCGCCCGTGTAGTAGATCGGGATGACGTTCGGATGGTCGATCGACGCGGCCGCGCGCGACTCGCGCACGAACCGGTCACGGAAGGTCTCATCCTGGGCGAGCTGCTGCGTGATCACCTTCAGCGCGACGTGCCGGTCGAGGTCGAGCTGCAGCGCGCGGTAGACCACGCCCATGCCGCCGCGGCCGGCCACCGCGTCGATGCGGTGCCCGGCGAACCGGTCGCCTGGCTGTAGTTCGCTCATCGCCCCACGTCCGACTCGAGGACGTTGGCCGCGCGAGGTCCGGCCGTCGTCGAGAGGTCCATGGCGCAACCTATACTCGGCCCGCAGTGCGCCTGTCGAGAGCCCTCCGTGTTTCGGCCTGGGCGCTCGTCGCCGCGGGAGTCGCAGCTCCCGTTCTGCGCCGGCGGGTGCCGATCCCCAAGCCCGCCGTGGCCGCCGCCGCCTGGTCGGCGCCGGTCGCCCTGTGCGTCGCTCTGCCGCGCAGCCCCCGTCGCGACGTCGCGATGTGCATGCTGCAGATGTGGGCATACCTCGCGACGTATGAGATGCCCGCCGACGACCCCGAGGCGCTCGAGGCGCGGGTGCACGTCGACTACCCGGTGACGATCGACCGGATGATCGGCGCCGGCGAGCTTCCCGGCGTGCGCCTGCAGCGGCGCTTCGCCGACCCGCCGAACATCCGCTGGCCCGAGAAGGTGCTGGTCTTCTCGCACTGGATCTGGTTCACGGTCCCGCACGGGACGCTCGCCTACATCCTGCTGCGCCACCGCCGGCAGTTCCCGCGCGCCGCGACGATGGTCTACGCGACCTTCGACCTCGGCGTCATCTGCTACTGGCTGATCCCCACCGCGCCGCCGTGGTACGCCGCCGAGCACGGCCGCATGGGCGAGCATGCGGCCGGCCACGAACTGCAGATCCGCCGGATGATGCTCGACTACGGCGAGCAGTTCTGGAAGGACCGCTGGAGCACGCTTTACGATGGGCTGGCCGGGAACCCGCTCGCCGCCATGCCGTCCCTGCACTTCGCCACCTCCGTGATGGCCGCGCACGTCCTCAGCGACGTGGGTCCCGTCGAGGGCGCGGTCGGCTGGGCGTACGCCGGGACGCTCGGGTTCGCGCTCGTGTACCTGGGCGAGCACTACGTCGTCGACCTGCTCGCGGGCGCAGCGCTCGCCGAGGGCATCCGCCGCGGCGCGCCGCGGGCGGCCCCGCTCGCACGTGGGCTCTCGCGCGCCGTCCAGGCGCTCGAACGCCGGGCGCGCGGATGACCGAGGTCCCGATCGACGCCCCCGACCTCGAGCCGGAGGACGCCGACGCGGGGGAGATGCCGCGCGCGCGGTTCACGCGCCGCGAGGCGACGGTGCTCGGCGTCTTCGTCGTCGCGGCGGTGGCCTTCCTGTACTTCGGCCTGCCGCAGATCGCGGGCCTGCACGAGACGTGGGACCGCATCCGCGACGGCGACCCGCAAGTGGCTGTTCGCCTGCCTGGTCTTCGAGCTCATCTCGTTCGGCGGCTACGTCTGGCTGTTCCGCACGGTGTTCCTGCGCGGCAGCAACCGCATCGACTGGAGGGCCGCCTACCAGATCACGATGGCCGGCCTCGCGGCGACGCGGCTGTTCTCCGCAGCCGGGGCCGGCGGCGCCGCGCTGACCGTCTGGGCGCTGCGCGCGTCGGGCATGCGCTCGCGGCTCGTGGCGACGCGGATGGTCGCCCAGTACGTGATCCTCTACGGCGTCTACATGTTCTCGATGCTGCTGCTGGGCATCGGGCTGTACACCGGTGTCCTGCACGGCGGCAGGGCGTTCGCGATCACGATGATCCCGGCGATCATCGGCGGCACGATCATCGCGGTGGCGCTGGCGTTCACGCTCGTGCCGACGCAGATCGACGCGCGGATCGAGCGCTGGGCCGCGGGCTCCGGCCGCACGGCGCGGCTGATCGCCAAGCTCTCCAAGGCCCCCGCCGCCGTGTCGGCGGGCGTGCGCGAGGCCCTGACGATCCTCCGCGAGCGCGACGGCGGCGCGCTCGGCGCGGTCATCTGGTGGTACGCCGACATCGCGTGCCTGTGGGCCTCGTTCCACGCCTTCGGCACGCCGCCGCCGTTCTTCTCGCTCGTGATGGCCTACTTCGTCGGCATGACGGCCAACCTGCTGCCGCTGCCCGGCGGGATCGGCGGCGTCGACGGCGGCATGATCGGCGCGCTGATCGCGTTCGGCGTGTCGGACAGCCTCGCGATCGTCAGCGTGCTGACGTACCGTGCGTTCTCGTTCTGGCTCCCGACGATCCCGGGGGCGCTCGCCTACTTCCAGTTGCTCAAGACCGTGCAGCGCTGGAAGGATGAGCGAGCCGGCGAGCGAGCTACTATACAAAGTAAAGTGGTGCCGGCCAGCGCCCGGTAACGCAGAGCACCGAACGAGGACCACACAGACACCATGCCCGACATCGAGAACGTCATCATCGTGGGGAGCGGCCCGGCCGGCTACGCGGCCGCGCTCTACACCGCTCGCGCGAACCTCAAGCCGCTCGTCATCGAGGGCTGGCTCTGGGGCGGCCTGCTGCAGCAGACGACGGACGTCGAGAACTACCCGGGCTTCCCGCAGGGCATCCAGGGTCCCGAGCTGATGCAGGCGATGCGCGACCAGGCAGAGCGCTTCGGCACGCGCTTCATCACCGACCTCGCGACGAAGATCGAGCTGTCCCAGGACTGCGGCGTCCATCGCGTCTGGGTCGGTGATGAGGAGCATCAGGCGCGGACGGTCATCCTCGCGATGGGCGCCGAGCACAAGAAGCTCGGCGTGCCCGGCGAGGAGGAGCTCAGCGGCCGCGGCGTCTCCTACTGCGCGACCTGCGACGCGGCGTTCTTCGCCGGGAAGGACACGATGATCGTCGGCGGCGGCGACTCGGCGATGGAGGAGGCGATCTTCCTCGCGAAGTTCGCCTCGAAGGTCACGATCGTCAACCGCCGCTCGGAGTTCCGCGCGTCGAGGATCATGCTGGGGCGGGCGCAGGCCGTCGAGAACATCGAGTGGCTCACGCCGTACGTCGTCGACGAGTTCCACGCGGCCGACCCGGCGCAGCCCGCGCTGACGGTCGCCCACCTGCGCAACACGGAGACCGGCGAGTCGCGCGAGCTCGAGGTCACCGGGGCGTTCATCGCGGTCGGTCACGAGCCCCAGTCCGAGATCGCGGCGAACCAGGTGCAGCTCGACGCCGAGGGCTACGTCGTCACCGAGGGCCGCTCGACGCGGACCGGCGTCCCGGGCGTCTTCGCCGCGGGCGACCTCGTCGACCACACCTACCGCCAGGCGATCACCGCGGCCGGCTCCGGCTGCCAGGCGGCGCTCGACGCGGAGTGGTACCTGCGCGACAACCCGCTCGTCCCGACGCCCGAGGGGCTGACCGAGGGCAACCTCGCCGAGGCGCAGTGGGCGCCGACGGCCACCGCCGAGTAGCCGCCCGTCCAGCGCTCAGACGGGCGTGACGACCGTCAGCCCCGCGGCCTCGGCTGCGAGCGCCTGGCGATCGTCGTAGGTCACGAAGTCCAGCCGGTCGGTCGGGATCGACAGCGCCGTCGCGAGGTGGATCGCGTCGAGCGCGCGCTGCGGCGGATCGAAGATCGCACCGGCTCGTGCCCGGATGGCGGCGCCGGCGGGAATCAGGTCGAGCGTGGCCAGGACCTCGTCGGCGAGGTCGAGCAGCTCCGGGCGCCCGAGGTGCTGCGCGGCGGCGCGCAGCTCGACGGCGAGCAGCTCGCTCGACATGCGCGAGGAGGCGTCGAGCAGATGCTCGACGAGGCCGGCGCTGGAGCGCTCCCTGCGCACCAGCTTGACTGCCGCGGAGGTGTCGAGGTAGGCGGGCCGGCTCATCGCTCGCCGCGCACCCAGTCGACGCTGCGGCTCAGCTCCGCGCGCCGGTCGACGGGCTGCTCGAGCAGGCGCTCGGCGAGCGCGCCGAAGCTCTCCTGCGCCGCGCGGGCGCCCGTCAGCGCGAGCAGCCGCTCTCGATCGCGGACCTGCGCGTCGGAGTCGGCCAGCGCGCGGGCGCCGATCAGCGCCAGGCGCCGCACGTGCCCGGCCTCGGAGCGGACGTCGCCGGAGGGCAGCAGCGTCCTGGTCGTTCGCAGCGCGCGCGCGAGCTCCGGATCCTTCGTCACGCCGACGCGCGGGTACGTCGTTGGCATCCGGGGAGTGTAACACCATTGCTGTGACACCACTGTTGGCGTCGTGTAGGGACCGACCCGCCGGATCATGCGCATCCATTACGGTCCGTTGACGCGCCACACCACGCGGATGTAGGGTTCCGCGGGGTCCAGCGTGGGACCGGGGGGAGCCAACGCATGTCGATCGCAGTCCATCCTTCTTCTATCGATCAGTCAGCCGAGGGCGCGGCAGCCCTGCGACGCGTCCAGGAGTCGCTCGCGCAGCTGTCCGGCGCGGGGGCCCTGTGGCAGGTCGTCCTCGAGACGCCGGCGGCCGTCTGCGCGGCGTGCGACATGGACCGCGCGATGCTCACCCACGTGCGCGACGGCCACATCGCGTTCGCCTCGGTGAGCACGGAGCACGACCCGCAACTCGCCGCCTCCTTCGCGAAGGTCGGGCGCTCGATGCGCATGGCGCTGGTCGACTGCCCGCCCGAGTTCGAGGCCGTCATGACGCAACAGCCGCTCATGGTGCGCGACCTCGACGTCGCGAACCGCGAGATCGCCGACCTCGCCCGCACCGACGGCTACGCCGTTGCACCGATCGTGCAGGGCGGCCAGACGATCGGCCTGCTGCACGGCGACCGGGCGATGAGCGGCCGCGAGATCACCGAGTTCGACCGCGACCTGCTCTGGACCTTCGCGTCCGGCGTCGGCTGGGCGATGCGCCAGGCCGTTGCGGTCGAGCGGCATGCGCCCGCGGTGGCTCAGGCGCCGGCGGTCGAGGAGGGCCTTGCGGAGCTCGTGCGCGAATGGGCGGCGAGCCCGGGAGGGTGGGCGCACCGCGTCCGCAGCGAACCCGACGAATCGGTGGGTCATCTCACCCCGCGCGAGCGCGAGGTGCTCGCGCTGATGGCGGACGGCGCGAGCAATCGAGCGATCGGCGCCGAACTCATCATCTCCGAGCCGACCGTGAAGTCCCACGTGCGTCAGGTGCTGCGCAAGCTCGAAGCCTCGAACCGCACCGAGGCCGTCGCGCGATTCCACGCGCTCGCCCCTCGCGCATAGCGGCCGCCGCCGCTACTTGCGGCTCGTCTTGTTCTTGCGGAGTTGCAGCGAGTAGGAGATCTCGGCGTCGATCGTGACGTCTGGCGTGACCGTCGGATCGTTGGCCGTGGGGAGATCGGGAGCCTCGACGCTCACGTAGTACGTGCCCGTGCGCTTCGCCGTGTAGCTGACGAGCGGGGTCGTCGAGACACCGGGCGGGCTCGCGAGGAGGTACGACTGGTCGCCGCGGCCGATGTCGAATGCTCCGACATTCCGGTTCCAGATCCCCATGTCGAGCAGACCCGGTGCTCGGCGACGCCTTCACCTGCTGCGGTCAGCCGCTCCCCTCGTCGCACGTACACGGGGAAGACATCCTGCGGATCCTCGGTTGAGCTGACGTGACCGCTCAGCTTGATGTACCGGATCCGCTTGAGGTAGCGGCTTGTGGGCCTTTGCGTAGACGCCCTTCAGCCAGAAGACGTCGTCGTCGAGCTCTCGTGGTTCGAGCTTCGGCGCCGGTGCCGACAGGCCGGCATTGACGTCGAGCATGCCGTACCCCGTGTCGTCGGAGTGGCCCGACTGGTTGAGCGGACGGACGGCGACCGTCCTGGTCAGGTCGAAGAGCTGCTGGGCGGACAGTTGCGGGCGCTTGGCAGCGAGCAGCGCCACCGCACCTGCGACCTCTGGGGCGGAGAACGACGTTCCCGTGGCGACCCCGTACCCGCTGGCGCACACGCTCTGCGGCGCCGGGAGCGACAGGTTGGCACCGGGCGCGACCAGGTCGATGCACGGGCCGAAGTTCGAGAAGTCGTCGCGGAGGCCGTCGAGGCTTGCGGACCCGACGTCGAGGACATGACGGAAGGCTGCCCGGGACCGTCGGATCGCCCTTGCCCTCGTTGCCCGCCGCGACAACCGTGATGACGCCCTGCGCGAAGGCGGCGGCGATGGTCTGCTGGACGACCTGGATCGACTTGCTGTCCAAGTCGGCTCGCGGATTCGAACCCGAGATGTTGATCACCTTTGCGCCGCGCTGAACCGCGACCTGGATCGCCTTCACCACCTGATCCGCCGTCGTATCACCGTCGCGGTTGTAGATCCTGATCGGGATGATCGGGCTCGTCGGCGACACCCCCGCGTACAGGCCGCTGCCCGCGGCGGCCGCGGCGACCTGGGTCCCGTGGCCGTCGGCGTCGCCCGGGTTCTGGTTGTTCAGGACGACGTCGGTGGTCGCCGCCACGCGCCCGTTGAGCTCCGGGACATTCCCGTCGACACCGGTGTCGAGGATGGCGATCGGCTTGGTCGTGGACGGGGGCGACACCGAGGCCGCGTCGACGGCCGACGAGACGAACGTGTCGACGCCGGTCGGCGCGTTGGAGCATGTGCTGAACAGCGTTGCGTGGTGGATCACCGTGTTGAGCTGCGACCCGTAGACACCATCGCGGCGTCGCAGGGCGCTGACGAAGCTCGCCGCGGCCTGCCCGCGCGGCACCGGCACGCGGAATGCCACCAGCCCCGGAGCGAGCCGCGCGATCTCCTGCGCTCCCGGCGGGAGCACCGAGGCGTCGCGCGCCGTCGCGAGCGCGAACGTCGAGGCCTGCGCGGTCGCAGCGGTCCCGATGGCCCCGAGCAGAACGATCGACGCAGCGCACGCCAATCTGGTGCGGCTCATGTCACGTCTTCCCGGACAGGTCGACCGATGCGATGAGCTTCGTGCTGACGAGGATCGGGAGGGGGATCGCGAAGCCGTTGCACGGCTGCGTCGGGACCCCCGGCGCGAGGCAGGCCTCGACCACCAGCGTGTCCGCCGGCGACTGGAGGACGAGCTTCGTGAGACCGCCCGCACCGACCTTGCCACGGAGGAAGAACGTCTGCTTGAACTCGCGATACCCGGTCGTGATGTACGGCTTGTCACAGCCGGTGTCGTCGTTGCGCAGTTCCAGCGGCAGCCGCACCACGGTGTAGGCGATCGACGTCACGGTCCCCGACTTCAGCAGCGTCGCGGTGGTCGTCCGGGTCGGGTCGAGCGTGACGCTCGTCGGGTTGCCGGTTCGGATCGCGGCGCTGACCTTGCCGTTGCAGAGATCGTCGATGAAGACCGCCGTCGAGCCGAGCGTCAGCGAGCCGCGGTTGAGCGTCATCTGGATGTCGGAATTGAGCTGGATCTTGCCCGGGACGAAGCCCCTCAGCACTCCGGTGACAGGTGCCTGGCGCTGAAACGCGCCGAAGTCGAGCAGCGCGAAGCTCCCGGGGAGGATCGAGACGCTCACCGGCGTGCCGAGGTTCTCGGTGGTGAGCCCGGCCGGGCACGCGCCGAAGCGGTAGACCTTCTTGCGGCGCTTGACCGTCACGATCCGGCCACGCTTGACCGCCTTCACCTTGACGGTCTTGACGGCGTACACCGGGCGGTACTTGCCCTTGGACTTGACGGTAACGGCGCACTGCTTGGCGCAGGAGACCTTGACCTTGACCCTGACACGAACGATGCGCCGCCGGAAGCGGCCCTTGTTCGGCCCGCTCTTGATCTTGACGAACCTGTACCTGTACGTCAGCTGGGTGATCGAGACGAGCTTGTTGCCCTTGCGGATCAGCGCGTTGCAGCTGCCGGTCGCAGCCGTCGACGCGGTGGGGCTCGCGGTCGTGGCCGGCGTCTTCGCGGCTGTTGCGGCGGTGAGCACGAGGGCGAGCAGCATGACTGCCGCCAGGATCACCGGAACAGGACGGGCGTTCGAAAAGAGACGGAAGAGTCGCATCGTGCTCCTAGACAGTTCTTGACGGCAGACGTCACGTCGAAACGATCGTTCCGAAGCTGCGACGGAGCCTCGGGCCACGATACGGAACCGGCTCCACCGGTGTCGCAGTTCGACCGCCTTCGCACACGCCCGAGATGCGACGAAGCCCCGGCCCACTCAGTGGACCGGGGCTCGCCGGTGTCGCAGATAACCGCACTGCGACGGAACTGTCAGCCGGAACTAGTTCTGGCCGATGAGCACGTCGACGTCGAGGTTCAGGGCGCTGAGTTCAGCAGCGACCTTGGCCTGCGAGCCGTCGTTCTGGCAAGTGCCAGCCCCGTGAACGGCGGTGGTGGTCGGACCAGCGACTGGACGCCGAATCCGGTCAGCACTGGATCCTGCGTGCCGCACGGCACGTCGCGGGCGTTCGGCTACGGTCCCGCCACCGAAGGCGGCCGGAATCTGAGTACGGGACCCGGTCTGGATCGGCTTCGCGCCGACGGGTCGATCGGCAGGCCGTTCGGGTCACCATAGAGATCGCTCCCGGTGAACGTCTGGTTGTTGTTCGCGTACGCCGTGTACGGGAACAGGCACGCGGCAACGGCGATACGGGCGTTCTCGGCCAGGTTCAGGTTGGCCTTCGCGATCCGAAGGCGACCGTCCGCCGTGAACGCCGGAGCGATCTTCAGCGAGCCGTTGAGCCGGATGCCGGTCAGGTAGTTGGGCACGTTGCCCGTGATCGCCTGGTGGCACTGGAACGCGACGAACTTGTTGGTCGTCGTCAGGTTCTCCGTGTCCGCCCGGGTTGCGATCCCGCTCGCGTCGCTTGTCGTTGATCGTCAGCGGCGTCTGGCCGCCGGCGGTCGCGTCGACCTCGCGGATGATCGAGTTGATGTTCGTGAACAGCGAGGCCGTCACATCGATCTGCGTGCTCTTGCCCGGGATGGTGCCGAACAGGTTCGCCTGCCCACCGGACTGCCCGGTCGTGATCGACTCGCCGCCCGGAAGCGTGACCCCCGAGCCGGTCGGAGCGATCGTCAGGTTCAGGCTGCTCGTGCGCAGCACCGTGTCACCGGCAACCGCGCCCGCCTCAGGCGAGTACGGGCCTGCACCGAGGTTGTTGTTGTCCGGGTTGTACGAGGTCGTACAGGTTGCCGGTGGCGTCGACGCCGGCGCCGCGGCGGCACCAGACACAACCGGTGCCGTCGAAGAGGCTGAGGTTAGTCGGCCAGGTTGTCGACCAGCTGCGTCGTCGTATCGTGGTTCGTCAGCAGCGGGATCGACGTCGTCGTCAGGCCGAAGCCCTGCGCCTCGCCGCCCGAGGGCAGGACGAGCTTGACGTTGCCCAGGCCACCGCCGTCATACGAGTCGGAGAACTCGATCGTCGCCGGCAGCTTGCCGCCGAGACCGAGCGTACGCGTACCGAGCGACGGACCGAGGTCCAGCGTCGCCGTGTTCACGCCGCCCGCGGCGGGCCGTTGTTCGTCAGGCCACCGGAATCGTTCGTGGCGCGACGCACCCGGATCGTGACCGGAAGCTGGAAGTCGACCAGGCGAGCCTGCTTCAGGAACGAGGCGCGACGGATCAGCCGCGGGTTCTTCTTGATCTGCTTGCGCAGCGAGACCCGGATCTGGGCCTTCTGCTTCGCGCTGAGCTTCTTCGCGGACGCCGAACCGGCGAACGCCCCGAAGACCAACGCTGCGGCCGTGGCGAGCGCCACGAACCGTAGGACGTGCCTTCTCAGGGACACATCTCCTCCTTGATTGGTTGGACCTTTCCCCCTGCCAGCCGGGAAGGCTATCGACCAACCCGTCTCTGGCGCATCCTCCGAAAGGATGAACTTGCCGGCTGGTCCGGCCGGGGCCTGGACGGTGCGAACACGTCGTCCAAAGGACAAACCGTCGCGCTGGGCGGATGGATGGGTTAACGTCTGCCGGCGCTCAAGGTCCGGTCTCGTTGCGGGGGCGAGCAGATCGGGGGCCGGGCACAGGGACTGCTGCTCGGTGGAACGGGGACAGGCGACATATCGGACTGGTCTGGTGATTGTGCTCGCCACGGCTCTGCTGTGGTCGGGTTGGTTCGCGGCGTTCGCCCCCCCGACGTTCGGTGCCCCGAGTGTGCCGGGCACTCGGAAGGCGATGGCGCACAACCTCAGCAGCCATCGGAGCGCTGCGGTGGCGAGGCGCAAGCAACGAGCGCTGCTGAGGACCCTGAGGCGCAATCCGCGCCTTCTGCTGCGTCCCGGGTTCCTACGTCGCGCCAGCTGGGTGGACGGGACCCTGCCGGTGACGCTTCGCATCCAGACGGGGTCCTGGTTGGGCGTCACGGCGCTCCCGAGCCCACGGCCGGTCGATGGCGCGGTGTATCCGGAACCTGGCGGTGAGCAGCAGCTGTCCCTCGCGGGTCAGCTTGCGATGGAGCTCGAGCTCAACGCCGGATCGGGTATCGGCGGCCTGGGCAACATCCAGGCGCGCACCGGCCAGTACGTCGACCTCTCGTCGCCCAGCGAGCTGCGGTTCGCCGAGTTCGCCGACTGCGGAGCCACGCCGCCCGATCCTCGTCCGGCGTTCGTGACGACGAGTCCAGCGCGAACGCTGGCGCTCACGGGCGGAGCGCTCACCTGGAGCGACCTGAACCCGTTCAGCGGCGCCGCCAGCGGAAGTCTGAACCTGACTTTCAGCATGAGGTCGAGGGTTCGACGTTCGAGCGCGACCTGCGGCGCAGCCGGCGACTCCGCGGACTTCGAGCTTCCTGCACCCGCGTCCCCGACCTCGCCCGCGATCCAACCGTCCATTCGCGTCGACTGGTCCGGCTCATTCCGGATCTCGCCGTCGTTCGCAAGTGATGGAACCATTCGACTCGGGCAGGGTCGTCGTCGACGCGGCCGTCACGGCGCAGCCCGAGACGACCGGCAACCTTTGGGCGTGCGTGCCGACCGCCGCGCTCACCGGGCCCAGTGCCCCGACCGGGCTCGCACCGTGTGCTGAGGTCACGGCGCCGCTCGTGCCGCCGATCGAACCGGTGTCACCCGCGCCGTTCCCCGTGCAGCTCCGCTTCGGCAAGCTGAACGCCGAGGTCCTGCTCGGCGACGTCCGTCCGCCGTCCGGCCCGTAGCGCATGCCGATGGGACGCGGCTCGAGAACTTGCGCGCGCGATCGAGCGACGGGCTACGATCGCGGCCGCCGCATGGTCGCGGCAGGAGGAGGGAACTTGCAACGGATGCGCGCACTCATCGTCGTCTCGCTCGCCGTCGGCTGGGCGCTGCTCGCAGCCGGCCCGGCGTTCGGATTGTCCGCGACCCTCGTGACCGGCGTGCCGACGGGCGGCTACCCGCCGTACGCGATCGGCTCGCAGGTCACGATCGAGGCAGCCGGCTTCGGCGCATCCGTGCAGGAGGTGCGGTACGTCTTCGTCGGCCAGCAGTCGCTCGCGACGGCGTTCGTGAGCGACGATCGCGCGAACAACTTCCGGATCACCGTGCGGCTCACGGGGTCGACTCTCAACTACGCCGATCACACGTCGGGCACGTTGTACGCCTACGCCTACAACTCGGTCGGCGCGGATCCGACGGCCTGGACGAGCCAGAGCTACCCCCCGACGTACTTCGTGACCGACCTGTCCGCGGACGTCCGCTTCATCCCCCCGACCGAGATCACGCCGCACCACCCGGTCTCGCTCTATCCCAACCCTCCCGCGATCCCGATCAGCACGACCGACGTGCGGATGGACCTCGTTCCATGGGCCGGGAACACCGACGTGCGCTGCGTGCAGTGGAGCGTCGACTCCTCCGATCCGTCGTCGTTCGTTCCGGACCTGCCTGCGGACCCGTCGGTTGCGTGCGCGAATCCTCCGGCGTCGAAGACGTCCGTGAGCCCGCCGCCTTCGGCGTCCTGGACGGGCTCCTACACGGGCTCCACGATGACGGCGACCGGGCTGAGCGAGGGGACGCACACGATCTACGCCCGCGTGCGAGACCTCCTGGGCAACATCGGGCTCGCCCAGGCGACGTTCCTCGTCGACCGGACGCCGCCGGCGCTCTCGATCATCTCGGGCCCAGACCCCGGCGGCGTCGTCACCGACAGCTCGATCGGGATCGGACTGGCCACCGATGCGAGCTACCCGGCCGTCGTCCTGTACTGCGCCCTCGACGAACCGGTCGCGACCCGCGAGTGCAACTCCGCGTCGAACCGGTCGTTCGGCGAGAGCGGCGTCGGGGACGGACCGCACACGTTCATCGCAACGGCGTTCGACTTCGCAGGGAACTCGAGCGCGGTCTCGCGCGCCTTCACGGTCGCCGTGCCGGGTGGTCAGGCGGCGACGACGACCCCCTCGGGCTTCCCGAGCAGTGGCAAGATCACGGGCTCGACCGGGACGACGGGCAGCCGGAAGCGCGTGCAGGCGCGCATCTCCCTGAAGACGACCCGTGGACGGCGCGCCAAGCCGAGCCTGCGGCCGACGACCCGGCCCTGGCTGACCGTGACGAAGGTCAGCAACGGCAGCGCGATCACGATCAGCTGTACAGCTCCCAAGCGCGCGCGCTCGACGTGCCCCTTCAAGAGCCGTCGGTACAAGATCAAGGACGGGAAGTCGAAGCTTGGGCGCGCCTGGACCAGGCGAAAGCTCCGCACGGGAACCGTGGTGACGATTCGCGTGACCGGTACGAAGGCGATCGGACGCGCGGTGCGGTACACCGTCGGCTCCTGGAAGGCCCATCCGCGCCGGCAGGTCTACTGCATGCCGGCCGGTTCCACCAAGCTGAAGAAGTCCTGCTGAGCGACGCTCCCAGCCCGGTGGGCGGGCCCCGATGAGCGCGCGGGCCGCGAGCCGGCTCGACATCGATCCAGAGACGCGCGACGAGGCGTCGGTGCTCGCCGAGATCGAGCCATGGCGCGAGGAACCGGCAGGCGCCGCGGTCCGGGACGTGTAGGCTCGCCCCCGCCGACCGAGCGGTCAGTTCGCCGGCGGGGGAGAGAGTCGCAGGGTCCGTTCGTGCTTCCGGTCAATCAGCTGCTGCCCAAGGTCGCCGTCGTCGCGGCGTTCGCGCTGTCGTGCTTCATGCTGCTCGTCTTCCTGTGGAGCGCGTTCGGGGGGGCGGTCCCGCTGCGCGCGCAGGGCTACCAGGTGACCGCGGACTTCGACGGGGCGAACACGCTGGGTGTGCAGGCGGAGGTGCGGATCAGCGGTGTTCCGGTCGGTCGCGTCGTCGGGCTGAAGTCCTCGCCGAACGGGCTCACGCGCGCGACGATCCAGCTCGACGCGCGCTACGCGCCGCTGCCGAGCGACGCGCGCGCGATCCTGCGTGCGAAGTCGCTGGCGGGCGAGACGTACGTCGAGCTGTCGCCGGGCACGCCCGAACGTCCCGCCGATCCCCGATCACGGGCACATCCCGGATCGCAACGTCCAGCAGACGGTGCAGCTCGACCGGGCGATCTCGGGCCTGACGCCGAAGGTCCGCGCGGCGTTCGGCGTCTGGCAGGTCGAGCAGGCGCTGGCCGTCACCGGGCGCAGCCGCGACATCAGCGACTCGCTCGCGCAGCTCGCGCCGCTGGAGGAGCAGGCGACCTCGCTCGTCAGGGTGCTCGACCGCGAGCCGCCGGCGCTGACCCGGCTCGTGCGCAACACCGGCGTCGTCTTCAGCGCCGTGAGTGCGCGCGACGGTCAGCTGCGCAGCCTGATCCGCAGCGCGAACACGGTGTTCTCCACGACCGGGAAGCTCAACTCCCAGCTGGCGGCGACCTTCGTCGCGCTGCCGACCTTCGAGCGCGAGTCGACGCTGACGCTCAACCGGCTCGACCAGTTCTCGAAGACGACCGACCCGCTCGTCAACGAGCTCAAGCCCGTCGCGCGGCAGCTCGCCCCGGCGGCGCAGGCGACCGAGCGGCTCGCCCCCGACCTCAGCGCGCTCGTCAGCGCGCTCGGCCCGCTTCAGACGCGCCGGCACGCACCGGGCTGCCGGCGACCGACGCGGTGATCGGCGGGCTGCGCTCGTTCACGAGTGCGCTGCCGCCGTCGCTCGACCAGCTGAGCCCGATCCTCGGCTACGTCGGCTCGTACACGACCGACCTCACCTCGTTCATGGCGAACATCACCGCCGCCACGCAGGCGGCCGTCGTCCCCGGCAACGGCAGGACGCCGACGCACTACCTGCGCACCCTGGTCGGCCTGACGCCGGAGCAGATGGCGAGCTATCCGTCGCGCCTGGCGTCGAACCGGACCGATCCGTACGCGCCGCCCGGGACGACGATCTCGCAGACCCAGGTGCGCCCGAGCATCAACACCACGCAGTGCACCGGGAAGCTCTGGCCGCTGGTCCTCGACGGGCCGGGCGTCTCGCCGGCGGTGACCCAGTTCCTGCGCACCAACGTCTTCGGCGACCGCACGCCGATCGGGCCGCCCTGCGTGCAGCGCGGCCCGCGCGGCGGGACGCTGTTCCCGCAGCTCAAGGCGGGCAGTCCGCCGACCATCCCATGAGGAGGAGACCCATGACACGCAGGTACCCCAGGCGCATCGTCACGTGCGCCGCCGCGCTGCTCGTGCTGATCGCCGTCGCGGCCCCGGCCGCGCACGCGGCGACCAACGGGCAGCTCAACGTCGGCGCGACGCTGCTCGACCAGCCCAAGGGCCAGCCCTGGGCGGTGAACCTCGTGCTCGGCGCGAACCTGTTCGAGGGCGCCGACACCACGGGGCCCGTCAGCTCGATCACGAAGGACATCACCTTCCAGTTCCCCAAGGCGAAGGTCAACGGGAGCGCGTTCAAGACGTGCGCCGCGACCGAGGCGGACTTCGTCAAGAAGGCCGAGGGCGCGTGCCCGTCGGCGTCGATCATCGGCACCGGCACGGCGATCGTCGACGCGATCGGCCTGCCGTTCAACGCGAAGCTGTGGATCTACAACGGCACCGGAACGGACGCGGCGCGCAAGATCCTGCTGTTTGCGCACGTCACCGATCCGGGCGTCGAGGTCAACCTGCCGCTGGGAGGGACGCTCAAGCGCACGAGCGGGGCAGTTCGGCTTCAAGCTCGACCTGCCGATCCCGGACATCGAGGTCGTCGCCGGCCAGTTCGCCGCGATCAAGAGCTTCAACGTCGTCGTCGGCAAGCGCACTCGCAAGGGCGGCAGGAAGGTCTCCTTCATCGACGCCCCGACCTCCTGCCCTTCCGGCGGCTGGCCGTTCAGCATGGCCGTCACGTTCAAGGACGGCAGCACGGCGAGCGACCGTCGTGCGATCAACTGCACGCTGATGGCGACCTGACGCCGCTACAGCTGCACGAAGACCGACTTGTCCTCCAGGTACGCCGACAGGCCCGCGTAGCCGTGCTCGCGGCCCAGGCCTGAGGCCTTGAAGCCGCCGAACGGGGCGCTGGGGTCGACGACGCCCCAGCAGTTGACGTAGACGCTGCCGGCTCGCAGGAGCGCTGCGAGCCGGTGGGCGTTGGAGACGTCGCGCGTCCAGACGCCGGCGGCGAGCCCGTACTCGGAGTCGTTCGCGCGCTCGGCGACCTCCTCGAGGCTCTCGTAGGGCTGGGCGACGAGCACCGGGCCGAAGATCTCCTCGCGGACGATCGTGGCGCTGTCGTCGGTCGTCGTGAACAGCGTCGGCTCGACGAAGTAGCCCTTGCCGCCGAGGTCGCTCGAGCCGCCGGCGACGAGCTCCGCCTCGCCCTTGCCGGTCTCGATGTAGCCGCCGACGCGCTCCTGCTGCTCGGCGCTGACGAGCGGTCCGACGAACGTCTTCGGGTCAAGGCCCGGGCCGGGGATCGTCTTCTTGGCCTGCTCGGCGAGCGCGCCGACGACCTCGTCGAACATCGCCTCGGGGACGAGCAGGCGCGAGGCGGCGTTGCAGGCCTGGCCGGAGTTGAAGTACAGGCCGGCGAACGACCCGGCGACCGCGGCGCCGATGTCGGCGTCCGGGAGGATGATGTTCGGCGACTTGCCGCCGAGCTCGAGCGTCACGCGCTTGAGCGCGCGGCCGGCCTTCTCGCCGATCTCGCGCCCCACGGCGGTCGAGCCGGTGAAGGCGATCTTGTCCACGTCCGGGTGGTCGACGAGCGCCGCGCCGGTCGACCCGTCGCCCGTGACGACGTTCAGCACGCCCGCCGGGATGCCGGCCTCGAGCGCGAGCTCGCCGAGACGCAGCGCGGTCAGCGGCGTCTGCTCGGCGGGCTTGAGGACGATCGTGCAGCCGGCTGCGAGCGCCGGGCCGATCTTCCAGCAGGCCATCAGCAGCGGGAAGTTCCACGGGACGATCTGGCCGCAGACGCCGACCGGCTCGAGGCGCGTGTAGGCGTGCACGTTGGGCATCGAGACCGGCAGCGCCGAGCCCTCGATCTTCGTCGGCCAGCCGGCGTAGTAGCGCAGGTGCGCGACGCTCGACGCGACGTCGACGTAGCGGGCGAACTTCAGCGGCTTGCCGTTGTCGAGCGACTCGAGCTCGGCGAGCTCGTCGCCGCTTCGCTCGAGCAGGTCGGCGAGCGCCCAGATCGTCTGTGAGCGCTCGGCCGCGCTCATCGTGCGCCATGGGGCCGAGGGGGCGAACGCATTGCGCGCGGCCGCGACGGCTGCGTCGATGTCGTCCTCACCTCCCTGGGCGAGCGTCGCGATGACGTTCCCCGTCGCGGGGTCCAGCGACTCGAAGCTCGCGCCTGCACCGGCCTTGACCCACTCGCCGTCGATCAGCAGACCGTGGTCGCGCTCGCAGAACGCGCGCGCGGCGGGGGAGAGGGCGTCGGGCAGGGCGGGAACGGTGGCCATCGAAGCTCCTTGCTGGCGGGCGGACGGGCGCCAGTCTCGCACACTGCGTACGGCGCGCCGAAGCGCAGGTCGGGTCCCACGCGAACCGATTCTGAGGGTCAGCGGGTTTCGCCGCGCGCCCGTCGCAGGGCGTCGATGTCGACCAGGTCCTGGCCGCGCCCTGCTGCCGCCTTCATCGCGACGAGGTCGTCGAATCCGGCGCAGAGGACCGGAGCCGGGACTCCGGGAACGTCGACAGCCACGGCCCCACTGTGCAGCTGCGCGTAGCCGCGCGAGCCCGGAACGTCCTGCATCACGTCCAGCCGCCCGAGCGCGGTCGACAGCACCCAGTTGTCGCCCTGGGCGAGCCCGGTAGCGTCGGGCTCGATGCCGAGCTCCGTTGCGTCGATGTCGCCGAGGTCCACCCGGGCGCTCATCGCCGCGAGCGCCGCCGCGAGCCGCTTGATGTTCACAGGGTCGGGGTCCGGCACGATGTCGACGTCCTTCGTTCCGCGTACGACGCCGTGCGCGGCCAGCGCCAGGCCGCCGATCAGCACGAACGCGACATCGTGTTCCTGGAGCCCTGCGAGCAGGGAGTCGGCCTGGAGGGCGCGGCTCATCGGCGGACGTCGCGCGCGGTCATCCCGGTGAGCATCCGGCTGAGCTCGATCGCCTGTGCGATGCGCTCGCCGGCTGTCAGCTCGTGCGCGTCGCGAACGAGGTCGGCTGTCGCGCGGTTCGCACGGGGGCCAGGAACCGCCTCGACACGCAGCTGCAAGCCCATCGCCGCCAGCAGGCGGGTGAGGGTGTCGACCCCCGGCGAGACTGCGCCGCGCTCTATCCGGCTGATCTGCGCCTGCGTGGTCCCGGCGCGGCGTGCCAGGGTTCGCTGGTCGAGGCCGTTGCGGATGCGGGCCTCGCGCAGGAGTGCACCGGCGTCGGCCATGGTCCGCATGACATCAGATGTGACGTCGCTCCGCAAGCGTGCGCGGTGCTCTACCCGGCGCCGTCGCGGCTCGGCTGCAGCCCCGCGCTCCAGCGCTCCTCGATGCGCGCGAAGCGCCAGATCGCCAGGGCTCCGAGCCAGGTCGCGACGAACAGCACGACGACGAGGTAGCCGACGACGTTGAGATCCATCCCCGAGACGACGTCCCACAGGCCGCCGCTGAGGCTCAGCCGGTCGGCGAGCACGGACAGCAGCTCGAGCCCGCCGATCAGCAGCGCGACGGCCACCGACAGTCCCGTGACGGTGATGTTGTAGTAGAGCTTGCGCACCGGGCGGGCGAACGCCCAGCCGTAGGCGAAGTTCATGAAGGCGCCGTCGATCGTGTCCAGCAGCGACATGCCGGCTGCGAACAGGATCGGCAGGCAGAGGATCGCGTAGAACGGCAGGCCGCTCGCGGCCGCGCCGCCGGCGAGGACCAGCAGCGCGATCTCGGTCGCCGTGTCGAAGCCGAGCCCGAACAGGCATCCCAGCGGATACATCTGCCAGGGCCTCGTGATCGCCCGCGTCGCGCGCCCGTAGAAGCGGTTCATCACGCCGCGCGAGGCCAGCCGGCGCTCGAGCTCCTGCTCGTCGAGGTCGCCGCCGCGCATATGGCGGAAGACGCGCACGATCCCGGCGAGGACGACGAGGTTCAGCAGGCCGATGAGCAGCAGGAACGTGCCGGAGACGACCGGGCCGACGAGCCCGGTCGCATGGTGCAGGCTCGAGCCGCCGCCGGCGACCTGGCCGCTCAGGCCGCGAACGCCGACCCACACCAGGACGCCGAGCGCGAAGACGATCGTCGAATGCCCGAGCGAGAAGAAGAACCCGACGCTGAGCGGCCGCTGCCCCTCGCTCATGAGCTTGCGCGTCGTGTTGTCGATCGCCGCGATGTGATCGGCGTCGAAGGCGTGCCGCAGGCCGAGCGTGTACGCCGTGATGCCCAGGCCGACACCGAAGGCCGTCCCGCCGCCCAGCGTGTAGCGGTGCGGTGCGACGAGCAGCAGCAGGATGCCGAAGCCCGCGACGTGCAGCCCGAGGACGACGGCGGCCAGCAGCCCGGCGCGCCGCCACTCCGCGACGCTGAGCGAGCCCCGGCAGCGTGTCCAGCCCGCCCTCATGAAGTCGCCGCCGCGGCGATCGCCGCCTGGCCGAAGGAGATCCCGCCGTCGCCCGGCGGGAGGCGCTCGGGAACCAGGACGCGGAGGCCGGCGGCCTCCAGGCGCGCGGCCGTCTGCTCGAGCAGCAGGCGGTTCTGGAAGACGCCGCCCGAGAGGACGACGCGGTCGGTGGCGGCGTCCGATGCGGCTGCGCTGCACACCGCGGCGGTCGCGGCCGCGACGGCGCGGTGGAAGCGCGCCGAGACGACGGCCGCTGATGCGCCAGCGTCGAGGTCGCGCAGGACCTGCAGGATCGTGGCGCGCGCGTCGAGCCGGCCGTCGCGGCCCACCGGCAGCGTCGTACGCGCCGCGCTCGGCGGGGTCGGCGGCGGCCTCGAGCTCGATCGCGGCCTGCCCCTCGTAGGTCGTGTGCGTGCGCAGGCCGCACAGCGCGGCGACCGCATCGAAGAGGCGCCCCATGCTCGTCGTCTGCGGTGCGGCGAAGCCGGTGGCGGCCATGCGCGCGACGGCGTCCCAGGACTCGCGGTCGATGCGGCGCGCGAGCTGCGCCGGGGGTGCGACGCCGGGACCCAGCGCCGCGACGAGCCAGGCGCAGGCCATCCGCCACGGCTCGCGCGCCGCGCGGTCGCCGCCGGGCAGGCGCACCGGCCACAGCGAGCCCGCGCGCGTGAAGCCGCGCAGGTCGCCGGTGAGGATCTCGCCGCCCCAGACGGTCCCGTCGGGGCCCAGGCCGGCGCCGTCGAAGATCGCCCCGACGGCCGGCCCGTCCTCGCCGTGCTCGGCCAGGCACGCCGCCAGATGGGCGTGGTGGTGCTGCACGGCGATCGTCGCGAGACCCTCGCGCTCGAGCGCGTAGGTCGTCGCGAGGTAGTCGGGATGCAGGTCGTGGGCGACGACCTGCGGGGCGACCGCGAACAGGCGCTCGAAGTGGGCGATGCCCTCGCAGTAGGCGGCGAGCGTCTCGGCGTTGCGCAGGTCGCCGATGTGGTGGCCGACCCAGGCGCGGTCGCCCTTGGCGAGGCAGAAGGTGCTCTTGAGCTCGGCGCCGCAGGCGAGCAGCGGCACCGTCGCCGGCACCGGCAGCCGCACGCTCCCCGGGACGTACCCGCGCGAGCGGCGCACCACGAGCGGCCGGCCGCGCACGGCGCGCACGACGGAGTCGTCGGTGCGGGTGTGGATCGGGCGGTCGTGGATCAGGAAGGCGTCGGCGATCGCGCCCAGGCGTCCGCGCGCGTCGCCGTCGCGGAAGGCGATCGGCTCGTCGGACACGTTGCCGCTCGTCAGCACCAGCGGGCCGCCCGCGTCGGCGCTCAGCAGGTGATGCAGCGCGGTGTAGGGCAGCATCACGCCGAGCTCGCGCGAACCGGGCGCGACGTCGCCCGCCACCGCCGCGTCTTCGCGCCGGGGAGCCAGGACGATCGGCCGCGCGGGCGACTGCAGCAGCCGCTCTTCGGCTGGGCCGATCTCGATCAGCGCGGCGGCCGCGTGCAGGTCTGCGGCGAGCAGCGCGAACGGGCGGTCCTCACGGTGCTTGCGGGCGCGCAGCGCGCGGACGGCCGCGGCGTCGTCCGCGCGGCAGGCGAGGTGGTAGCCGCCGAGCCCCTTGATCGCGACGATCGCGCCCGCGTCGAGCAGCTGCGCTGCGCCGGCCACCGCATCGGGCGCCGTGGTGTCGACGGCGCTGCCGTCGGCGCGCACGAGCCGGGCCTGCGGGCCGCACGCCGGGCACGCGTTCGGCTGGGCGTGGAAGCGCCTGTCCGCCGGGTCCTCGTACTCGGCGCGGCACGCGGCGCACATCTCGAACCCGGCCATCGTCGTGCGCGGCCGGTCGTAGGGGACGTCGCGCACGATCGTGAAGCGCGGGCCGCAGTTCGTGCAGTTGACGAACGGGTAGCGGTGGCGGCGATCGGCGGGGTCGCGCAGCTCGGCGAGGCAGTCCTCGCAGGTCGCCGCGTCGGGGACGACGAGCGCGGCCGGCGCCCCATGGCGCTCGCTGGCGACGATCGCGAACGCCTGCTCCCCGGTCGAGGGCACGTCGCGCACGAGGACGCGCTCGACCTGCGCGAGCGGCGGCGCCTCATCGGGCAGCCGGGCCAGGAACGCGCTGACGGCGCCGGGGTCGCCCTCGACCTCGAGCACGACGCCGCGCTCGTCGTTGCCGACGCTGCCCGCCAGCGACAGCTCGCGCGCGAGGCGGTGGACGTACGGGCGGAACCCGACGCCCTGCACGGTGCCCTCGACGCGGCCGCGCACGCGCCGGCGCGCGGCGGTGGCAGCGCGGGCGGGGGATGACGCGAGCGGCGCGCTCACGCCGGCTCCTCGATCAGCTCGCGCAGCACGTGCCAGGCGCTCGCCTGCGCCTCCTGGATGCGCGGGATGTGCTCCGAGCGGGTGACGACGACGTGGTCCGCGAGACGCTCGGCGGCGATGCGCCCGCCGTCGTAGCCGACGAGCGCGACGCTCGCCAGCCCGCGCGCGCGGGCCTGCGCCAGCGCCGCGATCACGTTCAGCGAGTTGCCGCTCGTCGAGAAGGCCAGCAGCGCGTCGCCGGGTCCGCCGTAGGCGATCACCTGGCGCGCGAACAGCGCCTCCGTCCCGATGTCGTTGGCGATCGCGGTGAGGATGGCCGGGTCGGCCGCCAGGTCCAGCGCGCGGCGCGCAGGCCAGCGCGCGCGGCCCGGCATCGCCGGCGGGTCGCGCAGATCGGCGACCGCGTCCATCGCGTCGGTCGCCGAGCCGCCGTTGCCGAGCGCCAGCACCGTTCCGCCGGCGTCGAGGCGCTCGCGCAGAGCGTGCGCGGCGGCGGCGAGTGCGCCGCGGTTCTCGGTCAGCGTCTGCGCGCGCAGGCCCGCGATGTCGCGCGCCTTGGCGAGCGTCGACTCGCGCACGTCGGCCAGCACCGCGTCGAGGTCGTGCTCGCGCTCGGCGAGGAAGGGGTAGAGGAAGCTCGACGCGCCGCTGTCGTGACCGCGGCGCGCGTCGCGGCCCTCGAGCAGGCCGCGGTGCTCGAAGAAGACGTGCACGAGCTCCCAGAGCACGTGGTAGGCGGTCTCGGCGAGCTCCTGCGCCACGAGCGGGTCGGTGACCCGCGGCACGAGCTCCCACTCCGCGCCGACGGGGGTGAACGCCAGCGTCAGGCCGCCGGCCCGCGTGGCGTCCTGCACGGCCGCTTCGACATCCCCGCCGCAGCCGAATGCGATCGCGATGTCCTGCGCCCGCGCGAGCAGCGCCACGTCGCCGCACGCGAGCGCGAGCGCCGGCAGCGCGCGCTTGCCGACGATCACCGGGTGGACGAACTCGACGGCGACGTGGCGCGCGTCGGAGACGTCGGCCGCGCCGGCGCCGAACGCGAGCAGGCGCCCGCCGCGCGCGAAGCGCTCGGCCATCTGGTGACAGAGGCGCGCGAGGTCGCCGGAACGGGCGCCGAAGAACCGCTCGCCCGCGTCGACGCGCGCGGCGAGCAGCGCGTCGATGCGGTCCACGGCGGTCGTGGCCGTGCTCACGCCGGCGCCCTCACAGGGTCGTCGCGGCGCGCCGGCAGGTCGGCCAGCCACTCGCCGAGCTCCTCGACGCCCTCGCCGGTGCGCGCGCTCACGAGCAGGTGCGCGACGCCCGGGTGCACCGCTTCGAGGTGGTGCAGGAAGCGAGCCATGTCGAAGTCGACGTGATCGAGCAGGTCGATCTTGTTGACGATCACGAGCTCGCAGGCGCGGAACATCAGCGGGTACTTGAGCGGCTTGTCCTCGCCCTCGGCGACCGAGGAGACCATGATCCGCGCGTCCTCGCCGACACGGAACTCGGCCGGGCAGACGAGGTTGCCGACGTTCTCGATGATCAGCAGGTCGATCTCGTCCAGCGGCAGCGACGGGATCGCCGAGCGGACCATGTTCGCGTCCAGGTGGCACTCCCCGCCGAAGCCGCCGCCGGTGTTGAGCTGGACGACCGGGACGTGCAGGTGCGCCAGGCGGTCGGCGTCGAGACTGCCCTGCACGTCGCCCTCCAGCACGCCCGCGCGCACGCCGTCCAGCCCGGCGCCGAGCACGCGCTCCGAGCAGCGTCGTCTTGCCCGCGCCCGGCGCGCTCATGAGGTTCACCACCGTCACGCCGGCGCGGTCGAAGTCGTCGCGGTTGGCGCGCGCGATCGTGTTGTTGGCGTCGAGCGCGTCCTCCACGACGCGCACCCTGATCCGATGCATGGCTACATCTGCCTGACCTTGAGGTACCGGCGCACCTCCGGGACCTGCTTGTACACGGCAGCGGCCGCCAGGCCGGTGACTGCCAGCGCCACGATGCCCTTCATGTCCTCGCCTCCTCTCGAACGTCCCGCACCAGCGCCTCGACGAGGCGCACGGCCTCGTCGAGCGCCGCCTGCACGGGCTCGGTGAGCTCTGCCACGATCTCGTCCTCCTCGCCCGTCATGACCTCCTGCGGCTCGCAGCCGACGACGAGCACGCGCGGCATCCGGCCGCCGAGCGCGCGGGCGAGCGCCAGCACCTGGACGGGGTTCATGCCGTGCGCCTCGGGCGTCCCCTCGACGTCGTCGAGGTCGGGCTCGATCACGTAGAGCGTTCCCGGCGCCTGGCCGCGCGGTGTCGCGTCGACGAACAGGGCGACGTCGTAGTCGTGCAGCGCGTAGGCGAGGTCCATCCCGCGGATCCCGTAGTCCTCGACGTGGACGCGCTCGGGAAGTTCGCGCCGTGCGAGGCGCTCGGCGACCGCGACGCCGAAGCCGTCGTCGCCGAGGAAGACGTTGCCGATGCCGGCGACGAGGATCTTCGGCGGGAGTGCCGGGGCGAGCTCGCCCCCGAGCGGCTCGACCTCCTGCGGCGTGAAGAAGAAGCGGTGGCCGATCAGGCGCTCCTCGCCCAGGTCGCGCCCGGGGTCGTCGTCGATCGTCAGTGCGAGGTGGACGATCCCCTCGGTGCTCTCCAGGACCTCCGCGACCGTCGCGGCGCGGCCCGCGAGCGCGATGTCCATGACGTCGCCGCCCGGGCGCGGGCGGCAGCGCACGCGGCTCCCCGCGCGCACGGCGACGCCGTCGATCGTCACCGACGCCGGCCCCAGGCCGCCGATCTCCTCCCAGCCGCTCATCGCCGCACCATCCCGAACTCGCGGATCGTGCCGTGCAGGCGCATCAGCTCCTCGTCGGTGAGCGCCTCGGTGCGCTCGAGGATCGCCCGCGCGCGCGGGTCGCTGTCGCGCATCTCGCGCCGCTCCTCGGCGGTCATCGCGAGGATGTTGAGGACGAGCATCTGGTCGATCTCGGTGGCGTCGAACAGGTCGCCGGGGCTCTCGGGCGCGATCTGCGGATGGTCGGGCAGGATGATCGGCGAGCACAGCAGCGTGCGGTCGTCGTGCTCGTCGGGCGAGGCGAGCACCGGCCACGTGCCGCTGTTCTCGCACGCCTCGGCCGCTGCACGCAGGTGGGGCGGGGGGTCGGTCAGCGAGACGAACCCGCCCGCCGGCGCATCGAGCACGATGTGCGTGGAGCAGAAGGTCTGCTTGAGCGTCTCCTCGCGGCTCGCGCCCGCCCACGGCGTGGTGTTGCGGATCCGGACCTCGATGCGCGCCAGATCGGGCTGCGCCGGCGTCGCCGTGATGTCGACCGTCCCCGTGAGCGCGCGCCAGCGGTGGACGAGCACGCCGGCGCCGCTCCGCCAGCTCCTCGCTGCGACTCTCCGCAGGGACGTCGATGGCGAGCCGTGCAGACCGCGCTGGAGCTCCTGCAGCGTGACCGGGCCGCTGCGCACCTCGCGCTCGGCGGCCTCCTCCCACGCGACGTGTCGCTCGCCCGCGGCCCAGAGCTCGTCGACGGGCTCCAGCCCGGCGGCGGTCCGCCGGGCCGGGCGGCGCTCGACGACGTGCAGGAACCGCACCCGGACGCTGACGGTCGGCGTCGACCCTGCGGGTCCGGTCAGGAGCAGGCACTGCGCCTGCATCGTGCAGGGGTCGTCGCCGCCGCGCTGGGCGCTGTAGGCCTCCGGGTGCACCCCGCCGAAGGTCCAGCGCTGCCGGTTCTTCGTGGCCGAGCGGCGGTAGGGCCAGAGGATGTAGCCCTCGTAGAGGACGGCCTCGACGATGCGTTCGACGTCGCTCATGCCCCGGCCTCGGCTGCGAGCAGGCGGTCGACGACGTCGTCCCACGTGGCCAGCGCGTGGCGCGAGCGGTAGGCCGCCAGCCGCGCGAAGCCGTCGCTGCCGAGCCGCAGCCAGCCGCACCCCGGGAAGTGGCGGTCCATCGTCTCGCGCCAGACCGCGATCGGCATCGCGTACTCCGCCTCCTGGTTCCAGGAGATCTGCCCGGCCTGCAGGCGCCCGTCCCCGTCGGCGTAGAACAGCGTGCCGCTGAACAGCAGCTCGAGCGGCACGTCGCCGTCCCCGAGCGCGAGCAGGTAGCGCGAGGCGGCGACGTCGAAGTCGTACGTGCACGGGACCGCGAGCTCGACGACGGTGCTCCCGCTGAAGGCGGGTACGACCTTCGCGACCTGCGCCCACGGAAGCGTGCGCAGCGTCGTGCCCCAGCGCTCGGGCTCGCCGAACAGCTCGAACAGCTGCGCCTCGGCGCCGGCGTCGTAGCGGCGCCGGCGCGCGGCGATCTGCAGCTGGGTCTGGAGCATGACGGAGCGGATCGGACGGCCGCCCGCGGCGTCGACGGCCAGCGTGAAGCACAGCGTCGGCACGGCGGCGGGCGTCAGCGGCGCGACGCCCTGCACGCGGAAGGCGAGCTCCGGCGTGCGGGTGGACAGGGGCGGGGTCAGCTGCTGCATCGCGCGGGGATGAGCCTCACGCCGGCGAGAGGTTGGGCATCCGCGGGTCGATCGGCTCGCGGTCGCCGACGTTCACGCCGGTGGAGCGCGCGGCGGTCGACGTCCCGTCGGGATTGTGCCCCGACTGCTTGGCGTAGTTGCCGATCGCGTTGCCCTGGTTGATCCCCTTGGTGTGGGCCGAGCCGTCGATCCTGGGCTTCTCGCTCATGTCAACTCCTCTCCGCCGCCGCGGGGGCGGCGTTCGTGTGCACCCGGCAGCGGGCGTCCAGGTCCTCGAAGAACCGCGTGAGCTCGCTCCAGACCTCCGCGCCGCCGGTGAACCCGCGCCACCAGGTGCGGATCACGCCGACGAGGCGGTAGCACTCGTCGATCCCGACGAGGAAGTGCTCGCGGGCGCCGCGCGCGCGGTTGACCAGCAGCGCCTCGACGTCGGGCGCGAGCGTCGCGAGCACCGGGTTGGCGGCGCGCAGATCCGTCCATGCGTCGAGCGTGAGCAGCGATTCGGTCGGTCCCGCCGGGCTGGGGTAGTAGGCCATCGGGCGCCGCTCGCGCGAGCTCGCGAAGAAGAACGCCATGTCGACCGGGATGCGCAGCGCATCCCACAGCTCGTCGGTCAGGACGAAGCCGTCCAGCCGCAGGCGGCGGTCGGGCACGAGCCGCAGATGCCCGCCGCCCGCAGCGTCGCGGTCGAACAGCAGCGAGCATGCGCGGCAGGCGCAGCGCAGCTCGCGGGTGTCGAGCTCGAGCACGTGGCGGTGCTCGGGCGCGATCGCCGCGCCGCACAGCTCGCAGCGCTCGGCGGCCGCCGCCTGGCCGGCGGCGGCCGCGCGCGCCATGCCGCGCAGTCGTGAGCCGGGGGCGGCGATGCTCACGCCGGTGCTCCGTCGCGAGCGGCGGCGACCCGCACCGCATCGCCCTCGTCGTGCAGCAGCGGCACAGGTTCGAGGCTCAGCTGCGGATCCTCGGCGCAGCGCCCCGCGATGCGGACGTCATAGCGGCTGCCGCACCCCGGGCAGGCGAGGTGCCCGCCGCTGAGCGAGGCGTCCCCCAGGTGCGCCCCGCACGCCGCGCACCACGGGCGGTAGGCGTAGAGCGCGCGCGAGGCCCGCACGAACAGGACGGGCTCCCCGGCGACCTCGCGCAGCGTGCTTGCCCCGGTCGCCAGCGCGTCCAGGCCATCGACCGCGGTCCAGCGCGTCGCCGCGCCCCGCCCCGAGAGCGCAGGAGAGAGCTCGATCTGCAGCAGCCCACTGCCGTCCGCCGGCGCGGTCGCCTCGTCCTCGGCCCGGATCTCGACGACGTCGGGGGCGAGCCGGTGGATCGCGTCCTCGATCGCGAGCTTCAGCGTCACCGACGAGGACGGGCAGCCGCTGCAGCTGCCCTGCATCCGCAGGCGCACGACGCCGTCATCGAGGCCGAGCAGCTCGACGTTCCCGCCGTGGGACTCGAGGTACGGGCGCACCTCGTCGAGCGCCTCGCGCACGCGCTCCTCGAGCGCGAGTGGATGCAGGTCGTGGACCAGCAGCAGGTGTGAGACCAGCTCGTCGCCGGCGACCGCCCGCGCCAGCGTGCCGTCGTCGTTCTCGGCCGCGTGGGCGACGAGTCGCTCGAGCCCGGCGCCGTACAGCTCGACGAGCGCCTGCACCGCGGCCAGGGCGGTCTCGCGGCCCTGCGCGTCGGGCAGCGCCTCGACCGCCCCGAGCAGCCCCTCGACGCGCTCGACCAGGCTGCGCGCGCCCGTGTCGTCCAGGACGGCGCTCATCTCACTGGTGCGCGCCGAACATCGGGTGGTGGACGGTGTCGAGCGTCTTCCCCGCGCCGAGGTACATGTGCACGCCGCACGGCAGGCACGGGTCGAAGCTGCGCACCGTCCGCATGATGTCGATGCCGCTGAAGTCCTCGCGCCCGTTCTCCTCGAAGATCGGCATCCCGTTGACCGCGTCCTCGTAGGGGCCCGGCGTGCCGTAGGAGTCGCGTCGGGCTGCCGTTCCACGGCGTCGGCGGGTAGGGGTGGTAGTTGGCGATCTTCCCGTCGCGGATCACGAGGTGGTGCGAGAGCACGCCGCGCACGGCCTCGTGGAAGCCGCAGCCGATCGCCTCGTCCGGGACGTCGAAGTCCTCGAACGTCTTCGTGCGGCCGGCGCGCAGCTCGGTCAGCGCCCGGTCGAGGAAGTGCATCGCCATCCCCGCGGCGTAGGCGACGAAGTAGATGCGCGCGCGGTCGCGCTCGATCGTGTTGGACCACTGCGGCACCTTCCACTCGAGCGTCTGCTCGGGCGTGTTCGGCGTCTTGGGCAGCGTCATCGTCACGCTGCTGCCGGTCGCGTTCACGTACGGCGTGTCGCACCTTGTTCGCCAGCGCGGTCGCCCACAGGCGCGCGAGCGCGCCGCCGCCGGTGTCGAGCGCGAGGTGGTCGCCGGTGCGCTTGTCGAACCAGCGCGGGCTCATCACCCAGCTGTAGTTGCCGCCGTCGAGGTCGCGCTTCTGCGGCTTGGGGATCGTCGTCTGGTTCCACGGGTGGCGCTTGTCGACGGTGTTGCCGAGCGGGTCGCGCGCGACGAACGTCTCCTCGCCGGTCCAGTCCTCGTAGTAGGAGCTGCCGAGCAGGATCCGGATGCCGAGGTTGATGTCGACGAGGTTCGTCGTGACCAGCTCGCCGTCGACGACGATGCCCGGGGTGACGAACATCTCGTTGCCCCAGTCGTCCATGTCGCGGTAGGCGTAGTCGACGAAGTCCGGGTTCTGGAACGCGCCCCAGCAGCCGAGCAGGATGCGCCGGTCGCCCGACCTCCTCGTAGCCCGGCAGCGCCTCGTAGAAGAAGTCGAAGACGTCGTCGTTCATCGGGACGACCTTCTTGATGAAGTCCATGAACCGCAGCAGCCGGCTGAGGTAGTCGGTGAACAGCTGCGGCGTCGCGACCGTGCCCGACGCCGCCCGGGATAGAGCGTCGAGGGGTGCACGTGGCGCCCCTCCATCAGGCAGAACATCTCGCGCGTCGACGCGGCTCATCTGCAGCGCCTCCTTGTACGTCTCGCCCGACGAACGGGTTGAAGGAGCGCATGATGTCGGCGATCGTGCGCGTGGCCGTGGATGCTCCGCGTGGGGCGCCGCCGTGCTCTCCGCCCTTCGAGCAGGCTCGGGTTCGTCTCCTTGATCATCTGCTCGCAGAAGTCCACGAACACCAGGTTGTCCTGGAAGATGATGTGGTCGAACATGTACTCGGCGGCCTCGCCGAGGTTGCACGATCCACTCGGCCAGCGGCGGCGTCTTGATGCCGTAGGCCATGTTCTGCGCGTAGCAGGAGCAGATCGCGTGGTTGTCGCCGCAGATGCCGCAGATGCGGCTCGTGATGAAGTGCGCGTCGCGCGGGTCCTTGCCCTTCATGAACACGCTGTAGCCGCGGAACAGCGACGAGGTGCTCTTGCACTCGACAGGACCTCGCTGGTCGGTCGAAGTCGATCTTCGTGTAGATGCCGAGGTTGCCGACGATGCGCGTGATCGGATCCCACGCCATGTCGACGACGTTGCCCGCCTTCGGCTGGATGCGCTGGCGCGTGGCCATGGTGCGTGCTCCTTCCTCGTTCTCAGCTCGGGTTGACGGCGCGCGGGCGGTCCTGAGCCCCAGCGCGGCTCGTAGCCGGTCGTCAGCGCGGGCCGGTTGTGGCGCCACTTCGGTCTCCTTGTTCATCGTCTTGTTCGTGATCCCGCGCAGCGCGGCGGATCATCGGCCCGTAGGTGCCCGATCAGCGTCGGACGAGAGCGCCGCCGCCCGGGCGGCTGCGTCCATGAACGGCATGAACTTGTCGGGGAAGCCGGGCATCGTGCAGCCGATGCAGATGCCGCCGACGTTCGGGCAGCCGCCGATGCCGTGCCATCCAGCCGCGCTTGGGCACGTTGCAGTTGACGACCGGGCCCCAGCAGCCGATCTTCACCTGGCACTTGGGCGAGTTGTAGTCGCTGCGCGAAGTCGCCCTGCTCGTAGTAGCCGGCGCGGTCGCAGCCCTCGTGGACCGTCTTGCCGAAGAGCCACGTGCGGGCGCAGCTGGTCGTCGAGCGGGATCATCGGCGCCAGGCCGGCCGCCTGCGTAGAGCAGCCAGACGAGCGTCTCCATGAAGTTCTCCGGCTGCACCGGGCAGCCCGGGACGTTGACGATCGGCAGGCCGCCCGCCGAGCGGAAGTCCCAGCCGAGGTAGTCGGCCAGGCCCATGCAGCCGGTCGGGTTGCCGGCCATCGCGTGGATGCCGCCGTAGGTGGCGCACGTGCCGATCGCGATCACGCCCCACGCCTTCGGCGCGAGCTGGTCGATCCACCAGTTGAGCGTCAGCGGCTCGCCGTTCTCGTCGTTGCCGAACGACGTCCAGTAGCCCTCGCCGTTGATCTGCTCGTTGGGGATCGAGCCCTCGATCACGAGCACGAACGGCGCGTCGAGCTCGTCGCGCAGCCGCCTGGCGGAACGGCGAGCAGGAACTCCTCGCCGCCGAGCGTAGGCGACAGCACCTTGTTGTGCAGGTTGACCTTCGGGATGCCCGGGATGGCACCCAGCAGGACGTCCTCGATCGCCGGCTGGTCGGCGGCGGTGATCGAGACCGATGTCCCCGTCGCAGCTCATGCCCTCCGAGATCCACAGGATGTGGACCTCCTCGACGCCTGCAGCCGCTTCAGTGGTCATGAGGTGATCCCTCCAGTCGTCATCAGTTCCTCGTCCTCCAGCTCGAGCGCGTCGACGAGCAGCTCCTCGCCGCTCACGATCTGCACGTCCAGGGCCCCGCAGCGCGGGCAGCTCAGCGGGAAGCCGTCCAACTCGCTCTGCGCGCCGCAGGCGCGGCAGCGCGCCTGCACCGCGACCGTCTCCAGCTGCAGCACGGCGCCCTCGACCGGCGTGCCCTGGGCGACCAGCTCGAAGGCGAACTCGAGCGCCGAAGGCACGACCTGACGCAGGTGGCCGACGCGCACCTCCACCGTGAGCACCCGCCGTCCACGCGCGTGCTGTGCGGCGATGCGGACGATGGCGTCGGCGATCGAGAGCTCGTGCACGGCGGCCTCAGCAGATCCTCGGAAGGGGGTCGCCGACGAGCTGGTCCATCACCCGCCTGCCGCCGAACGCCGTCTCGACGAGCACCATGCCCGGCGGCGCGGTGCGCACCTCGCCGATCTGTGCGGCGCGGGCGAAGGCCTCACCGGAGCCGGCCGTGCGCAGCGCCGCGAGCGTCGCGTCGGCGAGCTCCGGGGCGACGACCGCCACGAGCACGCCCTCGTTGGCGACGTGCATCGGGTCGATGCCCAGGATCTCGGCGGCGCCGGCGACCATCGGGTCGACGGGCACCGCGCGCTCGTGGACGAGCATCGCCACGCCCGACGCGCGCGCCAGCTCGTTGAGGACGGACGCCACGCCGCCGCGCGTCGCGTCGCGCACGCAGCGCAGCCCGTCTCCGGCCTGCTCGAGCAGCGCGTCGACCGCGGGCCACAGCGGCCGCGTGTCGGACTCGATCGTCGCGCCGAGCTCGAACTCGCCGCGCGCGAGCATGATCGCCATGCCGTGCGCGCCGATCGGGCCCGAGACGAGGACGCGATCGCCGGGACGCAGGCCGGCGGGCGTCAGGCGCGCCCGCCGGTCTCGCTCCCCGATTCCGGTCGTGCAGATGTAGAGCTGGTCGGCGTGGCCGCGCTCCACGACCTTCGTGTCGCCGGTCACGATCTCCACGCCCGCGGCGATGGCCGCGCGGGCGATCGCATCGACCTCGGCGCGCAGCACGCCGGCCTCGAGGCCCTCCTCGAGGATCAGCGACAGGCTGAGGGCCAGCGGCCGCGCGCCGGAGACAGCGAGATCGTTGACCGTGCCGTTGACGGCGAGCTCGCCGATCGAGCCGCCCGGGAAGCTGATCGGCTTGACCACGAAGCTGTCGGTGGTCATCGCGAGCTGCGCGCCGCCCGCCTCGACCGCGCCCGCATCGGCGAGCTCGTCGAGGGCCTCGGAGGCGAACGCGGGGAGCAGGACGCCCTCGATCAGCGCGGCGGTCGCCTTCCCACCCGCACCGTGGGCCATCGTGATGCGCTCGTCGCGGAACTTCGGGCGCTTGGAGCGCGTGGTCTCGATGATCTCGAGGATCCTCTGTTCGCTTCTGGTGGTCTCGGGAGGACGGGTTTCGGCCTCCCGTCCGAGCACGCTCGGACGTCCGGACGACGTCATCTAGACCAGCTCCCTCTCGCGCGCGAACCTGCCGTAGTTGTAGTACGCCGCGCACGCCCCCTCCGAGGACACCATGCAGGTCCCGATCGGGCGCTCCGGCGTGCAGGCGGTGCCGAAGACCTTGCACTCCCACGGCTTGATCACGCCCTTGAGCACTTCGCCGCACTGGCAGGCCTTGGGGTCCGCGACGCGCACGCCCGGCACCGGCCAGCGCTGCTCGGCGTCGAAGTCCGCGTAGTCGTCGGACAGCCGCAGGCCGCTCTGCGAGATGAACCCCAGGCCGCGCCACTCGAAGTGCGGGCGCAGCGCGAAGACCTCGCTCATCACCTCGAGCGCGCGCAGGTTGCCCTCGTAGGGCACGACGCGCCGGTACTGGTTCTCGACCTCGCGCCGGCCGGCCTCGAGCTGGCGCAGGATCATGAGGACCGACTGCAGGATGTCGACGGGCTCGAAGCCGGAGATGACGACCGGCTTGCCGTAGTCGGCGGGGATGAACTCGAACGGCCGCGCGCCGACGACGGTCGAGACGTGTCCCGGCCCGACGAAGCCGTCGAGCCGCAGGTCCGGCGAGTCGAGCAGCGCGCGCAGCGGCGGCACGATCGTCACGTGGTTGCAGACGCAGGAGAAGTTCGCGACGGCCTCGGCCCGTGCGCGCTTGAGCGTCAGCGCCGTCGACGGCGCCGTCGTCTCGAAGCCGATCGCGAAGAAGACGACCTGGCGCTCGGGCTCGGCCTTCGCGATGCGCAGCGCGTCGAGCGGCGAGTAGACCATCCGCACGTCGGCGCCTCGGGCCTTGGCCTCGAGCAGCGTGCCGTTGGAGCCGGGCACGCGCATCATGTCCCCGAAGCAGGTGAAGATCACCCCCGGCTGGTGGGCGATGGCGATGCCGTCGTCGACGCGCCCCATCGGGATCACGCAGACCGGGCAGCCGGGCCCGTGGACGAGCTCGACGTTCGCAGGCAGCAGGTCGTCGACGCCGTACTTGTAGATCGAGTGCGTGTGACCGCCGCAGACCTCCATCAGCTTGTAGTGGCGCCCCGGCTCGACGGTGCCGAGGATCTCGCCGGCGAGGACGCGGCCGAGCTCGGCGTCGCGGAACTCGTCGACGAACCTCATGCCGGCTCCAGCCTGGTCAGCGCGGTCCCAGCGTGGACGAGCAGCGTGTCGCCCGGCGCGGCGTCGACGAGCGCGATCTCGACGGAGCTGCGCGCGCCTGCGTCGTCCTCGCAGAGGGCGAGCCCGCGGGCGGCGTCGAGTCGAACCACGCGCATCGGGATGCCCTCATCGGCGCATGTGATGCAGGTGTGACGTCGTCCGGACGTCCGAGCCTGCTCGGACGGGAGGCCGAAACACTCGCTCATTCGATCGCGCTCGCCTTCAGCTCCTCCAGCTCCTGCTCGTACTCCAGGCCCATCCCGCGCAGCAGCTCGAGCGTGGCCGCGGCCTCATCCTCGTCGACGATCGAGAGGGCGAAGCCGACGTGGATCAGGACCCAGTCGCCGGGAACGGCGCTGCGACCGTCGACGTCCAGCAGGCCGATGTTCACCGTGCGCCGCACCCCGGCGACCTCGACGAGCGCAAGGCGGTTGGCGCTCGTCGGTGACTTCGATGATCCTGCCGGGAATCGCCAGGCACACGCTGCGCTGCTCCTTGCTCGCCGCCCGCTTGCGTTCAGGTGTACCCGCGGTGGAGGATGGGTACAAGCGCTTTCGGCGCACTGGTCCACTGACGTCTGACATGCCAGTCCCCCGTGAACGACAGACCGTTGAGCGTCACCTGCTGCGCGACACGGCGTACGAGAAGCTCTGCCGCGCGATCGTCTCCGGAACCCTCGCCCCGGGCGAGATGCTCCATGACCACGAGCTCTGCGCATGGCTGGGGCTGAGCCGCACACCGGTCCGCGGGGCGCTCGCGCGGCTCGAGGAGGAGGGCCTCGTCGAGACGGCCCCGCAGCGCTTCACGCGCGTGGCGCCGCTGGTGCAGGATGACGCGCGAACGCTCTTCCCCGTGCTCGCCGCGCTGCACGCGCTGGCGACCGAGCTCGCCGTTCCGCGCTTCGAGCCGGCGGATCTGGGTCGTCTGCGCCGCGAGAACGACGCGCACGTCAGCGCGCTGATGCACCGCGACGGCCCCGCGGCATATGCCTCCGACGATCGCTTCCACGACGTGTTCGTGAGCTGCTCGGGCAACGCCGAGATCGGGCGCGTCCTCGAGCGCCTGGCACCGCGCCTGCGCCGGCTCGAGCTGCTCAACCCGGGAACGCTTCCGGGCCGCCGCGCGCTGGCGCAGCACGAGGCGATCCTCGACCGGGCCGGACACGGCGACGCGGCCGGCGCGGCGAACGCCGCGCGCGAGAACTGGCTGACGTTCGGCGCGCAGATCGAGCGCTCGCTGGCACCGCCCGCCGCCTGACCGCCGCGGTCAGGGCGTCAGGACGATCTTCAGCGCCTCGCGCCGGTCGTACAGCTCGTAGGCCTCGCTCGCGCGGGCGAGCGGCATGTGGTGGGTGACGAGCGCGCTCGGGTCCAGCCGGCCGCTGCCCAGCAGCTCGAGCACAGGGTCCAGGTGCGCGATCACGTTGGCCTGCCCGCCCGTGATCCGCAGCGACTTGATCCACGCGAGGCCCATGTGGACGTCCGCGCGCTCGGCGTAGACGCCGATGACGCTGACCGTGCCGGCCTTGCGGGTCATGCGAATCGCCATGTCGAGCGCGCGCGGGTCGCCGACCGCCTCGATCGCGACGTCCACGCCGCGCCCGCCCGTCAGCGCCTTGACGACGCCGCGCGGGTCCTGCTCGGTCAGGTGCACGGCCTCGGCGCCGTAGCTGCGCGCGACCGCGAGGCGCTGCTCGACGGCGTCGACGGCGATCACGCGCGCCGCGCCCGAGAGCAGCGCAACCTGGACGGCGCAGAGCCCGACCGGGCCGAGGCCCAGGACGGCGACGCTGTCGCCCGGGCGCACGCCGCCGCCGACGACGGCGTGGTAACCGGTGCCCATCACGTCCCCGGCGAACAGTGCGACGTCGTCGCCGAGGCCGTCGGGCACGCGGCGCAGCGTCAGGTTGGCGTGCGGGACGAGCGCCAGCTCGGCCTGCGTGCCCTGCAGCGACCCGAGCCCCGCGCCGTGCCCGAACGTGCGGCCGGCGTCGCACTTGTGGTATTCGCTGCGCCGGCAGAACCAGCAGGTCCCGCAGGCGACCTGGAAGGTGCCGAGCACCCGGTCGCCGACCGCCACGCCGGTGACCGCGTCACCGGCTGCGACGACCTCGCCGACGTACTCGTGCCCGATCGTGAAGCCGGGCTCGATCTGCACGCGCCCGTGGTAGATGTGCAGGTCCGAGCCGCAGACGCCGGTGGCGCTGATGCGGACGATCGCGTCGTCGGGCGCGATCAGCTCCGGCTCGGGCTTCTCGACGACCTCGACCTGCTCTGGACCCTGGAAGGCGACGGCGAGCACCGGCGCATCCTAGTGGCCCTTCTCAGGCCGCGAGACCTCGCTCGAGCATGGCGACCAGGCCGGCGTACGCGGCGTCGAGGTCGACGCCCTCGGGGTCGAGCAGGTACTGGTAGGCCAGGCCGCCGAGCGCGCTGACGAGCATCGTCGTGACGATCTGCGGGTCGATGTCCTCGCGCAGCTCGCCTGCGTGCTGGCCGCCGGCGATCCACCCGGCGGTCGTGGCGCGCAGATGGGCGTGCAGCTCGACGAAGCGCCCGCGGAACTCCGGCCGCGGCCCGAGCGCCTCGAACATCAGCACGTAGAACAGCCGCAGCGCACTGCCGTCGTCGGTGAGGAACCTATGGTGGGCGCGCACGCCGCGCCGCACCGCCTCGATCCCGATCGCGTCGCCGATGTCCGGCACGAGCACGTCTGTCTCCCAGCGGCCGAACGCCTCCTCGACGACGGCCCAGAGCAGGCCCTCCTTCGAGCCGAAGTGCCAGAAGATCGAGCCGCGGCTGATCCCCGCGCGCTCGCCGATCGCCTGGACCGACGTGTCGCGGTAGCCCCGCTCGGCGAACAGCGAGGAGGCCGCGTCGATCAGTCGCCGGCGCGTCGCACGCGACTGCTCATCCTTCTTCGTGCCGGCGGCGGCGCTCACCGGCCGGCCCCGACGGTGCGGCGCCGCCGGCGGCGCGCGAGCGCGGCGTACTCGGCGAGGCCGTCACGCAGGCCCTGGCAGAAGACGTCGAGGTCGCGCAGCCGGTCGTAGTCGGAGATGACGCCGAAGCCGACCATGCCGTTGTAGGACATCGCCGCGACGGCCAGCGCGCGGTCGCCCGCCAGGAACGCGAGCGGATAGATCTCGCGCAGCTCGCGCCCCAGCAGGTAGAGCGGGATCTGCGGGCCGGGGATGTTCGTGACCAGCAGGTTGTACGCGCGCGTGGAGAAGCTCAGCCGCGTGGACTGCGCGAGGATCGTCGGCGGGGCGAAGTCCTGGGTCCCCGCGATGATCTCCGCGCCCAGCGCCCGGTGGCTCTCCGTCAGGCCGGCCATCGCCTCCTGCACGAGGCGCAGCCGCGTCAGCGCGTCGGCGACGTCGACGGGCAGCGGCACGATCAGCTGGGTGATGCGGTTGCCCAGCGCCCCGGCCTCGTCGCGGCTGCGCGTCGAGACGGGGACGGCCGCGCGCAGCTCGACGCCGTCGGTGCGGATCGCGCGCCCATGCATCCACGCGCGCAGCGCGCCCGCAGTGATGGCCAGGACGACGTCGTTCACCGTCCCGCCGAACGTGTCCTTGACGAGCTTGAAGTCCTCGAGCCGCGTGTCGACGAGGCCGACGCGGCGATGCGGGCCGATCGGAACGTTGAGCGGCGAGTTCGGCGCGGGGCGCAGCACGGTCAGCGCGGCCTCGCTGAGCCCCAGCACCGCCTGGCGCAGCCGCGTGCGGTCGGCGATCGTCCCGAGCACGCGCGCCGGCGCGGCGACGACGTCGCGCACGCTCCCGCTCAGCGCGGCCGCCGCGAGCTCCGCCGGGGTCGGTTCGGGGTGGGGGAGCCAGGGGTGCGGCGCGCCGTCATCGCCGCCGGCGGGATCGACGTCGAACAGCGCGGTCGTGATGTCGACGCCGCTCACGCCGTCGACGACCGAGTGGTGGGTCTTGGAGATCAGCGCGAAGCGGTCGTGCTGCAGGCCCTCGACGACGAGCAGCTCCCACAGCGGCTTCGAGCGATCCAGGCGCGAGGAGTGGGTCCGCGCGATCAGGCGGCGCAGCTGCGCGTCGTCGCCCGGCGCCGGGAGCGCGGCGTGGCGCACGTGGTACTCGAGGTTGAACCTCGGGTCGTCGATCCAGCGCGGCAGCGCCACGCCGGCCGGGGGCCAGGCGAGCTTCTGGCGGTAGCGCGGGACGCGGTCCAGACGCGAGCGGACGTGCTCGAGGAGCTCCGGGAACGGCGGCGGCGGGCCGTCGAAGATCGCGACCCCGCCGATGTGCATGTGCGTCGCGGGGCCCTCCTGGAAGAGGAACGCGGCGTCGAGGGCGCTCAGCGCATCGAGGTGCTGTTGCGCGGGCGCCATGACCCGATCGTACCTGCAGAGCCGCCGGTCGCCACCTATGCTGATCAGCTAGCATAGATGCGCGCAGAGCGCTCGCGTACGCTCCGACGAGCCCCCCAAGGAGACCGAACCCATGCCTGAGCCGTCCCATCCGTCAAAGGCCGTCCTCGTCACCGGCTGCTCCACCGGCATCGGCCGCGCCACCGCCATCCGCCTCGCGGACAAGGGCTGGCCCGTGTACGCGACGGCGCGCAGGGTCGAGTCGATCGCCGACCTCGAGCAGCACGGCTGCCGCCTGCTGCAGCTCGACGTCACCGACGAGGACTCGATGCAGGCCGCGGTGGGAGCGATCGAGGCCGAGCGCGGCGCCGTCGGCGTCCTCGTCAACAACGCCGGCTACAGCCAGTCGGGCGCGATCGAGAGCATCTCGATGGACGACGTGCGCCGCCAGTTCGAGACGAACGTCTTCGGCCTGGTGCGGCTCACGCAGCTCGTGCTGCCCGGCATGCGCGCGCAGGGCTGGGGGAAGGTCGTCAACGTCTCGTCGATGGGCGCGAACTTCACGTTCCCCGGCGGCGGCTTCTACCACGCGACGAAGTACGCGCTCGAGGCGATCAGCGACGCGCTGCGCTTCGAGGTCCGCGCGTTCGGGATCGACGTCGTCGTCATCCAGCCCGGCCTGATCAAGACGAGCTTCGGCGACACCGCGCACGCGGCGATCGACGAGGGGACCGACGCGGGCGGCCCCTACGGACCGTTCAACGCGAGTGTCGCGACCGCGACGCAGGAGGTCTACGAGAGCGGCCCGCTGGCCAAGCTCGGCGGCGGCCCGGACGACGTCGCCAAGACGATCGAACGCGCGGTCACGACCCGCCGGCCGAAGATCCGCTACCGCGTGACGCCGAGCGCGCACCTGCTCGTGACGCAGCGCACGGTCATGACCGACGGGATGTGGGACCGGTTCCTGCGCACGCAGTTCCCCCAGCCCGGCAAGGACGCCTGATCACTGCGACAGCGGCCCGGCGATGAGGATCCGGTCGAAGCCGCTGGTGCTCGGCGCCGCGCCGCGCGACCCGCGGTACTCCGCGACGACGCGGTAGCGCCCGACCGCGGGCGGTGTCCAGCTGACGGTCGCCGTGGCGCCCGCCACGCCGGCGAAGTAGCGGCGCAGGAACAGCCATCCGGCCAGCGGGTCGAAGCGCTCGACGGTGATCACCACGGTCCCGCCGGCGGCGCCGCTGACCGACGCCGTGATCGGGACGCTCGCGCCGGGCGCCGCGCTCGCGGGCACCGAGACCCGCGTGCGGGTGGTCGCGCGCGCCGCGCGGGTCAGCGTGTAGGCCCCGCCGCGCGTCCCAGGGGCGGCGCGGACGGCGGCGAAGTAGCGGCCGGGCCGCAGCGTTCGCTCCAGCCGGCCCGCGCCCGACCCGCCGCCGATGCGCCGCCCGCGGTCGTTCAGCAGCACCAGCGCGAGGTCGCCGCCCCCGGCGAGCGTCAGGCGCAGCTCGCTGCGGCGCGTGATGTCGAAGCGGTAGAGGTCGACCACGTCGGTGCGGTGACCGTCGAGCTTGCCGTGGATGCTCGCGAAGTTGTTGATCGCGAGCCCCGGAGCGGTGTCGTCGGCGAGGGCGCGCCCTACCTGCAGGTGGTAGCGCTGGGGGCCGCGCACCCCGTGCGCGGCGCTGACGAGCAGGCTGTAGCGCCCGCCCTCGCCGGGCGCCGGCGTGAAGATGAAGTAGCCCGAGCAGGGGGAGGTGCCGCGCGAGGGGTCGTCGAAGCTGCTCGCCTGCGGCCCGTAGATCGTGAGCTGTGCGCAGCGGCCCTGGACGACGGACAGGTTGAAGCGGTAGGTGGTGCCGGCGTGCAGCCGGACGCGGTAGGCGTCCTCCTGATCGGACAGGACGTCGACCGTGCCCTTGACGCCGCTCGCCGACAGTGCCGGGCCCGGGAAGGTGGGCGGCGGGCGCGGGATGAAGACGTCGAGCGTGAAGGGCCCGGATGCGGAGTTCGCCAGCTCGGCGACGCGGATCAGGTAGGACTGGCCCTTCTTGACGTTGAAGGCCAGATCGGCGCGCCCGTTCTTGTCGGAGCTGTCGCAGTCGACCGGCCTGGTCTGCGAGCGCGTGCGCAGGTAGGCGTCGACGGTCGCGTCGAGGTCGCCGCCGGCGTCGAAGCGCACGCTGATGCGCCCCGCCTGCGGTGCCGTGAGGACGTACCAGACCGAGTTCTTCGTCCCGGGCTGGCAGTTCGACGGAGGCTCGGTCGTCTCGAGCGTCGCGCCGCCGGTGGAGCCGCTCAGGGTGGCCGGCAGGCTCAGCGCCCTCGCGTCCGCTCGGTTGTCGTTCGGCGGCGCGGCGGCGGCCGCCGGGCCGGCCACGGCCAGCGCCGTGGTCGCCGTCATCAGCAGGGCAACGGCCGCGCGCAGCATCAGGCAACCGTAATGCGCGGCGAACGCCCGCGCCAGTGGGCCTTCGCCGTAACGTTCCGACCGTGGAACGGCGACGGCTGCACCGCCGGTCGTGATCCTGACGGACTGGCGGTGCCCCGGCATTCGTGCCGGTGCACTGCGGCCGGGCGCCGACGGCGCCGCCGCCGCGAGCTCGCTCCGCCGAAGCCCACGGAACTTGCGGATAGACCCACTAGAGGAAGAGCGCCTGCTCGCCGCGCTCGACGGCGAGCAGCCGCTGCTTGCGCTCGACCCCGCCGGTGTAGCCGCCGAGGGCGCCGCCGGCGCGCACGACGCGATGGCACGGCACGATGATCGGGACCGGGTTGGCGCCGAGCGCGTTGCCGGTCGCCCGGGCGCCGCCGGGGGAGCCCGCGCGCGAGGCGACCTCGCCGTAGGTCGCGACCTCGCCGTAGGGGATCCGTGCGGTCGCCTGCAGCACGCGGCGCCCGAACGCCGGGACGAGCGTCCAGTCGATCGGGATGTCGAAGGCGCGGCGCCGGCCCGCGAAGTACTCGTCGAGCTCGCGGGCGACGGGGTCGAGCGCCGCCCCGCCGCGCAGGATCCGCGGCGAGAGCTTCGCGGCGGTGTCCTCGAGCACGGCGTCCAGGCCGCCGAACCAGTCCTCGTAGTCCAGGCGCGCCAGGCCCTTGCGGGTCATGACGGCGACGACGCGGCCGACCGGTGTGTCGAGCTCGGCGTAGCGCACGTCGGCCGGGGCCTCAGCGGCGAACCGGGCCGCGGCGGCCGCGGCGGCCTGCGGATCGAGCGGGGGTGTGGGCAGGGCGGTCATCGTTCTCCGATCTCGTTGCGCAGCCGATTGAGCCCCTCGCGCGCCGCCTGGCGCGACGCCTCCTCCGAGCAGCCGAGGGCCGCCGCGACGTCGCGGTGCGGCAGGTCCCCCGCGTAGCGCAGCAGCAGCACCGCGCGCTGGCGCGGCGGCAGGTCGCGCACGCGCTGCCAGGTCTCCTCGCCGGGCGTGGCCGCCTCGGGCGCCGTGACGTCCGGCGTCGCGCCGACCGGCACGGCGGCCCGCCGGCGCGCGCGGTGATGATCGATCGCCTTGCGATGGGCGATCGTCAGGACCCACGTGCGCAGGTGCTCGCCGTGCCGCAGGCGGCGGGTAGGCCTGCATCGCCGAGAGGAAGGTCTCCTGGAAGCAGTCGTCGGCCGCATCGCGGCCGACGGACGCGACGAGGAAGCGCCACACGGGGTCGCGCTGCTCGTCGAGGAACCGCTGGAAGGGGGGAACGGGGCATTCGGGGGTTCAACGCGCGGGCCCCGCGAAACGTGAGGTCAGGCCGAGAGGTCGCCGTGCTCGTGGAACCCGGCCCCCGTCGCCACGCCGAGACGCCCCTCCCAGACCATCCGGCGCAGCAGCGGCGCGGCGCGGTAGGCCGGGTCGCCGCGCTCGTCGAGCAGCGCGTCGAGCACGACGAGCACGTGCTCGAGCCCGATCAGGTCGCCCCAGGCGAGCGGGCCGCGCGGGTGGTTGAGCCCGAGGACCATGCCGTCGTCCACGTCGGACGGGGTGCCGACCCCCTCGCCGACCGCGAACGCGGCCTCGTTGACGAGCTGGCAGACCAGCCGCCCGAGTACCAGTCCGGGGGCGTCGGCGACCCAGGCGGTGTGCAGGCCGAGCGACCCGAAGAACGCCTCCGAGCGCTCGGCGGAGAGCTCGCTCGTGCCGGACGAGCGCGTCAGCTCGACGAGCCCGCCGGCGTCCAGGGGCGGCAGCGCATGGAATCCCGCGGCCGGGCCGCCGCCGTCGAGCGACGCCAGCGAGGCCTCGGCGCAGAGCAGCGCCATCGGGCCGCCCTGGAGCGGCTCATCGCCGGGGGTGCCGGCGCAGTCGAGGATCAGGAAGGGAACCTCGCCCGCGGCGTCGCCGGGGTCGCGGACGTCCCAGCCCGCCTGCATCGCGAGCGCGCGGAGCTCGTCGGCGATCGTCAGGTCGCCGTCGATGACCACGAGCCCGTTGCCGAGCCCGACGGGCCCGCTCGCCGCCGGCGGCTCGGGATCCACCTCGCGGACGATCGCCGCCCGCCTCGTAGGCGTACCAGCCGCGCGCCGTCTTGCGGCCGTGGCGGCCGCTGGCGACCATCCGCGCGCTGAGCGTCGACGGGCGCCAGCGCGGCTCGCCGAAGCTCAGCTCGTAGAAGCTCTTGGAGACCTCGAAGCCGGTGTCGATGCCCACGAGGTCCTGCAGCTCGAACGGCCCCATGCGAAAGCCGCCGCCGAGGCGGACGATCCGGTCGATCGTCTCGACGTCGGCGAGGCCCTCCTGCAGGGCGCGCAGCGCCTCCAGGCCGAACGGGCGCCCGCAGCGGTTGACCAGGAAACCCGGTCCGTCGGTCGCGTCGATGACGCGCTTGCCCATCGCGGCGCCCGTCGCGCGCACGACGGCGAGAGCGCGCTCGCCCGTCTGCACGCCGGCGATCACCTCGACGAGTCGCATCACCGGCGCGGGGTTGAAGAAATGCAGACCGACGAACCGCTCGGGATGCTCGACGAGCGCGGCGAGCGCCGTGATCGGCATCGACGAGGTGTTCGAGGCGATCACGCAGTCCTCGCTCAGGATCCCGTGCGACAGGCGGCCGAAGAGGTCGCGCTTGATGTCGATCACCTCGGGCGCCGCCTCGATCACGAGCTCGCTCGGCGCAAGGCCGTCGAGTGCATCGACGGCGTCCAGGCGCTCCCACGCCTCGCGCACCTGCTCGGCCGTCAGCCGCCCGCGCGCCTTGAGCTTCTCGAGCCCCTCGAGCGCGCGCTGGGCGCCGCGCTCGGCCGCTCCTGGCATCGGGTCGTAGAGCAGCGTCTGCGCCCCGGCCGCGCAGGCGAGCTGCGCGATGCCGGCGCCCATCGTCCCGGCCCCGGCGACCCCGATGATCGCCGGGACGTTCGTGGCATCGTCGCCCACGCTATGCCGACAGCGCGTCGGAGTTCGCTCGGGGCACGCTCTGGTCCCTCATCGATCCTCTCACGCGGGCGCGCGCTCGAGGACCATCGGCTTCAGCGCGTCGATGCCCGTGACCGCGCGGCCGATGATGAGCTGCTGGATCTGCGAGGTGCCCTCGTAGATCGTCGTCACGCGCGCGTCGCGGAAGAACCGCTCGACGGGGTGGTCGCTGCTGTAGCCGGCGCCGCCGTGGATCTGGATCGCGGTGTTCGCGCACCAGACCGCGGCCTCGCTCGCGTTGTACTTGGCGATCGAGGTCTCGAGCGTGCTCGGGCGTCCGGCGTCCTTCACGGCGCCGGCGCGGAAGACGAGCATGCGGGCGGCCTCGGTGCGCACGACCATGTCGGCGATCATCGCCTGGACGAGCTGGAAGCCGGCGATCGGGCGCTCGAACTGGGTGCGCTCCTGGGCGTAGCGGATCGACTCGTCGAGCGCCGCCTGGCAGAGGCCCACGCAGCCGGCCGCGACCGAGTAGCGGCCGGAGTCCAGCGCGCTCATCGCGACCTTGAAGCCGTCTCCGACCTGCCCGAGCACCGAATCCGGGGCGGCGACGACGTCGTCGAGCGCGATCTCGGCGGTGTCCGAGGCCCAGAGGCCCATCTTGCCCTCGATCGGGGAGGGCTGGAAGCCGGGCTGGTCGGTCTCGACGATGAAGCAGGCGAGGCCCTTGTGCTTCAGCTCCGGCTCGGTCTGCGCGAAGATCAGTGCGAGCTTGGCGTAGTCGCCCAGCGAGATCCACATCTTCGCCCCGTTGATGCGCCAGCTGCCGTCCTCCTGCTGCACCGCACGGGTCCTCTGGTCCGAGGCGCCCGAGCCGGCGCCCGGCTCGGTCAGCCCGAAGCAGCCGAGCCACTCGCCCGAGCACAGCAGCGGCAGGTACTTCTGCTTCTGCTCCTCGGTGCCCCATTTGAGGATCGTCGAGCAGACGAGCGAGGTCTGGACGGAGACGACCGTCCGCATGCCCGAGCAGCCGCGGCCGATCTCCTCGCAGATCAGCGCGTAGGTCGTGTAGTCCAGGCCGGCGCCGCCGTACTCGCGCGGCACGATCGCGCCCAGGTAGCCCTGGTCGGCGATCTTCTGGACGAGCCCGAGGTCGAAGTGATGGTTTGCGGAGTTCGGGCCCGCGACCGGGACCACTTCCTTGTCGGTGAACTCGCGGGCCGTGCTCCTGATCAGCTGCTGTTCGTCGCTCAGATCGAAATTCATGATCGTGACATTACGCCGTCCCGGCGGTCCCAAGCACGAGTGTGGCCTGACTGGACAAGACGCCCCCGTTGCCGTGGGCCACGGCGACATCGCAGCCTGGAACCTGACGCTCGCCGGCTTCGCCGCGCAGCTGGCGCACCGCTTCGACGATTCCCAGCAGCCCGTACATGCCCGGGTGGCAGTAGGACAGCCCGCCGCCGTTCGTGTTCATGGGCAGCGCGCCGCCCGGGGCCGTCCGGCCCTCGCTGACGAACGGGCCGCCCTCGCCCTTGGCGCAGAACCCGAGATCCTCGAGGAACAGGATCGGCGTGATCGTGAAGGCGTCGTAGAGCTGGACGCAGTCGACGTCGGCGGGCGCGACCCCGGCCTCCGTGAAGGCGCGCGCGCCGGACTGCGTCGCGGCCGTCTGCGTGAGGTCGCCCATGCCGGTGATGTGGCGGTGGCTGTGGGCCTCGCCGGCGCCGAGGACGAGCACCGGCGCGCGCCGCAGCGCCGCCGCGCGCTCGGCGGACGTGACGACGATCGCGGCGCCGCCGTCGGTGACCAGGCAGCAGTCGCGGACCGTCAGCGGGTCGGCCACCATCCGCGCGCCGAGCACCTCGTCGACGCTGAGCGGCTCGCGCGACCAGGCGGCCGGGTTGCGCTGGGCCCACGCGCGCGCGGAGACCGCGACCTCGGCGAGCTGGCGGCGGGTCGTGCCGAACTCGTGCATGTGGCGCGCAGCGGCCAGGGCATAGGCGGTGACGGGCATCGCCGGCCGGTAGGGGGCCTCCCACGGATCGAGCTCCTGCACCGACGCGCTGCCGCGCCCGACGAGCCGCTGGGTGCTGCCGTAGGCGATCAGAGCGACCTCACACAGGCCCGCGGCGATCGCGGCGCGCGCGTGGTTCACGTGGAACATGAACGACGAGCCGCCGACGTTCGTGGCGTCGGTGTAGCGCGGCCGGATGCCGAGCTCCCGGGCGAGGTTCAGCGGCGCCATCGGCAGCTGCGTCGTGGCGGCGAACAGGCCGTCGACGTCGCCCGGCGCGAGCCCGCAGTCGGCCAGCGCGCGCATCGACGCCTGGACCATCAGGTCGACGGGCCGCATCCCGTCGGCGACGGCCCCGAGATCGCTCTCGGCGGCCCCGGCGATCGCGCTGCCGGCGCGCAGCCCGCTCATGCGCTCGTCTCCGGAACGAAGACCGGGAGGCGCGCACCCGTCGCGTCCAGGTCGCCGAAGTGGACACGCACGCGGGCGCCGATCTGCACCGCGTCGGCCGCGACCCCTTCGACGCGCGCCATCATCCGGTAGCCCTCGTCGAGTTCGACGATCGCGACGTTGCGCGGCTCGGCGTCACGCGCGTGCAGGGCTGTGGTGGAGTACACGGCGCCGCGCCCGGCGCTCTCGCGCCACTGCACGGGCTCACCGGTGCCCGGGACGATCAGCGACGGCGGCCAGACGGGCGTCCCGTCGGGTGCCGCGGGGTAGGCGAGCCGCGCTTCGCGGCAGTGTGCGGCGAAGATCGCCGCGGGCGAGCGGGGTTCGTCAGAGGCATCGGGCATGGGCGCCGCCGACGCTATCGAGTTCGCGGGCGGAGCCGGTCGGCGGGCGAGCCCCGCGCGTAGACTCGGCGGCGGTGGATCCGTTCGTCCTCATCATGCTCGCGGTCGTCGGCGGCCTGCTGATCGCCCTGATCCTGCTCGGGCTCTTCTATCCCGGCTCGGGGGCCGCCCAGGTCGATTGGCGCCCGACCCGCTCGCCCGAGGTCGAGTACCAGAACGAGCTGGACGACGTCGCTCAGATGCAGGCGGCGATCAACGCCAAGCGCCGGGCGCGCGGCGCCGGCGACCTCACCGAGGACCACGTCCGCGCGCAGGTCTCCGAGCACCTGCGAGACCAGGTCGAGCGCCACGACGACGCGCTCGTCGAGCAGGACATCGCGGAGATGCTCGCCGTCAAGAACACGCGCCGGCGCACGAAGGGCCTGCCCGAGATCACGCGCGAGGAGTTCGAGCGCGACCTCGGTGCGGGGGGCTCCGCGTGAGGGCGCTGATCGTCGGCGGCGGCTGCCGCGGCCTCGACCTCGCCGCGGAGCTCGTCGCCGACGGGCATGCGGCGCGGATCGTCACGCGCACCGAGGCGGGGCGGGCCGCGATCGAGGCGGTGGGGGGTGAGTGCTGGATCGGCACGCCGGACGTGATCGGGACTCTGCGCTACGCGCTCGAGAACGTGACGCTGCTGCTGTGGCTGCTCGGCACGGCGAGCGGCGACCGCGCCGCGGTCGCGCCGCTGCACGGCTCGCGGCTGCGCATGATGCTCGAGAAGACGACGGACACGACGGTCCGCGGCGTGATCTACGAGGCTGAGGGGACGGCGCCGGAGGACATCCTCGCCGCCGGTGTCGCGGAGATGCGCCGCGCCCAGGAGACCAACGAGATCCCGTTCGCGCTGCTGCACAGCGACCCGCGCGGCGATCGCGCAGCGTGGCTCGCCGAGGCCGGCGCGGCCGTCAGCACGCTGCTGGCCGGCCCGCGCCGGGTCGCCGCCGCTTAGGGTCGCCGCCGCTCAGAAGGTCCTTCAGAAGGCCGGGCGGTGTGCCAGAGGGCGGCGAACGGGGGCACCGCCGCGCCGGCCCGGCGATGGCCGCTCAGGTGAGGCCCGCCGCCGCGGTCCGCTCGAGCAGGTCCGTCAGGATCCGTGCCGTGGCGCCCCAGATCAGGTGCTCGCCGACGACGTAGGTGTCGGTGCGGAACGGGACGCCGCGGCGCATCAGCCGGCGGCGGTCGTAGCCCGCCTGCAGCTCGCCGAGCCCGAACTCGAGGATCGTCTCGACCTCGCGGGCCGACGGCGTCCATGCGTGGCCGGGCTCGATCAGCCCGACGAACGGGTAGATCGCGTAGTTCGTCGCGATCGTCGGCGTCGGCTGCAGCGCGCCGATCAGCTCGACCGCGTCGGCCGGAAGGCCGATCTCCTCGTGCGCCTCACGCAGCGCGGTGTCGCGCAGGTCGCTCTCGTCGTCGTCCTGGCGGCCTCCCGGAAACGAGATCTCCCCGGCATGGCGGCGCAGGTCGTCGCGGCGCTTGGTCAGGACGACCCCGACGTTGCCTTCGTCGTGTAGGTAGAGCGGCACCAGGACGGCCGCATCGATGCGACCGTGGACGTCGAGCGCCGCAGCCTCCGCGGGATCGAGGAGGACGGGCGCCAGCGTGGCCGCGAGCTCAGCTCGCGAGCGAGACGCGTTCGACACGCTCGTCGAACATGACCTCACCCTCGAGCGTGCGGTGCACAGGGCACTTCGCAGCGATGACGGTGAGGCGGTCGACCTGCTCGTCGGAGAGGCTGTCGGGCAGGCGGGTGACCAGGTCGAACTTCGTCGGGCAGCCGCGCTCACCGGGGGTGAACTCGACCTCGACCTCGACGCCGCCGATGTCCCACCCCTTGCGCGCCGCGTACATCTCCATCGTGACTGCGACGCAGCCGGCGAGGCTGGCGGCGAGCAGCTCGAGCGGGCTGGGCCCCTCGTCTCCGCCGCCGACGTCGGTCGTCTCGTCGGTCGTGATCTCGTGCTGGCGCACCTTGACGGTGTGACGGAACCCTGCGTCGCGACTGGCTGTGGCCTTCATGATCATTCGATTATGACAAGGGGTTGAAGAGCAGGCCCGTGGGGACCTTCGGTGTGAAGAACGTTGACTTCGGGGGCATGTTCACGCCGGCGGCGGCGATCTCGCGAATCTGGCTCACGGGCGTGCCGCGCAGGAAGAAGGCGACGTCGTAGGTGCCCGTGCGGATGAGCTCGAGCGCCTCGTCGTCGCTGCGTGAGTAGCCCAGCCCGCGGAAGTGCGAGATGTCGTCCTCGCTTAGGCCCAGCGGCCCGGTGAGGATCAGCGCCTCGAGCACCGCCGTGTCCAGGCGGCGGTAGGGCTCGGGGAAGTCCGCGAGCGCGCGGTCGGCGATCGCCTGGTCCTTCAGCGTCAGGCGGAACGGCCGCTGGAGGTGGGCGTCGATGTAGCCGAGCTGCAGGGGCCCGGCGCCGTCCGGGGGGGCGAGCTCGGCGACGTCCTCGAGCTCCTCGATGTCGAAATGCTCGCGCAGCGTGGCCGCGAGCGCCTGCTGACGGGCCGGGTCGTCCTTGAGCCCGTCGACGAGCCGGTGCGTGGGGAAGACCGTGAGGCCGGGATCCTCGAGCGACACCAGGTACTGCAGGACGTGGCGGTGCTCGCCCTCGCCGCCGATCTCCTCGGCATAGACCCGTGCGGTCTCGTAGCGGTGGTGGCCGTCGGCGATCAGCAGCTCCGCGGGGCTGAGCGCGGCGCCCACGGCCTCGATCACCGCCGGGTCGGCGACGCGCCACAGGCGGCTGACGGTCCCGTCGTCCTCGAGGGCTGCGTAGGGCGGCGTGTGAGTGACCGGTTCGAGGGCGCGCCACGCCGCGCCCGAGGGGTCGTCGTAGAGCGAGAAGATCGGGGACAGATTGGCGCGCGTCGCGCGCGTGAGTCGCAGGCGATCCTCCTTGGGCCCGGGGTGGGTGCGCTCATGTGGGCGGATGCGCCCGGGGCCGTACTCGGTCACGCCGACCCGCGCGAAGAACCCGCTGCGGGTGCGCCGCGCCCCGTCGGGCCCCGTGTACTCCTGGGTGAGCACCCAGAGCGCGGGCTCCGCGTCGCGGACGACCGCGCCCTCGGCCTGCCAGCGCGCGAGCAGTTCCGCGGCGTGCGCGTACGGGTCGCCGCCGGGTGTCGCGGGCTCGGGCAGGTCGATGCCGACGACGTTGTGCGGCGAGCGCGCTGCGAGCGCGGCCCGCTGATCGGGATCGATCACGTCGTACGGTGGCGAGCACACGGCGTTCAGCGAGCCGACGACGGCGAGGTCGTAGTGGAGGGCTCGCAGGGGCTGCACGTCGGCCATGACCCCCAAGCTACCTGCAGCGCGGCGGATCAAGCGTCGATGTCGAGCGGCCGGCCGGGGCGTTCGCTGCCGCCCCGGCCGGTGGAACCGCCCGTCCCCCTGGTGTGCGCCCTGGGAATGGGTGCGCCTGTTGGAACGGGGAGGGGCGGGAGAGGTTGCGGGGAACGTCCGGGTTCCACCGGTGGTCGGAGCGCGACGGCCGGGCAGGTCTGGCGCAAGACGTTCCGCCGGGCATACGACGCCAAGTGCCGCCGCCGGACCTGGGGACCGCGGCGGCGGGAGCAGGAGCGTGCGCTTCCGGGGACGGAGAAGCACGCCAACCTGTCCGATCTGGCGCGCCGCGGCAGTCGCAGGCAGGTCCTCGAGGAGATCGCGAAATGCGAGCTCGTGTGCTCGAACTGCCACGCGGTGCGTACAGTTCGTCGCCTCGGGGCGTAGCTCAGCCTGGTTAGAGCGCCGCGTTTGGGACGCGGAGGTTTCGCCGGTTCGAATCCGGCCGCCCCGATTGAGTCGCCATGTCGCGCGCCGACCCGCCGCGGTGGGAGATGCGCCGTGAGCGCGATCCGGCCGACCCGAGGTGCGGTGCTGATGGCTGCTGCGGCCCTGTCGTTCGGTCCGCTCTGCCTGCCGACGGAAAGCGCGCAGTTCTTCTTCTCCGGCGGCGACCCGGCCTTCGGGATCGTGCCGCAGCCGCCCGACCTCGAGGTGCTCCGGCGGGCGTACGCCCTCGTGGCTGCGCCGTGATGGCTGTCCCGCCCGGGCCCTTGACACGGGAGAGAAAGTCCTGATAGATTCATAATCATTATGAATATAAAAGTATCTGATCGAGACGCATCACCGGCTCACGCCGCGGCGGCCATCCATGAGCTCAGCCGCGACCGGCGGATCGGCGTCCTGCTCATCTGCTGCATGAGCCTGTTCATCGTCGGGCTGGACATCACCGTCGTGAACGTCGCCCTCCCGTCGATCGGGCGGGAGCTGCACGCCGGAATCTCCGGGCTGCAGTGGACGGTCGCCGCCTACACCGTCGTGATGGCGAGCCTGCTGATGTTCTCGGGCTCGATGGCGGACCGGCTGGGCCGCAAGCGGACCTTCGTCGCCGGTCTCGCCGTGTTCACGGTGAGCTCGCTCCTGTGCAGCCTGGCGACGAGCGTCGGCCTGCTCGTGGCGTTCCGCGTGCTCCAGGCCGTGGGCGCCTCGATGCTGAACCCGGTTGCCATGTCGATCATCACGAACACCTTCACCGACCCGCGCGAGCGCGCGCAGGCCGTCGGCGTCTGGGGTGCCGTGTTCGGCATCTCGATGGCGCTCGGGCCGATCGTGGGAGGGGCGGTCGTCTCCGGCGTGGGGTGGCGGTCGATCTTCCTGCTCAACCTCCCCGTCGGGCTCGCCGCGATCGCGCTGACGCTCCGCTTCATCCCAGAGTCGCGAGCGCCGCGGCCGCGCCGCTTCGACCCCGTCGGTCAGGTCATGGTGATCCTGCTGCTGGCCACCCTCACCTTCGGCATCATCGAAGCCCCGGCCCGCGGCTGGTCCTCGCCGGCCATCCTGGCCGCGCTCGCGGCCTCGGCGGCTGCGCTCGTGACCCTGCTTCTCTACGAGCCCCGGCGGGATGAGCCGCTCATCGACCTGCGGTTCTTCCAGTCGACCCCGTTCGCCTCGTCGATCGTCATCTCGGTCGCGGCGTTTGCGGCCTTCGGGGGGTTCCTCTTCCTGAACACGCTGTACCTCCAGGTGGGCCGCGGCCTCTCGCCGCTGCAGTCCGGGCTCGCCGTCCTGCCGATGGCCGTCATGACGGTGGTGGCGTCCCCGCTGTCGGGCCGCGTGGTCGGCCGCCGCGGCCCGCGCCTGCCGCTCGTGATCGCCGGCGTCTGCATGCTGATCGCCTGCGCGACGCTGACGGGCATCGACCCGGCGACGCCGTTCGCGCAGCTGTTCGCCGCGTACGTCTTCTTCGGCCTCGGGTTCGGGTTCGTCAACGCGCCCATCACGAACGCCGCGGTGTCCGGGATGCCGCGCGCTCAGGCGGGGGTCGCCTCGGCGATCGCCACGACGTCGCGGCAGGTCGGCCAGACGCTCGGCGTGGCCCTCGTGGGAGCGATCGCGACCTCCCATGCCGGCGCTTCGGTGCACGCGGACCTGTCGTCGGCGACCCACCCGGCATGGTGGATGCTCACGGCCTGTGGCGCCGCCGTGCTCGTACTCGGTCTCGTGGCCACCTCACGGCGCGCCCACGAGTCGGCGCGCCGGACGGCGGCCGAGCTCAACCCGGAAGCCCTCGCGGCATAGGCTGGTGGCGGGATGAACGCACGCGCCGCCGACGACGCTCCCAACCGCGACGCCGCATCGGCGAGCGCCCGCGAGGTCTGGCTGCTCATGTCCGACCTCGTGCTCGACAACCAGCGGCGGCGCAAGGTCGCCGAGGCCGTCGGCATGAGCTTCGGCCGCGCCCGGGCGGTCCGGCGGCTGGCGCATCAGGCGATGTCCATGGGCGAGCTCGCAGCAGTGCTGGGCATCGATCCGCCCAACGCGACGGTGCTCGTCGCGGACCTGGAATCCCAGGGCCTCGTGCGCAGGCGCCCGCATCCCACCGATGGCCGGGCCAAGATCGTCGAGGCGACGCGCAAGGGCAAGGACCTGGCGCGACGAGCCGACGCCATCCTCGCCGCGCCGCCGCCGGCGCTCAGCGCGCTCGGCGCAGACGACCTCGAAGCGCTCCAGCGGATCCTGCGCAGCGTCAGCGCGCAGCAGTAGCGGGGAGTCTTCCTCAGGCACGGCGTTCGCAGGTCGTCGCCGCCCCGGCGCGCTGAGCGTGCCCCATCGCGCGGCGGTTGACCGCGCCCCCGCCGCGGTGCGATGCTCGCGGCTCTGCGATGCGACGGCGGGGGAGGAGGACCAGATGACTGGTCTGGAAGCGAGGACCTTCGACGCGCCGGACGAGGTGCGCGAGTTCAAGGCGAACGGCAGGGTCGAGCTCGTCAACCTCGACACGGGACCCGTCGGGCGGGGAACGTTCGAACCCGGTTGGCGCTGGTCGAACGACGTCAAGCCGCTGGCCGGAACCGACAGCTGCCAGGTGGCCCACGTCGGCTACGTGCTCTCGGGGCGGATGACGGTCCGCATGGACGACGGCTCGGAGCACACCTACGTTCCGGGCGAGACGTTCAACATGCCGCCCGGCCACGACGCATGGACCGAGGGCGACGAGGCATGCGTGCTCGTCGACTTCGGCGGCCTGCGCGGGTACGCGAAGCCCGCCTGAACGACCGCCGGCGCCGGGGCGCGACGACCCGTCGCGCCCCGGGTGTCCGGTCGCACGCCAAGCACCGCAGGAGCGCGGCCATGCTGCCCGCCGGCCATGCCGGCCGCCCGACCCCAGTAATGTGCTATTCCTGATCGGCATAACGGGTTTCTGCCGGGAAGCACCGAATTCGACTCTGGAGGACACACGATGGCGTTGCAGCTTGGCGACACCGCACCTGATTTCGAGGCCGATACGACCGAGGGGCGCATCCACTTCCACGAGTGGCTCGGCGATTCCTGGGGCGTCCTGTTCTCGCATCCCAAGGACTTCACGCCGGTCTGCACGACCGAGCTGGGCTACATGGCGAACGCCAAGCCGGAGTTCGACCGCCGCGGCGTGAAGATCATCGGCCTGTCGATCGACGCCACGAACGACCACGAGCGCTGGGCGAAGGACATCGAGGAGACGCAGGGCACGGCCCCGAACTACCCGATCATCGGCGATCACGACTTCAACGTCGCCAAGCTCTACGGGATGCTCTCCGCCGACGTCGAGGGCGACCCCAAGGCCCGCACCCCCGCCGACAACCAGACGGTCCGCAACGTCTTCGTGATCGGGCCGGACAAGAAGATCAAGCTGATCCTCGTCTACCCGATGACGACGGGCCGCAACTTCGACGAGGTGCTGCGCGTGATCGACTCGCTCCAGCTCACCGCGAAGCACAAGGTCGCGACGCCGGTCAACTGGCAGCAGGGCGAGAAGGTGATCATCGCGGGCTCGGTCTCCAACGACGAGGCCAAGGAGACCTACCCGGACGGCTGGGAGGAGCCCAAGCCCTACATCCGGATCGTGCCGCAGCCGCAGTAGGCACCGGCAGCTCCCCCTCGCAGCGCCAGCCGGGCGGCTCGCGCGGCTCGGGCGCGTCGACGCCGCTGCAGATCGAGCTCTACGGCACGCGCATCGGCTTCGGCTGGCGCTTCCAGGGTCACGAGGAGGCTCCCGCGTACGACCTGCGGGTCGACACGATCGGCGGCGGGCACATCCGGCTGGACAGCACCCCCGGCGGTGGGCTGTCCTCCACGCACCTGGGGTGGCCGTCATTCGAGAACGGGCGGGTGTACCGGCTGCGCTCGTGCGTCGGCGACCCCGGCGGGTGCCAGACCACGCGGCGCTTCGAGCAGTCCAACTACACCGGCACGCCGTCACCGCTGGTCGCCGTCTCGCCTCCGTGCGTACAGGCCCACGAGCGCGATCAGGGCATCACCTGGGCGAAAGCCGACGACAACAACATCTACGGCTGCCAGGCCGACCCGGCGACGACGCCGCAGTGCGCGATCGAGCCGCTCACGCCGAGCTACGCCCCGCTCAACTGACGCTCCGGAGGACCGATGTTCGTCGCGACTAGCCCCAGGCGGTCGCCGAGACGTCGACGACCGCAGAGCCGCCGTCGACGGGGATCGCGGTGCCGGTCACGTACGCGGCTTCGCCGGAGAGCAGGAACGCGACGACGGCCGCGACCTCCTCGGGCTCGGCCGGGCGCCGCAGCGGAACGCTCGCGTGCGTGAGCGCGTAGGCGCCCTCGCGGTCGGTGCCGCGCAGTTCGGCGAGGCCGTCCATGTCCGCATCGCCCATCGGCGTGCGCACCCAGCCCGGGCAGACCGCGTTCGCGCGCACGCCGGCCGGCCCGTAGTCGGCCGCGATCGTCTGGCAGAGCATCACGAGGCCGGCCTTCGAGGAGCAGTAGGACGCCCACCCGGGCCCGGTCCGCATCGCATTGACGGAGGCGATCCCGACGAGCGCCCCGCGGCGCACCTCCAGCAGCGGCAGCGCCGGACGGGCGACGAGGAACGCGCCGGTGAGGTTCGTGCGGATCGTGCGGTCCCAGCCCTCGGGCGTGTCGTCGCCCGCCGGCGCGGAATCCCCGATGCCGGCGCTCAGCACCAGCGCGTCGAGGCCGCCGAACGCCTCGCGCGCCGCCGCTGCCAGCGCCGGCCCGTGCGCGGGATCGCCGGCGTCGCCCGGCACGACGACGGCATGACCCAGGCCCGCCGCGACGGCCTCGAGCGGCTCACGGCGCCGGCCCGAGAGCACGACGCCGAACCCGTCGGCCGCGAGTCTGCTCGCGCACGCCGCGCCGATGCCGGTGCCCGCACCCGTGACGATCGCGCCGCGCATGCGGCGACCCTACGACAGCGCGGCGCCCGCCGCCCAGCGCGTCACCCGCCGGCCGGGGTCTGACCCTCCTGCGCGCCGCGCTCGAGCCCCTCACGGTTGAGGCGGAAGCCGAGGACCGCGAGGTAGACCCACGCGGCGATCACGACGGCGGCCAGGACAAAGAGCATGGTGGTTCCCTTCGGTCGTGCGGCGGATCATGAAGCGCTGATGCCGCGAGCGTAACGGCGAGAGCGGCTGCAAAGCAACGCAATCGACCGGCCCAACCCGTCAGAGAACCACCTCGCGGCGGTAGGTTGACACGATGTCAGAGCAGCATGAACCCAGGATCCTGATCGTCGGAGCGGGCTTCGGAGGGATCGCCGCGGCGATCGAGCTGCAGAGCCACGGCTTCCGGGACATCACGATCCTCGACGCAGCGGGCGACCTGGGCGGGACGTGGTTCCACAACAGCTACCCCGGCGCGGCCTGCGACGTGCCGAGCCATCTGTACTCCTACTCGTTCGCCCAGCGCCGCGACTGGTCGCGGCTGTGCTCGCCCCAGCAGGAGATCCTCGACTACCTGCACGCGGTCGCCCACGACTACGGCGTGGATCGGCTCGTCGTCCCGGACAGCAGCGTGATCGCGTGCCGCTGGGACGATGCGGACAGCTGCTGGAACGTGGAGACGCAGGCCGGCGACGTGCACGAGGCCGACGCGATCGTCCTCGCGACCGGCCAGCTCCATCAGCCCGCCTACCCGCGCGTCCCCGGCCTCGAGCGCTTCGCCGGGCACAGCTTCCACTCCGCCGAGTGGGATCACGACTACGACCTGCGCGGCCGGCGCGTGGCGGTCATCGGAACGGGCGCGAGCGCCGTCCAGTTCGTCCCGGAGATCGCCGCGCAGGCCTCGCGGCTGGTCGTCTTCCAGCGCACGGGGAACTGGTTCCTGCCGCGGCGCAACCGGGCCTACCCGCGCCCGGTCCTGGCGGCGATCCGCCGCGTCCCCGGCGTCCAGGAGTTCCGCCGGCGCTTCATCTTCGAGTACGGCGAGTCGCTGACGTCGATGATCCGTCACCCCGCGACGCTCGGGCGCCTCGGCGCGGCGCGATCGGCGGCGTTCATGCGCTGGCAGGTCAAGGATCCCGAGCTGCGCCGGCGGATCTGGCCGGACTACACGTTCGGCTGCAAGCGGATCCTGTTCAGCTCCGCGTTCCTGCCCGCGCTGCAGCGGCCGAACGTCGAGCTCGTCACGGACGCGATCACCGAGGTCAGTGCGACGGGCGTCGTCACCGCGGGCGGCGTTGAGCACGAGGTCGACTGCATCATCTACGGCACCGGGTTTCGCACGAACGACTTCATGTTCCCGATGGAGATCTCGGGCGCGGGCGGGCGCAGCCTGCGCGATGCCTGGGCCGCCGGGCCGCACGCCCATCTGGGCATCACGGTCCCCGGCTTCCCGTCGATGTTCGTGATGTACGGGCCGAACACCAACACCTCGGGCGGCTCGATCATCGTCTACCTGGAGGCGCAGGCCGCGTACCTGCGTCAGGCGCTGCAGCTCGTGCGCGACCGCGGCGCGGCGGCGATCGACGTGCGGCCGGACGTCGAGGCCCGCAGCGACAGTGAGACGCAGGCACGCTTCGCCGGGACGGCCTGGACGCGCTGCGACTCGTGGTACCGCACCGAGGACGGCAGGATCGTCGCGAACTGGCCGGGCTACATGCGCGAGTACGTCGCGGCCACCGCGACGCTCGAACCGGCGGAGTTCGAGCTGATCGCCGCCCCGGCGCGTGAGCCGCAGGCCGTCTGAGCGCTGATCGCAACGATCGCGGGCACCGTGTTATAGTTGCGCAAGCAACCACTTGACGAGGGTACATGAGCATCGATCCCGCGACAGCACTCGGCAGCATCCGCCTCACCGTCGGCGACCTCGACGGCATGCAGGACTACTACGAGCGCGTAATCGGGCTGCGCACGCTCGAGCGCGAGGGTGGCGTCGTGCGTCTCGGCGCTCGCGCCGGGGCGCCGCTGGTCGAGCTCGTGGGCGACACCCAGGCCCCGCCGCGCCCGCCGCGCACCACCGGCCTGTTCCATCTCGCGCTGCTCGTACCGAGCCGCGCGGAGCTCGCGCGCACCGTGCGGCGCGTCGTCGACGCCGGGCAGCGCTTCAGCGGCGCATCCGACCACCTGGTCAGCGAGGCGATGTACCTCAACGATCCGGAGGGCAACGGAATCGAGCTCTACCGCGACCGCCCGCGGGCGGAGTGGACCCACGAGGGCGAGAACATCGCGATGGCGACGATCGCGCTCGATCTCGACGCCGTGATGGCCGAGCTGCCGGACGGCCCGGACAGCGGTATGGCGGATGACACGATCCTCGGTCACGTCCACCTGAACGTCGCGGACCTCGCCGCAGCGGAGCGCTTCTACAGCGGCGTGCTCGGCTTCGACGTGACCGTCCGCGGCTACCCCGGCGCGCTGTTCGTCGCGGCCGGCGGCTACCACCACCACCTCGGCCTGAACACGTGGAACGGCGCGAACGCACCGGCGCCGCCGGCGGGCTCGCGCGGTCTGCGCGAGTTCGAGGTCGTGCTCCCCGACGCCGCGGCGCTCGCCGAGGTCACGGCCCGGATCGACGCCGCGGGGCTGCAACACGCCGCGCACGAGGGCGCCGTGTCCGTCAGCGACCCGTCGGGGAACCGCCTCGCGCTGCGCGCGGCGACGCCGGAGGCTCAGGTGCGCGCGAGCGAGCTGACCCGCGCCACCGGGTAGCGGACTACTTCTGGTTGACGAAGCACTTCGTGCGCTTCTTGGCGCCCGTCCCGATCGAGCACGGACCCGGCGTCTTGCCGGTGCCGTTCGCGTTGTCGAGCGGCGTCGTGTCCGGGATCAGCGGGACGCCGGCCATGCTCCCGTAGGCGATCACGATGTTGTCGTTCTTCTTGAGCACGTGGGCGGCCGGGTCGGTGATCGGCTTGCCGTTGACGAAGACGTGCAGCGGCTTGTCCTTCGTGGCCGTCAGGCCGCCGATGTGATCGGGGTCGAGCGCGAGGCCCCAGACGGCGAAGAACTCGCCGAGTGTGGCGCTGAAGGGCTTGTCGGCCTCCATGTGGATCACGCCGGGTGAATCGACGTGGGTGTGCAGCGCCGACTCGACGTGCTGGCTCTCATCGATCCCGATGTTGCCCGGCACGTCGACGAGCAGCCCGTCGTTGTAGATGTGCAGCAGCTCATGGATGTGGAACTTCTCGCTCCCCGGCCGCGGCAGGCCGAGGGTTCGCATGCGCTGCTGGATGTGGGCGTACTCGGGCTTCCAGGGCGGCTGCGTCGTCTGGACTCCCGGGCCCGTGACGGTCGTGCCCGAGACGCCGGTCGTCACGCCGGTCGCGTTGCTCGAGCCGCAGCTCGCGAGTGCGAGCACGGACAGCACGGGCAGGCAGAGGGCGAGGGCACGGCGTGTCATGCGCGTGAGTCTAGGCGTGGGAGTTGAGCGCTCCGTAACGTCGCGGCGCGCCGGCGGACCGGAGGATGTGGCGATCCGGCTCGCTCCGACATCCCGTCCGCTCGCGCGATGCGCGCGAGGCGTTAGGTTCCGACATGCCGCGCGGTCCAGCGCCACCACCCGCAGACGACCGACCCCTGTGAACGGCGAGCCCTTTCAGCAGACCGCCGACGACGCCGCGCTGGTGGCGCGCCTGCGTGCCGGCGACGAGCAGGCCTTCGTCACGCTCGTCGACCGCTACAACGCGTCGATGCTGCGGATCGCGCGGCTCTACGTGCGCACGCCGGCCGTCGCCGAGGAGGTCGTGCAGGAGACCTGGCTGGCGGTCATCCAGGGCATCGACCGCTTCGAGGGGCGCTCGAGCCTGAAGACGTGGATCATGCGGATCCTCGCCAACCGCGCCCGGACGCGCGGCGCACGGGAGGGGCGCACCGTCCCGTTCTCGGCGCTGGCGACAGCGGACGCCGCGATCGGCGAGCCGAGCGTGGAGCCCGCGCGCTTTCGCGCGCGCGAGGACGGCGAGTGGCCCTACCACTGGGCTGCGCCGCCGCGCGACTGGCCGGAGGAACGGCTGCTGGCCGGTGAGACGCTCGAGGTCATCGACGCGGCGCTCGACGAGCTGCCCGAGAGCCAGCGCGCGGTGATCCGGCTGCGCGATGTCGAGGGTTGGGACGCCGAGGATGTCTGCGAGGCGCTGCAGATCAGTGCCGGCAACCAGCGCGTCCTGCTCCACCGCGCCCGCGCGAAGGTGCGGGCTGCGCTCGAGCGCTACTTCATGGGCGACATGGCGACGGCGGCATGAGCGTGCTGATCGACGACATCACCTGCCGCGAGCTCGTCGAGCTCGTCACCGACCACCTCGAGGGCGCGCTGTCGCCGCAGGACGCCGCGCGCTTCGAGGCGCATCTGGCGATCTGCGACGCCTGCGTCGTGTACGTCGAACAGCTGCGCGAGACGGTGACGGCGGTCGGCAGGCTGCACGAGGACGCGATCGGGCCGGCGGCGTGCGACGAGCTGCTGCGCGCCTTTGGCGACTGGAAGCGCGACACGGGCCGCTGACTGACGTCCGCCCTCCGAGCAGCCAGGTGGGTTTGAAGCGCGAGGCCGTCGGCTATGCGCGAGGGCGCCACGCAGCTCGAACGGAGCCGGACGACCCCGCGAGGGGTGTAACGTCGCGCTGCGAGCGAGGACTCACCGAGCGAATGCCGTCGCCTCAGACCACATCCCGCGGTGCCTCGACGTCGGAGGGCGCTCTGCTGACGGCGCTCGACGATGCGCGCGGTCGCACGATGGCGCTCGTCGAAGGGATCTCGACCGAGGACCTCGAGCGCGTGCACTCGCCGCTGATGAGCCCGCTCGTCTGGGACCTGGGTCACATCGCCGCCTTCGAGGATCTCTGGATCGTCCACCGCTACGGCGGCGAGGAGATGCTGCGCGAGGATCTCGCGGCGCTCTACGACGCCTTCGAGACCCCGCGGGCCAAGCGCGGCGACCTGCCGTTCCTGCGCACCGGCGAGGCGCGCGACTACCTCGCCGCCGTGCGCGCGCGCTCGGCGGCGGTCACCGTGCGGCTCGGTGCGGGCGACGGCCTCGTGCACGAGCTCGTCATCCGCCACGAGCTCCAGCACCAGGAGACGATGCTGCAGACGATCAACCTCGCGCGGCTGCCCGGCTGGCGCGCGCCGCTGGAGCGCCCGCAGCCCGTGGGCGGTGGGCGCGCGGGGCTCGAGCTGCTCGACGTGCCCGCGGGGCCCGCGGTGCTCGGCGCCGGGCCCGAGGGCTTCGCCTACGACAACGAGCGCCCGCGCCACGTCGTCGACCTGCCGGCCTTCCGGATCGCGCGCACCCCGGTCACCAACGCGAGCTGGCTGTCGTTCGCCGAGGGCGGCGGCTACGAGCGCCGCGAGTGGTGGTCGGAGGAGGCCTGGGCCTGGAAGCAGGAGTACGACATCACCCACCCCCTGCAACTGGACGGACGACGGGCGCGAGTGGCGCATCGGCGAGTACACCCCGATCGATCCGGACGCGCCGGTCCTCCACGTCTCCTGGTTCGAGGCCGACGCCTTCGCCAGAGCGCACGGCGCGCGACTCCCCACCGAGCAGGAGTGGGAGCGGGCGGCGACCTGGGACCAGCAGACGATCGAGGGGATCGGATACGGGTGGGAGTGGACGGCGAGCCGCTTCAGTGGCTATCCCGGCTTCGTCGCGCACCCGTACAGGGAGTACTCGGAGGTCTTCTTCGGCGGGGACTACAGGGTGCTGCGCGGCGGCTCGTGGGCGACCGCGCCGCGCGTGGCCTCACCGACCTTCAGGAACTGGGACCACCCACAGCGCCGGCAGATCTTCGCCGGCGTGCGACTGGCGGAGGACGCATGAGCGCCTTGCACGCGGTCACCGGAGACGATCCGGCGATCCGCATCGACGTCCACCTCGCGCAGGGCACCGAGCGGCGCCTGGCCGAGGACGTCCTCGACGGGCTCACGAAGCCGTTCAAGGAGATCCCCCCGAAGCACTTCTACGACTCGCGCGGCTCCGCGCTGTTCGATGCCATCTGCGAGCTGCCGGAGTACTACCCGACGCGCACCGAGACGGCGATCCTCGACGCCTCGGCCGAGGCGATCGCCACCGCGACGGGGGCCCGCGAGCTCGTCGAGCTCGGGTCCGGATCGACCGCGAAGGCGCGGCGACTGCTGGATGCGATGGGCGCCGCGACCGGCTCCGAGGATCTGCGCTACGTCCCTGTGGACGTCTCCGAGCGCGTCGTGCGCGAGGCGGCGACGGAGCTCGTCGCGGACTACCCGGGCCTCATGGTCCACGGCGTCGTCGGGGACTTCGAGCGTCACCTCCCGCGGGTTCCGGCGAGCGACGAGGGGCCCAGGCTCGTCGCCCTGCTCGGCGGCACGATCGGAAACTTCACGCCGGGCAGCCGCCGGCGCCTGCTGCGCGACATCGCGGGGCTGCTCGGGCCGGAGGATCACTTCCTCCTGGGCACGGACCTCGTCAAGGATCCGGCTGTGATCGAGGCTGCCTACAACGACAGCGCCGGGATCACCGCGGCGTTCAACCGCAACGTCCTGCATGTCATGAATCGCGAGCTGAACGCGGACTTCGATCCAGAGGCCTTCGAGCACGTCGCGTTCTTCGATCGCGAGCACGAGTGGATCGAGATGCGCCTGCGCGCGCGCGAGGCGATGCGCGTGCGCCTGGCGGACCTCGACCTCGAGATCGGGTTCGAGGCGCGCGAGGAGATGCGCACGGAGGTCAGCGCGAAGTTCACGCGCCGGCGCCTCGAGCGCGACTTCGCGGTCGCCGGCCTGCAGCTGCGCGGCTGGCACACCGATCCGGGCCAGGCCTTCGCGGTCTCGCTCTCCGGCCGCGGGGCCTGATCACGGCTACGACGGCGGCGGGAAGCGGCGGCGCAGCGTGAACGCGGCGGGGGAGGGACCGTCGCGGCGCAGCAGCGCCAGGCGCTGCTCGGCCTCCCTTACTCGCGGCTCGTGCCCGGCCGGCACCCACCACAGCGCGAGATGCGACTCGGCCATGCGCTCGAACCACGTGCGCCGGCGCCGCAGCACCGCGAGGTGCTGCGCACCGCTGACGAACGCGCGCAGCGCCTCCACCGACTCCCAGACGGACAGGTTGACGATCAGGCGGTCGTCGCCGAACGCGCGGATGCCCGTCGCATCGCCGTCCTCGGTCTGCAGACGCCAGCAGAACCCGGGCGCGCCGTCCGCAGCGGCGTTGACCGGGTCGAGCGCGGCGACGAAATCGGCGAGCAGCGGGGCGTCCAGCGGCTCGCGCGGGAGCGCGATGTTGACCTGGGCCAGGTGATGGGCGGCCACCGCGCAAGCCTACGTGTAGGCTCGAGGGCCGGATGATCGAGGGCGAGAAGTCACGGACGATCGAGGCCTCGCCCGAGCAGGTCTGGGCGATCGTCGCCGACGTCGCCGGCTACCCGCGATGGCACCCTTTCTTCGCCGCGGTCGCCGTCTCCGGGCAGGACGGCGATGGTCGCGCGACGCGCGCGAACTGCACGCATAAGACCCCCGTCGGGGTCCTGCACACCGAGATCGCGTTCACCTACGACCCCGAGTCGGAAGTCGAGGCGGCGCGCGCCGGCGGTGACCTCAAGGAGATGCGCGGCACGTTCCGGGTCCAGGAGCACGGCGGCGCGACGATCGTCACCCACCATCTCGTCGTCGACCCGGGCTTCAAGCTCGGGCTGCTGCTGCACGGCTCGGTCGCCGATCGCGTACGCGAGAGCGTGCTGGCCGGCGCCCTCAACGGCATCGCCGGCCAGGTCGCGGAACGCGCCTGACGACGGCCCGGCGTGCGACCATTGCCGCCACGCCCCCGTAGCTCAGCTGGATAGAGCGCCGGCCTTCTAAGCCGGATGTCGCTGGTTCGAATCCAGCCGGGGGCGCTCGGCCCGGCGCAGGAAGCGCAGCAGCGGCGTGGCGACCGCCAGCGCGACGAGCGCGTTGCCGAACAGCCACGCGACGCCGACGCCGTCCAGTCCGTGGGCGTTCGCGAGGATCGCCGTCCCCGGGACGAGCACCACCAGCAGCGCCGCTTCGACGAACGCCAGGCGCCCGCTGCGGCCCTCGACGCGGCAGACGGCGGCGTACAGGACGACGATGGCGCGGCAGCAGCTGGCGAGCGCCAGCAGCCGCAGCAGCGTCGTCCCCTGGTGGGCGTAGTCGGCGCCGAACGGCAGCAGGACGAGCGGCGCAGCCACCGCGATCAGCAACGCTGCCGGCACGTGCAAGGCGAGGAACCGGCGCACGACGAGGTGCGTCAGCTCGCGACGGCGCGGCTCGTTGCGGGCGGCCTCGGCGACGAGCGAGGTCGTCACGCCGTAGAACAGCGAGTCGAACGCGCCGATCACGGCGAACGGGATGTAGAAGAACCCGGTCAGCCGGCTTCCGAGCGCGTGCAGGACGACGAGCGGGATCAGCGTGATCGTCGCCTGACCGAAGACGGAGCCGAGGTAGTCGGTCGCGATGAAGCGCACGAGCGCGCGGCGCTCGAAGCGGCGCTCCGGCGGGGCGTGCGACGCCGCGAGGTGGGCGCCGATCGCCCGGCGGAACAGCAGCCAGTTCATCACGGGGACGATCACGAGCAGCGGCACGACCCACGAGACGAAGACCCCGTTCGAGATCCCCAGGGCGACGGCGACCGGCAGGGCGGCGATCTTCGCGATCCCGAACGCCGAGTTCTCGGCGGGCAGCCACGGCGCGCAGCGAAGCGCCGTGAGCGCGGCGTCCTCGAGCGCGAAGATGCCCCACAGGACCACCGCGGCGACGAACGCGAACGGGAGCCACGTGCTGTCGGCCAGGAACGCCAGCGACTGCGAGATCGACGGCGCCACGAGGACGAACACGACGCTGCCGACGACGGCCGCCAGCGACGCGATGCCGTAGGCCCGCAGCACCGTCAGCGCCGCACGCTGCCCGGTCTGGGGCAGGAATCGCAGCAGAGCGTTGCCCATGTTGAGCTGGCAGACGCTCGACAGGGTGATCATGACGGTGATCAGCACACCGTCGGTGCCGACCTGCGAGGGCGTGAACGCCCGTGCCGCCACGGCCCAGAACACGACGCCGAGCACGCCGCCCAGGCCCGTGCTCACGACCACGCTGTAGCCGCTCAGGACGAGCGGCTCGGACAGGTGTCTGCGCGCCCGGTGCAGGACGTCCTGGCGAGTGCGCATCCGCTGATCGTAGGTGCTCGCTCCGCCGGACCCGCGGCGGCGCCTGGACGCCGCTGCGGCAGCTAGGCTCACCGCCATGGAAGCGGCGCTGGCCCGCGATCAGCGCGACGACCGCACGCGAGCATGAGCGCCGTGGAGGCGAACGCCGGGGTCGGGCAGCACGCCATCCCGGCCCGGATCGCGGCGACCCACGTGCTCGTCCTCGCCGCGGCGATCGGCTGCTGGATCGCGGCGCTGCACGGGGCGCGGCTCGGCGCGATCGCCGGCCTGGGCCTGCTCGACGCCCTGCCGTTCACCTACTACGTCTCCCTCGGCCTGCTGACGGCGGGCTTCGCCGCGGCGGTCAGCGGCGACGTCGTGCGCGTCCGGTTCGCCGCCCTCTACGTGCTCGCCCTCGTCCTCGTGCTGCACGGAACGACGGCGATCCTGTACGACGAGCCGCGCTACGCCTGGGTCTACAAGCACCTGGGCGTGGTCGACCTGATCGCTCACCACGGCGCGGCCGCGCGCAGCCTGGACATCTACGCCAACTGGCCGGCGTTCTTCGCGCTGAATGCCTGGTTCAGCAGCGCGACCGGGGTCTCGGCGATCGACTATGCGCCCTGGGCGCAGGTGTTCTTCAACGTGCTGGACGTCGCCGCCCTGCTGTTCGTGCTGCGCGGGCTGACCCGCGACCGGGCGCTGATCTGGACGAGCGTGTGGCTCTTCCTGCTCGGCAACTGGATCGGTCAGGACTACCTCGCTCCGCAGGCCTTCGCGTTCCTGATGTTCCTGACGCTCGCGGGGCTCTACCTGCGCTTCGCTCCCCGGCCGCGAGAGCCCGGAACGCAGCTCGGCGCGTGGCTGGCATCGGTCCAGGCCCGTATGGCGACGCGCATCAGCGGTCCCGGTCCGCCGCGCGAGCGGCCCGTGGACGTCGACAGCCGGATCACCCGGCGCATGGCGCTGGTCCTCGGCGCGATCTGCTTCGTCGCGGCGACCATGAGCCATCAGCTGACCCCGATGATCATCATCGCCACGGCACTCGCGCTCGCCGTCGTCGCGCGACGGCTGCCGCTGTGGATCCCCGCCTGCATGATCGCCGCCGAGGTCCTGTGGCTCGTGCCGGCCTGGCCGTACCTCAACGACCATTACAACCTCCTGGACTTCAACCCTCTGGACCGGCCGCGGCCGACCGGATCGATCCCCGGCCTGGCGCTGCCGGGCACCGAGCTCGTGGCCCGCGGGGCGCAGCTCACCATCCTGCTGCTCGTCCTGCTCGCGCTCGCGGGGCTGGTGCGGCGCGCACGCGCCGGCCACTGGGACATAGAGCTCGTCCTGCTGATCCTCGCGCCGATCGTCGTGCTGCCGCTGCAGAGCTACGGCGGCGAGGCGACCTTCCGCGCGTTCCTCCTGATCCTTCCGTGGCTGGCCTTCCTGGCTGCGTCGGCCGTCCTGCCCGGCCTGCGGACGCGGCGCCGGCTGCGGCCGGTGCGGCTGCTCGTCGCCAGCGTCGCGGTCGGCACGTGCTTCCTGTTCGCCTACTTCGGCCTCGAGAAGGTCAACCGCATCTCGCCCGACGATGTGGCCGCCCAGACATGGGTCGAGTCGCATGCGCCGGCGGGCTCGCTGCTGACCTATGCGGCGCCCAACGTGCCTGCGCGGGCGACGGCCGGGTACGCGCGCATGTCGCTGCTGACGTCCCCCACCAGCCCCAACCTGCTCGAGGACGGCGACGCCGGCGGGAAGCGCTGGGGGCCCGCCGAGCTGACGACCCTGACCAGACTGCAGGCCGCGCACCCCGCGCCGGCGCACTACGTCGTCATCGGTCCCTCCCAGGCGGCCTATCTGCAGCTCTACGGGCTGGTGGAGCCCGGGTCGATCGAAGCGCTGACCGCGGCGCTCACGGCGTCGCCCGCGTACCGGCTCGTCTACCGCCGCGGCGACGCCCGCGTGTTCCGCTGGCTCGGGTAGCACGCGCGCCGCGCGCGGCGCGCGCTCACTGGTAGACGCGAACCCAGTCGACCAGCATCGTGGCGGGGAACGACGTCGACGCATCCGGGGAGCCGGGCCAGTCGCCGCCCACGGCCAGGTTCAGCAGGAGATGGAAGTTGTGGTCGAAGACCCAGCGCGCCCCGGCGGGGAGGTCGCTCGGCGTGACCCGCGAATACGCCTGTCCGTCGACGGTCCACTCGACCGTGTCCGGTCCCCAGATCACGCCGTAGACATGGAAGCCAGTGGCCAGCGATGACGGAGCGTTGAACGCTGCGCCCTTCCCCCACTGGGTGCTGCTGGTACCGACGGGTCCGTGGAGGGTCCCGGAGATCTGCGCGGGCGTCTGGCCGAGCGACTCCATCACATCCATCTCGCCGCAGTTCGGCCAGCCCGCGGTGTCGATGTCGTCACCCAGCGCCCAGAATGCCGGCCAGAGTCCGCGACCCGCCGGGATCCTGATCCGCGCCTCGAGCCGCCCGTAGGTGAACGAGAAGTGTCCCTTGGTCTGGATCCGGGCCGAGGTGTACGCGCGCTGGATGTGGTCCGGGCCGCTGTAGGTCTCCTGGCGCGCGGTGATCGCCAGGGTGCCGTTCCCGTCGAGCGAGACGTTCTGCGGGCGGCCGGTGTAGCTCTCGAGCTCGTTGTTGCCCCAGCCGCCGCCGCCCTCCATCGCGTCCCAGCGCGAGGGGTCGGGGGACGTCCCGGCCGCGCCGTCGAACTCGTCCGACCAGACCAGCCGATCCGGCACGGGACCCTGCGCTGAGGTCTGATCCGGCGCGGGTGGCGGTGCGGCAGGTGAGGGCGGTGCTGACACGGGCGCGGACACGGGGAGCGTGCCGGACGCGGGCGAGGCCGGCGCCTGCACGGCGTTCGAACGGGATCGGCGCGGGGTGATGCGGTGCAGCGTCGCGCGCACGCCAGGATGCCATCCGCGCAGGCGCGGGTCACGCGAGCGGGCGTCAACGCGCACGTTCAGCCGGCCGTCCAGGACGTTCGCGCGGATCGCGACCGCCGCGTGCCGCGGCCGGCGACTGGGATCCAGCACCACGGTTCGCGGGCGCGCGTGCTCCACGACGAGGCGAACGCGCTGGCGCGGCCCGTGCGGCGGCCGGCCGATCGAGACCGACACGTCGTAGGTGCCGCGCTGGACCGCGACGCGCTCGCTCGACCACGCGTGGGGCGCGGCGGCTGCCGCGGCGGACGGCGCTGCGATCGCGCACAGTGCGGCGACGGCGAGGGGTGCCAGCAGGCGACGGCCGAGCGACATCAAGCGGCCTATCGGCACGCCGTTCGGCGCACGCTGAACCGCCCTCGATCATCCGTCCAGCACCCGTCCGCCGGGCGCGCGAACCACCCCTTCGGGCGCCGGCGGCGCGCCGAGGCGCGCGCGGCTCAGGCGCTCAGCGCTGCACGGTCACGTCGTCCACCGTCATCTGTGACGGGAACGGCGTCGAGCCGTCAGGCGGCCCGGGCCAGCCGCCGACCGCGACGTTCAGGACCAGGTTGTAGGGCCGGTCCAGCAGCCACGGCGAGCCGCGCGGAATGTCCGCTCTGGCGACGGAGCCGTAGGGGACGCCGTCCATCAGGAAGACGACGACCCCCGGTTCGCTGCGCATCTCATAGGTGTGCGGGGCGGCGCTCAGCGGGGTCCGGCTGTCGAGGATCGCACCGTTCTCGTACTTGCGGACCGGCTGTCCGGCTGTCGGGCCGTGGACGTACCCGTGCAGTTCGCCCGGCGTCTGCCCGAGCATCTCCATGATGTCGAGCTCGCCGGAGTACGGCCAGACCGGGGGCTGGACGCCGTTGGCCCAGAACGCCGGCCACAGTCCGCGGCCCGCAGGCACCTGGATCCGCGCGGAGATGTCGGCGCGCGACAGGGGGAAGGTCGCGACGCTCTGGATCCGCGCCGAGGTGTAGGCGTCCGCATCGTGACGCGTGGTCATCACCAGCCGGCCGTCTCCGCTGAGCGCGATGTTGGACGGGTCGTCGCTGTATGTCTGCAGCTGGCCGTCGCCCCAGCCGAAGCCGGTCTGGACCTGCCACAGGGCGCTGTCGGGCGCGCTCCCAGCCGCTCCGGCGAATGTGTCGCTCCAGACGGTGCGCACCGGGGGCATTGTCACCGGACCGAGCCACTGGACCTCGATCGCGCTCACCGCCGGATGACCGCGCAGCGTGCGGAAGCGCAGATCGAGCGTGCGCCCGGGCAGCGGCACCTCGAACGAGGCGTGCGTCGGAACGGTCTGCGCCGAGCCTGAGGGGACAGTCACGCTGGCGCGCCGGGTGAACCGCGTGCCGCCGCTCGCGGCGCTCGAAACGGCCAGGACGCCGTCGCGCCCGGACGGGCCGGGATCGACCAGGTACAGCGTCACGGCGTAGCGCCCCGGCGCGGGCACGCGCACCCTGGCATGCCGCGGTTTCAGGGCAGCGGTCTCGTACAGCGCGGGCGTGCTGTAGATCGCATCGGGAGAGCGCACGGCGGCGCGCCGCGTCCCGTCGAGGCGCGAGCCGGCAGGCTGCCAGCGCTGCCCCTGGCTGTCGACGAACCCCTTCGCCGCGGCGGTGAGACGAACGGGAGCAGCGGCCGCGGGGGCGGCCGCGCCGACCATGGTCGCGAGGACCGTGGCAATCAGTCGTGTCACAAGGTGATAGATCGGCACGCCGCTGGGCACTTCGTAGGTACACGAAAGTAGGGCACGAGGTACGCGCTCGCGCCGGTCTGTGGCAGAGTCGTCGCCCCGCAACGCACCGCCAGGCGGCGCGCCGCCACCGCACAATGTCCCAGGATTCACGCCAGCCACCCGTCGCAGCGGCGCGGCGCGCCGCCGCAGGGCTGGCGTCGCGCGCCGTCGACAGCGCCGCCGCGCTGCGCCTGCTCGACGCGCTCGAGCGCCGCCGGCGCGCACCCGAGCTGGCGGTGCTCATGTACCACCGGATCGCCGATCCGCGCACGCTCGCCGCGATGGCCCCGGAGCTCGCCAGCGCCACGCCCGCGGGCTTCGCCGAGCAGATCGCGTACCTCGCCGCGCGCCGGCCGCTGGTCTCGCTGGACGACCTGCTGGCCGCCCGCCGCGGCGAGCGCCCGCTCCCGCCGCGCGCGGTGATGGTCACCTTCGACGACGCCTACCGCGACTTCGCCGACCAGGCGTGGCCGATCCTCCGCGCTCAGGGGGTGCCGGTCGCCCTGTTCGTCGCCACGGGCTATCCGGACCGGCCCGGGCGCGTCTACTGGTGGGACCGGCTCGACGCGGCTCTTGCGAGCGCCGATGCCGGCGAGGTCGCGTGCGCTGCGGGGGTCCTGGCGCTGCGGACCGCGGAGAACCGCCGCCGGGCGCGCCGCGCGATCACCGAATGGGTGTGGGAGGCCCCACACGACGAGGCGATGGCGGAGCTGGAGCGCGTCTTCGCGCAGCTGCACGCGCCCGTGATCGACAGCGGGGTGCTGGGCTGGGACGACCTGCGGCGCCTGCAGGCCGAGGGCGTGGCCATGGGCGCCCACTCGCGGACCCATCCGATCCTGAACCGGCTCCCGCTCGAGCGGGCGTGCGAGGAGGCGCTCGGCTCGGTCGCCGACCTCCGTCGCGAGCTCGGTCCGGTGCCGGCCGTGCTCGCCTACCCGGGCGGCGGGCAGGCGGCGCAGCTGGTCGAGGCGCTGCGCGCGGCCGGCCTGGAGGCGGCGTTCACCACGGAGCACCGCGTGAACGACCCCGCCTCGCTCGACTGGCTGCGGATCGCACGCCTCAACGTCGGGCCGCGCACCAACCGCGGCGTGCTGGGCGTCCAGCTGCTGCCCGGTCTGGCGCGGAGCGCCCCGCTGCAAGGGCTGCGCGGGCTCGCCTGAGCGGAGCCGCGCGGCCGTCGGCGCGAGTCGCTAGCGTGCCGGCGATGCACGAGCCGCCGGCCGGCGACGACGACACCGCGCGCGAGCGCTGGGCCTTCTGGACGCTCGCGGTCGCCGCCGCCGCCTGCCCGATCGCCTGCGCGCTGATCGCCGCCGACGTGAGCTCGCCTGCGCGCATCGCCGCGGTGGTCGTTCTCTTCGTCCTGGCCCCAGGCGCTGCGGCCCTCGGCCGGCGCGCCGGCGAGCCAGGGCTCGTCGTCGGCGTCAGCCTCGCGCTGGACGCCGTCGCGGCGCAGCTCCTGCTCTGGACCGGCGACTGGACGCCCGTGACCGCGACCTACGTGCTCGCAGCGATCTGCTTCCCCGTCCTGATCCTCCGGCTGCTGCGCCGCTCCGGCCGGCGCGCATCGGTTGGGCTGGAGGCATGAGCGATGCCGGGTTCGAGCCGCTCTGGGTCGCCGCCGCGGAACTCGCCGGCCCGATCGAGGATCTCGCCCCGCCTGCGGATGCACGCGGTCTGCCGTTCGAGCGGGCGCACCTGCTGATCCGCATCCACGGAACACCTGTCGGGTTCGTACGCGTCGCGCTCGAGGACGGGCGCCTTTCCGCCGCGCGGCTCGCCGAAGCCGTGGATCGCCAGCTCGGCCCGTACGTGGCGGCCCATCTGCATGCCGACGGTCTGCCGGGAGCCCGGGTCGGACCGGAAGGCCTCGCGCCGCTCGACGACCCCCCATGCGCGCGACCGGGCCCGCATCCCGAGCGCGCCGACGGGCTGGCGAGCGTGATCGTGTGCACGCGCGACCGGGCCGAGCTGCTCGCGGTTGCACTCGGCGGCATCCTCGCCTCGGAGCGCGAGAACATCGAGGTCGTGGTCGTCGACAACGCGCCGTCGACCGACGCGACGCGCGCGCTCGTCGACGCGCTCGCCGACCCGCGCGTCCGCTACGTGCTCGAGCCGCGTTCCGGCCTCTCCCGCGCGCGCAACCGCGGCGTGCGCGAGGCCGCCGGCGACCTCCTGGTCTTCACCGATGACGACGTGCGGATCGAGCCCGGGTGGCTGGGTGCCCTGCTCACGGGCTTCACCCGGGGGCCGCATGTCGGCTGCGCCAGCGGTCCGGTGTTCGCCGTCGAGCTCGAGACCCCGGCGCAGCTGTACTTCGAGTCGCGGGTGCGGTGGTCCGAGCTCCTGATCCAGCGTGTCTACGACCTGGGCGCCAACCGCCGCGACGACGACCCGATGTACCCGTTCAGCGCCGGGCACTTCGGGACGGGCGCGAACTTCGCCGTCGATCGCGCGACCTACGAGGCGCTCGGCGGGATGGACGAGCTGCTGGGCACGGGAACGCCGACGATGGGCGGGGAGGACCTCGACTTCTTCCTTCGCGTCCTGCTCGACGGGCGCGGGCTGGCCATCGAGCCGCGGGCCGTGGTCTGGCACCACCACCGCCGCGGAGAAGAACAGCTTCCGCGGCAGATGTACGGCTACGGCATGGGGCTCGCCGCGTATGCGTGCAAGCACCTGCTCAGCCGCCGCAGCGGGCCCGCGATCGCGCGTCGCGTGCCCGCGGCGCTGCTGCGCGTCGCGCGCGACTCGCGCGCGACGAGCGCCACCGCCGAGGTCGAGCTCGACCTCTCGTCGAGCGAGCTGCGCGGGCTGCTGGCGGGCGGCCCGCGCTACCTCGCCAGCCGCTATTGGGCGCGCGGCGCGAGCGGCGGATCCTGACCACCCGGCGCGCCCGTCCCACCGTTCAGCGCATACAGCGAGCGTGACGGGCAGGCCCGCCGGTGATAGCGTCCGGCGCGGATGCACTGTTGAGCCGGGGGGCGCGGATGCACAGAGGGGGGAGTGGCCTGCTGCTGCTGGCCATGATGGCGGCCACCGGCGCCGCGCTCGCGCCGGCGGCGGCAGCGGCGCCGATCCTGCCGGCCGGGTTCGCGACGACGACGATGTTCTCGGGGCTGAATCTGCCGACGGCGGTGCGCTTCGCGCCGGCACCGGATACGCGGGTCTTCGTCGCCGAGAAGCAGGGCACGATCCAGGAGTACGACTCGCCGTCGGACAAGACGCCGACCCAGGTGATCGACCTCCGTGCGGAGGTCTTCAACGAGTGGGACCGCGGGCTGCTCGGGCTGGCTGTCGACCCGGACTTCCCGGCACGGCCGTACCTCTACGCCCTCTACACGCGTGATGCGATCCCCGGCGGGAATGCGCCGCACTGGGGGACGACCTCGCCCTATGCCGTCGACGAGTGCGCGGGCGTCGACGTCGCGACGAACGGATGCCTGGTCACCGGCAGAATCGTGAAGGTCAAGATCGACCCGGCGACGAATCTGGCCCAGGGAACGCCGCAGGTGCTCCTCGACGGCTGGTGCCAGCAATACACCAGCCATTCCGTCGGCGACCTGCGCTTCGGCTCGGACGGCGCGCTGTACGCGAGCGGCGGTGACGGCGCGTCGTACGACGTCGTCGACCACGGCCAGGTGGGCAACCCCTGCGGCGACCCGCCCGACGAGGGCGGGGCGCTCCGCTCGCAGGATCTGCGCACGACGACGGACCCGACGGGGCTCAACGGCTCCATCGTGCGCATCGACCCTGACACGGGGGCGGCCTGGCCCGGGAACCCGGCCACGGGACCTGACGAGAACGCGCGGCGCATCATCGCCTACGGCCTGCGCAATCCGTTCCGGTTCGCGCTGCGCCCGGGCACGGGCGACATCTGGATCGGAGACGTCGGCTGGAACACCTGGGAGGAACTCGACCGCGTCCCGTCATCGGGCGGACCGGTCGTCAACTTCGGCTGGCCGTGCTACGAAGGCGGCCCATCCCTCGCAGGGGTCGAGGAGTCGATCGCCCAGCCGGGATACGCCGGAGCCGGACTCGGCATCTGCTCCGGGCTCTACGCGGCAGCGCCCGGGACGGTGACCGCGCCGTACTGGGCCCTGGAGCACGGGCCCGCGTTCGGCCGCTGCGCGCTCGACAGCGGCTCGGCCTTCAGCGGCGTCGCGTTCGTGTCCGGGAATCGCTACCCCGCCCCGTACGGCTCCGGACTCTTCATCGCGAACTACGCGAGCCAGTGCATCTTCTTCCTTCCAGCCGGAGCCGGCGGGCTCCCCGATCCGGCACAGGCGCAGGTGTTCGCGACGTCGACCGGGAACCCGGTCGATCTGCAGACGATGCCCGGCGGGGATCTCGTGTATCCGGACATCGGCACCGGCACCGTGCAGCACATCAGCTGGACGGCGCACACGCCGCCGGCCGCGGTCATCAAGGCCGACCACACGAGCGGACCGGTCGGGATGACGGTGCAGTTCGACGGCTCCGCGTCAACCGATCCGAGCGGCGGGAGCCTCACGTATGCGTGGGATCTGGACGGCGACGGGCAGTACGACGACAGCACCGGCGCGACGCCGTCGTTCACCTACGGGACCGCGGGAACGCTGATCGTGCGCCTGCGCGTGACGAATCCCGCCTTCCCGAACGCGTCCTCGACGGACAGCATCACGATCTCGGTCGGCGCTCCGGCCGTCGAGATCGAGCAGCCGACGTCAGACCTCCGTTGGAGCGTCGGCGACCAGATCGACGCGGTGGGATCGGCGAGGGACGTCGCCGGCGCCGACATCGGCGCCACCGGCCTGCAGTGGTCGCTCGTGCTGCACCACTGCACGAGCATCGACCCGTCCCACTGCCACGTGCACTACGTCGGATCCTGGACGGGCCCCCAGGCGACGTTCGTCGCACCCGAGCACGAGTATCCGTCGTACCTGACACTGACACTCACCGCCACCGACAGCCACGGCGTCCAGGCCGGCACGAGCGTCGACCTGCAGCCTGCCACAGTGCTCGTGACGCTCGTCGGCGACCCGCCGGGGGCGCCGCTGACGCTCGGGAGCAACCAGGTCGGATCCGGGCCGCTGACCTACCGCGCGATCCGCGGCGCCCGCGTCTCGATCGCGGCCGCCGCAGACGCCGAGGCCGGCGGCCGGACGTACCGGTTCGCTCGCTGGTCGGACGGCGGGGCCCGCGCGCACGACGTGGCGTCGCTGACCGACACCACGTACACGGCGGCATACGACGCCTCACCGCAAGAGCGTGCGCTTCCTTCCATCTCCGGCGACCCCGTTGCGGGCAGGAGGCTGTCCGGCGACATCGGCACATGGGATGGGACCGCGCCCCTCACGCTCTCGCCCAGCTGGGAGCGCTGTGATGCGACCGGCGCGAACTGCGCGGCGATCGCGGGCGCGACGCAGGCCGGTATCGCGCTGGGAGACGCAGACGTCGGGCATACGCTGCGCCTGCGCGTCGACGCGTCGAACGCCCTGGGCGGTGCCGGCGCGGTGAGCGAGCCCAGCGCAGTGATCCGCCGCCCGACGGGGGCGGTCGGCGACGACCATGCGAGCGCCGGCGAGGCGCGCCGGACGCTGCGGGTCGCGCGCTCCAGCCGCTCGGCCGCTCTGCAGCTGCGCTGCCCGGTGGCGGCGCGGTCGTGCCGCGCGCACCTCGCGCTGATCGACATCGGCGGGCGCCTGCATCTCGACTGGCTGCGGCTGCCGCGATCCGTCGCGATCGCGGGCGGGTCGGCGACGCTCGTGCACCTGCGCCTGGCGCCGCGCGCCCTGGCGAGGCTGCTGCGCGCGCCGCGCGGGCTGACGATCGTCGTCGAGGTCCGGACCACCGGCGCCGCGCCGCGGCGCATCAGGATCACGCTCCTGCCAGCGCGTCGCTGAACCACGCGCCGGCCCCGCCGCCGGAGCCCTACACTTGCGCCTGCACGGTGGGCGTAGCTCAGCTGGTAGAGCTCCTGGTTGTGGTCCAGGCGGTCGCGGGTTCGAGTCCCGTCGCTCACCCCTCAGGCAGTCCCGCACCTGCGGGGCTTTCGGTTCGCTGGGCCGAGCTGGTCGAGAGTTGAGGGGCAACTCGGGCCCAGGGCGTCGGCGCCGCGTCAGGTCGCCGCGCCCACCTGCGTCGTGTACTGGATCGACACCCGCGGGCTGCCCTCGAAGATGTAGTGCACGTAGACCGTCTGGCCGCACGACGTCTTGATCGGCTGCGTGCCGGGCGGGCTCGGCGCGAACGCCGCCGCACAGGCAGCAAGAGGCCCCGGTGCAGCGAGGGCGGCGACCACGGTCCGTGTCGCACGGAGCGGCATGCCCTGAGCTGCGCTGCGCCTCAGCCGCGTACCCGGCTGAACGGCACCCCGCAGAAGAAGGACAGTACCTGGCTGAGCTTCGCGGTCTTCGCCGTGCGGCCCCCGGTCCGGTACTTCACCGTCGCGCGGGCGGTCATCGAGAAGACGATGTCGCCCGTCGAGCTGAGTCCATAGAACTGGCGGCGATCGACTTTCAGCTTCACCGCGTAGGGCGCGCTCGAGTCGACCTGGCGGCGCGGCAGCAGCCCCGGGGTCGTCGACCAGGTGACGCTTGCGATCTTAGGCCGGTCCTGCAGCGGGCCGGAGACCTTGATCCCGACGTTGACAGGACTCTGCTTCGCGCACTCCGAGCTCGGCGCGAACGTCATCGCCATCAGGCTCTTGCCGACCTCCTTCTCCGAGGAGGTGAACGTCGGGGTGACCTCGACCTGCCCGCCGGCGTCGGTCAGCTCGCGCCAGGAGATCCAGCCCAGCCCGTCGGCACCGGTCCCGACGCGCACGCCCGAGAAGAACGGATTCCTGTCCGAGAAGATCGTCGTCTTGGGACCGAAGTCGCCGCCGGGGCGCGCGCGGCGGTAGATCAGGCACGTGCGATCGTTCTCGTGCGGGCCCGTGCCCTGGCAGCCGTCCTCGTCGGAGCCGTAGACGACGTGCCGCCCGCCCGCGTTGTCGACGAACAGGTCGCCGCCGGTCCCGTTGCAGGCCAGGAAGCGCTCGGAGCCGACCGGTCGCGGCGGGCCCAGCCGCAGCCCGCGCACGGGGGCGACGGCGAGCCCCCGCTCGCAGTTCGGGGAGGTCAGCATCGCCGACCCGCGCGGTGACGCCGCAAGCTTGAACACGGCTCCGCCGGTGATCGGCGTCCACGGCGTGCTGACCGGGTTGTCGTCCGCGTCGGCGACGACGCGGATCGCGCTGCGCGGGGTCTTCATCCCGCTGCGCGTGTCGTAGCCGGCGAGGACGACGCGGCCGTCGGGCAGCGTGGCGACCGTGCGCACGCTGTAGAACAGCAGTGCCCTGTCGGCGGTGGGGTCGCCGGTCAGCGGGCCGATCCTGCCCGGATCGTCCTCGCGGTTCGCGATCGGCCGATCGAGGCCGATCTGGGCGAAGGTCTGCGACGTGTCCCCGGGAACGAAGTCGCCGAAGATCGCGTACAGCACGCGGCCGTTCTGCCCGAGCGTCGCGTCGACGATGCCCCCCTGGAAGATGCCTGTGTTGATCGGGACGAACTGGTACCCCCAGCTCGCCCCGTTGTCGGCCGAGCTCATGATCAGCGTGCCGCCGCCGAGCTGGAGCGGCCCGTTGTAGGAGACGACGACGCGCAGGTTGCCGGCGTTGTCGCGCAGGATCACCGGCGGCTGCAGCGCGTCGACCGTGAACTGCCGGCGCACGGCGCAGCTCGTCGCGCCGCGCGGGAGCTGGCAATAGACGACGTCGTCGCCGGTCCGGCCCGCGTGCGGCGTCGACCAGACGACGTGGGCGGTTCCCTGTGGGTCGACAGCCAGCGAGGGGTCGTCACCGCGGCCAAGGTGGAGGATGCGGCCCGCCGGGCTGGCGACGGGCACGTTGTTCCCATCGGCGCTGGACTGCACGTCGGCGCTGGCGTCACCCCCTTCGCTGCTGCGGATCGCCACGCCGACGAGGTAGGACTGGGCGTCGGGGTAGGTGTGCGATCCGCTCACCTGGTAGTGCGCCGTCTGGCCGGGGACCTGCGTGATCGTCCCAGGTGTCGTCGGCGAGCCGTCACCCCAGTCGATGTCGGCCCTGAGGCTCTCGGGGACGCCGAGCGCGTTGCCGTCGGCGATCGTCGCGACGACGACGCCGCCGGGCGCCGTGGCGACGGTGAACGACGTTCCGGCGGCGGTGATCGGGGCATCGACCACCCTCAGGTTCAGCGTCTGGTAGTTGTTCGCATTGGCCTTGTCGGCGACCTTGATCTGGTAGCCGCCGAGCTTGGCGTAGGTGTGCGTGCCGGTCACCTCGCCCTTGCCGTCGGGCCGCACGAGCGGGACGCCGAGCTCCGTCTTCCCATCGCCCCAGTCGATCGTGACCTGGGCCGGGACCGGCGGGTCGAAGACCGCCAGCGACCGGGTCACCGGCTGGCCCTCTACGGGATCGGGATCGGCGGCCCGGGCGGCGGGGGGGAGCGCCAGCAGCGCCGTCAGCGCCGCGGCGAGTGCGATCCGGCGGCTCATGCCTTCGCCTTTCGCAGTCGCTTGCCGCGGGCGGTGAGCGTGCGCGCGGCGCCCGGGCGCCGCTGGGCGGTCACGCCGCGGACGCTGATCGTCGCGGTGTCCGTCGGCTTGACGGATGGGACGAGGATCCGGCGCGCCGCCGGCTTCGTCGTGAAGAGCAGACGCCGGCCGTCGCTCATCCGGACGCGCACCTGGTACGAGGCGGCGAGGGTGGACGAGCCCCAGCTGACCGCCAGCGCGCGGGGGCGCCGGCGGGCGATGATCCGCCCGGGCTTCGCGGCGACCCGGCGCGGGGGCGCCGTGTAGCTGGCGACCTTCAGCTGCCGGCGCGGCAGGCCATTCTCGATCACCTGAGCGATGATTCCGCGCGTTCCCGCCCGGCCGTCGCGCGGTGAGAAGGCGATCACGCCATGCGCGGCGCGCGTCTGGCCAAGGACGTGCTCGACGCCGCCGCCGACCTCGGCGAAGCGCACGACCTGCCCGTCGATGCGGCGCACGCTGTAGCTCAGGTGGCGCTCGTAGCCACGTCCGCTGACGTGCGCCGTCACCGCGGGCTGCGGCAGCGGGTCGGCCGTCGAGACGCCGACGATCGCCGCCGAGTCCGGCTGCGGCGTGATCGTCCAGTCGCTCGTCCCGGGCCTGGCGATGACGACGATGGTCTGATGCGCCGCGGCGTCCTTGAAGAGCATGAAGCGCCCGCTCTTGAGACCCGGCGAGGGATCGGCCGGCGTGGCGATCGTGTCCCCGCCCGGGCCTGAGACCACGACGTCCGGCGGCGCGCCCTGCCCGCTGATGCGCACGATCCCGTAGTCGCGCCCGCCGCTGAAGCGCACCGTCTGCGGGGCAGTCTGGGCGGTGAGGGCGCCGCGCGGGAGCGCGGCGGCGAGCGGGCTCGTCCGGATGCTCGAATGCGTGGCGCGGAAGTCGCTGATGTCGCAGACCGCGGCCATCACGCGGACGTCGTCGGGCCAGCGGATGCCGAACCCCACGGCGACGCGCACGCCGAGGACGACCACATAACCGCAGGCACCGAGACCCTCGCTCGAGACGACCGCCTCGGCACCGGCGCAGGCGACGGCGAAGACGCAGGCGGTGCCGTTGCCTTCGACGTTGAAGCCCTTGAGCCCGTCGACCCAGCCGGAGACCTGCGCCTGCAGGGAGGCGATCCCGGCGTCGTAGCCGATGTGGCCCTCGAAGGCGAGCTGCCCGTCGGTGTCGGCGGAGAAGCTGAAGCCCGCCAGCGGGATGTTCACCACCTGGAGGCCGTCGCCGCCGGCCTGCTCCGCGCCGGGCGGGCACTTCGCCGTCTGGCAGAAGACGTTCGTGGAGACGGTGAGCCGGGCGAACGGGTTCCCCGGGAACTCGAGGCGGAAGTTCCCGTCGACCCGCACCGCCGAGATACCCCCAACCACGGGCCCGGCGGTGAAGCCCACCCCGCCGATGATCGTGAACGGGTCGACGCCGATGCCGAACGAGATCCGCTGCAGGAAGACGCCCGGGCCGACGGGGGCGTTGAGGCCGTCGAGGCCGGCGGTCAGGCCCTTGAGCGCACCGTCGCGGACCGCCACGGCGCCCTGGGCGCCGTAGGGGAAGGGGACGAGGAAGACGGTCGCCTGGCCCTGCCACAGCTTGTCGGTCGCGTCGTAGCGGATCAGGAGGTCCTTGACGTCGAGCGGGCCCAGCAGCGCTTCGCGGGCGGTGATGCTGAGTCCGTCGGGGCGGAAGCCGTTGCGCATGTCGGCCTTCAGGAGCACCTGGCCGGTGACGCCGCCGAGAATCTTCGGCAGGCCGACCTGGACGCTGATCTGGATGCCGGAGCGCACGAGGCTCGCGTCGGCGCTGCCGGTCAGGGGGAATCCGAAGATCGATCCACGCTTGGACAGCGCGAGGTCCGGAAGCGTGACCCGGTCGACGCTGAGCGAGGGCAGCCGGACGTCGAGCGGCAGGTTCTCGAAGATCGTCACCGAGCCCAGTCGCGCGCTGAGCTGGCCGGCGCGGCTGCCCGGGCCGTCGACGTAGAGGCGCCGCGCGCTCGTGTCGAGGACGATCGTCGAGCCGGCCTCAGGCTGCAGAACGAGCCCGTTGACCAGGAGACGCCCGCTCGCCTCGTACTTCGTGCCGCTCTTCTTCAGGCAGCCCTGGGCCTCGATGATCCCGAAGGTGACGGTGCGCCCGCACTCGAACGCCGGCTGGCCGCCGCCCTGGTCCGTGCCCCCGGCGTTCCCGCCGGCGCCGTTCCCTGCGCAGCCCTGCGCGCCGCTCGAGCACACGCGCGCGGCGGCGAGCGTCTCGCCGTCGCCCTCGCCGACCCGCCCGGCGACGACGTACTTGCCGTCCGGCTGCACGGCCAGCGCGTCGCCCGTGGCCGGCTGGCCCGGCGCGGCCACGAGCGCGGAGCCCGGCAGCGCCGAGGCGGGGGCGAACGTCGCGTCGAGCCTGCCGTCGGGCCCGTAGCGCGCGACGGCGAACTGGCTCAGCGCGGTCCCTGCGACGTCGTTGGTGGCGGTGCCGCCGACGACGACCCTGCCGTCGGCAGTCACAGCGACCGCGTCGGCCGCGGACGTGCCGCCGGTGCCGATCGCCGTAAGCGCCGCACCGCCGCTTCCGAAGCCCGCGTCGGGCTGGCCGCCGGCGGCGGTGAACGCGGCGGCGAACGTCTTGACGACGCCGGCGTCGTTGGCGCTGCCGGCGGCGACGATCCGCCCGCTGCCGACAGCCACGCCGTTCGCGCTCGTGTTGCCGCCGTCGCCCAGCGCGGTGAGCGCGAACCCGTCGCCGCCCGGGCCCCAGCCGGCGGTGCGCGCTCCGTCGGCGCCAGCGAACCGCGTGAGCAGCAGCTTCACCGAGGGGCCGTCGGCGGCCTGACCGGCGGCGACGTAGGACCCGTCGCCGACGGCGGCAAGCGCGTTGAAGCGGGTATCGGTTCCCGTGCCGGCGCTTGTCAGCCCGCCCCATGCCTCGGGCGCTCCGGCGGCGTCCAGGCGCGCGACGAAGCCCTTGTTGACGGCACCGTCGACCGCCGTGCCCGCGACGACGACCTGTCCGTCGGGCTGCACCACCACCCCCTGGCCGCTCGCGTTCCCGTCGGCGCCCTCAGGCAGCAGGACGAGCCCGTTCGTGCCGAAGCCGCTGTCCGGCTGTCCGTCGGGCATGTAGCGGGCGACGGCGACCTTCGTCACGCCGCCGTCGACCGCCGAGCCGACCACGACGAGCTTGTTGCCCGGCGCGAGCGCAAGGCCGAAGGCCTGCGACTCGCCGGTCCCGGCTTCGGTGAGCGTCTCGCCGCCGCTGCCGGTGCTCCCGAACGTCGTGTCGCGGCTGCCGTCGGCGTTCAGCCGCGTCAGCGCGATGCGCCCGACGGTGCCGGCCCCCGTGCTCTGCGCGGCCTGACCGGCGACGACGAGCTTGTCGCCCTGCATCACCGCGGCCTCACCGCTGGAGCGCCCGGCGTTGCCGGTGGGGATCACCGCGATGCCCTTGGATCCGTACCCCGTGTCCGAGTCGCCGGAGGCGGCGAGCGCCGCGGCCGCGATCAGCAGCGCGATCAGGGCGGCGAGCACTGCCGCCGTCAAGGCGCGGCTGGTACGTCGGTGCCCAGCGTCCTCGTACACCCGCGCGCTCCCCCAGAGTCGACGGCCGCGAGCCTACAGTCACCACCGGCGGCGGGCGGACGTCTGGCGTCTCAGCGCAGGATGCCGGTGTGCCCGATCGAGTAGCGGCCGGGCTGCGGCCAGACGGCCATGCCGTGCGGGCCGTGCGCCGACCTTGATGCTGTGCAGCAGCCGGCCGGTGCGGGTGCTGATCGCCGTAGACGCTCGCCGTTGTAGCGACCGGTCAGCCAGAGCACGTCCGGCCGTCCGCCGACACGCCGCCCATGTCGGGGCTGCCGCCGCCCGGGATGCGCCACTTGCGGATCGGCCTGCGCGTGCGGAAGCGAGATCAGCGAGACCGAGCCCTCGCCGCGGTTGGAGACGTAGAGCGTCCTTCGCGTCGCGGCTCGGGTAGAGGCCGTGAGCGCCCGTGCCCGGTGCGGCTGCAGCCGGATCGTTGCGCATCGTCCGCGCGTCGATCAGCCAGACGCCGCCGGACATCATGTCCGCCACGTAGAACGTGCGCCCGTCGGGGGAGAGCTTGACGTCCTGGGGCATCGCGCCGCGGCGCGCAGCGGCGATCGTCCTGACGACGCGCTCGCGCACGCAGGTCGACGACGATCATCCGCCCGCCGAACTCGCACGAGACGAGCGCGAGGCGGCCGTCGGCGCGTGTAGTCCATGTGGTCGATGCCGGGGCACTGCGGCGTCGGCAGCGTGTGCATGCAGCCGCATCGTGTGCGGGCTGCGGAAGTCGAGCTCGCGGTGGGCCTCGGCGACGACGATCGCGCGGCGCCCGTCGGGCGTGAAGTACAGGTTGTAGGGGTCGAGCACCGGCACCGGGCTTGCCGTGGCCGGCCGGTGCGCGGGTCGATCGGCGTCAGGCTGTTGCCCTGGTCGTTCGTGACCCACAGCGTGCGCAGGTCCCACGACGGGCGTGACGTGCTGCGGGAGCGCGCCGACGGCGAAGTGGTCGACGATCCTTGCGCGGTGCGCTGCGAGATGACGTCGACGGTGCGCGACTTCGAGTTCGGGACGTAGACGCGGGCCGGATCGCCCTGGACGACGGGGCTCAGCCTGCCCGCGGCGTCGGCGGCGTAGACGTTGTTGCGGTCGACGAGCGGCGGCACGCGGCCGGCGCGCAGGCACGCCGCTGCGCCCGCAGCCGGGGCTGCGCGGCGGGCCGTCGCGCGGTGGCGCGCCGCGTCGTCGCTGTGCCCGAGCCCGAGGTCGAGCCGCCGCCAGCAGCCCGCGAGCGAGGCCGCGGCCAGCCCGGCGACGCGATCGGCGGCGCGCGCTCATGAGCCGGCCGTCAGCGTCGAGGATCGCGTCGTGGACCCGCCCGGAGGCGTCGCGCCCGCCGAGCGCGACGATCCGGCCCGCGCAGCGACGCGGCGCCGAGGTCGGAGAGCGCCGACCGGGAGGCGGCCGGCGTGGCGTGATCCGGCCGCTGGCCGGGTCGATCGCGCAGGATCGTCGGCGCGCTGCGTGCTCGAGCCCGGCGCCGCGCCCGCCGATCACGTAGAAGCGCCCGCCGAGCGCGGCGCCGGCGGCGTGCGTCAGCGGCGACGGGCAGCAGCGCGATCCGCTGGACGCGCCCGGTCGCGGGTCGAAGCGCAGGATCGTCCCGCTCGCGCGTCGGTCCCCGACGTCCCGCCGGCGATCAGCACGGCGCCGCCGACTGCCGCGACCGCGGCGTAGCGCAGCGGCCGCGGCAGGCTCGCCGACGCGCGCGGACGCCCGCGGCCGGGCGTGAAGGCGACGATCGAGCGCAGCGGCACGATCCCGGTGTACCCGCCGACGATGTAGACGGTTCCGCCGATCGCTGGCGGCCGTGACGTCCGACGCGCCGACCGGCAGCTGCCCGGCCGGCCGCGTCGCGCCCGATGCGATGGATGCGCAGGATCGCGTGGCTCGCCGGCGCCGGCGTCGCCGCCGCCGAAGAAGTAGTCGCCCCGGCGATCGTCGCCGCGGCCGCGTCGTGCAGTGCGCCGGGGCAGCCGGCCGATCACGGCGGCGTGCCGCCGGCGACGCGCACGATCGAGCTGACCGAGGCGTCGCCGGCGTCGAGCCCGCCGATCGCGAGCGCCCCGGCGCCGCGCGCCGTCACCGCCGGCAGCTGGACCGGCGCAGGCATGTGGCCCGTCCGGCTCGCGTGGAGCGTGGCCGGCGGCCGCGCGGCGACCGGGCTCGCGGCGCTCGTGGTGGCGCCCGATCGGGCCGGCGCAGGGGCCGGGGTGGAGGCGGGCGTGCCACCACCGCACGCCGACAGCGACAGGGTCACGGCAGTGGCGATCAGCGCCGGCGGAGCGGTCCGGGGACGGGGCATCGACGGCCCAGCCTGCCGATCGCCGGGTAAACAACTCCTGAAACGATGCCCAGCCGGAATACTCCATGGCTCGTGGCCCCGGAGATCAGATACGCGCGCAACGGCGAGATCACGCTCGCATGGGTCGAGATCGGGGAGGGCCCGATCGACATCCTGTTCCTGCTCGGCGGCGTCTCGCACGTCGAGCACATCTGGGAGGAACCGTCGATGGCGCGCTACTTCGAGCGCATCGCCGGCTTCGCGCGCGTGATCCTCATGGATCGCCGCGGCGTCGGGCTGTCGGACCCGGTCGACGGCCCGCTGACCCTGGACGCGGAGTGCGCGGACGTGGACGCGGTCCTCGATGCGGCCCACAGCGACCGCGTCGTGCTCAACGGCCACATGTGGGGCGGCCCGCTCGCGATCCGCTACGCGCACGAGCGCGCGGCGCGCGTACGCGCCCTCACGCTCTATGCGGCCGTGCCGACGACGCTCAACTGGACCGAGGACTTCGATCGCGAGCGCATGCCCGAGGAGGTCGACGAGACGATGGTCGGCTGGGGAAGCGGCGCGCCGCTCGAAGTGCTCGCGCCCTCGCGCGCCGACGACGAGCGGTTGCGCTCGTGGCTGGCACGGCTGACGCGCCTGTCCTCCAGCCCGGGGGCGATGCGCAACCTGTGGCGCAGCACCTCGACCTACGACGCGCGCCCCGACCTCGACGACCTGCGCGTCCCGACGCTGATCATCCATCGCTCCGGCGATCGCGCCGTCGACGTGCGCCACTCGCGGTTCATGGCCGAACGCATCCCGGGGGCGCGCTACGTCGAGCTCGAGGGGATCGACAACCTGCCGAGCGTCGGCGACAGCGCGGCGATCATCGCCGAGTTCGAGGAGTTCCTGACCGGGACGCGCCGGCGCACGATCGAGCGCGCGCTGCTGACGATCCTCGTCACGGACATCGTCGACTCGACCGGGCATGCGGCGCGCCTGGGCGATCAGCGCTGGCGCGACGTGCTCGCCGCCCACGACGCCGAGATCCGCCAGCAGATCGACCGCTTCGACGGGCGCGAGGTCAAGCACCTCGGGGACGGCTTCCTGATCGCCTTCTCCGGTGCGCCGAGCCTGGCTCACCGCTGCGCGCTGGGGATCCTGGCCGCGCTGCGCGACGTCGGGGTCGACGTCCGCGCGGGCCTGCACACCGGCGAGTGCGAGCTGATCGGCGACGACGTCGGCGGCATGGCGGTCCACATCGCCACGCGCGTCGCCGCGCTGGCCGGGCCCAACGAGGTCTACGCGTCCGGCACGGCGTACGGCACCGTCGTGGGATCGGGGCTGCGCTTCGACCCGCGCGGCGCGCACGAGCTCAAGGGCGTCCCGGGACAGTGGCCGGTCATGAAGCTCGTCGGCTGACACACCGCCTGCAGGCGCAGGCGGTCGGGCGGCTGTGCGCCGCGTCGGCGCAGGACCGCAACCACGGGCGTACGTCGCTGTTGCGCTGGGTAGTACCGCGGCACGAGACCCCGAGGCAAGGAGGCGAACGATGCGCACCCGCATCCGCAGCATGCTGTCCCGTCAAGGCGCAACCGGCCCGTGGATCGTGGCATCCGCGGTCCTCGTGGCCCTGCTCGTCGCTCCGCTGGCGATCGCGCAGAGCGCAAACGACGGCAGAACCGTCCGCGGTGGCGCGCGCAACCCGAGCGACGATCAGCGCCAGGCGTTCACGAAGGAGACCCAGATCATCGCGAACACCTCGACCTACGGCACGCGCCAGTCCAACAAGTCGGACAACGGCGGCGGCGCCATCTACGGCTGCCGCTCGGGCGCGGGCGGGACGCCCGCCGGCAACGAGCCGTGCATCCGCGCGCAGGACCTGAGCACCGGGCTCGCGTTCGAGTTCGTGACCGCCGGAAACACCGGCGGCCGGATCGAGACGCACGATCCGAGTGGCAAGCCGTTCACGACGAACGCCACAGGTGTCGCCGACGGCCTCAACGCCGATCGCGTCGACGGCCAGAACGCCGACGACATCGTCGCCGCGGCCCAGGGCAAGAACCTGTTCGCCGCCGTCAGCTCCGGCGGCACCCTGGCGGCCGGGCGCGGCGCGGAGAGCGCCGCCCGCACCAGCGACGGCAACTACACCGTCAAGTTCACGCCGGACGTGAGCAGGTGCGCCTACCAGGCGACGGAGACGACGATCACCGACGCCGGCGCGGTCGCCGTGCAGGCCCAGGACGCAAACACGATCCTCGTGCGCACCCGCAAGGGCGGCGGCGCGGACGGCACCGGGCCCAGCGACGTCGCCGACCGGCCGTTCCACCTGGTCGTCATCTGCTGAGCCACGGATCGGTTCCTCGCACGCGCGCACGTGCGACGCGTGCGAGGAGCACGACCCAATCCACCAGCCCGCCGTAGAGGTGACCGAGCGGCCCGGTGACGATCCAGGCGCGCATGCGCGTGAGCGCGCTGAGGCGGTGTGCGGCCACACACGGACGCTATCGTGCGCGCGATGCCAGCACCTGCCGTCAGCGCCACCGTCACGGACCTCCCGGAGTCACGCGTTCACGTCGACGTCGAGGTTCCCGCCGCGGAGCTCGAGCGCCGGATGGAGGCCGTCGCGCGCTCGCTCGGGCGCGACATGAAGATGCCCGGCTTTCGCAAGGGCAAGGTCCCGCCGCAGGTGATCGCCCAGCGCCTGGGGCGCGAGACCGTGCTGGACGAGACGATCCGCCAGACGCTCGGGCGCTGGTACATGGAGGCGGTCGACGCGGGCTCGCTGCACACGGTCGGCGACCCCGATGTCTCGCTCGACGACCCGCCCGCGGTGGGGGAGCCGCTGACATTCAGCTTCGAGATCGGCGTGCGCCCGACCGCCCAGCTGGGCACCTACAAGGGGCTCGAGGTCGCGCGGCGCGAGCCCGTCGCCGACGAGGAGGCCGTCACCGCGCAGATCGACGAGCTGCGCGAACGCATGTCGAAGCTCGAGACCGTGGCCGAGCCGGCCGCCGAGGGCGACTTCGTCGTCATGGACTACACGGGCCGCCTGGGCGACGAGCCCTTCGAGGGCGGCACCGGAACCGACCAGCTGATCGAGCTCGGCTCGGGACGCCTGATCCCGGGCTTCGAGGAGGGCCTGGCCGGCGCCTCCGCCGACGAGGAGCGCACGATCGAGGTGACCTTCCCCGAGGACTACCAGGCCGAGCACCTCGCCGGGCAGGACGCGACGTTCGAGATCACCGTCAAGGAGGTGCGCCGCCGCGCGCTGCCCGAGCTCGACGACGCGTTCGCCAACGAGGCCGCCGGCTTCGAGACGGTCGACGAGCTGCGCGAGGACGTGGCCGGCCGCATCCGCGAGACGGACGCCGAGCGCGCCGAGGGCGAGTTCCGCGAGGCCTGCCTGGACGCCGCCGTCGCGCACGCGACGGTCGATGTCCCCGACGCGCTCGTCGAGGCGCGCGCCCGCGAGCTGCTCGACCGGATGCTCCACCAGCTCGAGCACCAGGGCATCAACCGCGACATGTACTTCCAGATCTCCGGGCGCACCGAGGAGGATCTGCTCGAGGAGAGCCGCGACGACGCCGCGCAGACGCTGCGTCGCGAGGCGGTCCTGGCCGCGATCGTCGAGGCCGAGCAGATCAGCCCGTCCGACGGCGACGTTCTCGACGCGCTCCAGGCGTCCGCGGCGCGCGAGGACTCCACGCCGGAGAAGCTCCGCTCGGAGCTCGAGAAGGCCGGCCGGCTCGACGACCTGCGCGACGATCTCGCCCAGCGGGCAGCGCTCGACCTGCTCGTCGAGCACGCCACCGCCGTTCCCGCCGAGCCGGCAGCCGATGAGGCGGCCGGCGCGGACGAAGTGCCCGCCGAGTAGCCGCACCGAACATCCGTCCAGGGCGCTGCGCGGGACCTCCACGACGGGTTAGAAACCCCGTCGGGCCGGGCACCGGCCGTTGCTACGCTTCGCCCCGTCGGTTCCGGCTGCGTTCTTGCCGCCGGAAGGAATAGCGCGCAGCGACCGAAATAGAGCGGAGACCATGAGCCCCCTTGTCCCCATGGTGGTGGAGCAGACGTCGCGAGGCGAGCGCGCCTTCGACATCTACAGCCGCCTCCTCAACGAGCGGATCATCTTCCTCGGGACGCCCGTGGACGACCAGATCGCGAACCTGATCGTCGCGCAGCTGCTGCATCTCGAGTCGCAGGATCCCGACAAGGACATCTCGATCTACATCAACTCGCCGGGTGGCTCGGTCTACTCGGGCCTGGCGATCTACGACACGATGCAGTTCATCAAGCCGCAGGTGCAGACGATCTGCGTCGGCATCGCGATGTCGATGGGTGCGCTGCTGCTGGCCGGCGGCGCGGAGGGCAAGCGCATGGCGCTCCCCAACGCGAAGATCCTGATCCACCAGGTCTCCTCCGGGTTCCAGGGGCAGGCGACGGACATCGAGATCCACGCCAAGGAGATCATCGACGTGCGCCAGCGCCTCGACAAGATCCTCGCCAAGCACACCGGTCAGGACTACGACAAGGTCCGCCAGGACACCGAGCGCGACTACTTCATGTCGTCCGAAGAGGCGACCGAATACGGCATCATCGACCGCGTCATCACCCAGCACTAGCTGGGAACGGCGAGGGAGCTTCCTGGGAGAGAGATGGCTCGTCCGACCGATTCAAATGAGCAGCTGCTGTGCAGCTTCTGCGGGAAGTCCCAGCGCCAGGTCAAGAAGCTGATCGCGGGACCCGGCGTCTACATCTGCGACGAGTGCATCGACCTCTGCAACGAGATCATCGATGAGGAGCTGACGGCGCCGCCGTCGTTCGACCTCGAGAACCTGCCGCGCCCGAAGGAGATCTACAGCGTCCTCGACGAGTACGTCGTCGGGCAGGAGTCCGCCAAGCGCTCGCTGTCGGTCGCCGTCTACAACCACTACAAGCGCGTGCAGATGGCGCAGACGGCCGATCAGGAGATCGAGCTGCAGAAGTCGAACATCCTGCTGCTCGGCCCGACCGGCTGCGGCAAGACGCTGCTCGCGCAGACGCTCGCGCGCATCCTCAACGTCCCGTTCGCGATCGCCGACGCCACGGCGCTGACCGAGGCCGGCTACGTCGGCGAGGACGTCGAGAACATCCTCCTGAAGCTCATCCAGGCGGCCGACTACGACGTCAAGAAGGCCGAGACCGGGATCATCTACATCGACGAGGTCGACAAGATCGCGCGCAAGGCCGACAACCCGTCGATCACGCGCGACGTCTCCGGCGAGGGCGTCCAGCAGGCGCTCCTGAAGATCCTCGAGGGCACCACCGCCAGCGTGCCTCCGCAGGGCGGGCGCAAGCACCCCCACCAGGAGTTCCTGACGATCGACACGACGAACATCCTGTTCATCTGCGGCGGGGCGTTCGCGAACCTCGACCAGGTGATCGAGCGGCGGATCGGCAACAAGGGCGTCGGGTTCGGCGCGACGATCGAGACGAAGGCCCAGAAGGACACCGGCAAGGTGTTCGCCAAGTGCCTGCCCGAGGATCTCGTCAACTACGGCCTGATCCCCGAGTTCATCGGCCGCCTGCCGGTGATGAGCGCAGTCAACCAGCTCACGCGCGAGGACCTCATCTCGATCCTCACCGAGCCGCGCAACGCGCTCACCAAGCAGTTCCAGAAGTTCTTCAACTTCGACGGCATCGAGCTCGTGTTCTCCGAGGACTCGCTGAACTCGATCGCCGACAAGGCGCTCGAGCGCGAGACCGGCGCGCGCGGCCTGCGCTCGATCCTCGAGGAGATCCTGCTCGAGGTCCAGTTCGAGCTGCCCTCGCGCCGCGACGTGAAGAAGTGCGTCGTGACGAAGGAGACGGTCGAGAACGGCAACCCGCCGACGCTCGTCACCGAGGCGGTCGACGACGAGGAGACCGAGCAGGAGGCCGCGGCGGGCTAGCCCGCCACCCATGGCCCTCGCCCGCCGCTTCCGCGCGGTCCCGTGGCTGCTCGTGCTGGCGGCCATCCAGGTGCTCTACGACCACTGGCAGCGCCTGGAGCAGGCCGACCGCGCGCGCGTCACCCGGATCCTCAGGGACTCGCGCGGCCTGCCGCACCGGATGAGCCCCAGGGAGCGCAGCGAGCTCGTCGACATCGCGCGCCGCTTCGACCACATCGCGCTGGGTCGCGACCTCGCGAGCACCGCGGCGCCGTTTCCGGTGCCGGGCCTGAAGAGCAAGAAGCCCAAGAAGTAGACGGCCGGCCGGTGCGGCTCCGCCGTACACTCACCGGCCCGTGTCCGACCTGACGAGCAAGACCCGTTTCGAGCCCGCCGAGGCCGAGCCCCGGATCATGGAGCGCTGGCTCGCCAGCGGGCTCTTCCACGCCGAGCCGGAGGGCACCGCGGCCGAGAACTACTCGATCGCGATCCCGCCGCCGAACGTCACCGGCGCGCTGCACATGGGCCACGCGCTGAACGGCGCGATCCAGGACGTCCTGATCCGCCATCACCGGATGCGCGACAAGCGCAGCGAGTGGATCCTCGGCACCGATCACGCGGGCATCGCGACCCAGAAGCAGGTCGAGAAGCGGCTCGTCGAGGACGGCACGACGCGCGAGGAGATCGGTCGCGAGGCCTTCATCGAACGGGTCTGGCGCTGGCAGGCCGAGTACGGCGGGACGATCATCGAGCAGTTCAAGCGCCTGGGCGCCTCGTGCGACTACGATCGCGAGCGCTTCACACTCGACGAGGGCTACCACCATGCCGTGCTGAAGGTCTTCGTCGACCTCTACGCCGACGGCCTGATCTACCGCGACAACTACATGGTCAACTGGGACCCGGGCAGCCGCTCGGCGATCTCCGACCTGGAGGTCGAGGACCGCGAGGTCACCGACACGCTCTACTCGATCGCCTACCCGCTGGCCGACGGCTCGGGCGAGGTCGTCGTCGCGACGGTCCGCCCCGAGACGATGCTCGCCGACACCGCGGTCGCGGTGAACCCGGGCGACGAGCGCTTCGCGCACCTGGTCGGGCGCACGGTGATCCTGCCGCTGGTCGGGCGCGAGCTGCCGATCATCGGTGACGACTACGTCAAGACGGACTTCGGCACCGGCTGCCTGAAGATCACCCCGGGCCACGACCCCAACGACTTCGAGATCGGGCGCCGGCACGGGCTGGGCGAGATCGTCGTGATCGGCGAGGACGGGCGCATGACGCCCCAGGCCGGCACCTACGCGGGGCTCGGCGTCGAGGCCGCGCGGGAGGCCGTCGTCGCCGAGCTGCGCAGACAGGGACTGATCCGCGCCGAGGAGCCCTACACGCACACCGTGCCCTACTCGCACCGCTCGGGCGAGCGGATCGAGCCGCTGATCTCGCTGCAGTGGTTCATGAACATGGACCAGCTCGCTCCGCCCGCGATCGACGCGGTCACGAGCGGGCGCGTGCGCATCCATCCGGAGAGCCAGTCGCGGCGCTACATCGACTGGCTGGAGAACATCCGCCCGTGGTGCATCAGCCGCCAGCTGTGGTGGGGTCACCAGCTCCCCGTGTGGTACCGCGACGAGGAGACGTACGTGGGGATGGAGGCGCCCGAGGGAGAGGGGTGGACCCGCGACCCCGACGTCCTCGACACCTGGTTCAGCTCGGCGCTGTGGCCGTTCGCGACACTCGGCTGGCCCGAGGACACCCGGGAGCTGCGGGCGTTCTACCCGACCGACGTGCTGTCGACCGCCCGCGACATCCTCTTCCTGTGGGTCGCGCGCATGGTGATGATGGGCCTGCGCTTCGCCGGCGACGTGCCCTTCACCGACGTCTACGTCCACTCCGTCATCCAGGCGCCCGACGGGCGGCGCATGAGCAAGTCGCTGGGCACGGGGATCGACCCGCTGCAGGAGATCGACCGCCACGGGGCCGACGCGGTGCGCTTCGGGCTGCTGGCGATGTCCTCCACGCAGGACGTCCGCTACTCCAACGAGAAGGTGGAGCAGGGGCAGGCGCTCGCGAACAAGCTCTTCAACGCCTCGCGCTTCGTGCTGCTCAACGTCAGCCCCGACGCGCCCGCCGGCCCGCGGCCCACGACGGTCGAGGACCGCTGGATCCTCTCGCGCCTGCAGCGGATCGTCTCCGACACCCAGCGGCGCCTCGACGAGTTCGACTTCGCCAAGGCCACGCTCGGGCTCTACGACTTCGTCTACGGCGAGCTGTGCGACTGGTACCTCGAGCTCGTCAAGGGCCGCGACTATGACGCGGACCTGTCGGCGACGCTGCTGCACGTGCTGCGCGAGACGCTCGCGCTGGCCCATCCGTTCATCCCGTTCGTCACCGAGGAGCTGTGGGCCTCGGTCCCGCAGGCCGAGGGCCTGCTCGCCGGCGCCCGCGCGCCCGTGCCCGACGACGCCCTCGTCGACGAGGACGCGGAGCGCCGGATCGCCGCCGTGATCGGCGCGGTCACGGCCGTGCGCTCGTGGCGCAGCGACGCGGGTGCGCCCCCCGGCACGCGCCTGCCGGCGCGGCTCAGCGCCGAGGGCTACCTGCAGACCGCGCCGCTGGTCGCGCGCCTGGCGCGGCTGGACCTCGAGGCCGGCGCGGCATCCGGCGACGAGGCCGCGGCAAGCATCCCGGTGCCCGGTGGTGCGATCGAGCTGCTGGCCTCCGAGGTCGTCGACCCGCAGGCCGAGGTGGCCAAGCGCGACGCGCGCCGGCGCGAGCTCGAGGGGGAGATCGCCCGCGCGGAGGGCAAGCTCGGCAACGCCGGCTTCGTGGCGAAGGCGCCGCCAGCTCTCGTCGAAACCGAGCGCGAGAAGCTCGAGCGCCTGCGCGCCGAGCTCGCGACGCTGTGACCGCGTGATGGCGATGCCCGATCAGCTGCCGATTCCCGACCGCGACTGGACGGTCGCCGACGCCGAGCGCTGGCTGCTCTCGCTCGAGGTGTTCGGCATGAAGTTCGGGCTGGAGCGCATGCGCCGGCTGATGACGGTCCTGGGCAGCCCGCAGGAGCGCTTTCGTTCGATCCACGTCGTCGGCTCGAACGGCAAGTCCTCGACGGTGCGGATGATCGCCGCGATCCTCGAGCGCCACGACGTGCCGACCGGCGCCTACCTCTCGCCGCATCTCGTCTCCTTCGCCGAGCGCGTTCAGGTGCGCGGCCACGACATCGCCGAGCGGGACTTCGCGACCGCGGTGGCGCGCGCCGCCCGTGCGACGGGCGCCGTGAATCGCAGCTCACCCGAGGACGAGCCCGTCACGCAGTTCGAGGCGCTGACCGCGGCGGCCTACGACGAGCTCGCGCGCGAGGGTGTGCAGGCGGCGGTGATCGAGGCCGGTCTCGGCGGCCGCTACGACGCGACGAACGTCATCCCGTCCGAGGTCCAGGTGCTGACGAACATCGGCCTCGAGCACACGCGCTGGCTGGGCCCGACGATCGCCGACATCGCCGCCGAGAAGGTCGCCGTCGTGCGCCCGCACGGCACGCTCGTCGTCGGCGCGGGGCTGCATCCCGATGCGCTCGCGGTCGCCGCCCAGGTCTGCGAGGAGCGCGGCGCGCGGCTGGTCGTGGCCCCCTCGGATCCGGGGGTGGAGGTGCTCGCGCGCGGCCCGTTCCAGCGGCGCAACTTCGCGCTCGCCGCCGCTGCCGCGCACGCGTTCCTCGGTGCGCTGGACGCGCGGCGCGTCGCGGCGGCCGCCGCTGCGACGATCGTCCCGGGCCGCTTCGAGGTCGTCGGCACGGACCCGGTCACCGTCTTCGACGGGGCTCACAACCCCGACGGCATGCGCGCGCTCGCCGAGGCGCTCGAGGGCTTCCTGGACGGGCGCCGGCTCGTGGCGTGCCTGTCGGTGCTCGAGGACAAGGACGCTGCGCAGATGCTCGGCGCGTTGCTGCCGCTCTGCGACGGGGTCGTGCTGACCGCCGCCCGGAACCCGCGCGCGCTGTCACCGGCGACGCTCGAATCGCTGACGCGCCAGATCGACGGCCGCGGCGCTGGCTTCGCGACCGTCGTCCCGAGCCCGCATGCCGCGCTCGCCGCGGCGCGGCGCGCAGCCGGCCCTGAGGGTGTCGCGCTGGCGACCGGCTCGCTCTACCTGATCGCCGATCTGCTGCGCCCGGATGGCGCTGAGAGGAGGTCGACGCTGTGAACGACAACGGCCCGTCGGTCCTCACGATGGTCATCGCGGTGGCCGTCATCGTGGCGCTCGTGATCCTCGTCTTCTTCGCGATCGGCTACCTGTTCGGACGCGCCTTCCTGTAGGACGATCGCTGTGGCCGGGCCGGAATCAGGCAGGGAGACGGCGGACGGCGGCGAACGGTGCTCTACCCTGCACGCGGACCGATGACGATCACCCCTGCCATATTCGGCATCACGAACAACACCCTGAACACGGCGGCCGAGCTCGTGCTGCTCGGCATCGTGGTCATGTGGCTGGCGCTCGTCTGGTACACGTTCGCCGACGCGCGCAGGCGCGTGGACGACGGCCTGCTGGTCGCCTCGGCGACGCTGGCGGCGATCATCTTCCCGTTTCTGGGGACGATCGTCTACATGATCGTGCGGCCTCCGGAGTACCTGGAGGACGTCAAGGAGCGCGAGCTCGAGATGCAGGCCGCCGAGGCGCGACTGCTGTCCGCCGACTACCAGCTGTGCCCGCACTGCGACGCCCCGGCCGGTAGGGACTTCCTGCGCTGCCCGCACTGCATGCGCAAGCTGCGCGACACCTGCGGGACGTGCGCCAAGCCGCTCGATCCCGACTGGCTGCTGTGCCCCTACTGCGAAGCCGAGATCCCCGGCGTCACGCCCGCGCGGCGTCGGCGCCGGCGCGACGAGGAGGCCGAGGATCCGGCCCACGCCGGTTTCGAGGATGATCCCGCCGTGCTGGACGAGCCCTCCGCCGGGGACCACACGCTCGTGGCACACGAGCACGACGACGCGCCCTGGCACGAGGCGCCGCCGTCCACGCAGCATTAGGGTCGAGAAGTCGCGATTTCGCATCCGAAATCCCGCATCACGACCCTTTCCACTGAATCTACACGGAGACTCCTCATGGACCGGACCCTGATCCTGGTCAAGCCGGACGCGTTCGCGCGCAACCTCACCGGTGAGATCATCGCCCGCTTCGAGCGCAAGGGCCTGCGGCTCGTCGCGCTCAAGTACATGAGCGCCTCGCGCGAGCTCGCCGAGCAGCACTATGCCGAGCACGTCGAGCGTCCCTTCTTCGGCGAGCTCGTCGAGTTCATCACCAGCGGCCCGCTCGTTGCGATGGTGCTCGAGGGCCACGAGGCCGTCGTCGCCGCCCGCCAGGTGATCGGCGCCACGAACCCGCTCGAGGCAGCGCCGGGGTCGATCCGCGGCGATTTCGCGCTTGAGATCGGCTCGAACATGGTCCACGGGAGCGACGCGCCCGAGTCCGCGGCGCGCGAGGCCGCCCTGTTCTTCCCGGAGTTGGCTGGGTGACGCGGCCGCGTCGCTCTCGCGGACCCGGGAGTCGTCGGCGGGCATCCCTGCCCGCCCTTTGAGCCGGAACGCTCCCTCCGGTCGCTCTTGACCGCTTCGCTCCACTTGGCTTCCGGTTCTCGGTGACTCCGTTTTCCTGGGACTCCTCGTTGTTGCTGGTGCTGGCTTCGGCCTCGCCGCAGCGGCGGGCGATCCTGGAGCAGCTGGGGTTGGAGTTCGAGGTGCGCCCGACGCATGTCGACGAGCTCGAGGTGGGGGAGCCGTTCGTCCTCGCCGCCGAGAATGCGCGGCGCAAGGCGGTCGCCGGGCGCAGGGCCCTCAGCGCGCGCGAGCGTGGTCGTGCCGTCGTGCTCGCCTGCGACACGGTCGTGGCGATGGGCGGCCGCGTCTACGGCAAGCCCGTTGATGCCGCGCAGGCTCGTGGGTTCATCGCCGACCTCGCCGGGGCGACCCACGAGGTGCTCGGCGCGCTCGCTGTCGCCGTCCCCGATGGCCGCGTCCTGGAGCGCACCGACCGCACGCTCGTGACCTTCGCGTCGCTCGATCCCGGCCAGGTCGCGGAGTACGTGGCGACCGGCGAATGGCGGGGCCGCGCCGGTGGTTATGCGATCCAGCAGCGCGGCGGTGCGCTGATCGAGGGCATCGAGGGCGACTACCTGAACGTCGTCGGGCTGCCCGTCCCGGCGCTGCGGTCGCTCGTGCAAGGGCTCGTGCGACCGTTTTGAGGCTCCGCCCGCCGCTACACTGGTACGCGATGCGGCCCTCCCGCGCCCGCCCGCCGGGCGCCAGCCGGACGGTGAGCCGCATCACTCGCGTCCTATGGGTGTTTTCAGCTACCTGACTGGCATGGGCGGCCGCGACATGGCCGTCGACTTGGGCACCGCCAACACGCTCGTCTACGTGCGCGGGCGCGGCATCGTGCTGTCCGAGCCGAGCGTGGTCGCGATCGACTCGCGCTCGGGCGAGGTTCATGCCGTGGGGATCGAGGCCAAGCGCATGCTCGGCCGCACGCCCGGCACGATCCAGGCGATCCGCCCGCTGAAGGACGGCGTGATCGCCGACTTCGACGTGACGGAGGAGATGCTCCGCCACTTCATCCAGAAGGTCCACCAGAACCGCTGGGCGCATCCGCGCGTCGTCGTCTGCGTGCCCTCGGGCGTCACCGGCGTCGAGAAGCGCGCAGTCGAGGAGGCCTGCCTGTCGGCCGGCGCGCGCCAGGCCTACCTGATCGAGGAGCCGATGGCGGCGGCGATCGGCGCCGGTCTCCCCGTCGGCGAGCCGACCGGCTCGATGATCGTCGACATCGGCGGCGGGACGAGCGAGGTCGCGGTGATCTCGCTCGGCGGGATCGTCGTCTCGCAGTCGATCCGCATCGGCGGCGATGAGCTCGACGAGGCGATCATCAACTACGCCAAGCGCGAGTACAAGCTCCTCATCGGTCAGCAGACCGCCGAGGAGGTCAAGCTCGAGATCGGCTCCGCCCACCCCATGGAGGACGAGCTCCAGGCCGAGATCCGCGGTCGCGACATGGTCAGCGGGCTTCCGAAGACGGTCGTCCTGACCAGCGAGGAGATCCGCCAGGCGCTCGAGGAGCCGCTCGCCCAGATCATCGACGCCGTCAAGGAGACGCTGGACCGGACACCTCCGGAGCTCGCATCCGACATCATGGATCGCGGCATCATGCTCGCCGGCGGTGGATCACTTCTTCAGGGCCTCGATGAGCGCCTTCGCGAGGAGACCCAGATGCCCGCGCACCTGGCGGAATCCCCGCTGACCTGCGTGGCCGTCGGATCCGGTCGCTCGCTCGAGGAGTTCGAGGTCATCCATCGCTCCAACCGCAACACGAGGAATCGCCGCCGGCGGTATTAGGCCCGCCCTCCCCGCCCGCGCGAACCCCACCATGCCCCTCTCGGAGAACTTCACGTGTACGACAAGTCGGTTCGCCGGCGCCGGGTAGCCCTCGCGCTCCTCGTCGCCTGCTCGCTGCTCTTGCTCACCGCATACTTCGGTGAGTCGCAGGGCGGCGGGCTCCACAGCGTTCAGCGCGGCGTCCTGCAGGTCGTCTCTCCCATCCAGGAGGGCGCCAGCCGGGCGCTCAAGCCCGTGCGCGACCTCTTCGGGTGGTTCGGCGACACGATCAACGCCAAGAGCGAGGTCTCCGGCCTGCAGAAGCAGAACGCCGTCCTGCGCCGCGCCGCGATCGCCGGCACCGACGCCGTGCGCATGAACACCGAGCTGCAGAAGCTCGTCGGGCTCGACCAGACGAAGGGCCTCCAGGGCACCAAGCCGGTCACGGCCCGCGTCATCGGGGGATCGCCGACGATCTGGTATTCGACGATCAGCGTCGACATCGGCAGCGGCGACGGCGTCCGCGTCGGCCAGCCGGTGGTCACCGGCGACGGGCTGATCGGCCAGGTCACGTTCGTCGCGTCGGACTCGGCCGTCATCACGCTGATCACCGACAGCTCGAGCGCCGTCACCTCGCGCGTCAGCCGCAACGGCGCGCTGGGCATCGTGCAGACGGGCGCGGGCGGCCCGCGCGACCTGCGGTTGATCGACACCCTGCGCCGCTTCCGCATCAACAAGGGCGACGCGATCGTCACCGCGGGGACCACGTCGAGCTCGGACAAGTACGAGTCGCTCTACCCGCCCGGCATCCCCGTCGGGGTCGTGACGCGTGTGGACGACGCGGGTACGGACACCCAGCAGATCCATGTCGACCCCTATGCCGACCTCCAGCGCCTGGAGTTCGTGCAGGTCCTGACCAACCGCGTGAACGGGAACCGCGGATGACGGCCGACGTGCGCTCACTGAGCTGGCGGCTGGCCGTGCTCGGCATCGTGACCGTGCTCGTCCAGATCGCGGCGATCTCGCAGCTGAAGGTCTTCGGCGCGAACGCGGATCTCACGCCGCTCGTGGTCGCGGCCGCCGGCCTGCTCGCCGGCTCGCTGCCGGGGGCGGCGTTCGGCTTCGCCGTCGGGCTCTTCCTAGACCTCGCGCTGGTGCAGACGGTCGGCATGTCCTCGCTGATCCTCCTGACGATCGGCTACGGCGCCGGGCGCCTGCGCGAGCTGCGCGACCCGCAGGGGGCCGCCGTCCCGATCGCCGTCGGCGTCGCGGCCACGCTCCTCGCGCAGTTCGGCTTCGCGCTGATGCAGTTCCTGCTGGGCCACGACGTGCCGATGGACATCGACCTCGTCTGGCAGATCGTGCTGACCGTCGGGATCAACGCCCTGATCGCGTTCCCGGTCTACTCGCTGGTGCGCCGCTGGCTGTTGCCCGCGCTGCCCGAGGATCCGCGCCGGCGCCGCCGGCGGGCCTACACGACGGGCGGACTCTCGCCGCTGAGTCGCGCATGATCGAGCCCGCGGGCAGCCCCGGCCGCGCAGGCACGCCGACGACGCCGCAGCTCGCGCTGCGGGTCGCGATCCTCGGCGGCATCGCGTTCGCGCTCTTCGCGATCGTGTTCCTGCGCCTCTGGTACCTGCAGGTGCTGTCCGGCGACCAGTACCGCCAGCAGGCGCTCGACAACCGCGTGCGGACGATCGCCGTCCCCGCCCCGCGCGGGTCGATCGTCGACCGCAACGGCACGCCGATCGTCGAGAACCGCCCCGCGACGGTGATCCAGCTCGATCCGCGGCGCCTGCCCGCCAGCGAGCGCGACGCCGCCGCCACGTGGGGCCAGCAGATGACCCAGCGCTCGCGGCGCCCCAAGGGGCACCGTGGCCCCGCGGTCCCCATTCCGCCGCCGACGACACCCGAGCTGAAGGTCCGCTTCGCGCGCCTGGCCGGCGCGCTGGGCGTCGCGCCGCAGCACGTGCAGGACAACGTGATCCAGCAGCTCGCGGTGCTGCCGTATGCGAACGTGCGCGTCAAGGTCGACGTGCCGGCGACCGTCCGCGACTACCTGCTCGAGCGCCAGCGCGACTTCCCCGGCATCGCCGTCGAGCGCGTCTACCTGCGCCGCTACCCGCTCGGCTCGACCGCCGCGCAGCTGCTCGGCACCGTCGGGCAGATCAGCCCGCAGCAGCTCGGCACCCAGGCGTTCCGCGGCGTGCACCAGGGCGCGATCGTCGGGCAGGGCGGCCTCGAGCACGCCTACGACCGCTATCTGCGCGGCGCCGACGGCGTCCAGACGATCACCGTCGACGCCTCCGGGCGCGCCAAGAGTTCGCGGCTCGCGCGCCAGCCGCGCCCCGGCGACCAGCTGCGCACCTCGCTCGACCTCGGCCTGCAGAAGACGGGGCAGACGGCGATGGCGAACGTCATCGGCTCGGGCACCGGCACGGCCGGCGCGTTCGTCGCGATGGACCCGCGCAACGGCCGCGTGCTGGCGATGGGCTCGTTCCCGACATTCGACCCGAGCGTCCTGGCGCGGCCGATCACGCAGGCCAGGTACAACGCAATCTTCGGCCCCAAGGCCGGCGCGCCGGACTTCAACCGCGCGATCGCCGGCGCCTACCCGACCGGCTCGACCTTCAAGCCGATCACGGCGATCGCCGCGCTGCAGAAGGGCATCATCACCCCCGACACGCCTGTCGACGACACGGGCGTGTTCAGCGCCGGAACGCAGAAGTTCTACAACGCGGGCAAGGTTGCCAACGGCGTCGTCAGCCTGCGTCGCGCGATCCAGATCTCCTCGGACGTCTTCTTCTACCGGCTCGGCAGCGAGGCCAACCCGCTCGGGCCCGTGATCCAGACTTGGGCGCGCAGGCTCGGCCTCGACCACCCGACGGGGATCGACATCCCCGGCGAGGCGGGCGGCACGATCCCCGACCGCGCCTGGCGCGCGCGGCAGAACGCCAAGGAGATCGCCTACGAGCACAAGCACCACACCCAGTGCCCGCCCAACTGCCTGTACTCGGACAAGCGCCCGTGGTCGGTCGGCGACAACATCCAGCTCGCGGTCGGCCAGGGCGACGTGCAGGCGACGCCGCTGCAGATGGCGACCGCCTACGCCGCGCTCGAGAACGGCGGGACGGTCGTGCGCCCGCACCTCGGGCTCGCGGTCGAGAACGACACGGGCAGCCCGCTGCAGCAGATCGACACGCCCTCCGCGCGGCACGTGACGATGAATCAGGGCGACCGTCAGGCGGTCCTCGACGGGCTCCACATGGCGACGATGGCGGACGGCACGTCCGCCGACGTCTTCCGCGGCTGGAACCAGTCGGCCTACCCGGTCTTCGGCAAGACCGGCACCGCTCAGCGGCCTCCGCGCCCCGATCAGTCGTGGTACGTGGCGTTCGTGCCCGACAAGACCCGCCCGATCGTGATCGCCGCCACCGTCGAGGACGGCGGCTGGGGCGCCCAGGCGGCCGCCCCGATCACGTGCCTGATGCTCAACCGCTGGTACGGCCAGAAGGCCGCCTGCAGCCCCGGCAAGTCGAAGACCAAGTGAGCGCGCGCACCGCCATCCAGCCGGGCAGCACCGAGACGGTCGCCGTGCCGCGCAGCGTCGGGCTGAACCTGCCGTTCGACCCGGTGCTGCTGCTCGCCGCCCTGGGCCTCATCGCCTGCTCGCTGATCACGGTCGCCGACGCGACCGCGGACGACATCCCCGGCGACCCGCACTACTTCGTGACTCGGCAGGCGATCTACTTCGCCGTCGGTGCCGCCGCTGCGGCACTGCTCTGGCGCCTGGACTATTCGCGCCTGCGCGAGCTCAAGTATGCGACGTACGGTTTCCTGATCGCCTCGATCATCGCCGTCATGGCGCTCGGCTCGGTCGCCCGCGGATCACGCCGCGCGATCGACCTCCCCTTCTTCTCCTTCCAGGCCTCCGAGCTCGGGAAGGTGCTGCTCGTCGTGTCGCTCGCGGCCTTCATGGTCGACGCGTCACGACGGCTGGCCGACCGGCGCACGACCTCCCGGATGCTGCTGCTGGGCCTCGTCCCGGCGGCGCTCGTGATGCTGCAGCCGGACCTCGGTTCGGCACTCGTCTTCATCGCGATCACGCTGACGATCCTGTTCGTGGCCGGCGCGCCATGGCAGCACTTCGCCGCGCTCGGCGCGCTCGCCTGCGTGGCGATCACGCTCGGCCTCGTCGTCCTGCCGGCAGCCGGCGTCAGCGTGCTGCACGGCTATCAGAAGGACCGCCTGACGGCGTTCCTGCACCCTTCGAAGACCGCCAACAAGGCGGGCTACCAGCAGAACCAGTCGCGCATCGCCATCGGCTCCGGTGAGAAGACCGGCCGAGGAGATCGCGCGACGCAGACGAAGTACAACTTCCTCCCCGAGCACCACACCGATTTCGTGTTCGCCGTCGTCGGCGAACGGTGGGGCTTCGCGGGAGCCGCACTCGTCCTCTCGCTCTATGCGCTGCTCATCTGGCGCTGTCTGCGCATCCTCACGCTCTCGAAGAACCTCTACGGCGCACTCGTCGCGGGCGGCATCGTCGCGATGCTGCTCTTCCAGGTCTTCGTGAACGTCGGGATGACCATCGGGATCATGCCGATCACCGGCATCCCGCTGCCCCTCATGAGCTACGGCGGCTCGTCGATCATCGCGACGATGCTGGCCATCGGGCTCCTGCAGTCGATCTACGCACAGGGGCGTGCCGCAGCGGCGAGCAAGGGACGGGTGCTCACATTCTGAATCGGAAGCGAGTGACGCACCAGTGAAAAAGCAAGTGCACGTCAGCGTGGACCCCTGGGAGACCCGGGTCGCGCTGCTCGAACAGGCCGGCACACCGGCCCCCAAGGGAGGCGCTCGCGCCCCCCGCAAGAAGGACCCGAGCGCGGGCTACCGCGTCGCCGAGCTGTACATCGAGCGGCGCGGAAGCCGCTCGATCGTCGGCAACATCTACCTCGGGCGCGTCGACAACGTGCTCGACGGCCTCGAGGCGGCGTTCGTCGACATCGGCCTCGAGAAGAACGGCTTCCTGCACATCGACGAGATCGTGCTGCCCGGGGTCGACATCCCGCGGCGCGGCCGTGGGCAGGAGGGCGGCAAGCGCATCAGCGACATCCTCAAGCCCGGTCAGGAGATCGTCGTGCAGGTCGTCAAGGACCCGCTCAAGACCAAGGGCGCGCGGCTGTCGATGGACCTGACGATCGCGGGCCGCTACATGGTCTACACGCCGACCGGCGAGGGCATCGGCGTCTCCAAGCGCCTCGAGGACAAGGAACGCGAGCGGCTGCGGCGCGCCGTCAAGGGCCTGGAGCTCAAGGGTGGGGGCGCGATCGTGCGCACCGCCGCGCACGGCGCGCGGCGCGAGGACTTCGAGCGCGAGCTGCCCTACCTGTTCAAGCTCCACGAGGTGCTGCTCAAGCGCGTCGCCCAGCAGTCGGCGCCGTCGCTCGTCTTCCAGGATGCCGACCTCTCGGTGCGCGTCGTGCGCGACATCTTCAGCGCGGACTTCGAGCGCGCGGTCGTCGACGACGAGAAGCAGTACCAGCGGCTCGTCTCGTTCTTCACCCGCACCGCCCCCGAGCTCGTCGACCGCGTCGAGCTGTGGGAGGGCTCCAAGCCGCTGTTCGAGGAGACCGGCGTCGAGGAGGTCATCGACGGTCTGATCTCGCGCCGCGTCGACCTGCCCAGCGGCGGCTACCTGATGGTCGACTACGGCGAGGCGCTGACCGTCTTCGACGTGAACTCCGGGTCGTTCGTCGGGCGCGGCAAGCAGGCGCGCCTGGAGGACACGATCACCAAGACGAACCTCGAGGCGGCCGAGGAGGTCGTGCGGCAGCTGCGCCTGCGCGACATCGGCGGCATCATCGTCATCGACTTCATCGACATGGCCAAGGCGCGCAACCGCGACGCCGTCATGAAGGTGCTGCGCGGCGCGCTGGACCAGGACCGCACGAAGACCTTCACCGCCGAGATCTCGAAGCTGGGGCTCGTCGAGATGACGCGCCAGAACGTCACCGAGGGAGTGCGCGAGATCATCTCCCGCACCTGCCCGACCTGCGATGGCGACGGCGTCGTCCTCAGCGAGGAGACAGTCGCGATCGAGCTCGACCGCAAGCTGCGCGAGCTCGCCGCGCGCGCCCCGCGCGGGGTGGAGGCGTTCCTCGTCCAGGTGCACCCGCTCGTGAGCATGGAGTTCACGGGTCTCGGCGCGCGCATGCTGCACGAGCTCGAGGCGGCGACCGGCAAGGTCTTCCACTTCGAGGGCACCGACAGCCTGCCGCTCGACCACTTCGCCGTGACCATGGAGGGCACAGTCGAGGAGGTCCGCGAGCGCGCGGTGCCCTTCCAGGAGGGCGAGGAGGTGCTCGTGACGATCGTCGAGCCGCACATGTACAACGTCGATGACGCCGTCGCCAAGATCGACGGCTACATCGTCTCGGTCACCGGCGGCGGGCGGTTCATCGGGGACAAGCGCCTCGTGCGGATCGAGGAGGCCGGGCGCAACTCGGCGCGCGCCACGCTCGTCGGCGGCCCGGAGCCCGAGGCCAGGTCGCAGAGCACCCACTCCGGGAGCTCGCAGGCCGCATCCAACGGCTCGCCCACGGCGGGCGAGACCGCCGAGAACGGCGATGCCCTAGAATCGAAGCCTCGGCGCCGCGGCCGCAGAGGCGGACGGCGCCGTTCCGCTGCCACGGCGGAGGCCGCTCCCGCGGCCGAGAACCCCACCGAGTAGGAACACTCATGTACGCGATCGTCAAGACCGGCGGAAAGCAATACCGCGTCGAGAAGGGCCAGACCCTGCTCGTCGAGCGCCTGCCCGAGGACGAGGGCGCGACCGTTGCGCTTGAGCCGCTCCTCTTCCGCTCGGACGACACCGTCTTCGACGCCGACGGCCTGGCCAAGGTCAAGGTCGACGCGAAGATCGTCGAGCACCTGCGCGGGCCCAAGATCCGCGTCTTCAAGTTCAAGCCCAAGAGCGGCTACAAGCGCACGACGGGTCACCGTCAGGAGCTGACCCGCATCGAGGTCACCGACATCAAGCAGCTCTCGCGCAAGCCGGCGGCCAAGAAGGCCGCAGAGCCCGCCGCAGAGCCGAGAGACGAAGGAGTAGGAGCGACCCATGGCACACAAGAAGGGGCTCGGCTCCTCCCGCAACGGCCGCGACTCGAACGCCAAGCGCCTCGGCGTCAAGACGTTCGCCGGCCAGAGCGTCACCGGCGGCGAGATCATCGTCCGCCAGCGCGGCACGGTCTTCCGCCCGGGCGAGGGCGTCGGCATGGGCCGCGACCACACGATCTTCGCCACCAGTCCCGGGCTCGTCGAGTTCACGCGCGGCCGCCGCGGCCGGATCGTGAACGTCGTCGCGCCCGACGGCGAGTAGCAGGCCGCCGATGAGCGCGCGCACCGCGATGCGCGTCGTGGGGGCCGGTCGCCTGGCGATCGGCCTCGGGCTCGTCGCCGCGCCCGTGGCGCTCGGGAAGCCCTGGATCGGCGAGAGCGCCGAGGCCGGCGGCGGACAGGCCGCGCTGCGCGCACTGGGCATCCGCGACGCGCTGCTCGGCTACATGTCGCTGCATGTCGCAGGCTCGCGCGATCCGCTGATCGCCGCGCGCTGGGCGGCCGCGGTCGCCGTCTGCGACGTCGTCGACGGCGTCGCCACGGGCGCCGTCCGCGACGACGCCGGCCCGCGCGCTGACGCCGTCATCGCGCTCGCGCTCGGCAGCGCCGTCGCAGGGTGGGAGATCGCCCGGCGCCTGCGCGCCGCGTAGCGCCCTCAGACCGGCTGCTGGGTCGGCCGCACGAGGATCTCGTTGACGTCGACGTGCGGCGGCTGCGAGACGGCGTACATCACCGCGTTCGCGATGTCCTCGGGCTCGAGCGCGGACTGCGGGCGGTTGTCGAAGAACGGCGTGTCGACCATCCCGGGCTCGATCAGCGTGACGCGCACGCCTGAGCCCGTGAGCTCAGCGCGCAGCGACTGGCCCATGCCCGTGACCGCCCACTTCGTGCTCGAGTAGAGGCTGCCGGGGATCGCGATGCGGCCCGCGACGGAGCCCGTCAACAGCATGTGCCCGCTGGTCTCCTTCACCGCATCGATCGTCGCGCGGATCGTGTAGGCGCAGCCCAGGACGTTCGTCAGGACCATGTCGCGCCAGTGCTCGTTCGTATCGCCCTCGGCCTTCGTGAAGCTCCGCCTGCCGCCGAATCCAGCGTTCGCGAACACGACGTCGATCCGGCCGAAGCGCTCCAGCGCCCCGGCGGCCATCGCCTCGGTGTCGGCCGGGTTCGTGACGTCGGTGACGACCGCCAGGGCTGCGCCGGGACCGCCGCACCGCTGCGCCAGCGCGTTCAGTCTGTCCTCCGAGCGCGCGGCAAGGACGAGCCTGTAGCCGGCCTCGGCGGCCGCGTGCGCGGTCGCCGCGCCGATGCCGGACGAGGCGCCGGTGATGAGGAAGACCTTGTCGGCCATCGGGATGCTCCTGTGGTCGTGCTGCGAGGATGGGATGAGCGGCACCCTGGTGGGCCCGCGGGACACATGCTCTACGACAAGGCTCGCATCTTCGTTCAAGGCGGCCGCGGTGGGGACGGCTGCATGTCGTTCCGCCGCGAGGCGCACGTGCCCCATGGCGGCCCCGACGGCGGCGACGGCGGCCACGGGGGCAACGTCGTGCTGCTCTGCGACGACTCGCAGCGCGACCTGCAGAGTTTCAAGCGCCGCGCGCACTACAAGGCCGAGCGCGGGCGCCACGGCGAGGGCGCGCTGAAGCAGGGCTCGGCGGGCCCCGACCTCGTCGTCCGCGTCCCGCCCGGGACCGTCGTGCGGCTGCCCGACGGGACGACCCACGACCTCGTGATCCCGGGCCAGCAGGCGGTCGTGGCGCGCGGCGGGACGGGTGGGCGCGGCAACGCGCGGTTCAAGAGCCCGACGCGTCAGTCGCCGCGCTTCGCGGAGAACGGGCTGGCGGGCGCCGAGGACTGGATCGACCTGCAGCTCAAGCTGCTCGCCGACGTCGGGCTCGTCGGGCTGCCGAATGCCGGCAAGTCGTCGCTGATCTCCGTCCTCACCCGCGCCGCACCGAAGATCGCCGACTACCCCTTCACGACGCTCGAGCCGAACCTCGGCGTGCTCGAGTCGCCCGACCGCCAGCTCATCCTGGCCGACATCCCGGGCCTGATCGAAGGCGCCAGCGAGGGCGCCGGGCTCGGCCACGACTTCCTGGCGCACGTCGAGCGCACGCGGCTGCTGGTGCACGTGGTGGACCTCGCACCGCTCGACGGGTCCGATCCGGAGGCGAACTACGACGTGATCGAACGCGAGCTCGAGCGCCACGACGCGCGCCTGGCCGCGCTGCCGCGCGTGCTCGCGCTCTCCAAGGCCGATCTCGTCCCGCCCGCGGATGCGGCGGCCGCGGCGTCGCACTGGCGCGCGCGCCTTGGTCCCGAGGTGCCCGTGTTCGTCACCTCGAGCGCCACGCACGAGGGCCTCGAGGAGCTCACGGTCGAGCTGCTGCGCCGGGTGCCGGTCGAGGCCCCGCATACGCCCCAGGAGCTCGCCGCGGCGGGCGCGCTCGCCGAGCACCAGGTCTTCCGCCCGGCCGCGGGGCGGGCGTGGAGCGTCGCCTCCGCCGGGCCCGGGGCGTACAGGGTCAGCGGCGAGCCGGTCGAGCGGCTGATCGCGCGCTACGACATCGAGAACGAGGAGGCGCTCGCGCAGGTCGAGCGGCGCCTGAAGCGCATGGGCGTCATCCGAGCGCTCGAGGACGCGGGCTTCGAGCCGGGCGACGACGTGGAGATCGCGGGCGTCGTGTTCGAGCTCGATCCCGGCTGAGAAGGGCTTTCGGGAATCCGGCCGCCGCGGGTGCGACGCATCCGCGGCGCCGCTCGCGGGCCGGGCCCGCGGATACCCTTGCGCCCCGTGGGCCGCTACGTCGTCAAGCTCGGGTCGAACATCGTCGCGCGCGACGACGGGTCGCTGCGCGAGGACGTGCTGCACCACATCTGCGGCGAGATCGCCGGGCGCCACCACGCGGGCGACGACGTCGTGATCGTGACGAGCGGCGCGATCGCCCGCGGGATCGCGGTCATGGGGCTCGAAGGGCGGCCCGGCGGACTGGGTGACCTGCAGGCGGCGAGCGCCGTCGGCCAGGGCAAGCTCTACCGCTCCTACGACGAGCTGCTGCGTGCCGCGGGCGTCACCAGCGCCCAGGTGCTGCTGACGTTCTTCGATCTCAGCGAGCGCGGGCACTACCTCAACGCACGCCGCACGCTCGCGCGGCTGCTCGACTGGCGCGTCGTCCCCGTGATCAACGAGAACGACACGACGGCCACCGAGGAGATCACCTTCGGCGACAACGACTTCCTCGCCGCGCAGGTGGCGATCCTCGTCGGCGCCGATCGCCTCGTGCTGCTGACCAACCAGGATGGGTTGCACGTGTCCGACCCGCGCGTCGATCCGGGCGCCCCGCTCGTGCGCGAGGTCACCGACGTGGCCGAGCTCCAGGCATTCGAGATCGGCCAGAGCCCGTCGCTGCTCGGCTCGGGCGGCATGCGCTCGAAGGTCGTCGCCGCCGAGATGGCCACGGCGGCCGGCATCCCGACCACGATCTGCAGCGGCCTGCGCGAGGGCGTGCTCGCGCGCGCGCTCGCCGGGGAGGTCGTCGGGACGAGCTTCGCCCCGCAGGAGCAGCGCTACTCCTCGTTCGAGCTGTGGCTGAAGTACGCCAAGCCCGCGCACGGGACGGTCGTCGTCGACGCGGGCGCTGCGCGGGCGCTGCGCGAGGGCGGCGCGTCGCTGCTGCCGGTCGGCGTCGTCGAGGTTCGCGGCGGCTTCGGGCAGGGCGACGCCGTCGAGGTCAGCGACGGCGCTTCGGTCATCGGGAAGGGGATCTCCAGCTACAGCGCGGCCGACCTGCGGCGGGTGCTCGGCAAGAAGAGCGACGAGGTGCGCAAGCTGCTGCCGCGGGCCGCCGACGAGACGGTGCACCGGGACTACTTCGTGCTCGCGTGAGGGCCGGCGATCGCGGACAGCCGGATGGGCCGAGCGAACTCCGGCGCGCTGTCGGCGTGAGGGCCGGCGATCGCGGACAGCCGGATGGGCCGAGCGAACTCCGACGCGCTGTCGGCGCGAGCGCGGGCGCCGATTACCCTGTGGGCATGGCCACCACTGCCCAGTCGGTCACGGACGTCTGCCGTGCGGCGCGCACGGCGTCCCGCGCGCTCGCTCGCGCAGGGGCCGCGACGAAGGACGCCGCACTGCACGCGATCGCCGATGCCCTGGAGGCGCGCACGGCCGAGATTCTCGAGGCCAATTTGCGCGACATGGAGGCCGGCGCCGAGGTCGGGCTGTCGACGGCGCTGCTCGACCGCCTGGAGCTGACCGAGGCTCGGATCCGCGCGATCGCCGACGGCGCGCGACAGGTCGCCGCACTCGAGGACCCCGTCGGCGAGCTGATCGGCGGCGGGCGCCTGGCGAACGGGCTCGAACTGCGCAAGGTCCGCGTCCCGCTCGGCGTCGTCGCGATCGTCTACGAGGCGCGCCCCAACGTGACGATCGACGCCGCCGCGCTGTGCCTGAAGTCGGGGAACGCCTGCGTCCTGCGCGGGTCCTCGTCGGCCGCGCACTCGAATGCGGTGCTGGCGGGGATCGCTGCCGAGGCGGCCGAGGGCGCCGGCCTCCCGGCGGGGTCCGTCTCGCTCGTCGCCGGCGGCGGCCGCGAGGAGCTCGCCGAGCTCGCCACGCAGGAGGGCGTCGTCGATCTGATCATCCCGCGCGGTGGCGAGGGCCTGAAGGCGGCGCTGAAGGGCGTGGCGACGGTCCCGGTGATCTACGCCGCCTCGGGCAACTGCCACGTGTACGTCGATCGCTCCGCCGACCTGGACCGGGCGCTCGCGATCGCCGTCAACGCCAAGACCCACCGCCCGGGCGTCTGCAACGCCGCCGAGACGCTGCTCGTCCACGCCGGCGTCGCCGCGGACTTCGTGCCGCGTGCGATCGGCGCGCTGCGCGACGCCGGCGTCGAGCTGCGGGTCGACGCGCGCACCCGCTCGCTGGCCGGCCCCGAGCACGCCGAGGCCGTCGCCGAGGCGAGCGACGCCGACTGGGACACCGAGTTCCTCGCTCTCGTGCTGGCGATCGGCGTCGTCGACTCGCTCGAGGAGGCGATCGAGCACATCAACACGCACGGCAGCGGCCACTCCGAGGCGATCGTCACCGCCGACCTTGACGCCGCGCGCGCCTTCGAGCAGGGCGTTGACGCCGCATGCGTCTACATCAACGCCTCGACGCGATTCACCGACGGCGCGGAGTTCGGGATGGGCGCGGAGATCGGCAACTCGACGCAGAAGCTCCACGCACGCGGCCCGATCGGGCTGCGCGAGCTGTGCACGTTCAAGTACGTCGTGACCGGTGACGGCCACGTGCGCGGCTGACGGGCGACCGTGCCGCGCATCGGCATCCTCGGCGGAACGTTCAACCCACCGCACATCGGCCATCTGGTGTGCGCGCAGGACGCCTGCGACCAGCTGGATCTGGACGAGGTCCTGCTGATGCCGGTCCACCGGCCGCCGCACAAGGAGGCCGGGGGCGACCCCGGGCCGGCGGCGCGCCTGATGATGTGCGAGCTGGCCGTGGCGGGCGACGAGCGCCTGCGCGCATCCTCGCTGGAGGTCGATCGCGGGGGGCCGTCGTACACGGTGGATACCCTCAGAAGCCTGCATGATCGCTCTCCAGAGGACGAGCTGACGTTCATCGTCGGCGCTGACATGGCCCGGAGCCTGGGCGGCTGGCGTGAGCCGGCCGAGGTTCTGCGCCTCGCGCGCCTCGCGGTCGCCGGCCGCGACGGCGCTTCGGCGGCCGAGGTCGAGCGCGCCGTGGCACCCTGGCACGACGGGTCGCGGCTGGCGTTCTTCGACATGCCGCGGATCGACATCTCGTCCTCGATGGTGCGTGCGCGCATCGCCGAAGGGCGGCCGGTCCGGCACCTCGTGCCGGACGCGGTGCTGGGGGCGATCGACGAGCACGGGTGGTACCGCGAGAACGCAACTGGCGCAGCAGGCGCTCGACAGGAGGTTCACGGATGACGCCGGACGAGGGACAGGGGGCCGCGGTGGCCGACGAGCTCACGACCGAGCAGCTCAGCGAGCTGATCGCCGGCTACGCGCTCGACAAGAAGGCGCGTGACGTCGTGGTGCTCGACCTGCGCGGCGTCTCCGGCTTCACCGACGCGTTCGTCATCTGCTCGGGCACGAGCGACCGCCAGGCCAAGGCGATCCACGACGGCATCCACATCGCGCTCAAGAACGAGCACGGCCTGCTGCCGCGCCGCGTCGAGGGCGTCGCGGAGGCGCGCTGGATCCTGATGGACTATCTCGACGTCGTCGTCCACGTCTTCACGCCGGAGACGCGCGACTTCTACCGCCTCGAGACGCTCTGGGGCGACGTTCCGCGCAAGGTCTACGAGGACGCTGCGCCGTCAGCCGGCGAGGACGCCGCGTAACGCGGATCGCACTGGGGGTCACTCCCGTGGACGGCGGAGGCCGCCTGTTCAGACGGCCTCCGGAGGAGTGGAGCTAGTCGGGCTCGAACCGACGACCTCCGCCATGCCATGGCGGCGCTCTCCCAGCTGAGCTATAGCCCCGAGCTCATACTCGCTCGCGGAGTGTACAAACCTGGACTGGTTGTTTCGGGCCCGCGTTGCTCGAAGGCGCAGGAGCCGTCGTCCCTCGAACTCGGCGATCGGGATCGCGTAGACACGGTCGAGTTCCGAGCAGTACGCAGCGACGAGATCGACGTCGCTGGCTGCGTAGGTCGTGCGGACGTACCCCTGCACCGGGGAATGCCGGCAGGTCTGTCCACGCACCTCCACCGCGCCGTCGATCAGGCGCGCCCACTTGCACTGGACGCGGAGGATCCTGTCGCCCAGATCGAACGCGAGGTCGTACCTGAGGCCCTCGACCATCGGCCGGAGCACTGGGATCTGCAGCTGCGCCGCGCGCCGCGATCGCCAACTCGGCGATCGCGCCCTTCTCCGTGGAGCTCAGCGCGCGCGCCGTCATGCGAACGGATGTCCGTGGATCCGCCGGACGGACAGCGAACCGCGATCAGCCCAGCAGGTCGCGGCAGAATCCGCTGATCGTGCCGTTGAGCAGCGCGGCCCGCTCCCACTGGAGGAAGTGCCCGGCCCGGGGGACGTGGAAGGGGCCCACGAGGTCCGGGAACGCCACCCCGCAGCGCTCGGGGAAGTCGCGGAACATGACGTGATCCTCCACGCCGTACAGCGCGACCGTCGGCACGGGGCTCGGCTCGAAGAAGCGCGGCGCCTCCGACAGCGGACGCGTCCCCAGCGCGCTCTCGTAGTTGCCGAACGACGCGCGTAGCTTCTCGGCGTCCTCGAACGGCTCGGCCATGAATGCGGCCGCCTCGGCCGTGAACGCTCCGGGCGCGGCCCAGAAGCGGTGCCCGTAGAACTCGCTGACGTACCGCCGCCGGCGCCCGGCGCTGTCCAGCTCGGCGGCCAGCGCGTCGGCGTCGCGGCCCTGGCGCAGGAAGTAGTCGGCGGCCTGCCGGACCTCGCGCGAGGGTCGCGTGTCGATGCCTGCCGAGGCGTAGGCATCCGGGAGGATCGGAAGGACGCAGTTGAACAGCACCTGACGCGCGACGAACCCGGGGAAGCGCAGCCCGAGGTCGATGATGACCCCGCCACCCAGGTCGCCGCCGGAGCCCGCGCAGCGATCGTGACCCAGGATGCCGCCGACCAGATCGTGCAGGTCGCGGGCGTGGGCCGCGAGGTCATAGCAGCCGTCAGGGGCGACGCTCGAGTCGCCGAAGCCGCGCAGATCGGGCACGATGACCTCGAAGCCGGCGCGTACCAGCGGATCGATGTTCCGCCACCAGATGCGCCTGGTCTCCGGCCACCCGTGGACGAGGAGCAACGGGAAGCCTCCGCGGCCCTCCTGCACGAAGGCGAGCTCGACCTCGTCCCGCACGACCGCGCGCCGGACCTCGAACCGTGCCGGGTCGAGCTCGGGTGAGGGGGTGGGACCCGACATCGCGCGGACACTATCCTGCGCCTCCACCCATGCCGGAGCACCGCTACAACCCGAAGGACATCGAACCGCGCTGGCAGCAGGTCTGGGCCGACGAGCGCACGTGGGAGGTGGCCAACCCCGTCGAGGGCGAGTCCCAGGCCGGCGAGGATCCCAAGTCCTACGTCCTGGAGATGCTGCCCTACCCGAGCGGCGAGCCGCACATCGGGCACCTCAAGGTCTACTCGGTGGGCGACGCGGTCGCCCACTTCCACCGCCGGACCGGGCGCCGCGTGCTCCATCCCATGGGCTACGACGCGTTCGGGCTGCCGGCGGAGAACCACGCGATCAAGACCGGCCAGCACCCACGGACCTCGACGGACGCGGCGATCGCCGAGTTCCAGCGCCAGTTCCGCACCTGGGGCATCTCGATCGACTGGTCGCGCGAGTTCGCGACCTGCGATCCGTCGTACTACCGGTGGACCCAGTGGATCTTCAACGAGCTGTACCGCAACGGCCTGGCGTACCGCAAGGAGGCGGCTGTCAAGTGGTGCCCGAACGACCAGACGGTGCTCGCCAACGAGCAGGTGATCGACGGGCGCTGCGAGCGCTGCGGGTTCGAGGTCGAGGCCAAGCAGCTCGAGCAGTGGATGTTCCGGATCACCGACTACGCAGACCGGCTGCTCGACGACCTCGAGACGATCGAGTGGCCCGAGTACGTCAAGACGATGCAGCGCAACTGGATCGGGCGGTCCGAGGGCGCCGAGGTCGTGTTCCGCTGCGAGGAGCTCGGAATCGACTACCCCGTCTTCACGACCCGGCCGGACACGCTCTTCGGAGCGACGTTCTTCGTGATGGCGCCCGAGCATCCGGACATCGAGCGCCTGGCCGCGGGGACCGGCAACGAGGATGCCGTCCGCGACTACGTCAACCACGCACTGAACGAGTCCAGCGAACTGCGCGGAGCGGCCGACAAGACGAAGACCGGCGTGTTCCTCGGCCGGCACGTCGTCAACCCGGTCAACGGCGAGGCGATCCCGATGTACGTCGCCGACTACGTGCTCTTGGAGTACGGCACCGGCGCGATCATGGCCGTCCCCGGCCACGACGAGCGCGACCACGCGTTCGCGACGGCGTTCGGGCTGCCGATCCGGCGGGTGATCGAGGGCGAGAACCCCGACGGCGACGCCGACGGCCTGCCGTACAGCGGCGACGGCCCGCTCGTGAACTCGGCGCCCGAGTTCGATGGACTGCCCAATCGCGAGGCGCTCGAGGCGATCGTCGCGTGGCTGGACCGCGAGGGGAAGGGCCACGCGTCGGTCAACTACCGCCTGCGCGACTGGCTGCTCTCGCGCCAGCGTTACTGGGGCTGCCCGATCCCGGTCGTGCACTGCGGCGCCTGCGGGATCGTGCCCGTTCCCGACGACCAGCTGCCCGTCGTTCTCCCGGACATCAGCGACTACGCCCCCAAGGGCCGCTCGCCGCTCGCCGCGGCCGAGGACTGGGTCAATACGACGTGCCCCGCCTGCGGCGGCCCGGCGAAGCGCGAGACAGACACGATGGACACGTTCGTGGACTCGTCGTGGTACTTCCTGCGCTACTGCGACGCCCGCAACGACGAGGCCGCCTGGGATCAGGCGATCCTGCGCGCGTGGATGCCCATCGACCAGTACATCGGCGGCGTCGAGCACGCCATCCTGCACCTGATGTACGCGCGCTTCTTCTGCAAGGCGCTGTCCGACCTGGGGCACATCGAGGCGCAGGAGCCGTTCGCGCGCCTCTTCACCCAGGGGATGATCACCAAGGACGGCGCGAAGATGTCCAAGTCGCGCGGCAACGTCGTCTCCCCGCGAGAGATCGTCGAGCGCTACGGCGCCGACACGGCGCGCGCGTACATCCTCTTCATCGGGCCGCCGGATCAGGACGCCGACTGGGCCGACGAGGGCCTCGAGGGCGTCCAGCGCTTCCTGAGCCGCCTGTGGCGTCTGAGCGCGGAGGTCGCAGAGCGCCCCGCCGCGCCGGCCGGCGATGCGCCCGCCGGGGCTGACCTGGACCTCGTGCGCAAGGCGCACTGGGCGATCGAGAAGGTGACGAGCGACCTCACCGGGCGCTTTGCGTTCAACACCGCGATCGCCGCGGTGATGGAGCTGACGAACGAGATCTCGCGTCTGCGCGACGACGCGGACACCGGCGCGCAGCGGTTCGCGCTGGAGACCGCCAACTCGCTGCTGTTCCCGTTCGCGCCGCACGTCGCCGCCGACGGCTACCAGATGCTGACCGGCCAGCGCGTCTGGGAAGAGGCCTGGCCGCTTGCCGACCGGGCGTTCCTCGAGCGCGACACCTACGAGCTGGTCTGTCAGGTGAACGGCAAGGTGCGCGACCGCGTGGAGGTGGCAGCGGACGCGGGCCGCGATGCACTCGAGGCGGCCGCGCTCGCAGCGCCCAACGTCATCGCTCACGTCGACGGTCACGAGGTGGTCAAGGTCGTCGTGGTTCCCGGGAAGCTCGTCAACGTCGTGGTGCGGTAGTGGCCCTCCTCCAAGAGAAGGACCGGTAGTGCGCCGCGCCGTCGTGATCGCCGTCGTCGGAGCGGCGGTCGCCGAGCCCCGGACGCTGGCGGTCGCCGAGGAGGTCGGCGCCGCGCTCGCCCAGGCCGGCTACACGGTCGTCACCGGTGGGCTGGGCGGCGTCATGGAGGCCGCCTCGCGTGGCGCGCGCTCGGAGCTCGGCGCGACGATCGGGATCCTCCCCGGCGAGGATGCCGAGGCCGCCAACGGCTGGGTCGAGCTTGCGATCCCGACAGGGCTCGGCGCAGCCCGCAACGCGCTCGTCGTCGCCGCGGCGCAGGCCTGCGTGGCCGTCGGCGGTGAGTACGGGACGCTCGCGGAGATCGCGTTCGCGCTGCGCGCGGGCAAGCTCGTCGTCGGCTTGGGGACCTGGGACGTGCAAGGTGTGGAGCACGTCAGCACGCCGGCCGAGGCGGTCGAGCGGATCGCGGCTGTGCTGGCACACAAGCGCGGCACCTCCGGCTGAATCCAGGCGTCACGTGTCACCCGCGGCGCCGTAGCGTCGCGGCCATGCCGTCGGTCCCCCTCAGCACCATCGCGCCGTACGCGATCGCGGCCGTCCTCATCCTCGTGCTGGGCGGCCGCCGGCTCGCGGGCCGTCAGGATGCCGCGCCCGCCGCCGCGACGCCGGCCGTCGCCCACCACGTCGCCGCGTCCGCGGATCCCGCCGGGGCATCCGCCGTCAGCCTGAGCACGAGCGCCGGGAGCGCGGTCGTCGACGTCGCGGGTGCCGTGCGCCGCCCCGGCGTCTACCGGCTGCGCGCCGGGGCACGCGTGCGCGACGCGCTTCAGCACGCCGGGGGCGCCACCCGCCGGGCGAACACCGCCGCCGTCAACCTCGCAGCCAAGGTCACCGACGGCCAGCAGATCGTCGTCCCGGAGCGCGCGGTCGGTATCGCTGCGGCACCCGCGCCGTCTGCGGGCGCCTCCGGGGCGATGGCAGTCGCCCCGATCAGCCTCAACAGCGCAACGCTCGAGCAACTCGACACGCTGCAGGGCGTCGGCCCGTCGACCGCCCAGAAGATCCTCGACTGGCGCACCCAGAACGGCGGCTTCGCGTCGGTCGACGATCTTGCGCAGATCCCGGGGATCGGGCCCAAGAAGCTCGAGGCGCTGCGCCCGCAGGTGACCCCGTGACGCGCTTGGGCGACGTCGTCGGCGACGCCCGCGCGCGACCCGTGCATGTGGCGACCGCTGCCCTGGCACTCGGCCTCGCGGCCGGGCCGCGCGCCCCCGCCGCATTGCTCGCCGCGGTCGTCGTGATCCCGCTGGTCAGCGGCGGGCCGGTCGCCGCGCTGGCAGCGCTCGTCGCCCTGGCCGGCGGCGCCGGCGTCGCACAGGCCCGCATGTCGGTGCTCGAACGGTCGACGCTGACGTCGCGCCTGGGGCACGCCGTGCACGCGCGCGCCGAGGCGCTGGAGACACCGCGCGCGACGCGGTTCGGCTGGCGCGCGACGGCCTCGCTGGCCGGTGAGCGCGTGTTGCTGCGCGGCTCCGGACCGCCCCCGCGGCTGTCGGCGGGGAACATCGCGCAGGTCTCAGGCGGGCTGCGTGCGCTCGGCCCGCGTGACGGGTGGCTGCGCACGCGGCACGTCCACGCGATCCTCCAGGCGGACGAGGTGCGCTGGGACGGCACGCGCCGGGGCGGCCCCGCGGCGCTCATCGACCACGTGCGCACGCGCGCGCAGCGGGCGCTGAGCGCCGGTGTCCCGGTCCGGCAGGCGGGGCTGCTGCGGGGCATGGTGCTGGGTGACGACGCGACCATGACGGTCCCCGACCGCGACGAGCTGCGGCGGGCGGGTCTGGGGCATCTCGTCGCCGCCAGCGGTGCCAACATCGCGCTGCTGTCCGTGCTCGCGCTCGGCGCCGCGTCGTGGCTCGGGCTGGGGCGCAGGCTGCGGCTGACGGCGGTGCTGGCACTGATCGCCCTGTACGTCCCGGTCGCCGGCTCAGGGGCATCGATCCAGCGCGCCGGCGTGATGGGCGCAGCCGCTGTGGTGGCCACGCTTGCGTCCCGGCCGGCGGCGCGCTGGCAGGCGCTGCTGCTCGCGGCCGCCGTCACGCTGGCGCTCGACCCGGCGGCCCTCGAGGACCCCGGCTGGCAGCTGAGCTTCGCGGCGGTGACGGCGATCACCGTACTCGCCGCACGGATCAGGGGAGTGCTCGTGCGCCGCGGAGTCCCACGCGCCGTCGCCGAGGCGGGAGCGGTCACCTGCGCCGCGACGCTCGGCACGGCACCTGTCGGAGCTGCGGTCTTCGGGACCGTGTCGCTCGTCGCGCTGCCGGCGAACCTCCTCGCGGCTCCCGCGGTGGCACCCGTGACCTGGCTCGGCATGATCGCCGCCCTCGCCGGGCAGGTGGCCACGACGGCGGCGGGGCCGTTCACCGCGCTGGCGCTCTATCCGCTCGCGTACGTGCAGTGGGTGGGGCACGCGGCGGCCGGAGTGCCATCGGCGCAGATCGCCGCGGGACCGCTCCCGGTCGCGCTCGCCTGCGCCGTCCTCGCCGCGGCGCTCGCGGGAGGGCGGCGCTGGCGGAGCGCGGCGTACCTCCTGGCACCGGCGCTGGCGCTCGCCGGCCTGTGGATCGGTCTCGCGCATCGCAGGCCCTCGCTCGCGGGGCCCGCCCCGGGGCAGACGCGTGCGACCTTCCTGGACATCGGGCAGGGCGACGCGACGTTGCTGCAGGCGGGCGGCCACGCGATGCTGGTCGACTCTGGTCCGCCGGACGCACCGATCCTGGCGCGTCTGCGCGACGCCGGTGTCCGGCGGCTCGACGTGCTCGTGGCAACGCATGCGCAGGCCGACCACGACGGCGGCGCGGCCGCGGTGCTGCACGGGCTTCCGGTCGGGCTGGTGCTCGACGGGCGCGACGGCAACCGCGAGCCGCAGGGCGACGCGATGGCGGCCGCAGCCGCGCAGCGCGCCGTCCGGCTCGTCGCGCCGGTCACCGGCGAGCTGATCCGCGCCGGTCCGCTGGCGTTGCGGGTGCTCTCCCCACCGCTGCGCACAGGGCAGCCGGTCCCCGGAGCCGACCCCAACGACCGTGCCATCGTCGCGCTCGGCACAGGCCCCGGGCTGCGGGTGCTGCTCACCGCCGACGCCGAGTCCGATGTGCTCTCGCGGCTCGACCTGGACCCGGTCGACATCCTGAAGGTCAGCCACCACGGCAGCGCCGACCTGGGGCTGCCGGCGCTCCTCACGCGACTGCGACCCCGCCTGGCGGTGATCGAGGTCGGACGGGGGAACACCTACGGGCATCCCACCCCGGCGACGCTCGCGGCGTTGCACAGCGCCGGCGTCCCTGTGCGCCGCACCGACCTTGACGGCACCGTGCGCGTCGACGCCGCGCCCGCCGGCCTGCACGTGCAGACCCATGCGTGAGGCCTCACAATCGCCGAGCCGAACGTCCGCCTCACGACACTAGACTCCGCCGGCGTGCCAGCCTTCAAAGCCGCCTACCTCATCCACGGCGACGACCATGGGCGCGTCACGGAGCGTCGTTCGCGTCTGCGCGCGCTGGCGGACGCGCAGTCGGGCCCGGGCGGCGTCGAGGTGCTGGAGGCCGAGACGGCGACCCCCGCAGCGGTCGCGCAGGCGCTGAACGCCATGACCTTCGCGGTCGGGCGGCGGTTCATCGTCGTCGACGGCGTCGAGCGCTGGAAGGAGGCGGACGTCGAAGCGCACCTCGCGACGGCGCTCGCCGACCCGCCCGCAGACACGACGGTCGCCTTCTTCGCACGGGAGGACGGACGCCAGCAGGTGCCGAAGGCGCTCCACAGCGCCGTACGGGCGGCCGGTGGCGACATCGCAGCCGAGCGTGTGCTGAAGGGCCGCGATCTGCCGCGGTGGACGGCCGGCGAGGCTCAGCGGCTCGGCCTGCAGATGGACGGCGCAGCGGTCCAGGCGCTGATCGCGCAGGTCGGTGAGCGCCAGCAGCGGCTGCTGCGCGAACTGGAGAAGCTCGCGATCGAGTACGGCGCCGGTGCCCGCATCGGGGTCGAAGAGGTTCAGGACTCCGCCGCGGCGTCCGCCGAGCGGCAGGTCTGGGGCCTCGTCGATGCGATGGCCGCGGGCGACCGCGCCGGCTGCACGGCGCGCTACCTCGAGTTGCGCGCCCAGGGCGAGGATCCGGCCGGCCTGATCCCGCGGATGGCGTCACGCCTGCGCGACGTGCTCGGCATCGCGGAGCGTCTCGCCGCCGGCGCCTCGCCCGGCGAGGTCAAGTCGTCACTGCGGATGAGCCCCTACGCGGCCGACCGGCGGATCCGCGAGGCGCGCGCGAGCGACCCCGGGACGCTGCGCCGCGGGGTCGAGTCGATGGCCGCGCTCGAGGTCGCGACGCGCGGGGGCAGCGCGCTGGAGGCCGATACCGAAGTGCTGCTGGCGATCGCCGCGATCTCCCGCTGAGCCGCGGGAGAGGGTCAGTCGTTGACGCGGCCGGCGCGAACGCGCGCTGCCCGCGCCTTCTTGCGCGCACCCGTGTTCCGGTGCAGCGCGCCGCGTTTGACGGCCTTGTCGATCGTCGAGATCAGCCCGCGGTGCTCCGCGTCGGCTGCGGCCTCGTCGCCGCCCGCGACGGCTGCTCCGAGCCGGCGGAAGTAGGTCTTGATCGTCGACGTGTAGCGCCGGTTCTCCAGGCGCTCGCGCTCGGCGCGCAGGATGCGCTTCTTCTGAGAATGAATGTTGGCCATACGGGGCGGAGAAGTGTAGCGGTCGGCCACTGCACCGGCGGCGTGCGCCCGGAGGCCACCGGTGGTGGCCACTAGCATGGCGGCCTCGTGAGTCCGACGCCTGGAAGCCCCGAGCCGGGGTCCGAGGATCCGGCGGCGCTCGTCGACGCCGAGAGTCTCGGCGGGACCTCACCGGACATGGACGCCGCCGCCGGGGCGCTCACTGCGCGCCGTGCCGTGGAGCACCTCGACGCCGAGCAGGCGGCCGCCCCGGAGGCGGAGAGGGAGGGCGCGCCGCCCGCGCGTGCGGGCATGGCGCGCAACACGGCGATCTTCTCGATCGCGACAGGGCTCTCGCGCATCGCAGGCCTCGCGCGCGAGATCGTCGCGGCCAGCTACTTCGGCACGACGGGCCCGGCGTCGGCGTTCACCATCGCCTTCCAGGTCCCCAACCTCGTCCGCGGCCTGTTCGCGGATGCGGCGCTCAGCGCGGCGTTCGTGCCGATCTTCGCCGAGTACCTCGAGCAGCGCCGGCGGCGCGAGGCGATCCTCCTGGCCTCGACGCTGTTCTGGATCATCCTGCTCGTGCTCGGCGCGCTGACGGCGCTGTTCATCGTCGGCGCGGGCGTGATCATGCCGATCTTCATCCCCGGCAGCGAGTTCACGCCGTACCTCGTCGACCTGACCGTCGGGCTCTCGCAGGTGCTCTTCCCGGTCGTCGTCCTGCTGGGCATCAACGGGCTGCTGGTGGGGATCGCCAACTCCTACCACCACTTCACGATCCCGGCGCTCGCGCCGCTCGTCTGGAACATCGTGATCATCGGCGCGCTGATCGCCCTGCGCCCGCTGTTCCATGGCCCCAACCAGATCTACGCCTACGCGATCGGGGTCCTGATCGGGACGATCATCCAGCTGCTGATGGTCATCCCGGTGCTGGCGAAGATCGACTTCCGGCTGAGGTTCCATCTCGACTGGCGCAATCCGGACGTCATCCGGGTGTTCCGGCTGATGCTGCCGGTGACGATCGGGCTCGGCGTGATCAACGTCGACCTGCTGATCAACTCCGTCGTCGGGGCGCTGATCTCGCAGGACGCGCCGCGCGCGATCGACGCGGCGTTCCGGATCTACATGCTCCCGCAGGGCATCTTCAGCGTCGCGCTCGCGACCGTGCTGTTCCCTTCGCTCAGCCGGCTGGTCGCGCGGCGCGACACGAACGGGCTGCGCCGGCTCGTCGGCACCGGCACGCGACAGAATCTCCTGCTGCTGATCCCGGCCGCGGTCGCGACCATGGTGCTCGCGAAGCCGATCGTCGAGCTCATCTACCAGTACGGGAAGTTCGGGACGTCCTCGACCGACCAGGTGTCGACGGCGCTGTTCTGGTTCTCCTTCTCGCTCCCGTTCGCCGGAGTCAACCTGCTGCTGACGCGCACCTTCTTCTCGCTGCAGCGCCCGTGGATCCCGACCGCGCTCGCCGCCGTGAACCTCGCGGTCAACCTGGTGCTCTCGCTGCTGCTCTACAAGCCGTTCGGGATCGCGGGACCGGTGATCGGCACCGCCGTCGCGAGCGCCGGCATGACCTTCGCACAGGGCTTCTACCTGCGGCGCCAACTCGACGGGTCGTTCGAAGGGCGCGCGACCCTGCGCGCGACCGCGAAGATCCTGCTCGCCTCGGTCCTCCTGGCCGCGGTCATCTACGGCGTGTGGTGGTCGGTCGACCAGGCGGTCGGCGACGCGACCGCGATGGCGCGGCTGCTCGGCGTCGGGCTGTCGCTGGCGGCGGGGGTGCTCGCCTACGTCACGGCGATCCACTTCCTGCGCATCGCCGAGGCGGAGCAGATCACCGCCTTCGTCACGCGCCGGCGCCGCCGGGCCTGAGCGGCTGTAGGACATCCGTCGATCGGGGCAGGAGCCCGGCTGGACGAGGGGAATCGCAACCCATGACCCTGATGCTCGAGCTCTTGAGGGCGGTTCCCGGCCCCGGCAGCCCGGCCGTGGACGGTCTGATCGACGCGCCCAACGACCGAACCTGCGCAATCGGCGTCCCACCACGTTCCTCTGCACCGGCCGGGAGCGCCGATAGCGTCCGCGGGGTGGACGTCCGCACGATGCGCACCGGGCTGGCGGAGGCGACGGACCTGACCGCGGCGTGCGAGGTGGCCGTCACGTCGCTGGCGGCGGCGGACCGGCTCAGTGCGACCGCCTATCTCGAGCGCGCAGGACGGCTGCGCAGCCTCGCAGCAGCGGGCGCGGCGCACGTCCTCGACGGCGTCCCGGTCGCCAGCGGGCCGATCGGGCGGGCACTGCGCCTGGGCGACGAGCAGTGCGAGCTCGCACTCGCGGGCGACGCCGTCGTCGCGCTGTGCGTCCCGATCCTCGCGGGCGGGCTGCCCGTCGGCGTCCTGGCCGCGGGCGCCGAGCGCGGGCTCGACCCAGTCCAGCAGAACGCTGCGCGCGCGACGGCGGCGGCGCTCGGCAGGCGCATCGACGAGCTCGGTGGCGTTCCCGCCGACGCCCCCGCGAACCGCCTTGCCCAGCACGCCGCCGCGCTCGCCGGGCTCGAGGACCCGGCGCGCATCGAGCGCGCGACGCTCGTCGCCGCGCTGGACCTCGCCGAGATGCAGAGCGCGCTCCTGCTTCGTCACCGGGACGCCGCGGGGCTCGTGGCCCCATGCGCGGCCGGGCCACTCGCCCGCGCGCTGCTCGCCGTGCCGCCGGCAGCGCTCGCGACGCTCGAGCCGCTGGTCGCCGACGGCGCCTCCTGCGTCGCTCTCACCGGCGGCGCAGCGACCGACCGCAGGCTGCCGCCCGCGCTCGCCGCGCTGCATGCAGCCGGCGCCGCGACGGTGGTCGTGGCCCCGCTGCTCGCACGCGGCGAGGCGCTCGGCCTGCTGATCATCGCCGACGGCCGCGAGCTCGAGCCGTCGACAGACCGCGTCGAGCTGCTGGAGCTCGTCGCCGCGCAGGCCGCGAGCTGCCTGCGCACCGCCGCCGCCGTCACCGAGCTGCGCCATCGCGCCGCGACCGACCCGCTCACGGGCCTGGGGAACCGCAGGAGCTTCCACGAGACGCTCGCGGCCTCGCACCGTCGGCCGGTCGCGACCGCCGTGGCTCTCTGCGACCTGGACGACTTCAAGGCGCTCAACGACCATGCGGGCCACCAGGCCGGCGACCGTGCGCTGCGCGAGGTCGCAGCGGCGATCCAGGGCTCGCTGCGGCGCGGCGACACGCTCTACCGGCTCGGCGGCGACGAGTTCGCCGCGCTGCTCGCCGTCCGCGACGACGGCGAGGCGCTGAGCGCCGCGCGCCGCATGTGCGACGCAGTGGCCGCGGCGAGCGCCGGTGTGACGGTCTCGATCGGCGTCGCGGTCTCGGGCTATGACGAGGGCGACGACGCGCTCGTCGGCCGCGCAGACCGTGCGCTCTACCGCGCCAAGGCCGAGGGTCGCAACGGCGTGGCGCTCGCGCCGTCCGAGCCGCAGGCAGCGGTCGCGCACCGCGTGTAGCCCTCAGCGAGCCCGGCGCCGCGCGGCGCGGCGCGTCCGCGCCCGCCTCCAGCGCCCTACCCTCTGACCTCGATGGATCAGGCGCACATCCGCAACTTCTGCATCATCGCCCACATCGACCACGGGAAGTCGACGCTGGCCGATCGCATCCTCGAGCTGACGCAGACGGTCCACGCCCGCGACATGCGCGCCCAGGTGCTCGACTCGATGGATCTCGAGCGCGAGCGCGGGATCACGATCAAGGCCCAGGCGGTGCGCGTCTTCTACACCGCGCGCGACGGCGTCACCTATCAGCTTCACCTCATCGACACGCCCGGGCACGTGGACTTCACCTACGAGGTCTCGCGCTCGCTCGAGGCCTGCGAGGGGGCGCTGCTCGTCGTCGACGCCTCGCAGGGCGTCGAGGCCCAGACGCTCGCCAACACCTACCTGGCGATCGAGTCCGGGCTCGAGCTGATCCCGTGCCTGAACAAGATCGACCTGCCGGGCGCCGAGCCCGAGCGCGTGGGCGCCGAGGTCTCCGAGCTGCTGGGCGAGCCCGCGGAGGGCATCCGCATCATCTCCGGCAAGACCGGCGAGGGCGTGATCGACGTGCTCGAGGAGCTCGTCGCCAAGGTCCCGCCGCCCTCCGGCGACCCCGACGCACCAGCGCGGGCACTGATCTTCGACTCCGAGTTCGACCAGTACCGCGGAGTCGTCGCGTACATCCGGGTCGTCGACGGCGTCTTCACCAAGGGCGAGGCGATCCGCGCGATGATCGCCGGCACCGAGGCGGACATCGACGACATCGGCTTCTTCACGCCCGCCATGACGAGCGTCGAGAGCCTCTCGGCCGGCGAGGTCGGGTACGTCATCACGGGGATCAAGGACGTCACGCGTCTGCGGGTCGGGGACACGCTGACCACGCGGATCGGCGGTGCGACCGAGGCGCTGCCCGGCTATCGCGACGTCAAGCCGATGGTCTTCTGCGGCCTGTTCCCGATCGACTCCGACCGCTACCCCGACCTGCGCGACGCGCTCGAGAAGCTCACGCTCAACGACGCCGCGCTGACGTGGGAGCCCGAGACATCCGACGCGCTCGGGTTCGGCTTCCGCTGCGGGTTCCTCGGCCTGCTGCACATGGACATCGTGCGCGAGCGCCTGGAGCGCGAATACGACCTCGACCTGCTGGCGACGATGCCGTCGGTCGGGTTCGAGGTCGAACTGACCAACGGCGAGGTGCTCGAGGTCCACAACCCGTCCGACATGCCGGACGCCGCGCGCGTCGCGGAGATCCGCGAGCCGATGATCAAGGCGAGCATCCTCACGCCGACGTCCTACATCGGGGCGATCATGGAGCTCTGCCAGGAGAAGCGCGGCGAGCACACCGGGATGCACTACCTCTCCGCCGAGCGCGTGCAGCTGACCTACGACCTGCCGCTCGCGGAGATCGTCCTGGACTTCTTCGACCAGCTGAAGTCGCGCACGCGCGGCTACGCCTCGCTGGACTACGAGATCGCCGACCTCAAGGCCTCGAACCTCGTGAAGCTCGACGTGCTGCTCGCAGGCGACCCGGTCGACGCGCTGTCGATGCTCGTCCACAAGGACAAGGCCTATGCCGTCGGGCGCACGCTGACCGAGAAGCTGCGCGAGAAGATCCCGCGCCAGCAGTACGACGTGCCGATCCAGGCGGCGATCGGCTCGCACATCGTCGCGCGCGAGACGGTCAAGGCGTACCGCAAGGACGTGATCGCCAAGTGCTACGGCGGCGACATCTCGCGCAAGCGCAAGCTCCTCGAGAAGCAGAAGGAGGGCAAGAAGCGCATGAAGCAGGTCGGCCGCATCGAGGTGCCTCAGGAGGCCTTCCTCGCCGTGCTCGAGCTGGGGGACAAGTGAACCTCGAGCTCGACGGGAAGGTCTGCGTCGTAACCGGCGCCAGCCGCGGCATCGGCCGGGCGACCGCGCAGCGGCTGAGCGACGAGGGCGCGAGCGTGCTGCTCGTCGCGCGCGGCGAGGAGGACCTGGTCGCCGCCGCGGAGCAGTGCGGCGAGCGCGCCGCGTGGCTGGCCTGCGACGTCTGCGACGCCGACGCCGACGAGCGGATCATCGCGACGTGCGCCGAGCAGATGGGCGGCGTCGACGTGCTGGTCAACAACGCCGGGACGAGCTGGGCCGCGACGCTCGACGAGCTGAGCGACGAGGACTGGATCGCGATGTACGGTCTGCACGTGCTGGCGCCGATGCGCCTGATGCGCGCGGCAGCGCCGCGCATGGCGGCGCGCGGGGGCGGGCGGATCGTGAATGTGTGCTCGTCGGCAGGCAAGCGCCCGTCGCTGACGAACCCCGCCTACAGCGTCACGAAGGCCGCACAGCTGTCGCTGTCGCGCGTCTTCGCCGACACCTATGCGTCGCAGGCCGTGCTCGTCAACGCCGTCACGCCCGGCGGGACGGCCTCCGAGCTGTGGACCGCGCCGGGCGGCATGGCCGACCAGACCGGCGCGGCGCGCGGCGTCACGCGCGCGGAGGCCTTCGAGATCCAGCGCTCGAAGATCCCGCTCGGCCGCCTCGCCGACCCGGGCGAGATCGCCGACGTAATCGTGTTCCTGTGCTCGGCGCGGGCGAGCACCGTCACCGGCGCCGCGTGGTCGGCCGACGGCGGCACGGTCGCGATCATCATCTGAGCGCGCGAGCCAGGGAGCGGCCCGCACCCCGAAGTACCATCTGGCGGGTGCTCACGCCGCGCCAAGAGCTGATCCTGCGCAAGGTCGTCGAGGCCAACCAGGCGACCGGCCTGCCGGTCGGCTCCAAGACGCTCGCCGAGGACGCCGAGCTGGCATGCGGCCCGTCGACGATACGCAACGAGCTCGCGATCCTCGAGGAGCAGGGCCTGCTCGAGCACCCGCACACCTCCGCCGGCCGCCTGCCGACCGACGCGGGGAGGCGGTTCTACGTCGACCGCCTGCTGCCCGAGACGCGGCGTGCGTCACTCGACCTGCCGCTCGTGCGCCGCGAGGTCGACGAGGCGATGCAGCTGACCACCGAGACGCTCGCGCAGGTCACGAACCTGCTGGCCGTCATCTCGGCGCCGCCGCTGGAGACGGCGACGATCCGCCACGTCGAGGTGCTGCTGCTCCAGCCGCAGGTGGCGATGATCGTCGTCATCACCTCGACCGGCGGGGTCACGAAGCGGATGCTGACCTTCGACGCGCCGGTCGACCAGGGCCTCATCGGCTGGGCCGGCGAGTACCTCAACGAGCGCCTCACCGGGATCGGGCTCGGCGCGCGGATGCTGCACCAGCGTCTCACCGACCCCTCGCTCGGCGTCAGCGAGCAGCGCTTCCTCGACGCGCTCGCGCCCGCGTTCGGCGAGCTGCACGGGGCGGGCGAGGACACGATCTACGTGGAGGGCGCCGCCCGCCTGCTGGGCGGCGACCGGTTGCAGGACGTGGCGCAGATCAACGAGCTGATGAGCGCGCTCGAGCGGCGCGTGGCGCTGCTGGGCGTGCTGCGCGTGGCGCTCGGCTCGCGCGACGTGCTCGTGCGGATCGGCAGCGAGAACGAGCTGCCCGCGCTGCGCTCGCTGGCGCTCGTCGGGGCCGGCTACGGGCTGCCCGCGCGGCGCCTGGGCACGGTGTCCGTGATCGGCCCCGTGCGGATGGACTACGCGCGGACGATCGCCACCGTCCGCGAGGCCGCGCTGCAGCTGTCCCGCTACGTTGAGGACGTCTACGACGCGTGATGTCCAGCACCATTCCCCGAGATCCCTATGACGTGCTGGGTGTTCCCCGCGACGCCGACGAGACGACGATCAAGAAGTCGTTCCGCCGGCTGGCGCGCGAGCTGCACCCCGACGTCAACGCGCACGACCCGCAGGCCGAGGAGAAGTTCAAGGAGGCCGCGGAGGCCTACGAGATCCTCAACGACCCCAAGCGCCGCGAGGTCTACGACCGCTTCGGCCACGAGGGGCTGCGCAGCGGCGGGATGCGACCGAACTTCGAGGGCTTCGGGTCGCTCGGCGACCTCTTCGAGGCCTTCTTCGGCGGGGCCGGCGGTTTCGGCGGCGCCGGGTTCGGCGGGCAGCCCGGCGGTCCGCTCCAGGGCGACGACGCGATCATCGGGCTCGACATCGACCTCGCCCGGGCCGCCGCGGGCACGCCGGCCGAGGTGACCTTCGAGGCGATCCACACCTGCGAGCGCTGTGAGGGCGAGGGCGGCGAGCCCGGGACGCCGGTCGAGACGTGCGACAAGTGCGACGGGTCCGGCGTCCTGCAGGTCGCCGTGCGCTCGCCCTTCGGGCAGGTCCTGCGCCAGACCGCGTGTGACCGCTGTGGCGGCGAGGGCCGCATCCCGCAGACGCCGTGCAGCGTCTGCGAAGGCCGCGGGCGCGTCGTGAAGCCGCGCACGCTGAGCGTCGACGTCCCGCCGGGGATCGCGGACGGGCAGCGCATCCGCCTGCAGGGCCGCGGCCACGCCGGCGAGCGCGGCGGCCCGCCGGGCGACCTCTACATCCAGGTGCGGATCGCGCCGGACGAGCACCTGATGCGCGACGGCGACGACCTCGTGACGGTGCTCGACGTGCCGGCTCCGCTGGCCGCGCTCGGCGCGACGCTGCCGGTGCCCGTCCTGGGTGACGCCGTACTCGACGTGCGCGTGCCGACCGGGACGCAGCCCGGGGAGGTCATAACCGTGCACCACGAAGGGATGCCGCTGCTGCGCCGTCCCGAGCGCCGCGGTGACCTGCGCGTCGTCGTCAACGTCGTGATCCCGCGCCGCCTGACGGACGAGCAGCGCGAGAACCTCCAGCAGCTGGCCGACTCGCTCACGCCCGCGAACCTCGCCGCGCCGGAGACGATGACCTCCAAGCTGCGGCGGCTCTTCGGCGGCCGTCGATGATCCGCCTCGCGCTGCGCGTGCGGCGCGAGGATGCCGAGATCGCGCTCGCCGAGCTGCTCGAGCTCGCCCCGTCCGGGGTCGAGGAGCGCGCCGACGGGGAGATCGTCGAGTACGCGGTGTACGGCGCGCCCGGCGAGCTGCCGGCGCTGCCCGACCTGCGCGCGGCCGCCGGCGGTGCGCTCGTCGAGATCACCACCCAGGAGGTGCCGGACGACTGGCACGAGCGCTGGAGGGCGTTCCACCGTCCCGTGGAGGTGCGGCGCGGGGATCGAGCGCTGCGCGTACGCCCGCCATGGGAGCCCGCCCGCGACGACGCCGGCAGCGAGGACCTCGTGATCGATCCGGGCCAGGCGTTCGGGACCGGCGCGCACCACACGACGAGGCTCTGCCTCGAGCTCCTGCTCGAGCTCGAGCCCGGCGGCCCGTGCGTCGACCTGGGCTGCGGCTCGGGGGTGCTCGCGATCGCCGCCGCGCGGCTCGGCTGGGCGCCGGTCCTCGGTGTCGACCACGAGGCCGAGAGCGTCGAGGCGACCCTGGCGAACGCGGCGGTCAACGGCGTCGCCGTGGAGGCCCGTGCGTTCGACCTGCTGCACGACGGGCCGGCGCCGTCGGCGCCGACGCTGCTCGCCAACCTCCTGCGGCCACTGCTGCTCCAGGTCGCGCGGACCGGTTTCGCCGGCGGCGAGGCGCCGCAGGCGCTCATCGCGAGCGGGCTGCTGGCCCACGAGGCCGACGAGGTCGCCGCTGCGTTCGCCGAGCACCGCGGCCTGCGCGAGGCTGATCGCCGCCATGGCGGCGAGTGGGCGGCGCTGCTGCTCGTGCGCTGAGCCCCGCCGTCAGCCGAACGCTGTGGGCGGGACGGCCGGCCCAGCGACCGGCGCAGGCCCGCGCAGCACGGCGTTCGCCGTCGTCACCAGCAGCTCGCGCGGACCCTCGGCGAGCAGGTCGCCTTCGCTGAGGACGCGCATCTCGCGCAGTCTGCCGCACGCGGCTACGGTTGGCCCATGCTTCACACGCGGACCGACGTGACGTTCCTCTCGGGCGGCGACGACGTTGCGGCGTGGCTCTACGAGCCGGACGCCGCCAGAGATGCGCGGATCCCCTGCATCGTCATGGCGCACGGCTTCAGCGGCACCCGCGCCGACGCGCTGCCGGCCTACGCCGAGCGCTTCGCCGAGGCGGGCTTCGGCGTCGTCCTGCTGGACTACCGCGGCTTCGGCGACAGCGGCGGCGAGCCCCGGCAGATCGTCGACATCCGCCGCCAGCAGGAGGACTACGAGGCCGCGATCCGCTTCGCGTGCCGTCAGGCCTGGGTGGATCCTGAGCGCATCGCGCTGTTCGGCACGTCGTTCAGCGGCGGGCACGTCGTCGACATCGCCGCGCGCGACCGCCGCATCGCGGCGGTGATCGCCCAGGCCCCGTTCGCCGACGGCGTGGCGCAGCTGCGCCACACGCCGCCGCGGACCGCAGCGCGCGCCACGTTCGACGGGCCTGCGCGACCTGCTCGCCGCCACGCGCGGGCGCGCACCGGTCACGCTCCGCCGCGACGGGCGCACCCGGCACCTACGCCGTGATGACCGCGCCGGAGGCCGAGCCCGGCTTCGCGTCGATCGTCGGCTCCGGCTCGCGCTGGCAGAACGCGGTCGGGGCGCGCATCATGCTGTTCGTCGGCACATGGCGCCCCGTCGTCAGGGCGCTCGACGTGAGCGCGCCGCTGCTCGTCTGCGTCTGCGACGCGGACGAGACGACGCCGCCCGGACCCGCGGTGCAGATGGCGCTCAACGCGCCGCGTGGCGAGATCGTCCACTACCCGATCGGGCACTTCGCCATCTACACCGGCCAGGACTTCGAGCGCGCCGTCGGCGACCAGCTCGCGTTCCTGGAGCGCGTCCTGGCGCCGGCCGCCATCGGTGCCGCAGCCTGATGGCCTGGAACGTCGTCATCGCCGGGGGCGGGTTCGGCGGGTTCTACGCCGCGCGCACGCTCGAGCGCGTCCTGCCGCGCCAGAGCGCGCGCGTCACGCTTGTCAGCGAGGACAACTTCATGCTCTACACCCCGCTGCTCCCGGGGGCGGCGGCGGGCAGCATCGAGCCGCGCCACGTCGTCGTGCCCCTGCGCGAGGGGCTGCGGCGCACCGACCTGCAGCTCGGGCACGTGACCGGCGCCGATCCCGCGGCGAAGACGCTGCAGGCCGAGCGTCTCGACGGTACGCCGGAGACCTTCGACTACGACCACCTGATCGTTGCCCTGGGATCGGTCTCGCGCACGCTGCCGATCCCCGGACTTGCGGAGCACGGGTGCGGCTTCAAGTCGATCTCCGAGGCGATCGCGCTGCGCAACGGCGTCCTGCGGACGCTGGAGATCGCCGAGACGCTGGACGATCCGGCCGCGCGGCAGGCGTGGCTGACGTACGTCTTCGTCGGCGCGGGCTACGCCGGCCTGGAGGGGCTCGCCGAGCTCCAGGACTTCGCCGCCGACGTCATCGAGCTCTACCCGCGCTGCCGCACGGAGGGCATGCGCTGGATCCTCGTCGAGGCGCGCGACCGCGTCATGCCGGAGATCCCGGCGTCGCTCGCGGCGTTCGCGACCGCCGAGCTGCGCGGCCGCGGCATCGACATCCGCACGAGCACGACGCTCGACGAGGTCACCGCGGACAGCGCGCGCCTCTCCGACGGCGAGGTCGTCCCGACGCACACCGTCGTCTGGACCGCGGGCGTGCGGCCGACGCCGGTGATCGCCGACCTCGGCCTGCCCCTCGACGACACGGGGCGCATCTGCGCCGAGCGCACGCTGCGCGTCGAGGGCTACCAGGACGTCTGGGCGATCGGCGATTGCGCCTCCGTGCCGGATCCCGCGCGCAAGGGACAGCCGAGCCCGCCGACCGCCCAGCACGCGATCCGCCAGGGGCGCCTCGCAGGGCGCAACGTCGCCGCGGCGATCGGCGGCGGCGCGGGGGCCACGGTCAAGCCGTTCACGTATCGCACGAAGGGCGTCTTCGTCGACATGGGCGACGGCGAGGCCGTGGCGAGCACGATGGGCCTGCGCTGGCGCGGGCGGCCCGCGTGGCTGCTGGCGCGCACGTACCACCTGGCGATGATGCCGGGGTTCAAGCGCAAGCTGCGCCTGCTCGTCGACTGGAACATCCAGCTGCTGTTCGGGCGCGACGGCTCGGAGCTCGGCAAGCTCGGGCATCCGCCGTCGCTCGCCGAGGTGCAGCGCCGCCGCAGGGGCGAGGGGAGCGGCGGCGGCAACGGTTCCGGGCGCGCGGCCGATGTGGCCCCGCCGCCGCGGAACTGAGGACGTCTGCCACCCGCCTATGATGGAGGGCAGATGCCGGTGACCGACACCGTGAAGCAGGATCTCGTCACAGCCATGAAGGCCGGCGAGAAGGAGCGCGTCGGCACGCTGCGCCTGCTGCTCTCCGAGCTGCAGAAGGACGCCAAGGAGGGCCCGGGCGACGAGACGGCCGTGCTGCGCCGCGAGCGCAAGCGCCGCGTGGAGGCAGCGACGGCCTTCCGCGACGGCGGGCGCCCCGAGCTCGCGCAGGCGGAGGAGGCCGAAGCGCAGATCATCGAGGAGTACCTGCCCGCCGAGCTCTCCGACGAGGAGCTGCGGGTGCTGGTGGGGGAGGCCGTCACCGAGACGGGGGCGACCTCACCGAAGGACATGGGTCAGGTGATGAAGACGACGATGGCGAGGGTCGCCGGGCGTGCCGACGGAAAGCGCGTGTCGGGCCTCGTCCAGGAGGCACTGCGAGGCTGATGCGCCGGACGATCGAGCTGTCCAACGAGGCTGCGGCCGCACTCGCCGGCGACGGCGACAACGTGCTGCGCCAGCTCGAGGAGCACGTCGACTGCGAGCTCTTCCTGCGCGGCAACGTCGTGACGCTCGACGGCGACGCCGAGGCCGTCGCGTCGGCGGCGCTCGTGGTGCGCGAGCTCGCCGACCTCGCCGACCAGGGCCACGAGATCGGCGGCGGCACGATCCACGCCGTCACGGGCGCGCTCGACCGCCACGTCTCCCCGGCGTCGATCCTCGAGGACACCGTCTGGCGGCACCGCTCGCGCAAGATCGCGCCGAAGACGGCCAACCAGAAGCACTACGTCGACTCGATCCGCCGCAACACGGTCACCTTCGGCATCGGGCCGGCCGGCACCGGCAAGACGTTCCTCGCCGTCGCAATGGCCGCTGCCGCGCTCTCGCGCCGCGAGGTCAACCGCATCATCCTCACGCGCCCCGCCGTCGAGGCCGGCGAGCGCCTCGGCTTCCTGCCGGGCGACCTGATGGCGAAGATCGACCCGTACCTGCGCCCGCTGTTCGACGCCCTGAACGACATGATGGACCCGGAGAAGGTCGCCGGGCACCTCGAGCGCGGGGTGATCGAGGTCGCGCCGCTCGCGTTCATGCGCGGTCGCACGCTGAACGACTCGTTCGTGATCCTCGACGAGGCCCAGAACACGAGCCCCGAGCAGATGAAGATGTTCCTGACACGCCTGGGCTTCGGGTCGCGGATGGTCATCACGGGCGACATCACGCAGATCGACCTCCCGCGCGAGCAGACCTCCGGGCTGGTGATCGTCAGCGAGATCCTGCGCGACGTCGAGGGCGTCGACTTCGTGCGCTTCGCGGGCGAGGACGTCGTGCGCCACCGGCTCGTCCAGCGCATCGTCGAGGCCTACGGCGACTTCGCCGAGCGCTCCGCCCCGGAGCTGCGCGCCGGCCGACCGCGATCGCCGCCGGGCGTAGGAGATGACCGATTCCACGACACCGCGGCGCATGAACGGTGCCGTGGAACCGATCATCTAGTGCTCGAGATCGACATCATCGGCGAGGACCTCGCACCCGGCGCCCCGCCCGAGGCCGAGGTCGAGCGGCTGCTCGCGCTGGCGCTCGCGTCGGCGGGCGTCGAGGACGGCCACGTCGCGGTCCAGTACGTCGACGCAGAGCGCATCGCCGAGCTCAACGCCGCGCACCGTGGCAAGGAGGGCCCGACCGACGTGCTGTCGTTCCCCGTCGACGAGGACGCCGACATCGACGGCCCGCGCGAGCTCGGGGACATCGTCATCTGCCCGGAGCACACCGTCGACCTGCGCGAGGCGATCGTCCACGGCGCACTGCACCTCGTCGGCATGGACCACGAGACGGACGCCGGCGAGATGCTCGCCGTGCAGGCCGAGATCCTCTCGTGGTAGGCACGCGCAGCGGGTTCGTGGCGCTCGCCGGGCGCCCGAACGTCGGCAAGTCGACCCTCGTCAACGCGATCGTCGGGCACAAGATCGCGATCGTCTCCGACAAGCCGCAGACGACGCGGCGGGCGATCCGCGGCGTCTCGACCGTCGACGCCACGCAGCTCGTGCTCGTCGACCTACCGGGCGTGCAGCGCCCGCGCGACCTGCTGACCGGCCGCATGCAGCGCCGCGTCGAGCTCGAGCTCGGCGAGAGCGATGCCGCGCTGTTCGTGCTCAACGGCGAGGAGGGCGTCGGCCCGGGCGATCGCTTCATCGCCCAGCTGCTCGCCAGGAGCCCGGTGCCGGTGATCATCGCGGTCAACAAGTGCGACCGGCTGGATCACACGCGCACCGCGCAGGCGCTGATGGACGCCGACGCGCTCGGCGTCGGCGCCGAGATCTTCCCGATCTCCGCGCGGCGGGGGAAGGGCGTCGGGCCGCTCACCGAGCGCCTCGGCGAGCTGATGCCCGCGGGCCCGTTCCTCTTCCCGCCGGAGGACACCTCCGACCAGTCGGTGTCGGTGATGCTCGCCGAGCTGGTGCGCGAGCAGGTGCTGCGGCGCACCTTCCAGGAGGTCCCGCACTCCGTCGAGGTCGTGATCGAGGACATCGAGCGCCAGCGCGAGGACTTCACGCGCGTCCGCGCGCTGGCATGGGTCGAGACCGATTCCCAGAAGGGCATCCTCGTCGGCCACGGCGGGACGATGATCAAGGCGATCGGCACCGCGGCGCGCAAGGAGCTCGAGCGCGAGCTCGGGACGAAGGTGCACCTCGACCTCTCGGTGCGGGTGCGCCGTGGCTGGCGCGCCGACGATCGCCTGCTCGATCGCCTCGGGATCGAGTAGCGGCCGCGCCGGTGTCAGACCGGTTTCTCAGAGGCGCTGGCGCAGCTGCGCCGCGAGCGCCTCGATCGCGCCCGGGTCGACCGCGCCACCCGCCAGGAACGGCAGCGTCACGACCGGCGCCCGCGCCCCGCGGCGCAGGCGCCGCAGCTGCTGGGCCTGCGTGCGTGAGCGCTCGCGCCGTGCGCGCAGGGCCGCGGTGACCGCCGGATGGGCCGCGCCCACCGCGGTGCGCACCGCCTCTGCGTCCGCGCGGGTCAGCGGGTCGCGCAGCACGCCGTTGGCGACGAACGCCTCCGGCTCACGCCCGAGCTGCTGCTCGAGCGCGCCCTGCAGCTCAAGCGTCTCGCCGACGGGCGTCTCCTCGGCGGTCGCCACCGCCACGACACCGCAGCGCCGCGGATCGGCGAGCAGGCCGGTGACGAGCCGCGCCTGGCTCGCGATCGGGCCCGCGCGCGCGATCTCGGCGTAGGTCTGCGGGGTGCGCAGCAGGCCCAGGCCGTGCCCGGAAGCCGGCGCGTCGAGCACGACCAGGTCATAGCCCCTCGCGGCGGGCCGCCAGCGATTCGCGCGCCCGAGCTCCCACGCCTTCGTGATCGTCACGAGCTCGCGCGCGCCGGGCGCCGCGGCGACGAAGCCCGAGAACGCCTTCGAGCGCACGGCGAGCTCCACCAGTGCGCGCGGGCGCACGTGCTGTCCTGCCCACTCGGCCAGGGCGCCTTCGGGGTCGATGCTCGTCGACCACAGCTCCGGTCCGACGGCCTCCTCGGTTCCCGGACCCCCCGCGGTCGGATGCCCGAGCAGACCGGGGATGCGGCGCTGCCCGGAGACCTCGCAGACGATCGTCCGGCGGCCGGCATGCGCGCCGAGCAGGGCGATCGCCGCGGCGACCGTCGTCTTGCCCACGCCGCCCTTGCCGGTGACGACGACGAGCTCGCGATCGAGGAGGTGGGGTTGGTGCGACGCTGCGATGCCGTCTACCGTAGAGAGGAGTGGAGGCGAGGATCCGACAGCCGCAGGCCGCGTATCGCACCTGCATGCGCATGCAGCTGCGCCACGACCCCACGTACTTCGTCGCGACGCGCTGCCTGCCGCGCGAGCGGCGCCCGGCGGTCCATGCGCTGTACGGCTACGTCCGCGGCGCCGACGAGATCGCCGACGACCAGACGCGCAACGGCGAGCGCCGTGCCGCGCTCGACGCCTGGCAGGCCGAGCTCGAGGACGGCCTCGAGCGCGGGCACTGCGAGCACCCGATCATCGCCGCGCTCGTGGACGCCGGGCCGCGGCACGCGATGCCGCTCGAGCTGATCCCGCACTACATGGACTCGATGCGCGCCGACTGCGACGACCCGGTGCGGATGCGCAGCCAGGATCAGCTGCAGCGCTACATGGACGGCACCGCCACCGTCGGCCCGCTGATCGCGCCGCTGCTGGACGCGCCCGCCGGCGTCGACGACCTCCTCGCCAGCCTCGGCGTCGCCTTCCAGCTGACGAACTTCATCCGCGACGTGCCGGACGACTGGGGCCTGGGCCGGGTCTACCTGCCGGGGCTGCACGAGGAGGACCTCGTGCGCCACGCCGCCACGCACCGCCTGCGCGAGCACGTCGCCCTGCAGGTGGCCCGTGCGCGCGAGCTGTTCCGCGACACCGACGCGCTCGCCCAGGCGCTGCCCGGGCCGATGCGCCCCGGCGTCCGCGTGGCGCGCGCGGTCTACGTGCGCGTGCTGGACCGCGTCGAGCGCCTGGACTACGACGTCGTCACCCGCCGCGCGGGCCTGCGCCCGTGGGAGGCGGCGCGCGCCGTCGCGGGCGCCCTGGCAACATGACGGTCCGCGCGACGAAGCGGGGCGCCGAGCGCACCTGCGTGGACGGGACGCGCGTCGACGTCCTGATCTGCGGCGCGAGCTTCGCCGGCCTGGCCGTCGCGCGCGAGCTCGCCGGGAGCGGCGCCGAGGTGCTGGTCGTCGACCGCTACGAGGTCGGTGAGCGCCAGACGTCCGCGTGCGCCTGCCCGACGCCGTGGCTGCAGGCGATGGGCGTCGCGGGCGCGATCCGCCAGGAGCTCCCGTACATGAGCTTCACCACGCCGCACGGGAGCGTGCGCTACCGCCTGCCGTGGAGCTGGTCGGCCTTCGACTACCGGGAGCTGTGCACGCTGCTGTGGGGGCAGGCGGGCGCGGCGCGCTTCGAGACGGCCAAGGTCGAGGGCCGCGCCGGGCGCGATCGCGATGGCGACATCCTGGTCGCCACGGATCGCGGGACGCTGCGCGCGCCGCTCGTGATCGACGCGCTCGGCTGGCGGCGCGTGCTCTCGAGCCCGCACTACCAGCCGCCCGACGCGCCGCTCTCGCGCGGCCTGGAGGTCCATCCCGAACACGACGGATCCGGTGACGCGCTCGACGTGTGGGTCGAGCGGGGCATGGTGCGCCGCGGCTACGGCTGGCGCGTACCGGCCGGGGCGGAGGCGCGCATCGGCGTCGGCTCCTACGACCCGCGCCGCCACGTCAAGGAGGCCACCGTCGGGCTCGCCCAGCGTCTCGACCGCGACGCGGTGCGCTATCAGGGCAACTGGTTCCCGCACCGCCTGCGCGACGGCGTGCAGGACGGCGTCTTCTTCGTCGGCGACAGCGCCGGACACTGCTTCCCGCTCTCGGGGGAGGGCATCCGGACGGCCTTCTACTTCGGGATCGCCTGCGGGCGCGAGGTGCGCCGCGTCGTCGCCGGCCAGCAGGGTCGTGAGCATGCGCTGGCCGCCTACGCCGGGTTCACGCAGCGCCATGCGCGTGCGTTCGGGATCGCGCTCGGGCTCCAGCGCCTGGTCCCGGCGCTGCCGCCGCGCGCCCTGGCCACCGCGCTGCGGCTGATCGGCACGCAGGCGATCGTCGACCGCGCGTTCGGGTGGTACCTGGACCAGGCGCATCCGTCGTTCGCGCTGGCCGAGCCGCGGCCCGGCGACCGCGACACCAGACCGGCGCTCGCGCGCGCCGCCTGAGGAACCGCCGTTGCGACAATGGAGCGCATGGAGATCGCCTACGACGACCGCGGGCTCGTGCCCGTCGTGATCCAGGACTGGGCCAGCGGCGAGGTCCTGACGCTCGCCTACGCGAACGCTGAGGCGATCGCGCGTACGCGCGAGACCGGCGAGCTGCACCTCTGGAGCCGCTCGCGCGGCGAGCTCTGGCACAAGGGCGCGACCTCCGGGAACGTGCAGAAGGTCCGTGCGCTGCGCGTCGACTGCGACGGCGATGCGCTGCTGGCGCTCGTGGAGCCGGCCGGGCCCGCCTGCCACACGGGCGAGCGCACCTGCTTCTTCACGGGTGAGCTCGAGCCGCCCGCGCCGTACGAGGTGCTGCCGGGCCTGGAGCGCACGCTCACCCGGCGCGCCGCCGAGCGCCAGAAGGGCTCCTACACCGTCCAGCTGCTCGACGACCCGCCGCTGATCGGCGAGAAGATCCGCGAGGAGGCCGAGGAGGTCGCGCGCGCCGCGCGCGAGGAGAGCGACGAGCGGGTCGACAACGAGGCCGCCGACGTCCTCTACCACCTGACGGTGCTGCTCCACAGCCGCAGCCGCGTGCTCGCGGACGCCGAGCGCGTGCTCGCCGAGCGCCGGCGCCAGCACACCCATTAGCCTCAGCCGGCGCATGGCCGTCGCCACCGACCCATCAGCGCTGCCGGTCGAGCCCTCGCTCGAGGAGGTCCGTGCGCTCGCGCGCGATCACAACCTCGTGCCGCTGCGCCACACGTTCATCGACGACTGTGAGACGCCCGTCTCGGCATTCCTGAAGCTGCGCGGCCGCAACCCCGCGCATCCGGCCTTCCTGCTCGAGTCCGCCGAGCAGGGCCAGCGTGTCGGGCGCTACAGCTTCATCGGGATGCGCCCGCGCAGCGTCCTGCGCTGGTCGCTGGGCGATGCGGGCGACCCGTACACGCTCGCAGCGGACGAGGCCGCGCGCTGGAGCCAGGCGCCGTTGCCCGACCTCCCGCCGTTCGCTGGCGGCCTCGTCGGCTACTTCGGCTACGACCTGGTGCGCACCGTGGAGCCGCTCGGCGAGCCGAACCCCGACCCGGTCGGTCTGCCCGACATGGCCCTGATGCTGAGCGACGTCCTCGTCGTCTTCGACCACCTCAAGCACACCGTCACGATCCTCGTGAACGTGTTCGCTGACGAGGGCGCCGACGTCGAGCGCGGCTACGCCGACGCCGTCGCCACGATCGAGAAGGCGCGCAGCCTGCTGTCGGGCCCGGTGCCGCGTCCCGACGAGCTTTGCGCGCCGCGCGCCGTGCCGACGTTCACCTCGAACATGGAGCGCGCCGAGTTCGAGGCGATGGTCGCGCGCATCATCGAGTACGTGTACGCCGGCGACGCCTTCCAGGTCGTGCCCTCGCAGCGCTGGTCGGCCGACGTGGACGTCGACCCCTTCTCGATCTACCGCGGGCTGCGCGTCGTCAACCCCAGCCCGTACATGTACTTCCTGGACTTCCAGGACTTCCAGGTCGTCGGCGCGAGCCCCGAGCCGCTGCTGACGGTCACCGGGCGCCGCGTGTCGACGCGCCCGATCGCCGGGACGCGCCCGCGCGGCGCGGACGCCGGCGAGGACGCCGTGATCGCCGAGGGCCTGCTGGAGGACGAGAAGGAGCGCGCCGAGCACGTGATGCTCGTCGACCTGGGCCGCAACGACCTGGGACGCGTCTGCGAGTACGGCTCGGTGCACGTCGACACGTTCATGGCCGTCGAGACCTACTCGCACCTGATGCACATCGTCTCGAACGTCTCGGGCCAGCTGCGCTCCGGCGTCGGCCCGATGGACGCGCTGCGCAGCGTCCTGCCCGCGGGCACGCTGTCGGGGGCGCCGAAGGTGCGCGCGATGCAGATCATCGACGAGCTCGAGCCGATCAAGCGCGGGGGCTACGGCGGGGCGATCGGCTACCTGAGCTACACCGGCGACCTCGACACGTGCATCCACATCCGCACGGTGGTGCTCAAGGACGGCCGCGCGCACATCCAGGCGGGCGGCGGGACGGTCGCCGACGCGCGGCCGGACTACGAGTTCGAGGAGTCCGTGAACAAGGCGCGCGCCGTCAAGCGCGCGATCGAGCTCGCGGCGACGCAGGCGGACTGGTGGTGAGCCCCGTGCGGCGCGTCCTGGTGATCGACAACTACGACTCGTTCACGTACAACCTCGTGCAGTACCTCGGCGAGCTCGGCGCCGAGCTCGACGTCGTGCGCAACGACCAGGCCGCCGTCGACGAGCTGCTCGCGCGCGCAGCCGGACCGCGTCGTCGTCTCGCCGGGCCCGTGCACGCCGAACGAGGCGGGCATCTCGCTGGAGGTCGTGCGCCGCTTCCCGCAGGCGGGGATCCCGACCCTAGGGGTCTGCCTCGGCCACCAGGCGCTGGCGCAGGCGTTCGGCGGCACCGTCATCCGCCACGAGCCGGTCCACGGCAAGACGACCACGGTCGAGCACGACGGCCGCACGATCTTCGCGGGCCTGGACTCGCCGCTGACCGTCGGGCGCTACCACTCGCTCGTCGTCGACGACCGCAGCCTGCCGGACTGCTTCGAGGTCGCCGCCACGGGCGGCGGCGTGATCATGGCGCTGCGCCACCGCGAGCTGCCCGCCGAGGGCGTCCAGTTCCATCCCGAATCGGTCCTGACCGACACCGGAATGCGGATGCTCGAGAACTTCCTTGCGCCCGCGACCACCTGATCGTCGGTTGCCACTGGCGCCCCGCCGACCCGCGCGCTAGGGTCGCGCCAGCAGTATCCATCTCTGAGGAGGGATCATCTTGTCAGTGCGTTCCAGGGCAGCCGCGGGCTGCCTCGCCGTCGCGTTGTCGGTAGGCATCGCGGCCTGTGGTTCGAGCAGTAGCAGCAGCACCACCGGGAGCTCCGGAGGCAGCAGCACCGTCGACGTCTACTCGTCGCTCCCGCTCCAGGGTGCGTCCAAGGCCCAGACCGGTGCCCTGGAACAGGGCATCAAGCTGGCCATGAGCCAGGCCAACAACAAGGCGGGCTCGACGACGGTCAAGTACATCCCGCTGGATGACTCGACGGCGCAGGCCGGCAACTGGGATCCGGCCCAGGTGGCGTCCAACGCGCGCAAGGCCGCCCAGGACAAGGCGACCGTCGCCTACATCGGCGAGTTCAACTCGGGGGCTTCGGCGATCTCGATCCCGATCCTCAACCAGGCCGACATCGGCCAGGTCTCGCCGGCCAACACGTACCCGGGTCTGACGACGAGTGAGCCCGGCACCGAGAAGGGCGAGCCGGACAAGTACTACCCGACCGGCAAGCGCACGTATGCGCGCATCGTGCCGCGCGACAAGATCCAGGCGGCCGCGCTCGTCAAGCAGTTCCAGGACGACGGCTGCACGTCGGTCGCCGTCGCAAACGACAAGGAGACATACGGAGCCGGCCTCGCGCGCATCGTCGTGCTCGACGCGCAGTCGGCCAAGCTGAAGATCTCCAACACGGGCATCCAGAAGGACGCGCCGAACTTCCGCTCCTACGCGTCGGGCCTGAAGAGCCAGGGCGTCGATTGCTTCCTGTTCTCGGGCGTCACCGCCAACGGCGCCGTCCAGATCACGAAGGACGTCGCGGCTGCGCTCCCGAACGCGAAGCTCTACGGTCCGGACGGCATCTGCGAGTCGGGCTTCACGAACCCGAAGAAGGGCGGGATCCCGGCGTCCCTCGCTCCGCGGTTCAAGTGCACGGTGGCCACGCTCGAGATCAAGTCGACCCCGGGCGGCGCGCAGTTCCTGAAGGACTTCCAGGCCAAGTACGGCGTCTCGAACCCGGATCCGTACGCGATCTACGGGTATGAGGCCGGCAAGCTCGTCCTGGACACCATCAAGAACGGCGGGAACAGCAAGGACGGGTTCATCAAGAACCTGTTCGCGACCAAGGACCGGCAGTCGGTGCTCGGGGTGTACTCGATCGATGCGAACGGCGACACGACGCTGACCGACTACGGCCTGTACCTCGTCGGCCCGGACGGCAATCCGGCGTTCTCCAAGGCGATCAAGCAGAGTAGCTAGCTCGAACCTGATCCGACCGGCAGGGCCGGTGGGGCGACCGCGCGTCGTCCCACCGGCCTGGCCGTCATCACATGACAACCGAAAGCCCAGCCCAGCCGCCCGTCGTTCCGGCGACCTCCGCTCCCGCCGCCAAGCCGCGTGGCAGCGGTGTCCGCGAGTTCTTCTCGAAGTGGGGACTGTGGTGCATCCTCGCCGCCCTGCCCGTGATCTACGGGGTCCGTGACGTCACCGGCGGCCACGGGCTCACGCGTCTGGGGCAGAACCTCCTGAACGGGCTGTCGAACGGCTCGATCTGGGCGCTGATCGCCGTCGGCTACACGCTCGTCTACGGCATCATCGAGCTGATCAACTTCGCCAACGGCGAGGTGTTCATGATCGGCTCGTTCGTGTCGGCAGCGCTGATCGGGACGCTCGGTCTGACGCTCACCACGGGGCCACTCGGCGTCGCGGCGGGCCTGCTCGTCGTGCTCGTGCTCGCGATGGTCGCCTCCGGGAGCCTCAACGTGATGATCGAGCGGGTCGGCTACCGACCATTACGCAACGCGCCGAAGCTGGCGCCGCTGATCACCGCGGTCGGATTCTCGTTCATCCTGCAGAACGTCGGGCTGCTCTGGCTCGGTGGCTCTCCGTCGAGCGTGCCCGATCTGATCCACGCGCAGCAGAACGTCTTCACGATCTTTGGCATCACCGTCCAGCGGGCGGACCTCCTGGCGATCGGCATCACCGTGCCGCTGGTCGTCGGCGCGACGATGTTCATCGGCCGCAGCCGCCTCGGCAAGGCGATGCGCGCGACCGCGCAGGACCCGGATGCCGCGCGGCTGATGGGCATCAACGTCGACACGACGATCTCACTGACGTTCCTGCTCGGCGGGATGCTGGCCGGCGCCGCGGGCCTCATCTACGCGCTCTACCAGACGACGATCTGGTATTTCCAGGGCTTCCAGGCCGGACTGATCGCGTTCACCGCGGCCGTCATGGGCGGGATCGGCAACCTCAAGGGGGCCGTTCTGGGCGGCCTGATCATCGGGCTGATCCAGCAGATCTCCGACAATCGCATCGGCCCCGAGTGGACGCCCGCGATCGTCTTCGCGTTCCTGATCCTGATCATGGTCTTCCGGCCTCAGGGGCTGCTCGGCGAGGAGACGAGGGAGGCCGGATGACGACCGCCACCGCCACCGGGAGCGCCCGCCCCGCCAGGAAGCGCGCATCGCTCCTCCCGCCCTGGTTCGGCCGCTTCGCAGCGGTCGCGATCGGGATCATCGCGATCCTGCTGCCGCTGTTCTTCGACCCGCTCTCGGGATTCATCGACGACTGCGTGATCGCGCTGGCCTACGTCGTGATGGCACTCGGCCTGAACGTCGTCGTCGGCTTCGCCGGGCTGCTCGACCTCGGGTACGTGGCGTTCTTCGCGATCGGGGCGTTCACCGTCGGGTGGTTCGCGTCCAGCTTCTACGCCGACGCGAACGTCCACATCCTCGTCTCGGGCCAGGCCGCCAAGCTGCCGGGCGTCCACATCAACTTCCTGCTGATCCTGATCGTGGCCGCGGCGCTGTGTGCGATCGCGGGCATCCTGATCGGCCTGCCGACGCTGCGACTGCGCGGGGACTACATCGCGATCGTGACGCTCGCCTTCGGCGAGATCATCCATGTCTTCGCCGTCAACGGCGACTCGATCAAGGTCTTCGGCAACGGCTACCCGCTGAGCAACGGCCGACAGGGCATCTCGCCGGTCGATCAGGTGAAGCTGCCGTTCGGCGATCCGTTCACCCAGCTCGACCTCAGACCGTGGTACTGGCTGATCCTGGGGATCGTCTTCGTCGTGCTGTTCATCGTGATCCGCCTGCGCGACTCGCGCCTCGGCCGTGCCTGGGTGGCCATCCGCGAGGACGAGGTGGCAGCGGCGTCGATGGGTGTCCCGCTGGTCAAGACGAAGCTGTTCGCCTACGCCTCCGGTGCTGCGATCGGGGGCATGTCCGGCGCCTTCCTCGCGGCCTACCTGAACACGGTCAACGCGGACCAGTTCGCGTTCTCGTTCTCGATCTTCGTGCTCGCGATGGTGATCCTCGGCGGGATGGGCTCCGTCTGGGGCGTCGTGCTCGGCGCAATCCTGCTGTCGTTCATCAACAACCGCCTCATCCCGGACGTCCTCAACAGCGTTCCGGGCAAGCTGCACCTGAACTTCCAGCTGTCCGATCTCGGATTCGGCATCTTCGGCTTCCTGCTCGTGTTCGTGATGATCATGCGCCCGGAGGGACTGCTGCCCGAGCGCCGCCACCAGATCGAGCTGCACGACGACGTCGACGTCGAGGACGTCCTCTGGGAGGAGGAGCACCGGTGAGCACCCCGGCCGCTCCCGCCGACGCGGCATTCAGCGCCCCCAAGGGGGAGGTGCTGCTGAGCGCGACGAACATCTCCAAGCAGTTCGGTGGGCTGAAGGCGGTCAGCGACATCTCGTTCGACATCCCGGAGCGCTCGATCGTCTCGATCATCGGTCCCAACGGGGCCGGCAAGACGACGTTCTTCAACATGCTCACGGGGCTGTATCGGCCGACGACCGGTGCGATCCATTTCAAGGACCAGAACATCACCTCGCGCCGGCCGGATCTCATCACCGGCATGGGTGTCGCGCGCACCTTCCAGAACATCCGGCTGTTCGGGACGATGACCGCCGTCGAGAACGTCCTCGTGGGCCAGCATTCGCGGATGAAGGCGGGGCTCGTCGGCTCCATCCTCCATACGCCGCGCCAGCGCCGTGAGGAGAAGGCGGTGCTCGAGCACGCGCGCGAGATGCTCGACTACGTCGGCTTGAGGCACGAGGTCTTCGACCAGCGCTCGATCAACCTCTCCTACGGCGACCAGCGCCGCGTGGAGATCGCTCGCGCGCTCGCGTCGGATCCATCGCTGCTGCTGCTCGACGAACCGACCGCCGGCATGAACCCCAACGAGTCGGCGCGCCTGACGGACTTCATCCGCCAGCTGCGCGACGACCGCGGACTCACCATCCTCTTGATCGAGCACGACATGAAGGTCGTCATGGGTGTCTCCGAGCGGATCACGGTGCTCGACCACGGTGAGAAGATCGCCGAGGGCGCACCCGGCGACGTGCGGCGCAACCCACGCGTGATCGAGGCCTACCTGGGCAAGCGCGAGTCCGAAGAGGATCACGGCGTATGACAGCGCGTCATTGCTCGACGGTCGTCGCCTGGAATCCGAGATGGAGTTCCTCGCGATGAGCCTCCTCGAAGTCGACGGCATCCACACCTACTACGGGAACATCGAGGCGCTGAAAGGCGTGTCGCTGACGGTCGAAGAGGGGGAGATCGTCACGCTGATCGGCTCCAACGGAGCGGGAAAGTCGACGACGCTGCGCTCGATCTCCGGGCTCACACACGCGCGCAAGGGCACGATCCGCTTCAACGACGCCGACATCTCAACGATGCCGCCGCAGGACATCGTCCAGCTCGGGATCGCCCAGTCGCCCGAGGGCCGGCACTGCTTCTCGCGCATGACGGTTCGCGAGAACCTCGACCTCGGCGCCTTCCTGCGCAAGGACAAGGACGGCATCGAGCACGACATGCAACGGGTCTTCGAGCTGTTCCCGCGCCTGCAGGAGCGCGAGAAGCAGAAGGCCGGGACGATGTCAGGGGGCGAGCAGCAGATGCTCGCGATCGGCCGCGCGCTGATGGGCAATCCGACGCTGCTGCTGCTCGACGAGCCGTCGATGGGCATCGCCCCGATCCTCGTCGAGCGCATCTACGAGACGATCGTCGAGATCAACCGCCGGGGGATGACGATCCTGCTCGTCGAGCAGAACGCCAACTACGCGCTCGAGGTCTCCTCGCGCGGGTACGTGCTCGAGACGGGCAAGGTCGCGATCGCTGACGCATCCGAGGCGCTGCGCGAGAACCCGCAGGTCCAGGCCGCCTACCTGGGAGGTGTCGCATGACGTTCGTGTTCGCGCTGCTCGGCACCAAGGCGCTGTGGCTCACGTACATCTGGCTCGCGTCGTCGATCGGCGCCACCTGGCTCTCCGGTCGCAAGGGCTACGGCGAACGTCCCGGGCTCGCGACCGGCCTTCTGCTGAGCGTGCTCGGCCTGATCATCTGGCTGCTGATGCCCTCGCGCGCGGACTCCGACTGGAAGCGCCGCGGGATGTTCGGCCGCAAGCACCCCGCGGCCGTCGGCGCGTCCGCTCCGCCGCCCGGCGAGCGCCCGTCCGGCGGCGCCTGAACGCGCCGCCGGATAACCTGCGCGGTCCGGTGATCGACGACGTCCTGACCGCCGCCATCGACGCACTCGCGTCGCGGCGCGACCTCGAGCGCGAGCAGGCCGCGGCCGTGCTGGCGGAGATCATGCGCGGCAACGCCACCGAGGTGCAGATCGCCGCGTTCCTGATCGCGCTGCGCACCAAGGGGGAGACGCAGGAGGAGCTCGCCGGGCTGGCGCAGGCGATGCGCGCCTTCGCGACGCCGGTCAGGCCGCGGCGTGAGCACCTGCTCGACACCGCCGGCACCGGCGGCGGGCGGCGCACGTTCAACATCTCGACGACCGCCGCGCTGATCGCGGCGGGCGCCGGCTGCGCCGTCGCCAAGCACGGCAATCGCTCGGCGACCGGGCTGAGCGGGTCGGCGGACGTCCTCGAGGCGCTCGGCGCGCGCCTGGACCTCTCCCCGGAAGGCGAGGCGCGCGCGATCGACGAGACGGGGTTCGGGTTCATGTTCGCCCCGGCCCACCACGCCGCGACGCGCTTCGTCGTCCCCGTGCGCCGCGACCTCGCCGTGCGGACCGTCTTCAACCTGCTCGGCCCGCTGACCAATCCGGCCGGCGCGCGGCGTCAGCTCGTCGGCGTCGCCGACCCGGCGAGCCTCGAGCTCGTCGCGGGGGCGCTCAGCCGCCTGGACACCGAGCACGCGCTGGTAGTGTCCAGCGCCGACGGCCTGGACGAGCTCAGCACGTCCGGCCCGACCCACGTGGTAGAGGTCGAAGGACACAGCATGCGCAGCTATGACCTCGAGCCCGAGGACGTCGGCCTCCCCCGCGCGGACCCCGACGCCGTCAGCGGCGGAACGCCGGAGGAGAACGCCGCGTTCACGCGCGCGATCCTCGCCGGCGAGCCGGGAGCGCGGCTCGACATAGCGCTCCTCAACGCGGGCGCCGCGATCTACGCGGCGGGCCGCGCGGCTTCGATCCCCGAGGGCATCCAGGCGGCGCGCGCCGCCGTCGACTCCGGCGCGGCGGCGGCCACGCTCGAGGCCTACGTGGCCCTCAGCCGGGAGCTCGTCGCCGCATGAGCGTCCTGGACCGCATCGTCGAGAGCACGCGCGAGGACGTCCGCCGGCGCCGGAGCGCCACGCCGCTCGCGACGCTCGAGGGTGAGCTCAGCGCGCGCGGGCCCGAGCGCCCCTTCCAGGAGGCGCTCGTTCGCCACGGCGTCTCGGTCATCGCGGAGTTCAAGCGCCGCTCGCCGAGCGCGGGCGAGATCCGCAAGGGCTCGACCGTCGCCGAGGTCGTCAGCGCCTACGAGCGCGCCGGCGCCGCGGCGCTCTCGGTGCTCACGGAGGAGCGCAACTTCGGCGGCTCGCTGGAGGACCTGCACGCCGCGCGCGCGGCGAGCGCGCTGCCGATCCTGCGCAAGGACTTCATCGTCGACCCCTATCAGGTGGTCGAGTCCGCCGTGGCGGGCGCCGACGCCATCCTGCTGATCGTCGCGGCGCTCCGTCGCAAAGAGCTGCGATCCCTGCACGCGCTCGCCCTCGAGCTGGATCTCGACGTCCTCGTCGAGGTCCACGAGGACGAGGAGCTCGAGCGCGCGCTCGAGGCGGTCGATCCGGACCTGATCGGGATCAACAACCGCGACCTCACCGACTTCACCGTGGACGTCGAGCGCACCTACGAGCTGCTCGTCGACGTGCCCGCCGGGAAGACCGTCGTCAGCGAGTCGGGCTTCCACAGCCCCGATCAGCTGCTCGAGCTCGAGCGCGTCGGCGTCGACGCCGTGCTCGTCGGCGAGAGCCTGCTGCGCGCGCCGGACCCCGAGGCCGCGCTCGTCGCGCTGCGCGGCGGCGAGGGCGAGGACGACCCGGTCTGACCTCGCGCGCCGCCCGCGCGGCGCCGCATGTCCCGATCCGCCGCCGACGGCGACGTTTCGGAAGTCCTCAGAATCGTTTTACGAACCCTTCACGAAACAGCGCCACCCTCCATCTCCATGACGAAATCCCGATCTCCCTGGCCCGTCGCACTCCTCGCCGCCCTCCTGGGCGGTGTCGCCGCGGTCGCGCTCGCCTCCGTCATCGGCCTCGGCGGCGGCAACTCGACCACGACGGTCGTGCAGCAGTCGCCGCTGTCCGGCGGCGTGCGGCCCGCAGCGGACAAGGCCGGTGCCGGCCTGACCGCCGCCGACATCTACAAGACCGACGGCTCCGGCGTGGTCTTCATCCGCGCGAACGTCGTCGAGTCGACGACGTCGGCCTTCGGGTTCCCCCAGCAGCAGCAGGGCGAGGCCACGGGCTCCGGGTTCGTCATCGGCAAGGACGGCACGATCCTCACCAACGCGCACGTGATCGACGGCGCGACGAAGGTCACCGTCCAGTTCGCGAACAACAAGACGCTCACCGCGAAGGTTGTCGGCAAGGACCGCTCGAGCGACATCGCGCTGCTGAAGGTCGATCCGTCGGGTCTGAACCTCACGCCGCTCGCGCTGGGCTCCGCCAAGGACGTGCAGGTCGGCGACCCGGTCGTCGCGATCGGCAACCCGTTCGGCCTCGACCGCACGCTGACGACCGGCGTCGTCTCGGCCAAGCAGCGCCAGATCCAGGGCCTCAACGGCTTCGCGATCGACAACGTCATCCAGACGGACGCGGCGATCAACCCCGGCAACTCGGGCGGTCCGCTGATCGACAGCGCCGGCAAGGTCATCGGGATCAACTCGCAGATCGAGACGGGCAGCAGCAGCAAGGGCAACGTCGGCATCGGGTTCGCCGTGCCGATCGACACCGCGATCAAGCTGCTCCCGCAGCTGAAGAAGGGCGCGACGGTCACGACCGGCTACCTCGGGATCTCCGCGCGGACGATCGACAGCTCGCTGGCGGGCCTGAACCTGCCGGTCGACGCGGGTGCGCTCGTCGAGGTCGTGCAGCCGAACAGCCCCGCCGCGAAGGCCGGCATCAAGGCCGGCGACATCCCGGCGCAGCTCAACGGAGCGTCCGTCACGCTCGGCGGCGACATCATCGTCAAGGTCGACAACAAGACCATCACCTCCAGCGACGGGCTGTCCGCCTACATCGCCTCGAAGCAGAAGGGCGACACGGTCAAGGTCGAGGTCATCCGCGACGGCAAGCACCGCACGTTCAGCGTCGTGCTCGCCGAGCGCCCGCAGTCGACGCCCACCACGTCGGGGACGCAGACCACGCCGTAGCTACGATGGCGGGGTGCCGGCCGCGCCCCGCATCAAGATCTGTGGCATCACCGGCCTGGACGACGCGGAGCGCGCCGTCCAGGCCGGCGCGTGGGCCGTCGGGCTGATCCTCTGGGACGGCTCGCCGCGGCGCTGCGACCTCGACGAGGCGCAGCTGATCGCGCGCCGCCTGCAGCGCGCCGCCGAGGTCTGCGGCGTGTTCGTCAACGAAACCCTCGACCACGTCTCGCGGACGGTCGACGCGATCGGCCTGACGATGGTCCAGCTCCACGGCGACGAGGGGCCCTCGTTCTGCGAGGAGGTGCGGCGGCGCACCGGAGCGAAGGTCATCAAGGCCGGGCGCGTGGGGTCGCTCGCCGACCTGCGCGATGTCGAGCGCTTCCACCACGTCGACTACCACCTGCTCGACACCCGTCGCCACGGGATGGCCGGCGGGACGGGGGAGACGTGGGACTGGACGCTCGTCGGCCAGCGTCACTCGAAGGTGCCGCTGATCCTCAGTGGCGGGCTCACCCCGGAGAACGTCGCCGAGGCGATCCGGATGACGCGTCCCTACGCCGTCGACACCGCCAGCGGCACCGAGGCCGCGCCCGGCGTGAAGGATCCCGAGCGGCTCACGGCGTTCGTCGCCGCCGTGCGCGCCGAGGCCGAGGCCGAAGCGGCCGCGGCGGCGCGGGAGGCCGAACGCGCGCACGCCCTGGCCGAGCTCGACGCCGAGCAGATGCCGGCGATCGAGGCCAGCGAGAGCGCCTCATGAGCATCGCGAGCGGCGTCGAGCATCGCTACGGCCCGTACGGCGGACAGTACGTCCCCGAGACGCTGATGCCGGCGCTCGAGGAGCTCGAGGCGGCATGGCTGGACGCCTGGCGCGACCGCACGTTCCGCGACGAGCTCGATCGCCTGCTGCGCGACTACGCCGGCCGGCCGACGCCGCTGTACCTCGCCGAGCGCATGAGCGAGGTGGCCGGGCGCCCCATCTACCTCAAGCGCGAGGACCTGCTGCACACCGGCGCGCACAAGCTCAACAACGCGCTCGGACAGGCGCTCCTGGCCCGCCGGATGGGCAAGCGGCGGGTGATCGCCGAGACGGGCGCCGGCCAGCACGGCGTCGGCACGGCGACGGCCTGCGCGCTGCTCGGCCTGGAGTGCGTCGTGTACATGGGCGCCGAGGACATGCGCCGCCAGCGCCCCAACGTGCAGCGGATGGAGCTGCTCGGAGCGGAGGTGCGCGCGGTCGAGGCGGGAACGCGCACGCTCAAGGAGGCGACCTCGGAGGCGATCCGCGACTGGGTCACGAACGTCGCGGGCACGCACTACGTGATCGGCTCGGCGATCGGCCCGGCGCCCTACCCGGCGATCGTGCGCGAGCTCCAGCGCGTGATCGGCGACGAGGCGCGCGCGCAGATCCTCGAGCGCGAGGAGCGCCTCCCGGCCCGCGTCGTGGCCTGCGTCGGCGGCGGCTCGAACGCGATCGGGACGTTCGCCGCGTTCATCGGCGACTCCGCGGTGGCGCTGCTCGGCGTCGAGGCCGCCGGCGAGGGGCTCGAGAGCGGCCGCCACGGCGCGCCGCTCACGGTCGGCGGGCGCGCAGGCGTCCTGCACGGCGCGCTGATCGCGCTGCTGCAGACCGACGAGGGCCAGGTGATCGAGGCGCATTCGGTATCAGCGGGTCTCGACTACCCCGGCGCCGGGCCCGAGCACGCGCACCTGCGCGACATCGGGCGCGCCAGCTACGTCGCGGTGACCGACGACCAGGCGCTCGATGCGGTCCGCGACGTCGCCCGGCTCGAGGGCATCATCCCCGCGCTCGAGACGGCGCACGCGCTGCACGTCGTGCTGCGCGAGCCCGCGGACTCCGACATGGACCTCGTCTGCTTCTCCGGCCGCGGCGACAAGGACCTCGCCGAGGTCATGGACCGGCTGGCGGCGCGATGAGCACCGGGGTCGGCGCGCACCCGGTCGCCGGCGCGGCGCGCATCGAGCAGGCGTTCGCCGCGGCGCCCGGCCGCGCCGCGCTGATGCCCTACCTGATGGGCGGCTACCCCGACCCGGCGACGTCGGACGCGATCGCCCAGGCCTATGCCGACGGCGGCGCCGACCTGGTCGAGCTCGGCGTGCCGTTCTCCGATCCGATCGCCGACGGGCCGGTGATCCAGGCCGCGGCGACGCGCGCGCTCGCCGCCGGCGCGAGCGTCGACGGGGTGCTGGGCATCGCAGAGCGCCTCGCGCCGCGCGTCCCGGTCGTGCTGATGCTCTACGCGAACCTCGTGCTGGCGCGCGGGGTGGAGGCGTTCGCCGCCGCGGCCGCGAGCGCCGGGGTGAGCGGCGTGATCGTCCCCGACCTGCCGCTCGAGGAGGCGCCGGCCGCCCAGGCGGCGCTCGCCGCGCAGGGCCTCGCGCTGATCCCGCTCGTCGCACCGACGACGACCGATGAGCGCCTGGCGCGGATCGGCGCCGCGGCGCAGGGCTTCCTCTACACCGTCTCGGTCACCGGCATCACGGGCGAGCGGGCGTCGCTCTCGCAGGAGTTCGCGCGGATCGTGGCGCGCGCCAAGGCGCACACGAGCGTGCCGGTCGCCCTCGGCTTCGGCATCTCCACGCCCGAGCAGGCCGCCGCCGCCGCGGACGCCGGCGCGGACGGCGTGATCGTCGGGAGCCGGCTCGTGCGCGAGGCGGGCGAGGCGGCCGACGCCCCCGCCGCGGTGCGCACCCTTGTGGCGGCCTTCGCGGAGGCCCTCCGGTAGGATCCTCGCGGCATGTACCTCGCCTTCATCACCGCACTCGCCGTGTCCACCTGGATCATCCTGGGATCGCTCGGGCGCAGCTCGTTCGACGGGTTCCTGCTGGCGATGGTCATCATCCTGATCGCCGGCGGCGTCCGGGCTCTGCGGCGCGCGCGCGACCCGCAGGACGGCTGACGCCGCCCGCGATGGTCCAGCGCCGACTCGGCTGCGGGCGCGACGTCCCGCGCGCGACTCGGCTCGCGCTCTGCGGCGTCGCGGTGCTGCTGTCGCTCGGCCTCGCGGCCTGCGGGAGCGGGCCGCGCACCGCCGGCGGGAGCGTCGTCGGCAACACGCTCACGGTGTACTCGAGTCTGCCGCTGCAGGGTCCGGAGCGGCCCAACTCGACGTCGATCGTCAACGGCGAGAAGCTCGCGCTGCAGGAGGCCGGAGGCAAGGTCGGAGACTTCCTGGTCAAGTACGTCTCACTCGACGACACCGGGGGCTCGAAGTCCGGCTGGGACCCGGGGGCCGTCCTGACGAACGCGCGCGAGGCGGGCGACGACACGACCACGATCGCCTACCTCGGCGAGGGCGACTCCGGTGCCTCGGCCGTCTCGATCCCGATCACCAACCAGGCCGGGATCCTGCAGGTCTCGCCGACCAGCACCTACGGCGGGCTGACCTCCTCGAAGGGCGCGCAGAAGGGCGAGGCCGCGAAGTACTACCCGACCGCGCGCCGGACGTTCGCGCGCCTGATCCCCAACGACCTGCGCCAGGCGACCGCGCAGGCGCTCTACCAGAGCGACGAGCACTGCACGTCGATCTATGTCCTCAGCGACAAGCAGGCCTACTCGCTCGTGCTCGCGGCGAACACCGCCGCGGCGCTCGCCGACGCCGGTCTGAAGGTCGCCGCCAACGACGCGATCGACCCGCTGGCGGCCGATCAGAGCCCGGTCACCGACAAGGTCCGCGCGTCCGGCGCCGACTGCGTCTTCTACGCGGGCTACACGGCCGACGGCGTCGCCGGCCTGTTCAACGCGCTGCATGCCGCCGTGCCGAGCGCGAAGCTCTTCGGGTCAGCGGGGATCGCGGTCCCGGCGTTCACCTCGGCGCTCGACGCGGGCACGCAGCCGCAGACGCGGATCACCAGCCCGACGATCCCGTCGCAGCTGTACTCGCCGGCCGCGCGGGCGTTCGTCGCGCGCTACCGGCGCGCGTTCGGCAGCGCGCCGACCGCCGATGCGATCTACGGCTACGCCTCGATGAGCAACGTCCTCGACGCGATCCGCCGCGCGGGCGCCAACGGCAACGACCGCCAGTCGGTCATCGACCAGTTCTTCTCGACGCAGAACCACCCCTCGGTGATCGGGACCTACTCGATCAGCCCGATCGGCGACACGACGCTTCCGTACTACTGGGCCTACCGCCTGCGCGGCGGGCAGCTCGTCTACGACCGCACGCTGGACACCCAGGCGCCGTAGTGGGTCTTCTCGGAATGTCGGGCCGGTAACGCCGCGGCGGCGGCGCCGTCAGGCAAGGACGCAGGATCGGTGCAATGCCGGTGGCATTGGGTGGGCGGGCCGATATCAGGACGCCGCATGGCGGTGATCGCCCGTCCGGCGGTCTCCGGTCAGACGTTTGGAGAAGGGCCACCAGCTCAGGCGAGTGCGCTGGCGAGCGCCTCGTCGAGGTCCGGGTGCCCGAAGGCGTGGCCGGCGGCCAGGGCCGCGGCAGGGACCGCGCGCTGCCCCTCGGTGACGATCTCGGCCATCTCGCCGTAGAGCGCGCGCAGCGCAAGACCCGGGACCGGGGCGATCGCGGGGCGGTGCAGGGCGCGGCCGAGTGCCTTGGAGAAGTCGCGGTTGGTCACCGGCTCGGGGGCCGAGCCGTTGACCGCGCCGCTCCATGAGCGCTCGTCGAGGGCCGCGAGGTAGAGCCCGACGATGTCGTCGACGTGGATCCACGGGATGTACTGGCGCCCGCCGGCGACCGGGCCGCCGATGCCCGCCCTGAACGGCGGCAGCATCGTCTTCAGCGCGCCGCCATCGGCGTCGAGCACCACGCCGGTGCGGATCGTGACGACGCGCAGCCCGAGCTCGCCCGCCGCGAGCGCCGCTCGCTCCCAGGCGACGCAGACGCGCGCCAGGAAGTCGCTCCCGGGGCCCGCGGACTCGTCGAGGCGCTCGTCGCCGTGTTTGCCGTAGTAGCCGACCGCCGAGGACGAGACGAGCACGGCGGGTCGCGCGGAGGCCTGCGCGATGCCGGCGACGAGGTTGCGCGTCCCGGTCTCACGGCTGGCGAGGATCGCCTGCTTGACGGCGTCGCTCCACCGCTGGGCGACCGGCTCGCCGGCGAGGTGCACGACCGCGTCGCGGCCCTCGAATGCCGCGACGGGAGCGGGCCGGGCGAGCAGGTCCCACTGCTGCGCGTCGACGCCGAGCGTGCCGCGCGCGCGCTCGGGATCACGCGAGAGCACGGTGACCTCGTCGCCGCGGGCCACGAGCGCCGCGACGAGCTTCGAGCCGATCAGGCCCGTGGCGCCGGTGAGGGTGACCTTCATGCCAGGAGTACGCAGCCGGGTGCTCAGCGGCTCAGGCGGGCGGCGTCGCGTAGCGCAGCGAGCCCGGCGTCGTGAGCGTCTCGCCGGTCTCGAGCAGGGTCTTGAGGCCGGAGAGGATCTGCGGCCAGCCGCCGTAGAGCTCCGGGCTCGCGCCCTCGCGCAGCTGGTCGTGGGTGACGGTGAGCCGGCAGGAGTCGCCGACGGGCTCGATCTCCCATGTGACCCTCGAGGTGCCCTCGGCCTTCACGTCGTCGCTCCACAGCGCATCGAAGCTCTGCACCAGCCGGTGCGGCGGGTCCACCTCGAGGTTCTCGCCGGCGTGGATCGGCTCGGGCGCGAACGGATGCGGGGCCTCGTAGCGCGAGCCGGGCGTCCAGTCGGAGCTGACGCCGACGCCGAACCAGTACTTCCGGCGCAGCTCGCTGTCGGTGATCGCCTGCCAGAGGCGCTCCGGGGTCGTCTTGATGTAGATCTCGAACACCTTCTCCATCGGGTCCTCCTCGAGGGTCTGCTTCAGCTCGCTGAGCGTCGCCGCCCAGGGCTCGGCGTACTTGCTCACCCAGCGGTCGTGGACGAGCCGGATCGGAACGGGGTTCAGGAAGTGGAGCTTCTCGCGGCCGCGCCGCCTGGTGGTCACCAGGCCCGCCTCCTCCAGGACGCGCAGATGCTTCATCACGCCGAAGCGCGTCATCGGCAGCCGCGCCTCAAGCCGGCTCAGCGACTGCCCGTCCTGCCGGAAGAGCTCGTCGAGCAGCGTCCGCCGGGTGGGGTCGGCGAGGGCTCTGAACACCTCATCCATCGCCGTTCACCATAGGTGACCGTACGGTCACATGTCAAGGGCGCCGCGATCCCCCGCAGCGCAGACGTGGGGGTCTTCCGATGACGGCGCGCGCCCGGGGCGCGAGGAGGATGCCGAGGTCATCGGCCCGTACCTCCTCGTCACGGACTGCGACAACAGCAAGCTCGGTGGCGCCGCCGGCTCAGGACACGAGTCGATAGCGTTCCCGCCGTGTCGCCGCCCGGCAGAGAACTCGACGGCGTCTCGGAGTTCTTCGGGTTCCGCTACGAGCAGCCCGGCGTCATCCGCCTCACGATCCGCCCGGCGCTCATGAACCGTGCCGGCCTGCTGTCCGGGGCGGTCGCGTACGCGATGGTCGACTACGCGATGGGCTCGGCGCTGTGGGCCCAGCGCAACGAGCACGAGGGCATCGCGACGCTGTCGATCTCGGTGAACTACCTGCAGACCGCGCGCGAGGGGGACATCATCTGCCGTGCGGCGCTCGACCGGCGCAACCGCACAGCCGCGGCGCTGCGGGCGACCGTCGAGGCCGAGGACGGCCGGCTGCTGCTGACCGCGATCGGGAGCTACTCGATCTTCCCGCGCGAGCGCCTCGCGCGATCCTGACCTGCCGCGCTCAGGCGTTCGGGAGCATCTGCACGTCGCCCGGGGCGAACCCGATCGCGGCGTTGTCCGCCGGGGCGGCGCCGGTGCGCCGCGCCTCGTCGGCTACGGCGGCCGCGACGGCCGGCGCGACGTCGCGGTTGAAGACCGACGGGATGATGTAGTCCTCGCGCAGCTCGTGGTCGCCGACGATCGTCGCGATCGCGCGCGCCGCCGCCATCTTCATCGGCTCGGTGATCTGCGCGGCGCGCACGTCGAGCGCACCGCGGAAGACGCCGGGGAAGCAGAGGACGTTGTTGATCTGATTCGGGTAGTCCGAGCGGCCCGTGGCGATGATCCGCGCGTACGGCGCGGCCTCCTCGGGACTCACCTCGGGGTTCGGGTTCGCCATCGCGAAGACCATCGCGTCCTTGCGCATCGTCCCGAGCGCCTCGGGCGGCATGACCTTCGCGCCCGACAGGCCGATGAAGAGATCCATGCCCGCGACCGCATCCGCCGGCGTGCCCGACAGGTTCTCCGGATTCGTGACGTCCGCGTACCAGCGCTTCATCGCGTTCATCGACCCGTCCACGTAGTCCGGGCGGGCCGCGCCGACGATGCCCCTGGAGTCGCAGCCGATGATCTCGTGCACCCCCGCCTGAAGCAGGATCTTGGTGACGGCGATGCCGGCCGCCCCCAGCCCGACGACGAGCACGCGCAGGTCCATGAGGTCGCGTCCGGTGAGCTTGCAGGCGTTCAGCAGCGCGGCGAGCACGACGACGGCCGTCCCGTGCTGGTCGTCGTGGAAGACGGGGATGTCGAGCGTCTCCTTGAGGCGCTCCTCGATCTCGAAGCAGCGCGGGGCGGAGATGTCCTCGAGGTTGATCCCGCCGAAGCCCGGCGCGATTCGCACGCACGTCTCGACGATCTCCTCTGGGTCCTTCGTGTCGAGGCAGATCGGGAAGGCGTCGACGCCGGCGAACTCCTTGAAGAGCATCGCCTTGCCCTCCATCACGGGCATCGCCGCGCGCGGGCCGATGTCGCCGAGGCCGAGCACCGCGGTCCCGTCGCTGACGATCGCCACCGTGTTGCGCTTGATCGTGTACTGGAAGGCCTTGTCGGGATCCTCGGCGATCGCGGTGCAGACGCGCGCGACGCCGGGTGTGTAGGCCATCGAGAGGTCGTCGCGCGTCTTCAGCGGCGACTTGTTCTTCTGCTCGATCTTGCCGCCGACGTGCAGCAGGAAGGTGCGGTCGGTCGAGTCGACGACGTGCGCGCCGTCGACGGCGTCGATCGCGGCCAGGATCGGCGGCCAGTGCTCGGCGTCGCTGGCGTCGACGGTGATGTCGCGGACCAGGCGCTGACCGACCTCGACGAGGTCGATCGCGCCGATCGTCCCCCCGGCCTCGCCGATCGCGCCGGCGACCTTCCCGAGCATGCCCGGTACGTCGTCGATCTCGACGCGGATGGTGAGGCTGTACTGGGCTGACGGGGTCTGGCTCACGGCGCCGGAGTCTACGGCGGCATCGCCGCTCGCGCGCCGCGGCCGGGGCCGTGCCGGTGCCTGCGGTAGCGTGCGGCCGCAGTGCCAGACGAGCTCTACCTGATCGACGGCAACAGCCTCGCCTACCGCGCCTTCTTCGCCCTCCCGGAGTCGATCGCCACCTCCAAGGGCCAGCCGACGAACGCGATCTTCGGGCTCGCGTCGATGCTCGTGAAGCTGCTCACCGAGCACGGCGTGAAGCCGACGATCGTCGCGTGGGATGCCGGGATGTCGGGCCGCAAGGAGGTCTACGGCGAGTACAAGGCCCAGCGCACCTCGCGGCCGGACCTGCTCAAGGAGCAGTGGCCGCACTTCGAGCCCCTGGTCGACGCGTTCGGCTACCGCAACATCAGCGTCGAGGGCTACGAGGCCGACGACGTGATCGCGACGATCGCCGAGCGCGCGCGCGCCGAAGGCATCCCCGTGGTGATCGTCACGGGGGACCGCGACACCTTCCAGCTGATCGACCCCGAATCGCGCGTGAAGGTGATGGCGACCGCCCGCGGGATCACGGACACCAAGCTCTACGACCACCAGGCGGTGATCGACCGCTACGGCATCCCGCCCGAGCTGATCCCTGACTTCTACGGGCTCAAGGGCGACACCTCGGACAACATCCCCGGCGTCCCGGGCATCGGCGACAAGACCGCCGCCCAGCTCCTGCAGCAGTTCGGCTCGCTCGAGGGTGTGCTCTCGCACATCGACGAGGTCTCCGGCGCCAAGCGCAAGGAGAACCTGGCCAACCACGCCGCGGACGCCCGCGTGAGCATGCAGCTGGCGACGGTGCAGCGTGACGTCCCGGTCGACCTCGACCCGGCCCAGGAGGCCGCACGCGAGCCCGACCGCTCGCGGCTGCGCGAGGTCTTCCGCGAGTTCGAGCTGCGCGACCCGCTGCGCCGCCTGGAGGAGGCCCTCGGCGAAGACGCCGCCGCGCCGACGGCGGCTGAGACGGCCGCGACGCTGCGCGTGCGGGTGCGCAGGGGCACGGCGAGCGACGCGCGGCAGCTCGGCGACGGCAAGGCGCCCGTCGCGATCGCGGTCCTGGCGCCCGAGGCGGGCGAGGGCGAGCTGTTCGCGCGCGAGGAGTCCTGGCGCTTCGGCGCGGCCTGCGGCGCGCAGGCCCTCACAGGCGAGCTCGCCGGCCCGGGCGAGCTCGTCAGCGCGCTGGGCGAGCGGCCGGTGATCGCGCACGACGCCAAGGCGCTCGGTGTGGTGCCGGCGACCCTCGCGCACGACACGCTGCTGGCCGCCTACCTGCTCGACCCCGCGCGCCGCGCCTTCCCGTTCGCCGAGCTGTGCTCCGAGCGCGGGCTCGCGACGGACGTCGAGGATCCGACCGCCGCCGACGCCGTGCTGGCGCAGGAGCTCGCCGCGCGCCAGCGGGTCGAGCTCGCCGAGCGCGGGCAGGAATGGCTGCTGGACGAGGTCGAGCTCCCACTGGTCGTCGTGCTGCGCTCGATGGAGGTCGCGGGCGTGCGCCTGAACTGCGACGGGCTCGCGGTGATCGGCGAGCGCGTCGCGCAGGAGATCGCCGAGCTCGAACGCGAGATCTGGGACCTCACGGGCGAGGAGTTCGTCATCGGCTCGCCGCAGCAGCTCGGCGCGGTGCTCTTCGAGAAGCTCGGCCTGTCCAAGAAGCGCCGCGGCAAGACCGGGTTCTCGACCGACGCGCGCGTGCTGCAGTCGATCCGCGACGAGCATCCCGTGATCCCGAAGATCGAGCGCTGGCGCGAGCTCAACCAGCTGACGAAGACCTACCTGGAGGTCCTGCCGCAGCTCGTCGACGCCGAGAGCCGCATCCACACGACCTTCGTGCAGGCGGTCGCCTCGACCGGACGGCTGTCCTCGGTCAACCCGAACCTCCAGAACGTGCCGGTCCGCACGGCGCTCGGGCGCGAGATCCGCGGCTGCTTCGAAGCTGCGCCGGGCAACGTCCTGCTGTCGGCGGACTACTCGCAGGTCGAGCTGCGCGTGCTCGCCCACGCCGCGGACGAGCCCGTCCTCAAGGAGATCTTCGTGCGCGGCGAGGACGTGCACACCGCGACCGCGCGCGAGGTCTTCCAGGTCGCCGAGGCCGACATCGACGCCGGCATGCGCTCGAAGGCCAAGATGATCAACTACGGGATCGTCTACGGGCTCAGCGACTACGGCCTCGCGGACCGGCTGAACATCCCGCGCGAGGAGGCCAAGACGTTCATCGACGCCTACCTGGCGCGCTTCTCGCGCGTCGCGGCGTTCATGCAGGAGACGATCGAGCAGGCGACCGAGCAGGGCTACGTGACGACGCTCTACGGGCGCCGTCGCAACATCCCCGAGTTGCGGGCGCGCAACTACCAGGTGCGCTCGCTGGGCGAGCGCCTGGCGGTGAACACCGTCGTGCAGGGCACCGCCGCCGACGTGATGAAGCTCGCGATGATCCGCGTGCACCACGCGCTCGGCGCGAGCGGCCTGGCGACGCGCCTGATCCTGACGATCCACGACGAGCTGCTGTTCGAGGGCCCGCCCGGCGAGATGGACGACGTGCGCGCGCTCGCCGCGCGCGAGATGGTGGCCCCGTGGGACGACCGCCTGCCGCCGCTGGCCGTCGACGTCGGCGTCGGGCAGAACTGGCTGGAGGCGAAGTAGATGGATCGCACGACGGCGGCGATGGCGGTCGTCACGGCGGGCGCCGCCGTCGGTGCGCAGGCGCCGATCAACGGCGTGCTCGGCCGGCACGTCGGCACGTGGCAGTCGGCGCTCGTGAACTTCGCGGTCGGGCTGCTGATCCTGACGGCGATCGTGGCCGTCTCGGCGGGCGGCTTCGGCAGCCTGAGCCACATCCCGCAGGCGCCGTGGTGGGCGCTGCTGGGCGGCGCCGCCGGCGTCGCGATCGTCACGACGTCGATCGCCGCCGTCGGCGAGCTCGGCGCCGGCGGGGTGACGGCGTGCGTCGTGGCCGGGCAGCTCACCGCGTCGGTCGTCATCGATCAGTACGGGCTGTTCGGCGTCGAGCGCCAGCCGCTGACCCCCGCGCGGCTCGCGGGCGTCGCGATGCTCGCGCTCGGCGTCTACCTGATCATCCGCGACTGAGCTCGGTCGCCGCCTCGGGCAGCGCGTACTGCGGCGGGCAGATCCCGAGGTAGTGCGAGAACGACCAGCGCACGAAGCGCCCGTGGCTCATCGCCTCGAGCGTGCTCGTCATCGCCGGGTAGGGGTTGATGCGCCCGACGAGGTGCTGCACGCGCAGGAGCCAGCGCCAGGCGTAGCGCTTGTCCTCGCAGAACGCCGCGTAGCGCTCGAGCGCCTGCTCCCGCGTGTGGCGCCCGTCGAGCACGGCGCGCAGCTCGCGCCCGCAGGCGAGGCCGAAGTAGAACGCCGGGCGGATGCCCTCGGCGGTCACCGGCAGGCAGTGCCCGGCGCTGTCGCCGACGAAGAAGACGCCGTCCTCGACGGGGTCGCGCATCTGGTGCGGGATCCAGTTGCCCTGGTAGCCCTCGGCGGGAAGGTCCAGATCCCCGGCGAGCGCGACCGTCGGGTCCTTGACGTGGATCCGCGGGTCGAACGAGCCGACGCCGACGCGGAGCTCGTCGCCGGCCGGAAAGCTCCACGAGTAGCCGGGACGGATGTAGCGCGGGTCGAGCCAGATCTCGAGGTCCTCGCCGGAGCCGTGCGGATGGACCTCCAGGCCGCGCGAGAGGCGGGCGTTCGGCGGCTGGATCGGCGTGGCCGCGGTGCTCAGCACCCGGCGCCATCCGAGCGCGTCGACGACGAGCGGCGCCTGCACGTCGCCGCGGTCGGTGTGCACGACGATCGTGCCGCCGTCGCCCTTCGAGCGCCCGGCGACCGTGGCCGTCTCGAAGCGCGCCTCGCCGCACTGCGCCCAGAGCAGCGCGCACAGCTCGCGGTAGTCGAACGTCGAGAACGTGAACGGCAGGCTCCAGCGGAAGCGCTTGAGCGGGGTGTTGATGACGAGCTCGCCGAACGTCTGGCGCACGGAGCTCGCGAGCCCGAGGTGCTCGAGCCACTCGGTCGGCGCCGCACACGCCGAGGTCTGCTTCTCGCCGATCTCGTAGCGGTCGAGCACGAGCACACGCGCGCCGCCGCCCGCGAGCTCGCGCGCCACGGTCAGCCCGGCGAAGGACGCCCCGCAGACGATCACGTCGTAGGACCCCGCCAATGGCGTCCGATCGGCCCCCCGCTTCGTCGCTCGAACCGGCATGCGGGGCGGGATTCTACGAAGCATCGATCGCGCTACCCTTGCGCGTTACATGACCACCACCACTACCGACCCTCACAACGACGCTCCCAACGACTCTCAGTACGAGGTTCCGCCCGAGGCGATCAACGAACCCACGATCGTCCCCGGCAGCGATGGGCTGCTGATCGAGGTCGACGGCCAGATCGTCCCGAACTACGACGCGACATTCAGTCCGTTCAGCGAGGGCGAGGTGGTGACGGGCAAGGTCGTCCGGATCGACAAGGACGAGGTCCTCGTCGACATCGGCTTCAAGAGCGAAGGGGTCATCCCCAACAACGAGCTCTCGATCCGCAAGAACGTCGACCCGCATGACGAGGTCGAGCTCGGCGAGGAGGTCGACGCACTGGTCCTCACCAAGGAGGATCAGGACGGCCGCCTGATCATGTCCAAGAAGCGGGCGCGCTTCGAGAAGGCATGGCGCCGCATCGAGGCCGCCGCCGAGTCCGGGCAGCCGGTCGAGGGCACCGTCATCGAGGTCGTCAAGGGTGGCCTGATCATCGATCTCGGGGTGCGCGGCTTCCTGCCCGCCTCGCTGGTCGACATCCGCCGCGTCGCCAACCTCGACGAGTTCCTGCACACGCAGATCGAGTGCAAGGTCATCGAGCTCAACCGCTCGCGCAACAACGTCGTCCTCTCGCGCCGCGCGGTGCTGGAGGAGGAGCGCAAGGAGCAGCGCCAGGAGATCCTCGATCGCCTGCAGCCGGGCCTCGTCGTCGAGGGCCAGATCTCGAACATCGTCGACTTCGGCGCGTTCGTGGACCTCAACGGCATCGACGGCCTGATCCACATCTCCGAGCTCTCGTGGTCGCACGTCAACCACCCGAGCGAGATCCTCAACATCGGCGACACCGTCCAGGTCAAGGTGCTCGACATCGACCGCGACCGCCAGCGGATCTCGCTGGGTCTCAAGCAGACCCAGGAGGACCCGTGGCAGCGCGTCGTCGACACCTACCACGTCGGTGACGACCTCGAGGGCAAGGTCACGAAGGTCGTCACGTTCGGCGCGTTCGTCGAGATCCTCGACGGCGTCGAGGGCCTCGTCCACATCTCCGAGCTGGCGCCGCACCACGTCGAGAACCCGCGCGAGATCGTGCAGCCGGGCGACAACGTCAAGGTGAAGATCCTCGAGATCGACTCCGAGCGCCGCCGCCTGTCGCTGTCCGTCAAGCGCGTCGAGGGCCAGATCCTCTCCGCCCACACGGGTGACCTCGAGCCGGTCGGCGCCGGGAACCTCGACGACCTGCCTGAGCTGGGCCTGAGCGACGACGTCTTCGCCGGCGGCCCGCCCGCGCCGCCGCTGCCGGCCGACCACCCGTCGGCCGCGACGCCGGAGCCGGACGCCGAGACCGAGGCCGAGGCCGCTGCGCCGGAGGCCGAGGCGGCTGCCGCTCCCGAGCCGCAGGCCGCGGCCGACGCGGCCGCCGCCCCCGAGGCGCAGGCCGCCCCCGAGGCGGAGCCGGCCGAGGTCGAGGCTCCCGCCGAGACCGAGCAGGCCTGACGACCTGACCGAGCCGCACCCCATCCCCTTCGTCGGACTGACCGGGGGGCTGGGGTCCGGCAAGTCCACGGCGCTCGCTGCGCTGGAGGCGCTCGGCGCGGCGACGCTGTCGACCGACGCCGTCGTGCACGAGCTGTACGCGAGCGCCGAGCTGCGTGACGCCGTGGTCGCGCGCTGGGGGGAGGATGTCGCGCCCGGCGGCGTGGTGGACCGCGCCGCGATCGCGCGCCACGCCTTCGCCGACCCGAGCGAGCGCAGGTGGCTGGAAGGGCTGCTGTGGCCGCGCGTCGGCGCGCGCGTCGCGAGCTGGCGGGCGGGGCTCGATCAGCGCCATCCGCGGCCCGTCGCCGCTATCGTGGAGACCCCGCTGCTGTTCGAAGCCGGGATGGAGTCGCTGTACGACGCGACGATCGCCGTCGTAGCCGGCGAGGACCTGCGGACCGAGCGCGCCGGCGCGCGCGGTCACGAGGCCGTCGACGAGCGTGCCGCACGGCAGCTCCCCCAGGATGCGAAGGCGGCGCGGGCGACCTACGTCGTGCACAACGACGGGTCGCTTGAGGACCTGCAGTCCGCCCTGGCCGTCATCCTGCAGCAACTGCGCCGATGAACACGCAGACACATCCAGCCGCACGTTCCGCCCGCGCGCCCGCGGACGCGGGCCGCCCGCGGCGCCTCGGGCGCCGGCGCTTCGCCGCGGCGCTGATGGGCGCCGGTCTGCTGCTCGTCGCGGTGCTCGCGCTGCAGGGCGTGTTCCACCACGCGGTCAAGGAGATCACGCTCCCGCTGCACCACGAGGACATCATCCGCCAGCAGGCCGCTGAGAAGAACCTCGACCCGGCGCTGATCGCGGCCGTCATCTACGCCGAGTCGCGCTTCGTCGCGGGCCGCACGTCGAGCGCGGGCGCCGAGGGCCTCATGCAGATCACGCCTGCCACGGCCGCCGACATCGCGCGGCGCTCCGGCGGCACGAAGTTCGTGACGTCCGACCTGGCGACCCCGCAGGTGAACATCTCCTACGGGTCCTACCTGCTCAGCGAGCTGCTGAACCGCTACGACGGCAACACGACCGCGGCGCTCGCGGCCTACAACGCGGGCCCCGGCAACGCCGACCGCTGGGGCGGCTCGGCGCTGACGCTCAGCGGGATCCCCTACGCGGAGACGCGCGCCTACGTGTCGAAGGTCCTGGACGCGCGCCGGCGCTACCGGTCGAGCTACCGCCGCGAGCTCGGCCTCTGACGGCGACCCCGGGCGGCTACCCGCCTGGGCTCAGCAGCACTCCGACGATCAGCGGTGAGAGGAAGTACGTCAGCAGCACGTACGGCCACATGTATCCGTTCTCGACGTGCCAGCCCTCGAGGATCTCGCGTACCGGGCGCCGGAGGATGAAGCTGCCGATCCACTCGAACGCCAGCACCATCAGCACCCAGTAGGTCCCGGCGAGCAGGTACTCCGGCACCGAATCGAGGTTGGCGGCCCTCACAAGCACGTACGCGAACGCGAAGATGTAGACGATCCGCGTCGTCATTCCGATCCGGTGCGCGCGCAGTTCGCCGACCCGCGGCTCGTAGACCCGGTTCATGAGGATGAAGTAGTTGAGACCCGAGAGCGCGATCTCGACGAACCACACCCTGAAGGTCATCATCAGCACGTAGGTGTTCATCACAACCGCCCTCGGCACGGGCAGGGGAGCCCACGGGCACCATCATGGCGTGCGCTGCGGGCAGCGCATCAGCAGCGCCATGCGGTCGTGCGCTGGAGAACTCCGGACCGGTCCCGCCGGCGGGGCACGGGCTACCCGAGCACGGAGCCGGATGACCGGCGACGTCCACGCGGGCGCCATCGCCGCTCGCCGGCATGCCTGCGTGCTGCAGGATCCCCGCGAGGCGTTCCGGCGCGACCCGGGAGCACGTCAGCGCCAGGGCCGCGACGCTCACGATCACGCTGACCGACGGCGCCGGAAACACCAGGCGCGTCAGACGCGCGGTGCACGTGCGCAGCCTCGGGCCTGAGCAGGCCGGAACGGCGGGCGCGGGGTCTACCCTTGCGGTGATGCCGGAGTTCCGCCTCGACGCAGCCTTCACGCCCGCCGCCGACCAGCCGAAGGCGATCACGCAGATCACCGAGGCGGTGAGCGCGAACGAGCGGTTCACGACGCTCCTCGGCGCGACCGGGACCGGCAAGACGATGACGATGGCGGCGACGATCGAGCGCCTCCAGCGCCCGGCGCTCGTGCTGGCGCACAACAAGACGCTCGCCGCGCAGCTGTGCAACGAGTTCCGGATGTTCTTCCCGGACAACGCCGTCGAGTACTTCGTCAGCTACTACGACTACTACCAGCCCGAGGCCTACGTCCCCAGCAAGGACCTCTACATCGAGAAGGACTCGGCGATCAACCAGGAGGTCGACCGCCTGCGCCACGCCGCCACGGCCGCGCTGTTCGCGCGCCGCGACGTGATCATCGTCGCGTCGGTTTCGGCGATCTACGGCATGGGCTCGCCGGAGACCTACGACGGCAACCTCCAGCTGCTCGCCAAGGGCGCGACCGTCGACCGCGACGCGCTGCTGCGCAAGCTCGTCTCGATCCAGTACACCCGCAACGACACGGCGCTCGGACGCGGCTCCTTCCGCGTGCGCGGGGAGGCGCTCGAGGTCTTCCCCGCCTACGCGGAGACGGCCTACCGCGCGACCCTGTTCGGCGACGAGATCGAGCGCCTGCAGGAGTTCGACCCGCTGACCGGCGAGCTGCTCCAGGACGACATCGAGCACGTCGGCATCTGGCCCGCGACGCACTACAACGTCAAGGAGGGCGTGATGGAGCGCGCCGTCGAGGAGATCGGCAGCGAGCTGGGCGCACGCTGCGCGGAGCTCGAGGCCGAGGGCAAGCTGCTCGAGAGCCACCGCCTGCGCCAGCGCACGCAGTACGACATGGAGATGCTGCGCGAGATGGGCTTCTGCAACGGCATCGAGAACTACTCGCGCATCCTCGACGGCCGCCGGCCGGGCGACCGCCCGTACTGCCTGATCGACTACTTCCCCGACGACTTCGTCTGCTTCATCGACGAGTCCCACCAGACGGTGCCGCAGCTGGGGGCGATGTACGAAGGCGACCGCAGCCGTAAGACGACGCTCGTCGACTACGGCTTCCGCCTGCCGAGCGCGATGGACAACCGGCCGCAGACGTTCGACGAGTTCCTCTCGATCACGCCGTCGATCGTGTTCCTCAGCGCGACGCCCGGCGACTTCGAGCGCTCGCACGCGACGCGGATCGTCGAGCAGATCGTGCGCCCGACGGGCATCGTCGACCCGGTCGTCGAGGTGCGCGCCACGCGCAACCAGATCGACGACCTGATGAACGAGGTCCGCGCGCGGGTGGATCGCGAGGAGCGCGTCCTGGTCACGACGCTCACGAAGAAGATGAGCGAGGACCTCACCGACTACCTGCTCGAGATGGGCTTCCGCGTGCGCTACCTGCACAGCGAGGTCGACACGCTCGAGCGCATCCAGATCATCCGCGACCTGCGCCTGGGCGAGTACGACGTGCTCGTCGGCGTGAACCTCCTGCGCGAGGGCCTCGACCTGCCGGAGGTGACCCTCGTCGCGATCCTCGACGCCGACAAGGAGGGCTTCCTGCGCGGGGAGACCTCGCTGATCCAGACGATCGGCCGCGCCGCGCGCAACATCGACGGCACCGTGATCATGTACGCCGACAAGGAGACCGCGGCGATGAAGGCGGCGCTCGGCGAGACCGACCGCCGCCGCGCGATCCAGCTCGCCTACAACGAGGAGCACGGCATCACCGCGGCCTCGATCACGAAGGGCGTCAGCGACATCGCCGAGTTCCTGACCGCCGAGAGCAAGGTGCCCAAGGGGCGCCGGCGCTCGGAGCGCAGGCGCGCCAAGGATCTCGCGCCGGACGAGCTCGAGCGCACGCTCGTCGAGCTCGAGGAGGAGATGCTCGCCGCCGCGGACGACCTGCGCTTCGAGTACGCCGCGCGGCTGCGCGACGAGATCCGCGACCTGCGCCGCGAGCTGAACGCGCTGCGCGAGGCGGGGATCGAGATCGAGCCCGCGACCTAGGACGGCGCCTCGGAGATCGTCGGGCGCAGCGGCCGTTACCGTGCCGCTGATGCATGACGCGCTCATGGGCTGGTACGCGCGCGAGCACCGCGACCTCCCGTGGCGGGGCACCACGGACCCCTACGCGATCCTCGTCTCCGAGGTGATGCTCCAGCAGACCCAGGTCGCGCGCGTCGTCCCGCGCTACACGGCGTGGCTGGAGCGCTGGCCCGCCGAGGACGCCCTCGCCGCCGCGCCGCGCGCCGAGGTGCTCGGTGCCTGGGTCGGCCTGGGCTACAACACCCGCGCGGTGCGCCTGCAGGCGGCCTGCGCCGTCGTCGCGCGCGACGGCTGGCCACGCACCAGCACGGGTCTGCGCGCACTGCCGGGGGTCGGGCCGTACACGGCGGCGGCGGTGGCGTCGTTCGCGTTCGGCGAGCGGGTGGCCGCCGTCGACACGAACGTGCGGCGCGTTGCGGAGCGGATCGGCCGCGGGACGCCGGACGAGCTGCTCGGCGACGACGCGGCCGCGTGGAACCAGGCGATGATGGAGCTCGGGGCGACGGTCTGCCGTGCGCGCGAGGCCGCCTGCGCGGCGTGTCCGGTGGCGGACTGGTGCGCGTCGCGCGGGCGGGTGGCGTTCGCCCCGCGCGCCCCGGCGGGCACGCGCGAGCGCTTCGAGGACACGAACCGCTGGGTGCGCGGGCGCGTGATCGAAGCGCTCGCCGCCGGGGAGGCGCTGCCCGCGGGGATCGAGGCCGGGCGCCTGCAGCGGGCGCTCGACGGCCTCGTGCGCGAGGGGCTCGTGCGCCGCCGCGGGGAAGGGGCGCGGCTGGCGTGAGCACCGTCTACGCTGACGCACGATGAGCACGGATCCCTCGCACGACCCCCGCCGTGAGCCGCTCGCACGGCTCGACGCGCTCGAGGACGAGCTCGCGACGCTCGTCGCCACGCTGCGCGACGGCGCCGGCCGTCTGCGCGAGGAGATCGCCCGCATCCGCTCGACCATCGAGGCGCTGCCCGAGCCCGCGAGCGCGCCCCCCGCGGCGCACAACGGATCGGCCGGCGACGCGGAGGGCGCGCGCCTCGTGGCCCTCGACCTCGTGCTCAGCGGCACGCCGCGCGATGAGGCGGTGCTGCGCCTCGCGGCCGAGTTCCCGGGCGTCGACGCGGCGGCGCTGCTCGACGAGGCCGGCGCAACTTCCGGCAGCTGAGCAGGTTTCCATCCCTGTGCGCCGCCTTCTCGCCATCGCGCCGGCCCTCGTGGCCTGCCTGCTCGTGCTCGCCGGCCCGGCGGCCGCGCGCTCGGTTCCCGCCGGGTTCTTCGGCGTCATGGCGAACGGCCCGCTGGAATCGCCGCGCGTCGACCTGAACGCCGAGTACGCGGTGATGCACGCCACCGGCGTGGAGAGCATCCGCATACCCGTGCTGTGGAGCGAGATGCAGCCGTTCCGCACGCTCGATCAGGTGCCGGCGGCGGACCGCGCGCGGTACACCGTCGTCGACGGCGTCCCGACGGACTTCAGCGCGATGGACACACGCGTCGGCGCCGCCGCGCGCAACCGGCTGGACGTCCTCGCGCTCGTGCTCGAGACGCCCTCCTGGGCCGCGACAGACGCGTCGAACGTCTTCTCGCCGCCGCGCGACGACGCCGACTACGCGCGCTTCCTGCGAGCGCTGATCGGCCGCTACGGCCCGAGCGGCAGCTACTGGACGGCGAACCCCGGGATCGCCAGGCGCCCGCTGCGCCAGTGGCAGATCTGGAACGAGCCGAGCCTGCCGCGCTACTTCGCCGTGCGCTCCTTCGCCAAACCGTACGTGCGGCTGCTGGGCGACGCCTACAGCGCGGTGAAGGCGGCCGACCCGCGCGCGACCGTGGTGACCGCCGGCCTCCCGAACTTCTCGTGGAAGGACCTGGAGACGCTCTACCGCGCGGGCCTGCGCGCCAAGGGGCACTTCGACGCGGTCGCCGTGCACCCGTTCACCGGGAGGCCGGCGGACAGCGTGCGGATCCTGCGCTACGTGCGCGCCGTGATGGACCGCAACGGCGACCGGCGCGCCGGCATCTGGGTGACCGAGGTCTCGTGGCCCTCCGGGCGCGGCAAGGCGCGGTCCAATCAGCGCTGGGTCACGACGCCCGCCGGTGAGGCGACGAAGGTCCGCCAGGTCTACGAGGCCTACGCGAAGGCTGCGGCCTCGCTGCGCCTGCAACGGGCGTTCTGGTACTCGTGGGCGACGACCGACCGCGATTCGCCCAACGCGTTCGACTACGCGGGCCTGCGCACCTACACGGCGGCCGGCACCTTCATCGCCAAGCCGGCACAGGCCGCCTACCGCGCGGTCGCGCGCCGGCTCCGGTAGGTGGGCGGGGCCGTCCGCGAGGTGCTGGCGCTCGGTGCCGGCGTCGCGCTCAGTCCGCTGGCGATCATCGCCGTGGTCCTGATGCTCGCGGCGCCGCACGGGCACGCGAGCGGTGCGGCGTTCCTCGCGGCCTGGATGCTCGCGCTGGCCGCGGTCGGGACGGTCGTGCTGCTCGTGGCGGACGTCGCCGATGCCGACGACGGCGGCGCGCCCGCGGACTGGGTCAGCATCCTGAAGCTGCTGCTGGGGGCAGTGCTGCTCCTGCTCGCGGCGCGACAGCTGCGCGGTCGCGGCGGCGACGCGGAGGGTGCGCTCCCGGGCTGGACGCGCCGGCTCGACGGCATCACGCCGGCGCGCTCGGCGGGCCTTGCCGTGCTGCTTGCCGTGGTCAAGCCCAAGAACCTGTTGCTGACGGTCGCCGCGGGCGTCGCGATCGCGCAGACGGGCGCGAGCCCCGCCCGGCAGGCCGGCGCGCTCCTCGTCTTCGTGCTGATCGGCGCCCTCGCGCCCGGGGTCCCGGTGGCCATCGACGCGCTGATGCCCGAGCGCGGGCCCGGAGTCCTCGCCGCCATGCGGCACTGGATGGTTCGCGAGAACGACACGATCGTCGCGGTGCTGTGCGCCGTGCTGGCGCTGAAGCTCATCGTGGGCGGCGTGCAGTCGCTCACCGGGTGAGCCCGACTCCGCGAACTGATAGAACGCGACACCCACCCGACCGAGGAGCGACCATGGGCGACGACCTGCTCAAGCTGCAGCAGAAGGACGAGGTCTCCCGCGAGGAGGCGGCCGCGCGACTGCACGCGATCGCCGACGAGCTGGCCTCGGGCAACGACATCATCCTCGAGCGCGACGGCCTGCGGTTCAACGCGAAGGTCCCGGACATGGTGCGGATGAAGATCGAGCTCGAGGTCGAGGAGGACGAGACCGAGTTCGAGATCGAGTTGACCTGGGGGTAGCGATGGCCGGGATCCGCCCGTGCCGGGCCGATGAGAGGCCGCGGATCCTCGCGATCGTCAACGCCGCCGCCGAGGCCTACCGCGGCGTGATCCCGGAAGACCGCTTCCGCGAGCCGTACATGGGCGCAGCGGAGCTCGCCGACGAGATCTCAGCCGGCGTGACCTTCTGGGGATGCGAGACGGGAGGAGCCCTCGTCGGCGTGATGGGCATCCAGCCGGTCGGCGACGTGGAGCTGATCCGCCACGCGTACGTCCTCCCCGGCGATCAGGGCCGCGGCGTCGGCCGCGATCTGGTCGTGCATCTGCGCGGCCTGAGCGACCGACGCATGCTCGTCGGGACGTGGGCCGCCGCGGACTGGGCGATCCGCTTCTACCGGCGCAACGGCTTCGAGCCGGTTCCTCCGGCGCGCAAGGCCGAGTTGCTGCGCGCCTACTGGACGATCCCGGAGCGCCAGATCGAGACTTCCGTCGTGCTGGAGTCGGCGGCCCCGGCGGCGAACGTCTGTTCGCCTCCCTAGAATGGACGGCAATGCCGCCATCCGACACGATCGCCGTCTCCGGCGCCCGTGAGCACAACCTCAAGAACATCTCGATCGAGCTTCCGCGGAACTCGCTCGTGGTCATCACCGGCCTGTCCGGGTCCGGGAAGTCCTCGCTCGCCTTCGACACGATCTACGCCGAAGGCCAGCGGCGCTACGTCGAGTCGCTGAGCGCCTACGCGCGCCAGTTCCTCGGGCAGATGGACAAGCCCGACGTCGACTCGATCGAAGGCCTCTCACCGGCGATCTCGATCGATCAGAAGACGACCTCGCGCAACCCGCGCTCGACGGTCGGCACAGTCACGGAGGTCTACGACTACCTGCGCCTGCTGTGGTCCCGGGTCGGCCATCCGCACTGCCACAACTGCGGCGCGCCGATCACCGGGCAGTCGGCCGAGCAGATCATCGACCAGGTGATGGAGCTGCCGGAGGAGACGCGCTTCATGGTGCTCGCGCCGGTCGTGCGCGGCCGCAAGGGCGAGTACGGCAAGCTCTTCGAGGAGCTGCGCGGAGACGGCTTCGCGCGGGCGAAGGTCGACGGCGAGCTGCGCATGCTCGAGGACGTTGTCGAGCTCGACAAGAAGTTCAAGCACGACATCTCGGTCGTCGTCGACCGCCTCGTGATGCGGCCCGACCTGCGCAAGCGCCTGGCCGACTCGATCGAGACGGCGGTCGGCCTCGCCGACGGCATCGTCGAGATCGAGCTGGTCCCGCGCGGCGACAAGGCGAGCGCCGGGCGGGGCCCGGCCGCTCACCGGCGGCGGGATGCCGCCGAGCCGTCTCAGGAGGCGGGGCCGGATGCCCCGCCGAGCGCCGGGCTGGGCCCGGCCGCTCAACGGCGGCGGGATGCCGCCGAGCCGTCTCAGGAGGCGGGGCCGGATGCCCCGCCGAGCGCCGGGCTGGGCCCGGCCGCTCAACGGCGGCGGGATGCCGCCGAGCCGTCTCAGGAGGCGGGGCCGGATGCCCCGCCGAGCATCCTCACGTTCTCGGAGAAGTTCGCCTGCCTGAAGTGCGGGACCTCGATGCCCGAGCTGGAGCCGCGGATCTTCTCGTTCAACTCCCCACACGGCGCGTGCGAGCGCTGCACCGGCCTGGGTTCCCAGATGGAGATCGACCCCGACCTCGTGGTGCCCGACCCGTCGCTCTCGATCGGCGAGGGCGCGATCGCGCCCTGGGCGGGGAGCTCGTCGCAGTACTACGACCAGATCACCGAGGCGATCGCCGCCGAGTACGGCGTCGATCTCGGCGCGTCGTGGGACGACCTGCCCGACGAGCATCGCGACCTCTACCTCTACGGCACCGGCGGCGATCGCGTTCAGATCACCTACCGGAACCGCTTCGGGCGCGAGCGCTCCTACGCGACGCGCTTCGAGGGGATCATCAACAACCTCCAGCGCCGTTACCGCGAGACTGATTCGGACGGCATGCGCGAGCGCATCGAGGAGTTCATGGCGGTCGTGCCGTGCCCGGCGTGCAAGGGCTCGCGCCTGCGGCCCGAGTCGCGCGCCGTGCTCGTGGGCGGCATGGCGATCCACGACTTCACGCGCATGTCGGTGCGCCAGGGACTGCGCTGGGTCGCCGAGGTTCAGCTGACCGACACCGAGCGCCACATCGCGCGGCTGATCATGCGCGAGATCGAGGAGCGGCTGCGCTTCCTGGAGAACGTCGGCATCGGCTACCTCTCGCTCGACCGCGGGGCGGCGACGCTGTCCGGCGGCGAGGCGCAGCGGATCCGGCTGGCGACGCAGATCGGCTCGGCGCTCGTCGGGGTGCTGTACGTCCTCGACGAACCCTCCATCGGCCTGCACCAGCGCGACAACACGAAGCTGATCGGCACGCTCGAGCGGTTGCGCGACCTCGGCAACTCGGTGCTCGTCGTCGAGCACGACGAGCAGACGATGCGCGCCGCGGACTGGCTCGTGGACCTCGGTCCCGGCGCGGGCGAGCACGGCGGGCGGATCGTCGCCCAGGGGACGGCTGCGGCCGTGGAACGGGTGGGCGAGTCGCTCACCGGGCAGTTCCTCTCGGGCGCTGCGAGCGTCGAGGTGCCGGCCACGCGCCGCAGGCCGACGAGCCAGCTGGAGATCCGCGGCGCGCGCCAGCACAACCTGCGCGGCGTCGACGTGAAGGTGCCGCTCGGCGTCTTCACGGTGGTGACGGGCGTGTCGGGCTCGGGCAAGTCCACGCTCGTCAACGAGGTGCTCTACAAGGCCGTCGCCAACCGCCTGCACCGCGCGCGCCAGCGGGCCGGGGGCCACACCGCCGTGCTCGGGCTCGACCAGCTCGACAAGATCATCCAGGTCGACCAGTCGCCGATCGGCCGCACCCCGCGCTCGAACCCGGCCACGTACACCGGCCTGTTCGACGTGATCCGCGACCTGTTCTCCAAGACGCCGGAGGCGCGGGCGCGCGGCTACAAGCCGGGTCGTTTCTCGTTCAACGTCAAGGGCGGGCGCTGCGAGGTCTGCAAGGGCGACGGCCAGATCAAGATCGAGATGCACTTCCTGCCGGACGTGTACGTGCCGTGCGAGCAGTGCCACGGCAAGCGCTACAACCGCGAGACGCTCGACGTCCGCTTCAAGGGGAAGACGATCGCCGACGTGCTCGACATGCCCGTCGAGGAGGCGGTCGAGTTCTTCGTGAACATCCCGAAGGTCCGCCGGCGCCTGGAGACGCTCAACGACGTTGGGCTGGGCTACATCCGCCTGGGCCAGCCGGCGACGACGCTGTCCGGCGGCGAGGCGCAGCGCGTGAAGCTCGCCACCGAGCTCTCGAAGATCGCGACCGGCCGCACGCTCTACATCCTCGACGAGCCGACGACGGGCCTGCACTTCGCCGACGTCCAGCGCCTGCTCGACGTGCTCCACCGCCTCGTCGACCAGGGGAACTCGGTCGTCGTGATCGAGCACAACCTCGACGTCATCAAGACGGCCGACCGGCTGATCGACATGGGGCCCGAGGGCGGGGAGGAGGGCGGCACCGTCGTCGCCCAGGGCACGCCCGAGGACGTCGCGGGAACACCCGGCTCGTACACCGGCGAGTTCCTCGCCGGGCTCGTCACGCCGGCGGCGCCGAAGGCGCGGCGTGCATCGCGAGCGCCGCGCAAGCCCGCGAAGGCCGCCGCGTGAACGACGCCCACCTGTGGTGGGTGAAGTGGCGCTGGTACCAGCGCAACGCGCTGCCCTGGAACCGCGCGCGCATCCACCGCGAGTTCGCGCGCCGGCGGGCCTTCTGCAAGTGGCCGGTGAACGGCGAGGTGCTCGAGCTGCTGCGTGCCGGGCGCCTGGAGATCGGCGAGGGCAGCCTGCTGGAGCCGGGCGTGTGGCTCACCGGCGGCGACCGCGGGCGGATCCGGATCGGCGCCGGGGTCTTCCTCAACCAGGGCGTCATGGTCGCTGCCACCGACCTCGTGGAGATCGGCGATCACTGCATGCTGGCCAACGGCTCGTTCGTCACCGACGGCGACCACCGTCACGACGACCCGACGAAGCCGATCACCTGGCAGGGCTTCACCTCGAAGGGGCCGACCCGGCTGGGCGACAACGTCTGGCTCGGCGCGAACGTCGTGGTCACGAGCGGCGTGACGATCGGCTCGCGCTCGGTGATCGGCGCCAACAGCGTCGTCACGCGCGACATCCCGCCCGGCGTGATCGCCGCGGGCGCGCCCGCCAGGGTCATCAGGGAGATCGCCTTCGCGGAGCAGCCGGCCCGGTAGGCCGCGCGGCACCCCACAGCTCCGCAGGGCCGGCGTGGTGCGTGGGAGTCCGGTTACTTCTTGGTGACCACGTGGACGGCGAGGACCGCGGACGCGGCGAACGCGGTGTAGGCCAGCAGCGCGAGCACGAACCACGAGGCGAGTACAGCGCGGCGGCCGTCGGCGCGTGCTTCGGTGGCGCGGATGGTGGCCGTCAGCGCGACGGAGAAGGCAAGGATGACCGCGATCCCGACGACGGTCGCCTCCCAGAAGAGATGGACGAGGTTCGAGCTGAGTGATTGGAGGGCGAGAACGGGCATCAGCCGACCCCGGCGCCTGCGGTCGGGACGGGCATCGACTTCATGCGGAGCCTCGCCGAGCGTCGTCCGAAGAGCGCCAGCAGGAACGTCACGCCGCAGATCGTCACAAGGACGGGGCCGATCGCGTCGTTGCCGAAGAGGTCGCATACGGCGTAGGCGGCGGCGCCGACGATGGCGGCGGCCGGGAGTGTCAGGGCCCAGGCGGTGACGATGTTCCCCGCGATCCCCCAGCGGACCGCCGAGACGCGCTTGGCGGCGCCTGAGCCCATGATCGCGCCGGAGATCACCTGGGTCGTCGAGAGCGGGTAGCCCAGCGAGGTGGCGCTGAGGAGGACCGCGGCGCCGGTGCCTTGAGCCGCGAAGCCCTGCGCCGGGTCCATCTTGACGATGCGCGTACCCATCGTCTTGATGATGCGCCACCCTCCGGACCAGGTGCCCAGTGCGATCGCGCTGGCGGAGCTCACGATCACCCAGGTGGGCACGGCGAAGCCGTCAGCGGGCAGGTGGCCGCTGGCGATGAGGGCGAGCGTGATCACGCCCATGGTCTTCTGGGCGTCGTTGGTGCCGTGCGCGAGCGCGAAGAGGCTCGAGGTCACGAACTGCCCGAGGCGGAAGCCGCGAGCCACGGGTCCGGGTCGCTGGCGGCCCGCGACGACATAGGCGACAAGGATGGCGAGCCCGGCGACGAGGAACGCGAGGATGGGCGAGAGCAGGCCGGGGACGATGACCTTGTCGACGAGGCCGTTGACGTTGATCGCGCCGCTGCCTGCGGCGGCGATCGTTGCGCCGATGAGGCCACCGATGAGCGCGTGCGACGAGCTCGACGGCAGGCCATACCACCACGTCACCAGGTTCCACGTGATCGCGCCGACCAACGCGGCGAAGATCACCGTCGGCGTGACGGCGCCGGAGTCGACGATTCCCTTTCCGATCGTCGCGGCGACCTTGAGTGAGATGAATGCACCGATGAAGTTCAGGATCGAGGCGAGGGTGACGGCAACGCGCGGCGACATCGCGCGCGTACCGACCGCGGTCGAGACGGCGTTGGCCGTGTCATGGAAGCCGTTGGTGAAGTCGAAGCCCAGCGCGGTGATCACGACGATCACCAGGACAACATCGCCGCCCATGGGATCAGCCGTTCTTGATGACGATCGCGTCGATGACGTCCGCGACGTGCTCGCAGGCGTCGATCGCGTGCTCCAGGCGGGAGAAGATGTCCTTCCAGCGGATCACGACCATCGGGTCGATCCCGCCCCGGAAGAGCGAGGCGATCGCGTCACGACTCACGCGGTCGCCCTCGTTCTCCAGCCGGTGGACCTCGCGGATCGGCGCCGACGCATCCGAGAAGTCGCGAACCGCCGGAACCGCCTCCTGCAGCTGACGTGTCGCGTCGAGCAGGATGCGCGCGAGACGCTGGGCCTGTTCCATCGGCGCCTCAATGGCGTAGAGCCCGAGGAAGTCCGCCGTCTCTTCCGTGAAGTCGATGACGTCATCGAAGGCCGAGCCGAGCTCAAGGATGTCCTCGCGGTCGATCGGTGTCACGAATGTCTGATTCAACCGCGCGCGGATCTCGTGCAAGGTCGAGTCGCCCTGGAGCTCACACTCCACGATCTGCGCAAAGAGCTCCCCAGAGCGCTCGGGATACGCCTGGAGCATCTCGTCAAGGAGCTCCGCGGCGCGGGCGGCGGTCGCCGCGAGCGACGAGAAGAACTCGAAGTAGACGCGATCGCGGGACGTCAGGAGATTCGTGAGACTGGCCATGGCTTCCAATGCGGGGTGGGTGCAAGGCTGGGGACAGTCCCGGGACGGTAGGCGAGGCGTTGACCAGAGTTGTGAACGCCATGTGAACGCCCTGTAAACGCGAGGCTTCTTGCAGCGCGTCGCCAGACCGTGCCAGGCGGCGCGGAACCGCCGATCTGAACGCCGACGTGACAAGGGGGGCGCGAGCGGAACGAGCCGCTCGCGCCCCCTTGGAGCCTGATGCGCCGCCCGCGGCGGCCGCTGCGGAGCTACCGCGCGGCGAGCTGCGCGCGGAACTCGGCGAGCTCGGCGGCGTCGATCGAGTAGCCGTGCTCGGGGCCCGGGTAGGTCCGTTCGCGGACCTCCTGCGCGTACTGGGCGACGCCCGCGACCATCTCGTCCAGGAGGCTGGCGTAGCGCTTGACGAAGCGTGCGCCGAGACCCTCGCGGATGCCGAGCAGATCGTGGAACACCAGCACCTGACCGTCGACGGCCGGGCCGGCGCCGATCCCGATCACCGGGATCTCCATCAGCGGCATCAGCGCCTCGGAGATGCCCGAGGGGATCGCCTCGAAGACGATCGCGAAGCAGCCGGCGGCCTGGAGCGCGAGCGCCTCGTCGGCGATGCGGGCCGCCGTGGCGGCCGTCCGCCCCTGGGCCTTGTAGCCGCCGAGCGCCGTCGAGGTCTGCGGCGTGAGCCCGACGTGGCCCATGACCGGAATGCCCGCGCCGACGATCGCGCGCGCACGGCGCACAGACGTCTCGCCGCCGCCCTCGAGCTTGACGGCGTCGCAGCCCCCCTCCTTGACGAAGCGCAGCGCGGTCGTGACGGCCTGCTCGTCGCTGACCTCGTACGAGCCGAACGGCAGGTCGCCGATCAGGAACGGGGTGCGCAGCCCCCGCCGGACGGCCTTCGCGAGGACGAGCAGCTCGTCGAGCTCCACCGCGACGGTCGACGGGTACCCGAGGACGGTCATCGCGCCCGAGTCGCCCATCAGGACGAGGTCGACGCCGGCCTGCTCGGCCGCGCGCGCGCTCGGGTGGTCGTAGGCGGTGACCATGACGATCGGCTCGCCGTGGCGCTTCTTCTCGAACAGCCGCGGGAGGGTCATCGGCAGACGTGAGGCGTCGGCCGGGACCTGGACGTTGCTGGGCATGGTGCTCATGGGGGTTGCTCCTGTCTTCCGCGGTTGACGCCCTCTAGGAACTGAGGGTCACCACCCCGGCTTCGACATCGAGGATCTGGGACGTGGGTGAGACGGGAAGGTTGTCGATCAGGCGCACCACGCCCACCCGGGCCGCGGTGACGAGCAGCAGGTCGCGGTCGAGCCGGGTTGCCGGGGCGAGCGTCGCGGGGTCCACGATCTCGAAGTACTCCGGCTCGGCCCCGTGGTCGCGCAGCGCGGAGACCCCGGCGTCGCGGACGGCGTCCGCGTCGGCGAGGATGCCGGCGCCGACCGCCGCGGCGACCTCGTGCAGCGCGCGCGCGAGCGCCACGGCGCGCTCGCGCTCGTCACCGGACAGGCGCGCGTTGCGGCTGGACAGGGCCAGTCCGTCGGGCTCGCGAACGGTCGGGCACAGCTCGATCCGCACGGGAAGGTCCAGGTCGCGCACGAGCCGGCCGATCACGACGGCCTGCTGGGCGTCCTTGCGGCCGAAGTAGGCCGCGTCCGGCTGGACCATGTTCAGCAGCTTGGTGACGACGGTCGTGACGCCATGGAAGTGGGAGGCACCGCGGTGGGCGCCCTCGAGCGTCTCGGTCAGCGGCCCGCTGACGACGACGCTCGTGGCGAAGCCCTCGGGGTAGACCTCGCCTGCGGCCGGCGCGAACAGCAGGTCGCCGCCGGCGTCCGCGGCGGCCGCCGCGTCCTGCTCCTCCGTGCGCGGATAGGCCGCGAGATCACCGTCGTCGTCGAACTGGGCGGGGTTGACGAACAGCGAGACGACGACGACGTCGTTCGCCGCGCGTGCGGCACGGATCAGCGACAGGTGACCCTCGTGCAGCGCGCCCATGGTGGGCACGAGCCCGATCGTCCTGCCGGCGCGGCGCTCAGGGGCCAGCGCGGCGCGCAGGTCGGCGACAGTGCGTACGGTCCTCATTCCGATGCTCCGGCGGGCGTGCGGCCGGCGAGCTCGCGGGTCGCGTCGGCGAGCTCGTCGAACAGCGGGACGAGGTCCGCGGCGTGATCGGCGATCGCGTCGCGCTGGCGGGCCACGGTCGCCTCGTCGCCGCGGGCGATCGGGCCCGTCAGGGCGGCCACAGCGCCGTGTGCGGCCCAGTTGTCGACGGTGGCGCGCACGAGCGGGACGAGCGCCGCGCGCGGGACGCCCGCGGATGCGGCGAGCCGCTCCGCGGCGCCTTCGAGCGTGAGGAGGAAGTTCGAGGCGACCGAGGCTGCGGCGTGGTAGACGGCGCGATCCCCGTCGGCGATCTCGAAGGGATGCATGCCGAGTTCGGCGGCGAGCGAGCGTGCCTGCTGGAGCGCCTCCGGCGTCGAGCCCGCGATCGCCGCACCGGCGCCGGCGAAGCGCGCGCCCTGCGGCGTGACGGTCATCAGCGGATGCAGTGCGAAGCCGCCGCGCGGGGCGAGGACGTCGAGGCCTGTGGCGCCCGAGCAGTGGCCGACGAGCGGGCCCGGAACGATTGCGGCTGCAGCGTCGGCGATCGCGGCGTCCGGGACGCAGAGCAGCACGATGTCGGCGCCTGCGGCGTCGGCGCCGCGACCGAGCGGGCCGACCAGCCGGTGGCCGGTTTCGCGCAGGGCGCCGGCAAGGGCGGTGCCCAGCCGGCCGCAGCCGACGATGGCGATCGTGAGAGGCATCTCGTTCCGGTTCCCTGGGGATACCGGTCAAGTCCGTAGGGGAGTGGTGCTCCTGGGTGCCGCGTCGTGGTCGTGGTCCGCCCCCGAAGGTGACGGCCTCGTCATGAACGGTAGCAGCCGGGCCGGCGCGGGTAGCATCGCGCAGCATGCCGGCGCAGCAGAGCACCGAGCAGCGCCGCGAGGCGCTCAAGGAGGTCTTCCTGACGGCGCGCTCCTGCGAGCGCTGCCCGCAGCTCGCGCAGACCAGGACGCAGGTCGTCTTCGGCGCGGGGAACGCCGACGCGGACCTCATGTTCGTGGGCGAGGCGCCGGGCCGCGACGAGGACGAGCAGGGCCTGCCGTTCGTCGGGCGCTCAGGTCAGCTGCTGAACACGCTGCTGGGTGAGATCGGCCTGCGGCGCGAGGACGTCTTCATTGCGAACGTCCTCAAGTGCCGGCCGCCGCAGAACCGCGATCCGCACCCCGAGGAGATCGAGCGCTGCAGCCCGTATCTGTGGCGCCAGCTCGAGCTGATCCAGCCCACGGTGGTCGTGACGCTCGGCAACTTCTCCACGAAGCTGCTGCGCGGCGACCCGGCGGGCATCCGCTCGATCCACGGGCGCGCGGAGGAGCGCGTGCTGGGCACGCGGCGCGTGCGGCTGTTCCCCGTCTACCACCCGGCCGCCGCGCTGCGCTCCACCGTGAACCTGGAGGAGCTGCGGGCGGACTTCGCGCGCATCCCGGAGCTGATCGCGCAGGGGGCGCCCGCCCAGCCCGAGCCGGTCGATCTCGCCGTTGAGCCCTCCCCCGAGGAGGTCGCCGCCGCGCGCGCCGCGGCGACAGGGACGGAGACGCCGACCGAGCCCGCGCCCCAGGCAGCGGATCACCCGGTCGCCCCGCCGGAGTCCCAGCTCGGGCTCTTCTGAGCCGCGCGCAGCGCCGCCAGCTGCGCCCGGTTGCGTGCGCGATCGCGGCCGGCCGCCGCACGCAGGCCGAACGTCAGGGCCTGTGCGCGGTCATCGCGCGCCAGCGCGTGCGCGCCGAGCGCACGCGCGATCACGGTGCGGCGGCGCCGCGCCTGAAGTTCCAGTGCCTCGTCGGCGAAGGCCGCGCGCGTGCTGTGACCGCCGACGTGGGTGAGGGCGATCTGTGGGTGCAGCTCGGTCGGGATGCCCGTGGCGGCTGCGCGCAGGCACAGGTCGAGGTCCTCGTAGAAGAGGAAGTGCTCGGCGTCGAACGGCCCGAGGCCGCGCAGGAGATCGGTCCGCGCTGCGACGCACGCGGCGATCGCCCAGCCGACGGTTCGCGGGGACGATGCCCGGAACGGCTCGAGGTGCTCGCGCGGGCGGCGCGGCAGGACCCGCGGCGGCACGAGCGCCGCCAGGTACGCGTCGCGGCTGCCGGGCAGCGGATGGGCGCTGCGCTGCACGCTGCCGTCGGGGTTGAGCAGCCGCGGGACGACGAGCGCGCGGCGCTCGCCCGCGAGCGCCGCGAGCCGCGCGAGCCCCGCGTCGCGCGCCAGGCAGTCGGGGTTGAGCAGGACGCTGACCGGGTGGGTCGCAAGGGCGATGCCGGCGTTGTTGGCAGCGCCGAAGCCCTGATTGCCGTCGAGGACGAGCGTCTGCGCGCCCCATTCGCGCGCCACGGCGACCCCGTCGTCGTGGGAGCCGCTGTCGACGCAGATCACCTGCGGGCGCTCGGGGAGCTGCGTGTCGAGCGACGCCAGCAGCCGCCGCAGATGCGCGGCGGAGTCGTGCAGCACGATGACGACGCTGTAGGTCATGCGCCGCTCGCCTCGGTGAGCGCGGCGTGCATCGCGGCGGCCGCGCGCGGCCAGGTCAGCCGCCCGGCGGCGGCGCGGGCCTCGGCGCCGAGCCGCTCGCGCAGCGCGGGATCGGCGCAGATGCGCAGCAGCGCGTCGGCCAGCGCCGCGCTGTCGCCGGGCGGTGTGAAGAGCGCGGCCGCGCCGAGCGTCTCGTGGAACACGGGCAGGTCGCTGAGCACCGACGGCACGCCCCGCAGCGCGGCCTCCAGCGGCGGGAGGCCGAAGCCCTCGAGCCACGAGGGCAGCACGAGCGCGATCGCCCCGGCGTAGAGGTCGCCCAGGCGCGCGTCGTCGACGGCGCCCAGGAGCCGCACGCCGTCGATCCCTCCCAGCTGGGCGGAGAGCCGGCCCGTGCCGGCGACCAGCAGGTCGGCCGTCACGCCGCGAGCACGGGCGGCGCGGTAGCCGGCGGCGAGCACGTCGATGCCCTTGCGCGGCTCCAGCGCGCCGACGAACAGCAGGTGGGGGGCTGGGGCGCAGACGCCGTCAGCGCTCGCGGCCCGCCCGACGCCCGGAGCCACGACGCGCACGCGCGTCGGATCGACCGGCCAGCCCGCCGCGAGCAGGTCCTCGCGGGTCGCCGCGCTGTCGACGACGACGATGCGGGCGCGTGCGGCGAGCCGCCGCGGCGCCGCGGCACGATGCCAGAGGCGCTCGTAGGACGTGAAGTCCTGCAGACGGGCCTCGAAGGATCGGTCGTGCACCGTCAGCAGGGTCGGCACCCCCGCGGACACGGCCACCGGTGCCGGCGCGGGCAGCCAGAGCACGTCGAGCGCGCCCCCGATCAGCCGGTCGAGGCGCGGGCGCCGCGTCAGCGCGGCGGCGCCGAACAGCGCGCGCGAGGGCGCCGCGGTGCGCACGAGCCGCACCCCCGGCGGGGCCGCGACCGGGGCGCGGCCCGGCACCAGCGCGACCCAGTCGTCGCCGGGAAAGTCGCGCGCGAGCGCCCCGAGCATCCCGTCCAGGTAGCGCGCCACGCCGCGCCCGGCGCCCAGGTGGCGCGCATCGACTCCGACCCTCATCGCGGCGCACGGTATTCGGTCGGCTGCGCGCGGCGCGCGCGTCGCGCCGCCTCGAACGCAGATAGGCTCGAGTCGATGGCGAACACGTCCGCCCCCGGCGACCCGCGCGTCGCGCTGGTCCACGACTTCCTGCTCGACCTGCGCGGGGCCGAGCGCGTCTTCCTCCAGCTCTGCGAGCTGTTCCCGGACGCGGATCTGTTCACCGCCGTCTACGACCCCCGCGGGACCGAGGGCCGCTTCGTCCACCGCCGCGTGCACACCTCGCACCTGCAGCGCCTGCGCCCGACGGCCCGGACGTTCCGCCCGCTGCTCCCGCTGTACCCGGCGGCGATGGAGTCGCTCGACCTGCGCGGCTACGACCTCGTCGTCTCGAGCTCGTCGGCGTGGGCGCACGGCGTGATCCCCGAGCCCGGCGCCGTCCACCTGTGCTACTGCCACAACCCGTTCCGCTATGCCTGGAACGCGCGCGAGGACACGCTGGCGCAGACGAGCCCGCTGCTGCGCCCGGTACTCGCGAACGTGCTCAGCCGCTGGCGCCAGTGGGACTACATCGCCGCCCAGCGCGTCGACGCCTACGTCGCCAACTCGGACACGACGCGCCTGCGGATCGAGCGCTACCTCGGCCGCGACGCCACCGTGCTGCATCCGCCGGTCGAGGTCGAGCGCTTCCACCCGGTCGCACGCGACGCCCTCGCCGACCACCACCTCGTGCTCTCCGAGCTGATGCCGCACAAGCGGATCGACGTCGCGGTGCGCGCGTTCACGGCTCTCGGGCTGCCGCTCGTGGTCGCCGGGAACGGCCCCGACGCGCGGCGCCTGCAGCGTCTTGCGGGGCCGACCGTGCGCTTCACCGGACGCGTCAGCGACGCCGAGGCCGCCGCCCTGCTCGCGCGCTCGCGGGCGCTGGTCGTCACGGCGACCGAGGAGTTCGGCATCGCCGCCGTCGAGGCGCAGGCCGCCGGGCGGCCCGTCATCGCGCTGCGCGACGGCGGCGTGCTCGAGACGGTGCTCGAGGGCCGCACCGGAACGTTCTTCGACGCCCCGACGCCGGCGTCGCTGATCGCGGCCGTGCAGCGATTCGACACGCTCGCGATCGACCCCGACGCGTGCGTGGCGAACGCCAACCGCTTCGCCGCCAGCCGCTTCCGTCAGCGCTTCCGCGCGCTGGTCGACCAGAGCCTGGCCGGCGAGCACGGCGGGGCCCCGGCTGCGCGCGTGCGACCGCGCCGGCGCGCACGCGGGCTCGCACTGCACGGGTGAGCGCCGCCGCCACGCCGCTCTCGGCGGGCACGCGCGCGCGGCCGCACGGGCCTGCGCGCGAGGTCGTGCTGCAGGTCGCGCTCTTCCTGCTCGCTGCCGCCCTCGCGGCGAGCACGCTGCGCCGGGGCATCTCGCCGCATGACGAGGGGCTGATGCTCATGTGGGGGCGCCGCCTGGCCGACGGCCAGTGGCCCTACCGCGACTTCTGGTCGAACTACCCGCCGGGGCAGACGCTCGTCACCGCCGCGCTGATCAAGCTGTTCGGACCTTCGCTGCTCGTGTGGCGGATCGTCCGGGCGCTCGTCGGAGCCGCGGCGTCGATCCTCGCGTTCCGGCTCGTGCGCCGCGGCGCGGGGACGTCGCTCGCGCTGGGGGCGTGGGCCGCGGTGGCGGGCGCGATGGCCTGGCCGCTGACACCGGGCCCGAATGCACTGGCGATCACGCTGGCGTTCGGCGCGGTGCTCGCGGCGCGGCGCCACCCGGCTGCGGCGGGCGCGCTCGCCGGCGCAGCGTTCCTGATGCGTTTCGAGGTCGGGATCGCCGCAGCGCTGGCTGCGATGCTCGCGGGCGGGACGCGCCGGGCCGCCCGGCGCGTGGCGCTCGCCGCGGGCGCGGTGGCGGTCGCCTGCCTGCTGCCGTTCGTCATCGTCGCCGGGGACGACATGGCCGACCAGACGATCGGCTTCATCGGGGTCGCGGGACAGCAGCGGCTGCCGTTCCCGCTCGACCCCTCCGGGCTCGGCGCGGACCCGAACAAGCTGCTCGAGCTGTGGTTCCCGCTGATCCTCGTGGCCGGCTCGGCGCTGTGGCTGGGCTGGGGGCTGCTGCGTCGCCCGGGCCCGCCGGGCTGGGCGATGGCGCCGCTGATCGCCGTGGGCGTCGCCTACCTGCTGTCGCGCACCGACGAGTTCCATCTCGTCCCGCTGTCCGCCGCGCTGGCCGTGGGCCTGGCGCTGGCCGCGGGCGCGGAGCGCGACCACGACCGCCGCACGTCGGCGTGGCTGCGTGGCGTGCTGGTCGTCGTGCTGGCGTTGATCGCGGTCCACGGGTGGGAGCGCCAGCTCGGGATGCTGCGCCATCCACCGGCGCGCGCCGCGGTTCCCGGCGGCGTGGGTGACGGCGTGACGACCGACCCCGCGCAGGCAGCGGCGCTGCGCGCGCTGATCCCGCGCGTGCGGGCGCTTACCCCCGGCGGTGAGCCGGTGCTCGTGGCGCCGCCGCGCTACGACCGCGTCCGCGTCGGCGACCCGTTGCTGAATGTCCTGCTCGACCGCCCGAACCCCACGCGCTACGACGTCGTGCAGCCGGGCGTCGTCACGACCGCGAAGGTCCAGCGGGAGATGATCGGCGACCTGCGGCGCACGAACGTCGTGGTGCGCTGGCTGGGAGCGCCGGCGCGCCGCGTCGAGCCCAACGCCTCGGGGCGCTCCTCGGGGGTGCGCCTGCTGGACGACGCGATCGCGGCGCAGTTCCGGCCGCTCGCGCGCTACGGCGACTGGGTCGTGCTCGTCAGGCGCTGATGCGGAAGCGCAGCAGCGCCCCGAGCGCGAGGAACCCGTCGCGCCACGTGATCTTCTTGCCCTCGGCGAACGTGCGGCCGTAGTAGGAGATCGGGACCTCGTACAGCCGGATGTCCGGGATCCGCAGGATCTTCGCGGTGATCTCGGGCTCGAAGCGGAAGTCGTCGCTGACGAGCCGGATCGAGCGCACGAGATCGCCGCGGAACGCCTTGTAGCCGACCTCCATGTCGCTGATCGTCGTGTTGTAGAGCACGTTGGTGAGCAACGAGAGCGCGCGGTTGCCCATGTAGTGCCAGAAGAGGTGGGCGCGCTGCGGTTCGCCGCCGCGCAGGCGCGTGCCGTAGACGACGTCGGCCACCCCCGACTGGAGCGGCTCGATCAGGCGGGGGATGTCGCGCGGGTCGTACTCGAGGTCGGCGTCCTGCACCAGCACGATGTCGCCGCGGGAGGCGTCGATCGCCGTGCGTACTGCGGCGCCCTTGCCGCGGTTGCGCTCGTGGCGGATCAGGCGGACCTGCGGGAGCTCGTCGGCGACGCGCTGCACGACCGCCGCGGTCGCGTCCTGCGAGCCGTCGTCGACCACGATGATCTCGCAGTCCAGGCCGAGCGCGACGGCGCGCCGCAGGACCTGCTCGATGGTGCCCGCCTCGCCGTATGCAGGAACGAGGATTGAGATCGCGGGGGCGGCCATGTGGGCGGAAGCCTACGATCTGAGCGTGCTCGCCCGCGTCGCCCTGCTCGTGGCATGCCTCGCGGCGGTCGTCGTGCTGGTCCAGCACGTGCGCCGGCACGAGGACTGCCAGTCGGCGGCGGGCGTGCTCTTCCGCTTCGGCGTCCACGCCCCGCCGCCACCACGCGCCCAGGTCGATGCCGCGGTGCGCTCGCTGCGTGCATCGTGCTCGGATGCGAACGCGCTCGCGGTCGGCGCCGAGGGCCTGCGCTACGGAGGGCGCCCCGGCGACGCGGTCGTTCTGGCCGCCGCCGGGACACGCAGCGAGCCGCGGACGTTCGTCACCTGGGTCGCCTACGGGGACGCGCTCGTCGCCGCCGGCCGCCCGGTCCAGGGCGGCCTCGCCTACGAGCGCGCCGGGCGCCTCAACCCGCGTTGGCGGCTGCCGGTGCTTCCGGTGACGACGCCCGGCGGCGCTTAGATCGCGGGCCGCGCGGGTCCTTGAAGCGCAGCGCGGGGCGCTCGACGAGGTAGTAGCTGGCGGCGGCGCACATCACCGTCGCAGCGAACGCGGTGATCAGCAGCGACGGGAAGTTCATCCTGAGGAAATGTGGGTGCAGGCGATCGTTGATCCAGATGAGGATCGGCACCTGATAGAGGTAGATCCCGTAGGAGATCAGCCCGAGCCAGGCCATCCAGCGCAGCGCCAGGAGCCGTCTCGGCCAGCCGCCGGCCCAGTCCCCGAAGACGGCGGGCAGCAGCAGCAGCAAGGCCACGAGCGCGTAGCCGACGTGCTCGCCCTGGTAGTTGAAGTCGGTGTAGACGAAGAAGAACCCGCGTGAGAGCCCGAGCTGGGTCGACACGGCCCAGAACACGACGAGCGCCGCCGCCCATGGCAGCCACGGCCGGCGGATGATCGCGCGCAGCATGCCGGACTCCGATTCGCGCCGGTGCCAGGCGACGCTCAGCACGGCCAGCGCCATCCCGTAGGCGAACCAGTCGAAGAAGCACAGCAGGGTGTTCTGGAGCACCGAGAACCCGCCGGCGCCCTGCAGCGCGCTGCGCAGCGTGAGGCAGGCGATCGTGAGCACTGCGAGGACACCGAGCTCGACGCGGATCCAGTGGGTGCGCCCGCGGACGAGCCGGGCGATCAGCGCCGCGATCAGCGGGAGGACGAGGTAGAAGCTGATCTCGATGCACAGCGTCCAGGCGGGACCGATCCCGCTCGAGGTCGAGTCGAACCAGTAGATCTGCGTGAACGTGTAGAAGCGCAGCGGGTGCGCGCTGAAATTCTGCAACCCCGGCCAGATCGAGAGCAGCGTGAGCGCGACCCAGTAGGCCGGGACGATGCGCAGCGCGCGGCGGCGGAAGAAGCGCCCGGCGTGGATCGGCGGCTTGCCCTCGACGCGCGCTGCGACGAACGGCCGGTAGAGCAGGAACCCCGAGATCAGGAAGAAGATCGTCACCCCGAGGTTCATGCGCGCCGTGTACGCGCCGAGCGCATTGTCGGTGTTGAACGCGGTGATGCCCGAGCAGTGGGTGACGAGCACGCTGCATGCGGCGATGGCGCGCAGGCCGTCGAACAGCGGGAAGCGCGGGTTGCCGGGCGGCGGCTTCAGCGCATCGGGGGTGGCCGGCGCGACGTCGGACTGCGCGGGATAGGACGCCACTGGGGCCAGAGCATACGCTTGCGCGATGTGGAGGAGGTCCGGTGCATTCGAGCGCGGGCTCGGCCTGATCGCGCTCGTCGCACTGGCCGTGCGCAGCGCGTATGCGGTCTGGAACCGGGCGTTCCTGGTCCAGGGCGACGCGATGACCTTCCACCAGGTCGCCCAGCACCTGGCCGACGGCGCGGGCTTCATCCAGCCCTTCACGGTGCCGGCTCAGCCGACCGCCGAGCACCCGCCGCTGTGGGAGGTCGTGCTCGCCGGCGCGGACCTCGTCGGCGCCAACGGCTACCTCTCGCACCGCCTGCTCGGGGCGCTGATCGGCACCGTGACGGTCGTGCTGATCGGCCTGCTGGGGCGGGCGATCGCGGGCCCGCGCGCGGGGCTGGTCGCCGCGGGGATCGCCGCCGCCTACCCGATCCTGATCACGGCGGACGGGTCGCTGATGAGCGAGACGCTCTACGGCGCGCTCGTGGCTGGGGCGCTGCTCGTCGCGGTGCGGCTGCGGCGCGCGCCGTCGGTGGGGGCGGCGATCGGCTTCGGAGCGCTCGTCGCGCTGGCGGCGCTCACGCGCGGGGAGGGGCTGGGGCTGCTCCTGCTGCTGGGCGTGCCGCTCGCCTGGTGGGCGCCGGGGTCCTGGGGCCGGCGCGCCGGCCTGCTGGCGGCCATGGCCGCGGCGTTCCTGATCGTGCTCGCACCGTGGACGATGCGCAACCTCAGCACGTTCAAGGACCCCGTCCTGATCTCTACGAACTCGAGCGGGGTCTGGGTCGGGGCGAACTGCCCCGACGTGTATTCGGGACCGCTGATCGGCGCGTGGCGGTTCCAGTGCTACCTGCCGCCTCGGGCGGGCGAGGACGAGGCGCAGTACTTCGCACGCAACCGCGCCGCGGGGATCCGCTACATGCGCGACCACAGCGGGCGGTTGCCGCGCGTGATGCTGTATCGCGTCGGGCGCATGCTCGACGTCGTGTACTTCGACGAGTCGCTGTTCTTCAACGCATCGGAGGGGCGGCCTGTCGGGCCGATGCGCTGGGCGATCCGCTCGGCATGGCTCGTGATGCTGCTCGCGCTCGCGGGGCTCGTCGTGCTCGTGCGGCGGCGCAGCGACGGGGTCTGGATCCTGCTCGCGCCCGTGGTGCTCGTGTTCGTGACGGCGCTCGCCACCTACGGGAACACGCGCTTCCGCCACGGCGCCGAGCCGTCCTTCGTGGTCCTCGCCGGCGTCGCGCTCGACGCGGCCTGGGCGCGGCTGCAAGCGCGGCGCGTGGCTCGGGCGTCGCCGCCGGCGTCGCCCGCACCCGTCTGACGCCCCCGATCCGTCCCGGTGGGTCGGTTCGGCGACGTCAGCCGTCGGTGTCGCGACCCACCGGCTGGTCGCTGCGGCAGAGCAGCACGCCGGCGAGCACGACGGCGACGAGGGTCAGCGCCGGCATCTGCCAGTCCCAGTCGACGCCGGCGTGCAGCGCCCAGACGAGCGCTGCGGCCGCCGGCCCTGCGGCGAGCACACGGTCGTCGCGCAGCGCTGCGCGAGCCGCGAGCGCGATCGCTGCCAGCAGCGCGGCGAGCAGCGCGAGGCCGACCAGCCCGAGCTCGGCGAGCGTCTGGAGGTAGAGCGAGTGCGCGTCACGCACGCGCTCGGCGATCGTCCGGCGCTGGAGCCACTCGGTGGCGTAGCCGCCGGCGCCGACGCCCTTCAGCGGCGCGCCGCCGAACGCCGCCACCGCGACCTTCCAGTAGGAGTAGCGGCTGCTGCCGACATCGGTGAAGCGCGCGGAGGTCGCCCCGAACGAGGCCTGTGCCGCGCCGGCACTGGTCCCGCGCTCGCCCAGGGCCGCGGCGTAGGGCGCGAGCGCGAGCGCCACCGCCAGCGCGATCACCGCCCAGCGCGCCCGCCCGCGCAGCCTGAGCTCACCGCCCTGGCCCGTGTCCTCGCGGCAGCTGAGCCGTTGCAGCCAGGCGCCGAGCGCCATCGCGCCCAGCAGCAGCACGAGGACTGCGGCGCCCTGCCTGCCGCTGGGGCCGCCGTGCAGCGCGCGGACGGCGCCGAACGGCGCGCAGACCAGCGCGCCGAGGACCGCCGTCTCCAGCGCGATCGCGGCCGCCCGCAGCTGCGCCCACGTCGGCACGAGCAGGACCAGCACCACGAGCGCGCACCCGAAGGCGGCGAGCGCGCCGCGCGAGAAGCTCAGGTAGAGCCCCATTCCGAGCGGTGCGGCGGCGGCCGCGGCGGCGAGCCGCAGGTCCGTGCGCCGGGTGTCGTCGCCGGCCAGGCGGGCGCAGAGGATCAGGCCGATCGCCGCCAGCGCTCCCATCGCGTTCCAGTAGGTGAGCGGCTGCTCGAGACGGCCGCCCGCGCGCGGGCTCGCGCTCAGATGGACGATCGTCGGCGCCAGGCGGCCCGAGAGCCCGTAGCCGACGACGATCAGCGCACCCGCGGCGAGCGCCGGCTCGACCCAGCGCGCCGACCGGCGCTCGCGCCAGGCCAGCGCGCTCGCTGCGAGCGCCGGCAGGTACAGCAAGACGCGCTCGACCGCGTCGCGCGCCGCCCCGTGCGACGGCGCCCACGACGTCGACAGCGCCGTCCACGCGCCGAGCAGCGCGAGTGCCGCGAGCGCCGCGCGCGCCGCGCCGCGCCGGGGGAGGACCGGCGCCGGGACGACGACCACCGCGAGCGCGAGCAGCGCCCAGGCGACGATCGCGGCCGGCAGCCGCGCGCCCGTGAAGAAGCCGCCGCTGGCGAACGCCAGTGCGGTCGGCCCGGCGAGCAGCCCGGCGCACACGATGTTCATGGCGCCCCGGCGCATGACGGCGCAGCATACGTGCGGCCCGCGACCGCGGCGCCCGTGGCGCGGATAGCCTGCGCCGCCCGTGCGCCTGCGCCGCGACAGCCTGATCCCGCTCGGCCTCGCGGTCGCGTGCTTCGCCAATTCGCTGCTCCAGCGGCCGGGGCTGATCGTCGCCGAGACGAAGATCGACCTCGTCGTCTCGCCGGTCTCCTTCCTCTCCGACGTCCTCAGCGCCTGGACTCCGTCGACCTCCTTCGGCCATGTCTGGGCGGGTCAGTACGGCGGCTACCTGTGGCCGATGGCGCCGTTCTTCGCGCTCGGGCACACGCTCGGAATCGCCACATGGGTCGTCGGGCGGCTGTGGCTCGGGACGCTGATGGCGCTCGCGGCGTGGGGGATGGTGCGGCTGCTCGACGCGCTCGCCGGCCGCCCGCGCGGCATGGCCCAGATCGCGGGCGGGCTGCTGTACGCGTTCAACCCGTACGTCGTCACCTACGCCGGGCGGACGAGCATCACGCTGATCGCCTACGCGGCGCTCCCGTGGCTGCTCCTGTGCGTGCACCGGGGGGTCCGCGACCCGCGCGGCTGGTGGTGGCCCGCGGGCTTCGCGCTGATCCTCACCTCCACGGGTGGCGGGGTCAACGTCGCGGTCACGGCCTGGCTGCTGCTCGGGCCCGCGCTGCTGCTGGTCTACGAGCGCGGCGTGGGGGACGTGGCGTGGAGCGCCATCGCGCGCTTCCTGCTGCGCACGTTCGCCGTCGGCCTCGCGACCTCGCTCTGGTGGCTGGCCGCCGTCCTGGTGCACGTGCGCTACGCCCAGGACTTCCTGCCGTTCACCGAGCAGCCCGGGACGATCTGGTCGACGACGAGCGTCAGCGAGACGCTGCGCGGCCTCGGCTTCTGGACGAGCTACATCGGCCAGGGCTACACGGGCGTGCAGCGCTCCTTCCAGGCGGACGCCGGCGTCTACCTGCGGCTCGTCCCCGTGATCCTCGCGACGTTCGCGGTGCCGGCGCTCAGCCTGATGAGCTTCGCCTGGACGCGGCGCGTGCGCTACGCGTCGTTCTTCATGGCGCTCGTGCTGCTGGCGGTGCTCGTGATGGCCGTCGGGTTCCCGGAGGGCACCCCGCTTCGCTCGGGCGCGACGTTCACGTACAACCACCTCGCGCCGGTGCGCTTCCTGCGCACGACGTACAAGGCGGGCTCGCTGCTGGCGCTCGGGCTCGCGGGTCTGGGCGGTCTGGGCGCAGCGTGGGCGTGGGCGCGCGTGCGGGCGGCTGCAGGGCGCACGGCGCTCGCGGCGGGCGCGCTCGTGCTGGTCGCGCTCACCGTCTGGCCGTTCGTGCGCGGCGTCGGGCTGGACCGCCAGCTCGCGTTCAAGCACGTTCCCGCGGCCTGGACGGAGGTGGCGCACGACCTCGACCGCACGCTGCCGCAGAACGCCCGCGCGATGGTGCTGCCGGGCTCGCTGTTCGGCGCCTACCGCTGGGGCGGGACCTACGATCCGATCCTTCCTGCGCTGACCGACCGCCCCGTGGCCGAGCGGGTCATCGTCCCGTTCTCGGACCTGCGCGCCTACGACCTGCAGCAGACGACCGACGCGCTCGTCGGGCAGGCTCGAGCCCTGCCGGGCCAGCTGCCGGCGCTGCTCGACCTGGAGGGCGTCGGGGCGATCGTCTCCGGCGCCGACGACGACCGCTCGCGCAGCGGCGGCGGCTCGGCGGCGGACGCCGCGGCGGTTCTCGCGCAGCAGGGCTACGGCACGAACACGGCCCGCACGTACGGCCCGCTGCTGTCCGTGCCGCCCGGGGAGGGGACGATCGCCGCGACGGCGCGGCTGCCGCAGGTGCGCCGTCACGCCGTGAAGACCCGGGGCATCGTCCGCGTCCTGCCGCGCGCGCCGGAGACGATCGTCGACGGCTCGGCGCAGGCGATCGTCGACCTCGCCGGCTTCCGGGCGCTGCCGAGCGACCGCGTGCTGCGCTACGCCGGCGACCTGACGGCAGTGGCGCTGCGGGCGCAGGCCGCGCGCGGCGCCGACATCGTGATCTCGGACTCGAACCGGCGGCGGATCTTCGTGGCGGCGCGCCGGCGTGGGAACACCGGCTACACGCTCGGCCCCGACGACAAGATCTCCGAGGACGCCTCGCAGCTGAACCCGTTCGCCGCGCGCGGAAACGACGCGCAGACGATCGCTGTGCTCGGCGGGGGGATCCGGGCCGTCACCGCGCCCTACTCGCCGGGCTTCGCGCAGTTCCCCGAACGCCGGCCTTTCGCCGCGCTGGACGGCGATCCGCGCACAGCCTGGGTCGCCGACCGTGCGCTCGCCGCGGCCCGCCGCCGGCTGCAGATCGACTTCGACCGCCCGCGCGACGTTCCGTACGTCGACCTGCTGCCGTATGCCGACTCGCGCGGCGTGCCGGACCGGATCTCCGTCAACGGGCGCGCGTTCGTCGTGCATCCCGGCTGGAACCGGCTGCAGCTCGGGCTGCGGCACGTTCCCCGCCTCGTCGTCGTGATCGCCCACGTGCGCCTCCCGCCGGTCGGCAAGGGCGGCGCGGGCGGCATCCGCGAGCTGCGCATCCCGGGCCTGCACCCGACCGAGACGCTGCGCACGCCCGTGCTCGCCGAGGACGCGGCGCGCGGCGCGGACCTCTCGCATTCGAGCCTCACGTACCTGCTGGACCGCACGACCGGTGACGATCCCTCCCGCCCGCGTGTTCTGGTCGCCGAGCGCCAGCGCGGCTTGGTCCGCGACCAGGAGGACGGGGAGCTCGGATGGCGGCGCTCGATCGACCCGCCCGCGCCGCGTGCCTGGAGCCTGCAGGGGTGGACGCGGATCGCGCCGCGCACGCCCGACAGCGCGATCGACGCGCTCGTCGGCGCCGGGGGCGCAGCCACGTTCGATTCGTCCTCGCGCTTCGAGGGCCGCCCGCGCAACCGCGCTTCGTCCGCGTTCGACGGCCTGCCCGGCCGCGGCTGGATCGGCGGTTGGATCCGCGGGCGCCGCGCCTGGCTGCAGTGGCACACGCCCGCCGCCACGACGCTGCGCGACCTGACGCTCGTCCCGCTCGCGCTGCGCGTGCGCCGTCCGCGACGCGTGCGGCTGATCGCCGACGGGCGCCCCGGGACGCCGCTGGCCGTCGCCGCCGACGGGCGCGTCGCGCTCCCGGTGCCGTTGCGCGCACGGACCTTTCGCCTCGAGGTGCTCGATGCCGCGTTCCCGGCGGGGACGCCGGCGCTGGCGCGCAGGCGCCGGGCGGTGGGCATCGCCGAGGTGCGCGGCGCGGAGATCCCGCGGGCGGACGTCCCGCGCCGCGGCGCGCTGCGCGTCGCCTGCAGCGCCGGACCGCGGCTGGCGCTCGGCGGGCAGACCGCGCAGCTGCGACCGGGCGGCAGCATCGCCGAGCTGGACGCGGGGCGCCCGCTGCCGGCCCGCGGCTGCGCCCCGGTCGCTCTGGCGGCGGCGCGGATCCTCGTCGCCGCCCCGGCGGGGCCGTGGCTGCTGGATCATGTGCGCATGGCCTCGCCGGCGCCGGCCGGCCTTCCCCCGGCGACCGGGGGCGGCGTCGTGCGCGACGCCGGCCGCGGCGGGCGGGCGGACTGGAAGGGCGTGCGCGTCGCGCTGCGCGGGCCCTCGTGGCTCGTCCTGGGCGTCGGCTTCGATCGCGGCTGGCGCGCAACCTGCGACGGGCGCTCGCTCGGCGCCCCGGTCCCCGTCCAGGGCTACGCCAACGGCTGGGCGGCGCCGGCGAGCTGTACGCGTGTTGCATTCGCGTTCGCGCCGAATCGCACGGTCAAGATCGCGGCGCTGATCTCGCTCATCGCCTCGCTGCTCGCGCTCGGCTTCCTGATCGTGCGCCGCCCGCGGCGCTCCGGGCCTGCGCCCGCCCGGCTCAGCGAGGCGCCCGCGCCGGCGCGCTGGCCGCTGCGCCGCGCGCTGCTGGCCGGGCTGGGCGCCGCCGCTGTGCTCGGCTTCCTCTTTGCGCTGCGCGCCGGGGTGGTCCTCGGCCCGCTCGTCTTCCTGATCCTCTGGCGCGGCGTCGGCGCCCGCGCGCTGGCGATCGCCGGTGGCTCGGTGCTGCTGATCGCCGTGCCGCTGCTGTCGATCCTGGCGGCGCCGCTGCCGCACACCGGCTTCCAGACCAACTACGCCGTCGATCGCATCTCCGCCCACTGGGCCGCGGTGCTCGCCGTCACGCTGCTCGGCGCCGCGCTCTGGCGCACGCTCGCGGCGGCCCGCAGTTACCCAGCACCCGCCGGCGACGGCTGAGCGCCGCCGCGCACGCGCAGCCGCAGGCCGATCGTCAGCAGGATCACGGCGACGGTGCACTGGATCGCCAGCACCACGGCGGCGAACGGGACCAGCGTGAGGTTCGCGAAGCCGAGCAGCAGCGGTTCGGCCACCGCGACCACGCCGAGCACCCACAGGAACGACGTCTGCTCGAGCGCGACCATGTACTGGACGGTCAGATACGCGACGGCGAGCAGCGCCATCGCCAGGCCGAGCAGCGGCAGCGCGCCGGCGGCGGTGGTGAACCCGGGTCCGAACGCGAGCCGCAGCACCTGCCGCGGGAAGAGCGTGAAGATCAGCAGCGCCGGGACGGCGACCAGGGCGAGCACGCACAGCGCCCGTGCGAGCACCGGCCGCGGATCGAGGCCGACGGCCGAGCGGCGGGTCGCCTCGGGGAGCAGTTGGAGGCCGATGCCGATCGCGACGAACACGACCGCCTTCGCTGCGACCGCGGCCGCCGCGTAGGAGCCGGCGACGTGGCTGGAGAGCTGATGGCGGGCCATGATCACGTCGACGTTCTGCAGCGCGGCGAGGAACAGCAGTGCCACGATGGCGACCCAGCCGTCGCCGAGCATCGCGAGCAGGCGCCGGGGCAACCCGCTGGCCTTGTCAAGCGGGCCGAGCTCGGCGTGCAGCGAGCGCTCCAGCCAGACGATCAGCAGGGCGAATGCGAGCGGCGTGCCGAGGAACGCGCCGGGCACGCCGAGTCCGATCGCTACGAGGATCAGCGCGCACGCGAGCCGCAGCACCGCCTCGGCGACGATGCTCGAGCCGACGGGCTTGTAGGCGCGCAGGCCCTGGAGCGCCCCGCGCTGGAGCGAGAGCAGCATCCACAGCGCTCCCGTCGGGAGGATCGCCGCAGCGGCCCACGGGTACTGCGGCACGCCGATGATGTGCGAGATCGGGACGCGCAGCAGCGCCGACGCGAACGCCAGCGCGACGAAGGCGACGAGGATGCGCTCCGTCCAGGCGCGCATCGTGGCGCGCACGAGCGCGGGATGCCCGAGCCGGTCGAGCGCCACCTCGCGCGCCGCGGCGACCTGCACGGACTGCCCGGCGACGAGCAGGATCAGGAAGGCGGAGATCAGTGCGGCCAGCGAGCCGTAGCCGCTCGTGCCCAGGATGCGCGTGAACAGCACCGTGAACAGCAGCTGGATCGCGTTGTTGGTGAGCGTCGCCGCAGCGAGCCCGGCGGCCTTGCTGGACTCGCTGCTCAGCAGCGCGTCGCGCAGCCGCGGCGGCCCGGCCGCTGCGGCGGTTGCGAGGCTGTCCATCGCGCCGCGCGCGCTCGCCTCCCAGGTGAACTGGCGCGAGCGCGCATGGGCCGCATCGCCCATCGCCTCCAGGCGGTCGGGGTCGGCGACGAGCTCGCTGACGGCCGTCACGAGCTCCTCGGGGTCGTCGGCGAGGATGCCGGTGCGCCCGTCGAGGATCGCCTCCTCCAGGCCGCCGACGCGCAGCGCCGCCGTCGGCGTCGCGCAGGCGCCGGCCTCGATCACGGTCAGGCACCAGCCCTCGGCCGAGGAGGCCGTCAGCGCGACCCACGACTCCTGCAGAAGCTGGGCCTTCTGGGCCTCGCTGACGTGCCCGTGGAAGGTGACGCGATCGGCGATCCCGCGCTCGCGGGTGTACTCCTCCAGCACCGGGGCCCAGTCGCCGTCGCCGGCGATGTGCAGGTGGGCCTGGGGGATCGCGGCGGCCACGTCGATCACCTGCTCGATGCGCTTGTACTGCTTCAGGCGCCCGAGGTAGACGAGCGCCGGCTGCGCCGCCCGCGAGCCCGGCTCGAGCGCCCCCGCCTCGAGCCCGAGGTAGACGACCTGGATCTGCTCCTCGGGGATGCCGAGCTCGACCAGCCCGCGGCGCGAGCTCTCCGAGATCGTGAGCACCGGCGTGCCGCGATAGAACACCGTCAGCGGCATCCGCTCCAGCAGGAAGGCCGCAACCTTGCCGCGCCCGCCGAGCTCCGCCACGTAGTGGTCCTGGTGGACGTGGAAGACGAGCACCACGCGCGGCTTGCGCAGCCAGCGCCACAGCGGCGTATTGAACGCGATGCCGTTGCAGACCTCGAGGATCGCGTCGGCATCGCGGCCCAGCCCGCGGAACGTCGCCCAGGCCGCGCGCGGGAAGACGGTCAGCCGCGAGCCCATTCGGTGGACCTCGAGGCGCTCGTCGTAACGTGACAGCGGTTCGGCCCCCTCATAGGACCCCGCGACGACGGTGACGCGATGGCCGTCCGCCAGCCAATGGGAGATCAGGCCGTACAGGACCGTGCCGGTACCTCCCGCCTGAGGGTGGGTCCAGTCTCGGTCGGCGAGTACGAGGATGTGGCGCGGCGCGGCCGTCGGCACAGCGGCGAAGGTATCGCAGCGCGGCCCGCGAGCGCCCGGCGCGAAGCGCGCGCGAGGGCCGCTAGCATCGGCGGGGATGCCGCACCGCACACGCATCGCCGCGCTGCTCGCAACGGCTGCGCTGCTGGCCGCGCCGGGTGCCGCGATCGCCCAGAGCGGCGGCGCCGGCGACCAGCAGTACCAGGACCCGTTCTCCGGGCAGCAGAACGGCTCCGGCGGCTCCTCGAACGGCTCCTCCGGGTCGGGGAGCTCGTCCGGGAGCTCCGGGCTGAGCCAGAGCGCGCCGTCCTCGGCGGCCGCGGCGCCCGCCGCCGCGGCGACGCCGGCCGCGAGCGCCGCCCCCGCCCAGAGCGGGCAGCTCGCGCGCACCGGAATCGATCTGCGCCTGCTCGCCGGGCTCGGGATGCTGCTGCTGGTGGCCGGAATCGCGCTGCGCCGGTCCGGCCATGAGCGCCGCTGAGCGCACCGAGACCACCGGCGCCGAGGAGACGGAGCAGCTCGCGGCGCAGCTGGCGGCGTCGCTGCGCCCCGGCGACGTCGTGCTCCTGTCCGGGGAGCTGGGCACCGGCAAGACGACGTTCGTGCGCGGCGCCTGCCGTGCGCTCGGCGTCCACGGGCCGGTCACGAGCCCGACGTTCACGCTCGCGCGCCGCTACGAGGACGGGCCGGTTCCCGTCTCGCACCTGGACCTCTACCGCCTGGCGGACGGCGCCGGCGACGACCCGTCGCTGCTGGAGGAGGAGCTCGGCCCTGGGCGCATCGCGTTCGTCGAGTGGCCCGAGGCCGACGAGACGCAGCTCGACGGCGCGCGGGTGGCCGCACGCGTGCGCCTCGAGCACCTCGGCGGCGACCGCCGCGCGGTGACCGTCGAGCGCAGCGTGCGATGAACGTCCTCGCCTTCGACACCGCCACGCCGGCGACGGTCGCCGGGCTGCGGATCGGCGACGCGCCCGCGCTCGTGCGCCGCGACGAGCCGGCCCCCGGCGCGCGGCCCGGGCACGCCGCGCAGCTGCTGACGCGCTGCGCGGAGCTGCTGGCGGAGGCGGGTCTGAGCTGGCAGGACGTCGAGCGGATCGGCGTGGGGGTCGGACCGGGCACGTTCACGGGCCTGCGGATCGGCGTCGCGACCGCGCGGGCGCTGGCGCAGGCCACCGGTGCCGAGCTCGTCGCGGTCTCGACCCTCGAGACGCTCGCAGCGGCCGCACGCGCGGTGACCGGCGGCTCCGTGCTTGCCGTGATCGACGCGCGCCGTGGCGAGGCCTTCGCCGCCGCCTGGGACTCCGGCGGCACGCTCACGCACGCCCCGGCGGCGCTCGCCCCTGAGGCGCTCCCTGCGCTCGCGGACCCGGCCCGTGCACCGTGGCTGGCGGTGGGGGACGGGGCGATACGCTTCCGCGACCGGCTCGAGCCGGTGTCCGCGGCCGTCCCGGACGACGACTCCGCACTGCATCGCGTCGACGCGGACCGGCTCTGCCGGCTGGCGGCCGAGGGCGCGGTCGCGGCGCGTGAGGAGCTCGTCCCGGCGTACCTGCGGCTGCCGGATGCCGAGCTGGCCCGCCGTGCCCGGAGCGCATGATCGACGCGAGTCCCGACATCAGCCGCCTCACCTACGCGGACCTGCCCCAGGTCATCGCGATCGAGCGCCGCGCGTTCCCGACGCCGTGGTCGCTGGCGATGTTCGTCCTGGAGCTCAGCAAGCCGAGCGGCATCTGCCTCGCCGCCCGCGTCGACGGCGTGCTCGTCGGCTACGTGATCTGCTCGCGCTACGAGGACGTCTGGCACATCATGAACGTGGCGGTCGATCCGACCCGGCGCCGCCACGGCACCGCGACGGCGCTGCTGACGGAGATCGTCGACCGCGTCGGCGAGGACGCGCGGCTGACGCTCGAGGTGCGCCCGTCGAACGACGGCGCGATCCGCCTCTACGAGCGCTTCGGCTTCCTCCCCGCCGGCATGCGGCGCCGTTACTACCAGGACAACGGGGAGGACGCCGTGATCATGTGGCGCACCCCGGCGACGGTCGACGGCCGCCTCGACGACGTGCCCAACCCCGGGCCCGTGCGCACGTGAGCGGGCTGATCCTCGGCATCGAGACGAGCTGCGACGACACCTGTGCGGCGGTCGTCGCTGACGCCGGCGAGATCCGCTCGAACGTGATCTCCTCGCAGGGGATCCACGACCGCTACGGCGGTGTGGTGCCGGAGGTCGCGGCGCGCCGGCACCTGGAGCTGGTGAACCTCGTCGTCGACGACGCGCTGCGCCAGGCGGGCGTCACGCTCGACGACATCTCGCGGATCGCGGTGACCCAGGGCCCCGGGCTCGTCGGTGCGCTGCTGATCGGCCTCGCGACGGCCAAGGGCCTCGCCGCGGCACGCGGCCTGCCGCTGTGCGCGGTCGACCACCTCCAGGGTCACGTCTCCGCGAACTTCCTCGAGCCCGTGCCGTTCGAGCCGCCGTTCCTGTGCCTGATCGCCAGCGGCGGGCACACCTTCCTCGCGCGCGTCGAGGATCGCACGGGCTTCGAGGTGCTGGGCGCGACGCTCGACGACGCGGCCGGCGAGGCGTTCGACAAGGGCGCGCGCATGCTGGGCCTGCCCTTCCCCGGCGGTCCGGCCGTCCAGCGGCTGGCCGCCGAGGGCGACGCGAGCGCCTTCGACTTCCCGCTCGCCGCGGGCGTTCGCGGCCTGGACTTCTCGTTCGCGGGCCTCAAGACCTCGCTGCTGTACCGGATCCGCGACCTGGGGGAGGCGGAGGCCATCAGGCGGCGCGCCGACCTCGCCGCGTCCTATCAGCGGGCGATCGTCGAGGCGCTGGCGCTGCGCGTCGAGCGCGCGCTGCAGCAGACCGGGCTGCGCCGCCTGGCGATCGGCGGCGGGGTGGCGGCGAACTCCGCGCTGCGCGAGCGGATGGGCGCCCTCGGCGTCGAGCTCGCGGTCCCGCCGATCGAGCTGTGCACCGACAACGCGGCGATGATCGCCGGCGCGGCGCGCTTCGCCGAGCCGCTCGGTGCAGCCGGGACGCTCGCGCTCGACGCGTACGCCACCGGACAGCGGGGGCTGTGAACGCGGCCGTGGCCGTCGTGACCGTCTACGTGCGGCCGGGCTGCCATCTGTGCGACGACGCGCTCGCCGTGATCGAGCGGCTGCGGGCCTCACGGGAGTTCTCCCTGCAAGTGGTCGACATCGAGGAGGACCACGCGCTCCACGGGCGCTATCTCGAGCGGATTCCCGTCATCGCGCTCGACGGGGAGGAGCTCTACGACTTCTTCGTCGACGAGGGTGACCTGCGGCGGCGGCTGGAACCACTAGAGTCGTCACGCGGATGACCATCGGCGACATCGCAGGCTCGGCCGTGGACCAGCCTGACGGGGACGTGCCCACCGAGCGCCTGTCGCTCGGCGTCGCCGCGCGCCTCTCGCGCTACCTGCAGGTCCTCACGCAGGCCAAGAAGATGGGCCGCGAGACGATCTCCTCGCAGGAGCTCTCCGAGTACACCCACGTGAACTCGACCCAGATCCGGCGTGACCTCTCCGGGTTCGGGAAGTTCGGCAAGCGCGGCGTGGGCTACAACGTCGACTCGCTCGTCTCGCAGATCCGCCGGATCCTGCAGACGGGCGGCCAGCACAACATCGCGCTGTTCGGGGCCGGGCACCTCGGCAAGGCGATCGCCTCGTCGGACATCTTCGCCGACCACGGCTTCAACGTCGTCGCGATCTTCGACGCCGATCCCAAGAAGGTCGGCTCCAAGGTCGGCGGCCAGCGCGTGCGCGACATCGCCGACCTCGGCCAGGTCGTCGAGGACGAGGGCATCGTCGTCGGCGTGCTCGCCGTCCCCACCGCCGCGGCCCAGCCGCTCGCCGACGAGCTCGTGCGCGCCGGCGTGCGCATCATCTTCAACTACTCCGAGGCGCTGCTCGACGTCCCGCCGGAGGTGACGGTGCACACCTCCAGCCCGGCCGTCGACCTCCTCCACGCGCTCTACTTCTACCTCTCGTGAGCACCAACCTCCAGATGAGCCACCAGCGCCGAGCGAGCTACGGCGCGCTGTCGTCGTGAGCATCGCAATCGCTCGCGAGATCAGTAGCCACCAGCGCCGAGCGAACTACGGCGCGCTGTCGTCGTGAGCACCAACCTCCAGATGCAGCCCACCAGCGCCGAGCGCGAACTACGGCGCGCTGTCGTCGTGATCCGGGCATGACTGTCATCGACCTCGACCGGGCCGCGGCGGCATTCGAGGACTCGGTCGACGGCACCGTCGGCATCGAGGAGGAGTTCGCGATCCTCGACCCCGAGAGCCTCGACATGGTCGGGCGCTTCGAGGACCTGCGCAACAGCGCCGCCGACGATCCCGCGCTCGCGGCCTCGATCGCCGGCGAGCTGATCTCCTCGGAGATCGAGATCCGCTCGGGGGCCGGCAGCGACCTGCACGACGCGATCGCGCGCCAGAACGACGTTCGCCGGCGCCTGTTCGCGCTCGCAGCCGCGCGCGGCGTCGAGCTCGGCTCGACCGGCACCCACCCGTGGGCGGACTACCGCCGCCAGCGCAACATCGACACCGAGCACTACCGGCGGGTCGTCGAAGGACTCCAGTACGTCGCCCGGCGCAACAACACGTTCGCCCTCCACGTCCACGTCGGCGTCAACGGCGCGGATACCGCCGTGCGGGCCTGCGACCGGCTGCGGCCCGTGCTGCCCGCGCTGCTCGCGCTCGGCGCGAACTCGCCGTTCCTGGAGGGCTGCGACGCAGGCCTGCACTCGGTGCGCACCCAGACGTTCACGAAGTCGTTCCCGCGCTGCGGCGTTCCGGACGCCTACGGCTCCTGGGCGGCCTACCGCCAGTACCTGGAGTTCCTGATCCGCACCGACTCGATCGTCGAGGACACGCAGGTCTGGTGGTCGATCCGCCCGCATCTGGCCTTCGGCACCGTCGAGGTGCGCATCTGCGACGTGCAGATGACCGCCCACGAGTCCGACGCGCTCTCGGGGCTGATCGTCGCGTGTGTCCTGCAGGCCGCCCGCGACGCCTCCGACGGCGTTCCCTTCGAGGATCCCGCCAACCGGCTCGTCGAGGAGAACATGTGGCGGGCGATCCGCTTCGGTCGCGAAGCGGGTCTGATCGACCTGTCCAGCGGCGTCGTGCGCCCGGTCGAGGCTGTCCTCGACGGACTGCTCGACTGGACCGCGCCGGTTCGCTCCGAGGCCCGGATCGACCCCCGGTTCCCCGAGCGCAACGGCGCCCAGCGCCAGATGGCCCAGCGCGCCGAGGGCGCCGAGCTGCCGGAGATCTACGCTTCGACCGTGACCGAGGCCCGCCGCACGTACGGCTTGGCCGGAACGACCCAGGAGGCCTCAGCGCCGTGACCGACCAGCCGCTCGACCCCACCGGCGCCCCCGGGCGCGAGCCGACCGAGGAGGAGCTGCGCGCGGCCTACGAGGCCGAGCTCAAGCAGATCCGCGTCGAGGACATCATCGTCCAGACCGTCGTCTCGCTCCTGAACCTCGGGGCGCGCAAGGCCGGCCTGGTGCCCGGCAGCGAGGACGAGATCGACCTCGAGCAGACCCGTCTGGCGATCGAGGGCGTGCGCGGGCTGCTGCCGTCCGTCGAGCCGCTGCTCGGCGAGAACGGCCCCGCTCTGCGCGACGCGCTCGCCCAGCTGCAGGTCGCCTACGCGCAGCGCGCGGGCGGCTCGGCGCCGCAGGGCGAGGGCGGCGGCGCGCCGCCCGCAGAGGGCACGCCGGCGCCCGAGAGCGGCGCCGGACCGGCGCAGCAGTCCGGGCGCCTCTGGGTTCCCGGGCAGTAGCCCGGCAGCCCGCCACCGAGCCGGACGACGCCGCCGCCGCCGTTCTCGGTACGATCCAGCGGCTTTCGGGCCGGGGCGCGCGTGCTCGCGCGCCCCTTCCGCGTCGCAGACCCCCGGTCGCGACGCGCAAATCACTTCGCGGAGGATCGTTCCCTTGACCCAGTTCCTGACCGACCACGGGGTCGTCGTCGCAGTCGTCTGCGCGGCTGTCGCCGTGCTGTACGGCGTCCTGACGACATCCCAGCTGCTCGCCCTGTCTCCGGGCAACGACGAGATGCAGCGCATCTCCGGCGCCGTGCAGGAAGGCGCCAAGGCATACCTCACGCGGCAGTACACGGTGATCGCCGGCGTCGGCGTCGTCCTCTTCGTCGCGCTGATCTTCATCCAGAACATCAGCGTCGCCGTCGGCTTCCTGATCGGTGGCCTGCTGTCCGGCTCGGCGGGCTTCATCGGGATGAACGTCTCGGTGCGCGCCAATGCGCGCGTCGCCGAGTCCGCCCGCGGCGGCATCAGCCCGGCGCTCAAGGTCGCGTTCCGCGGCGGCGCCATCACCGGCATGCTCGTCGTCGGCCTCGCCCTGCTCGGCGTCGCCGGCTACTACGGCCTGCTGACCTCCGCGTTCAGCAAGACGCCCAAGGAGGCGGTCGACGCGCTGATCGGCCTCGGCTTCGGCGGCTCGCTGATCTCCGTCTTCGCCCGGCTCGGCGGCGGCATCTTCACCAAGGCGGCCGACGTCGGCGCCGACCTCGTCGGCAAGGTCGAGGCGGGTATCCCCGAGGACGACCCGCGCAACCCCGCGGTGATCGCCGACAACGTCGGCGACAACGTGGGCGACTGCGCCGGCATGGCCGCGGACCTCTTCGAGACCTACGCCGTGACGGCCGTCGCGGTCATGCTGCTCGGCGTCCTGACCTTCCAGGAGTCGACCGTGGTGGCGCTCTACCCGCTGGTTCTCGGCGGCGCCGCGATCATCGCCTCGATCATCGGGACCTACGCGGTGCGCACGACCACCGGGAACGTCGAGCGCGCGCTCTACCAGGGTCTGATCGTGTCGGGAGTCATCGCCGCGATCGCGTTCTACCCGATCACGAAGTGGATGATGGGTGATCTGCACTACCGCGGCACCGGCGCGCTGAGCACGCCGAGCGTCACGGACCTGTACCTCTGCGCGCTCGTCGGCATCGGCGTCACCGCGCTGCTGTTCATCCTCACCGACTACTACACGTCGACCCGCTTCCGCCCGGTGCGCCGCACCGCCGAGGCTTCGCAGACCGGCCACGCGACGAACATCATCCAGGGTCTCGCCCAGGGCATGCAGGCGACGGCCCTCCCGGCGCTCGTCCTGGTCCTCGGCATCCTCGCGTCGTGGAAGCTCGCGGGCGGCGGCACGCAGGGCATCTACGGCATCGGCGTCGCGGTCATGGGGCAGCTCTCGCTGACCGGCCTGATCGTCGCACTCGACGCGTTCGGCCCGATCACCGACAACGCGGGCGGCATCGCCGAGATGGCGAACATGCCCGAAGAGGTGCGCGCCGTCACCGATCCGCTCGACGCGGTCGGCAACACCACCAAGGCCGTCACCAAGGGCTACGCGATCGGCTCGGCAGTCCTCGCGGCGATCGTGCTGTTCGCCGGCTTCAAGGCCGAGCTCGCCGCCAAGGACGTCAGCACGATCTTCCGGGTCGACGATCCGGCTGTGCTGATGGGCCTGCTCGTCGGCGGCATGATGGTCGTGCTGTTCGCCGCGCTCTCGATGGAGGCCGTCGGCCGCGCCGGCGGCGCCGTCGTCGAAGAGGTCCGCCGTCAGTTCCGCGAGAAGCCAGGGATCATGGAGGGCACCGACGAGCCCGACTACGCGACCTGCGTGGCGATCGTCACCGCGGCGGCCCAGCGCGAGATGATCATCCCGTCGCTGATCCCGATCGTTCTCACGACGATCGTCGGCCTCATCAGCACGCAGGCGCTCGGCGGCCTGCTGATCGGCGTCATCGTCGTCGGCTTCTTCTTCGCCGTGATGATGACCGCCGGCGGCGGGGCCTGGGACAACGCCAAGAAGCTCATCGAGGACGGCGCGTTCGGCGGCAAGGGCTCCGAGGCCCACGCCGCGTCGGTCACCGGCGACACCGTCGGCGACCCGTTCAAGGACACGGCGGGGCCGGCGATCAACCCGATGATCAAGGTCGCCAACATCGTGGCGATCCTCATCATTCCCATCATCACCTGATGATGGGAATGATTGGTCGCGGACCTCGCGGCGCCTGAGGCCACCCGCGAGGCGGGGGCAGTGGCTCTGCCACGGCACCCCGCCCGCGTGCGGCCTCATCCATCCGCGATCTCTCGCTCCTGCCTGTGGTGGACGCCCTCGTTGGGCGCTCGTTTCGCGTGGGTCGACTTCCCGGCGCCCGTGGTCCTCCCCCTTCGTCGCCGCTGTTCGTGCCCGGCGCGTAGGCTCGCGCCCATGCCCTGGCTCCCCGATGGCTTCACCACCCCGCAGCGAGCCGAACTCCCCACGGGCCATCACCTGCGGCCGATCCGCGAGAGCGACGTGGGCATCGACCACCCCGCCGTGATGGGCTCGCGGGAGCGGCTGTGGGCTCGGTACGGACCGGTGTGGGGCTGGCCGCCGGCGTCGATGACGCTCGAGGCCGATCGTGAGGACCTCGCGCACCACGAGCGGGAGATCGCGGCGCAGGAGGCGTTCAGCTACGCGGTCCTCGACGCGGATGAGACGGCGCTGCTGGGCTGCGTCTACATCGACCCGCCGGACGCCGATGCGCCGCCCGGGAGCGACGCGGTGGCCTCCTGGTGGGTCGTCGACGAGGCCGTCGGAAGCGAACTGGAGCGTTCGCTCGAGGAGTTCGTGCCGTCCTGGCTGCGCGAGACCTGGGGTCTCCGGGCCGTTCACTGGCACCCCTGAGGCCCCGCGAGGCCCGCGGGCAGCGGGGCTTGCGCGAAAGCGTCCAGAAAGCGTCCAGGCCGCTCGCGATCACCGGCGCCGGGACACGGCCGCATGGCCGATTGTCCGGGTGGCACGACGTGCGTACCTTCCGGAGCGTGATCGGACGAGCGGTAGCTGAAGCAGGACGGGAGGTGGTCCACGGGGGGTGGGCGGCCGTCGTCGTGCCCTTCACGCTGATGCTCGTCGCGCCTGGCGCCGCCGTCGCCGCTGATCCAGCCAACGGCGACGGCGCGATCCAGCACCCGCCGGTGGCGACGATCACAGCGCCGTCCGGCCAGTCCACCTACCGTGACGGCGTCGCCGTCAGCCTCGCCGGCTCCGCCGCCGATGTCGACGGCCCGGTCGGATCCGCAGGGATGCATTGGAAGATCGTCCGGTTCACCGGCCGTGCCTCCGAGATCGTGGCCGAGGCCGATGGGGCGGCCGCCACGTTCACGCCGTCGGACCGCTGGGGGGCGGACACGACGTACGAGGCACGGCTGACGGTGACCGACGACAGCGGCCTCTCGGACACCGCGAGCGTCAGGCTCGTGCCCGAGACCGTGAAAGTCACGCTGCGCAGCGAGCCGGTCGATGCCGCGCTGACCTACGGGACGCTCACGCAGAGCGGCTCGCGGGTCTTCGACGACGTCATCGGCCATCGCGTCGCGCTCTCGGCGCCGGACACCGTCAGCCCTGTCGGGGCGCAGGCGATGGTGTTCGACGCCTGGAGCGATGGAGGCGACCGCAGCCGCGACTTCGTCGTGCCTGCGACGCCCGTCGAGCTCGTCGCGCACTACCGCGCGCCGCAGGTCGACGTGGCGGCGCCCGAGGTCGAGGCCGGCGCCGGCATGGGGGGTGTCGAGGCGCTCCGGGGGGACGCCTCGGTGCTGCCGGCGCTGAGCCTCGACGCTCCGGACCCCTTCACGCTGAAGACGCTGACGGGCTGGCTGCGCCGGGCGGGCGCGACCACACCGGTGGTTCAGCTCGCGCTGCGCCGCGGCGGCTCGCGCGCGGGCTGCGCCTGGTGGAACGTCCGCAGCGGGCGCTTCACCGCGACCAGCCGCAGCGCCTGCGCGCACCCGCGCTTCATCTCGGCGAGCATGCGCCGCACCGCCGGCGGCTGGCGCTGGCGGGTCGCGCTGGGGCGGCCACTGCCCGCCGGCAGCTACGCCTTCGTCGCGCAGGTGCTCGGCAGCGACGGCAGCCCGATGCTCTTCGAGCGCCGCTGACAAGTCCCGCGCGGCGCATCCGGGCGCGCACCGTGCGCCGCTTCGACGATTGCCCGCCTGCGCCCCAGCGCGTACCGTGGTCCCCATGAGCAGCGAGACGCCCTTCTGGCACCCGTTCGCGGACATGGCCGCCGTGCGCGGTCATGAGATCGTGATCACGCGCGGTGAGGGGGTGCACGTCTGGGATGAGTCCGGCGCGAAGTACCTCGACGGCACGGCGAGCCTGTGGTGCGTGAACGTCGGTCATGGCCGCGACGAGATCGTCGACGCCGCTGCCACGCAGATGCGCGAGCTGGCGAGCTACTCGACCTTCGGCGCGTTCAGCAACCGCCCGGCCGAGACGCTCGCCGAGCGCCTCGCCGGCTACGCGGAGGCCGTCGTCGACGATCCGCGGATCTTCCTCGGCCTCGGCGGGGGCGATGCGATCGACACCGCCGCCAAGCTCGCCCGCCGCTACTTCTCGGCGATCGGCCAGCCCGACCGCATGCACCTGATCGGCCGCGCGCAGGGCTACCACGGGACCCACGGGCTCGGGACGAGCATCGGCGGCATTCCCGCCAACCAGGCCGGCATGGGCCCGCTCGACCCGGATACCACGCAGGTCGCATGGGATTCGCTGGAGGCGCTCGAGGCCGAGTTCGAGCGCGTCGGGCCCGAGCGCGTGGCGGCGGTCTTCGCCGAGCCGGTGATCGGCGCGGGCGGCGTGCACCGCGTCCCGCCCGGCTATCTGCAGGGCCTCGCCTCGCTCTGCGAGCGCCACGGCGCGCTGTTCGTGGCCGACGCGGTCATCAGCGCCTTCGGGCGGCTGGGGACGTGGTTCGCCGCCGATCGCTTCAATGTGCGCCCGGACATGGTGACGTTCGCCAAGGGCGTCACGAGCGGCTACCTGCCGCTCGGCGGGGTCGTCGTCAGTGGCCGCGTCGCCGAGCCGTTCTACGAGCAGGGCGGCGTCTGGTTCCGCCACGGCCAGACGTACTCCGGCCATCCGACCTGCTGTGCGGCGGCGCACGCGAACCTCGACATCATCGAGCGCGAGGGCCTGCTGGTGCGCGGCCGCGAGCTGGAGGGCGAGATCGCCGAGGCGTTCGCGCCGCTGGCCGGCGCCGACCTCGTCGGCGAGGTGCGCTCGGGCATCGGTGCGCTGGCGGCGGTCGCCTTCGACCCGGCCGCGCTGGCCGAGCACCCCGACCTGCCGGCGCGCACGTTCGCCGCTGCCAGGAAGCGCGGCGTGCTCGTCCGCCCGCTCGGTGACGCGGTCGCGATCTCACCGCCGCTGATCATCACGCGCGCCCAGGTGGACCAGGCCGCGGACGCGATCGGCGAGGCCGTCGGCGCGGTCGCGGCGGACCTCGGCCGCGCGACCAGCAGCGCCGGCGCCTGAACTCCTACGCGGCCAGCCGCATGCGCGTGCCGTTGCGCGAGGCCGCCGGCGATTCGACGATCACCCAGCAGGGGCGCTTCTCCAGCAGTTCGCGGGCGATCGGGCCGAAGCGCTGCTCGGACGGCGGGGCGTGCGTCGTCGCCAGATACACGAGGTCGGCCTCGGCGCGCACCGCCTCCTGCACGAGCGCGTCACCCGGGTCACGCGTCGTGACCAGGCGCGTGTGGACCTTCAGCCCGGACTTCTTGCCGGCGATGTGCGCGGCCTCGAGGACCGCGAGCCCCTCGCGCTGCTCGCGCGACATGTCGGCGTTGAGCGGGAGCTGGGTCGGGATCCTGACCACGTAGACGCACAGCACCTCGGCGTGCTCGCCGACGAGCTTCGCGGCACGGCGGATCGCGCCGCCGCTGACGTCGCCGCCGAAGATCGGGACCATCGCGCTGCGGTAGGCGAGCGGCACGAAGCCCTCCGGTGCGGGCGCGTGCGCGATCCTGTGGCGGCTGGTGAGATCCAGCCCGGAGCGGCGCCGGTAGACGACGAAGCCGATCAGGCCGACGACCATCCAGGCCATGCCGACCGTCCGCGCCTCGGTGTGCAGCGCGAGCACCGAGCACCATGCGACGAACGTGCCGATCGCGCCCAGGACCGCGGGGATCGGGATCAGCGCCCCCCTGTAGCGGACGTTCCAGCCGATCCGATAGGGCCGCTCGAGGTCGGGCTTCCTGATGCGCAGCGCGATGATCGACACGTGCGCGGTGGTGAACGACAGCATCGCGCCGAAGGAGTAGAGGTTGCCCAGGAAGTCGGTCTTGCCCGGGACCAGGAGCACGCAGGCCAGTGAGGAGAAGAGGACGATCGTGAACCACGGCGTGCGGTAGCGCGGATGCAGGCGGGCGAAGATCCCGGGCAGCTGGCGGTGCTCGGAGAGCGACCACGAGAGCCGCGATATGCCGATCAGGCCCGCGTTCGTCGCGATGAAGAGGATGGTCGCGGCGAGGAGGCCGACGTAGGACGTGACGGCGGTCTGTAGACCCCCGTGCAGGCCGAACGCCGAGACGATGCCGAGCACCGGGTCGTCCTTGTAGACCGTGCCGAGCTGGGTCGCGTAGTGCGTGCCGTGCTGGACGACCGGCAGGGCCGACAGGGCGACGACCGAGATGCCGGCGTAGACGCCGAGCACCGCCACGAGGACGAGGTTGACCGCCTTCGGCACGTCGCGCCCGGGGTCCTTGGCCTCCTCGGCCATGTTCGACACGGTCTCGATCCCCGTGTAGGCGACCATCGCGACCGACAGCGCGAAGATCACCTCGCTCCAGCTCGGCGCGGTTCCGAGGTGGACCTGGCTGACGAGCAGCGAGGGGTCGAGCACGAGGAAGGCGCCGACGACGACGAGCGCGACCTGCGTGCCGAGGTCGACGACCGCGAGGACGAGGTTGAGCTTCGCCGACTCGCCGAGCCCGCGGATGTTCAGGCCCGCGAGGACGACGATCACGAGGATCCCGACGATGACGTCGCCGGGCCCGTGCTTGAGCGCCGGGAAGAACGCGCCCAGGTAGTGGGGGACGAAGAAGCCGGAGATGGCGATCGTGATGATGTAGTCGAGCGTCAGCGCCCAGCCGGCGAAGAACGAGGCCGCCTCGTTGAACGCGTGCCGCGCGAACGAGGACGAGCCGCCGGCCTCCGGGTACATCGAAGCGCCCTCGGCGTACGTCTTGGCCGTCAGCGCGAACAGCAGGCCGGCCAGCATGAAGACGACGGGGGTGAGCCCCAGCGCGTGGGCCGCCACGAGCCCAAGGGCGTAGTAGATCGACGAGCCGACGTTGCCGTAGGCGGTGGCGAACAGACCGGGCACGCCGACGGTGCGGCGCAGCCCGCGCTCGACGAGGCGGGCCATCAGCGCACCTGCGGCGACCGCCGGCGCGCCATGAGCCGCAGCGCGCGGCGCCGCATCCGCGCCTCGTGCACGCGGTCCAGGACGCCGTCGTGCGCCGTGGTCACCGGCGGTGCGGCGAGCGCGACGCGCAGCTCCTCCTGTTCGATCCTGCGGCGCTCACGCCGCGCGGAACCGGCGAAGAGGAGCCCCGCGAGCGTCAGCGGGAGGAGCGCCTCACAGGCTTCGAGGACGGTGGTGATCATGACCCACCGACGCTAGATCCGCGCGCGCTGATGCCGTGTGCCGATGGGCGGCCCGGGCGTACAGATGTTGTACAGATCCGCGCCGTAGACTGGCGCGCTGATGGCAGAACGCCGATTGCACGGTCTCCAGCGCGTCCTCGGTGTCAACGCGCTGTTCGCGACGGCCTACGGGAACGTCGGCTCGTCGATCTACTACGCGCTCGGCCTCGTCGCCTCCTTCGCCCTGGGCCTGACGCCGGTCGTCTTCGTCATCACGGGGTTCATCTTCTGGCTGACGGCGTCGACCTACGCCGAGGCGACGGTCATGTACCCCGAGGCGGGCGGCTCCTCGTCGTTCGCGCGCCACGCCTTCAACGAGTTCTGGAGCTTCTTCGCCGCCTGGGCGCAGATGCTCAACTACACGATCACGATCGCGATCTCCGCGTTCTTCGTGCCGCACTACCTCGGCGGCCTCTTCTGGCCGGCGCTGCGCCACTCCCCCGGCGACGTCGTCTTCGGCATCGCCGTCGTCGTCCTGCTGTCGATCGTCAACGTGATCGGCGTCAAGGAGTCGGCGGGCGTGAACGTCACGCTCGCCATCCTGGACTTCGCCACGCAACTGCTGCTGGTGGTGGTCGGCGGGATCCTCGTGTTCTCGCCGGAGGTGCTCGCCAACAACGTGCACCTCGGCGTCGCCCCGACGTGGAAGGAGTTCTTCCTCGCGATCCCGGTCGGGATGATCGCCTACACGGGGATCGAGACGATCTCCAACATGGCCGAGGAGGCCAAGGACGAGACGAAGACGATCCCGAAGGCGATCAACCGGGTCGTCATCGCCGTCTTCGCGATCTACGCGGCGCTGCCCGCGGTGGCGCTGTCCGCGCTGCCGGTCGTCAAGACCCCGGACGGCTACCAGACGCTGCTGGGCGTCTCGGAGGCCGACGGCGGCTACGCGGGTGACCCGATCCTCGGCGTCGTCAAGCAGATCCACCTCGGGGCGCTGCAGGGGCCGGCGGAGCTCTACGTCGGCCTGCTGGCGGCGACGATCCTGTTCATCGCGACGAACGCCGGGATCATCGGCGTCTCGCGGCTCGTCTACTCGATGGGCATCCACCGCCAGATGCCCGACCGCCTGCGCCAGTTGCATCCCAAGCACGGGACGCCGTGGATCGGCATCCTCGTGTTCGGGGGTATCGCCTGCATCGCGATGATCCCGGGCCAGGCCGAATTCCTGGGCAACATGTACGCGTTCGGTGCGATGCTGTCGTTCACGATCGCGCACCTGGCGGTCATCCGGCTGCGCTTCTCCGAACCCGACGCACCGCGCCCGTACAAGGGCCCGATGAACCTGCGCGTGGGGAATGTCGACGTCCCGATCTTCGCGATCCTGGGCGTGATCGGCACGGGACTGGCGTTCATCGTCGTGACGTTCCTGCACATCCCGGTCGCGATCGCGGGCCTCACCTGGCTCGGCTTCGGGATGGTGTTCTATCCGTGGTATCGCCATCGCCACGGGCTGGACCTGACGACGACAGTGAAGGTCGCGATCCCGGCGCCGGTCGTGGCGCACGAGGCCGAGTACGAGTCGATCCTCGTGGCGCTCGACCCGCGCGCCTACTCGCCCGGCGCGATCGGGACGGCCGTGAAGCTCGCCGCGCGCCGCCGGCGGGGCATCCACGTGCTCGTGCCGATCCCCGTGCCCGCCACGTCGCCGATCTCCGCGTCGATGCCCGAGCAGGAGCGCGCCGCCCAGACGATCATCGAGCAGGCGCGCCTGCAGGGCGGCCGGCGCGTCACCGGGCACTGGGAGAAGGTCCGCGCCGGGCAGGCGGGGCGGCTGATCGTCGAAGAGGCCCGCCAGCTGCGCGCCCGCGCGATCGTCATCCCGCTCCCGCCGCGTCAGTCCGGATCGCTGTTCGGCAAGACGCTCGAGACGGTTCTCGAGGAGCGCCCCTGCCGCGTCATCATCCAGACCTCGCCCGAGGTCCAGGCCGGCAAGGCCGCACAGCGCCCGCGGGTGGGCGCCACCTAGCATCATCGTCCGGATGTCCGGCCGCGACACACATCGTCACCTGACGACGCTCTTCTCGATCGTGATGATCGTGATCGGGGTGGCGCTGATCGTCCGCGCCGTCAGCGCCGGCGGTGGGCCGCTCTCGGTCGGCGTGATCATGGGCCTGCTGTTCCTCGCGGCCGGGCTCGGCCGCATCTGGGCCGCGCGGAGCATGCGCTGATGACCGAGCGCCGGGAGCAGATGTTCCGCCGCGGGCTCGGCTCGCCGATGCTCTTCAGCGTCGTCTACACGGTGATCGCGAGCGCGATCTACTTCGCGCTCGGCGTCGTCGCCGGCTATGCGCTGGGCCTCACCCCGGTCGTCTTCATCGCGTCCGCCGTCATGTTCGTGCTCGCCGCGATGACCTACGTCGAGGGCTCCTCGCTGCACCAGGACCGCGGCGGGTCGACGGTCTTCGCCCGCTATGCGTTCAACGAGCTGTGGAGCTTCATCGCCGGCTGGGCCGTGCTGCTCGACTACGTGATCCTGATCGCGGCGACGGCCTTCAGCGCCACGAACTACCTCGCCGCGTTCTGGAGCCCGCTCGGCCACGGGGTCGTCGAGACCGTCGCGGTGCTCGCGATCCTCGCTTACGTCGCGGTGCGCAACATCCGCGGGTTCTCGACGACGCGCTCCTCGCGGATCCGCATCCTCGTCGTCGCCGACATCGCGCTCCAGCTGGCGCTGATCGGATTCGGCATGGCGCTGCTGTTCGACGCGCACGCGATCACCAGCACGATCCACCTGGGGACGACGCCGACCGTCGAGAACCTCGTCGTCGCGTTCGGGATCGCCACCGTCGTCTCGACCGGCCTCGAGTCCGCCTCGGGGCTGAGCGGCGAGGTCGCGGTCAGCCGCGCCGGCCTGCGGCGCCTGGTCAGTGCATCCTCGCTGACGGTCTTCGTCGTCTACACCGGCATCGCGATCGTCGCGATCAGCGCGCAGCCGGTGATCGACGGGACGACGGCGCTGTCGACGACCTACAAGGACGCGCCGGTGCTGGGCATCGCCGCCGCCTTCAAGGACACCTGGCTGCGCGACGGCGCGAAGTACGCGATCGCCGCCATCGCCGCGATCACGCTGATCGCCGCGTCGAACTCCGCCATGCTCGGGCTCTCGCGGCTCGCGTACTCGCTGTCGACGAACCGCCAGATCCCCAGCGCGGTGGGCCGGCTGCACCCGACCCGGTTCACGCCGTGGGTGCTCATCGTGCTCGCCACGGTCATCGCGGCGGCGCTGTCGCTGCCGCACGACCTGGACATGCTGCTGGGGCTGTACGCGTTCGGCGCGCTGCTCGGCCTGACGATCGCGCACGCCGCGATCCTGCGGCTGCGCTTCAGCGAGCCCGACGCGCCGCGCCCATACGACATCCCGTTCGACCTGCGCCTCCGCGGCGCGTCGCTGCCGCTGCCCGCGGTCCTGGGCGTCGTGCTCAGCGCCGCGGCCTGGGCGAGCGTGCTGATCACCCACAACGAGGCGCGCTGGGTCGGCATCGGCTGGATGGCATTCGGCCTGACGCTGTACGTGATCTACCGGCGCTCGACCGGCAAGCCGCTGCTGCAGCGGGTGACGGTCCCGCGCGAGGCGCTGCTCGGCGAGCACATCGAGGCCGAGTACGGCTCGATCCTCGTGCCGATCTTCGGCACGGCGCTGGACGACGACATCATGCAGACGGCCGGCCGCCTGGCCGCCGAGGAGGACATCGACGCGGAGCCGGGGGCGGGGGCGACGATCGAGGCGATCTGGGTCTTCGAGGTGCCGATGTCGCTCCCGATCGACGCGCGGCTGCCCGACGCCGAGCTCAAGCGCGCCCGGACGGCGCTGGCACGGGCCAAGGCGGTCGGCGAGGAGTACGAGGGCGTCGAGGTCGCCACCGCGACGGTGCGCGCGCGGCGGGCCGGCCAGGCGATCGTCGACGAGGCCAAGCGCCGCGGCGTCCAGGCGATCGTGCTCGCCGCCGAGGAGCCCTCGAAGATCCGCGGTGGCACGCGCCTCGGCGGGCGCGCCGGGATGGACGCGTTCGTCGGCGAGGCGACCAAGCTCGTCGTCTCGAAGGCGTCCTGCCCCGTGATCCTCACTGCGCCGCCGGTCGGCGATCAGGCCGTGTCGACGGCCGTGCCGGCCGAGGCGCCGACCGCCGGCGACGCTGTATAGAGTCCGGCCGGATGCCCTTCATCGTCATCGCGGGCGCCGGCCGGGTCGGCTCGGCCGTCGCGCGCTCCATGCTCGCCGCCGGGCACGAGGTCTCCGTCCTGGACGAGGATCCGCTCTCGCACGAGCGCCTCGACGCGGGGCAGCCCACGACGTGGGAGGACGTCGGCGGGCGCTTCACGATCGGTCAGGCGATCGAGGCCGAGGCCCTGATCGAGGCCGGGATCGAGCAGGCCGACGTCTTCATCGCCTCCACCCACGGTGACAACACGAACCTCACAGTCGCCCAGATCGCGCAGAAGATGTTCAACGTCCCGAGCGTGCTGGTGCGCGTCAGCGACCCGGCGCGCGCCGAGTGGTACGCGGCGCAGGGCCTGCGGACGATCTGCCCGACGCGCTACGCGATCGAGATGTTCGAGGACGCGCTGCGCGAGGTCGGCCGCTGATGTACGCGATCATCGTGGGAGGCGGCAAGGTCGGCCTCAACCTCGCGCGCGAGCTGCTCGAGAAGGGCCATGAGGTCACGCTGATCGAGCAGCGCCGCGACCGCTACCTCGCGATGGAGGACGAGCTGGAGCACGTCGCCCAGTACGGCGACGGCACCGAGCTGTGGGTGCTCGAGCGGGCCGGCGTCCAGCGCGCCGACCTCGTGGTCGCGGTCACCGGCGACGACGAGGACAACATCCTCATCTGCCAGATCGCGCGCGAGAAGTACCTCGTGGACCGCTTCATCGCGCGCGTCAACAACCCGCGCAATCGCCAGTACTTCGATCTGCTCGGGATCAAGCCCGCGGTCTCGGCGACCGACCTGATCCTGCGGCTGATCGAGCACGAGGTGCCCCAGTACGGCCTCGTCCATCTGCTCGATCTGCCGGGCGAGCAGCTCGAGATCATCGAGATCGAGGTCGCCTCCGACTCGGCGGCCACGGGCGTCGCGGTGCGCGACCTGCACCTGCCCGAGGGCAGCATCGTCATCTCGGTCCTGCGGGAGGGCACCGGGTTCGTGCCGAAGGCGGACACCGTGATCGCCGCGGGCGACGAGGTGCTCGTGTGCCTCGATCCCGGCCTGGAGGACCAGGTCACCAACCTCTTCGCCGTCGGGTAGCGGGTCACGAGCCGCGGCTGTCGGCGGCGCCCGGGATGATGCCCGGATGCGCTACTACCCGCAGCTTCCCGCGCGCCGCACGCGCGCCATCCTGGCCGACGTCGTCGTCGTCCTGCTGATCGTCCTCTTCGCCTGGCTGGGCCTCAAGGTGCACGACACGGTCGCGGACCTCGCGAGCCTCGGGCGCGGCGTCCAGGACGCCGGCCGCTCGGTCCAGTCGGGCTTCAAGGACGCCGGCGGGGTGGTCGGCGGGGTGCCGCTCGTCGGCGGCGCGCTGAAGGACGCCCTGAACAACGCGGGGGCTCAGACGGGCGGCAACGCGATCGCGCTCGGCAAGCAGGGGGAGGCCGCCGTCAACGACGCCGCCAACCTGCTCGGCTGGGTGGTGTTCGCCATTCCGACGCTGCTCGTGCTGCTGTGGGCGATCCCGCGGCGCGTCATCCGCGTGCGCCGCATGAACGCGGCAGTGCGCATCCTCCAAGGGGCCGAGAGCCCGGAGCGCCGCCGCCTCCTGGCGATGCGCGCCGCGTTCGACCTGCCGTACGGCACGCTGCTCTCGTACACGACGGACCCCATCGGCGACCTCGCCGAGGGTCGCTACGAACCGCTGCTCAAGGCCGTCTTCGAGGACGCGGGGCTGCGGGCGCCCGCGATCCCCCAGCGCCTATAATGGGCGCCCGTTGCGGGATGGTGTAATCGGCAACACGCCTCGCTCTGGACGAGGTATTCTAGGTTCGAGTCCTAGTCCCGCAGTCCCGAAACCGCCTGCAAACCGGGCGGTTTCGGCCCTACCGGGGGGCGCCCGCGGGAAAGCCCCTCGGGACGGTCGGCGCAGACGGTTACGGTCGATCGCGTGCCGCTTGAGCCGCTCGCATGGGTCATCCACGAGGCCGCGACAATCACGCCCGGCGATGACATCCATCGTCCGGGCTGCCCGGTGTGCGAGGCCGTCGGCACGTTGGCAGGCGCGGGCCATGCGCTGTGGCGCCAGCGCGCGCCCAGGCCGTGCGCGGCCTGCCGGCCGGACGTGGAGCTGCGTTTGTCGGCGCCCTGCGCGTCGGGTTCAGCCGCCGGCTAGGGTCGAGAGCCAGCTCCAGAAGTCCGCGAGCGCGTCGGAGTGTTGGTTGGCGTCGAAGGCGGCCAGGTGCAGCGTGCAGAGCCCGACGAACTTCGGCGGTCGGTTGCGCACGGCCATCCGTGCTGCCGCCACCGCGTTCTGGCATCTCGGGTAGTCGCAGGTCAGGTCCGACATCGCAAAGGGCAACGTACGCCTGGCGAGTGGTGCCTGACACCGCAGTACGCCGCAGGGGCCGCCGGGTTTGCGGCAGAGGTTCGACTCGGTCTTTGCGGGAGCGCGGCCCGGTACGACAGCGGCCCGCCTGAGCCCGTCGGGGGGAGAAGGCGCACAAGGCGGGCCGCCACTGTTCTCGACAACCGGCCGCACGGAAGATCACACACGTGCTGCGCAGGTTTGCGTGGAGCTACCGGAGCTGGAAAGCTCGGCGGGTCGGGGGGATGAGGGACGGCAAGCGTCCCCGGGTCGGGCAGACACCGGGGGCGCTTGGCCCCGGCCGCTGGAACGACAACGGCCCGCCGCTTCGGCAGGAATCGGCGGGCCGGCGGTGTCGGTCACATCGGGGCCCCGGTCCAAGGAGGCCTGATCCCCCGGTCGGCCGGCGGGCGCGAGGACTTGAGCGCCGGCCGGCGCGTCCTCGACGAAACGTCGAGGCGGGCGTCCGTCAGCAGCTCGAGGCGGTTGCCCCACGGGTCCTCTGTGTAGAACCGACGAACTCCTGGCAGGGCCTCGTCCCAGACCACTTCTGCCCGAGCGTCTGCGAGCCGCTCAGCGAGAATCGCCAACTCGGCGTCTGAGGCGACCCGCAGGGCAGGGTGTGCTTTCCGCGCAGGCTCGAAGCCGTCCTCGACGCCGATGTGCAGCTGCTGCCAGCCGAGCTGGAACCAGACGCCACCTCTCGCCGCGAGGGACTCCGGCTTCGGCACCTCCGCCAACCCGAGAACATCTCCGAAGAAGCGCCGCGCTTCCGCCTCGCAACCGGACGGGGCCGCCAGCTGGACATGGTCGAGGCCAACCACGCTCACACTCCGCCCGTCAGCTTCCGGTTCGGTGTCCACAGCTCGAATCTACCTCGCCGAACTCCGAGGGCTCGACGCCGCGCCTCAGGGATTGCGAGCGGCGCGCCCTCACCCGGCGTAGACTGACCGGCGGTGTCCGCAGACCCTGACACCCGCTTTCCCGGCGAGTCCGACGAGTACCGCCGCGCGCGCGACACGCTGCTCGAGGCCGAGATCGAGCTTCGCCGGGCGATCGAGCGGGTCGCAGCCCAGCGGCGTGCGCTGCCACCCGGCGGGCTTGTCCCCGACGACTACCGCTTCGAGGAAGCGCGCGATCGCCGCGAGGTCCGGTTCTCCGAGCTCTTCGCCCCCGGCAAGGACACGCTCGTCATCTACAGCTTCATGTTCCCGCGCTGGTCGGGGGACGGGAGGCCGGGGCCCGCCGGCGGCGAGACCGCCCGGCTCCCTCTTCGCGCGACCCCCTGCGCATCGTGCACCTCGATCCTCGACTCGCTCGACGGCGCCGCCCCCCATCTGGCCCAGCAGATCAATCTCGCAGTGGTCGCGAAGACCCATCCCGACCGCATCGACGCCTTCGCCCGCGAGCGGGGCTGGCGCAACCTGCGGCTCCTCTCCTCGCAGGGCAACGCCTACAACCGCGACTACCACGCCGAGACGCCCGACGGCGAGCAGGCGCCCCTCGTGAACGTGTTCGTCCGGACCGGCGACGAGATCCGCCACCGCTGGGCGACCGAGCTCATGTTCGCGCCGCGCGACCCGGGCGAGGACCCGCGCCACGTCGACTCGATCTGGCCGGTCTGGAGCATCCTCGACATGACGCCCCAGGGACGGGGCGACGACCGCGCATTCCCCCTGCTGAGCTACGAGCAGCAGCGCTGAGCCGCCCGGTCCAGCGGTAACCGCGCCACCCTCAAAGATGTACCCGCCGCCTGCCAGGGCAGGCCGAGACGGCGGGCACCGGTCACCAGCATCGGCGGACCTGCGGGGCGGCTTGAAGCGGCGCAACACGCGCTCGCGAATTGGGCGCGGCCCTCCAGGGCTCAAGGCGCGCTCGAACGTTGCCGAACCATTCAGTGGAAGGTCAGCGTTTCGATGCCGTGACGTTGGAGGTGGACATGCGAACCATCCGCTACAAGCCACGCAAGGGCCCGCCCGGAATGCCGGTCGCATGGATCGGCAACGCCAAGCCGAAGCCGCGCTGCCTGTACATCTACGCCGATGCGCAGGGCGCCGATACGGCGATCTTCAACTGGCTGCACGAACTGCACCAGGGCGTGACCTGATCGCAGCAGCGGGAACGCCGGACTTCAACCCCTTCGGTCGAGGCGTCGGCACGGCCTCTCCGTCGACCAGCGCGTGAGCGCGCCCCGCTGCGGGAATGATGCGCACATCGCGATCGGCGGGGCCGGCCTCGCCGCCACCGCGACGTCGATCTCGGCGACGACGGCCACGGGCACCGCATCGCGACCTACTCGCGGTGCAGCGGCGCCGGAGGTCTTCCGCCGTCGGTCCGCCCGCGCGGCTGCGATGTCTACCTCTACGCCGTCACCGCCCGAACCGAGCGCCGCGTCGCCGGTCTCGGCGCCGGCTCGGCGTCTGACTACCTGCCGACTTCCGCCTCAGGGCGCATCGCATTCGCCCGCTCCGTCGGCCACCTGATCGCGCCAGGACCGTCGCCGTTGTAGCGTCCGCCCATGGACCGCTACGACCAGGTGTGCGCCGAGCATCGATGGGTGGTGCCCGAGCGCTACAACATCGCCCAGGACGTGTGCGACAAGCATCCGCGCGACAAGCTCGCGATGATCTGGGAGCGGCATGACGGCGCCACCCGGCGGCTGGACTGGGGCGAGCTGCAGGACCTCTCGAACCAGGCGGCGAACGTGCTGCGCGACCACGGCATCGAGCGCGGCGAGCGCGTCGCGGTCGTGCTGCCGCCCACGCCGGAGACAGCGGCGATCTTCTTCGGCACCTGGAAGAACGCCGGGCTGCTGCTGTCGATGTCCGTGCTCTACGGCGACGAGGGCATCGCGCACCGCCTGCGCGACTCGCGCCCGCGCGTGCTCGTCACCGATGCCGCCAACGCGCCGCGCTTCCAGCACTTCGCCGGCGATGGTGTCGGCGAGCTGCTGATCCTCGACGACGACCTCCTCGCCGGCGCCTCGACGCAGTTCACGACGGCCGACACCTCGTGCGACGATCCCGCCCAGCTCTACTACACCTCGGGCACGACGGGCCTGGCGAAGGGCATCGTCCACGCGCACCGCTACCTGCTCGCGCACGAGGAGTTCATCCACTGCCACGAGGTGCAGGACGGCGAGCGCTTCCACGGCATGGGTGAGTGGGCGTGGGCCGCGGGGATCGCGCCACTGCTCGGCCCATGGCGCCTCGGCGCCGTGCAGGTCGTGCTGCAGCGCGCGGGCGGCTTCGACCCCGAGGGACAACTCGACTTCCTCAGCCGCAACGCCGTGACGAACGTCTTCACCACGCCGACGGCGATGCGCTCGATGATGGCGATCGAGGACGCGGGAGCGCGCTTCCCGTGCTCGTTCCGGCGCGTCTGCAGCGCCGGCGAGCCGCTGAACCCGGAGGCGATCCGCTGGTTCCGCGAGCAGTACGGCCTGACGGTGCTCGACTACTACGGCCTGACCGAGTCCTACCCGCTGTGTGGCAACTTCCCGTGGATGGAGGTCCGTGAGGGCTCGATGGGGCGCCCGATGCCCGGCTGGGACGTGCGGATCCTCGACGAGGACGAGCACGAGGTCGCGCGCGGGGAGCGCGGCGAGATCTGCCTGCGTGCGCGCTCGAACCCGCACTACCCACTCGGGTACTGGGAGAACGACGAGGCCGCGGAGACGACGTTCGGGGGCGCGTGGTTCCACACGAAGGACGCGGCGACCCAGGACGGGGACGGCTACATCTGGTACGCCGGGCGGGCCGACGACGTGATCATCTCCGCCGGCTACCGGATCGGCCCGTTCGAGGTCGAGTCCGCGTGCATCGAGCATCCCGCGGTCCGCGAGGCCGCGGCGGTCGCCTCGCCCGATGAGCGCCGCGGGACGATCGTCAAGGCGTTCGTCGTCCCGGCCGAGGGCTACGAGCCCTCCGACGCGCTCGCCGACGAGATCAAGGCGTTCGTGCGCGACCGGCTCAGCGCCTACGCCTATCCGCGGCGCATCGAGTTCGTGACCGACCTGCCCAAGACGCTCACCGGCAAGATCCGGCGCATCGAGCTGCGCGAACGCGAGGCCTCGGGGGGCTGATCACGAGCCGGCGACGCGACCGATCTCGGCCAGCGAGGTGTGGCCGCTGCGGACCTTGTCGAGCCCGTCGTCGCGCAGCCGGCGCATGCCCTCGGCCATCGCCTGGCGCGAGATCGCCGGTGAGGGCTCCCCGCGCATGACCATCGAGCGGATCTCCTCGCTGACGGTCATGACCTCGAACAGCCCGATCCGCCCGCGGTAGCCCGTGCCGCCGCAGCGTCCGCAGCCGTGGGCCTCGAAGGCCGCCAGGTCGTCGTCGGCCCGATAGCCGCTGGCGATCAGGACCTCGGCCGGGATCACGGTCTGCGCCTTGCAGGTGCAGAGCGTGCGTGCGAGCCGCTGCGCGACGACGCAGTCCAGTGCGGAGGCCGTCAGAAACGGCTCGATGCCCATGTCGACCAGCCGCGTGACGGCGGTCGGCGCGTCGCGGGTGTGCAGCGTCGAGAGGACGAGGTGCCCCGTCAGCGCGGCCTCGATCGCGATCTGCGCGGTCTCGCGGTCGCGGATCTCGCCGACCATGATGATGTCCGGGTCCGCGCGGACCATGGTGCGCAGGCCCTTGGCGAAGCTCATGCCGACCTTCGTGCTGACCTGCATCTGCTTGATGCCGTCGACGCGATACTCGACCGGATCCTCGATCGTGATGATCGAGCGCTCGCCGCTGTTCAGCAGCGCCAGCGCGCCGTAGAGGGTCGTCGTCTTGCCCGAGCCGGTGGGCCCGGTGACGAGGATCGCGCCGTAGGGCTGGGCGATCGCATGGCGTACCCGCTCGAACTCCGCCTGACGCAGCCCGAGGCGGTCGAGGTCGATGACACCCCCGTCGTGGTCGAGCACGCGCATGACGACGGACTCGCCGCCGACGAGCGGCAGCGTGACGACGCGGACGTCGACGCTGCGCCCGTCGATCGCAAGCGAGAGCCGGCCGTCCTGGGGCAGGCGGCGCTCGGAGATGTCGAGGCTCGCCATGATCTTCACGCGCGAGACGACGCCGCGCACCATGCGCCGCGGGATCGCGTTGGACGGCTTCAGGACGCCGTCGATGCGGTAGTGCACGCGCATCTCCTGGCCGTCCGGGTCGAAGTGGATGTCGCTCGCGCGCAGCTCGATCGCCTCGGCGATGATCGAGCGCACGAGCTTGATGACGGGCGCGTCGTCGCCCTCGTCGCGGACGTCGCCGATGAACAGCTCGGTGTCTTCGTCGTCCTCGTCCTCGTCCTCGGCTTCGCCGATGTCCTCGAGCCGGGCGAGCTTGGCGACGAGCGCGCCGATGTCCTCGCGGGAGGCGACGACGGGGTGGACGTCGAAGCCGGTGATCATCGCGACGTCGTCGATCGCAAGCACATTGGCCGGGTCCGAGGTCACGAGCAGCAGCGTGCGCTGGTCCTTGAAACCGATCGGGACGGCCTCGTAGCGGCGGGCGGCCTCGGGTGTCACAAGCCCGCAGGCGCGGAAGTCGACGCTGTAGACGGAGAGGTCGACGTAGTCCACGCCGAAGCGCTCGGCGATGACGCGCGCGAGCTGGTCGGGGGTCAGGGTGCCGCGGTCGACCAGGACGCCGCCGGTGGAGCGGTTGGTGGAGCGCGCCTCGGCGACGGCGGTCTCGACCTCGAGCCGGTCGGCGAGGCCGAGATCGACGACGATCTCGCCGATCATGCGCCGTGAGCGCTCGCGCTGGGTGGGAGCGACGATGCCGAGCGGCATGTCGTTCTCCCGCTGGGTCGGGATCGGCGCGGGCGGTGCGACGGAGATCTCGGAATGCGGCATGCGGTCAGGGGTGGGGGACGGTTGCGGACGTCATCCTCTGATCGGCATCTGGCGCGCGAGAACCAAAGTCGCGGCAGATCAACCGGAACGGCCGAGTACGGGCAGCCGCGGCACAGGTAGGTTGCGTCCCGACGACCACCGAGCACCCGGACGGAGGAATGGCATGGCGCTGCGGCACCCGAAGGGCCCTGAACAGACGCAGAAGGATCTCTCGGTCTCGCCGATCTTCGGCATCGAGGGCGGCAGGATCCCCCGCCACCAGATGCCCGAGGGCGAGATGGAGCCGCGCGTGGCCTACCAGGTCATCCACGACGAGCTGATGCTCGACGGCAACGCCCGCTTGAACCTCGCGACGTTCGTCAGCACCTGGATGGAGCCCGAGGGCCAGCTGCTGATGGCCGAGTGCTTCGACAAGAACATGATCGACAAGGACGAGTACCCGCAGACCGCGGAGCTCGAGATGCGCTGCGTGAACATGCTGAGCGGCCTGTGGCACGCACCGGACAGGGCCGAGGCGACGGGCTGCTCCACGACCGGCTCGAGCGAGGCGGCGATGCTCGGCGGCCTGGCGCTCAAGCGCCGCTGGCAGCAGGCGCGCAGGGCGGCCGGCAAGCCGGCGGACAAGCCGAACCTGGTCATGGGGATCAACGTCCAGATCTGCTGGGAGAAGTTCGCGAACTACTGGGACGTCGAGATGCGCCTCGTCCCGATGGAGGGCGACCGCTTCCACCTGACGGCCGACGAGGCCGTGAAGCTCTGCGACGAGAACACGATCGGCGTGGTGGCGATCCTCGGCTCGACCTTCGACGGCTCCTACGAGCCCGTCAAGGAGATCTGCGAGGCGCTCGACCGCCACCAGCAGGAGACCGGGCTGGACATCCCCGTGCACGTCGACGGCGCTTCGGGCGCGTTCGTCGCGCCGTTCATCGACCCCGAGCTGGAGTGGGACTTCCGCCTGGATCGCGTGTCGTCGATCAACGCCTCGGGCCACAAGTACGGGCTCGTCTACCCAGGGGTCGGGTGGATCGTCTGGCGCGACGGCGAGGCGCTGCCGGAGGACCTGATCTTCTGGGTCAACTACCTCGGCGACAACATGCCGACGTTCGCCCTGAACTTCTCACGCCCCGGCGCGCAGGTCGTCGCGCAGTACTACAACTTCCTGCGGCTGGGCTTGGAGGGCTACCGCGCGGTCCACGGCTACTCGCGCGAGGTCGCGATGCGGCTCGCCAGCGAGATCGAGAAGCTCGGGCCATTCGAGCTGATCACCCGCGGTGACGAGCTGCCCGTGTTCGCCTTCAAGCTCAAGGACGAGATCGACAACTTCACCGTCTTCGACGTGTCGAACGCGGTGCGCGAGCGCGGCTGGCTGCTGCCGGCGTACACGTTCCCGGCGAACCGGACGGACCTGGCGGCCCTGCGGGTGGTCGTCAAGCGCGACTTCAGCCACGACCTGGCCGACATGCTGCTCGGCGACCTGCAGGCGGTGCTCCCGCGCCTGGCCAAGCAGGCCGAGCCGGTGCACGGCGCGGAGGCCGCGAGCGGGTTCCACTAGCCAGTATGGACGTGTCGGGGGGCCGGTCAGGCCGCGGCCTGCTCGGCCCAGGCGCGGTAGAGCTGCGCGTAGGCGCCGTCGGCCTCGAGCAGCTCGTCGTGCGTGCCCTGCTCGACGATGTGGCCGTGCTCGAGCACGACGATGCGGCCGGCCTGGCGGATCGTCGAGAGGCGGTGCGCGACGACGATCGCGGTGCGGCCCGCGAGCAGGCGACGCAGGCCGCTCTCGATCTTCCCCTCGGTGTGGATGTCGACGTTCGAGGTCGCCTCGTCGAGGACGAGGATCCGCGGGTCGGCAACGAGCGCGCGCCCGAACGCGACCAGCTGGCGCTGGCCGGCCGAGAGCTGCACGCCGCGCTCGCCGATCTGCGTGTCAAGCCCGGCCGGCAGCTTCTCGACGACCTCCCACAGGCCGATCGCGCGCGCGGCCTGCTCGAGCTCCTCACGCGTGGCGTCATCGCGGCCGAACGCGAGGTTGTCGGCGATCGTGCCGCCGAAGAGGAAGGCCTCCTGCGGGACGATCCCCAGCTGCGAGCGCAGCGAGTGCATCGTGATGTCGCGCAGGTCGTGGCCGTCGACCCGCACGACGCCCTCGGTCGGGTCGTAGAAGCGGGCGACGAGCTTGGCGAACGTCGACTTCCCGGCGCCGGTGGCGCCGACGAGCGCGACTGTCTGACCCGGCGGGATCACGAGGTCGACATGGTCGAGCGCGAGCTTCGTCGGGTTCTCGGGGTCGTCGATGCGGTAGCGGAAGGAGACGTCGTCGAAGTGGATCTCACCGCGGATCGACGGCAGCTCGATCGCTCCGGACGCGTCGACGAGGTCGGGCTCGGTGTCGAGCAGCTCGAAGATCTTGTCGAGTGCCGCCATGCCCGACTGGTAGGTGGTGTAGACCTGCGAGAGCTGGCCGATCGGGTCGAAGAAGTTGTTCAGCGCGGCGATGAAGCCGACGAGCACGCCGACCTGGATGTTGCCGTCGATCGCCTGGATGCCGCCGATCACGATCACCATCACGGTCGCCAGCGAGCTGAGGAACTCGACCGCCGGGAAGTAGGCCGCGTTGAGGTAGACGGTCTTGAGGTTGGCCTCGCGGTTGCGCTCGTTGAGCTCTGAGAAGCGCTCGCGGTGGAAGGACTCGCGCGCGAACGAGCGCACGACGCGCACGCCGGAGAGTGTCTCCTGCAGGTAGGCCGTGATCGAGCCGATCGTCTCACGCGTGTGCCGATAGGCGTCGGCGCTCACGATCCTGAAGATCAGCGAGGCGAGCGCCATGAACGGGAAGATCAGGAAGACGAGCAGCGCGAGCTGCCAGTCCAGCAGCAGCAGGATGACGATCGAGCCGACGAGCGTCAGCGACGCCTGGAAGAGCGTGACGACGGTGTCGGTGACGAGCGAGTCGAGCGCCTCGACGTCGTTCGTCATGCGGCTGATCAGCACGCCGGCGGGGCGGCGCTCGTAGAAGCCGACGGGCATCGCCTGCAGGTGGGTGAAGATGCGCATCCGCAGGTCCTGCAGCGCGCGCTGGCCGACCCAGCCGACGAGGTAGGTCTGCCAGTAGGAGGCGATCCAGACGACCAGCACGCTGAGGACGTAGAGGCCGACGACGATGTCGAGCTTCTGGACGTCGCCGGGCACGATGCCCTGGTCGATCGCGGCGGCGGCGAGGGGGGCGGGGGCCAGCGAGGCGGCGACGCCGATGACGAGCACCGTGAACATCGCGATGACGCGGAAGCGGTAGGGCGCGACGAGTGAGGCCAGGCCGCGCACCTTGCGCCCGCGGTCGCCGGTGCCGCGCAGGCGCCGGCGCGAGTCCTCCCACAGCAGGCGCAGGCGCTCGCGCCTGCCGGCGTCGTGCGGGACGACCGGTGGGCGGTCGTCGATCGGGGGGCCCCAGTGCCCGTGCCCACTCACAGCGACTGCCCGCCGCCGTTCGACGTCGGTGCCTGGCAGAGAAGAACGCTCGTCCTCACAGCCCCGCCACCTCGCGTTCGAGCGGCTTGCGGTTGAGGAACACCTGGTCGGGCAGGCCCTTCTCCACGATCTCGCGGTAGAGGTCGCTCTCATCGAGCAGTTCCTCGTGGCGGCCGTGGGCGATCAGCTCGCCGTCCTCGAGCACGACGATCTCCTCCGCGAGGGCGATCGTCGACAGTCGATGGGCGATCACGAAGGTCGTGCGCCCGGCCATGACCTCGCGCAGCGCGTCCTTGATCTCGCGCTCGGTCGTGGCGTCGACCGCCGAGGTGGCGTCGTCGAGGATCAGGATCCGGGGGTCGGCCAGCAGCGCACGGGCGATCGCCAGGCGCTGGCGCTGGCCGCCGGAGAGCGTCAGTCCGCGCTCGCCGACACGCGTGTCGTAGCCGTCCGGCAGGCGCTCGATGAACTCGTGGGCCTGGGCGCGGCGCGCGGCGGCCATGATCTCCTCGTCGCTCGCCTCAGGCCTGGCGTAGGCGATGTTCTCGGCGACGCTGGCGGAGAAGAGGAACGGGTCGTCGTTGACCGTCGCGATCTCGCGGCGCAGAGCGCCCGGATCGACGTCGCGCACGTCGGCGCCGTCGACGAGCACCGCGCCGCTGGTGACGTCGTAGAGCCGCGGGATGAGCTGCACGAGCGTCGTCTTGCCCGAGCCGGTTCCACCGACCACGGCGACGGTGCAGCCCGCCGGCACCTCGAGCGAGATGTCGTGCAGGGCGTCGTGCTCGGAGCCCTCGTAGCGCAGCGTCACGTCGCGCAATTCCACGCGGCCGTTGCCCGCGGGCAGCGGGCCCGCGCCCTGCTTGGCGACGACCAGCGGCGCGCGGTCGAGGATCTGGAACAGCCGCGCGCCCGAGGCGGTGGCGCGCTGGGCCATGCCGAGCGAGATGCCGAGCGTGCGCATCGGCCCGATCAGCATCAGCAGGTAGGTGTAGAAGGCGGTGAAGGCGCCGAGCGAGAGCGTCCCGTTGATGACCTGGCGCCCGCCGATGAAGATCACCGCGGCCAGCCCGATCTGCGGCAGGAAGCCGATGAACGGGCCGTAGAAGGCCTGGATCCGCGTCGAGGTGATCGCCTGCTCGAAGACGCGGCCGACCTGCCGTTCGAAGCGCCGCCGCTGGCGGGCCTCGGCGGCGAACGCCTTGACGACGCGCACGCCGGAGACGTTCTCCTCGACCTCCGCGGTCAGCTCGGCGATCCGCTGCTGGACCTCCTGCATCGCGGGGCGCGAGCGCCTGCCGTAGCGTGCGGCGACGAGCACGACGAACGGCACGGGGGCCAGCGAGATCGCGGCGAGCCCCGGGTTGACGACGAACATCGCCACCGCGGCGAGCACGATCGTCAGCGCCGACTGCAGCATGAACAGCAGCCCGTACCCGAGGAAGAAGCGCACGGCCTGCAGGTCGACCGTTGCGCGCGACATCAGCTGCCCGGTCTGCTGGCGGTCGAAGAACGCAAGCTCGAGCGACTGCAGGTGCTCGTACATGTACGCGCGCAGGTCACGCTCGACGCCGAGCGAGACCCGCCCGGAGATGAGCCGGCGGAAGACCGTCAGCGCCAGGCGCAGGATGCCCGCCAGCAGGACGGCGCCGCCGAGCAGCTTGAGGTTCGCCTTGTCGCCGGCGTGGATCTCGTTGATCGCCTGGCCGGTGAGCCATGGGATCAGCACCGTCATGCCCATCGCCGCGACCGAGAGCGTGAAGCTCTCGATGACGCCGCGGCGATACGGACGGAGGAAACCGAGGAGTCTGCGGAACGTTGGCAAGCTTCAGAAAGTATAGTGGCGGGGTATGCAGGCGCCCGCCTTCGGCCTGTGCGACCGCTGCGAGCATCAGCGCCTCGTCAGGACTACGCGCGGCTCGACGTTCTCGCTCTGCGAGCGCTCGCGCGCAGAGTCCGAATATCCCCGCTACCCGCGCGTCCCGGTGCTCCGGTGCTCCGGGTTCACGCTCCGTGCGGAGGATCCGGAGCGGTGATCGCGGCCGCCCGGCGCGCCTGGATCTCGTAGGGGTTGTCGGTGTAGCCCTGCCGCAGGTAGGAGAGCGGCATCGTCAGCGGGTGGTGCTGCATCTGCCAGACGTGGCAGAGCTCGTGGGTGACGAGATCGCCCGAGACCTCCGCGACGGGGCCGCGCAGCAGGATCACGGTCCAGGTCGCGTAGCCGTCGAAGCGCCGCAGCCACGGCAGCCGGAAGAGCCAGGGAACGCTCACCAGGCGCACGCGCCGCAGCCGCACGGGGGCCGGGTACCAGTCCAGCCGGTCCAGGCGCGCCTTCGCGCGGGCGAGCGCGGCGGCGCCGACCTCGCGCTCGTCAGTCACCCGACGTGGTGGTGCCCGTGGAGCTCCCGGTCGAGGTGCCGCTGCCCGACGAGGTTCCGGTCCCTGACGAGGTCGCGGTGAACGGGTCGAGCACGAGGAATGCGCGGTTGTCCTGGTTGGCCTGCGTGAGGCTGAACGTGAACAGCGTCGGCAGCGTCAGCTGGTCGACGAGCAGCGCGTCGGGGGAGCGCGTCATCGTGGCGACCGACGGCACGTCGCTCGTGAGCGTCGCGTCGAGCGGCTTCTTGAGCTCCGGGCCGAGCTCGCCCTTGCGGAAGAACAGCGCCTGGCTGGGCTGCTTGCCCGGCGGGGGTGGCATGAAGACGGCGACCTGCTTTACCCCGTCGAGGTAGCGGAAGCTGTAGAGCGCGAGCTCGAGCGCCTCGCGGCGCAGCAGGAGGTGGCGCTGGACGGAGGGCTTGCCGCTGGCGATCGCGCAGTTCTTGCCCAGGCCGCAGAGGCGGTAGAGGACGCCCTTGTCGTCGTAGAGCTTGATGTTCCCGCCCTGGTCGGCGGTCTCGCGCAGGGCGACCGTGAGCGGGAGCCCCGCGACCGACAGCGGCCCGCCCTGAGCCAGGACGAGCTGCTTGCCGTCGCTCAGGTGGTACTGCTCGCCGACGTAGGTGGCGATCTGCTGCGCGGCGGCCGACTTGCCGGTCGGATGCCAGGCCGACCATGCCGGCCCGTGCGTCCTGTCGCTGCCCGTCCCGCCGATCACGAGGCCCACGGCCAGGAGGACGGCGGCGACGCCGACCGCGATCAGGACGCCCGCCAGGAAGTTGAAGCGAGGCGCATGCGGAGGCGGGCCGCCGGCGACCGGGGCGGGCGCGCCGGCGGGCGCGACGCGCTCGGGGAGCAGGTCGCCGTCGTGGTCCGCGGACCGTTCGTCGGGCTCGCCGTCGGTGACGTCGACGGCGTCGCCGTCGACGACGTCGGCATCGTCGATCTCGCTGGGAAGCAGCGCCTGGCGCGCGGGCAGCAGGTCGCGCGGATCGTGCCGCGGGCTCGTGCCGGCGGGGTCGTCGGGGCGGTGGCCGGCGGGTCCGGGCCGGGGGGTATCGGGCGTGCTGCTCACAGCTTCGGCCAGGTGCCCTCGTCGAGGACGTCGATCACGGGCGCCTCGAGCTGGGCGGCGTTGAGCAGCCCGACGACGTCGTCGCCGTAGAGCTCCCGGCGGCGCACGAGGATGTCGGCGATCTCCGCGACGGCCTCGCGGTTGTGCCGGATGCAGGCGAGCGCGGTGACGTAGCACTGCCCGAGGATCCGCGCCGCGGCCTGCTTCTTCTGCGGGTCCGACAGCACCGAGGCGATCGGGTCGCCCTGCATCGGGCTCGAGCGGCGGTTCATGATCTGCAGCCCGATCGTCTCGAAGCGCTTCATCACCCGCTCCTCGGCCTCCTTGCGCTTCTTCTCGCTCGGGAAGACCTCGGGGCTCAGGTGCACCGGCTCGGGGCCCATCCCGCTCGCGCCGACCATGTTCGCTGCGCCCCACGTCGCGCTGAAGATGTCACCGCCGACGCCGACCGAGTTCTCGCCGTAGAAGACGTGCTCGGCGGCCATCGCGCCGAGCGTCCACACCAGCTTGCCGACCTCCTCGTGGCGCCAGGAGGAGAAGCGCTCCTCCTTCTCGATCGCCTGATGGTGGCCGAGCGAGTTCCCGCGCATGCGGATCGACAGGCGCGTCGACATCGTGTCGCTCATGTAGACGTGGCTGGCGACGGCGTGGCCGGCCTCGTGGATCGCGACGGCGCGCGTCTCCTTCTCGACGTAGTCGACGCCGACGGCCGTCCCGGACTCGATCGTCGTCATCGCCTCGACGATGTCCTCGCGCACGAAGTGCGGGCGCTGGTCGCTGTGGGCGAGCGTCAGCGCCATCGAGCAGACCTGCTCGATCATCGCCGGGGAGTAGCCGTTCGTCATCCGCGCGAGCTCGTCGCGGCGCTCCGGCGTGTCGAGGTCGGGATCGTGGGCGACCTTCGCGAGGTACAGGTCGAAGATGTCAGCGCGGTCGTCCTTGGTCGGCGTCCGGAACCAGATGTGGCGGCCCATGCGGCCGGGGCGCACGAGCGCGGGGTCGAGCGCGTCGATCGGGACGTTCGTCGCGCCGATGAAGTAGATCTCCTCCGAGCGCGGCTTGGCCGGCTTGAGTCGCAGGCGGGCCTTCCCGATGCGCTGCGGGACGATGTAGAGCGCGTCGAGGATCGTGTTGGTCTTGTTGCCGAACCACTTGCGCAGGAACGGCGGGTCGTCGACGCCGTCCATCTGCACCAGCAGCTGGTTGAGCGCCATGCCGCCGCCCATGCCGCCCATCATGCCGCCGGGGATCACGTTGTTGATGCGGTCGCGGATCACGCCGACCACGCCCGGGTAGATCTGCGGCGACTGCGGCGCGCGCGCGGCGAACATGCGCTCGCGCCATGCGCGCGTCTCGAGCACGAGGTCGCCGGACGGTGTGAACGACCCCCAGGGCCCGAACATCGGCGCGTCGTCGAGCGGTCCGCCCAGCGCCGGCAGGCCGTTCGCCATGCCCATCCCCGCCGCGCCGCCGAGCGCCTGCCGGCGCAGGCCGACGGCGTCGATCTCGTCGATGAAGATGATGCACTGCCCGCCCCACTTGCGTGCGAGCTTGCGCGCCTTGCGGATCAGGAACATGACGACGATCACGTCCATCCCGATGAAGGTCTGGGCGAAGCCCGAGCCCGGCATCGTCACGATCGGCGAGTTGAAGGAGGTCGCGATCGCCTTGGAGAGCATCGTCTTGCCGGTTCCCGGCTGGCCGATGAACAGCAGCCCGCGCTCCGGCTTGCCCCCGGCCTGACGGAAGGCGTCGCCCGACTGCCAGAGCGAGATCACGCGTGTCACCTCCTGCTTGGGCTCGGCCTGGCCGCGGACGTCCGAGAGCTTCACACCCCAGTCCGCGTCGCCCGGCTCGTACCCCTTCATCTGCTTCAGCCCGAACACGAGCATCGGGCCGAACAGGATCATGAAGTTGATCAGGAAGAACAGCGGCAGCTGGATGAACAGGCCGAGCATCTGCGGCAGCGTGCTGATGACCCGGTGCCACAGCGTGGGCAGCGAGCTGTGGAGCAGATGCAGGAACAGCGAGAGCGCGATCAGGATGCCGGCGATCCACACGAGCCAGTGGAAGAACCGGCGCCAGAACCACAGCCGCCGGCGGCCGACGATGTCGGCGTCGAGCAGTTCGCGGTCGGCGTCGTAGAGCGCCGCGCGCGGGATCATGCGGTGGGCGATGACGTCGACCAGGCCGCGGAACGCGCCGACGGCGAAGATCGTCGCCAGCAGCGACCAGATGAACGGCCAGCCGTTCCCGCGGTAGAACGCGATGAACAGCGCGGGGCTCGTCATCACCGCGACTGCGGTCGCGAGGTTCGCCAGGCGTCGCCACGCCGCGGCCAGCGCGACGTTGTCCTGCGGCTCCGAAGGCCCGGGCTCCAGCGGTGCGTCGTGCGTCATTGCGCCGTCAGGGTACTCCGCCCGCCCCCCGAATACAGCAGTTCCGGCCCGCCGGGACGCCCGCTGCGAGCAGCGCGCGGCGCGCCGCCAGCCGGTACCGTGGCGCGTCGTGTCCGTCGCTCGCATGCAAGCCCCTGGCGGGCACAGAGGCGCACGCGCGTCCCGGACCGCACGCGGCGCGCTGGCCGCCGCGCTGTGCGCGGCCCTGATCGCGCTCGCAGCGCCGGCCGGCGCCTCGGCGCTGACGATGCGCCCGTGCCGCGGGCAGGACGGATTCTCCTGCGGCGTGCTGCGCGTCCCGCTCGATCACAGCGGGCGCCTGCCCGGCACGCTGAAGCTCGCGATCGCCGCGCAGACGCGCCTACCCCAAGGGCGCCGGCGTCCTGGTCGCCCTGTCGGGCGGCCCGGGGCAGAGCTCCGTCAGCGTCGCGACCAGCTTCGCCCAGAGCCTGGCGCCGATGCTGCGCCACTACCGCCTGGTCGTCCTGGACCAGCGCGGCACGGGCCTCTCCGGGGCGCTGCAGTGTCCGAAGCTGCAGGCGATCGGCGCGCTGGACCCGTTCACGCCGCAGGAGATCCTGCGCTGCGAGCAGCAGATCGGGTCGCGGCGCTCGTTCTACTCGACGCAGGACACCGCGGCCGACCTCGACAGCCTGCGCGTCGCGCTCGGCGCCCCGAAGATCGCGCTGATGGGCGTCAGCTACGGCACCTGGGTCGCCCAGCAGTACGCGCGCAGCTACCCGGCGCGGACCGACCGGCTGATCCTCGACTCGGTGGTCGGCCCGGACCGCCCGGACGCCTTCTTCATGGACTCCTACAGCCGGCTGCCGCGGATCATGCGCGAGCAGTGCGCCGGGCAGCGCTGCAAGGGGGTGACGAAGGATCCGGTCGGCGACCTCGCCGCCGTGATCGGCCGCGTGCGCCGCGGCCCGATCAGCGGCACGGTCTACGACACGCGCGGGCGCCCGCGCACGACGCGCTACACGACCGAGGAGGAGCTCTCCTTCCTGGTCTCGTCTGCAGACCTCAACCCGTTCATGCAGGCGCGGCTGCCGGGCGCGGTCGCCGCCGCGCGCGCCGGCGACCCCGCGGCGCTGCTGCACCTGCGCCGCATCGCCGAGGGCCCGCCGACCAAGACGACGGACCTGAGCTTCGCCCTGAACGTGACGACCAGCTGCCTGGACGCCGCCCTGCCGTGGCCGGCCGACTCCGACCCCGCAGTGCGCCCCGCGCTCGCCGAGGCCGCGCTGGCCGCGCTGGCGCCCGCCTCCTACGCGCCGTGGTCGGCGGAGACGGTGCGCAGCTCGAGCTACGCCGACGACTGCCTGCTGTTCCCGCGCCAGGACGCGCCGCTGCCGGCGCTGCAGCCGCTCCCCGACGTGCCCGCGCTGGTCCTCGGCGGTCGCCTCGACATGCGCACGCCCGTCGAGAACGCGGAGGCGACGGCGAAGCTGCTGCCGCGCTCGCAGCTGATCGAGATCCCGGGCAACGGCCACGACCAGCTCGACAGCGACGGGACGGGCTGCGCCGAGCGGGCGCTGCGCACCTGGGCCGCCGGCCGCCGCGTGGCCCGCTGTGCCAAGGGCGCCACGAACGAGCTGAAGGTGCTGCCGATCCCGCCGGGTTCGATCGAGGACTTCCGCCATCCCGCCGCGATCCCCGGTGACCGCGGGCGCACGCTGTTCGCCGCGCTGGACTCCGTCGACGACGCGCGCGTGAGCGCGCTTGAGGCGGTCTACGCCGGGTTCTCGCCCAGCAGCGGCGGCCTGCGCGGCGGCAGCGTGAGCGCGACCGACGCCTTCGACGGCACGATGACGCTGCGCCGCTATGCCTACGTGCCCGGCGTCCGCCTGACCGGAACGCTGCGTGTCAGCGGCGAGCAGGTCACCGGCACCGTCCGGGTCGCAGGCCACGAGGCCGGGACGCTGCACATCGCCTCAGGCGGCGCCGTGGGCGTGCTCGGGGGTCGTTCGGTGCGCTACAGGCCCGGCGGCGCGTCGGCCGCCGGGGGCGAGCACGGTGCGCGCAGGCGCGACGGGGCGACGATGGGACCGATCCCCGCATCGTTGCTCGGACCACGGGCCCCTGGCTTCGCGCAGCGCCTGGTCAGGTCCGCCGCGCGCTGAACGCGATCGGCCGCGAGGCGCACGGGTCGCCGATGCCCATCGTGCCCGCCAGCCGCAGCCGGCCGCGCACGACGCCGGCGCGGCCCAGGCGCGCGTCGACGCGCAGGCGCTCCGAGCGCGGGCCGGCGGTGAAGCCGAAGGTGCCGCGCCGTCCGACGCGCGCGTTGACGGCGACGTCGACCGCCAGCGGCCCGATGTCCCCCTCGGGGCTGCAGACGTAGCGCCCGATCGTCACGCGGACGCGGGTGACGCGGCCGGCGCTGAACGCGAGCGCCACGTCGCGGTGCTCTTCGGTCACGCCGCGAAACCGGCCCCCGGCCGGCGCGGCGGGCGCCGCCGCCGCAGCGACTGCGAGCGTCGCCGAGGCGGCGAGCGCCGCGCGGATCAGGACCGAGCCGAACACGCCCCCCAGGGTAGATGGCGCCCCGCCGCGGCGCGCCGGTCAGGGCTTGCCGGAGAGCTCGTCGCGAACCGCCGGCAGGTCCGCCGAGGCGGGCACCCCGCCGGTCGCGCGTGCGACCTTCGCGACCGACCCGCCGGTCGGGGCGACGGGAGTCGGCGCGGGCGCGGGGCTCGGCGCCACCGGGCTGACGACCGGCGCGGCCGTCACCGGCAGGTGGAGCAGGGTCTGCCAGGTCGCGGCGTCGACGATGCCGGTGACCGGGATGCCGGACGCCGTCTGCAGGCGCCGGACGGCGGCCGCGGTCTGCGCGTCGTAGATGCCGCTCACGCGCACGCGCCGTCCGCCGGCACGCAGCAGCTGCTGGGCGCGGACGACGAGGTCGCCCTTGGCGCGGCGCGTGAGCATGGGCCAGCCCGGATCGGCGACCGCGGCGACCGAGGGCGCGGTGATCGGCTGCGCGAGGACCGACCACAGGCGCGCCGGGGCCTCCTGCCAGTCCCACCAGCTCGTCCCGATCGCCCCGTAGGCGCCCGCGAGTGTCCGGAAGCGCAGCACGTCGCTCGCGGTCGGTGCCTGGTAGAGCTGACCGATCGCGTGAATCGGCCGCTGGTAGACGCGGTTGAGCATCCACGTCCGCGCGAGCGCGACGTCGACCGTGTTCCCGATGTCCTTCCAGTAGACCTGCGGCATGTTCACCTGGGCGCCGTTGCCGCCGAGGAACACCGAGTAGGGGAATGCGGGGTGGTAGTCGACATAGGGGAAGCTCGTGAGCGCGAGCGGGTAGGCAGCGCCGATCCGCGAGCGCAGCGCGCGGATGTAGCGCCGCGCGGCGAGGTAGCGCCCCTCGTAGGAGCTCTCGGCGTCCACGATCAGGCAGTCGGCGCCGTGCGCCACGGCGGCGGCGCCGGCGTTCGCCTCGCCGACCGGGGAGCGCCCGTAGACGAACTGCCAGGCGCAGACCCGCAACCCGGCCGCGTGCAGCGTCGCGACGAGCGCGGGGGAGAACTGTGGCCACGCGGTCACTCCGTCGCCCGCCTTGACGTAGACGGCGGAGAGGCCGTACTGGCGCGCCTTCGTCACGATCCGCGCGAGGTCGCCGCCCTCGGTGCGCGCGAGCTCCCAGATCCACATCGCCTGGCCGTTGAGCGGCCCCGCGGCCTGCTGGCCGGCGCGCGCCGTCGGCGCGGCGCGCCCGCCCGAGGCCGCCGTCGCGATCGCCGGCGCCGCGCACGCGAGCACGCAGAACCCCAGCGCGCACGCCGAGGCGAAGCGCCGCAGTCCCTTCCTGGCAGCTGCCATCGCCTGCACCGTAACCCCGGGCGTCCGTGCCCGCAAACCTCGCATGACGGGCTTCAACGGTCCTGGCGCCCCAGGGTTGCGGTCCCCGCGTAGGGTCTGGCGCATGAACCTGGAGAAGCGCTTCCGCGCCGCGGGCAGGGACCTGAGGCTGGCGGACTTCGACCCGGCCGACGACGCGGGGCTCGACAGGGAGAGCGCCGAGACGCTGCGCGCGGCGGACCTGGAGCGGCTGCGGGAGCTCCAGGAGCGGCTGTACGCCGAGGGCCGCCGCGCGCTGCTGGTCGTGGTGCAGGCGATGGACGCCGCCGGCAAGGACGGGACGATCTCGCACGTCATGAGCGGCGTGAACCCGCAGGGCGTCCGCGTCACGTCGTTCAAGCAGCCCTCGTCGCTGGAGCTCGCCCACGACTGGCTGTGGCGCTGCTCGCGGGCGCTGCCGCCGCACGGCGTCGATCGGCATCTTCAACCGCTCGCACTACGAGGAGGTGCTCGTCCTGCGGGTGCATCCCGCGTACCTCGCGGCGCAGGGCCTGGATCCGAGCGACGGCGCGAGGGCGGCGTTCTGGAAGGAGCGCCTGCGGACCATCGCCGCATGGGAGCGCCACCTCGCCGGCAGCGGGACCCAGGTCGTGAAGTTCTTCCTCAACGTCTCGCGCAGGGAGCAGCGCGAGCGGTTCCTCGCGCGCGCCGCCGAGCAGGACAAGCACTGGAAGTTCAACGCGGGGGACGTCGCCGAGCGTGCTCACTGGGACGGCTATCACGAGGCCTACGAGGAGGCGCTGCGGGCGACCAGCACCGACGAGGCGCCCTGGTACGTGATCCCGGCCGACCACAAGTGGCTGATGCGCACCGCGGTGGCGAGCATCATCGTCGAGCACCTGGAGCGCATGGATCCGCGCTTTCCGGACGTCAGCGACGAGGACAGGGCGAAGATGGACGCCGCGGTCGCAGCGCTCGAGGCAGAGCGCCCGTGACCGGCGCCCGGCGCGCCGCTGATCCGCCAGACTGCGCAGGATGCACGGTCCAGCACGAGTTCCCCGGCGCGGATGGCGTCTGTCCGCGCTCACCGCCGTCCTGATCGCCTGCGCGGCCGTCGCCTGCGCGACGGCGGGCGCCGCCCCGGCGCGCAGCCTGCGGCTCGGCACGCTGACGCTGCACCCGTGCGCCGACGGAGCTGCCGGCTGGTGCGGCTCGCTGCCGCGCCCGCTCGATCCGGAGCACCCGGCCGCCCGGCGCATCGCGATCGGGCTGCGCTGGCTCGCCGCGCCGCATCCCCAGGCCGGCAGCCCGCCGCTGGTGGCCGTCGAGGGCGGGCCCGGGTACCCCTCGACGGGGAGCCAGGTCGAGTACACGGGCATCTACGGCCCGCTGCTGCGTGAGCGCAACCTGCTGCTCGTCGACAACCGCGGGACCGGGACGTCGGGGCTGATCGACTGCCGCCGCCTGCAGGAGTACACGGGCGTGACGTCCAGCGCGGCATTCCCGAAGGTCGTCGGCGGCTGCGCCGCGCAGATCGACCGCCGCTACCCGCAGGTGCCGCACGCATCCGACCTGTTCTCGACCGGCCTTGCGGCGGCCGACCTCGCGGCCGTGATCCGCGCGCTCGCCGTCGGGCGGGTCGACCTGTACGGCGACTCCTACGGCACCTGGTTCGCGCAGTCCTTCATGGCCCGCCACGCGGACCTGCTGCACTCCGTGGTCCTCGACTCCGCCTACCCCGTTCGCGACCTCGACCCATGGTACGGCTCCTCCGGCGTCACCGCGCGCAACGCGATGGACGCCGTCTGCGCGCGCGACGCGGCCTGCGCCGCAGCGGCGCCGGGCACTGCGAGCGCGCGCATCGCCGAGCTGATCGGCGCGCTGCGCCGAGGCCCGATCACCGGGCCGACGCGTGACGCCGACGGCAGCCGCGTGCAGGCGCGGGTCGACGTGCGGGCGCTCGTCGACATGGTCCAGGACGCTGGGTCCGACCCCGTCATCTACCGCGAGCTCGACGCGTCGGTGCGCGCCGCGCTCGCCGGCGACCGCGCGCCGCTCCTGCGCCTCGCCGCGCAGTCGCACACCTACGACCACGGCACGAGCCCGGCCGGGTACTTCTCCGACGGGCTCTACATGGCGGTCGCCTGCGCCGACTACCCGCAGCTCTTCTCGATGCGCGCGTCGCCGGCGCAGCGCCGCCGGCAGTTCGCGGCCGCGGTGCCCTCGGCGCCTGCGGCCGACTTCGCGCCCTTCAGCGTCGGCGAGTGGCTGAGCGTCAGCGGCTACACGCAGCCCTACCGGACCTGCCTGGACTGGCCGAGCCCGGTGCACCGCGTCGTCCCGGTGGTGCCCGCGACCGGCGCGCCGCTGCCGGCGTCGGTTCCCGTGCTCGTGCTCGGCGGCGACCTCGACTCGCTGACCCCGCTGTCCGACACGCGCGACTTCGCGCCGAAGCTGGGGCGCAACGTGCGCGTCGTCGCGCTGCCGAACACCGTGCACGTGACCTCCGAGGGCGACACGATGCTCGTCGCCGGCGCGGCGTGCGGACGGCGGATCATCCGCGGGTTCGTGCGCGCGCCCGCGCGCCTGGCGTCGCTCGACACGAGCTGCACGGCGGCGATCCCGCCGCTGCACACCGCCGGGGCCTATCCGCTGCGCATCAGCGCCGAGCCGGCCGCGACGCTCGCCTCGGGCACCGACCCGGGCCTCACCGCGCGGCGCGCCGTCAGCGTCGCCGCCGCTGCGCTGGCCGACGCCACGGTCCGGCGCTTCTACTCCGGGGTCGCGCACGGGCCCGGGCTGCGCGGCGGGAGCTTCACCACGAGGGGCGAGCGCGTCATCCGCTTCGCGCTGCATCGTGTCCAGTTCGTCGGGGACGCCGCCGTCGGCGGCACCGCGACCTGGACGCCCGCCACCGGCGTCGTCGCGGGCGACCTGACGGTGCGCACCGCGACGGGCTCCACGGTGCACGTCCGGCTGCGCTGGGCGCAGGCCGACGCCGCAGCCGTCGCGCATCGTCGGGGCCGCGACGCTCACACTGCCGACGCCCTGAGCGGACCGGATGTACTAGCGCCCGACGGTCTGCACGAACTGCCGCGCGCGCTGCCCGACGCCGCCGATCAGGCGCCGCACCTCGGCGAGGTCTGCGCGCAGCTGGGGGTCGCCGACCTCGACCGGCATCATCGAGTCCTGCAGGCGGCCGAGGATCGCGTCGGCCTCCTCGATGGCGGCGACCCCGTCGTCCAGGAAGCCCTTCACGCCGTGCGACGGGGCGCCGGAGGTCGCCGCCGTGAAGCTGCGCGCCGGAAGGCCGGTGCGCTCGGCGAACCCGTTGTGCGTGCGCTGCGCGCGCCCGTAGCTGAGCTGGATCGGGCGGAAGAGCTCCTCCTCCAGGCGGGCGGCGTTGTACTCGTCCAGCAGCTCGAAGGCGCCGCCCAGCGCGGCGAGGCCGACGCCGATCCGGTCCGTCGCCTCGGCGAGCGCGTCGAGCAGCTCCTGTCGGGCCTCAGCGGCGGAGTAGGTCATCGGACGAGCGTAGATGCCCGGCGGGGCGAGGGGTACGCTCAGCGCGTGACCGTCAACCTCACGCGCATCTACACCAAGCTCGGCGACGCCGGCGAGACGCACCTGGGCGACATGAGCCGGGTCTCGAAGAATCATCCGCGGATCGAGGCGTACGGCGCGGTCGACGAGCTCAACAGCCAGATCGGGGTGACGCTCACCGTCGACGGGCTGCCCGGCGCCTACGCGCCGTGGCTGCGCCGCATCCAGAACGACCTCTTCGACGTCGGGGCGGACCTCTCGGTTCCCGAGCCGCAGGAGCCCCAGGAGCGCACGCGCCTGCGGGTGCGCCCCGAGCAGGTCACGTGGCTCGAGGAGCGCTGCGACGAGGTGAACGCGACGCTCCGGCCGCTGCACTCGTTCGTGCTTCCCGGTGGCACGCCGGCCGCCGCCCACCTGCACGTCTGTCGCACGGTCTGCCGCCGCGCAGAGCGCCGCGCGCTGCAGGTCGAGGACGCGAACCCCGAGGTCGTCCGCTACCTCAACCGGCTCTCGGACCTGCTGTTCATCCTCAGCCGGGGCGCCAACGGCGGCGACGAGCCGCTGTGGGAGCCGGGCGCCTCGCAGGGCCCCCCCTGAGCCGCGACGGCTCAGAAGGGCTTTCGGAACGACCTTCTCAGCGTGCCGCGCGGCTGCAGATTCCGCGCCCGCAGATGCGGTACTCGGCACCCGGATGCATCACCCAGCGGCGGGCGAACCGGTAGGTGATCCCCGGGCCACCGCGGCGCAGCGTCACGATGTACGGGGTCCCGTAGGCCCAGCCGCCGTCGAAGCCGCCGAAGGCCGCCTCGTGCCCGGCCGCGAAGCTCCCCGACACCGTGTGGACCACTCGCCGGTGCGCGGTGGCGCGGCCCAGCGCGAACGCGCCCGCGCCGATCGCGACGAGCACCAGCGCGACGAGCGGCGTGCGTCCCATCGGGCTGAAGCGTACGCCGGGCACGGTTGACGACCCGCGCCGGCGGGTATCCCGCGGCAGCGATGGTCCGGGATGACGGACAGGCCGAGCCGGAAGCCGGGCGCCTCGCCGTCGGGGTCATTCGCGCGCGCTGGCTGATCGCCGTGCTGTGGCTCGCGGCGGCAGTCCTCGCGGTGACCCAGCTCCCGACGCTCGGGAGCCGCGGGGCGGGAACCGCCGTCGACGACATCGTTCCCAGCGGCACCGCGGCGCTCGCCGTGCAGGCACGCGCCGTGCAGCTGTTCGGTGTTCCCGCGGGGTCGGACGTGGTCGCCGTGCGACGGCGGGCGCGCGGGTTGGCGGGCGGTGAGCTCGCACGGCACGTGCAGGCGGCGCGCACTGCGTTCGCCGCCGGACGCCGGCCGGGCGCCGATCTGCGCGGCGCTCTCCCACTGGCGAACGTCCCGGTCCCCGGTGCGCGCTGGCGTGAGCGCGGCACGACGGTCCTGGACTATGTGCTCATCGCCCCGTCAGCGAGTCTGAATGCGCGCACGGCGATCGGGCAGCGCTACGCGCGCGCGGTCGGGGCGGCGGGCGTCACCGGCTCGGCCCCGGCACGGCTGGACCAGTTCGCCCAGATCGAGGACATCCTGCCGAGGCTGACGCTGGCCACGATCGCGGTGATCGCGTTCGTCGTCACCCTCTACTTCCGCTCTCTCCTCGCGCCCGTCGTCACGCTCGGCACCGCCGGACTGGCGTACGTGCTCGCGGTGCGTGGCCTGGCCTGGGCTGGGGAGCACGCGAACATCACCGTGCCGCGCGAGATCGAACCGCTGCTCGTCGTGCTGCTGCTCGGTCTGGTCACCGACTACTCGGTGTTCTTCATGACCGAGGCGCGGCGGCAACTGCGCCTCGGCAGAACACCGCACCAGGCCGCCGCGCTGGCCGTCGCGCGTGTCGGCCCGAGCGTGCTCGTCGCGGGTACGATCGTTGCCGCCTCCTCCTGCGCGCTGCTGGTCGCCGACCTGAAGTTCTTCCGCACCTTCGGCCCGGGCCTGGCGGCCTGCGCGCTGGTCGTCACGGTCGTCGCCGTCACGCTCGTTCCGGCGTTGATCGGGATCCTGGGCACGCGCCTCCTCGGCCGCCACGGCCTGCCGGTGGCGCTCGACGACGCGACGGTCGCCGCGCCGGACGTCCCGCTGCTGCCCGACAGCGCGCGCGGCGAGCGCTGGCGGCGGCGGATGGCCGGGACGCTGGGAGCGGTGCGCGCCGGGCGTCGTGAGGCGCAGGCGGAGGGTCGCTCCGCTGCAGGCCCGATCGCGGCGCGCATGCTCGCCTCGCGCCCGGTCGCGGCGCTGCTCGTGCTGCTCTGCGTGGCGGGCATGGGCTGGGCCGCGGCGCAGGCGCGGCAGCTCCAGCTCGGGCTCTCGTTCATCGCGGGGCTGCCTGTCGACAGCCCCGCGCACAAGGCCGCCGACCAGGCGGCGCGCGGGTTCGCGGGCGGCATAACCGCACCCACGGACATCGTGCTGCAGGGAGCCGGCGTCGCACGTCAGGGCGCGGCGATCGAGCGCCTGCGCCGCGAGATCGCCGCGCGCCACGGCGTCGCGGCGACGCTCGGGCCGTCCGAGCAGGCGGCCGCTTCACCGGCGGCCGGGCAGCCGCACCCGCTCGCGACCCCGGTCAGGGACGCCGCGCGGATCGTCGTCGTCTTCTCCGGCGACCCGACGGCGGCGGGAACGATCAGCCACCTGCACGAGCTGCGGCGTGCGATGCCCGGGCTGGCGCGCAGCGCCGGTCTGCCTCCCGCGACGAGCATCGGTTACGCGGGCGAGACGGCGCTGGGCGGCGAGACGGTCCATGCAGTCAGCGCGGACTTCCGTCGCATCGCCGCCGCGATCGCCGTCGTCACGCTGATCCTGCTGATCTGCTTCCTGCGCGCGCTGGTCGCGCCGCTGCTGCTGCTCGGCGCGAGCGCGCTGGGATACCTCGCCGCGCTCGGTCTGACCGCGCTGGCGATCCGGTGGCTCTACGGTGACCGCCAGATCACGTACTACGTGCCGCTCGTCGGGGCCGTCCTGCTCGTCGCACTCGGCTCCGACTACAACGTCCTGGTCGCGGGGCGCATCCGCACCGAGAGCGCCCGCCGCCGTGCCCGTGAGGCGCTGGCCGTCGCCGTCCCGCAGGCCTCGCGCGCGGTCACGCTCGCCGGGGTGACGCTCGCGGCCACCTTCGCGATGCTCGCGATCGTGCCGCTGCGCTCGTTCCGTGAGCTTGCCCTGCTGCTCACGATCGGGGTGCTGCTCGACACGTTCCTCGTGCGCAGCGCCCTCGTCCCGAGCCTCGTCTCGGTCGCCGGGGAGCGCGCCTGGTGGCCGGGCAGCGCCCGCACCCGCCTGCAACCCGACGTCGTCGTGCCTCGGGTGGCCGCGACGCTCGGGACGACCTCGTCAGCAGCCCTGCCGGAGACGCGGACGACACTGAGCGTGCTCGCCGAGCGCATCGGCGAACGCCAGGCGAGCGAGCTGGCCGGTCACCTGCCCGCGGACCTCGCGGACGCGATGACCGACGTCCCGCAGGGCGATGCGTTCGACGCGGACGCGTTCGTGGACCGCGTCGCCGATCGCACGGGCATGTCGGTCCCGCAGGCCGAAAGCACGGTGCGCGCCGTCTTCGGCACGCTCGCGCAGTCGATCCCCGCGACCGAGCTTGACTACGTCCGCGCCGCCCTCTCCGATGACTACGCCGCACTGTTCGCGGAGGCACCCTCCGCACGTGCGACCCGGCGGCCCCTCACCGGCGCGGGCGACATCAGTCGATCAGGGGCAGATGCGCGCCTGTCCCGCTGACCTCGAGCACGCGCGCGACGGCCGGGCCCGCGAGGATCCGGATGCGGTCGCCGTCAGCGCGTGAGCGCGCCGTGTACTCGACGAGCACGGCGACGCCCGTCGAGTCCATGAAGGTGACGCCCGACAGGTCGAGCGTGATCGCCTGCGCTTCACCGTCCTCGGCGACGTCGAGCGCGGCGCGCAACTCGGGCGCGGTCGCGAGATCCAGCTCGCCGGCGACGCTCACGATGCAGCGTCGCTCCTCGGTCCTGACGCCGACACTGAATGGCGGCAACACGGGCTGCACACGACCTCCAAGGACGAACCGGACAGTCGAGCCCACACGGTAGTGCGCGCGATGCCGGCAGTGCAAGCCCTATCGCTGATTGGTAGTGCTGTCGTCCGGGCGCCGCCGGTACTGAAGCGCGCCACAGCGCCATTTCCCCGCAACCTTCGCGGCCCGGCCGAGTTCAAGGTGCATGGTCCAGTCGCGTCACGGCCTGCGAGGCCTGCTGCTGAGCGCCGGTGCGCTCGCGGCGCTGGCGCTGCCCGCCGGTGCCGGCGCGGCGACGCGCGGCTTCGGCGCGCCGATCGCCATCCAGACGCCGTCGCTGCGCTCGTCCGGCGAGCCGGCGGTGTCGGTGGCCGGGAGCGGCGATGTCGTGATTGCCTGGGATCAGCAGTTCAGCGCGCGCTCATTCGGTGTCGCGGCGCGCCGCGGCACGACGGCGGGCGGCTTCGGCCGCGCCGAGCGACTCACGACGGCGGGCTACGAGCCGTCGGTCGCGGCCGGGCGGGGTGGTGGCGCGGCGGTCATCTGGCAGACGGATGCCCGCGGCGGGACGCGCAGCCTGCAGGTCGCAGTGGCGCGCGGCCACGCGGCGTTCGGGCCCGCGCAGACGCTGATGCACGTCCGCGCGAACGTGACCTCGCAGCAGGTCCTCGCGACGGGCGGGCGCTATCTGGCGATCTGGTGGCACGGTGTTCCCGGCGCGGGGCGTCACGCGGTGAGCTACGCGCTCAGTGACCTCCACGGGCGCTTCGGCGCCGTCCACACGCTCGCAGCCGACACCGGCCCGGTGACCGGCGTCTCGGCGGCCGCCGCACCGGACGGGACCGTCACCGCCGCCTGGGGCACGCCGCTCGGAGGGACTGTCGCGACCAACCAGCAGCTCGCCTACGCTCAGCTGGCGCCCGGCGCGAGCACGTTCGGGCCGACCGGCGGGCTGCGCGCCGCAGCGGCCGGCGCCGGCGCCGAGACCTCGGGCATCACGGCGTTCTCAGGGCCGGGCGGGGTCGCGCTCGGCTGGACCGAGGCGGGGCAGTTGCCCGAGCTGCTGCGCACGGCGCGACCATCGGCCACCACACCCGCCCCAGACACCGTCTTCACGCTCAACTCGCCGGACCTCGGCAAGCGCTTCGCGACCGGTCCGGCGCTCGCGCTCCCCGGCGCCGGGCTCGCGCCGATCGCCGCCTGGTCGGTGTCCGAGGGCCCCGGCGGCGAGTCGGAGGCCATCACCGGCGGCGCGGTCTTCGCGGCGCGGCAGCTGCCGGACGGCACCTACGGGTCTCCTGCACGGCTGTCCGCGCCGTCGACGATCTCGACCCAGGCCGTCGCGGGAGCCACGCAGGGGAGCAGCGTCGTAGTCTGGACGACCGGCCGGTTCCCGCGATACGGGGTGCAGTACGTGGTCGCCGAAGGCGCCGCGGCGTTCTCGGCGAGCCGCCCGCTCAGCGCCGGTCACGCCGAGCGCGCCGTGACGCTCGCCTCATCGCCGGGGGCCGTCGTGGCCGCCTGGGTCGCGCGGCCCGGCCCCGGCGGAGCGCACCCGCAGGGTGGCCTGCGCGGCATCAGCATCGCGATCCTGCACGGTTGACGCTGCGGCGCCGGCGGCGTGCTGCTGGAGCGACATGCCGTGGAGCGGGGCCGCGCAGAGCTTGAAGGTGATCGTGATCTTGAGGGACACAACTGCTTTCGGCCCGCAAACGGTCCAGATGAGTTGCGCAATTGATGCGGGGCGGAGGTGCGGAGAGAGTCGCGGCATGCGCAGGGCCGAATGTCCGTGCTCGCGTCGGTCAGCCCCACGCTGGCCCTGACGGCAGGCGTGAACCCGCCGGACGGATCGGATCATCGTCGCCGACCTCTCGACCGGACAGACACTGGACCTGTTCCACGCGATCGGCGCCGCCACGATGCGCCCGACGGGGCGCTCGTGGTGCTGTTGTTCGGCCGCCCGCCTACGCCGCGGCTGCCACAGCTGGGATCGGGGGGGCGGCCCGGAAGAGGTCGTCCGGGTCGTAACGCGCCTTCACCTGCTGCAGCCGGTCGAAGGTCTCCGGCGGGTAGCAGCTGCGCGGGTCCACCGGGACGTCGACGAAGTTCGCGAACTTGACACCCGAGTCCCACTGCTCGAGCGCCTTGGCGACTGCGTCGATCTGCTGGTTGACAGCGGCTCCCATCTCGGGGTTCATGACCATGCCGACGGCGAACGTCAGGAACGCGTGGTCGAGTGTCGCGAGCGCCCCCGCATCCGGCGTGGCGCGTGTGAGCGCGCCGCCGAGCGGGCGCAGCTCGAGCGACAGGAGCGGCGAGCCCGAGCCGGGGCCGGCGGCCTCGACGACGGCGTCGACAGCGGCCGCCGGGAGCGCGTCGAGGAGCTGGCCTCGCGCCGCGGAGGGCACGGGATCCTCGGGGTCCATGTGGAGGTGGCCGAGCGCTGCCGGCGGAGCCGGCGCGCAGGTGTCGAGTTCGGGGCCGAAGTCGCGCAGCGCCCGCAGCAGCTCGCTGCCGGCGTCCACCCCACCCAGGTAGGCGACCTCGACGACGACAAGCTGGCGACCGCGGACGGGCTCGGGGATGTCGGGCAGCGGCGGGACCTGAAGGATCCGCGCCCAGCTGGCCATCTCGTCGGGCAGGCCCGGAACCCACTCCCGCCACGCGTGGAGGACGTCCGCCGTGCGCTCCCACGGCCAGGCGAGCATGCCGGCGTAGAGCTCCGGCACGGGGTACAGCTCCAGCTCCAGCGCGGTCACGACACCGAAGTTCCCGCCGCCGCCGCGCAGCGCCCAGAAGAGCTCGGGCTCGTTCTCGTGGTCGGCGCGCACGAGCTTCCCGTCCGCGGTGACGAGCTCGGCCGCGAGCACGCTGTTGCAGGCCAGGCCGTGCTTGCGAGCGAGCCAGCCGTGGCCACCACCGAGCGTGTAGCCCACGACCCCGACCTCGGCCGAGGAGCCCGCGAGCGGGGCGAGCCCCTCCGGCGAGGCCAGCGCGCTCACGTCGCGCCACTTCGCCGCCGCGCTGACGCGGACGCGGCGGTTCTCAGCATCGACCTCAACTCCGGTCATGCGCCCCGTCTTGAGGAGGAGCGTGTCCTCGCTGAGCCGGGCCAGGGGGCCTGCGCCGTGCCCTTCAGCCTGCACGGCCACACGCAGGCCGTTCTGACGAGCGAACTCGACGACCGCGATGACCTCGTCTGCGTTCCCAGGTCGCGCCACCATCGCCGGCGCTTGATCAACGGCGAGGTTCCAGGCCGCGCGCGCGGAATCCCAGCGCTCCTCGCCAGGCTTGACAAGCTCTGCTCCGTTCAGCACTCGAGTTCCCCTTGTTCGGCGTTGGCCTCGGCCACCGGCTACCAGCCGACACTATTGAGCCTCGCCCGCCCGCGCCAGTCGACAATCGGCCCACGGGGTGGGCGCCGGCTGGACCCTCACCGACCGCGACTGCCACAGGCTCAAGAGCGTCCCGGACCGTGGCGAATCTCCGACCGCTCACGCGGCTTCCTGTGCGGTCGGCCGGAGTGACAGCCCTTCGTCACCTCGCGCCGCTCGGCTGCCGCGGCTGCTCACGACATCTTGGTCAGCTCGTCGGGACGAAGCGCGCGGCGCCCACGCTCAAGCGCTGCGTCGAATTCGAGCCCGCGGCCGCGTTCCCATCTCGCGTCGAAGAGCTCGTCGCCGAGCGTCGCCCGCGCTGAGCTCACGAGCGTCTCGAACCGCGTCAGGCGGGGACCCCAGATGGGAATGGCCCCCTTGTCACGCAAGCCGTCCGCTGCTCCGAGCAGACGGGCGGCCTCCCCGGGCCGGTCCGCGGTCGATGCGAGCCCCGCGGCCGCCTCGAGCGCGTACGAGAGACCGTCGTAGAGGTGAACGGCGTCGTACGCCATGAATGCGACGTCGAGTAGCCTACGCGCCTCGTCGGGTCGCCCGCGAGCGAGATGCACCTCCGCGAGGTTCGTTGCCGCGTGCGCCGTCGCGACCTCGTCATCCACCTGGCGGGCGAGCAAGTACGCACGCTCGATGAGGTCACTCTGCGTGAAGTCGCCCAGACCAACGGCGAGCCATCCGAGCGAGGAGAGCACGATCGACTCGGCCCACGCGTCGCCCAGACTCGCGAACAGCCGCGCGCTCTCGATCATGGAGGTCTGGGCCTGCTCGGCGTCGATGGGCGCGATCGCTATCCCCAGTCCGACGAGCGCAACCGCTCTTCCCTCGCCATCGTCGTGCGCTTCGAGCCACTCGAGCGCGCCTCCGAGCTCGGCTTGCGCGGTCGACTGGTCGGAGAGCAGTGCTGCAGATAGCCCCTTCAGACCTCGAAGGCGAGCTCTATTCTGATCCGAAAGCTCACCCGGAGACATGAGAAGGTCACCGAGGATTATCTGCCCTTCGAGGTAATGCCCGGCGAGCCAGTACGGCCACACGGACCACACGACCTGCGCAGCGTCGTCCAAGCGGCCGGTCCGCGTGAGCTGCGCGACCGCGCGCCGGAGGTTCTCGGCCTCCCGGTCGAGAACGTCCTTCCAGCCTCGCTGCTCGCTTCCCCTCAGACCGGCGCAGGCGGCTCCCGCGAGCTCCGCGTAGTACGTAGCGTGCAGGAACCGGACGTCGTCCGCGTCCGCCCGACGGGCGAGGCGCTCGCCCGCATACTCGGCGACGACCTGCAGCGTGCGAAAGCGCGTCTCGGACTCCGAGGCAGCGTGTGCGATGAGGCTCTTGTCGACGAGTGCCGAGAGCGAGGCGAGCACCGCCGGACCCTCCCGGCCGGCGACCGATAGGGCCGCTTCGATGGTGAACGAGCCGCCGAACGCTCCGACTCGCTCGAAGAGGTCGCGCTCGGGTTCGTCGAGCAGCTCGTAGCTCCAGTCGATCGTGGCACGGATCGTCTGCTGGCGTGCCGGGGCGTCGCGTCGACCGGTTGACGGCGCGTGGAGCGATGATCCGAGTTGCTCGAGGAGAGCGCGTGGCAGCAGCATGCGTGCGCCCGCCGCGACGAGCTCGACCGCGAGCGGCAGGTCGTCCACGCGACGGCAGATCTCGCGGACGACGCGGACGTTCTCCTCATCCCACGCAACGCCGGACCGGACCGCGTCGACTCGCTCCATGAACAGCGCCGGCGCATCGGCGAGCGGGGGAACGCTGTACTCGTGCTCACCCTGAAGGCGCAGCGGCTCACGACTGGTCGCGAGGACCTCGAGCTCGCCCGCACCCTCGAGCAGCCGCGTGACAAAAGGAGCAGCGGCCAGCAGGTGCTCGAAGTTGTCGAGAACGAGGAGCATGTGTCGCTCGCGCAGCCGGCGCACGAGACCCGACTCCTGATCCGGTCCGAGCGAGGCAAGCCCGACGGCGTCGGCGATCGCCGACGGCACGACCTCGACGTCGGCAAGGCGGTCGAGCGGCACGTACGCCGCCCCGTCGCGGAAGCCTGGGGCCAGCCGACGCGCCGCCTCGACGGCGAGCCGCGTCTTTCCGATGCCGCCAGGTCCGGTCAGCGTGACGAGTCGCACGTCGCTCCGCTCAACCAGCTCCAGGAGCTGCGCCAGCTCGTCATCGCGTCCGACGAAGGACGTCGTGCGAGCCGGCAGCCCGGATCGCTCCTCGGGCTCGTCGGTGTGCGTATGGAACCGCTCCGTGAGCAGGAGCGCGAGGTCGTCGGTTACAAGCAACGCGAGCTCGGCTGCTGACGAGAAGGTGCGGTATGCAGGCCCGGCCTCCTGCTCGATGCGTTGGATCAGGGCATCGAGACGCTCCTCGCGTTCGGGAGCCGGTTCCTTGATATAGAGGAGCATCGGCTTGCCGTCGGCGAGGTCGAACTCGTCCTCGAGGCCCGAGATCTCCTCGCCCGGAGCAATCCAGCCATAGCTCTGCCAGTAGACCCCGACGAAGACGTCGCATTGGTCGACGTAGGCGGCGTAGAGGTCGCGTGGAGCGTGGGGACGCGCGCCCAGCTCGAACAGAACCGGGGCGAGGTGCAGCGATGAGATCGCCCCGCGTGCCGCCCTCCGCTCGGGCGCGAGCTCGCGAATGGTCGAGGAGACGAAGACACGCAACCGGCGATCCGGAGTGAAGATCCGCCGCTGCCTCACGGGGTGAGCCTATCCCGGCATGCTCAGATCTCGCAGACGAGCGATGGCCGGGGTGTCGCGGAAGGGCTCCCGCTTATCTGTGCCAGGCTTGTGGCGTCAAGTGCGGTTGATGTTGTTGTCGTGGTCGCTCGCTGGTGTCGGCAGCCCGGCGGATCCGGCGCGGGAGACTCGATGGCCAGATGCTCATCGACGCGCTGGAGCGGCCCCGAGACCCGCACCACGCCTTCGCGGCCATCATCGAGGGGCTCGAGAGCCGGTCGTAGCCGCCGGCTGCAAGGGTGTGCCGGGTTGTGGGCTTCGACTCTCGAGCGGGGACGGGAGGGGGCGAACGACGGACATCGCGTGGGGTGACGGGGAGTGCCCGGTGCCCGGCGCTCGTGGGGACCGTGGGGTGAGAGCTGCAGCGGCGACCGGTGGTGGCACCGGGTGGGATCTGTGTCAGGGGCAGATGCTCCGAGCCCAAGGCAGAGCGTCACCCCGGGCTCGGCGGGAATCGGAATGGAACCACGGACGTCGGCGCCACCCCCAGCCCGCCGCGTGATCACCGCGTGGCCAACCGAGTTCCTCGGCTCGGCGCCTGATGTTCCGCAGCCCGGACCCTTCGATCGCGGTGGCGGGATCGAATCCGCATCCGTCGTCGCTGATGAGGTACGTGAGGGTCTCGCTGTCGTCGGTGAGCTCGATGTCCACGGTGGTGTCGCGCCCGGCATGCTTGGCCGCGTTCTGAAGCGCCTCGAGGCAGGAGAAGTAGACGGCGGATTCGAGCTGCGGTGGGTGGCGCGCAACGCCGGCACAGTGCAGCCGCACCTGGAGTGGCGCGTCGCGTGCGGCGGCCGCAAGCGCCGCCGCAAGGCCGCCCTCGACGAGCGCCGGGGGGACGATGCCCTGCGCCAGCGCACGCACCTCCCGGAGCGCGGCGTCGACGTCGCCGCCGAGCTCGTCGAGCACGCCTTGCGCCCGGCCGGCGTCCCGGTCGAGCAGCCGCTCGGCGACGCCGAGCTTCATCCGCAGTGCGATGAGGCGGTGCTGCGCACCGTCGTGGAGGTCACGTTCGATGCGACGCCGCTCGGCGTCGACGGCGGTGATCGTCCCGGCGCGCGCTGCGGCGACCGCAGCTTCAAGACCGTTGGCTTCGAGCGCCCTGGCCGAGGTCGAGGTGAGCGCCTGGAGCAGCTCGGGATGATCGAGCAGCGCCGGATCGTGAATGAGTGCCGCGACCGGTTCCCCGTCCGGGGCCGCGACACGCGTCACGGCGCGACTGGAATCCTCGGCGGGGAGCTCGACCGGCAGGCCGTCGGTGCCAGTGTACGTTCTGGCCTCCGGGAGCCAGTAGGCGATCTCGAGTGTCGGATCACCGAGCGCCCCGGCCACGACCGCCTGCAGTTCAGCCGGCCCCGGTCGGGACCGGAGACCGTCGACGAGCCGCTCCAGTGCCGTGGCATCGTAGGCCCGCGCTCGCAGCAGCCCGACGATGATCGAAACCGGGATCGCCCAGTATGTGACCACGAGCAGCCCGCGAACCCAGCCGGTCGAGCCGGACACGAGGAACGCGGCGACCGCGAGGGTGCGAGCGATCGAGGCGAGGAGGGGACGGCGGAGCGGTCGACAAGCCCGGCGGAGGCCTCGCAGGCCTGCACGACCGCGTGAGCGCCCTCGACGGCAGCCTGACGCTTCACAGCCGGCGCGCGCACGGCACGCGGCTGCGCATCGAGCTTCCGCTGGAAGCGCAGCCGTGAGCAACGGCGCAGGGGATGAGCCGCTGCGGATCGTCGTCGGCGACGACCAGCCACTGATCCTGCACGGGGTCGCGCACGTGCTGAGCGAGGCGGGCTTCGAAGTCGTCGCCACCGCCGGCGACGCGATCGATCTCGTTCGCAAGGCGCGCGCACAAGCCCGAGGTCGTGGTGACCGACATCCGGATGCCCCCGGACGGCACGGACGATGGGCTTCGCGCGGCGAAGCTGATCCGCGGAGAGTTGCCGGACGTCGGTGTCCTGGTGCTCTCGCAGTTCCTCGAGGCGCGCTACGCGGTCGACCTTGTGGGAGAGCGCGCGGACGGCGTCGGCTATCTGCTGAAGCACCGCCTCGGTGACCTGGCCACCCTCACCGATGCGGTCCGCCGCGTTGCGCGAGGTGGATCGGCGCTGGACGCCGACGTCGTGCAGCAGATGGTCGGCCGCCGGCGCGTCGACGATCCGCTCGACACCTTGACGCCCAAGGAGCGCGAGGTCCTGAGCCTGATGGCCGAGGGCCTGTCCAACCAGGGGATCGCCGACCGTCTCGTCGTCACCGTCGCGGCGGTGGAGCGCCATGTCACGGCGATCTTCAGCAAGCTTGGCCTGCATCACACCGGGCAGGACCATCGCGTGGTCCTGGCGGTCCTCGAGTACCTGCGTCGCCCGTGAGCCGTGGGGTTTGCCCTATTGCTCCGGGCATCGCGACGCGGCAGCCTGCACACGTGCCACTTCGCGTACTGATCGTCGACGACGACGAGGCGTTCCGTGCCGTCGCGCGGACGCTTCTGTCCGGCTCGGGGTACGCGATCGCGGGAGCGGTCGCGACAGCAGCCGAGGCGCGCGGATCCGTCATCGGACTCCACGCAGAAGCGCTGTTGCTCGACGTCAACCTGCCGGACGGAAATGGCGTGACGCTCGCCGCCGAGCTGCGCGCCGCGCATCCCGCGCTGCGCATCCTCCTGACGTCGAGCGACACCGGCGCCGCGCCGCGCGACGGCGGCTCCCCGTTTGTCGCGAAGACCGCACTCGCCCATACGGACCTCGTGGCATTGCTCGGCAAGCCTTGAGCGAGTTCGACGAGACGCATATGCGGGTCCCCGCTGGCTTGGCGCGTCTGACTCAGCTCGCTAAGAATCGTCGGCGGGTGGCGGTCCATCCCAGAATGGCGCGCCGGACCGGCGGCGTGAGTCGGCATGTAGCGGCGGTGAAGACGTCAGCGTGCCACGAGCTCCACGAAACTTGCGTGGGACAGTCGGAAACCGACGCGCGAGGCTGGGGATGCGATTCTGCCGGCGTGCCGACGTGCGTAATGTCGGGCCTGTGGTCCCAGTGGGTCTATGCTTGAAACGTGTGTCCCGAGGGCTCGTTCTGGTTCCCGCTGCCGCGGCGAGGGTCGCGGGCACCGGCGGGGTCGCAGGTGGGTGAGACGCATGACAAGTCACACCTGAGTCCGGACGAAGTGCGGGCTGCGGTGGTGGACTGCGGCCTGTACATCGGCGGGCAGCGCAGTGGCGGGATGGTCGAGCTCGAGACGGCGCTCGGACAAGCCGACGCCTGCGAGGACGGGTTCGTGTGGATCGGCCTGCACGACCCCAGTCCGGCCGTGATCGAGACCGTCGCCGAGCACTTCAAGCTCCACCCGCTGGCGGTCGAGGACGCGGTCCACGCACACCAGCGGGCGAAGCTCGACGTCTTCGGCGCCTCGCTGTTCATGGTGCTCAAGACCGCGCGCTATGTCGACCACGACGAGCTAGTCGAGATCGGCGAGCTGATGGTGTTCCTCGGCGAGCGCTTCGTCGTCGTCGTGCGCCACGGCGAGGGCAGTCCGCTCAAGGGCGTCCGGCGCAATCTGGAGGCACAGCCCGAGCTGCTGAGCATCGGGCCGAGCTCGGTCCTGTACGCGATCGCCGATCGCATCGTGGACGACTACGAGGCCGTCATCGAGGGCTTCGCGGTCGACGTCGAAGAGATCGAGCAGCAGGTCTTCTCATCCGGCGCCCACAACCCGGGGGAGCGCATCTACAAACTCAAGCGCGAGGTGCTCGAGTTCAAGCGCGCCGTGCATCCCCTACTCGGGCCGCTAGAGCGGCTGGCGACCAACGAGGCCGGATTGCCGCTTGACCCGCGGACAGCACCGTACTTCCGCGACGTTCAAGACCACCTCGTCCGCGACGCCGAGCGCATCCAGTCATTCGACGATCTACTCACGAGCGTCCTGCACGCGAACTTCACCCAGCTTCAGATGCAAGACAACCAGGACATGCGGCGCATCTCGGCGGTCGTGGCGATCCTCGCGGTCCCGACCATGGTCTTCGGCCTCTATGGCATGAACTTCGACCACATGCCGGAGCTGCACTACCGCTATGGCTACCCGCTCGTGCTCGCGATCACCTTGCTGCTGTGCTTGTTGTTGTACCGGCGCTTCAAGCGCTCCGGATGGCTGTGAGCTGGCTCTCCCAGTGTTGTCCGCCTCGTCGGGGGTGCCCCTGCCCCTCCCGGTGAGACTGGATTGAGCGGCCGCAGAATGAGGGGGAACCGGGGGCTGACGGGTTATCCGTCGGCTGGCAACCGCACGACCCCTGGCGTGGTGCCGTGGGCGATGTAGAGCCATGGGCCGTCGAGCGCGAGCGTCGCTTGATGCTGGAGTGGTGGTGTCGGCGTCACGATGGTCTGGGTAGCGTGCAGCGAGCAGGCGGGGTCGAGCCGGGCGACGGTAAGGCGCTGCTGGTCGGTTCCGTGTCCGAGGATCGCGGAGCCCCAGGCGACGCGTGTCGTGCTGATGGCCGGGGCGATGCTCCACGTGAGGTTCGGCTCGAGGTTCTCCGGATAGTCTGTCAATGAGAAGAGGTCCGCGTGGCATGGTCGTGTGCCGAAGCGGGCCACCCGGGCAACCTCCGTGTGTTGACTCACACGGCCCCAGATCACAACCCGGTCGCCGGCCAGATCGAACGTGAAGAACTGCGCGATCCCGCCGACGTTCACGGTTCGCACCCGGTGGCCGGTCCGCGCGAGCACGACCGTGGCGCGCGGACACCCGAGCACCGAGGCAGTCGTCGCCCGCCACAGGGCCACGGCGAGGGTCAGGCACCTCCGACGCGTCGGCGGCGAGAGCCGCTGATCAGGGGCGTTCCAAGCGTTGGCGGCGTGGGAGTACCAGGAGCAGCCGGTAGGGAACTCGCACCGCGCGTACGTAAGGACGGTGAAGCCATGCGCGTCGATGCCGAGGTCGACGTCGTACGCGCGGGGCCCGGTCCAGCTGCGGTCGAACGACGCGCCGCTGGGGAGCACAACGGCATCGGCGGTCGGAAGCGGCCATGTGTAGATACCGGTCAGCCACGCCACCGCGCCTGCCGCAGCGTGCACCTCAACGGCGGCGGGGTCGCTGGTGACGGTGGTTTCATCGCTCGCCCGAGCAGGCGCTGGACCGACCGAAAGGACGACGGCGAAGAGGACCAGAGAGCAGATGACGCGGGTTACACGCACGCCGTGAGGATGACCGGCCAACAGCCGGGTCACGACCGTGGTTCAGTGCACCAACTTGCGGCTGAACCACCGTGCGGTGGCGGTGAGTCAGAAACCGAACGTACGCGTCGGCGTGGGAGCATCAACGGGAGTGTCGCTTGTACCCGCGCGCGGCTGGGCGTCTGCTTCGCCGCCTGGCGGCAGAGCGTCGGCTGACACTCGATGATCAGCGCCTGGCTCTCGCCGCAATCGACGTGCTCCCGCACGATCCGGGGGCGGTCACAGTCCTCCGCCGGATGGCCAGCCCGATCTGAAGCGGCGTTAGGTCGGGCGTCGCCCCGCTTCCGTTTGGTCACACAAGGTTCGACCACGTGCTGAGAACCGCGCCGACGCCGATCAGGAACAGACCGCGCCACTGGATGCGCAGCGACCCTGCGTCACGTAGGCGCTGAGCTTCGCGCTCCGCTTCGGCTGCCCGCTCGATCGCGTCGAGGCTTGCCGCGTGCGTCGCGCGGATCCGGTCGAGGTTCTGGGCGACCTGCCCGGTCGCGTCCCGGTGTTCACGCTCGATGTCGTCGGTGCGCTGGATCATCCAGCGGTTCCAGTCCGAGGCAGGCGCATCGCCTGGCGGTGGCTGGCGCTGGACCGTGATCATGGCCGAGGCGTCGAACCCGATTGCGCCTTCCGCCGCATCGACGTAGACCGTCGCGTTCTGTCGGCGCCTGAGGACCCGGCGCACGCGATGGGCCACCACTGCGCGTCGTCGCGCTATCAGCGTTGTCGGGCGCGCCGCGACGCGCGGAGCCCCGACATGATCCAAGCCAGCGTCGCTGCGGTCGCCTCGGCCGATCAGGGCCCCCTCGAACGTTGCCTCGGTGACACTTTGGTGACACCCGAGCGGCGACGCGCCACAACGCCGCTGCTCCGAGAATGCGAAAACCCCGCTGCTGCGGGGCTTTCAGAGAGTGCCGGAGGAGGGACTCGAACCCCCGACACGCGGATTATGATCGCATCCGGGGCGCCTCGAAAAGGGGCGATTTACAGGACCTTCTCTCAGACCAGATAGAGTTGTATCAGGCTCGATCTGATGAGTCGGGGACAGGTTTCGGGACACAGCAGGGGGGTGGATCGGGCGCTGGGCCGACTGAGAGAACGATGGCCTCGTTCTCGCCCGAACCGCCGGTCAGTGGTCACGTCTTCCGGATGCGGCGCAAGTCCGGCGAGCGCTGGATGGCCAAGTGGCGTGACGCCGACGGCCAGCACCAGAAGCTCCTGGGCGCGCGTACGTCGGCCGAGGGCGCCCACCCGAGGGAAATCTGACGAAGGTCGGGGCCCAGCGGGAGCTCGACGCGATCCTCGCGACCGCGCGCGCCGGGCGGATCCCTGCGAAGCGCGCGAGGTCGAAGCTGGTCACGTTGGCTCAGGCTGCCGAGGAGTGGATCGAGTATCTCGAGGTCGATCGCCAGCGCCGGCCATCGACGATCCGCGACTACCGCCGCGCGCTGCGGACCAAGCTGCTGCCCGCGTTCCGCGACGGCCAGGTGCCGATCGACTGGATCACGGTCGCGGCGGTCGAGTGCTTCCGTGAGCAGCTCGTCCACAAGGAGCGGCTCGCGCCGGCGACGGTCAACAAGTACCTCGTGATGCTGCACGGGATCCTCAAGCGCGCGCAGCGCCGCCACGGCCTGGCGGTCAACGTCGTGGCGAGCGTCGAGCGCCAGCCGATCCGCCGCTCGGGCGACTTCCGCGTGCTCTCGCCGACCGAGGTCGAGGCGCTTGGGCGCGCGGCCGGCTCGCCGCAGGACGCGGCGATCTTCCGGGTCGCTGCCTACACGGGGCTGCGGCTCGGGGAGTTGCTCGCGCTGCGCTGGCGGGACGCGGACTTCGAGAAACGGCTTGTGCACGTGCGCCGCTCGTACACCGCGGACGAGGAGGGGATGCCCAAGTCCGGTCGTGTCCGCAGCGTTCCGATGATCGACCAGGTCGCCGCCGTGCTCGATGGGCTCAGCCGTCGCGAGCGGTTCACGTCCGATCGCGATCTCGTGTTCTGCAACGAGGCCGGCGACTTCATGGATGGCTCGGCGCTGCGGCGGCGGTTCTACCTGGCGCGTGAGCGGGCCGGCCTGCGTCGGATCCGCTTCCACGATCTGCGCCATGCGTTCGGGACCCTCGCCGTCCAGGTCTTCCCGCTGACCGACGTGAAGGCGTACATGGGGCACGCGGACATCTCGACGACGATGATCTACGTGCATCACGTGCCGCAGCACGACGCTGCGGCGAAGCTCAGCGCGGTGCTGGAGAAGGCGACGGGGGTGGTCGCGGCGGCGAGTGGGGAAGGTACGCGGCTGACTCAGCTGACACTGGATGGGTGAACCAGAGGGAACCAGAGCCGATCCGACGTCAAAGCAGCTCGTGGGTCATCGTTCGCGGCGCCGTCCGAAGAACTGCTGCGCGGAGTCGGCGCTGGTGCCGAGGCTCGAGCCGATGTCTTTCCAGGTGGCGCCGCGTTCGTAGGCGGAGCGGGCCAGGCGGCCGGCGATGTCGTCGAGTTCCAGGAGGGCGTCGCGGGCGTCGCTGAGCGCCGCGAGCGCTTGCTCTTCTGGTGGGGCGTCGAGCGCTAGGAGCCGTGCCTTGGATTCGGGGCGGCGGGCGAGTTCGCGGTCGAGTCTTGCGAGGTAGTCGGAGACCGGGATCCCGCGCAGGAGGGCGAGCTGGCGGAAGGCCTGCCAGGTCTCGTCGTCGACGCCCACGCGTGTGACCCTGCTGCCAGGCATCGTTACAACGCTACTCGCATTCAATGAATGCAACTGCGTGCCGGGTTGTGGGCTTCGAATCTCGAGCAGGGTCGGGGAGGCGCGAGCCAGGGGCATCGCGTGGGTGCCTGGCGCTCGAGGGATCGCGGCGTGCGAGCTGAAGGGCGGCCGGTGATGGCACTGGTTGGGATCTGCGCCAGGGGCGAACTGGGGGGTGGGTGGAAGTGCTGTTCGCACGACTGAGTGATGTGTCCGCGATTCGTCAGCTGCGCTTGCCGGTCGATGCCACACCGGTCTCGCTCGGCGAGCCCTTGCTGACGGCCGCGGATGCCGCGGCGCTGCTCTCGGTCCGGCCCTCGTGGATCTACGAGGCGGTCCGGGACGGCCGGCTTCCCTGCGTGCGCGTCGGTCGCCACGTGCGCTTCCTGCGCTCGGACCTGGAGGACTGGGTTCGCGTGCAGCGAGCGCCCGGACGACCATGACGCCCACTCGCTCCTTGCCAGCCGATGTTCGGCGCCCAACGCGCCGCACCACGATGCCGCCGACGCCGCTGTCCGAATGGATCGCGTCAGGTCCGCCTGCCGCGGGACGCGCTGACCAAGCGAGGCCCGGGGCCGTTCGGCGCGCGCCTGCAATTCGTCCTGAGCGGAGCGACCCTACCTCGACTTGTCGCTCCGTGCTGTGAGGGCGGGGAAGGCCGCCGGACACCCGCTCGGCATTCGCTGGGCGCAGCGGCGCCTGCGGTCAACTACGCCCTCCGAGTTCGTGTTGAGCCGGATGGCCAATACGCGCGGAGTGGTCAGGATCGGTCCATGCGCAGTGTTCCCGTTCTGTGCTGCGTCGTCAGCGGCGCGCTTCTCCTCCCCGCGACCGCTGGAGCGATGTCCGCGGTGGCGCCGTCCGTCGCCGTGTCGCCCAAGGTCGTTCTTCGCGGCGGCAGCATCATGGTGACGGGCCGGCACTGGCCTCGCCGGACACGTGTCGAGCTGCTGATCGGCCCGCCCCGCAGCGAGGCCGGCCACGTCGCGTGGGTGACCACCACGAGTTCCGGCACGCTCCGCAAGCAACTGCCCATCGCGCGCCGCGCAGCAACAGGGCGATTCGTGCTGCTCGCGTGCATACGCTCCTGCCGGGTGAAGGCACAAGCGCCCTTTCGCATCGTTTCCGGATTCTCAGGTGCCGCAGCGAACCACGACCTGACCGGGGATCGGCTCTACTCGATCTGCCAGAGTCCGGCTGCATGGGCGTCGAGGGGATGACCGTCACCTTCTTGGGTGCGGCCGAGACGGTGACCGGCTCGCGCTTTCTCTGCGAGAGCGAAGGCCAGCGTGTCCTCGTGGACTGCGGGCTGTTTCAGGGAATCAAGCGGCTGCGTGAGCTGAACTGGTCCCCGTTCCCCGTCGATCCTGCCTCGATCGACGCGGTGGTGCTCACCCACGCCCACATCGACCACTCCGGCTACCTGCCGGCGCTGGTCCGCGATGGCTTCGCCGGCAAGATCTGGTGCACGCGGGGCACCGCCGCGCTCGCCCGCGTGCTGCTGCTCGACTCGGCCCACCTGCAAGAGGAGGGAGCGCGCATCGCCAACAAGCGCCGCTCGAGCCGTCACAAGCCGGCGCTGCCGCTGTACACCACCGACGACGCCGGGCGGTGCCTGAAGCACCTGCGCCCCACGCCGGCAGGTGCCGCGTTCACGCCGGCGCCGGGCATCGACGCGCTGCTCACTCCCAACGGCCACATCCTCGGCTCGGCGTCGGTCCGCCTGGACGACGGCCGGGCGTCGGTCAGCTTCACCGGCGACGTGGGACGCCCCGACGACCCGATCATGCGGCCGCCCGAGCCGTTGCCGGCCGCAGACCACATCGTCACCGAGTCGACCTACGCCAGCCGATCCCATGGAGACGCCGATCCGTCCGACGAGCTCGAGGCCGCCGTCAACCGCACCATGCAGAGGGGCGGCGTCCTGCTGCTGCCGGTGTTCGCCGTCGGGCGAGCCCAGGCCGTCCTGCACCTGCTGACCGAGCTCAAGCTGACGGGCCGCATCCCGGACGTGCCGACCTACCTCAACAGTCCCATGGCGGTCGAGGCCACCGACCTGTTCCTCGAGCTGCGCGACGAACACAAGCTGTCCGAGGAGCAGTGTCGCCGGATGCGCGACGGCGTGCGGTTCGTGCGCACGGTCGAGGAATCGAAGGAGCTCAACACGCTGCACGGGCCGATGATCGTGCTGGCCGCCAGCGGCATGGCCACCGGTGGACGCGTGCTCCACCACCTCGAGCAGCTCCTTCCCGACCAGCGCAACACCGTGCTCTTCACCGGCTACCAGGCCGTGGGCACCCGCGGCGACGTCATGGTCAACGGAGCCACCCGCATCAAGATCTGGGGCCAGTACATCCCGATCAGAGCCGAGGTGCAGCAGATCGACAGCCTGTCCGCCCACGCCGACGGCGGCGAACTCATCGCCTGGCTCTCACAGACCCCGGTGCCCCGCTGGGGAGCCAGCGTCGTGCACGGCGAGGCCGCCGCCACCGACGCCTTCCGGCTCCGGCTCCGCGACGAGCTGCACTGGGACGCCCAGGCCCCCGCCCTCTTGGACGCCGTCCACCTCCCCGACGGCCTTGAACGCCACGACCCCAGGTAGGCGGACGGTGGGGGGAACCGCTCCGAGCGAACCCGCTCCTCAGCAGGCCAGGGTTCGAGGGACCGTCTGAGGTGGGGGGAGCGGCGGCCGAGTTCGCCGTTGCGCTCGGCATCGGCCTGCTGATCGGCCTGGAGCGTGAGCGCCACAAGGGCAGCGGCCCGGGGCGTGAGGCGGCCGGGATCAGGACCTTTGCGCTGGTCTCGCTCCTCGGCGCCGCGAGTATGCGTCTCGCCGGCCCCGTGGCGGTGACGGTGGCCGGCGTGTTCGTGGCAGCTCTGGCCCTGGTCGGCTACGCACAGCGTCAGCATGACGACCCGGGAATCACCACCGAGGTCTCGCTCGTCGTCGCATTCGTGCTCGGCGCGCTGACCCAGCGCGACCTGGCGCTCGCCGCCGCGCTCGCCGTGGTCGTGACGCTGCTCCTCGCGTGGCGCGGGCAGCTGCATCACCTTGTGCGCGACGTGCTCACCGAGCACGAGCTTCACGACGCGCTGCTGTTCCTCGTGGCGGCCGTCGTGGTCCTCCCGCTCGTGCCCGACACCCAGGTCGGTCCGTACGACGCGCTGAACCCGTTCACGATCTGGCGCCTCGTCGTCATCGTCGGCGCGATCAACGGACTGGGGTATGTCGCGGTCCGCATCGTCGGCCCTCGCCTCGGTCTGCCGATCGCCGGGTTCGCGTCGGGATTCGTCTCCAGCACCGCGACGATCGCCACGATGGGCGGCAGGGCGTCCGAGGAGCCGGCGCTCAGCCGTCATGCGGTCGCGGCCGCGGTGCTGTCGACGATCGCCACGCTGATCCAGATGATGATCGTCGTGGGTGCCACGAGCAGGGCAGCGCTGGGCGAGCTGGCGGTGCCACTCGGCGTCGGCGCCGTCGTCGCCGCGGCGTATGGCCTGTTGTTCGCGGGTCGCGCGGCGCGATCTCCGGCGCCTCGCCAGCTCGAGGAGGGCCACGCGTTCGACCTGAAGGTGCCGGTGCTCCTCGCTGCGCTGATCGCCACCGTCACCGTGCTGAGCGCTGCGCTCGAGCACTGGCTCGGGAAGACCGGCATCACGGTGGGAACGGCTGCCGCGGGGCTCGCTGACCCGCACGCGGCATCCGCGTCAGCAGCGAGCTTCGTCGCCGACGCGAACATCACCGCCCAGGCGGCGGCCGTCCCGATCCTCGCGGCGCTCACCGCCAACGCCGTGGTCAAGGCGATCGTGGCCCGCACCACCGGCGGGCGACGCTACGGCAGCCAGGTGAGCGTCGGGCTCGTCCTCGTCGTCGCCGCCGCATGGATCGCCTACGCACTGACGCACGTGGTGTAGGACGGACCGGCCCCCGGAAGCGCACACGCTCGCCCCGGCTGTGGGCGTGAGCTGGGCGACTACTCGACGACGCGCAGCGAGCCGGAGAGGTCCGTGCGCTGCAGGCGGTGCAGGGTGAGGAGCGGTGCGACGCCGACGACGAGTATTCCGGCGGCGACGGCGATCGCGTAGGTGCCGGGCGCCACGGCGTTGACGAGGCCGAGGTCGGGCATCGTCTCTGGCATGTTGCTCGTGAGGATCCAGGTGAGTACCGCGTGACCGGCGGCCACTCCAACGATCGTGCCGAGGGTGCCGATGAGGAGCGCCTCGATGATCTCGCCGCGCATGACCCGCGGGACCGAGACGCCGTGCGCGAACATCGTCGCGTGCTCGCGGGTGCGCTCGTCGGTGTTGATCGCGGTGGCGTTGAACGCGATGAGCAGCGCCATGGCGGCCGCGATCAGGACGGTGACAGCGAGGATCTCGTTGAACTGCTCCATGGTCCTGTCCACCGCGTCCGTGGTCGCCGCCGCGCCCTGCACCGCGGCGATCCCGGGACGACGCAGCAGCTCGGCCTTGACGTCGTCGGCGGATCGCCCCGCTGCGGGGACGACGGACAGGCGGTTGATCAGGCCGGAGAGGTGGAGCGCCGTTGCTCCCTCGCTGTTCGTGTAGGCGAGGAAGCGCAGCGGACTGGTGTGGATCCCGGTGACGGGCAGAGCGGTCCGGACCAGCCGGAAGGTTCGGGGGCCGGTCGGGACGGGATGGACCACCTGCACGCGGTCACCGACCGTGACGTGGAGCGTGTCGGCGGCGCGGCGCGCGATGAGCAGGCCCGGCCTGCCGGAGGTCAGCGCCCCGGTCTCGGCCGTCGGCTGCCAGAGCGGCCGACGATCGGCCACGATCTCCAGGGCCACGTCGAGCTGCCGGCGGCCCGCCACGAGGGTGGAGGCCAAGCGCAGCGACGGCTGGCTTGCTCCGACGCTCGCGGCGCCGGTCACGCCTCGCACCGTCGCGCTGTCGCGGCGCTGCACCGTGGTGAGATCGGCGGTCAGGCGCTGCGTCGATCCGGCGAGCGCCTCGTTGCGGCTGGCCTGGAGGGTTGCGTCGAAGGAGTCGATGGTGCCCGCCATCGCCATGACGATCGTCACGACCGCTGCGATCCCCAGCAGCGTCATGATCGTGCGCCGCGGCGTGCGCAGGACGTTGCGCAGAGGCAGGTTGGACAGGGCGCCGCCCGGTATGCGCAGGCCCTTGACCAGCCAGGCCAGCCCACTGCTGCGCGCGGCGCGGGCGCCGACCTGAATCGCGTCGATCGGCGACACCCGCAGTGCGCGCCAGACCGGGATGGCGGCCGCGGCGACCGGCAGCACGAGCCCGAGCACCGCGCCCCGGACGAACACGCCGGTCTGGAACGCGGACGCCACGACCGGCAGCGGGAAGAACTGGTCCATGACCCCCGCGAGCCATGCGTCGGCGGCAAGGCCGACAGGGATGCCGAGCAGCACGCCGAGGAGCGCGATCTGCGCGCCCAGCAGGAGCGGGCGGCGGGCGAGCGTCCGTGGCGGCACACCCAGCGCCATGCCGATCCCGATCTCGCGGCGCTGCGCCTCGACAGTGCGGCTGATCAGGTTGAACGCCGCGAACGTGGCCGCCGCCAGCATCAGGAAGGCGAAGATGTCGAGCATCTGCTGATCGCCCTCCGCGTCCTTGTAGATCATCCGATGCGCCGGCTCCTTCGCGCGCGCCGTGACCGTGAAGCCGGTCGCCGGAATGGTCGCGCGCAGGGCGCGCGAGACCTGCGCCTGGACGACCGCAGCGTCGGCGCCGGGGCGCAGTCGCAGCACCAGCTGGTTGACACGCCCGGGCTGGCCCGCGAGCGCCTGGGCGGTGGGCAGCGGCGCGAAGAGGACCGCGAACGTCGACTCGGCTCCAAAGTCGGCACCCGGCGCCGTAACGACGAAGTACTCCGGCGCGAGCACCTGGCCGGTATAGGCGACCCGCTGCCCGCCGGCCAACGTGAGCGCACCCGCCGCCGGCAGGGAATGCGCGCGCCCGAAGTTGTACTCCAGCGCGACCGCTGGACGGCCGGTCCCGGCGGCGGGCGGACGTCCTCGGCGCACGTCGAGCGTGTCGACCGCGGCGCCCACCGGTGTGCCGACGATGCGGCCCGGCACGATGATCGTGCGGCCCCTGGTGGAGGCATCGACCTGCGTTGAGACGACGAGCCGCTCGGCGGCCGCCGCGACGTCAGCGCGCGCTCCGCTGCGGGCGAGCGCCGAGCGCAGCCGTCCCTCGGGAGCGGTGCTGCCCTCCACGAGCGAGAAGCGCAGGTCGTGCATCCGCAGCGCGGCGAAGCTGCTGTCCGCGGAGTCCACCCGCCAGACGGACATGCTGCTCATGGCCGCGAACATCCCGACGCCGAGTGCGAGCAGCAGTGCGATCGACAACACCTGGAAGCGATGCCGTCGGGCATCGCGCATCGCCCAGCGAATCCACAGCCGTTGTCGATGCCAGCGGCCCATCGCTCACCAGCGCAGGTCAGAGATCTCGACCTGACCGCCCTCGGGCGGACCGATCCGCACGACGCGCCCGCTGGAGAGCTCGACGACGCGGTCCGCGACACGGGCGATCTCGCGGTTGTGCGTGACGATCAGGACGGCACGGCCCGTGTGTGCCTGAGCGTGCAACAGCTCGAGGATCTGCACGCCGGTCTGAAAGTCCAGCTCACCTGTCGGCTCGTCAGCCAGCAGTATCGGATTGCCCGACGCCAGCGCCCGGGCGATCCCGACCCGCTGCTGCTCGCCGCCCGACAGCTCGTGCGGGAAGTGCCGGAGGCGATCGCCGAGCCCCACGCGCTCGAGCATCTCGACCGCGACCCCGGTCGGGTCGGAGCGGCCCGCGACATCCGCGCCGAACTCGGCGTTCTCCAGCGCCGTCAGCGCCGGGAACAGGTTGAACGTCTGGAACACGAAGCTCACGCCGTGACGACGGAACTCGAAGAGCTCCTTGCGCGAGGCATCCGTGATGTCGTGCCCGGCCACCAGGACCCGGCCGTCCGTCGGCGAGTCCAGCGCACCGATCATGTTCAGCAGCGTCGTCTTCCCCGACCCCGACGGGCCGAGCACCACGATGAGCTCCTCCGCCCGCACCTCCAGCGACACGCCGGCAAGCGCGATGACCTCGCTCCCACCCACCTGGTAGCGCCGCCCGACGCCCTCCAGCCGAACCAGCACATCCCCTGCCGATGCAGCGGGAACGACCTCCTGGGCGTCAGTCAGGCTCATCGTCCGACCGTATGCGTACGGACCATCACCGCCAACCGCGCGGGTCCGACCAGCTTGTCCGGGGAAGCTACGGACCGGCCGTCAACCACCACCAAGCACCGCCGCGGCCCTTGCTGGCGCCGCGGCGGTGAACGTCTCTGTACCTAGACGGTTCGTAGAACCGGCCGTCAGGGAACAACGCACAGCGGACCTCCGTGTCGGTACGTGAAGGGAACGGCGCTCGACGGAAGGTCGAACCACGGGCGCGCCGGTTGCACAGGCCCTTGGGCCTCTTAGCTGCGATCGCAGGTTCTGTAGGGCTCCAGGCTTGTTGCCCTTCGCGTGGAGCCGGAACGGCGGTAGTAGACCTCAAGGCGCCGTCCGACCTTCACGGCCGCAAAGCCCGACAGGTGGATGTAGTGGGTGGCGGCGGTCACCTTGAACGCGATGCGACGGCCGGTGACGGTCCGCAGCCGGAATGTGCGGGAGGGGCGGCCGACACCGGTGACGACGCCGCAGACATCCGACGGGCCCGAGGCTGCCCGGCCGGTTGGGGGCGTGGGGCTGGCGGGTTCCGTCGCCTGGGCAACGGGGCCGCCGGCAAGCAGACTGGTGGTGACTAGAGCGGCGAGTAGAACGGGGCGGTGCAATGGGTACTCCCGGCTTGGGGACGTCGACGCTGACAGACCCCGCCAAGCCGCGAATCGGTGCCCGTCCGCAGATCCGGACGGGCCGACTACGCACGCATGCCTGCCAGCCTCCGAGCATGCCCGTGCCCCGAACTGCACGGGCTCATGCGAGCCCTCGGAAGGCGCAATTCGAGCCGGTATGCGCTCGCGCCGGCGCCCGATGAACGCTGGCCGTTTCTCACCTGTTGAACCGTTCGCCCCAATGGGCCGGCCGTCGCGGGCGGTCCAACAGGTGTGCAACCGTGCGAACTGGTGCGCAGCGGTGCGCAGGAATGCGGGTGCGCATACCAGTTACATATCACTCATGCTTTGCACTTCTCCTGTGAGCACCGCATCGAGGTCCGGCTTGTGTCATGTCGGTGGTCGGGAACCCCACCCGCGCACGGCACCTGTCAAGATCCCGCTTTGGCCACCTCAGGCGGGGCGAAGCTGGCATTCGCCGCGCTCGCGCCTCGGACGAATTGCAGGCGTGCGCCGAACTGCGGCAACAGGCCCATCGGACCAGGCCCGTTCACCGGCCCGCCTCCCTGAGCACCCTCACGCGAACTCGAGCCGTGCCCACCATCACTTGGTCGCGAAGCAGCAGCCCGCAGCGTCCGGCAACGCCGCCACACAGGAGCACTCCACGGCGTCGCGAGCACACAGGCCCAACGACCCGGCACACCCTTGCACTTGCAGATGCGGTGTCTACCCGGATACGCGACCGTCACTCGGGTCGAGCGACGACGGACTGTGCCCGACGTTCATCGGGTCGGTTGTCGGTCGATGCCCGGTCGGTGTCGCTGGGCGAGCCGTTGCTGACGGCTGCGGATGCGGCGGCGCTGCTCTCGGTTCGGCCCTCGTGGGTCTACGAGGCGGTGTGGGACGGTCGGCTTCCATGCGTGCGCGTCGGCCGGCAGGTGCGCTTCCTCCGCACAGATCTCGAGACCTGGTGCGGGCGCATCGGGCTCCGGGGCGGGCGTGATGCGCGCTCACCACGGATGCCGGCAGTTGAAAGTGTTCGGTGCAGATGCTTCACCGCCAGCCGAACAACTTCGGGCGACAACGTCGGTCAGCTAGATGCGAACTCGCCGAACGACGACCGCAACTGCGTTTCGTGAGCTGCGATGTACCCGCGAAGGCGAGGCCCTCCGCCCGCTACGCAGTTCGTGAAGCCGGGGTGTTCGCGGGTCCGCCACGCGGCGGCTCGTCGCTGGCGCTTCGGGACACATCCGGGACACAAACGCCCTTACACTGACCCCGCGCACTCCTCGCGCACAGCCGAAAGGAGCCGGTATGCGGGACGTTCCAGGATGCCGGAGGAGGGACTCGAACCCCCGACACGCGGATTATGATTCCGCTGCTCTAACCGACTGAGCTACTCCGGCGGGGAGGGGGCAGGATAGCGGCGCGCGTAGGCTCTCGCCGTGATGGCGGACCGGACGCTCATGGCCGTTCCCAACGTGTCCGAGGGGACCGATGCCGCCGTGCTCGCGGCGATCGGGGCGGCGTTCGCGTCGGCGCCCGGTGCCGTCGTGCTCGCCGAGCCGCACGTGGACCCCGATCACGGCCGCGCCGTCTTCACGCTCGCGGGGGCTCCGGGTCGCCTCGCGCCGGCGCTGCTCGCGGGGGCGCGGGTCGCCGTCGAGCGCATCGACCTGCACCGGCATCACGGCCTGCATCCGCACGTGGGGGCGATCGACGTCGTCCCGGTCGTGCACCTCGACCGGGACCGGCGCGGCGCCGCGTGCGCCGAGGCGCTCGTCGTGGCCGACATGCTCGCCGACGAGCTCGCGCTCCCGGTCTTCCTGTACGGCGTGCTTGCCGGCGGCCGCACGCGAGCCGAACTGCGCTACGGCGGGCCGGCCGAGCTGACGCGGCGCATGCGCGCCGGCGAGCTGTGCCCGGACTTCGGGCCGCCGGTTCCGCACCCCGGCGCGGGCGCGGCGCTCGTCGCGGCGCGCCCGCCGCTCGTGGCCTTCAACGTCGAGCTCGCGCCGCCCGCGACCGGCGACGACGCGCGGCACATCGCGGCGCTGATCCGCGAGGGCGGCGACCACGGCATCCCGGGGCTGCGAGCGATCGGCCTCGAGCTCGCCGGCCGCGGCGCGGTGGCGCAGGTGTCGATGAACATCGAGGACCCGCTGAGCGTCAGCCTCGCGGAGGTCGTCGAGACGGTCGCCCGGCACGCCCCGGTCGCCGAGACCGAGCTCGTCGGGCTCGCGCCGCGCGCGGCGTTCGCCGGCTTCCCGGCCGGCCTCACGTGCCGCAACCGCGCCACGATCGAGGACGCGCTCGAGCACAGTGGGCGGTGAGCGCAAACCATCTACGCTTGTACGCCCATGGCGCAGACCAAGAAGAAGCGGCGCACGAAGCACCGAGGCAACGCGGCCGGCATCGTCGAGACGCGGGGACGCACGGGTCGCAAGCCCACCGACGACGAGCGCAAGGCCGGCGCCAAGGGGGGCACCGCGAAGCGCGGCGGGCGCCCGACGCGTGAGGATCGCTTCAGCAAGCCGCCGACCTGGCGCGGGGCGATCAACCGCTCGCTGGTCGCAGTCGTCTTCTTCGTCGCCCTGCTCGTGCTGCTGTTCAAGCAGCCGGCAAGCCAGGTGCTGTCGCTCGCCGCGGTCCTGCTGGTCCTCTACGTGCCGCTGAGCTACTACACCGACCTGTGGCTCTACCGCCGCCGCCAGGCCAAGCAGGCGAAGGCGCGCGCCGAGGCCGGCAAGCCGAAGAAGGAGGCCTGAGGGCGATGGACGTCCGCATGCTCACCGTCGGTCCGGTGCAGGAGAACTGCTACCTGCTGCGCACGAGCGGCGACGCCGACCGGGCGATCATCGTCGACCCCGGGGAGGAGGCCGACCGCCTGCTCGCGGCGATCGCCGAGACGGGCGCGAGCCTCGAGGCGATCCTCCTCACGCACACGCACTTCGACCACGTCGGCGCGGTCGCGCCCGTCGCGCGCGCGACAGGCGCGCCGGTCTACTGCCCGGAGCTCGAGACGCGGGTGCTGGCGGACATCATGGCCTACGTCCCGTGGGAGGGGTTCGGGCCGTATGAGAGCTGGAACGCCGAGCACAGCGTCGCCGGCGGCGAGCACCTGCAGCTCGCCGGCTTCGAGATCGACGTGATCTTCACGCCGGGCCACAGCCCCGGCCACGTGACCTATGCGCTGTCCGTCCCGGGTCAGGACGCGCTCGGCGCCGTGCTCGCCTCCGGCGACGTCCTCTTCCAGGGGTCGATCGGGCGCACCGACCTGCCCGGCGGCGACCACGCGCGGCTGCTGGCCTCGATCGCCGAGCTCGCCGAGCGCTACGACGACGAGACGGCGGTGCTGCCGGGGCACATGGGCGTCACGACGATCGGCCACGAGCGCGCCGGCAACCCGTTCCTGCAGGACCTCCCGGCCCGCACCGCGTGAGCGAGGCGCTGCAGGCCCCGCGCGGCACGTTCGACGTACTGCCCGAGCAGTCCGCGCTGCGGCTGACCGTCGAGGTCTCCGCGCGCAAGATCCTCGAGGCGGCCGGCTACCGGCGCATCGAGACGCCGACCTTCGAGGACACGGACGTCTTTCGCCGCACGGTCGGCGAGTCGACCGACATCGTCCAGAAGGAGATGTACACGCTGATCGACGGCGGCGGGCGCTCGCTCACGCTGCGCCCCGAGGTCACCGCGCCGATCATGCGCGCCTACGCCGAGCACGGCATGCACAAGCTCGCGCAGCCGGTGAAGCTCTGGTACCTGTCGAGCTGCTTTCGCTACGAGCGCGCGCAGGCCGGGCGCTACCGGCAGTTCTGGCAGATCGGGGCAGAGGCGATCGGCTCCGAGGATCCCGCGGTCGACGCGGAGTCGATCCTGCTGCTGGCCGCGATCCTCGAGGAGCTCGGCGTGCGCGGCGTGCGGCTGCGCCTGTCGAGCCTGGGCACCGCGGCCTCGCGGGCGCGCTACCGGGAGCTGCTGCAGGTGCACCTGCGCGCGCACGAGGATCGCCTGGCCCACGACGTGCGCGAGCGCATCGACCTCAACCCGCTGCGCGCGTTCGACTCCGAGCACGCCGGCACGCGCGAGGTCATGCAGACGGCCCCGCTGCTGCTCGACCACCTCGACGCCGACGACCTCGAGCACTTCGGGACCGTCCGCGCGCTGCTGGACGCGGCCGAGCTGGGCTACGAGATCGACCCGACGCTCGTGCGCGGGCTGGACTACTACACGCGCACCGTCTTCGAGTTCAGCTCCGAGGCGCTCGGCGCCCAGAGCGGCGTCGGCGGCGGCGGGCGCTACGACGGCCTGGCCGAGCAGCTCGGCGCCGGCGCGACGCCCGGCATGGGCTGGGCGGCCGGGATCGAGCGGATCCTGCTCGCCGCCGAGGAGCGCCCCGTGCCCGAGCCCGTCTGCGACCTGTTCGTCGCCGTCGGCGGCGACGGCGCGCAGGAGCGCACGGCCGCGTTCCTGCTCGCCGCGCACGCGCGCCGCGCAGGCGTGCCGGCGCAGGTCGAGCTCGCCGGGCGCTCGCTGAAGGGCCAGTTCAAGCAGGCCGGGCGGCTGCGCGCGCGCTACGTCGCGGTGGTCGGGCCCGGCGGCATCGAGCTCAAGGACATGGAGAGCGGCGAGCAGTCCGCGGCCGTCTCGCCGTCGGCCGTCGTCGCAACGGTGCTCCGCGGTAGGTTCGAGACGTGATCTCGCCTCCGCGCCCGAACGCCTACCGCGACACCTGGAGCGGCGATCTCGACGCCGGGAGCGCCGGGCGGGACGTGCGCGTCGCCGGCTGGGTCCACCGCCGCCGCGACCACGGCGGGCTGATCTTCATCGACCTGCGCGACCGCTCGGGGATCGTCCAGCTCGTCTTCCATCCCGAGACGAGCGGCCGCGCATTCGCGCTCGCCGAGCGCCTGCGCTCCGAGCACGTGATCTCCGCGGGCGGAACCGTCGTGCTGCGCGAGGAGGGCAACGTCAACCCGAACCTCGCGACCGGCGCGATCGAGATCTCGATCACCGCCCTGGACGTCCTGGCCGAGAGCGAGACGCCGCCGTTCCCGATCGACGAGGACACCGCCGTCGATGAGACGCTGCGCCTGAGGTACCGCTGGCTCGACCTGCGCCGTCAGGGGATGCTCGACGCGATGCTCGCGCGCGCGCTGGTCACGCGCACGATGCGCCGCGTGCTCGACGAGCGCGACTTCCTCGAGCTCGAGACGCCGATCCTCACGAAGTCGACGCCCGAGGGTGCGCGCGACTTCCTCGTGCCGAGCCGGCTGAGCGCCGGCTCGTGGTACGCGCTGCCGCAGTCCCCGCAGCTCTTCAAGCAGCTGTTCATGATGGCCGGCTACGAGCGCTACTACCAGATCGCGCGCTGCTTCCGCGACGAGGATCTGCGCGCCGACCGCCAGCCCGAGTTCACCCAGCTCGACCTGGAGATGGGCTTCGTCGTCGAGGACGACGTCATCGAGGTGATGGAGGCGGTCATGTCGGCCGTCTTCGAGGAGGCCGGCTTCCGTACGCCGCCCGCCCCGTGGCCGCGGATGAGCTACGCCGAGGCGATCTCGCGCTTCGGCATCGACCGTCCCGACACGCGCTTCGGCCTGGAGATCCGCGACGTCTCCGGACACCTGCGCGGGTCGGATTTCAAGGTGTTCGAGGGCGTGCTGGCGGGCGGCGGGGTCGTCCGCGCGCTGAACGCCGGGCCGCGCGAGCTCTCGCGCTCGGAGCTCGAAGGCCTCAACGACGTCGTGCGAATCCATGGCGCGAAGGCCGTCGCGCCGATCTACGCCGACGCCGACGGGTGGGCCGGGAACCTCGCGAAGTTCTTCAGCGCCGAGCAGATCGCAGCCGTCAACGCGGAGCTCGAGGCGGGGGAGGGCGACCTGCTCCTGTTCGTCGCCGATACGCCGCACGTCGCCGCCGCGTCGCTCGGCGGCCTGCGGCTCGAGCTTGGGGAGCGGTTCGGCCTGATCCCCGAGGGCGCCCACGACGTGCTGTGGATCGTCGACTTCCCGATGTTCGAGCACGACCCGAGCGAGCCGGAGCGACCGCGCTGGGCCGCGATCCATCACCCGTTCACCGCGCCCGCCGGCGACCTCGACGATCCTGCGAATCTGCTCTCACGCGCCTACGACCTCGTCGTCGACGGCGTCGAGGTCGGCGGCGGCTCGATCCGCATCCACACGCCGGAGGTCCAGGAGCGCGTGTTCGACCTGCTCGGGCTCGACGGCGACGAGGCGCGCCGGCAGTTCGGCTTCCTGCTCGACGCGCTGCAGTACGGCGCGCCGCCGCACGGCGGGATTGCGATGGGCATCGACCGCATCGTGGCGCTGATCTGCGGCCTCGAGTCGATTCGCGACGTGATCGCCTTCCCCAAGACGGCCAGCGGCGCCGACCCGCTGACCGGCGCCCCGGCCCCCGTGGACGCCCGCCAGCTGCGTGAGCTGGCGCTGCGCTCGCTGGTCGATCCGGGTCCGCCGAGCACCTGAAGCCACCAAAGGGCTCAAGCTGCAGGCGTTCGCGGCCGACTAGGGGAGGGTGCAGCAGATCGGTCTCCCAATGCGGATCGCGCTCATCGCGGTCCTCGCGCTGGCCGCCGTGTGGTTCGTCGCCCTGCGGCCCAAGCCCGACAGCGCCGCCTCGACCCCGGCGGCGCCCCCGACGGCGCCCGGCGTCGCCGGCCTGACACGCAGCATCGACAAGGCCCGCGCGGCGACCGCCGCGGCCAACGCCTCGGTGACGAAGGTGCAGAGCACCGCCGCAGCCACGTCCGGCGGGAGGGCGACCACCACCACGACCGCCACGACGGCGTCCGGCACCACCGCCACGAAGTCCACGACGGCGACCGCGCCCGCACCGACCGTCAACAGCACCGGCGGGAAGGCGGCCCCGTCCCCGGCCGCTGCGGCCAAACCGAAGGCCATCGTCGTCGCGAAGCGGCATTCGGCCACCGCCGTCGTCAAGACGCCGGCCGGCAAGACCGTGGTCGTCGCCAAGCCCAAGCCCAAGGCCGTGGCCGTGGGCCCCGCGGCGCCGCTCGTCGCCGCGCTCGCCCACCACAAGGTCGTGGTGCTGATGTTCGGCAACTCCTCGTCCGACAGCGCCGCCGTCGCAACGGCCGTCAAGCGCCTCCCGCGCCGTCACGGCAAGGTCGTGATCCGGATCACGAACATCAACCAGGTCGGGCGGTACTCCGTCTTCACCGCCGACACGCCCGTCACCCAGGCGCCTACGGTCCTCGTGATCGGCTCATCGCGCAAGGGGCGCGTGATCGTCGGCTACACCTACACCGGCGAGCTCGACCAGGCCGTCGCCGACGTCCTGGCTTCCAAGTGACGTCCCCCTGAAGGGGTCCGATGTGCGGGAGCACATCGGAGATCGATCGGCGCAGCCGATCACACGTCCCCCTGAAGGGGTCCGATGTGCGGGAGCACATCGGAAATCGATCGGCGCAGCCGATCACACGTCCCCCTGAAGGGGTCCGATGTGCGCGAGCACATCGGAGATCGATCGGCGCAGCCTGGCGACGTCCCCCTGAAGGGGTCCGATGCGCGGGAGCACATCGGAGATCGATCGGCGCAGCATCACACGTCCCCCTGAAAGGGTCCGATGCGCGGGAGCACATCGGAGATCGATCGGCGCAGCCGATCACACCACCTGAAGGGGTCCGATGTGCGGGAGCACATCGGAGATCGATCGGCGCAGCCGATCACACCACCGACGTGGCGCCCGCCTCGCCCTTGGTCTCCGCCGCCAGCCCGAATGCCCCTGCGATCAGCTCGTAGGAACGGCGCCGCGCCGCGTGCTCGTGCGTGATCGTCACGACGATCACCTCGTCCGCCCCGTACTCCTGCGCGAGGGCCTCGATGCCCGCGCGGACCGTCTGCGGGCTGCCGAGGATCGCGCGCCGCCCGGCCGGGGCGCCAGGGCGCTCACCGCGCTCGGCGAGCCAGGCCAGCGCCTCGGCGACAGGCGGGATCGAGATCAGCCGTCCGCGCCGCAGCATCGAGAAGGCCATCTGCCCGCTCGCGGCCAGCTGCTCGGCCTCCTCATCGCTGTCGGCGCAGATCACCGAGGCCGCGACGGCCGTGAGCGGCTCACCGAGCCTGCCGGTGTGCGCGAACTCGTCGCGGTAGTGGCGCGCGATGTCGCCACCGCCGGGGCTGATGAAGTCCGCGAACGCGTAGCGCAGCCCGAGCTGGGCGGCCCAGACCGCGCTCTGGAGCGAGGAGCCGAGCAGCCACGGCTCGGGCACCTCCGGCAGGCCCGGAAGGGCGGTCAGCCGCGCGACCGGCGAGTCGGCGGGGAAGGTGCCCTCGAGGAACGCGAGCAGCTCGGCGAGCTGGGCGGGGAAGTCGTCCGGCGGCGCGCCGCGGCGGTCGCGCTGCAGCACACGTGCAGTGATCGGGTCGGTTCCGGCCGCGCGGCCGACACCGAGGTCGATGCGCCCCGGGAACAGGCCCGCGAGCACGCTGAACGTCTCGGCGACCTTGAACGGGCTGTAGTGGGGGAGCATCACGCCGCCGCTGCCGACGCGCAGGCGTGATGTCGCGGCGGCGATCGGACCGATCAGCGCCTCCGGGCTCGGGCCGGCGAGCATCGGCCCGCCGTGGTGCTCGGCCACCCAATAGCGGTGGTAGCCCAGGTCGTCCGCCAGCCGGGCGAGATCGAGCGTGTTCGCCAGCGCCTGCGGGCCCGTCGAACCGGCGGCGATCGGCGACTGGTCCAGCACGCTGAGACGCATCGGGTCCATGGTATTCGCGGCCCTAGACTGGCTCGCGGATGCCCGACGAGCGCTTCGAGGAGCACCTGTGCCACCCGCATGGCCGCGGCCTGCCGCCCGCCGGCAGCCACGACGCCGTTGCAGGCGCCGTCGCGTGCGGGGACGTCGTGCGGATCAGCATCGCGATCGAGGACGATCGCGTCAGTGCGGCGGGCTTCGATGCCGAGGGGTGCGGCGCGACGATCGCCGCCGCAAGCGCGGCTGTCGCGCTCGTGGAAGATGCGCCGCTGCTCGAGGCCGCGCGGATCGGCGCCGGCGAGATCGCCGCCGAGCTCGGCGGCCTGAGCCTCGGCAAGCGCCACGCCGCCGACCTGGCCGCCGACGCGCTCGCGCGCGCCCTCGGCGCGGCCGCCCGCGCCGGCGCTCGGCTCGCGCCGGAAGCGGCTCGCACGCTCGTCGCGATGAGCGGCGGGGTCGACAGCGCGGTGGCGGCGATCCTCTGCGCGCGCGACGACGGCGCGGAGCCGGTCGCCGTGACGCTCGAGCTCTGGCGCGACGCGCACAACGACGCCGAGCAGAGCTGCTGCTCGGCGAGCGCCGTGCGCGAGGCGCGCGCGCTCGCCCACCGGATGGGCATGGCGCACCTGACGCTCGACCTGCGCGACGAGTTCCGCGCCGGCGTCGTCGACCCGTGGATCGCCGGCCACGCCGCGGGCCTGACGCCGAACCCGTGCGTGCGCTGCAACGGCAGCGTCCGCCTCGACGCGATGCTCGAACTCGCCGAGCGCCTGGGCGCAGCGCGGCTGGCGACCGGCCACTACGCGCGCGTCGGCGAGGACGGGCTGCTGCGCATGGCGGCCGACTGCGCCAAGGACCAGTCGTACATGCTCGCCGCGCTGTCGCGCGCGTCCATCGCGCGGATGCGCTTCCCGCTCGGCGACCTCACCAAGCCGCAGGTGCGCGAGCTCGCCGAGCGCGAGGGGCTGCCCGTCGCGCGCCGGCCCGATTCGCAGGACCTGTGCTTCCTGGCGGGCACATGGCGCGAGGCGTTCCTCGCCCGTCACGGCGGGCCGCGCGAGCGTCCCGGCCGCATCCTCGACGGCGCCGGCCGGACCGTCGGGCGCCATCGCGGCGCGCACGGCTTCACCGTCGGCCAGCGCCGCGGCGTCGGGGTCGGCGGCAGCGCCGAGCCGCTCTACGTCACGCAGACCGACGTCGCCGCCAACACCATCACCGTCGGCCCGCGCGAGGCGCTGCGAACGAGCGGCTTGCGCCTCACCGACGTGCACCTGCACGTGCCCTGCGAGGAGGTCGCCGAGGTCCGTCTGCGTTACCGCTCGCGCCCGGTGGCCTGCACGCTCGCCGGCGGCGATCTGGAGCTCGCCGAGCCGGTCTGGGGCGCCGCTCCCGGCCAGACTGCCGTCTTCCTGCGGGGCGATCGCGTGCTGGGATGCGCGACAATCGCCCCATGAGCGGCAAGAGCACGGACGAGATCCGCGAGACGTTCCTGGAATTCTTCGCGGCGCGCGGGCACATGCGCCGCGAATCGGCGTCGCTCGTGCCGGCGACGTTCGACGCCTCCGTGCTGCTCACCACGGCCGGGATGCACCCGCTGAAGGGCTACTTCCTGGGCCTCGAGACGCCGCCGGCGCAGCGACTCACGAGCTGCCAGAAGTGCTTTCGCACGACGGACATCGAGAACGTCGGGAACACCGCTCGGCATCTGACGTTCTTCGAGATGCTCGGCAACTTCTCGATCGGCGACTACTTCAAGCAGGGCGCGGTCGAGTACGCCTGGGAGCTCTCGCTCGAGGGCTTCGGCTTCGAGCCCGACGACATCTGGATCACCGTCTTCGAAGGCGACGAGGAGCTCGGCCTGGGGCCGGACGAGGAGGCGATCGCGGCGTGGGAGTCGGTCGGCATCCCGCGTGAGCGGATCATCCTGTGCCCGCGCAGCGAGAACTTCTGGCAGTCCGGCCCGACCGGGCCGTGCGGGCCCTGCAGCGAGCTCTATCTCGACCGCGGCGTGGCCTACGGGAGCCCGGACGACCTGCCCGGGGGTGAGAACGAGCGCTTCCTGGAGTACTGGAACCTCGTCTTCATGCAGCTCGACCAGGATCCGCCTGGGGTCCTGACGCCGCTGCCGGCGCAGAACATCGACACAGGTCTGGGCCTCAACCGGATGGCGCTGATCCAGCAGGGCGTCGAGACGATCTTCGAGACCGACCAGTTCGTCCCGCTCATGAACCTCGGCCGCGAGCTGTCCGCGAGCGGCGCGCACGACGAGCGCGCACTGCGGATCCTCGCCGACCACTCACGCGCGATGACCTTCCTGATCGGCGACGGTGTCGTGCCCTCCAACGAGGAGCGCGGCTACATCCTGCGCCGCGTGATGCGCCGCGCGATCCAGCAGGGGCACCGTATCGGGATCGAGGGCGTGTTCCTGCCCGCGTTCGCCGAGCAGGTCATCGAGATCATGGGGCCCGCCTACCCGGAGCTCGTCACGGGGCGCGAGACGATCCTCAAGTGGGTCCGCGGCGAGGAGGAGGGCTTCCGCCGCACGCTCGAGCAGGGGACGAAGCTGCTCGACGACCTGCTCGACGCCGGCGCCGTCAGCGCGGCCGACGCGTTCCGCCTGCACGACACCTTCGGCTTCCCGATCGAGCTGACGCGCGAGATCGCGCTCGAGCGCGGCGTGCCGTTCGCCGAGGACGCGGGGTTCACGCGGCTCATGGACGAGCAGCGCGCGCGCTCGTCCGCGGCGGCCGGTGCGGGCCGGAAGGTCGGCCGGGTGGGGGAGATCGTGCGCGAGGTCGCGCCCGAGCCCACGATCTTCACCGGCTACGAGGACCTAGAGGTCCACACCGTCGTGCAGGGAGTGCGCGAGGAGGAAGGGCGCACGTACCTCAAGCTCGCCGAGTCGCCGTTCTACGCGGCGGGCGGCGGCCAGGTCAGCGACGCGGGCACGCTGCAGCCCGAGGACGGCGGCGCGCCGGTGCACGTCGCCGACGTCGTGCGGGCCGGAGACGACCAGGCGCTCGTCATCGACGGCGGGACGCTCGAGCCGGGGCAGCGCGTCGTCGCGATCGTCGACCGCACCGCGCGGCACGCGACCGCCTGCAACCACACGGCGACGCATCTGCTGCACGCCGCGCTGCGCGCGCGCCTGGGCGACCACGTGCGCCAGGCCGGCTCGTACGTCGGGCCCGACAAGCTGCGCTTCGACTTCACGCACACCGAGCGCCTCAGCGACGAGGACCGCCGGGTCGTCGAGGACGAGGTCAACCGGCTGATCCTCGAGGATCTCGCGGTGCGCCCGATCACGACCACGCTCGACGAGGCCAAGCGGCTGGGGGCGATGGCGCTCTTCGGCGAGAAGTACGGGGACGTCGTGCGCATGGTCGAGATCGGCGGCGGCGACGTCTCGCGCGAGCTCTGCGGCGGCACCCACGTGCGCAGCACCTCCGAGATCGCGCTGCTGAAGATCACGAGCGAGGGCTCAAGCGCCGCGAACGTCCGGCGCATCGAGGCGATCACCGGGCCGGCGGCCGTGCGGACGCTGCGCGAGCACGACACGCTTCTGCGCGAGGCGGCGGACGCGCTGCGCACGCCGGTCGAGCGCCTGCCCCAGGCGGTGGTGGAGCTGCGCGACCGGGCCAAGCAGGCCGCGAAGTCCGGGCCCTCGAACGGGCACGTCGAGATGGCCGACCTGCTCGCCGCCGCGCAGGACGTGCACGGCGCGAAGGTCCTCACGGCGCTGGTCGAGGGCGCCGACCCGAAGCTGCTGATGGACACCGCCGACCGGCTGAAGGGCCAGCTCGGCGAGCAGGCGGCGATCGTCCTGGGCTCCGGCGCCGACGCGCGCGTGCATCTCGTCGCCGCCGTGACGCCCGCGCTGGTCGAGCGCGGCGTGCGCGCCGGCGCGATCGTCAAGGCGGCCGCGCAGGTCACGGGCGGCGGCGGCGGCGGCCGCGACACGATGGCCCAGGCGGGCGGCAAGGACCCCGCAAGGCTCCCCGAGGCGCTGCAGGCGGCGCGCACCGCGATCGAAGCGGCGCTCGCCGCCTAACCTGGACTCCTTGCGCGTGCTCGCCCTCGACTACGGATCGGCGCGCTGCGGCTGCGCGCTGAGCGACCCCACAGGGACGCTTGCGACGCCGATCGATCCCGTGCTGCGCCCCGCCACGAAGGCGGGCATCCGCGCGCTGCGCGCTCTCGTCGCCGACCGCGAGGTCGAGCGCGTCGTCGTCGGGCTGCCGCTGTCGCTCTCGGGCCGCGACTCCGACCAGACCCGCGAGGCGCGCGCGTTCGCAGACCGGCTGCGCTCGGCGCTGGGCGCCGGGGTGCCGATCGAGCTCTTCGACGAGCGCTTCACCACCGCGATCGCTGCGCGCAGCGGCTCGGCGGAGACCTCCGAGGATTCGAGAGCGGCAGCCGTGCTGCTCGACGACTGGCTGGCCCGGCATGGCCATGAGCACCGGAGCGAGACATGAGCGAGCGCACCGCCGAGGAGCGCGAGGCGGCCCGCCTCGAGCGTGAGCGCCGCCGCGCGCGTGCGCGCGGCGAGCAGTCGCCCGCCGAGCCCGCGCCGATCGAGGTGCCGCCCCCGATCGAGCAGACGCCGGAGCCCGTGGTGGAGGAGCCGACCTCCCAGCCTGCCGCGGTCGCCCACGAGCCGCCCACCGTGGCGCCCGCGCCCGAGCCGCCGGTACAGGCTCCCGTGGCGCCCGCGCCCGAGCCGCAGGTACACGCTCCCGCGGCGCCCGCGCCCGAGCCGCCGGCGCCCGCGCCCGAGCCGCCGGCGCCCGCGCCCGAGCCGCCGGCGCCCGTCGCCCCTGCGCCCGAGCCGGTCGCTCCCGCGCACGAGCCGATCGCGCCGCTTCCGCCCGTCGCAGCGCGCCACGAGGCCGCGCCGGCCGTGCCCGTCCGCACGCAGCCCGCCGTGCCGTCGCGGCGCCCAGGGGAGGACACCGACGACCACGACGTCCCGATCGGGACCGTGCGCCCCGGCGCGGGCGCCCCCGGGATGCCCCGTCAGCCGGTCACCGTCCCGCGCCGGCACCGGCGCAGGTCCGGGCGCACCGTGGTGCTGCTGGTCATCGGCGCGCTGCTCCTCGTGCTGATCGGCGTGTTCGCCTTCAAGACGTTCGACCCGCTGAAGGGCGGCGGCAGCGGCGTCGTCGTCGTGACGATCCCGCCCGGGACCGGCACACGCCAGATCGGCAACCTGCTCGCCGCCAAGGGCGTCGTCAGCTCGGGCTTCTTCTTCTCGCTGCGCGCGAAGCTCGGCGGCGACACGTTGCGCTCCGGCACGTTCACGCTCAAGCACGACATGAGCAACGGCGCCGCGCTGAGCGCGCTCACCACAGTGCCCACGGCAGCCCCGACGATCAAGGTCCTGATCCCCGAGGGCCCTGGCCGGCGCGAGGTCGCGCCGATCGTCGCCCGGCAGGGGGTGACCGGCGACTACCTGGCCGCGTCGGCCCACTCCGCGCGCCTGAACCCGCGCACCTACGGCGCTCCGAAGGGCGCGAGCCTCGAGGGGTTCCTGTTCCCGGCGACCTACGACCTCGCGCGCGGCGCGAGCGCCGCGACCCTCGTGCGCAGGCAGCTCGACGCCTACAGGGCCAACACCGCCGGCATCAGCTACGCCTACGCGCGCCAGAAGAACCTGACGCGGTACGACGTGCTGACGATCGCCTCGATCATCGAGCGCGAGGCGTTCCGCGACAAGGATCGCCGGCTCGTCGCCGCCGTCTTCTACAACCGCCTCAAGCGGGGGATCTCGCTGGGCAGCGACGCGACCACGCGGTACGCCGTGCGGAACTTCACGCGCCCGCTGAAGGTCTCGCAGCTGCGGAGCACCTCGCCGTACAACACGCGAGTGCACACGGGCCTGCCGCCCGGGCCGATCGGCAACCCTGGCCGCGCCTCGATCGAAGCCGCCGCCAACCCGGCGCGCGTGCCCTACCTGTTCTTCATCGTCAAGGCCTGCGGGAAGGGCGCGCTGGCGTTCTCCTCGACCAACGCGCAGTTCCAGAAGGACGTGGCCGCCTACAACGCCGCCCGCGCGCGCAACGGCGGCTCGGACCCGTCCGTGTGCAAGAAGTAGGGCGCACGAGGCTCGGCGTGCTCGGCTGGCCGGTCGCGCACAGCCGCTCGCCGGTGATGCAGCGCGCCGCGCTGGCGGAGCTCGGCCTGCGCGACTGGCACTACCAGCTGCTGCCCGCGCCCCCTGAACTGTTCGCCGAGATCGTCCGCGGGCTGGGTGGCGCGGGGTTCCGCGGCGCCAACGTCACGATCCCGCACAAGGAGGCGGCGCTCGCGCTCGCCGACCTGACGACCGAGCGCGCGCGGGCGATCGGGGCGGCGAACACGCTGGTCTTCCACGACGACGGGGCGATCCACGCCGACAACACCGACGCACCCGGGCTGATCGCCGCGCTCGGCGCGCCGCCGGCCGGGAAGCGGGCGCTCGTGCTCGGGGCGGGCGGCAGCGCGCGCGCCGTCGTCTGGGCGCTGCGCGAGGCCGGGGCCGAGGTGATCGTCTGGAACCGCACCGCCGAGCGCGCGCAGGCGCTCGCGCAGGAGCTGGGGGTCGCCGGCTCGGCGGTATCGGCACCGGCCGACCTGCTCGTGAATTGCACCTCCGTGGGGCTGGGCAATTCGTCCAGCACGTTCAAGGAACTCCCCGTATCTCCCGAGACCCTGGACAGATACGCGACCGTGGTGGACCTGGTCTACCGGGACGGCGGAACCGAGCTCCTGCAAGCGGCATCGCGCAGGGGATGCGCGGTCATCGACGGCCTGGAGATCCTCGTCCAGCAGGGCGCGCTGAGCCTGGAGGCCTGGACCGGCCTCCCTGCGCCCGTCGCGGTGATGCGCGAGGCGGCGCGGCAGGGCTCGAGACGACCTCCAGATGACCCCAGAATTCCCACACCTCACCGCAGTCAGCCACCCGCCTCCGATCGAGGGGGCGCTGGCGCAGGACCCGGCGCCTGAGGAGCCCTGGGACGGCGTCACCCGGCCGCGAAGCCGCGGCGGCAGCGGCCGCTTCCTCAGCGACGTCATCGTCGAGATGGGGCTCGCCGAGCGCACCCGCGTCGACCTGGCGATCGAAGAGGCCCGCGCGACGGGAACGACTCCTGAGGAGGCGCTGCTGCACAGCGGGGTCGTCACGCAGGAGTCGCTCGCGCGCGCCATCGCCGAGAAGCACGGCCTCGACTACCTCGACCTGAACGTCTTCAACGTCGACATGGCGGCCGCGAACGTCATCAGCTCGAGCAAGGCCAAGCGCTACGAGTCGGTGCCGGTCGCCTTCAGCGGCACGAACGGGCTCGTCCTCGCGATGGCCGACCCCGCGAACGTCATGGCGATCGACGAGATCGCCCTGATCACCGGCTACGACGTGCGCCCCGCCGTCGCATCGCGCGAGGACATCCTCCAGCAGATCAGCCGCCTGACGCGGCTCGACGACGTCGTGCAGTCCACGGCGCTCGAGGAGGAGGAGCAGAGCGGCGAGGCCGAGGTCGTCGACCTGCGCGAGTCCGCCGACGACGCGCCGGTCATCAAGCTCATCAACCAGATCATCGCCCAGGGCGTCGAGCGCGGCGCCTCGGACATCCACTTCGCGCCGGACGGCCGGGAGTTGCGCGTCCGCTTCCGCATCGACGGCGTCCTGCAGGAGATCACGACGATCCCCAAGCGCATGGTCGCCGGCGCGATCAGCCGCGTGAAGATCATGAGCGACCTCGACATCTCCGAGCGTCGCATCCCGCAGGACGGCCGCGTCGGCCTGGCGATCGACGGCCATCACATCGACCTGCGCGTCGTGACGCTCCCCAGCGTGCACGGCGAGTCGGTGATCGTCCGCATCCTCGACCAGGACGGCGGCGTCGTGCACGAGCTCGACGCCCTCGGCTTCCTCAAGGAGGAGCACGAGCGCTTCCAGCGCGCGATCTTCCAGCCGTTCGGCGCGGTCCTCGTGACCGGCCCGACCGGCTCGGGCAAGTCGACGACGCTCTACACGGGCGTCGGGATGCTCAATTCGCCCGAGAAGAACATCATCACGATCGAGGACCCGGTCGAGTTCCAGGTCGACGGCATCACGCAGGTGCAGGTCAACCCGAAGGCGGGCCTGACGTTCGCCAACGGGCTGCGGGCGATGATGCGCGCCGACCCCGACATCATCATGGTCGGCGAGATCCGCGACCGCGAGACGGCCCAGATCGCCGTGGAGTCCGCGCTGACCGGGCACCTCGTCCTGTCGACGCTGCACACGAACGACGCGCCGACCGCCATCACGCGCCTGGTGGAGATGGGGATCGAGCCGTTCCTCGTCGCCAGCGCGATCGACTGCGTCGTCGCCCAGCGCCTGGCGCGCTCGCTCTGCTCGCACTGCAAGCAGCGCACGATCCTCACGAGCGAGGTGCTGCGTCAGAACGGCTTCCACGCGCACGTCGACATCGAGGCCTACAAGCCGGTCGGCTGCAACCGCTGCGGCGGCTCGGGCTACAAGGGCCGTGTCGGCCTGTACGAGGTGATGACCGTCAACGAGGAGATCCGCTCGCTCACGATCGAGCGCGCCTCGGCGGACAAGATCACCGAGGTCGCCATCCGCGAGGGCATGCGCCGGCTGCGCGAGGACGGCCTGGAGAAGGTGAAGATGGGCCGCACCTCGATCGAGGAGGTCGCGCGCGTCACCGGCACCGGGGCGGCCATCGAGGCATGAGCGCTCAAGCCACCCATCCGACGCACCGATAGGAGCCACGCCATGGACTTCGACTTCGCAGAGATCCTCCTCGAGACGCTGTCACGCCGCGCCTCGGACCTCCACATCACCGTCGGCTGCGCCCCGATGGTCCGCGTCCGCGGTCGCCTCACGGCGATGGAGGGCTACCCGAAGATGTCGGGCTCGGACACGCGCGAGATCGTCTACTCGATCCTCTCCAACGACCAGCGCCAGCGCCTCGAGACGGACTGGCAGCTCGACTTCGCCTACGCGATCCCCGGCCACGCCCGCTTCCGCGTCAACGCCTACTTCCAGCGCGGCTCGATCGGCGCCGCCTTCCGCCTGATCCCGGCCGAGATCATCTCGATCGACGACCTGGGCCTGCCCACGATCGCCCACGAGTTCTGCAAGAAGCCGCGCGGGATGGTCCTCGTGACCGGCCCGACCGGCTCGGGCAAGTCCACCTCGCTGGCGGCGATGATCGATGAGATCAACGCCACACGCGAGGAGCACATCATGACCGTGGAGGACCCGATCGAGTTCCTCCACTCGCACAAGAAGTGCATGGTCAACCAGCGTGAGCTGGGCGCCGACGCACCGAGCTTCGCGCTCGCCCTGCGCGCCGCGCTGCGTCAGGACCCCGACGTGATCCTCGTCGGCGAGATGCGCGACCTGGAGACGATCTCGACGGCCCTGACCGCCGCCGAGACCGGCCACCTCGTCTTCGCCACCCTGCACACGCAGGACGCGCCGCAGACGATCGACCGCATCATCGACGTCTTCCCGTCCCACCAGCAGGGCCAGGTGCGCGTGCAGCTCTCCGTCGCGCTCCAGGGCGTCATGACCCAGCAGCTGCTGCCGACCGCCGACGGCGCCTCGCGCGTCGCCGCGATCGAGACGCTCGTCCCGACCCCCGCGGTGCGCAACCTCATCCGCGAGGGCAAGACCCACCAGATCACGTCCGTGATGCAGACCGGCTCGGGCGTCGGCATGCAGACGATGGATGCGGCGCTCGCGACGCTCGTGCGCGCCGGCAAGATCAGCCAGCGCCAGGCCGAGCAGCGCTCCGGCACGCCGGACGAGCTGCGCCGGCTGATGGGCCTCGGCGGCATGTCGATGGCGGCCTAGCGCGGATCGCGACGGAGCACGGCGATGGCGACCTATGTCTGGAAGGCGATGGACGCGACCGGGGCGAAGGCCACCGGTGAGGTCGACGCCGACTCCAAGCAGGGCGTCTCCGACCAGCTGAAGTCCCGTGGGCTGATCGTCCTCGACATCTCCGACAAGCACAGCTCGCGCGAGATCAACATCGACCTGTTCGCCGGCATCAAGGCCGCGGACCTGACGATCATGACCCGCCAGCTCTCCACGATGGTGAGCTCGGGCATGACGATCCTGCGCTCGCTCTACGTGCTCGAGTCGCAGACCGAGAACAAGAAGCTCTGCGAGGTGCTCACGGCAGTCCGCAAGGACGTCGAGGCCGGCCTGCCGCTCTCGGACTCGATGGAGCGCCACAAGGACGTCTTCTCCCCGCTCTACATCGCGATGGTCCGCGCAGGTGAGACGGGCGGCATGCTCGAGAGCTCGCTGCTGCGGATCGCCGACCAGCTCGAGCAGGAGGACTCGCTCAGGCGCCAGGTGAAGTCGGCGATGATGTACCCGATCGTCGTCCTGTCGTTCGCGATGATCGTGCTGATCGGCCTCGTGACGTTCATCGTCCCGGTGTTCGTCGGGGTCTTCAAGCAGTTCGGCGGCGACCTGCCGATGATCACGAAGGTCACCGTCGGCATCTCGCACGCGGTCACCGGCTACTGGTTCATCGTCATCCCGATCGTCGCGTTCATCGTCTACCTCTTCCGCCGCTGGAAGAAGTCCGAGAAGGGCCGCGGGCAGTGGGACAAGTTCCGCCTGCGCATTCCGATGAAGATCGGCGACATCGTGCAGAAGATCGCGCTCGCGCGCTGGTCGCGCACGCTCTCCGCGCTCGTCTCCGCCGGCGTCCCGCTGATGCAGGCGCTCGACATCACCGCCCAGACCGCGGGCAACCGCGTCGTCGAGGACGCGATGGCCGACGTCATCGACAGCGTCAAGCAGGGCGGCACGATCGCCGAGCCGCTGCGCCACTCACCCGTGTTCCCGGGCATGGTCACCCAGATGGTCGCCGTCGGCGAGGAGACGGGCGCCCTCGACGCCATGCTCGCCAAGATCGCCGACTTCTACGAGGACCAGGTCGACGCGTCGGTCAAGTCCCTCACGTCGATCCTCGAGCCGGTGATGATCGTGATCATCGGCGGCATGGTCGGGTTCATCGTCATCTCGATGTACCTGCCGCTGTTCAAGGTCTACGACCAGATCAACTAGGAGCAGCGGCTGCGCTCCGCCGGGGCGGGCTAGTCGTCCTGCTCACGGTCTTCGCGTTCGATCGCTCGCGCGATGTCGACGCGCGAGCTCGCGTCGAGCTTCCGGAACATGTTGCGGATGTGCGTCTCGACCGTCTTCTTGCTGAGAAACAGCTCCCCGGCGATTTCGCCGTTCGTCTTGCGGTCGACGATCAGCCGGCGATCTGAAGCTCGCGCTCCGTCTGATGCGACGCCGGTCCGGCTGAGGTCACCGGGTCCGTGCGCCGATGAACGGGTGTCCAGCCGGCGCAGCTCATGCTCCGCCGCATCCCGATACCGGATCGCGCCACAGCCGTCGAGTTCGTCGACCGCCTTCTCCAGCTGCTCGACGGCGCGCTCGCGCTCACCAAGCGAGGCAAGGGCGCGGCCCGCGATCGTCCGGGCCAGGCCCGCCTCGACCGGCGCGCCGACCGCATCGGCAAGATCCGCTGATTCCAGCGCTCGGGCGGCCGCCGTGGCCGCATCGCCGGCGTCCAGCGCGACGGCGGCCGTGGCGCGCTTGGCCATCGCAGTCGGCAACCGCAGTCCGACCGCCGTGGCGCTGGCCCTTGCCCCGGCGGCCGCGCTCTCGGCTTCAGGGTGGCGACCGAGCGCGAGCCAGCAGCGGGTCATGAGTTCGAGCAGGTACGTCCTCCACACGTCGGGGATGAGCGCGAACTGGTCGCCGACCGAGCCGGTCAGTGCTCTTGAGGCGCGCTCCTGCTGTCCGGCGTCGAGCAGAGCGACTGCCAGGACCGATGCAGCGCGAGCCGCGATGATGCTCTGGCCTGCGTCCTGGGCGAGGTCCAGGCTTTCCTGCCCGGCGGCGATGGCGGTCCTGTTGTCCCCGGCGGGGACGGCGACGAATGCGCGGCAGAACAGGGCCCACGCCAGGGCCTGCGGATTGCCTGTCAGGCGCGCGGCCTCCGTGGCCGTGTCGAGCAGTTCCGCGGCTTCGCGTAACCGGCCGACCATGCACCAGGCCACACCGAGGGTCGCGTAGACGCCGGGGAACAGCTGACCCTGCCCGGTCGCCCGCCCAACTCCCAGTGCGCGTTCTGCGTGCGCGGCGGCATCGACGAACCGGTCGAGGTAGATCTCCGACCCGGCGAGATCAACGACGGCGTCAAGCCGGCCGGCGAGCTGCTCATCCGAGAGCGAGTCGATCAGCGCGGCCGCCTCTGACCGCACTGCCTCGCCGCGTGCAGCATCGCCGCCCCAGGCCAATGCGCGGGCAAGCCTTGCCAGCGAGGCGCCCACCAATGCCGGGTCCCCGATCCCCCTGGCTGCGGTGAGGGCACGAGCTGCCCACTCTTGGCCTGAGTCGTACTGCAAGCGATAGAGGGCGTCGGCCGCGAGCTCGAGCATCAATGCGACCGCCTCGGGACCGGCAGCATCGGGCAGGTTGTCCAGGGCAGTCGTCAGGCGAGCATGAGCCTCTTCGTGGAGGCCAAGAAGATGCTCGACGCGCGCACAGGTCGCCGCCAGCGTGATCCGCACGGGAATCGCTTCCTCGGGGACGATGGCGAGGCTTTCGAGCAGCGCGCCGTGAGCCTCGGCGAAGCCGCCCGTCGCAGCCAGCGCGGTGGCGTTGGCGAGCAGCAGCTCGACTCGCTGGTCGGCCGGCGCCGCGTCGGGGAGCAGCCGCAATGCACCGGAGAACCATCGTGCCGCGGTCGCAGGCGCCCGCTGGGCGGACTGGCGGCCCGCCTCGGTGAGGGTCATCACGGCCGCCACATCTCCGACCTTGGCCGAGCTCTCGACGTGGTGGCGCGAGAACTCCGGCGCCTTCTCCTCGCTGAGCGAGGGCCGCTGCGGTTCGCTCGTGCGCACCGATCCGCCAGCCGCCGGGCGTGGCCTCGTAGACGGCGCGCCGCACGATCGGATGGCGGAAGCGGAAGCGCCTTGGGACGTTCGTCAGCCGGACGAGGTCACGCTCGAGCAACTCGTCGATCGCCTCCATCGTCTGCTGCTCGGTGACTCCGGATGCAGCTGCTGCCGCTCGGGCTCGAATGGGTCGCCCGCGACCGACGCTCCGTCCTGCACCGCCGACTGCTCTGGGAGAGCTGCGTCAGCTCCTCGGTCAGGGCGGCGGCCACCAGGGGCGGCACCTGCACCCCCGATACCGACACGTCGGTGGTCGACGGCAACCCCGTCCCTCGGGGGCACGGGCAAGCTGCTCGAGGTAGAACGGATTGCCGCCTGACTCTTCGTACAGCGCCTCGGTCAGCGCGTCAGTGCGCTCGTGGCCGAGCAGCGCGGCGGCTTCCTCGCTCGTCGAGCGGGTCGAGCTCGATGCGCGTCAGCTCGCCGTCTCGCAGCGCCCTATCCAGCGCACCCGCCAGCCGCGGAGGACCCTGGTTGGGGCGCGCGCCGAGGGCGATCAGCACAGCCGCGCTGGGGGGCCGATGCAGCAGGCTTGCGAGCAGGTCGACCGACGCGGGATCCGCCCGTGAAAGTCGTCGAGGATGAGGATCATCGGCTTGGTTGCCGCCAGCCGTTCGAGCAGCTCACGCACGGCCGCTTGGTCCGGTAGCGTTCGTCCTGCAGCCCGTGCGGTCCGCCGCGTCCGAGGTCGGTGAGCGACGGGAAGACGTGCGCCAGCTCGGTCGGACTTCCTCGTCGAGGTTGCGAGTCTTCGCGGCTCGACGCTCTCGACGTACTCGTCCAGCGCATCGACGAAGACCCAGAAGGCGAGATCACGTTCGAGGTCGGCACCCGACCCGCTGAGAACGATGTGCCCCAGCGCGTCAGCGCGCGCGGCCAGCTCGCCGAGGAGCCGGGTCTTTCCATCCCGGCCGCTCCGACGATCTCGATCGCGCCTGCGCGGCCACCGGCCAGCTGGTCGAGGGCGTCGCCCAGCTGCCGGAGTTCGGGACTGCGCCCTACGAAGTGGTTGGCGAGCACAGCGATCGAAGCCTCGCGGCGACTACGCGCGCGGGAGCGGCTTAGAGGTGTTCAGAATGAGACGGGCGCGCCGGGGTGGTGCGTGGATGGCGGCGGGGCGCGGTTTCGCAGGCGATGCCGGTGGCATCGGCGAGAAGCCGCGGGCCGATCCGGCGCGAGCGCATCCGCGCGCTCGGCTTCTGAAAGGCCTTCTGCGGAGGGACGTCGCGGTCGCGTCGATCAGGGCGGACCGTGTCCCGGCCTCGGCGGCAGGCTGGCTCCCATGAGCATCCTCGATCGACTTCTCATCGCGACCGCACTCGTCGCCGGACTGTGGTGGGCGCTGTCGCGCCTGCGTCGTCCGGACGACCTTCAGAACGCTGTCCTTGGCCGCCCTCGTGCTCGCCGCGAGCACGTCGCGTTCGATGGGCCGCACTGGCAGATGGTCCCGTGGCAGGTGCTGGGTCGCGGTCGCGTGCGCGGCCGCGCTGCGACGCTGGCGGCCGGACGCTCGCGCCGTTGGCAGCGCGTCATCGGGCGGGGTGGCTCTGGGGCTTGGTGCGCGTCGTGGGCGGCCTCGCGCTGATCGACCGCGTTCGTTCCGTCACTGCCCAAGCCGTCGGGACCGCATCACGTCGGCAGCGAGATCTTCCGCTGGACCGACGGGGCGCGGCCCGAGACGCTGACCGCCGATCCGTCAGACCACCGTCAGGTCATCGCCCAGGCGTGGTACCCGACCGACACGACCGAGGGGCCGCGCGGTGCCGTACTTCGAGGCCCAGCACCAGCTGCCGGGCTCGATCGTCGGATTGCCGTCGTTCATGTTCGCCGTCCTTCGGCGCCGTCGCCACCCACGCGACGTTCGGCGCGCCGATCAGCGCGGCGCGGCTCGCATGGCCGGTGCTCGGTGCTCGCCTGGGCTGTCGCTCCCGCGCCAGCTACACGGCCTTGTGCGCGATCGCCCCAGACGCGGCTCGTGGCGTCGCCTGAGCACGCCGCAGCGTCGGCGCCACGTGCTCGCCGACGGGCGCCTGGTCGGCCAGACGCCACCCGACGTCATGGGTCCCCCGCCGCCGGACCTCGAGCGACTGCGACATGTCGTGCCGCCCGCTGCACTCGTCCGCGATCCAGATCCCGCGCGCCGCCGATCCAGCACTCGTCGACTTCGACCTCACTCTGGAGCAGTTGGCGTTCGGGGGCGACCATCGCGCGGCGCAGCTTGTGCAAGATCAGCCACGCCGTCTCGTAGCGCGAGAGCCCGAGCTGGCGCTGCAGCTGCCGGGCCGAGATCCCCGGATGGTGCGTGGCCACCAGGTAGGCCGCCCAGAACCACGTGCGCAGCGGCGTGCGCGTGGCGTGCATCACTGCCGGCCGTCACCGACGTCTGATGCCCACAGCCCTTGCACTGCCACACCAGCCGCCGGCTGTGCATCACGCCGGCCTCCCGGCCACGACACGCCGGACACACGAATCCGGCCGGCCAGCGCGACGCAAAGAGGTACTCGCGGCACGCCTCCTCACTCGCAAACTGCTCCTGAAACTCAATGATCGAACGAGGAAAGCCCGGCCGCGGCACCAAGTCAACATCTCAAGCACACCAGACGGAACCAACCGGATACGCATCCCGCGTGGAATTCGGCGCGGGTGCGGTCGTGATCTGACGGCTGGCGGTGACCCTGAGGACCCACCCGCCCGGCACGGGGCCGGGCGCCGACGGGCGTCAGGCGCGAGCTCACTCCGCCGAAACCCACGGAACTTGCGGATACCCGGTCATGAAACTTTCGGCGCGGGTGCGGTTGTGATCGGAGCGGGCTGCGCGTTGTCCGGGGTCCTGTTCTGAGAAGCCGTCGTTGGCCCAGACTTCGAGGGCCACTCCGAGGTTCGCAAGCCTCTGGCGGGTGGCGCGGGCAGCCGTGTAGTCCTCGAAGGCGTACCGAGCGTGCGATCCTGCGAGCAGCGCGTCCGAAACGTCGCGCACATCGCGCAGCGCCATCGAGAGGCCCTGGCCCTGAAGCGGGTTCTCGTAGCCCGCGGCGTCGCCGATCAGCACGACGCCTTCGGCGAGCGGAGCGGATGCACGGCTGTCTTCGGCTGTGAAGGTTGCGCACGGCCCAGACGGTCGCGCGGCTCCCCACGCGTCGATCTCGGTCAAGCAGTGGAGCCTGCTCTGGTCCAGGAACCGCCGTGCTCCGTCGCGTCCTGCGAAGCGGGAGCGCTGATCGGCCGGGAAGCAGAAGTAGAGTCGCGCGCGGCCTGCGTTCTGGGGGAAGGAGAAGAAGAGCAGGTCCGACTCCCTGGCGAGCACGTTGACCTCTGAGCCGCTCCCGTGATGCCCTCGGCCTGCATCCCGACCACCAGATGCGCGGGCGGATCCACGTCGAAGGGAATCGCCGCCTGGGCGCGCACCGACGAACGCCGCCCGTCGGCACCGACAACGAGTCCGGCTGTAGCCGTCTCGCGTGTGTCGCCGGTCACCCACGAGACGCATGGCGGCGTCCCCGGCCTGATGCGGACATCGCGCACGCCCAGGCGTACGTCGGCACCCGCGGCATCGGCAGCCTGAGCGAGCGCCATACACGCGCTTGGACGAGCGATGTTCAGCGAACCATTGATCCCCTCGATCACGGAGCCGGCGTCATCGCGGGTCGGCGTCACCTCACCCTCGTCGTAGCTCTCGATCCATCGGACGACGCGCCCACCCGCATCGAGCAGCACCTGTTCGATGCCCAGCCTCCTGGCCTCGCGCACGCCCCAGGAAGCCCAACGGTCCCGGCGACGAGAAGCGGCTGCACATGATGCATGGAATGCCGACGCGGCGCTACCTCCCCGGGTTCAGGATCCAGGCGTTTGAGCGGTGGGGAGGTGGCGTACGGCCCTCTCGTCCGAGCTGAGCGCTCAGCGGGTTGTCGTCCGGCGCCGCGCGGCCGCTGACGGCCCTATGCGGGCTCCGCGCGGTAGACGACCGGCTGCCAGCAGAGGTCGATCGGCTCGGTGAAGATGGCCGCCGCCATCGCCTTGGCGCCGAGTCTCAGGGCCGCGGTGACGCGCTCGGTGCTGCTCTCCAGTTGGCCGACCACGTGGGCGTCGTCGGGAATCGCCACCTGGAGCAGGTGCGCACCCGTATCGCCCTGGGCGGCACCCCGCTCGAGCTCGGCGGCCTGGCGGTTGTAGACCCGCGGGCGGTCTCTGAGCAACTCGGCCAACCCCGGGTCATCGCGCAGCGCGAGTGACTCTCCGAGCCCTGTGTACCCGGGCTGCCGGTAGCCGGCGGATCGCGAGCGGAGCACCAGCACGTGCGTCGCCCCCTCGCGCAGCGCCGTCTCGTAGGGGATCGGCTCGATGAACCCGCCGTCGGTCATCCGCTCGCCCCTGAACACCGGCGGCTCGCCGCCGAGCCTGGGAAGCGATGAGCTCGCTCTGACGGCCTGCATCAGCTCCTCGATGTCAGCGAAGTCGGTGAGCACACGCAGCGACAGGGTGTCGAGCGAGGTCGCGAGCGCGCGGAAGTCCGGGCCGGACGACAGCGCGTCGAAGCACCACGGCTTGTGCGCGGCGATCAGCTCCTCGAACAGGAGGTCGAAGTCGATCACCGAGCCGCCCACCAGCGGCCGCAGCGGCTTGATCATCCCGGCGCTCGCCGCGTCCTGATAGTGCGTTGCGCCGAGCGCAGCCTGTCCCATGGCCGTCGCCCCGCTGTTCATCGCTCCGGACGAGACACCGTAGACCCGGTCCAGCGCGCCCACCAGGCCGGCGGCCTCCAGCACCACGCACATTCCGCCCGAGACGGCGCCGCGCATCCCGCCGCCCTCGACCGCCAGACACACCGTGTGCTCATCACAGCGGTCGCCCGGTCGGCTTCCGGCTCGGGCCCGTTCGAGGAGGATCTGCAACACCGGGCTGTCCACCTCGTCCGGTGCTCGCAGCAGGGAGGCGGGTTCAACGGCGATCAGTTCCGTCAGCGCATGAGCACCGCGCCCGTCAAGTCGGGGTCTGATCCGGACCATCGAGGACAGCCTGCCGCCGGACGGACCCGAGATCATCTGCAGCGACTACCCGGCAGGGGCGCCGGACAAGTACGGATCCCGACGTTGCGCCGGCGGAGTCGCCCCGTCGGGCACAATCACGTCATGCCGAAGACGTGGTTCATCACCGGTGCATCGAAGGGCTTTGGACGGGAGTGGACGGAGGCCGCGCTCCAGCGGGGCGACAGGGTGGCGGCCACGGCGCGCCGGGTCGAGACGCTCGATCCGCTCGTCGAGACCTACGGCGACGCCGTCCTGCCGCTCACGCTCGACGTCACCGACCGCGACGGCGACTTCGAGGCGGTGCGCAGGGCGGCGGAGCACTTCGGTCGCATCGACATCGCGATCAACAACGCGGGCTACGGGCACTTCGGCATGGTCGAGGAGCTGACCGAGGAAGAGATCCGCGCGCAGATGGAGACGAACTTCTTCGGCGCGCTGTGGGTGACGCAGGCCGTGTTGCCGATCATGCGCGCGCAGGGCTGCGGGCACATCCTCCAGGTGTCGAGCGTGGGTGGCATCAGCGCGTTCGCCGGGATCGGTGCCTACCACGCCTCCAAGTGGGCGCTCGAGGGGTTCTCCCAGTCGCTCGCGCAGGAGGTCGCCCCGTTCGGCATCCGCGTGACGCTGATCGAGCCCGGCGGCTTCTCGACCGATTGGCGCGGCCCGTCGTCGCAGCACAGTGCCGAGAACCCGGATTACGCGGTCGTGCGCCAGGGACAGCGCCGCTGGGCCGGGGGCCCCGGCGACCCGTCCGCCACCCGCGGCGCGATCCTGAAGGTGGTCGACGCCCCGGAGCCGCCGCTGCGCATCCTCTTCGGCAGGACCCCGCTGGAGATCGTCACAAGGGACTACGAGTCACGCCTGGCGCTGTGGAACGCATGGCAGCCGGTCTCGATCGAGGCTCACGGCACGCCGGTCGCGTAAGAAGGTGTTTCAGAATGAGACGGCGCGTCGGGGTGGTGGTTCCGTGGATGCCGGGCGGCGCGGTTTCGCAGGCGATGCCGGTGGCATCGGCAAGAAGCCGCGGGCCGATCCGGCGCCGCGGAAGCGCCACATCCGCGCGCTCGGCTTTCTGAAAGCCTTCTAAGCGCCGCGGCGGCGCGCGCTGGGGGTCGCGCACCGCCGCCGCGGCGTCCCACCCGCACGAGGCCGGTCAGGTCACCGTGAGCGTGCCCTTCATGCCACCGGCCTTGTGCCCCGGAACCGGGCAGTAGAACGTGTACGTCCCGGGCTTGAGCGTCAGCGTGTCGGTCGACGTGCCGCCGGGCTGGACGGTCGGGCCGTCCTTGTCGACGCCGTTGCCCTCGACGGCGACGCCGTGGGGGAGGCCGCTGCCCGACGGGTTCTTCATGACGACGCTCACCTTGCCGGCCTTCGCCGTGAGTGTCGTCGTGTTGAACTTCAGCGCGCCGCCGGGGTCGGCGGTGAGGGTCACCGTCGACGCCCCGGTGGCGGCGGCCGGGGCCGCGGCGGCGGTCGTCTTGGTCGTGGTGGCCGGCGCGCCGTAGCCTGCGGCGGCGGACCCGCCCGAGCTGGACGTCCCGCTGGAGCTGGAGCTGCCGCACGCGGCCAGCGCGAGCGCGGCGGATGCGGCGAGCGCTGCAGCGAGCAGCGGTCGAGTGGGTCGGAGCATGAACGGACCTCCCTGGGATCGGTGTTGACTGCAGGGACGCCGCGAGGGGGCGGATCCTTCCCGGGGCTCGAGCCGGCGCGATTCGCTGCCGATCAAGTTCGGCGTGGTGCGCCCGAGCTCCAGGACCGTCGCGATCGCGGCCGCGGTGCTGATCCCGCTGTCGGTCTGGGGCTGGATCCAGCACTCGGCGCGGATGGAGACGCAGCGCCGCGCCGCCGCTGCGGCGGAGCTCGTCACGGGGCGGCCCGTGCAGGTGCGCTGCCCGGGCGTGATCCGCCGCCACTTCGAGTACGACATCAACGACGGCGAGGTCCGCTTCGGGGCGGACGGCGTGCCGGGGAGCGTCGCCGACCTCGCCGGCGCGCCCTGCGACGGTCTGCACCGGCTGATCAGCGAGGGCGCCGCGCTCGACCTGTCGTGCCTGCAGCTCGACGCGTGCAGCGCGCAGGACACGCGCGTCGCGCTCGGCGTCGTCGTCCTGACCCACGAGGCGGTTCACCTCAGCGGGGTGGCGGACGAGGCGCTCACCGAGTGCCGCGCCGTCCAGCGCTCGCCGCGCGTCGCCATGGCGCTCGGCGCGACGCGCCAGGCGGCGGCGTACATCCAGGACTGGCAGTTCTCGGTCGCCGACGACGAGCTCCCCGACCGCTACCAGACCCCCGGGGGCTGCCGGCTCGACGGTCAGTGACGGCAGCGCTCAGGCCGGTGCGCCCGCCGTGCGCTGCAGGTCCTCGGACAGCGTCCGCAGCGGGCGGACCCCGAGCTTGGCCAGGTCGTCGTGGTAGGCGCGGCAGGCGCTCGCGGCGTCCGTCTGCCCGTCGGCGATCGCGCGCAGCTGGGCGACGAACGCCAGCGGATGCTCGCTGGCCTTGATCCGCCGGCCGAACAGCGCCGCGCGGGCCCCGTGGCGGCGTGCCTCCTCCAGCAGGGCGAACGCGTCGAAGGTCGTTCCCGCCGAGCCGCCCATGATCCCCGGGACCAGATGCGGGTCGTACGCGGCCAGCTCCTCCATGGCGCGCGGGCCGTGGTAGGGCACCTTGAGGAACAGCGGGCGGCCGGCCCTCGGGACCCCCGCCAGCGTCCGGGCGACGAAGTCGCCGAGGAAGCGCCCTGGATCCTCGGCCTGATGCGGGCCGGGCACGTTGGGGTCGAAGAGCTCGAGGAAGTGGCGCAGCCCGGCGGGGCCGGCCTCGTGGCGGAACTCCCTGTAGGCCTCGAGCGCCCCGATGTCGCGTTCGGCGTCGTTGGCGGGGGTGATCGAGTAGAGGCCCAGATCGGCCCCCGCGCCGTGCACGATCTCCTCGGCGGTCGCCGTCCGGAACGGCCGCGACGGCTGCAGCGGGGCGGCCGCCCCTGCGAGCAGGTGGATGTCGCTCGTGTCGTTGGCGCGAACCGCCGGCGTGACCGGCGAGCCCTCGAACAGCCCCTCATCCACGGTGAGCAGCTCGCTCGTGCTGACGCTCATCAGCACGACGTCGACCAGCCCCTGGCGGACGATCTCGCGGGTCTGATCGCGGTAGTCGGCGAGCGAGCGGCGCGCACCCGTCGCCGGATCCGTCCCGGGCGCCGCCAGGCCGAAGGCCATGTCCGCGTCCCTCGCGTCGGCGAGGATGAAGTCGCGCGCAGAGCCCGGGGCGGCATGGATGCGCTGGAGCTTTGCGTCGAGTGACTTCACGGTGCGCTGAAGATCAGTGTGCCGGAAGCGTCCGCATGGCGGTCGCCGAGGGGTCCGAGGTCGATCGCAACCGCCGCGCGCGGCCAGGGCCGCTCCATCCGCGCCGCGATCTGCGGCCATGGCGTGACGCCGTCGGTCCCGTGCGAGGTCTCGACGCTGCAGGCGCCGACCGCCGTCGCCGCAGTCGCCGCGCCGACGGGGCCCTCGCCACGCATCAGGGCGGCGAGGAAGCCTGCGATCGTGCAGTCGCCGCTCCCGGTCGTCCCGCCGACCTGCCGCGGCTCGAAGCACGGCGACAGGATCTCGCGGCCCTCCCAGGCCGCCGCGTCGAGCCCGAGTCGCTCGCAGAACGCCGCGAGCGGGGCGCCGGACGCCGTGTGCACGTAGAGCCCCTGGTCGCCGAGCTTGATCGCCGCGACGGCCACGCCCATGTCGATGAGCCGCGCGCTGAGCATCCGCAGCAGCCCGCGATCGACGGCCGTTCCCGGCGCACCGAGCATGTAGCGCAGCTCGTCGGTGCTTGGCAGGAAGACGTCGACGAACGGCAGCGTGCGCTCGAGGATCCGCGTCCAGTCGGCGCGGCCGGCATCGGTGCTCGGATCCGGCCGCGAGACGTCGAGCGACGTGGCGACGCCCGCCGCCCGCGCCGCCTCGAACATCGCGCGCAGCTGCGCGCCGTCGTCGGCATACATCGTGCGCATCAGCGGTGGGTACCCGAAGTGCAGGAGGCGCGCCCCCGCGAGATCGGCGGCGCGCACGTCGCCGGCGTCGAAGACGTCGTTGGCGCCGGGGCAGTGCAGAAAGCTGCGGTCGATCCCGGGCGGGCTGATGACGATCGAGTAGCTCGTGGCCTGGCCGGCGGCGACGATCAGGCCGTCGGCCAGGCCGGGGCCCTCGCGTTCGAGCGTCTCGCGGAGGCTGCGGCCGAAGACGTCGTCGCCGGCCTTCGCGATCAGGCGGACGCCGACGCCGAGGCGGTGCAGGGCGACGCCCGTGTTGCCGACCGCTCCGCCGGCCGCGGCGGCGACCGGTCCGACCTCGATCAGCCGGCCGGGCCCCAGCGCCGGCGGCCCGCCCAGCGCGGGGGTGAGGTCCAGGCACACGTGACCGGCGACGACGAGCAAGCCGGGCACGCTATCCACTCGGGATACGCTGGCAGCTGCCCACCGGGAGTCGAACACAGGAGGTCGTCATGGATCGAGCCGAGCTGCGCGAGCGCCAGGGTCCGCTCAAGGAGCGCTATCGCGAGGACCCGGGGGCGGCGTTGATCACGCTGACGGCCTCCGGGGCGCTCGGCGAGGGCGTGTCGTGCTCGGTCGGCACCGGGCGCGCCATCGCCGAGGCGGGTCTGCACCCGGCGAGCGGCGGGGACGGCACCCAGCTCTGCTCCGGGGACATGCTGCTCGAGGCACTCGCAGCGTGTGCGGGCGTGACGCTGCGCTCGGTGGCGACCTCGCTCGAGATCCCCGTCGCCGGCGGTACCGTGACCGCCGAGGGCGATCTGGACTTCCGCGGGACCCTCGCGGTGGACCGCGAGGCTCCCGTCGGCTTCGCCGCGATCCGGCTGCGCTTCGACCTCGACAGCGACGCCGACGAGGAGCAGCTCGACACGCTGATCCGGCTCACCGAGCGCTACTGCGTCGTCCTGCAGACGATCACGGCGCCACCTGAGGTCTCGGTTTCCCGGGCGCCCGCCGCCCGCTGAGGGCGATCTTCCAGCCTCTGTCACAAGCTTGTTACAATCTGACGCTCGGATCGCTTCACAATCCGAACCACGGCGGCATCTGAAGCGCCTGTCCCGCGTTTCAGCCCGTCGCCGGCACCACGTCAACCCCACCACAGAAGGATCGCCGTATGACCCGACGTCTGTTCGGGGTCGTCGCTCGCGCATTGCGCGGGAGACCGGCCGACGCTCACGTCCACTTCCACCAGGGCAGCCTCGGCCAGCCGGCCGTCTGCCACGACCCGCACTGCGACCGCCCGCACCTCGAGCCGTGCTGATCGCCGGGCCCTCGGCGGCGGCCTGCGGGCCGCCGCCGACCCGTCGGTGACAATGCCCGCGTGGATGCTGGCACGCCGGGCGCCGAGGAGCACGAAGAGGAGTTCGAGTCCCGGTTCGAGGCCACCCTCGCGCTGATCCTCGTCATCGTCCTGCAGGTCGTGCTCGCCGCAGTCAGCCTCGCCGGGGGGTGGCGGATCGACGGGTTCCGCGGCTGGATCTGGCTCATCCCCGTCGTCTTCGAGCTCGCGCTCATGCTGCCGCTCGCGCTCGCCGCGCCGCGCCGGCGCCTGGAGCAGATGGGCGAGCGCCGGCGCTTCGCGCTGGGCTTGACGATCGTCATCACCGCGGTGAACGTCGCGGCGCTCGGGCTGCTGATCGGATCGCTGCTGTCCGCGCACGAGCGGGCCGGCGGAGAGCTGCTCCTGAAGGCCGTCACGATCTGGAGCACGAACGTCATCATCTTCGGGCTGCTGTTCTGGGAGCTCGACCGCGGCGGCCCCGCCCGGCGGCGCCTGCCCGCCCCGCCGCCGCGCGACTTCCAGTTCCCCCAGGACGAGAATCCCACGCTCGCCGAGCCGGGCTGGCATCCGCGCCTGTTCGACTACGTCTACATCTCGTTCACGAACGCGCTCGCGTTCAGCCCGACGGACTCCATGCCGCTGACGCGGCGCATGAAGGCGCTGATGCTCTCCGAGTCGCTCGTCTCGGCGATCACGGTGTTGCTCGCCGCGGCGCGAGCCGTGAACATCCTGCGCTGATGAAGCCCTCCCGGCCGTTCCCGCGGGTCGGAATGCGCGCGACGGTGCGCTACCTCGCGACGACGGTCGGCGCCGTCGTGGAGCAGGTCGAGGACGACGGCCGCCGGCTGATCGTGCTGACCGACGACGGCCGGCGCGTCGAGTTCACGCTGCGGCTCGCGACCGGTCAGTACCACGCGCCGGCCGATGGGCCGCGGCTGGTCCTCGAACCCTGACGGGTCAGGCGGCGTTGCGCTTGACGGCCGACTGATTGGCGTCCGGCGGGTTGTCGAGCAGCAGACGCGGCACCGTGACCATCCTGTAGCCCTTCCTGGCCAGGCCGCGCACGATCAGGGAGAGCGCCTTGCTCGTGACCGTGCGGTTGCCGCCGCCGTCGTGCATCAGGATGATCGCTCCGGGCTTGGCGAGGTCCAGGACGTACTTCGAGAGCGCCGCGGGACTCCTCGAGACGTAGTCGCTGGAGTCGATCGTCCACAGGACCGTGAGCATGTGCTCCCTGGCGGCCGCGGCGAGCGTCGCGTCGTTGTAGGCGCCGTAGGGCGGGCGGAACAGCCGCGGGCGCGGGAGACCGGCGCGCTGGAGCGCCGTCGCCTGATCGGTGAGCTCGGTCTTGAGGTCCCTGGGTGCGAGCTTCGTCACGTCCGGGTGATTCCAGGTGTGGTCGCCGAGCTCGTTGCCCTCGGCGACCGAGCGCTGCAGCGGCAGCGGGAACGAGGCGATCTGGCGGCCGATCACGAAGAACGTGCCCTTGGCGTGCCCGCGGCGCAGGGCGTCGAGGATCCGCTCGGTGTAGACGCCCGGCCCGTCGTCGAAGGTCAGCGCCACCTCGCGGTGCTGTGCGCCGGCCTGCCGGACGAACGGCGTCTTCGCGAGCGTGGCGGCGACCGCGTCGTCCTCCTTGGCGCGCCGGTGCTTCTGGCGCTGGATCGCGGCCGCCGCCGCGTTGACCTGCTGCTCGAGGCGGAGCTTCGGCAGCGCCTCGATCGCGCCCTCGCGCAGCCGCACCGGGTCCCACGAGCCCGCGCTGCCGGAACTCGTCGCGACGACCGCCACCAGCACGACGAGCAGCGTCAGCGCGGCCACGAGCGCGACGCGCCGGCGGCGCCGGTGATGCTCGGCACGCGAGAGCGCGATGCGCAGCTGGCGCTCGGTGCCGGGTTCGGCGCGCGGGGAACGGTCGTCGGGCGGGGCCATGGGAGAGGAACTGCCCTTCGAGCGTAGCCAGATCGAGCCGCCGGGCGCCGGCACGAGCCACCCGGCGCGCGGGATACGCTCGCAGCGCCCGCAGCCGACGCATGTCCGCCTCCACACGACATCCCGCCGCCGTGCCCCGCGACCCGGGGGTGCCTCCCGGCACCCACTCCTTCGGGCCCGGCGATCTGCGCGGCCATCCGGTCGTCGAGCTGCTCACCGAGCGCGCGCGGGCCGGGAGCCGGCCCGGGGCGCGCGCGGACGAGGGCCTGCTCGCCCTGGCGATCGAGGGCGGCGGCATGCGCGGCGTCGTCTCGGCCGGCATGACCGCGGCGCTCGACGCGCTCGGGCTGCGGCAGGCATTCGACCTCGTCGTGGGCGTCTCGGCCGGGGCGTCCAACGGCTTCGGCCTGCTCGCCGGGATGGGCAACGCGCCGGCGCTGACCTATCTCGACGGCTGCACGGACGGGGTGTTCATCGACGTGCGCCGCGGTCTGCGCCGCCGCGGACCGGTCATGGACCTCGACCACCTCCTGGACGGGATGGTCCTCGGCGCGGGCGAGGAGCGGGCGCTCCGGGTGCTCTCATCAGGCGTGCGATTCGCGGTCGTCGCCACCGACGTGCAGACGACGGAGGCGGTGACGCTGGAGGGCATGGGCTCGCGCGCCGAGCTGCGCGCGGCGCTGAGGGCCAGCTCGATGGTCCCGGGCATCGCGGGCGAGCGCGCGACGTTCGACGGGCGCGACTACGTCGATGGCACGGTCGCGGAGTCGATCCCTCACCGCGCTGCGATCGCGGCCGGTGCCACGCACGTGCTCGTGCTCCAGACGCGGCCGTTCGGGGTCGATCTGCGCCCGCCGTCCTGGGCCGAGCGCGTGCTCGTCGGGCGCGCGCTGCGGCGCGCCAACCCGGCGCTCGTCGAGCGCTACGCCGGGCGCCCGGAGCGCTACGCGCGCGCGGTCGACGAGCTCGCCGCACGCACCGCCGACGGCGCTGGGGCCCCGCACATGGCGACGATCCGCCCGCGGGTGGGCACACCGCCGGTCCGCCACCTGGAGCAGCGGCGCGCACCGCTGCTGGCCGGGGCCATCGGCGGCGTGCGCGCCGTCCACCTCGCGCTGCACGGTCGTGAACCCTGGGTCGACGGCGAGCTGCGCGTCACATGAGCACGGTCATGCCCGCGCACGCCCGCCTGCGCCCGGCGGAGTCGGTCGCCGACCCCGCGCTGCGCGTGCTCATGCGCCGCGCCCACGGCGCCGGCCGCGACGACGGGGCGCACGTGGCCGTCGGTATCGAGGGCGGGGGCCTGGCCGTCTCGATGGCCGCGGGCATGGCGCTCGCGCTCGAGCAGCTGGGCCTGATGGCGCAGGTGGACAGCGTCTACGGCACCTCGGCCGGCGCGCTCGTGGCGGCCTACGCGGCGGCCGGCCGAATGGACGACGCGGCGCTGATCCTGCCCCAGACGTGCACGCGCGACTTCATCAGCCCCGCCCACCTGCTGCGCGCGAAGCCCGTCGTCTCGCTGGATCATCTGATGGGCCTCGTCCGCGCGCGCCCGCCGCAACCGCGGGCGGGGGAGGGGGCGGGCGGGCCGGACCTGCGGATCCTCGTCACGCGCGTACAGGACGGGACGCTGCGCACCCTGCGTGGGTTTCCGGACGTCACCGGGGTCCTCGCTGCTGTCCGCGCCGGCATGGCGATCCCGTTCTTCGCGGGCGCCGCCGTCGAGTACCAGGGGGAGCTCGTCTCCGACGGCGGCCTGATCGAGTCGATCCCGGTGGACACGCCGCTCGCAGAGGGCGCAACGCACGTGATCGCGCTGCGCTCGCGCGACACGACCTACCGCAAGGGCGCCCGCGGGCGCCTGTACGGGGTGGCCGAGGACCTCGTGATCGAGCGCCTGCCGGGCATGCTCGCGGAGCTCATCCGCGCCCGCCCCGGGCGCTACGACGCCGAGGCCGAGGAGCTCGCCGCCGCCGCGCGCGGCGAAGGCCCGCTCGCCGGCAGGGCGACGCAGCTCGCGCCCGCCCCCGGGACGCCGCTGGTCGGGCGCCTGCAGGTCGATCGCGGGAAGGTCCTCGCAGCGCTCGGCGCCGGTGCGCAGGTCGTGCTCGACGCGCTCACCGAGCCGGCCTGAGCGCCGCCTTCTTGAGTGTCGTGAGTCGGAAGTTCGGCAGCGCCGGCGAACTTCTGATTCAGGGCACTAGTACTCGTCGACCACGATGTCCAGGGCATCGCCGACGCGCAGCGTCCGGCGCCCCGCGAGCAGCTCGAGCAGCTCCGTGCCGACGAGCTCCCGGCGCCAGCCCTGGAGGGTCCGGACGTCCGGCTCGTCGAGCCCCAGCCGCGCAGCGGTGACGATGCGCTGCAGGTCCGCACGCGCGGCCAGCAGCTCGTAGGCGAGCTGCGCCTGCGCGGCGCGTGCGCGGACCAGGCCCTCGGCGAGCACGATCAGCGCCGCGTCGCGCGGGTCGGTCGGCGGCGGGCGATCGCCCTCCACGGGGATGGGCGGCAGCTCACGCCCGCGCGCCACCTCGTCGAGCAGCGCCCTGCCGCGGCGCCGGACCGTGCCCTCGTGCAGGCCACGGATCTGGCGCAGGCGGTCGAGGTCCCTCGGGCGGCGCTTGGCGATCTCGACGAGCGCGGCGTCGGGAAGGACGGACTGGACGGGGCGATCCTCCTGGCGAGCCGTGTCCTCGCGCCACTGCGTGATCGCGAAGGCGACCGCGCGCTGTGCGGGGTCCATAGAGTTGATCCGCGGCAGCCGGTTGAAGATCGCCTCGGCATGGCGCTCGTCGGTGACCCCCTCGAGCGCACGGCACTCCTCGCGCGCCCATTGCAGGCGCCCGTCGGCGGCCAGGCGCTCCTTCAGCGCCTCGGCAGCCTGGAGCAGGTTGAGGACGTCCTCGCGGGCGTAGCCGACCTGCTCGGGGCTCAGCGGCCGCGTGTCCCAGCGCGTGAAGCTCGCGCTCTTGCTCAGGCGCACGCCGATCAGCTCGCTGAGCAGCGCCTCGTACCCGAGCTGCGCGCGCATGCCTGCAAAGCCTGCGGCGATCTGGGTGTCGAACACGTTGCGCAGTTCTGTGCGCCATTCGCGGCGCAGCAGCGGCACGTCCTGGCGCCCGGCGTGCAGCACGATCTCGACCTCGGGATCCGCCAGGACCGCAGCGAGCGGAGCCGGATCGAGCGCGCCGTCGAGCGGGTCGAGCACCTCGACGAGCGCGGGGCCGTCCGGATCGGCCGGATCGGTCACCCCGACCTGGACGAGGCAGAGCTGCGGGCGGTAGCGCCCCTCGCCCATGAACTCGGTGTCGATCGCGAGGCGGCCCGTTGCCCGGGCACGCTCCGCGAGCGTGGCGACGACGTTCGAGCTGGGCACGGCCGTGGAGCCTACGGACTGTCGTCGTCCGGCCAGACGCCGGTGCGCTCGTACTCGTCGCGCGCGTCCTCCTCGCGGCCGCGATCGCGGTCGCCGCGCACGCCGACGCGGAAGAGGATGTTCAGCAGCCAGACCGACAGCCCGGCGCTCATGATCAGGCCTGCGCCCTCCCACGCGGTCAGCGTGCCACCGATGATGCCGACGAGCAGGCCGGCGACGATGATGATCAACGGCAGCCACAGGCGCACGAAGCGCAGCAGCAGGCTCTGGTCGTCGGTGGGCCGGTCGTGTGTCTCAGGCGTGCTCATGCTGCAGCTCCAGGTTCACCAGTGCGCGGACACGCTCGACGAGCGTGGCGGGCGACGGCGTCTCGCCCGGCCACGACAGGCCGATCGAGCCCGCCAGCGCCGCACGCACGTCGTCGGCCGATTCGCCGAGTGCCATGCGCTCCGCCAGTATGACGGCACCGTGGCGCTTGGCGAGCCGCGCCCCGTCGGGGCCGTACATCAGCGGCACGTGCGCGTACGCGGGGGCGAGCAGGCCCAGCCGGGCCAGCAGCCACAGCTGGCGCGGCGTGCAGTCGAGCAGGTCGTCGCCGCGGACCACCTCGCCGATGCCCTGCGCGACGTCGTCGACCGCGGTCGCGAGGTTGTAGGCGAACGCTCCGTCGTTGCGCTGCACGACGAAGTCGTCCACCACGCCGCTCACGGCCCCGTGGATCCGGTCGGTGAACGCGACGACTGCCCCGCCCGCGCGCACGCGCAGGGCCGGCGGTCGGCCGGAGTCCCGGCGGGTGCGGCGCTCGGCGGCCGTCAGCTCGCGGCAGGTGCCGGGATAGGCGCCGTCCGGCAGGGCGCCGTGCGGCGCCGAGGCGGCCTCGCGGATCTCAGCCCGCGTGCACCAGCACTCGTAGACGAGCCCCGCCTCGCGCAGCCGCGCCAGCGCCGCGGCGTAGCGCGCCGTGTGCTCGGACTGGCGCTCGACCGGCCCGTCCCAGTCGATGCCGAGCGCGGCGAGGTCGGCGAGCTGGTCCTCGCGGTGCTCGGCGCGCACGCGGCCGACGTCGAGATCCTCGATGCGCACGAGGAACCGGGCGCCCGCGGCACGCGCGAACAGCCACGCCAGCAGCGCCGTGCGCAGGTTCCCCAGGTGCAGCGGGCCGGTCGGGCTCGGCGCGAAGCGCCCGTCGGCGCGCGGCGGGGGCGCGGCGCGCAGCTCGAGGTGCTCGGCCATCCCCACGACGCTAGTGCACAGAGTCGCCGCCGGTGCCCCGCTATCGTGCCGCGCGATGGCCGCCGACGACACGACGACACCCGCCGAACCGAGGCCGTGCCCGCCCTGCCGGGGCACGGGCACGCTCATCTCCGGCGACGGCGGGGCCCCGCACGAGGTCCCGTGTCCCTGGTGCGAGGGCAGCGGCGATTTCCTGGCGGGCCACGACGCGCAGGCCGCGCGGCGGTCCACCGCCTCCGCGTAGCGGACGGGCAGCGCGGACGAACGTTCGACCCCAGCTGGACGAACGGCCTAGCGAAGCGGGCGCGCGCTCAGCGATCGCGGCGAAGCGGTCGAGGGCGCGACTGTCATGCGAATCTCTGCACGCTCGGCCATCCGCTGCCTCGCCGCCCTCGCCGCCCTGGGCGCCGCAGCGATCATCCCGTCCGCCGCGATCGCGGACCAGACGGGCTGCGGCAACACCGTGGTTCGACCGCTCGGCAGCGCCGGAGGTGGGTCCTCGTTCACCCGGGCGGGCTCGAACACGTTCACCTACACGTCGACCGACGTGCCCAAGGCGACCGCCGACGGCTCGACGGTCTCCTCGCTGATCACGGTGAGCGCGGCCGGCAAGCTGCGCAACATCAAGGTGACCGTCGGCCAGCTGACGCACCCCGCCGACAAGGAGCTGCGCCTGACGCTGCTCTCGCCGGACGGCACGCGGATCGTCCTCGCCGACGGGCTGGGCGGCAACGGCGCCAACTACACGGGCACGGTCTTCACGCTCGCCGCGCCGAGCATCGTCAACGGATCCGCGCCGTTCACCGGGACCTTCGCGCCCCAGGGCGACTTCACACGCATCTTCGACAAGGACATGCTCGGCAGCTGGCGCCTCGAGATCAACGACGCAGCCGGCGGCAGCGCCGGCACGCTCAACTCCTGGTCGCTCGAGCTCACGCGCCAGCAGTGCGGCGCGCATCCGACGGCCTCAGCGACGGCGACGCCGAACCCGGTCAGCCCGGGCAGCAGCACGACCTTCGACGCCAGCGCCTCGACCGGCACGAACAACGCCACGATCACCAAGTACGAGTGGGACCTCGACGGCGACGGCATCTACGAGACCGACACCGGCACGACGCCGACCGTCACGCACAGCTACCCCACCCGCGGCGTCGTCCCGGTGGGCCTGCGCATCACCGACTCGACGACGGCCACGGACGAGACGATCCTCTCGCTGCCGGTGACCCAGGCGCCGTTCGCCACGTTCACGATCGCGCCGAGCACCTCACCGCTCTCGCTGACGCCGGTGACGCTTGACGCCTCCGGCTCGTCGGATCCGGACCCGGGCGGCTCGGTCGTGCGCTACGAGTGGGACCTCGACGGCAACGGCACGTACGAGACCGACGCCGGCTCGAACCCCGTGCTGAACACGCAGTTCACCACCTCCGGCTCGCGCGACGTCCACCTGCGCGTGACCAACGACATGGGCGCCACGGCGATCTTCACGATCCCGGTGGTCGTCGCCAACCAGCCGCCGGTCGCCTCCTTCAACGTCCAGAACCCGCCGGCGATCGTGGGCGCCCCGACGACGCTCGACGCCGGCCCCTCGGCCGATCCCGACGGCACGATCGCCCGCTACCAGTGGGACCTGGACAACGACGGCACGTACGAGACCGACGGCGGGACGCTGAAGACGATCCAGAAGACCTTCCCGGCATCGGGGACCTACACGGTCGGCCTGAAGGTGACGGACAACTCCGGCGCCAGCAGCACGTTCAGCAAGTCCTTCATCGCCACGCAGGCGCCCGTCGCCCAGGTCGGCGCCTCGACCACCGAGGTGCGCCCGAACACGCCGGTCACCTTCGACCCGGCCGGCTCGGCCGACCCGGACGTCGGTGGCAGCGTCGTGCTCTACGAGTGGGACTTCGACGGGGACGGCACGGTCGACCAGACCACGACGACGCCGACCCCGGTCACCCACTCCTACGGGACGGTCGGCACGTACAACGCGACGCTGATCGTCACCGACGACAAGGGCGCCAAGGGCGTCAAGGTCATCGTCATCAACGTCGTCAACAAGGTCCCGGTCGGCGTGCTGACCGTCAACCCGACGCTCGCGAAGTCCGGTGAGCAGGTCCAGTTCGACGCCTCGGGCTCCTACGACCCCGACGGCACCGTCACGCACTACGAGTGGGATCTCGACGGGAACGGCAGCTTCGAGACCGACACGGGCGCCACGCCGCGCGTCTCGCGCTCCTACCCGAACCGCATCCGTGCGACCGTGCGCGTGCGCGTCACCGACAACGACGGCGCCACCGGCGTCGGCACGGCGGCGCTCGCCGTCGACGGCACGCTCGGCAGCGGCTCGACCAACCCGCCCGGCAGCGGCAAGGGCCCGGACGGCTCGGCGTCGGCGGTCTTCAAGGCGAGCCTGCTCGGCAAGTCGATCCAGAAGATCAAGGCGGCGCTCAAGAAGGGCGTCGGCGTGGTCTGCCAGGTCGACCGCAAGGCGACCTGCTGCCGTCCAGATCGTCGTGCGCGCCAAGGACGTCAAGCGCCTGCACCTCGCCAAGGGCAAGAAGGCCAAGAAGTCGATGCGGATCGCGAGCGGCAAGGCCGTGACGAAGGGGTCCGGCAGCAAGGCCGTGACCCTGAAGCTCTCCAAGGCCGCCAAGAAGGCCTTCAAGCGGGCCAAGAAGATCACGCTCGTCGTGCAGGGCACCGCGACCGACGCGGCGACGGGCAAGAAGGTCAAGCTCAGCCGCGCCGTGCAACTGCGCAAGTAGGCCGGTCGCCCGGGGCGCCCTCGCGGCGCCTCCGGGCCCCGCGCCTTGGAAGGATCTGAAAGACCTTCTCAGCGCGACACGTCGACCTCCCCGGCGACGCGCGCCGCGAGGCTCAGCGTCACCGGGAAGCGGCCCGGTGCATAGGCGGTGAACTCGAAGGTCCCCGGAATCTGCGGACCGACCGGGCTGGAGAGGCCGAGCTCGGTCATGTTGGCGATGTCCGGGCTGTCGCTGGTGACCGACAGCCGCACCGTGTCGCCGACCTTCGCGCGAACGACGCGATCGGCCGGCAGGGTGCCGGTGACGACGTTCGCCTCCGCGCCGCCCACCTGCGCCGGGACGCCGCCGGGCACTGCGGGAGGCGGCGTCGTCTGCGTCGAGGACGTGTTGTCGCGCCGCAGGGCACCGGCGACGCCCAGTGTCAGGGCGAGGACGGCGAGCACGAGCAGGAGGCGGCGGGAGCGCATGCTGCACGGAGTCTGGCGCATCGCGCCCGGCCATCCGTCCACGGGGCGGCGCAGCTGCTCGCCGGGCGGCGGTTCTGTGCCGACGAGCGGGTCACCATGTCCGCGCGCTGCCCATGGACACGCTCTGAGGACGGCTTCACGCTCGTCGAGCTCCTGGTCGTGATCCTGATCATCGGGATCCTGGCGGCGATCGCCCTCCCGAGCTTCCTCGGCCAGTCGCACAAGGCCCAGGACGCCAACGCCAAGTCCGGCGCACGCGGCCTCGTCTCGCACGTGGAGTCCTGCTTCGTCGAGACCGAGGACTACACGAAGTGCAACACACAGGCCGCGCTCGGGTCGATGAACCTGAGCTACGGCAGCGGCGTCGACCAGGTCGAGGTCACGGCGTCGACGACGTCGGGGTACACCGTCGTCGGACACTCCAAGAGCAGCACGGACTTCAAGATCATCAAGAACTCCAGCGGCACGACGCGCACGTGCACGAGCCCAGGCGTGGGGGGCTGTCGCTCCGACGGCAGCTGGTGAGACCCAGCCGCCGGCCGCCCACCCGCGCCGGCCCACGGACTTCTCAGGGACACGGACCCGCCGGCGGCGGGTCCGTCGTCGTCCGGGGATGGGGCCTTGGACCTAGTACGGGCGTCCACCCGCTCAAGTAGCCATCGCACCGAACCGATATCAGGGCCGTAGAAGAAGGATGCCAGTCCTTCGGACGCCAAAGGCACACCGCTCGCGAGGGCGGCTCGCAAAGCCACGGGCCTCGGAAACGAGGCAGCCGAGCTGCCGGACGGAGGCCGATGAGGACCTGGTGAGAGGCCAAACGAGATCCAGGAGGATCACATGCTGCGCAAAGCGCGCCAGAGCGAAGAGGGCTTCACGCTCATCGAGCTCCTCGTCGTCATTCTGATCATCGGCATTCTTGCCGCGATCGCCCTGCCGACCTTCCTCGGTCAGCAGAAGAAGGGCCAGGACGCATCCGCCAAGTCGGATGCCCGCAACCTCGTCTCGCACGTCGAGGCCTGCTTCGCGGACAACCAGGACTACACGCTGTGCAACACCTCGTCGGCGCTGGGCTCGACGGGTCTGGCGTACGGCGCCGGCCAGGGCCTGGTGTCGGTCACCGCGTCGTCGACGACGACGTTCACCGTCACCGCCACGTCGAAGAGCGGCAACACGTTCTCGATCACCCGCAACGCGGGCGGCGGGTACACCCGCGACTGCACCACGCACGGCAAGGCGGCTGCAAGAGCGCCGCGGACGCCCAGGGCAACTACTGGTAGTCCCAGGAACCGCCTGACAACAACCACCACCGCTGCAGGCGAGGCGGGCCTCCGGGCCCGCCTCGTCGCTTTCCGAGAGCGGCGCATGGGCGGATCCGGCCAGCGTGACGCGCGGCGCTCAAGGTCGGCCCGCCCGCAGCCGATTGGACCAACACGTTGCCAACACGATCTTTAGGGAGAGCCGCACCCATGCACCAGCGCGTCCGCTGCGACGAAGAGGGCTTCACGCTCATCGAGCTCCTCGTCGTCATTCTGATCATCGGCATTCTTGCCGCGATCGCCCTGCCGACCTTCCTCGGTCAGCAGAAGAAGGGCCAGGACGCATCCGCCAAGTCGGATGCCCGCAACCTCGTCTCGCACGTCGAGGCCTGCTTCGCCGACAACCAGGACTACACGCTGTGCAACACCTCGTCGGCGCTGGGCTCGACGGGTCTGGCGTACGGCGCCGGCCAGGGCCTGGTGTCGGTCACCGCGTCGTCGACGACGACGTTCACCGTCACCGCCACGTCGAAGAGCGGCAACACGTTCGCGGTGTCGCGCCTGGCCGGCGGGGGCTACCAGCGCACCTGCACGACGCACGGCGCCGGCGGCTGCAAGAGCGCCGCGGACGCGCAGGGCAACTTCTGGTAGCAGCGTCCTGCGCGTTCTCTAGCGTCCGGGCCCCGTGGCACCGGAATACGTCATCCTCGCGCTCGTCCTGGGGCTCGCCATCGGCTCGTTCCTGAACGTGGTCGCCTACCGGCTGCCGCGCGGGGAATCGCTCTCGCACCCGCCGTCGCACTGCCCGACCTGCGGGACGCCGATCCGCTGGTACGACAACCTCCCGGTCATCGGGTGGTTGTCGCTCCGCGGACGCTGTCGGGCCTGCGGCAACCCGATCTCCTGGCGCTACCCCGCGGTCGAGGCTCTCACCGGCCTGCTGTTCGCCCTGGTGGTGGCCACGCAGGACGACGCCATCGGCATCACGCTCGGGCTGCTGCTCGTGACCGCGCTGGTGCCGATCACGCTGATCGACCTCGACGAGCGGCTGATCCCCAACAAGATCACGCTCCCCGCGTCGATCGCGGCACTCGTCGCCGGCCTGGCACTCGACATCCACTTCGTCCCCGAGCAGCTGATCGCGGGCGCCGCCGCGTTCGCGTTCTTCTTCCTCGCGGCGTGGCTCTACCCGCGCGGCATGGGGATGGGGGACGTGAAGCTCGCCGGCATGCTCGGCCTGTGCCTCGGGCGCGCCGTCGCCCCGGCGATCTTCATCGCCCTGATCACGGGTGTCCTGGTCGGCGTCGTCATCATGGCCCGCGTGGGGCAGGCGGCGGGCCGCAAGACCGCCGTCCCCTTCGGCCCGTTCCTGGCACTCGGCGGCATGATCGCGTTCTTCGTGGGCGACTCGATCATGAACGCCTACCTCGACCGCTTCTAGCGCTGCTCGACGCGCCGCCGGTCGCTGCCGTGAGCGGCGTCTGCGGCGCGTTCGCCGGTCCCCGTGACGCAGGTGATCGCCCCTGATTGGACGGATGTTCGACACCCGTTCCTGCAGCCCTACAGCACAGCGGCGGGGGCGCCGATGACGACGGCGAGCGGCTCCCACCCCGACCGCCGTTCCTCTTCACTTCATGGCTCAGCGTCAGAAGCCGCTCGTCGGCCTCGATATCGATCCGGTCGGCGTCCGCGCCGCACAGGTGTCCGTCAACGGGCAGCTCACCGTCGCCGTCGCGGCGCACACGCCGCTCGAGCCCGGTGTCGTCCGCGATGGCGAGATCGTCGACGTCGAGGCGCTGACCGAAGCGCTCAAGACGCTCTACCGGGACAACAAGGGTCTCGACAAGCGCGTCCGCGTCGGCGTCGCCAACCAGAAGATCGTCGTGCGCACGATCGAGCTGCCACCGATCGAGGACCGCAAGGAACTCGACGCCGCGGTGCGCTTCCAGGCGCAGGACGAGATCCCGATGCCGCTCGACCAGGCGGTCCTGGACTGGCAGCCGCTCGACGTCGTCGATACCGAGAACGGCCCGCGTCAGCGGATCCTGCTCGTCGCCGCGCGTCGCGACATGATCGAGCGCGTCGTCGCCGCCGTGAAGGGCGCCGGCCTGCGCCTGGACGGCGTCGACCTGGGCGCCTTCGCGATGATCCGCGCGCTCGAGGCGCAGGGCGGCGAGGTCGTCTACTCCGACGAGGCCGTGCTCTACGCCGAGGTCGGCGGCCTGACCAACCTCGCCGTCGCAAAGGGCGGCCAGTGCCTCTTCACCCGCGCGTCCGGCACAGGCCTGGAGGGCCTCGCCGTCGAGCTCGCCGAGCGCCGCGGCCTGACGCTCGAGCATGCGCGCGGTTGGCTCGCGCACGTCGGGCTCGACCGCCCGGTGCAGCAGATCGAGGGCGACCGCGAGATCGTCGAGGACGCGCGCCACATCCTCGAGGACGGCGTGCGCCGGATCTCAGCCGAGATCCGCCAGTCCCTGGACTTCCACCACATGCAGACCGCCGGCGGGGCGGGCGTCGCACGCGCCGTCCTGACCGGAGGCGCGATCGCCATCTCCGGCTTCGCCGAGGCGGTCGGCGCCGAGCTCAGCCTCCCCGTGGGGCGCGGCTCGGTCGCGGGCGAGCCAGAGGGCATCACCCCGGGGGACCTGACGATCGCCGCGGGCCTCGCGGTCGGCGGGATGCCGGGCGTCAACCTGCTGCCCGCGGACGAGCGGCGCGCTGCCGGCACCGGCGGGCGCAGCGGCGGCGCGGTCTACGCCGTGCTCGCCGGCATGGGCCTGATCCTGCTGCTCTCCGCCGCGCTGGTCGTCGCCGGCAACGGCGTGTCGAGCAAGCGCGCGCAGCTCGCGCTCACGACCGCGCAGGCCGACCAGGCCGAGAAGACCGCGGCCGCGCTGCAGTCGTACACGACCTTCGCCTCGCTGCGCCAGAACCGCGTGGACACCGTCCGCAGCCTGGTGCAGAACCGCTTCGACTGGGCCCATGCGCTCGGCGAGATCGCACGCACCCTGCCCAAGAACGTCTGGCTCAGCTCGCTCGACGGCTCCGTGTCGGCGACCGCCGGCAACACCTCCAGCAGCGTGCGCGCCGCACTGCCCAACCCGGCCGTCGACATCGTCGGCTGCACCACGAGCCAGTCGGACGTGGCGCGCATGATGAGCGCGATGCGGCGGGTCGACGGCGTCGTCCGCGTCAGCCTGCAGTCCTCCAAGAAGGGCTCCAGCGGCAGCGGCACCAGCGGCGGCGGCGGCTGCAACGGCGACCAGCACCCGAGCTTCACGATGACGCTGTTCTTCGCGCCCGTCGCGGTCTCCGCGCCCAGCACCGCCGGGGCTGGTGGGCCGACGTCGACAGCGGCGACGACCCCGGGCGCCACCGCAGCCGCGGCGCCTGCGACCGCGAGCACCGCGCCGGCCGCGACCGCCGCGACGACCCCGGCGACAACCACGAGCGGCGGAGGGACCCAGTAATGACCGGTCGTGACCGAATCGTCGTGATGGTCATCGTGACCGCCGCCATCCTCGGCGGGTTCTGGTTCATGGTCATCGCGCCCAAGCGCAAGACATCCGCAGACCTGACGGCCGCGATCGCAGTCCAGCAGCAGCGGCTGACGGCGGCCCAGGCCGCCTCGACGCAGGCGCAGGCCGCGAAGGCGCGCTACGACGCCGACTACGCCGCCGTCGCCCGGCTCGGCCAGGCCGTCCCGGCCGACGACGACGTCCCGTCGCTCGTCTTCCAGCTCGACCACGCGGCCGACGCGCAGAAGATCGACTTCCGCTCGCTCGAGCTCTCCCAGTCGGGCTCGTCGACCCCGCCGCCAGCCGCCGCCGCGACCCCCGCGCCGACGACGTCGACCGGCTCGTCGTCCAGCAGCAGCTCCTCGTCCTCGAGCAGCTCCTCGTCCTCATCCGGGACCACGCCCGCCGCCGGCACCGCCGCTGCGACCAGCGCGGTCAACCCGGCGCCCGCCACGCAGGCCGCCGCTGCGACGCTCCCGCCCGGCGCGGCCGTCGGCGCCGCCGGCTTCCCGACGATGCCCTTCACCTTCATCTTCGACGGGAGCTTCTTCTCGATGGAGGCGTTCCTGCGCCACATCAACGGCTTCACCGAGGTCACCAAGGGCAGCGTCAAGGTGCACGGGCGCCTGCTCACCGTCGACAGCTTCCAGCTGACGGCGGGCCGCAAGGGCTTCCCGTACGTCTCGGCCAACGTCAACGCGACCGCGTACGTCCTGCCGGCCGGCGAGGGCCTGACCGCCGGCGCGACCCCCGCGGGCCCCGCGGCGACGACCACTCCGGCCTCCGGCTCCTCGGCCCCGGCCACGCCGACCGCGCCCGCCACCGCGGCGCTGACCTCCGGAGGCTCGCGATGACCTTCCTGCGCAACGTCTGGGCCGACATGCTCGAGAAGCGCCTGTGGCCGCTGGCCCTGGTGCTGCTCGTCGGCATCGCCGCCGTCCCGACCGTCCTGGTCAAGAAGAACCAGCAGCACGACACCCAGCAGGTCGTCGCCGCCGTCGCCGCCAACCGCGCCGCGAACGCGGGCCCCGACGCCGTCGTCGCGCTCGACACCTCGGCCGCGGCCACCGCGCGCCGCAACCACCTCGGCCGTCAGCGCAACCCGTTCGACCAGCTGTTCGCGCCGAAGGTCAAGGTCACGACGACCTCCAGCGCCGCCGGCACGACCACCACGGTCTCCGGGAGCAGCGGCGGCTCGTCGGGCTCCGGCGGCTCGGGCACGAGCGGGGGCGGCACCACGACGACGCCCAAGCAGCCGGCGACGACGAAGACCGCCTACAGCGTCTCCCTGCACTTCGGCCAGGCCGGCACGATGCGCACGATCCACAACATCCCTCGCCTGACCCCGCTGCCGTCGGCCGTCAACCCGTTCTTCGTGTTCCTCGGCGTCAAGGACGACGGCAAGACCGCGGTCTTCCTCGTGTCCTCCGATGCCAAGGCGACCGGCGACGGCGCCTGCAAGCCGAGCGACAGCGACTGCGAGACGATCGAGATGAAGGCCGGGGACACCGAGTTCTTCGACCTGACGACCGACAGCGGCGTCCAGCAGTACCAGATGGACCTCATCTCGATCAGCACGAAGACGGTCACCTCGACCGCCGCCGCGAACGCCGCCCACGCGCGCGCCTCGCGGATCGGGACCGGCATGCTGCAGGAGGCCCGCAAGGCCGGCGACCTGCCCACTCAGCTCGGGTGGTACCGCTGGGATCCCGCCGCCGGCGTGCTGCATCCGATCACGTCCAACGCGCTGACCGGGTGACGTCCCCCTGAAAGGGTTCGATGTGCGCGAGGTGACGTCCCCCTGAAAGGGTTCGATGTGCGCGAGCACATCGAAGATCGATCGGCAAAGCCGATCACAGGTTCGATCTGCGCGAGCACATCGAAGATCGATCGGCAAAGCCGATCACAGGTTCGATCTGCGCGAGCACATCGAAGATCGATCGGCAAAGCCGATCACACGTCCCACCCCTCGATCGGACATCGATCCTCAACGCCGATCTCCCAGGCCCAGGCCACACAACCCGCGCCCGCACCTGGGCGGTAGCCTGCGTCGCCGCGTGCACCTGCGTCTCATCACAGCCGGGGAATCCCACGGGCCCGGTCTCACCTGCATCGTCGAAGGCATGCCGGCCGGGCTCGAGCTCGATCGTGAGGCGATCGACCGGGACATGGCGCGCCGGCAGCTCGGCCACGGCCGCGGCGGGCGCATGAAGATCGAGACCGACCGCGCGCACGTCACCGCCGGCGTCCGCCACGGGCGGACGATGGGCGGGCCGATCGCCCTCCAGGTCGCCAACCGCGACTACACCAACTGGGAGGAGCGGATGAACCCCTGGCCGGTGGAGGCCGACGTCCCGGAGGTGCATCTGCCGCGGCCCGGGCACGCCGACCTCGTCGGCGCCTGGAAGTACGGGTTCACGGACGTGCGCAACGTGCTCGAGCGCGCCAGCGCCCGCGAGACGGCCGCGCGCGTAGCCGGGGGCGCGGTCTGCCGCGCTTTCCTGGAGGCGGTCGGCGTGCAGATCCGCTCGCACGTGGTGCAGATCGGAACGGTCGTCGCGCCGGAGCGCGGGACGCCGCTGAGCGTCGTCGACTTCGACGCCGTCGACGCCGACCCCGTCCGCTGCCTGGATCCGGACGCCGGCCGGGCGATGGTCGAGCACATCAACGTCCAGCGCAAGGCGAACGAGTCGATCGGCGGCGTCTTCGAGGTGATCGCGTTCGGCGCGGTGCCAGGACTCGGCTCGCACGTCTCGTGGGAGGAGCGCCTCGACGGGCGCATCGCGAGCGCGATCTGCTCGATCCAGGCGGTCAAGGGCGTCACGCTCGGCGAGGCCTTCGAGATCGCCGCCAAGCCCGGCTCCGAGGCGCATGACGAGATCTTCTACTCGCCGGAGCGCGGCTACTACCGCGAGACGAACCGCTCCGGGGGGCTCGAGGGCGGCATGACGACCGGGGAGCCGCTGGTCGTGCGCGGGGCGATGAAGCCGCTCCCGACGCTGACGCAGCCGCTGCGCTCGGTCGACATCGAGACACGCGAGCCGGCCCAGGCGCTGCGCGAGCGCACCGACTCGAGCACTGTCCCGGCCGCCGGCGTCGTCGCCGAGGCGATGCTCGCCTACGTCGTCGCGAACGCCTACCGCGAGAAGTTCGGCGGCGACCATGTCGACGACGTGCGGGCGGCCGTGCAGGCGTACTGCGAGCGGATCGGATGGATTCCCCGGTGAGGCCCCTTCGAGCGGCGGCGCGCAGTCGCTGCGAGCGGATCGGATGGATTCCCCGGTGAGGCCCCTTCGAGCGGCGGCGCGCAGTCGCTGCGAGCGGATCGGATGGATTCCACGCTGAGCCGCTCGCTCGTCCTCGTCGGGTTCATGGGGGCGGGCAAGTCGGGCGCGGCCCGCGAGCTCGCACGACTGCTCGGCACCACGGCGCAGGACAGCGACGAGCTGTTCGAGGCGCGCGCCGGCGAGCCCGTCGAGACGTTCTTCGACCGGGAGGGCGAGGCCGCGTTCCGCGCCCGTGAGGAGGAGATCGTCCTCGAGCTGCTCGCCGGCAGCAGCGCCGTGATCTCGCTCGGCGGCGGTGCGCTCGCCTCCGAGCGCGTGCGGCGCGCGCTGGAGGAGCACGTCTGCGTGCTGATCGAGGTCGAGCCCGACATCGCCTGGGCGCGCGTGGCGGGCCGCGGCCGGCCGCTCGCGCGCGATCGGCAGGCATTCGACGCGCTGCATGCGGCGCGCGAGCTGACCTACCGCGCGGCAGCCGACGCCACTCTCCCGTCGGCCGAGCCGGCGCTGCTCGCCAGGGCGCTCCCGTCGCTGCGGGCGATGGCGAGCGCAGACGGGCGCGCGCCGCAGCTCCTGTGGGCGACGAGCGCCTCGGGCGACTACCCGGTGTGGATCGGGGAGGGCGCGCTCGCCGCGGCACCCTGGCCGCTCCCGGAGAGCTCGCGGCGGATCGCCGTCAGCGACGGCAACGTCGCCGACGCCTGGGCCGGGCGCGTTCCCGGGCTGGCGGGCCTGATCGAGATCCCCGCCGGCGAGGAGCACAAGACGCTCGCCACCGCCGAGAGCGTCTGGCACGCGCTGGTCGCCCAGGAGGTCACGCGCGAGGACCACCTGGTCGCCGTCGGCGGAGGTGTCGTCGGGGACCTCGCGGGCTTCTGCGCGGCGACCTTCCAGCGCGGCATCGCCGTCGTCCAGGTGCCGACGACGCTCGTCGCCCAGGTCGACTCGGCGTACGGCGGCAAGACGGGCGTCGATCTGCCCGAGGCCAAGAACTACGTCGGCGCCTACCACCAGCCCGCGGGGGTGATCGCCGACCCGGCGACGCTCGCCACGCTGCCGCCCGAGGAGTTCGCAGCGGGCTGTGCCGAGGTCGTCAAGACGGCGCTGATCGCCGGGGGCGATCTGTGGGAGCGCGTCGGCGCCGGCGAGCCGGTCGACGCCGCGATGATCGTCGCCTGCGCGCGCACGAAGCTCGCGATCGTCGCCGCGGACGAGCGGGACGGCGGGCGCCGCCAGGTCCTCAACCTGGGGCACACGATCGGGCATGCGATCGAGACCGTCACGGCCTACACCCGCCTGCGCCACGGCGAGGCCGTCGGCCTGGGCCTGCTCGCCGCGCTGCGGCTCTCTGGCCGAGAGGACCTGCGCGAGCAGGTAGCGGGCCTGCTCGCCGCGGCCGGCCTGCCCGTGACGATCTCAGGGCTCGACGCCGACGCCGTCGCACAAGCGACGTGGCGCGACAAGAAGCGCACCGGCGAGCACGTGCCGTTCGTGCTCTGCGAGGCACCCGGGGCGGTGCGTCACGGGGGTCAGGTCGCGCCGGGCGAGGTGCGCGCGGCGATCGCTGAGCTCATCGTCTGAGCCGCGGGCGACCGCGGCGCGCGGACGCCGGTGAAGGCCGCCCGGGCGAGCAGCCAGGTCGCCGGGAGCGCCCACGCCAGGTAGCAGGCCGCGAGTGCGTCCGGGGAGATGCGGGGCTCGAGCGTCACGAACGTGAGGTGGCCGAGCCCCACGAGCGCGATCGCGCCTGTGGGCAGCCCTTCGCGCGCCAGCGCCTCCCAGGCGACGAGCGCCAGGACGGCCGGGACGAGGTAGTAGATCGAGTTCCACGGGTCGAGCACGCAGCGCGCCAGCAGCAGCAGCGCCAGCAGCGCGAGCGCGTCGCGGCGCTCGACGGCGCCGCGGTGCAGGCGCCAGGCGAACAGCCCGCTGAGCGGCAGCGCGAGCGCGACGATCGCCGGATGGGCAAAGCGCGAGACGACATCGGGCCCGTGGTAGCCGGGAACCGCCGATCCGGGCGCGAACACCGTGGTCCGCAGCGGCCAGAAGAGTTGCTCGGGGTGGAAGTAGCGCGGGGCGATGCGCAGACCCTGGACGGCGCCGTGTGCGTGCTCGGCCCCCATGCCCAGATAGAACGGCGCGAGGCCCGCGAAGGTGCTCGCTCCGGCGATCAGCAGCAGCCGCACCCGGCGCTCCGGCGCGGCGAGGACGACAGGACCGAGGGCCAGCAGCGCCCATGGCTTGCAGGCGACGGCGGCGCCGAGCACGAGCCCGGCCCACGCGCTGCGCCCGCTCACAGCGAGCAGGACGGCGATGGCGCACAGCGCCCCGGTGAGCGTCTCCTCCGGGTGGCCCATCGGCGTGGCGCGCAGGAGCCACGGGCCCAGCAGGCAGACGAGCACCACCGCTGCGCGCGTCGCTCGCGGACGGGCCGGCGCGCGCAGCCGGCCGTCGAGCATCAGCGCCAGCGCGCACGGCGCCAGCATGCACCCGAGCGCGCCGGCGAGGAAGACCTGGACCCAGGAGGCCCCGAGCGCGTCGGCCGCGAAGAGGAACGGCGCGCGCACAAGCACCGAGGGCCCGTACACGGGCGCCGCCGCGAGGAAGGCGCCCAGGTGCCCGGCGAGCAGCAGGTCGACCGACGGGCGCAGCTCCACGAGCGCGTCGCCGGTGGCGGTGCTCGACCACGTCAGCAGGATCGCGCCGAGCAGCAGCGCGACGGGAAGGGCGAAGCGGTCCGCGAACCGGGGCACAGGGGTTCATCGGCGTCGCCGCTTCCCGAGTTGAGCCGCCGCGGTCGCCGTACGACGTGGCAGACTCGCGGGGTGCTCGCACACAATCGGATCGCCGTGCTGCACGGCGTGAACCTCGACCAGCTGGGGCGCCGCGATCCCGCGATCTACGGCGACCTGACGCTCGACCGCCTCGAGCAGCGCATCGGCGAGTACGCGCGCGAGCTGGGCTTCGAGGCGCAGTTCTTCCAGACCAACTCGGAGTCCGAGTTCGTCGAGCGCCTGCACCGCCTCGACGAGGTCGCCGATGGGCTCATCCTGAACCCCGGGGCATGGACCCACTACTCGTACGCGATCCGCGACGCGCTGGAGATCGCGGCCCTGCCCGCCGTCGAGGTGCATCTCTCGGACGTGCAGCATCGCGAGGAATTCCGCAAGATGTCGGTCATCTCCGACCTCTGCCTGACGACTGTGAGCGGACTGGGAGCCGACGGCTACCGGGTGGCGCTCGAGCGCCTGCTCGAGGAGCTCACGCCATGACCCCGCAGGACGAGCGCGCCGAGCGCCTGGCGGCGGCCGTGCACGGACAAGGCCTCGATCTGCTGTTGGTGACGAACCTCGTCAACGTGCGCTGGCTGACCGGCTTCACGGGCTCCAATGCGCTGGCGATCGTCGGCGGCCCTGGCGAGGCTCCGGCGCGGATCTTCCTGTCGGACTTCCGCTACACGGCGCAGGTCCAGGAGCAGGTCCCACCGTCGTGGGATCGCCGCGAGGCGGCGCAGGAGCTCGTCGGCCCGGCGCTCGCCGAGCACCTGCCGCCGGCGAGCGCGGCGACCCGCCCGCGCGTGGGCTTCGACGACCGCGCGATCACCGTCCACCAGCTCGAGCGGATCCGCGAGGCGATCGGCGACCGCGCCGAGCTGCTGGCGGCCGGGAGCCTGGTCGAGGGCCTGCGCGAGATCAAGGATGCGGGCGAGGTGAGCCGGATCCGCGAGGCGGCGCGCCTGGCCGACATCGCGCTCAGCGAGGTCGTCGCCCAGGGGCTCGTCGGGCGCACCGAGGCCCAGGTCGCGCTCGACCTCGAGGTGGCGATTCGCCGCCACGGGGCAGAGGCGATCAGCTTCGCGCCGATCGTCGCCGCCGGCACGCACGGCGCGCTGCCGCACGCCGATCCGCGTGCCGTGCCGATCCCGGCGGGCGTGCTCGTGACGATCGACTGGGGCGCGCAGCTCGAGGGCTACTGCTCGGACTGCACGCGGACGTTCGCGACGGGGGAGGTGGGTGTCGAGCAACGCGCGGTCTACGACCTCGTGCTGCGCGCGCAGGAGACCGCGCTGGCCGCCGTGCGGCCGGGGCCGTCCGGTCGCGACATCGATGCCGTCGCGCGCGACATCATCTCCGAGGCGGGGTACGGCGACGCGTTCGGGCACGGCCTCGGCCACGGCGTCGGGCTGGAGATCCACGAGGGGCCGCGCCTCTCGCGGCTCGCCCCCGAGGCGCCGCTGGCCGAGGGCATGATCGTCACCGTCGAGCCGGGGGTCTACCTGCCGGGGCGCTTCGGCGTGCGGATCGAGGATCTCGCGGTGATCACCGCGATGGGCTCCGACGTGCTGAACACGCTGCCGAAGGACCTGCAGGTCGTCGATTGAGCGCGCTCGTCGTCGACGGCCGCTTCGAGGGCCCGCCCGACAGCGCCAACGGCGGCTACGTCGCGGGACTGCTCGCCGCGCGCCTGCCGGCCGGCGACGCCGTCGAGGTGACGCTGCGGCGCCCGGTGCCGCTCGACGTCGAGCTGGAGCTGACCGGCGGGGGCGCGGACGGCGTGGAGCTGCACGCCGGCGCCGCCGTGCTGGCGAGCGCCTGCAGCACGGCGGCGCCGGACCTCGGCGACATCCCGGACGTCGGGATCGAGGCGGCGCGCGCCGCCGCCCAGGGGCCCGAGGCGCTCGCCGAGCACCCGTTCCCGCGCTGCTTCGGGTGCGGGCCGCAGCGCTCGCAGCGCGACGCGGTCGCCCTGCATCCCGGGCCCGTGCCCGGTGCCCGCGAGGTCTGGGCCAGCGCGTGGACACCGGGCAGCGGGCTCCCGCATGCCCCCGACGGAACGCTGGCGCCGGAGATCGTCTGGGTCGCGCTCGACTGCCCGAGCTCGTTCGGGACGGTGCCGGTCGGTGCGCCACCGCACGTCCTGGGGCGGCTCGAGGGGCGCGTCGACGCACCCCTGCGGGTCGGGGAGGAGGTCGCGGTCCTGTCGTGGCCGCTGGGTCACGAGGGGCGCAAGCGCTGGGGCGCGTGCGCGATCGTCGGCCCCGCCGGTGACGTGCGCGCCCTGGCGCGCGCCACCTGGATCGCCCTGCGCTGAGCGCGGCAGGGCCGGGGCGGGCTACCCTCCCTCGGGCCCATGATCAGCACCAACCAGCTCAAGAACGGCAACCACATCGAAGTCGACGGGGTGATCTACAAGGTCGTCGAGTTCCAGCACGTCAAGCCCGGCAAGGGCGGGGCTTTCGTGCGGACGAAGCTGCGTCGCGCCTCCGATGGCAACGTGATCGACAAGACCTTCCGTGCCGGGGAGAAGTTCCGCTCTGTGCGCACCGAGGCGCGCAAGATGACGTTCCTCTACGCCGACGGCACCGAGGCCCACTTCATGGACAGCGAGAGCTTCGAGCAGATCGCCGTGCCGGAGGGCGCGGTCGCCGAGGAGCTGCGCTGGACCAAGCCGAACGACCCGGTCGACGTGCTGTTCATCGACGGAGCGCCGTCGACGCTGCAGCTGCCCGCCTCGGTCGAGCTCGAGGTCACGCAGACCGAGCCGGGCGTGCGCGGCGACACCGCCTCCGGCGGCGGCAACAAGCCCGCGACGCTGGAGACAGGCGCGATCGTGCAGGTGCCGCTGTTCGTGAACATCGGCGACCGCGTCAAGGTCCAGACCGAGACCGGCGACTACATGTCGCGCGCGTAGGCGCGCTTTCGCTTGTCCCGCAGGACCGATCAGCGGCGCGCAGCGGTCTTCGCGCTCTACCAGAGCGAGGTGACCGGCAAGGACCTCGGGGACGTCTTCGAACGCGACGCATCGATGTTCTCGCGCTCGCTGGCGTACGCCGCGCAGGATCGCCAGGACGAGCTCGACGCGATCATCTCCGGCCACTCGCACGGCTGGCGGATCGAGCGGATCGCGCCGCTGGAACGCTCGATCATGCGGATCGCGCTGCTCGAGATGCGCCATCCGGACGTCGCGCCCGCCGACGCGCCGATCCCGCCTGAGGGCGCGATCGACGAGGCGGTCGAGACCGCCAAGCTCTTCTGCGGCGCAGACGCGCCCGGGTTCGTCAACGGCATCCTCGCCGCCGTGCTGCGCGAGATGCAGGAGAATGGAGCGGCCTCATGAGCGACCTCGACACCACCACCCTCGACACGCTCGTCGACCGCCTCGAGCGGGCGGCCGAGCAGTTGCGCAGCGGCGATCTGTCGACCGACGCCGCGGCCGGCCTGGTCGAGGACTGCGCCGCGCTGGCGGGCCAGGCCTCCGCAGAGCTCGAGCGGATGGCGCGCGCCTCCGCGATCGAGCCGCTGCCGGGGCAGGACACGCTCCTGTGAGCCGGACGGTCCGGGGCACGTGAGCGCGGCCTATCCGGACGAGCTGCGCCGGCAGGTCGAGTCGTTCCTGCAGGATCTGCACTTCTCCGAGGACCCCGTCACCGCCGGGCTCGACGAGGCGATGCGCTACTCGCTGCTGGCCGGCGGCAAGCGGATCCGCCCCGTGCTCGCGCTCGCGACGGCGCGTGCGATCGGCCGCGACACCGACGGCGTGATGCCGCTCGCCGCCGCCATCGAGCTGATCCACACCTACTCGCTGATCCACGACGATCTGCCGGCGATGGACGACGACGACCTGCGTCGCGGGCGGCCCACGCTCCATGTGGCGTTCGGCGAGGACGTCGCGATCCTGGCGGGGGACGGGCTCTACGCGGAGGCATTCCGGCTCGTGCTGACGCGCCAGGACGGTGCGCCGGAGGGCCTGCTCGCCGCCGTGCGCGAGCTCGCGGCCGCCACCGGCGTCAACGGGATGGTCGGCGGCCAGTACCTCGACGTCGAGGGTGCCGCGCCCGAAGGACCCGACGGCCTGCGCCTGCTGCACGCGCTCAAGACCGGGCGCCTGATCGGGGCCTCTGTCGAGTGCGTATGCCTCATCGACGGCATGACCGATCCAGCACTCAGCCGCTACCGCGCATTCGCCCGCGAGCTGGGCGTCCTCTTCCAGATCGTCGACGACATCCTCGACGTCACGGGCACCGACGACGCACTCGGCAAGCCCTCCGGGAGCGACGAGCGCCACGGCAAGCGCACCTACGTGACCGAGTTCGGGCTCGCGGGCGCCCGCGATCTGGCGCTAGCCTCCCATCACAAGGCCCGCGAGGCGCTCGCCCTCGCCGCCCCGGACGGCGCCGCCCAGCTCGAGCAGATCACCGACTTCATCGCGGACCGCAACACATGACCCTCCTCGACAGCATCAACCGCCCGCAGGACCTCCACGACCTGTCCGACGAGCAGCTCCAGCAGGTCGCCCAGGAGGTCCGCGAGCACATCATCGACACCGTCGGGGAGATCGGCGGGCACTTCGGCGCCAACCTCGGCACCTGCGAGCTGGCCGTCGCGTTGCACTCGGTGATGAACTCCCCCCAGGACAAGATCCTCTGGGACGTCGGCCACCAGGCCTACCCGCACAAGGTCCTCACCGGCCGCCGCGACCAGCTCGCCACGATCCGCCAGTACGAGGGCCTGGCGCCGTTCTGCTCGATCTGGGAGAGCGAGCACGACATCATGGGCGCGGGCCACGCCTCCACGTCGATCGGCTACGCCGTCGGCCTGAAGGAGGGCATGCGCCTGCTCGGGCACCCCGACGCGGGGAAGGTCGCAGCCGTCATCGGCGACGGCGCGATGACCGGCGGGGTGGCCTTCGAGGCGATCCACCAGGCGGGCGGCCTGGGGACGCCGATGGTCGTCGTGCTCAACGACAACGGCATGTCGATCGCGCCGAACGTCGGCGCGCTCTCGCGCTACTTCAACCGCGTCCGGCTGAACCCGAAGTTCTGGCACGCGCGCGAGGGCGTCGAGGGGCGCCTGACGCAGCTGCCCGGCGGTCTCGGGCACCGCTTCGAGAGGCTCGGCCCGCAGCTGAAGGAGTCGATCAAGGCGTTCTGGGCGCCCGGCCTGTTCTGGGAGGAGCTCGACTGGGCCTACATGGGCGTCATCGACGGGCACGACGTCGCCGCCCTGCGACGCGCGCTGACGGCGGCCTTCGCCGCGCAGCGGCCGGTCGTCGTGCACTGCGCGACGGTCAAGGGCAAGGGCTTCGCGCCGGCCGAGGAGGGTGGCCTGGAGGGCATGGAGCGCTGGCACGCGGCCAAGCCCAAGTCGATCTCCGGCGGGTTTCCGGTCACCGCGAAGCCGTCCGCGGTGCCGGCCGAGCCCAAGCCGCCGACATACACCGAGGTCTTCGGGCAGGCGATGGTCCGCGAGATCCAGCGCGACCGGCGCATCGTGGGGATCACCGCGGCGATGAACACCGGCACGGGCCTGGACATCGTCCAGAAGGCCGAGCCCGACCACTACTTCGACGTCGGCATCGCCGAGCAGCAGGCCGTCCTCTTCGCCGCAGGGCTCGCACTCGAGGGCGCCGTGCCCGTCTGCGCGATCTACTCGACCTTCCTGCAGCGGGCCTTCGACCAGATCGTCCACGACGTCGCCCTGCAGAAGCTGCACGTCGTCTTCGCCATGGACCGCGCGGGTCTCGTCGGCGACGACGGCCCGACCCATCACGGCGCCTTCGACATCGCCTACCTGCGCGCGCTGCCGAACATGGTGCTGATGGCCCCGCGCGACGAGGCTCAGCTCGTCGACATGCTCCACACCGCCCTGCTCCACGACGGCCCCGTGGGGCTGCGCTACCCGCGCGGTGAGGGCGTCGGCGTCCCGCTGCCCGACACGCCCGAGCCGATCAGGATCGGCACTGGGGAGATCCTGCGCGAGGGCTCTCGCGTGGCGCTGCTGGGCTACGGCTCCGGTGTGCAGAAGGCGCTCGAGGCCGCCGCGCTGCTCGAGGAGGCCGGGATCGACGCCACCGTGGCCGACGCGCGCTTCGCCAAGCCGCTCGACGGCGCGCTGCTCGCTCAGCTCGCCGCCGAGCACGAGCTGCTCGTGACGGTCGAGGAGGGCGTCCTGCAGGCTGGCTTCGGCTCAGCCGTCTGGGAGCACTACAACGAGCACGGGATCCCCGCGCCGCGGATGCTGCGCATCGGGCTGCCCGATCGCTACGTCACACACGGCAAGCCCGCCCTCCTGCACGCCGAGGTCGGCTTCACCGGGAGGGCCATAGCCCAGCGCATCACGACGGCGCTCGGCGTGGCCGGCGAGGTCGCCGCCCGCCCCTGATGGACGTCCATCCGCAGGTCCGCTCGCTGATCGAGGCCAAAGCGGCCGGCGACGATGAGCCGGGGCGCGCGGATCTCGGAGCGCTCCGGGCGGGCTACCTGGCGGTCGCCCTCGAGCTCGGCGGGGCCGTCGAGGAGGTCGAGGCCGTCGACGACGTGGTGATCGCGCGCCCGGACGGCACGTCGCTGCGGGCGCGGGTCTACGCGCCGCGGGTTCCGGCGGCGCCGCTCGGCGCGATCGACTGGCATCACGGCGGCGGCTGGGTGATCGGCGACCTTGACGGGTTCGACCGCGTCGCGCGGGCGCTCGCGAACGCCTCGGGTCAGGTCGTCGTCAGCGTCGACTACCGCCTCGCACCGGAGCATCCGTACCCCGCGGCGGTCCGCGACGGCGAGCTGGCGCTGCGCTGGGCCGCAGCGGACGGCGCGGCGCGCTTCGGCTACGACGCGGCGCGCATCCTGGTCGGCGGCGACAGCGCGGGCGGGCAGGTCGCCGTCGGGGCGGCGCTGCGCGCGCCGGGTCTGGCGCGCGGCCAGCTGCTCGTCTACCCCGCGCTCGACCACGAGATGGGCTCGGAGGCCTACCGGCGCAACGCCGGCGCGCCGATGCTGAGCGCGCAGGACATGGCCTGGTTCTGGGAGCAGTACGTCTCCGGCGAGGCCGCGGTCGAGCCGCTGACGGACGCGCAGGTCGCGGGCCTGCCGCCCGCGTTCATCGCGGTCGCCGGACACGACCCGCTGCGCGACGACGGCCTCGAGTACGCGCGCCGGCTGCGTGCGGCCGGGGTCGCGGGGGAAACCGTGGAGTTCGAGGACATGGTCCACGGCTTCCTGCGCTGGGGCGGGGTCGTGGACCGCGCCCGCGAGCTGATCCGGATGCTCGGCGACGCCGCGCGCGGCTTCACCGCGTAGGACGCTCGAGCGGCCCGCCACCCGGTGGGTGACGGGCCGCCCTGGAGGCGTCGCTGTGGGTGGGGCGGTGTGCTACCCGCCGTAGCCCTGCGGGGCTCCCTGGGGCGCGGTGCCGCTCGGGGGCGGACCGCCGTGACCGCCCGGACCGCCCTGCATCGCGGCGAACGTGCTGTCGAGGTGGACCTCGACCTTCGTGCCGTCGGACTTCGTGACCGTGGTCTCGTAGCCGGTGCCGGGCATGTCGGTCGTCACGGCGCCGGCGGTGCCGCTGCCGACGCTCTTGACGGCCGCGGCCTGCGCCTTCGCGGCCGCATCACCACTGACCGCCTTCTCGGCGTTCTCGTGTGCAGCCGTGCCGTGGGCGGGCCCGTTCATCCTCGGCGGCGTCTGCGTGGACTGCGTCCCGCTGGGGGAGCTCGTCGTCGTGTTCGAGGACGACGCGGCGCCGGCGAGCGCCGACCCGCCGAGCGCCAGTGCTGCGATCGCGGCCACCGCGAGCACCATCTTCTGAACCGTCTTTGACATTGGATCTCTTTCGATCGACCGGGTAGGGGCCCCGGATTGAGGACGGACGATGCAGTCCCGGCCTGAGAGGGTCCCTTGGGCGTCCTGATAGCTCGCTGAGAGTGCTTCGGGGTGTGCGACGCTTTCTGGTATGGAGCTCGGGCGGATCGGGATCTGGACGAGCTTCCGCGCGCTCGGCGAGGAACACGCGGGAGTGGCCGCCGGCCTGGCCGAGGATCTCGGCTACGGGGCGTTGTGGCTCGGCGGATCGCCGCGCCTGCCGGCGACGCGGCCGCTGCTCGAGGCGACCGAGCGCCTCGTCGTCGCGACGTCCGTCGTCAACGTGTGGCAGTACCAGCCCGCGCAGCTCGCCGCCGAGCACGCCCAGCTGCGCCGGGAGTTCCCCGGCCGGCGGCTCGTCGGCATCGGCGTCGGCCACCCGGAGGCCACGAGCGACTACACCATGCCCCTGACGGCGATGCGCGGCTTCCTCGACGGCCTCGACGGCGCCGAGCCCCCGCTGGCGCGCGAGGAGCGCTGCCTGGCCGCGCTGGGCCCGAAGATGCTCGACCTGAGCGCGGAGCGCTCGCTCGGGACGATCCCGTACTTCACGCCCGTCGAGCACACGCGGTTCGCGCGCGAGCGCCTCGGTGCGCAGGCGCTGGTGGCGCCGGAGGTCGCCTGCGTCGTCGACACCGACGCCGAGCGCGCCCGGGCCACCGCGCGCAGCTATGCCGCGCTCTACCTGCAACTGCGCAACTACACGAACACCCTGCTGCGGTCCGGCTTCACCGAGGCCGACATCGCGGACGGCGGCTCGGACCGGCTGATCGACGCGATCGTGCCGCAGGGCTCGGCGCAGGCGATCGCCGAGGTCGCTCGCGCGCACCTGGATGCCGGCGCCGACCACGTCTGCCTGCAGATCGCCGGCGTCAGCGGAGTGCCGCGGGCGCAGTGGACGGCACTTGCCGCCGAGCTCATCGCCTGAAGGTCTCTCGTCCGACGTTTGCAAACGGCCGGTTCGGTGCACAATTCCAGCAGGCTCTCCAGCGGCGCGCCGAGACTCCCCCCGTTCCCGGCGAGCGCGACCCCGGCGAGGGGGATCGCCCTCGGGCCGCCACGCCGCTGGAGGGCGCTGTGCCGTGCCCGGGAGGAGACGGCCGGCGCCTTGCGGGCGTCTCAGGGAGGTGTGGCGACCCGGGGGCCGGGATCCCTCGACAGGTTCGGGAGCGTGCCCGACCGGCGGTCGCTCCTGACTTTCTCGCCCCTGCAGCGTTGTGCTCTTGCCAGCGGTTCTGCGATGGGCGTCCGGTCCCTTGGGGGGTAGCCCAGGTCAGGGCCGCTGGCGGAGCACCTGCGCTCGCGTCGTCCACCCAAAGCACCTGCGAACTCGGGGCCGGCGCGTCGAACGTCACGCGCACCCCGGACACAGCGCCGCGGGCGCGCCACCTGCACCTCTTGTTAGGGGCACAGCGAGCAGCACGCCCGCGGTTACGCCAAGCGTACGCCGCACTCATCCCAAAGGCAACCCTGCAACGGCGGTTCTACCGCGGGCGAACGCCGCCATGCCGTCGCTCGGATTCCGCCGTCAGGAGGCGGCCGAGGATCACGCCGAAGATGAACAGCAGAAGCATCGGGAGCGCGCGTCGCATCAAGACTCCGTTGAGGTCCGCCCCGAAGGTATCCCAGGGGGCGCGGCTTGAACACCCGCGCGTGCCCTGTCCGTGGCCCCGGAACTGCCCGCACATAAGAAACGGCCCGCACTTTGCGGGCCGTCTCAGGGGAGGAGAGGTACTTCTATGGGTCCAACTTATGTGATCACTGAGGGAAGTCTTGATGGCTCATGTTGAGCCTGGGTCATCGACCGAATGTCGTGACGAACCACATGGTGCGGTGTTCAGACCTTTTTGACTGTGACGCTCATCACAGTCGCAACAGATTGGTCACATCGGCGGGATCCGCGGCCCGCCCGCTACGGTTCGGCACGTCATGGCGAAGGTCCGGCTCGACACCCTGCTCGCCCAGCGTGGCCTGTTCCCCTCGCGGGCGCGTGCCGCGGCGTCGGTGATGGCCGGCGAGGTGCGCCTCGGGACCGCGGGCGATCGCGCCGCCAAGCCCGGTCAGATGGTGGCCGGCGACGTCGTGGTACGCGTGGACGAGGCGCAGCGCTTCGTCTCGCGCGGGGGGACGAAGCTCGAGAACGCCCTCGCGGCGCTCGATCTGGACGTCGCGGCCCGCCGCTGCCTCGACGTGGGCGCCTCGACCGGCGGCTTCACCGACTGCCTCCTGCAGCGCGGCGCCGCCCACGTGATCGCGCTCGACGTCGCCTACGGCGAGCTTGCGTGGTCGCTGCGCGAGGACGAGCGCGTGACCGTGATGGAGCGCTCCAACGCGCGGCGCCTGACCGCCGGTGAGCTGGAGTACGCCCCGGATCTGGTCGTGGCCGACCTGTCGTTCATCTCGCTGTCCAAGGTGCTTCCGGCGGTCCTCGCGACCTGCGCCGAGCGCTTCGACGCCGTCGCCATGGTCAAGCCGCAGTTCGAGGTCGGCCGTGAGCGTGTCGGCCGCGGCGGCGTCGTCCGCGACCCCGGCCTGCGCCGCGAAGCGGTGCTGTCGGTCGCGACGTTCGTGCGCGACGCGTGCGCGGCCTCGGTGATGGGCTTCGCGCCGTCCGGGCTGCCGGGACCCAAGGGCAACCTCGAGACCTTCGTGTGGTTCGCCGAGGCCGGGCGCGACGGGGGGCTCGCGGATCTCGAGCCGGCGATCGACGAGGCCGGCGCGTGAGCCCCGCGCGCCAGGTCACCGTCTTCTCGCACGCCCGCCCGAGCGAGACCGACGACGCGCTGCGCCACCTGATCGCGCGCGCGCAGCATCACGGGATCACGGTCCGCCTGGACCCCGACGAGACGCGCAAGCACCCCTCGATCGCCGCAGGCCCGGGCGTGCTCCCGGACGCGGAGGTCACCGATGAGGTCTCGCTGGCGATCACGCTCGGCGGCGACGGCACGATCCTCCGCGCGCTGCGCCGCTACGCCGGAACGAGCGTTCCGGTCTTCGGCGTGAACTTCGGCGAGATCGGGTTCCTCTCGACGATCGAGCGCGACGAGGCGCACGACGGTTTCGAACGGGCGCTGACGGGGGATTTCGAGATCTTGACCCTGCCCGCGATCGCGGTGGAGCACCCGAACGGCCCGCACGCCGCGATCAACGACGTAGCGATCACGCGGCGCGCCGGCGAGCGGGTCGCCGAGCTCGCCTACGCCGTCGGCGGCGAGGAGGTCGGGCGCGTGCGCTGCGACGGGCTCGTCGTCGCCACGCCCGCCGGCTCGACGGGCTACAACCTCGCCAACGGCGGTCCTGTGCTGGCGTGGGGCGTGGAGGGCTTCGTCGTCTCGTTCATCGCCCCGCACTCGCTGACGGCGCGCGCGCTGGTCGTCGCGCCCGACGACCACCTCTCGGTGCACAACCGCTCGCACGGCGCGGTCGACGTCTCGATCGACGGGCGCCCGGCGGGCGAGGTGGGGCCGGGGGAGATGATCACGGCCGGGTTCGTGCGCGAGGCGACGGACCTGGCGCTGCTGCCCGGCTCGACGTTCTACCGGCGCCTGCGCGACAAGTTCGGCAAGCTCGCCTCTTCGTAACGGGCCGCATGCCCGGCCGTGTCGCGAGCGCGCGGCGGAGGCGGTCCGTCGGGGCGCGCTGGTACACCCATCGGGTGCTGCTCGAGCTGCGTGTCGAGAACCTCCTGCTCATCGAGCGGGCGGAGCTGTGCCTCGCGCCGGGCCTGAACGTGCTGACCGGCGAGACCGGAGCGGGCAAGACGGTGCTCGCCCACGCGCTGGACCTGCTGCTCGGCGGCAAGCCGCGCGGGTCGATCGTCCGTCCCGGGGCGGCCGAGGCCTACGTGGAGGGCGTCTTCGAGCTCACCGAGGCGCTGCGCAGCGAGCTCGGCGAGCGGCTGCCCGCGGACGCCGAGGAGCTCGTGCTGGCGCGGCGCGTGAGCGCCGAGGGGCGTACCCGGGCCTACGTCAACGGCCGCTCGGCGAATCTCGCCGACCTGCGCGAGGTGGCAGATGCACAGCTGTCCTTCTACGGCCAGCATGAGCACCGGCGCCTGACGCTGGCCTCGGCGCAGCTGGACATCCTCGACGCCTTCTGCGGCGCTGCGCAGGCCGAGTTGCGGACCGGCGCGGCCGCGGCGCACGCGCGGGTGCGCGGCGCGGAGCGGGCGCTCGACGAGCTGGCAGGGCGCGCCGGCGCGCGCGAGCGCGAGCTCGACCTGCTCGCCTACGAGCTGCGCGAAATCGACGATGCCGCCCCGGACGAGGCCGAGGAGCGCGAGCTGCTGGCCATCCGCGAGCGGCTGCGCCACCTGGAGGCGCTGCTGGCGGCCGGCGCCGCGGCGCTTGCGGCGCTCAGCGACGAGGACGGTGCGGGCGCCGCGGCGCGGCTCGCAGGCGCGACGGCGGCACTGGAGGGCGTCGCCGGTGTCGATCCGGGGCTCGACGCGCTGACCGAGCGGCTGCGCGCGCTGTCGCTGGAGGCGGACGACCTGGCCAGCGGCCTGCGCCACTACGCCGAGGGCCTGGAGGGGGATCCCGCCGCGCTCGACGGGGCCGAGGAGCGCCTCGCGGTGCTCGACCGGCTCAAGCGCAAGCACGGCGGCACGATCGCGGCAGTGCTCGCGCACGCCGAGTGCTGCCGCGAGCGCCACGACGAGCTCGTGAACGCCGAGGTGGCGCTCGAGCAGGCGCGCGCGGACCTGGACGCCGCGAGCGCCGAGCGCGAAGCGCTCGCGCGCAGGCTGCACGGCGCCCGCGCAAAGGCCGCGCCGCGCCTGGCCGAGCAGGTCCGAGCGAGCCTCGCCGACCTGGCGATGGAGGGAGCGGCGTTCGAGGTGCTGCTCGGTGAGCGCGAGCCCGGCCCGGCGGGAGCGGACACCGTCGAGTTCCTCGTCGCGCCCAATCCCGGCGTCCCGGCGGCGCCCGTGCGCGAGACGGCCTCCGGCGGCGAGCTCTCGCGGATCATGCTGGCGCTGCTCGGCGTCGCGAACGCGGGCTCCGCGGCGACGCTCGTCTTCGACGAGGTCGACGCGGGCATCGGCGGCCGGACGGCCCGCGCGGTCGGCGCGCGCCTGCAGCAGCTCGCCGCCGGTCAGCAGGTGCTGTGCATCACGCACCTGCCGCAGATCGCCTCGCTCGCCGAGCGCCACTTCTCGATCGCCAAGGATCCGGGCGCCGACCCGGCGCGCACGACCGTCACCCAGCTCGGCGAGCGCGAAGTCGTCGGCGAGCTGGCGCGCATGCTCGGCGCCGACGAGGGCGACGCCGTGGCCCGCAGGCACGCGAGCGAGCTGCGCAAAGCCGCATAGACTCGGCGGCGATGGAGCCCGCCGCGCTCGAGCAGACCCGTGTCGTCACCGGTCCCGTCCGGCTCGGGCGCAAGACGAAGATGCTCGTCAAGCGGCTGCGTCCCGGGGAGATCGCGGTGATCGACCACCGCAACCTGGATCGCGTCTCCGCCGAGGACCTGATCGCGGTCGGTGCCGCGGCGGTCCTCAACTGCCGGGTGTCGTCGACGGGCGAGTACCCGAACATGGGGCCGCTGCTGCTGGCGCAGGCGGGGATCCCGCTCGTCGACCTGCCCGACGACCGGCTCTTCGGCGAGCTCAAGGACGGCGACCCCGTCGAGGTGCGCGGCGGCGGCGTGCTGGTGCGCGGCGTCGAGATCGCGCGCGGGGAGACGCACGAGCTGGCCGACGTGCTGCGCGCGACCGAGCGCCGGCGACGCGAGATCGGCGGCGCGCTGCGCGCGTTCGCGCAGAACACCGTCGAGCACATGGTCGACGAGCAGGACCTGCTCTCGGGGAAGATCGAGCTGCCGCGCTTCGAGACCGACTTCCGCGACCGGCCCGCGCTGATCGTCGTCCGCGGCGTCGACCACCAGGCCGATCTGCAGGCGCTGCGGCCGTTCATCCGCGACGTGCGCCCCGCGCTCGTCGGCGTCGACGGCGGCGCGAACGCGATTCTCGAGGCCGGCTTCCGCCCGGACATGATCGTCGGGGACATGGACTCCGCCTCGGAGGCGACGCTGCGCTGCGGTGCGGAGCTGGTCGTCCACGCCTACCCGGACGGGCGCGCGCCGGGCCGTGCGCTGCTCGAGCAGCTCGGCCTCGCGCACAAGGTCGTCCCGGCGCCCGGCACAAGCCAGGACATCGCGATGCTGATCGCCAACGAGAAGGGCGCCTCGCTGATCGTCTCGGTCGGCTCGCAGTTCAACCTCGTCGAGTTCCTCGACAAGAACCGCCGCGGCATGTCCTCGACCTTCCTGACGCGGCTGCGCCTGGGCGAGAAGATCGTCGACGCCAAGGGCGTCAGCCGGCTCTACCGCCCGGCGCCGGGTGTGGCGCCCGTCGCGCTCGTACTGGTCGTCGGCCTCATCGCGCTGATCGCCGTCATACTCGCCACGCCCGCGCTGCACGACGTCGCCGACCTGCTGTGGCTCAAGCTGCGGCTGCTGCTCGGTGGCAGCCCATGACCCTGGCCATGGACGGGCAAGTGGGCCTTCTCGAAACCTCCGACCGGCCATGCCGGACGGCGATCACCGTCATGCTGCGTCCCCGGCTCGAGCGATGCCACCGGCATTGCATCGATCCTGCGTCCTTGCCTGACGGCGCCGCCGCCGCGGCGTGCCCGGCCCGACATTCCGAGAAGACCCACTAGCCCTCGTGTTCGACTTCCGCTATCACGCCGTCTCCCTCGTCGCCGTCCTGGTCGCCCTCGTCGTCGGCCTGCTGCTCGGCGTGGCGATCGGCGATGCCGGGCTCGTGTCCTCGGCCGAGAAGTCGGTGCGCAAGTCGCTGCGCACGGACATCGAGCAGGCCAACGACCGGACCGCGGCGACCAAGAAGCAGCTCGACGCCGAGCAGCGCTACTCGCGTGCGGCCTACCCGCTGCTCGTCGCCGGGCGCCTCGACGGCGAGAAGATCGGCCTGCTGTTCCTCGGCGGCGCGTCGGAGTCGATCGCCGACGACGTCCGCGCCGCGCTCGCCGGCACGAACGGCAGGCTCGTCGGGATCCTCGCCGTCCGCGAGCCCCCCGATCTGCAGGCGCTCAGCGACGCCGCGGGTCCGTCGCGCTACAGCGTCCTCGCGCAGGACCCGACGCTGCTCGAGCCGTTCGGGCGGCGCATAGGGATCCAGCTGGTGCAGGGCGGCGCGCTGCTGCGTTCCGAGGCGGACGCCCTGTTCGCGACACGCTCGGGCTCGCTGGGCCCGTTCGACGCCGTGGTCGTCTACCGCAACCCGCCCAAGCTCGAGGGCGACGCCAAGAAGCAGACGAGCGACCTCGAGGACGGGCTGATGCGCGGCCTCACCGACAACCCCGTGGCCGTCGTCGGCGTCCAGCAGACGACGACCGACCCCTCGCAGGTGACCTGGTACCGCGACCGCGGCCTGTCGAGCGTCGACAACATCGACCAGCGCGCCGGCAGGGCGGCGCTCGTCTTCGCGCTGTCGGGCGCGAAGGGCAGCTTCGGCATCGGGGACGAGGCCGAAGCCCTGCTGCCCGGGCCTGAGAGCGTCGGCGTCGGAGCCGTCTCCGGCTGAGCGCTACGCCCCCGCCGAGTCGAAGTCGAGCGCGGCGGAGTTGATGCACCAGCGCTGGCCGCTCTCGCCGGGCCCGTCGTCGAAGACGTGCCCGAGGTGCCCCCCGCAGCGCGCGCAGACCGCCTCGGTGCGGACCATGAAGTGCGAGCGGTCCTCCTTCAGCTCGACCGCGCCGGCCACGACCGGGTCGGTGAAGCTCGGCCAGCCCGAACCGGACTCGAACTTCGTCTGCGAGTTGAAGAGCTCCGCGCCGCAGCCGCGGCAGCGATAGACGCCGTCGCCCTTCTCGTCGACGTACGCACCGGTCCACGGCGCCTCGGTCGCGGCCTGCCGCAGCACCGCGTAGGCCTGCTCATCCAGCTCGGCGCGCCACTGCGCGTCGGTCTTCTGCACCTTCTCACCCTGCTGCTGTCGGTCCATGGGGTCCGTCGTCCTCTCGTCGCTCTGAGTCTCGTGCACACCGCTTCAGTCCGGGATCGCGCCGCGGCGTTACGCGTCCGCGAAGCTCGCTAGGTTCCCACGGTGCGTGCCCTGCCTCTCGTCCTCTCGACTCTCGCAGCAGGCGCGCTGGCCCCCTTGCTCGTGCGCTTCCTGCGCGAGAACGGACACGTGAGGACGAACTACCGCCAGGTCGCGATCCCGTGCCCGCTCGGGCTCCTGGTCCCCGCCGCGGCGCTCGCGGCACTCGTGCCGCTGGCGCTGCTGCACGGGCTCTGGGACAGCCGCACGCTCGACATCGAGGGGCTCTTCCTCGTCCTCGGCGTCGCGCTGCTCGGCCTGGCCGACGACGCCTACGCGGGTCCCTCGCGCGGCTGGCGCGGCCACGGCGCCGCCGCGGCGAGCGGCTCGTTCAGCACCGGCGCCCTGAAGGCCGTCGGGACGCTCGGCCTGGCGCTCACCTGGAGCGCCGTGACCCAGGCCGGCGTGTCGCGGTTCCTGCTGGCGAGCGCGGTCATCGTCCTCGCCACGAACCTCTTCAACCTCTTCGACCTGCGCCCGGGCCGCTCCGTCAAGGCGTTCGTCCTGCTCAGCGCGGCGCTGACCATCGCCTCGATGGATCTCGATCCACTGCTCGAGCTGGGCCTGTGGGCAGGCCCGATCGTCGTCGCCGGCGCGCTGGACCTGCGCGAGCGGGGCATGCTCGGCGACACGGGGTCCAACGTGGCGGGCGCCGTCGCGGGACTGTGGCTGGTCCTGACCCTCAGCACCACCGGCCTGGCGATCGCCGCGGCCGTCCTCATCCTCATCACCGCCTATGGGGAGTTCCGTTCGATCAACTCGCTCGTCGAGGGAACCCCGGGGCTCCGTCACCTAGACTCATTCGGGAGACTGCAGAACCGTGCCTGACGCCCAACGCAAGCCGCGCTACATCTTCATCACCGGTGGCGTCGTGTCCTCCCTCGGGAAGGGCATCGCCGCCGCGTCGATCGGCCGACTCCTCGTGGCGCGCGGCCTCAGCGTCGGCCTGCAGAAGTTCGACCCGTACATCAACGTCGATCCGGGCACGATGTCGCCCTACCAGCACGGCGAGGTCTTCGTCACCGAGGACGGGGCGGAGACGGACCTAGACCTCGGGCACTACGAGCGCTACACGGACGCCAACACCTCACGCGCCTCGAACGTCACGGCCGGAGGCATCTACAACTCGGTGATCCGCCGCGAGCGCCGCGGCGACTACCTCGGTGCGACCGTCCAGGTCGTGCCGCACATCACCGACGAGATCAAGCAGCGCGTGCGGCTGATCGCCGAGACCAGTGACGTCGACGTGGTCATCACCGAGATCGGCGGCACCGTCGGCGACATCGAGTCGCTCCCGTTCCTGGAGGCGATCCGCCAGTTCCCGGTCGATGTCGGCCGGCGCAACTGCATGTACATCCATCTCACGCTCGTCCCGTACATAGGCCACGCGGGGGAGCTGAAGACGAAGCCCACGCAGCATTCGGTCAACGAGCTGCGGCGGATCGGCATCCAGCCCGACATGCTCCTGTGCCGCAGCGAGAGCGAGCTCTCCTCGGACATCCGCAAGAAGATCGCGCTGTTCGCCTCGCTGCCGGTCGACGCGGTGGTCTCCGCCGTCGACGTGCAGGACATCTACGAGGTGCCGCTCTGGTACCACAAGCAGGGCGTCGACGAGTTCATCTGCGACGAGTTCGGCATCGAGGCCCCGCCCGCCGACCTGGAAGGCTGGCGCGAGGTGGTCGAGCACGCGCGGGCCGCCTGCGAGCCGGTGCGCATCGCGCTCGTGGGCAAGTACGTCCAGCTCGAGGATGCCTACAAGTCGGTCTCCGAGGCGCTGCGCCACAGCGGGAACCTGTGCGGCGGCAGGGTCGAGATCGACTGGGTCGACTCCGAGCAGCTCGACAGCGACGAGTCCGCGCGCGAGCGGCTCGGGCGCGCCGACGGCGTGCTGGTCCCGGGCGGCTTCGGCGGCCGCGGCATCGAGGGCAAGATCCGCGCCGTGCGGGTCGCGCGCGAGGCAGAGATCCCATACCTCGGCGTGTGCCTGGGCATGCAGATGGCGGTCTGCGAGTTCGCACGCCACGTGGCCGGAATGGACGGCGCCAACTCGACGGAGTTCGACATCGAGACCGAGTGGCCGGTGATCGACCTGCTGCCCGAGCAGAAGGAGGTCTCCGACCTAGGCGGCACGATGCGGCTGGGCGCCGATCCGATCAAGCTCCATCCCGACACCCGCGCCCGCGAGATCTACGACGAGGCCGTCGTCTACGAGCGCCACCGCCATCGCTACGAGGTGTCGATCAGCCTGCGCAAGCGCCTGGAGGCGGCCGGGCTGGTCGTCTCGGGCACCTCGCCCGATGAGCGCCTCGTCGAGGTGATCGAGCTGCCGCGCGATCAGCATCCGTTCTTCGTCGCATCCCAGTACCACCCCGAGTTCAAGTCGCGTCCGGAGCGGCCGGCGCCGCTGTTCCGCGACTTCGTAGCCGCGGCCCTGGACCGCGCGACAAGGCGGCGCATGGTGACCGGCGAGAGCGAGCCGCAGGGCGAGGTCCGCGCCAGCCGTCCCACGGCGTAGCCCGGGGCATGAGACAGGCCTCGGAGGTCGAGCGCCGCCGGCTGAACGAGACGTTCGCCGAGCTGTGCGCGATCTCCAGCCCCTCGGGACAGGAGCGCGCGATGGCCGACCGCGTGCGCGCGGAGCTGACGGCGCTCGGCATCGCCGTCGAGGAGGACGACGCGGCCCAGGCCGCGCAGGCGCAGTGCGGCAACCTGCTCGCCCGCATCCCCGGGCGCTCGGAGCGCTGCGTGCTGCTCTGCGCGCACCTCGACACCGTCCCGCACGATGGCCCGATCGAGCCGGTGCTCGTCGAAGGCGGCTGGCAGAGCGCGGGGGACACCATCCTCGGCGCGGACAACAAGGCCGCCGTGGCGGTGTTCCTGGAACTGGCGCGCCGGACGGCGATCGAGGGCTCGCCGGTGGGCGTCGAGCTGCTCTTCACCGTCAGCGAGGAGCGCGCCCTGGCCGGCGCCAAGGCCTTCGACGCGGGCCGGCTGCGCTCGGAGTTCGGCTACGTCTACGACCACGCCTCGCCGATCGGTGAGATCGTGGAGGCCTCGCCCACCTACGTGCGCTGGGAGGCCGAGCTGATCGGGCGCGCCGCGCACGCGGGGATCCGTCCGCAGGACGGCCGCAGCGCGATCGTCGCCGCGGCGAAGGCGATCGCCGCCATGCGCACGGGGCGCATCGACGAGGAGACGACGCTCAACGTCGCCCAGATCCAGGGCGGCGTCGCCGGGACGAACGTCGTCCCGGAGCGCTGCCGCATCATCGGCGAGGCCCGCTCGCTGTCGGACGGCGCCGTCGACGAGATCGTGGCGGAGACGATCGAGCACCTGCACGACGCGGCCAACGACCCGGCCTGCGAGTGCGACGTCGACGTGATGGCCGAGCGCCTGTTCGAGGGCTACCGGCACCGCGCGGGCGCCCCCGGGATCGTGGCGGCCGAGGCCGCGTTGCGCGCCTGCGGCTACGAGCCGCTGCGCATCCTCACCGGCGGCGGCTCGGACGCGAACGCGCTCGAGGCGCAGGGCTTCCCCTGCACGAACCTCGCCAACGGGACCGAGCGCAACCACCAGCCGGACGAGCGCGTCAGCCAGTCCTCGCTGGAGGGCATGCTCGACGTGACGTTCAGCCTGCTGGACGAGCTGCGGGACCTCGAATGACCCTCGTCCTGCGCCGCGGCCGCGTCGTGGAGGCGCAGCCCGCCGACGGTCCCGAGCAGCGGCTGAGCGTCGACGTCCCCGGGCGCGGGCCGCGCGCAGCGATCGCTGACGTGGCGCTCGTCGGCGCTGCGCAGGCCGGCGACGACGTCGTGGTCAACACGCAGGCCGCCGACCTCGCGCTCGGCTCCGGCGGCTTCGACGTCGTCCACGTGAACCTGACGCGCGGCCTGGACGGCGCCGGCGTGCCCGGCGCCCACGTGATGAAGCTCAACTACTCCTCGCTCCAGCACGCGGTGCTGCCCGTCGAGGGTGTCGAGCTGCACGCCCCGCTCCGCCGGCCGGCGGCGGTCGCCTCGCTGCACGGGCAGCTCGCCCCGCTGGCCTGGGCCGCGGCCCAGGCGCGTCCCGGGCTGCGCCTGGGCTACGTCCAGACGACGGGCGGGGCGCTGCCCGGGGGTCACTCGCGCGTCGTGCGCACGCTGCGCGAGCGCGGCCTGCTCGCCGGCTTCCTGACCGCCGGCGCGGCCTACGGCGGGGAGGGCGAGGCGATCTCGACCGCGGGAGCGATCCAGCACGGGCTGCACGATCTCGGCTGGGATGCGGCGCTCTGCGCGCCCGGGCCGGGGATTCTCGGCTCGGCCTCCGCGCTCGGCCACGGCGGCATGGCCGCGCTCGACAGCGCCCACGCCGCGCTCGCGCTGGGATGCCCGGTCGTGCTGTGCGCGCGGATGTCGAGCGGCGACGAGCGCGAACGCCACCGCGGCCTCTCGCATCACACCCGCACGGTGCTGGACCTCCTGCTCGCGCCGGTCGTGGTCGCAGCGCCGCCGGGCCGCGCAGGGCTGCTGTCCTCCGCGGGCGGCCACAGCGTGCGCGAGGGGCGCGCCGACGCCGCGGGCTACCGCACCTCCGGGCTCCCCGACCGCACGATGGGACGGACCGTCGACGAGGACGAGCTGTTCTTCGCCGCGGCACTCGCAGCCGGGTCGGTGCTGGCCGCGGCCGCGGGGGAGGCTCAGCGGTGAGCGCTCCGCGCGAGCGGCGCTTCGAGCGGCTCTCCAGCGAGCCGATCTGGGCCGGCCACATCGTCAGCCTGACGCGCGATCGCTTCCGCTATGCCGACGGTGAGGAGATCGAGCGCGAGATCGTCCACCACCCGGGGGCGGTCGGCATGGTCGTCCACGACGAAACGCACCTGCTGCTGGTACGCCAGCCGCGACAGGCGGTCGGCGACCCGGACGCGCTCGAGATCCCCGCCGGCAAGCTCGACGTCGCGGGCGAGCCGCCGCTGGAGACGGCCCGCCGCGAGCTGGCCGAGGAGGTCGGCTGCTCGGCTGCGCACTGGGAGCCGATCCTGGACTTCTGCACGAGCATCGGCGTCCTCGACGAGGTCGTCCATCTCTTCCATGCCACCGGGCTCTCGGACGCCCGCGCCGAGGCCGAGGAGGACGAGCGCATCGAGCTCGTCCGCTGGCCGCTCGCGGACATCGACGGGGCGCTCGGCGCGACGCGCGACTCCAAGACGCTGATCGGCCTGATGTGGCTGCGTGAGCGCCTGCGCGGCTGAAGGACCTTCAGCGCGGCCAGGCCTCGCCGCATACGACGTTGCACCGTCAAGGAACGCACCATGCCCGCCCCGAACCTGACGGGGATGGCTCTTGCCCCGACCCAGACGACGCGATCCTTCGAGCATCAGGTGCTCGACTTCCTGGCCTACCTGGAGTTCGAGCGCGGCCTCTCGCGCAACACGCTCGAGGCCTACCGCTCCGACCTGCTGCAGTACGGCGCCTACCTCGATCGCCGCCGCTGCGGCGTCCTGACGGTGCAGCACGGCGACATCGCCGGCTTCCTCGACGAGCTCGCGGTCGGCACCGATGACCGCGGACCCGTCGCGCCCGCCACCCTGCAGCGCAAGGCCGCCTGCCTGCGCTCCTTCTACCGGCATCTGCGCCGTCAGGAGCTCATCGACCACGATCCGACGGCCGATCTGCGCGCGCCGCGCAAGACGCAGCGCCTGCCGCAGGTACTCAGCCGCGACGAGGTCGCCCGGCTGCTCGATGCGCCGCGGGGCGGCACGCCGGCGGCAACGCGCGACCGGGCGCTGCTCGAGCTCATGTACGCCTGCGGGCTGCGCGCGTCGGAGGCCACCGGCCTGCACGTGGGAGACGTCGACCTCGACGCGGGCGTCCTGCGCGCGCGCGGCAAGGGCTCCAAGGAGCGGCTCGTCCCGATCGGCCGCGAGGCGATCACCGCCGTGCGCTACTACCTGCGTCACGGTCGCCCGCGCCTGGTCGGTCTGCGCGAGGAGCCGCACCTGTTCGTCAACCAGCGCGGCGGCGGGCTGACGCGCCAGGGGCTCTACAAGATCGTCCAGGGGCACGCTGCGGCGGCGGGGCTGCAGGACCGCATGAGCCCGCACACGCTGCGCCACACCTTCGCGACGCATCTGCTCGCCGGCGGCTGCGACCTGCGCGCCCTCCAGGAGATGCTCGGCCACGCCGACATCGCGACGACGCAGATCTATACGCATCTCTCCGCCGAGCGCCTGAAGGACCAGTACTTCCGCGCCCACCCGCGCGCGACCGCGGACTGAGCGCGGCTCAGCCGGCCAGGGCGGCGTCCTCGGCGCGGGCGGCCGCCAGCAGCTCGCGGCTGTCGGCGTTGGAGACGAGCGTCATCGCGAGGATCGCGCCGACGAAGGCGAACGCGGCGCCCGTCAGGAACGCGGCACGGAAGCCGACCGTCAGCGCGTGCACGTGCGGGCCGCTCGCCGCGTCGGTCGCCGTCGTCGCGATCGCGGCGAGGATCGCCAGCCCGAGCGCCCCGCCGACCTGCTGACCGGCGTTCAGCAGGCCGCTCGCCAGGCCGGCCTCGTCCTCGGAGATCCCGGAGGTCCCGCCGATCGTCACGCTCACGAACGCGAGACCCAGCCCGGCGGCGGCGACGAGCTCGGGGCCCAGGACGTCCTTCAGGAAGCTGCCGTTGACGTCGATCTGCGTCCACCACAGCAGCCCCACGGCGACGAACAGCAGCCCTGAGACGAGCACCGGCTTGAAGCCGACGCGGTTGACGATCTGCGACCCGGCGCCCGCGGCGAAGATGATCGTCAGGCCGAGCGGCAGGTAGGAGAGCCCGGAGCGGATCGCCGACCAGTGCAGCACCTGCTGCATGTAGAGCGAGATGAAGAAGAACATCGCGAACAGGGACGCGGCGAGCAGCACGCCGACGACGTACGAGCCGGTGCGCGTGCGCGAGGCGAAGACGTCGAACGGGACCAGCGGCGCCTTCGAGCGGCGCTCGATGACGATGAACGAGACCAGCAGCACGAGGCTCACCGCCATCAGCGCGATCGTCTCGGCCGAGCCCCAGCCGGCGGTGTTCGCGTTCACGAGCGAGTAGACGAGCAGGGAGAGCCCGGCCGTGACGGTGATCGCGCCGGCGACGTCGAAGGTCTCCGGACGCTCCTGGGCGCGGCTCTCGGCGATCAGGCGCGGTGCGAGGATGACGGCGCCGACGGCGATCGGCACGTTCACGAACAGCACCCAGCGCCAGTTGAGGTACTCGGTGAGCACGCCGCCGAGCAGCACGCCGACGGCCCCGCCGGAACCCGCGACGGCGCCCCAGACGCCCAGTGCGCGGTTGCGCTCGGTCCCCTCGCTGAACGTCGTCGTGAGGATCGACAGCGCGGCGGGGGAGAGCAGCGCGGCGCCGAGTCCCTGGACGGCGCGCGCGGCGATCAGCATCGCCTCGCTCTGCGCCAGCCCGCCGACCAGCGACGCGGCGGCGAACAGCACGAGGCCCGTCATGTAGACGCGCCGGCGCCCGAGGAGGTCCGCCAGGCGGCCGCCGAGCAACAGGAAGCCACCGAAGGTGAGCGTGTACGCGTTGACGACCCACGAGAGGTTGTCCTGGGAGAAGCTCAGCGCTCGCCCGATCGACGGCAGCGCGACGTTCGTGATCGACGCGTCGAGCACGACGACGAACTGGCTGGCGGCCAGGAGCGCGAGGATCAGGTTCTTGTGGACTCCGCCGACGTGCGTGGCGCGGCTGTCGGAGGGTGCTGCGAGCGTGGGCGTCGACATCAGTGCTTTCCCGTGATGAAGGAGGGTGCCGGTCAGGCTAGAATCATCCGGAAGAGGAGTTCCGGTTCCGCTTGCTGCACACCATAGCGGAACTGCGGTTCCGTTTACAGAGCTGCACCAACCTGGCACATGCCCGTCACCGAGACAACGAAAACCGAGCGTCCGATGCGTGCCGACGCGCGGCGCAACCGCGAGCACATCATCGCGGCCGCGCGGGCGGCGTTCGCCGAGTACGGGACCGGCGTGCAGATCGATGAGATCGCCCGGCGCGCGGGGCTGGGGGTCGGGACGCTCTACCGCCACTACGCGACCAAGGACGAGCTGTTCCGCGCCCTGGCCGCCGAGCACTTCGCCTCGCTGGCGGATCTCGCCGAGGCCGCGCGTGACGCAGACGGCTCGCCCTGGGACCGCCTGTCAGGGTTGCTGCACGACTCCGCGCGCCGCGTCGAGGGCGACGCCGCGATGGCGCAGATCATGGCCGAGCGCCCGGAGCTCATGGAGTGCGCCCACGCAGAGAAGACGCGGCTGCTCACGGCGACGGCTGCGATCATCGCCGCCGGCGTCGACGCCGGCCAGTTGCGCCCCGATGCGAGCGTCGACGACATCCCGCCGATCATGTGCGGCGTCGGCCAGGTCATGACGACGGCGCCCTGGCGTCCCGGCGCGGGGTGGGAGCGGTTCCTGGAGCTCGCGCTCGACGGCCTGCGCTTCGGCGCTCCCGCGACCTGAACACCGGGCGGGAGCCGCCCGCCGCCTGTGCGAGCATCGCTGCCGTCGATGCCCGCCGCGCCGCCCGACAGCCTCGCCGCACGCCGCGCCTTCGTCGTCGTCATCGACGCGCTGGGCGCCGGCGCCGAGCCCGACGCCGCCGAGTACGGCGACGCGGGGGCGAACACGCTGCTGCACGTCGCCGAGCGCTGCGGCGGGCTGCGCGTCCCGGCGCTCGAGCACCTGGGCCTGGGGAACATCCTGCCGCTGCCGGGCGTGCCGCCGTCACCGGCGCCGGTCGTCCACGGGCGCCTCACCCACCAGGGGCCCGGCAAGGACTCGACGACCGGTCACTGGGAGCTCATGGGCGTCGTCGCCGAGACGCCGCTGCCGACCTACCCCGACGGCGTGCCCGAGCCGGTCGTCGCGCGCATCGAGACCGCAATGGGCCGGCCCACTTGCGGGGGTGGTGTGATGGACGGTCTCGCCGCGATCGCCGAGTTCGGCACCCATCACCTGCGGACCGGCGAGCTCATCCTCTACACCTCCGTCGACTCCGTTCTGCAGCTGGCCGGGCACGCCGATGTCATCAGCGAGCAGGCGCTGGTCGAGGCGTGCGCGGCCGCACGCGCGGAGCTGAGCGGCCCCGACGCGGTCGGCCGGGTGATCGCGCGGCCGTTCACGGGGACGCCGGGGGCCTTCCAGCGCGCGCTCGGGCGCCGCGACTTCGCGATCCCGCCACCCGGGCGCTCGTATCTCGACGCCGTGCACGACCGCGGCGTATGCGTGCACGCCGTCGGCAAGGTCGACGACCTGTTCACCGGGCGCGGCATCGACGAGGCCCACCCCGGGGCGACGAACGCACAGGCCCTGGCCTCGCTGGAGCGGCTCGTCGACGGCATGGGCCACGGCCTCGTGATGGCGAACCTCGTCGAGACCGATCAGCGCTACGGGCATCGCAAGGACATCGAGGGCTTTCATCGCGCCCTGCGGGAGATCGACGCTGCGATCGCCGCGTGGCTGCACCGGCTCGGCCGCGGCGACCTGCTCGTCATCACGGCCGACCACGGCGTCGACCCGGCGCTCCCGCATTACGACCACACGCGCGAGCAGGTGCCGCTGCTGGCGTCCTTCGCGGCGCTCCATCACGGGCGGCACGACGGCGCGATGTCCGACGTGGGCGCGAGCGCATTGCGCTGGCTGACCGGCGAGGACGAGCCGGCGCTTCCCGGCACGGCGTTCGTGTGAGAACCGCCCCGCACGCCCGTATCCTCGAAGCGATGCCCGAGCTCCCCGAGGTCGAGACGATCCGCCGCCGCCTGGCGCCCGTCGTCGAGGGCCGCCGCATCACGGCGCTCGCGGTGCTCGACCCTCGCTGGTGCGCGCCGCTGGCGCCCGGCGAGCTGGCCGACGCGGTCGAGGGGCGCAGGGTGGAGGCGCTCTCGCGGCGGGGCAAGTGGCTGGTGTTCGAGCTGGAGGACGAGATCTACCTGATCATGCACCTGCGCATGACCGGGACGCTGCTCTACGACGCTCCGGCCGAGCAGCGCTACCAGCGGGTGGCGATCACGCTCGACGACGGCCACGAGCTGCGTTTCTGCGACCCGCGCCGCTTCGGCACAGGGGAGCTGGTCGCGGGCGAGGCGGGGCTGGCGGCGTTCTTCGCGAGCCGGGTGGGGCTCGAGCCGCTCGACGGCGACCTCGACGGGGCGGCGCTGCACGCGCTCACCCGCGGGCGCCGGACGCCGGTGAAGGCGTTCCTGCTCGACCAGCGCCGGATCGCGGGCGTTGGCAACATCTACGCCGACGAGGCGCTGTTCCGGGCCGGCATCCATCCGCTGCGCCCGGCGGGCTCGCTCAAGCGTGCCCAGAGCGAGGCGCTGGCGGGCTCGGTGCGCGACGCGCTGCACGCCGGGCTCGACGCGGGCGGCGCGACGATCGACGACTTCCGCCACCCGGACGGCGTGCGAGGCGGCTTCCAGCACGAGTTCCTCGTGCACCTGCGCGAGGGGCAGGAATGCGTGCGCTGCGGGACGGCGATCGTGAAGTTCGTAGCCGCCGGGCGCGGGACCTACGCCTGCGAGCGCTGCCAGCCGCGCCCGCGCGCCGTCAGGCGGCGGTCGACGTCAGCTCTTCGAGCCGGCCGCTCTGGTCGGCCATGACCAGCTCGCGGAATCCGCCGAGCGGCGTGCCGTCGATGATGACCTGCGGGAAGCTCAGCATCCCGGTCTTCTCGAGCAGGGCCGTGCGTCCCTCCGGGTCCTTTGCCAGATTGATCTCCTCGTACGCGATGCCGCGCTTGGAGAGCAGGGTCTTCGCCCGCGCGCAGAACGAGCACGGGTCGGTCGAGTAGACGATGACGTCAGCCATTACCCCACTACGTGTAGCACGTCGTTCAGGAGCATTCGCTTGGCCGGGCCGCTGAAGACGGAGGCCGTGGTCCTGCGCTCGATGCGCTACGGCGAGGCCGACCGGATCCTGCACGTCTACACGCCGATGCGCGGGCGGATCGGGGCGATCGCCAAGGGCGTGCGGCGCTCCAGGAGCCGCTTCGGTGGCCGCCTGGAGCCGTTCTTCCGCATCGATCTCGGTCTGCACGAGGGGCGCAGCGATCTGCTCACGGTCACAAGTGCGCAGACTGTCGCCCCCTACGCCCGGCTGCGCACCGACGCGGACGCGCTCGACGGCGCGGCGCGGGCCTGCGACGCGGTCGGCCGGATCTTCGACTCCGGCGAGCCCCACCCGGAGGTCTTCAACCTGCTGTGCACCTATCTCGCGCTGCTCGACGCCGACCCGGCGAACGCGACGGCGGCGCGCCAGCTCGCCTTCCGGCTGAAGCTCCTGCTCGCCGCCGGCCTCGCACCGCAGCTCGCGGCCTGCGCGACCTGCGGCGAGGGCGACCACATCAGCGGCTACTCGCCTGCCGCCGGCGGGGTCGTCTGCGTCGCCTGCGAGGCCGGTTCCTTTCCGCTGGAGCCTGCGGCGCACACCTTTCTCGTCGAGGCACTCGGTCACCCGCTCGCCGAGTCCCCGGACGCGTCGCTGCGGATCGTGCGGATCGCCGACCGCGCGGTCACCGAGACGGTCGCCCACCACGGGCACATCCGCCTGCGCGCCGTCGCGTAGGTGACATCCCCCTGAAGGGGTCCGATGTGCGAGAGCACATCGGAGGTCGATCGGCGCAGCCGATCACGCGGTCCGATGTGCGAGAGCACATCGGAGGTCGATCGGCGCAGCCGATCACGCGGTCCGATGTGCGAGAGCACATCGGAGGTCGATCGGCGCAGCCGATCACGCGGTCCGATGTGCGAGATCGATCGGCGCTGGCGATCACGCGGTCCGATGCGCGAGAGCACATCGGAGATCGATCGGCGCTGGCGATCACGCGGTCCGGTGTGCGAGAGCACATCAGAGGTCGATCGGCGCAGCCGATCACGCGGTCCGGTGTGCGAGAGCACATCGGAGATCGATCGGCGGAGCCGATCACGCCGGCGCACCCTGCGAGAATCGCCCGCGTGGACCCGCATGCCGCCCCCGGACCCGTCGCCGCCGCGTTCGCCGCGCGGCGCGCCGCGCTCGAGGAGGAGACGCTCTCGCCGTTGGCGGCGCGCTCCTGGCCCGCGAAGCGGCGCGTCGCCGAGCTCGACTGCGGGCTGCGCTCGCCGCTGCAGCGCGACCGCGACCGTATCGTGCACTCGAAGGCGTTCCGGCGGCTGAAGCACAAGACGCAGGTCTTCGTCTCACCGGAGGGCGATCACTACCGCACGCGGCTCACGCACACGATCGAGGTCACGCAGATCGCGCGCACCGTCGCGCGGGCGCTGCGCCTGAACGAGGACCTCGCCGAGGCGATCGGCCTCGGGCACGATCTCGGTCACCCGCCGTTCGGCCACATCGGAGAGGCGGTGCTCGACGACTGCCTGCGCGAGCGCTTCGGCGGCGCCTTCCGGCACTACGAGCACTCGCTGCGGGTCGTCGACGTCCTGGAGCGCGACGGCACCGGCCTGAACCTCGGCGACGACGTGCGCGACGGGATCCTCTGCCACTCCGGGCGCGCGCCGATGCCGCGCACGCTCGAGGGCCGGATCGTGCGGATCGTCGACCGCGTCGCCTACATCAACCACGACATCGACGACGCCTTGCGCGCCGGCGTGCTGCGCGAGGGCGACCTGCCGGCGGCGCCGCTCGGCGTGCTCGGCCGGACAGGGTCCCAGCGCATCGACGCGCTCGTCCACGACCTCGTCGAGCACTCCGCCGTCGCCGGCGACATCGTGCAGGGCGAGGCGGCGGGGGCGGCGATGGACGAGCTGCGCACGTACATGTTCGAGCACGTCTACCTGGGCCCGAGCGCCCGCACCGAGCACGCCCGCATCGAGCGGGTGATCCGGACCCTGTTCGAGCACTACGCCGCCGAGCCGTCGCTCATCCCCGACGGCGGCGGCGCGCCCGGAGCCGACGCGGCGCAGCGCGTGACCGACTACCTGGCGGGCATGACCGACCGCTACTGCATCCGCGTGTTCGAGCAGCTCACCGTCCCCGAGTCGTTCGCGGCGTAGTGGCGGGCCTTCCCGAAACCCACGGGCCGTAGGCTGGCAGCGATGGCGCTGTACACCGACGATTCGATCGAGCGACTGCGCCAGGCGGTCGACATGGCCGACCTCGTCGGCGCGAAGACCGAGCTGCGCCGCTCCGGGCAGCAGCTCATGGGCTGCTGCCCCTTCCACGACGAGCGCACCCCGTCCTTCAGCGTCGATCCGGACCGCAAGGTCTTCCACTGCTTCGGCTGCGGCGAGGGAGGTGACCTGTTCAAGTTCGTGGAGCTCACCGAGGGCCTGGGCTTCCGCGAGGCGGTCGAGCATCTCGCCGACCGCTACGGCGTGCAGCTCGAGCTGACCGAGGAGGACCCCCGCGCCGCCGAGCGGCGCAAGGAGCGCGACCGGCTGCTCGAGCTGCTCGAGCGCACGGCATCCTGGTACGTGCGGCTGCTGTGGGAGTCCGACGAGGCCGCCGACTCGCGGCGCTATCTCCTCGGCCGCGGCCTCGACGAGCAGCAGCTGCGCGAGTTCCGCGTCGGCTACGCGCCCAGCGCGTGGGACGGCGTGCTGCTGGCCTCGCGACGCAACGGCTTCTCCGAGGAGGAGCTCTACGACGCGGGCCTCGTGCGGCGCGGGAGGAGCGGGCAGCTCTACGACTACTTCCGCCGGCGCATCACCTTCCCGCTCTGCGACGCCCGCGGGCGTGTGCTCGGGTTCGGCGGCCGCGCCGTGGGCGCCGACCAGCAGCCGAAGTACGTCAACTCGACGGACAACGTCGTCTACCACAAGGGCCGTCATCTCTTCGGCGCGGACCTCGCGCGCGCCGCGGCGGCGAAGGCCGGGCAGGTGGTGCTGTGCGAGGGCTACACCGACGTCATCGCACTCCACCAGGCCGGCCTGCGCAACACCGTCGGGCTGATGGGCACCGCGCTGACCGACGAGCAGGTGACGGAGCTCGCGCGCCTTGCGCCCGTCGTCGTCCTCGCACTCGATGCCGACAGCGCCGGCCAGGAGGCGATGCTGCGCGCCGCCAAGGTCGCCTCGGGCCGTCGGCTCGAACTGCGCGTCGTCTCGCTGCCGGAGGGCAGCGACCCCGCCGACGTGGTCGCGAGCGAGGGCGCGGAGGGCATGCGCGAGCGCGTCGGCGCCTCCGTGCCGTTCATCCGCTTCCGGGTCGAGCGCGAGCTGGCGCGCGGGGACCTCGCGAGCGCCGAGGGCAAGGACCTCGTCGTCGACGCGCTGAAGCCCGTGTTCGCCGACATCCCGCCGAGCGCGATGCGCGACGAGCTGGTCGAGCTCGTCGCTGAGCAGGTCGGCGTCGGTGCGGCGAAGCTCACCGAATGGCTCGCCCAGCCGCCGCGCACGCAGGCCGCGCCGGCGCGCCACGAGGCGGCCCCCGCGCCACAACCCCAGGCGCCCTGCGCTGCCGCGCGCGCCCACAACGCAGCTCATGGGCCCGTCGGCGCGCATCGAGCGCGCGTTCCTCATCCAGTGCATCGCACTGCCGGCGGAGGGACGCGCCGCGCTCGCGCAGATCGACGTCGACGAGGACCTGACCGTGCCGGCCTACCGGCGCGTCGCGATCCTGCTGCGCGACGCAGGCGGCGACGAGCTGCCGCAGCCTCCGGCGGACGACGAGGAGCTCGGCCGCGTCCTCGCCGAGCTGCACGTCCGCGCCCGCCAGGCGACGCCCTCGCGCGCCGCGCTGGAGGCCGAGCGCCTGCGCCTGCAGGTCGAGCGCCTCGAGCGCGCGATCAACGTCTCCAAGCACAGCGGCAACAGCGATCTCTCCCAGCTCGTCGCCCGCCGCGAGGAGCTCCGCGCCGAGGTCGAGCGCAAGGTCGAGGAGACGCTGGCACAGTCGCGCGCGGTGGAGTGAGGGGTCGAGTCCGTCCACCATACGAACTAGTGTTCGTATGACTATGGACCCCGCGCGATTGCGACATCTGATCGACGAGGGCCGCACCCTGCGCGAGATCGCCGCTCTGGGTGGCGTCAGCCGCGATACGGCGCGGCGCTGGCTGCGATGCGAGGGGCTGCAGACTCGGCGGATGCGCGCACTGGCCGCCAGCGAGGCTGCGCGAACAGGCACAGCAAACGAGGTGGAGCTTCCGTGTCCGGTCCACGGCGCAACCACGTTTGTCCGCGATCAGCGGAGCGCGTTCCGATGCCGGCGATGCCGAGCAGACGGCGTCGCGCGACGGCGGTCGCGGGTTCGTGACCTCTTGATTGCCGAGGCCGGCGGCGCGTGCCTCGTATGTGGGTACCGGCGCTACGCGGGCGCTTTGCACTTCCATCACCTGCGGCCGAAGGAGAAAGCGTTCACGATTCGCAACGGCGAAACGCGGGCCATCGCCGTGATGCGAGCGGAGGCGCGAAAGTGCGTTCTGCTCTGTGCGAACTGTCACGCTGAGATCGAGGCGGGGGAGACGACCCTGCCGGGTTTGCGTACCATCACGGAGCGTACCGAGGGACTCGAGTCCCCAGGCGCCGATCCGGGGTAGCTCAACGGCAGAGCTCTCGACTGTTAATCGAGCGGTTGTGGGTTCGAATCCCACCCCCGGAGTACGACGTCGCGCTCAGCGCCTTCCAAACGCCAGATCCTCGACGAGCATGGCAGCGGCGATCGCGGGTGCGTGGGCCTCATACCACGCCTCGAGCCGCCCCGCTCCCGTGCGCAGCTGAGGCTCGCCGAGCGCGCGCTCGACCGCCAGCCGCACGCTGCGCGGCCCGATCAGCCGCCGCGGGATGCGAACCCCGGCGCCGGCCCAGTCCACGCGGGCGGCGCACTCGTTCATGTCGCCGGCCATCGGCGCGCAGACGGTCACGCACCCGCTTGCGAGCGCGCGCGCCAGTGTCCCGTGCCCGGCGTGGCACACGACGACGTCGCAGCGCGGCATGGCCCGCGCGTAGCTCGCCCACGGAGCGATCGCCATGCGCTCGGTCAGCGGTCCCGTAGCTGCCACGAGCGCGTCGCGGTCCCCGATCACCAGCGTGCGCACGTCTGCGAGGTGGCGCAGGCCGGTCAGCGCCGCGCGGACGAGCAGCTGCTCGGCGTCCTGCGAGGTCGACGGCGCGATCAGCACAAGCGGCCCGTCGCCCGGCGGCAACACGACATCGGCCGCGGGCGGTTCCCAGAGCAGCGGCCCGATCACGTGCGAGCCCTCGGGCCACACCCGCGGATACTCGAGCTGGGGGAAGGTGGCGACCAGCGCGAGGCGCTCGGAGATGCCGCCGTGGACGCGCGTCTGCGGCGGGAGGCCGAGCCGCGCGCGCGTCTCGTTGAGCTCCGTGCGGCCCAGCGCCAGGCCCCGGTCCACGAGCGGCGCGATGGCGTCCCACATGCGGCGCCCCGCAGCCGTGCGCGGAAGCCGCGCGCCCAGCGAGAACGGCGGCGCCCCGGGCGAGGGACGCGGGTCGACATGGGGGATGAGCGTGCCGGCCGGGACACCGGTTAGCTCCGCAGCGAGCGCGGGCGCCAGCGTGAGGATGTCGGCCACGATCGCGTCCGGGGCCAGCTCGCGCACGAGTGGCAGGGTGTCGCGAGTCGCCCGCGTCACGGCTTCGAACGGCTTCAGAGGCCGCTCGCGGGTGGGGAAGACGTGGTACTCCGGCGCTGCGGCGAAGCGCATGCCCTCACGCTCGATGTCCGGCCGCCAGCGTGACCATGTCTGCAGCGTCACGTCGTGGCCGCGCGCGAGCAGCGCCCGGCCGAGGGCGATCATCGGGAACGCGTGGCCGGGATCTCCGAAGGCGCCCAGCAGGAGCCGCAGCGCCGGCGGCGGCGCGCTGTCAGGCGGCGTTGAGCTCGGCAACGAGGCGCAGCTGCTCGATTCGGTCCGGCCGCGTCCACGCCATCGGCGTCACCGCGAGGGTCCCGACGCCGGCGTCGCGGTAGGCGGCGAGCCGGTCGCGGACCTGGTCCTTCGTGCCGCAGATCGAGACGGTGTCGATCAGCGCGTCGGGAATCGCCGCCATCGCCTCGTCGCGCTTGCCCTCGAGGTAGAGGTCCTGGATCTCCTTCGCCGCGTCCTCGAAGCCGTAGCGCTGCGCGAGGCGGTTGTAGAAGTTCTGCTCGCGCGAGCCCATCCCGCCGATGTAGAGCGCAAGGAACGGGCGCATGAGGTCGCGCGCGGCAGCCACGTCGTCGCCGATGTACACCTGCACCCCGGGGGCCATCTCGACGTCGGCGAGCGTCTTGCCGTTCCCGGCCCGGTCGACGCCGACCTGCAGCTCGTCGCGCATGACCGAGACGTGCTCGGGCGAGAACATCGTCGGGATGACCCCGTCGGCGATCTCGCCTGCCAGCCGCGTGTTCTTCGGGCCGATCGCGGCGATGAAGATCGGCATCCGCTCCTGGACTGGCGCGATCGTGAGCTTCAGCGCCTTGCCGGGCCCTTCGGGCAGCGGCAGGTCCAGCGTCTCCCCGTGGTACTCGACGCGCTCGCGCGCAAGCGCCATCCGCAGGACGGCGACGTAGTCGCGGGTGCGCGCGAGCTGCCTGGCGAAGCGCACGCCGTGCCACCCCTCGCTGACCTGCGGGCCCGACGAGCCGATCCCCAGGATCATCCGCCCGTCCGAGAGCTGGTCGAGCGTCGCGGCCGTCATCGCGGTCATGGTCGCCGAGCGCCCGGGCATCTGGAAGATCCCGGCGGCCAGGCGGATCCGCGTCGTCTGGCCCGCGAGCCAGGCCAGGACGGTCGCGCAGTCCGAACCGTACGCCTCGGCGGTCCAGGCGGAGTCATAGCCGAGCTGCTCGGCCTCCTGGACGATCGCAAGCTGGTCCTCGCTCGTCAGGCCGAGGCCCCAGTACCCGAGGTGCACACCGAGCTTCATCGCGCTAGTCCTGGCCGGGGATCAGCGACCCGCCGGGCAGCTCGTAGCGGATCTCGGGTACGACGCAGCCGGCAGACGTCCTGAGCAGATAGCGCACGGACTCTGAGATGTCCGTCGGCTGGATCATCGTGTCGGCCGGGACGTGCTCCTTGACGAAGTCGGTCATCGGCGTGTCCACGAACCCGGGGCAGAGGGCCGTGTTCTTGATCCCCGCCGAGCCGAGCTCCTTGTTCATCGCCTCGGTGAACCCGACGACGCCGTGCTTGGTGGCCGAGTAGACCGACAACCAGCCCTCGCCGCGGATGCCGGAGATCGACGCGGTGTTGACGACGAGCGCATTGCGATGCTCCTCGCCGGCGCGGCGCAGCATCGGCATCGACTCGCGGTAGAAGAGGAAGATCGAGCGCAGGTTCGTCGCGAGCTGGATGTCGATCTTCTTCGTGGACAGCTCGTCGACCGTCTCGCCCATGCCGACCCCGGCGTTGTTGACGAGCACGTCCAGCCGCCCGAAGCGCTGCTCATGCGAGCGCACGACCCCGGCGATCGTCTCCTCGTCGCCGAGGTTCCCCGCGATGTGCTGGACGTCGTAGCCCTTCTCAACGAGCCCGGCTACGGCCCCTTCGAGCTTGTCCGGGCGGCGCGCGGCGGCGGTGAGCCCGTAGCCCTCCTCGCCCAGCATGTGCGCGATCGCCAGCCCGATGCCGCTTGATGCACCTGTCACGATCGCCGCTCGCTCCGCCATGGTCGCTCCTCGTCTCTCCTGGGTTGATCCGAGCGACATCCCATCACACCGGCTGCCACGATCACCGCCCGAACCGGCTCCCCGCGTTCGGCGGACGCCTACACTGCCGCCCCGTGCGCCGCTCCCTCGCTGTCCTCCTCGTCCTCGCGGCGGGGCTCGTGGTCGCCGGGTGCGGCGGGTCCTCCGGTTCGGGCACGACCATGCCGCTGGCCGCGCCCGCGCCGACGACCCAGGCCGCCACGCCGGTGGACTTCCCGTCGGCGAGCGGGAAGCGCCTGAGCGAGCTCAAGAACGGGGTGCCCGAGGGCCTGGCGCTCGCCCCGAGCGTCTCCGTGCTGCAACCCGGCAGCAATCGCTACGGCTTCGCGCTGTTCGACGCGGCGCGCAAGCAGGTCGCCGAGGCGCCCGTCGCCCTCTATGTCTCGAACGTCGACGGCACCGCCCTGCGCGGGCCGTACGTCGCGCACAGCGAGAGCCTGCGCGTGCGGCCGCAGTTCCAGAGCCAGACGACGAAGGTCGACCCGGACGCGGCCAAGAGCGTCTACGTCGCCGACGTCCCGTTTCCGCGCGCGGGGAAGTTCCGGGTCACCGCGATCACGCAGCTCGACGGCCGGGAGGTCACGACGACCTCCGCCGGCGCGACCGTCGCCGAGCCGGGCGCGAACACGCCGCCCGCCGTCGGGCAGCGCGCGCCGGACGTCCACACGCCGACGCTCGCGTCGGTCGCCGGCGACGCCGCGCGGATCGACACGCGCTCGCCGGCGGCCAAGGACCTCCTCACCACGGATCTCGCCTCGGTCTACGGCAAGAAGCCCGTCGCGCTCCTGTTCGCGACGCCGGCGCTGTGCCAGAGCCGGGTCTGCGGCCCGGTCGTCGACGTCATGGAGCAGGTGCGCTCCGAGCTCGGCGACAAGAACGTCGCGTTCATCCACAACGAGATCTACCGCGAGAATCGCATCGACCAGGGCCTGCGCCCCCAGCCGGCCGCCTACCGCCTGCCGACCGAGCCGTGGCTGTTCCTGCTCGACAGCAAGGGTCGCGTCGCCCAGCGCTTCGAGGGTGCCTTCTCGGCCGACGAGCTCAAGCGCGCGATCGACCGGCTCACCGCCCAGGGCTGACGCCCTGCCCGCGTGCGAGGATTCGCGCGCGGGCCGGTAGCTCAATGGCTAGAGCAGCGGGCTCATAACCCGTCAGATGAACGTTCGAATCGTTCCCGGCCCACATGAGACGCCCGCCCGGCGGGCGTCCGCAGCGACGATTCGTCGCCGGCCGTGGCGCACGCCCGCTCCGTACCTCGTTCCGCCCGAGCCAGAGGACGACCACGTGGGGCCGATGAAGCGGGAGGGCTACTTCGCGCGCCGGTGCGTCGCCGGCATCCTCGGGCTCGATCCCGACCTGCACATGGTCGCCAACCCGTCGAGCTGACCGCGCGCAGGGTCCCTGCCCGGATCGCGCGCCAGGAGTACGCTGGGCTCATGGGACTGGAGGAACGCACGCTCGAGAGCATCGGCGACCGCTGCGAGGTCTGCGGCGTTCGCCTCACGCAGGAAGAGCTCGAGGCGATCCTCGAGTCGGGCGGGCCGGTGCTGTGCCAGGTGCACGCCGACGAGCTGGCCCCGGTGCCCGACGAGGACACCGAGGGGGAGTAGGAACGACGAAGGCCCCGGTCTCCCGGGGCCTTCCGTGATGCAGGGTCTGCGAGCGCGCTACGCGCCTTCGGGCGCCTTCGCGAGCTCGTAGATGATGATGATCGACAGTGCGAAGATGCACAGTCCCCAGAACGGGTAGGCGGGGATCGACAGCAGCGCTGCGATCGACGCCAACGCAGCGGCGAAGATGCCGACCCAGCGACCGAAACCGCCGCCGGAGAACAGCGAGAACGCTGCGATCAGCTCGATACCACCGAGGATCAGCGTGACCCAGCCCCAGGTGTGCAGGCTGCTGATGATGTACTTCTGACCGGCGACGAAGAACTTCGCGTCGCTGATCGCGCCGATGCCCCAGATGATGTTCAGGGTGCCCGCGATAGCGAGCAGGATCCCGGCGAAGACCCACCAGCCGGTGACTCTCGACTCGTTGTCCATGTATGACCCTTCCTCGTTGCGTGGAGCCCGTCGTCACGATGGACGCCGGACGCGAACCGCACCGGGATTCGGGGCGCGCGGGCGCTCTCCTGCCGCGTCAGCGGATCTGCATGCCCGAGATCGCGCGCGCGATGACCAGGCGCTGGATCTCCGAGGTGCCCTCGAAGATCGTGTAGATCTTCGCGTCGCGGTGCCAGCGCTCGACCGGGTACTCACGCGCGTAGCCGTTGCCGCCGAGGATCTGGATCGCCCGTTCGGTGACCCAGACGGCGACCTCGCCGGCCTTGAGCTTGCTCATCGAGCCCTCGGCGTTCTCGAACGTGCGCCCGGTGCGGCCCATCCACGAGGCGCGCCAGACGAGCAGCCGCGCGGCGTCGATCTCGACCTTCATGTCGGCGAGCATGAACGCGATCGCCTGGTTCTCGATGATCGGGCGGCCGAACTGCTCGCGCGTCTTCGCGTAGTCGAGCGCGTACTCGTACGCGGCGCGCGCGATGCCGACCGCCTGCGCGCCGACGGTCGGGCGGCTGGCCTCGAAGGTCGCCATCGCGGCCTGGCTGCGCGCCTTGCGGCCCTCGCGCGCGCGGGCGAGCCGCTCGTCGAGCTTCTCCTTGCCGCCGAGCACCATGTCGGCGGGCAGTCGCACGTCGTCGAGTACCACCTCGGCGGTGTGCGAGGCGCGCAGGCCGTGCTTCTTGACCTTCACGCCCTGGCTGAGGCCGCTCGTGCCGGGCGGGACGATGAACGCCGCCTGCCCGCGCGAGCCCAGGTCGGCGTCGACGGAGGCGACGACGACGTGGACACCTGCGATGCCGCCGTTCGTGGCCCAGGCCTTGGTGCCGCTGAGCACCCACTCGCCGGCGGCCTCGTCCCACTTCGCGCGCGTCCGCAGCGAGGAGACGTCCGAGCCCGCGTCCGGCTCGCTGACGCAGAAGGCGGCGACGGCGGGCTCATCCGCGGTGCCGAAGCACGCGGGGATCCAGGTGCCGATCTGCTCGGGCGAGCCCTGGCCGAAGATCGACGCGACGGCGAGCGAGGTCCCGAAGATCGACATCCCGATGCCCGCGTCCCCCCAGAAGAGCTCCTCGTTGACGATCGGCATCGTCAGGCCCGTGGGGTCCGAGAAGAACTGCGCGATGCCTTCGAATCCGTAGAGGCCGATCTTCGCGGCCTCCTGGATGATCGGCCAGGGCGTCTCCTCGCGCTCGTCCCACTCGTGCGCGGCGGGGCGGATCACGCCCTCGGCGAACCCGTGGGCCCAGTCGCGGATCTCGCGCTGCTCTTCGCTGAGCTCGAGGGAGAACGGGGTTCCAGTGGCCTCGACGGTCGCGGCCGGCGTGTCGGTGGTGGTGCTCATAGGACGGTCATTGTAACTGACCGATTGGTCAGTCAACGTGCTCGCCGCGCGCGCTGAACGACGTCCGCGAGAGCTCGACGACCGCGAACGTCGTGAACGCGAGCATCTGCGCGCGGTCCAGTTCGTGGAGCACATCCCAGACCCCGTCCGCGCCATCGCGGTCGGCGAGCCCGCACAGCGCGTCAAGGGCCGTCGCCGCCTGGCCGAGCGATCGCTCGCGGTCCGCGGCCGGCGTCTCGTGGCGCAGATCCTCCAGCGCGGCCGTGTGGATGAGGGTCTCGATCTGGCCGGGAGCGAGGTTGATGCGGTCGGGCATGGGCGCGAGGCTATGAGATAGGCGGCATCAGGTCCCCCAGGTCGCGCCGCAGCGCGACGCGCGGCCCGGGCCGTGTGTGTGCGCGCGCGGCCCACAGGGCCCCGCGGAGCATCCGCCACTCGTGGCCCAGCGTCCGGCGCCCGCGGGGCGCCGCGCGCAGCGCCGCGGCCGCGAGCGATGCGAGCTGCGGGTCGGCGATCCGCTCCAGGCTGCTGCGCTGCGCGTCGCCGAGCGTGTCCCCGCAGCGCAGCAGGAGCGTCGCGGCGAGTGCGCGGCGGGGGAGCAGCAGGTCGCAGTAGGAGCCCTGCCAGCGCTCCCAGCGCGGCGCGGCGGAGCGCTCGACCCGCCGACTGCGGTGGCCGAGCAGGTTGGCCGCGTGCTGGACGTAGTCGGCGAGCGGGCGGTCCGCGTAGGCGATCCGCCCCGTGGCCGCTGCGACGAGCGCCACCCAGTGGTCGTGGTGGGCGTCGGGGCCGAGCGGCGCGGGGAACGGCAGCGCCGCGTCGAGCAGTTCGCGGCGGAACAGCGACGCCATCCCGGTGACCGTGTTGGCGATCAGCAGGTCGCCGATCCGTTCCTCCGAGCGCTCGCGATCGGTCCAGTAGGTCGGCGAGAGCACTGCGCCGCCCGCGTCGACGAGCCGCACGTCGCTGTGGCTCAGCGTGACCCCCGCGGTCAGCGCGGCGAGCAGGTCGCGCAGCTTGCCGGGATGCCAGCGGTCGTCCTGGTCGCAGAAGGCGATCGCGCCCGCGCTGTCCGGCACGTGACGCAGGCAGCGTTCGAAGGTCCGGTAGGCGCCGGCGGGCTCACGGCCCTCGATCAGCGTGAACCGCGCGTCGCCGGCGGTCGCGCGCCGCACGGTCTGCAGGCCCGCCGGCGACGAGGCGTCGTCGCAGACGACGCAGTGCCAGCGCTCGTGCGTCTGCGCGCGCAGCGAGGCGATCTGGGCGGCGAAGAGCTCCGGCGGCGGGTCATGGGTGGCCAGGCAGATCGCCACGCGGCCGGGATCCGCGGCGGCCGTCACCGTAGGCGGCTCGGGCTCGAGCGCGATCGTGCCCACAGCGCGATCGCCGACGCGCACCTCGATGCTCGCGGCGCCGCCGGCGGGGCCCAGCGGGGCGAAGCCCCAGAACGCGTCGGCGCGCACCGTGCCGTCCGCGTCTCGAACGGGCATGCCCCACGCATCGGCGGCGACCGCGCCGTCGCCCGCGGCGAGCGTGACGCGGAGCGCCGACCCCTCGCGCGAAGCCCGCCCGGCGAGCGGGAGGAGCACGCCGCGCCCGGGGCGCAGGGCAGCCGGGAGCGGGCGGGCGAGCGTGACCTGCCTGGCGTCGTCGGGCATCGGCCGCGGATCCTCCCAGGCTCCGGTGCAGGAAGGGGGTGGCCCGCCGTCGAATCCAGGCATGCCCATGAAGCGGACCGCATCCACGACCCCTGCCGCGCCCCACGAGGCCAGCGGCCATCAATCCCTCTCGGCCTACATCCAGGCGCGGTTCGACGAGTTCTCGCGATCACAGAAGGACGTCGCGCAGTACATCGTCGACCACCTGGACGATGTGGCCTTCCAGACGGCCGAGGAGCTCGCGCGTCGCGCGAACACCTCCAGCTCGACCGTCGTCCGCTTCTCCCAGGCGCTCGGCTTCGAGGGCTTCCCCGAGCTGCAGACCTCCGCTCGCGAGGAATACCGCCGCCGAGTCGCGGCCGGGCAGGTCGGCGGCGGCATCACGTCCGACCAGCCGCTGTTCTCGCTCGACCAGAACGAGTTCGAGACGGCGATCGCGGCCGACCACGTGAACGTCGAGGAGACGGCGCGCAAGGTCTCGCGCAGCGACGTCGAGGCGTGCATCGAGGCGATCGCGGAGTCCACGCGCGTGCTCGTCGTCGGAACCGACCAGATGGCCTTCTTCGCGAGCTACCTGCGCCACCTCCTGATGCTGCTCGACATCCAGGCCGACATCGTCGCCAGCCCGTCGCAGGAGGCGCTCAGCCGCCTCGGGCGGATCGACGAGGGCACCCTCGTCATCGGCCTCTCGGCCGGTCGCCCGCATCCGCTCGTGGTCCGCGCGATGAAGATCGCCCGCCATCGCAAGGCCAAGACGATCGCGGTGACCGACGCCACGCTGTCCGACGTCGCCAAGCTCTCGCACATCCAGCTCTACTACTCCTCGAACAGCCCGGCCTACGTCCGCTCGCACACTGCGCTGCTGTCGGTCATTCAGGCGCTTGCCTATGGGGTGTACAGCCGGGATCACGATCGGTATGCGGATCGCATCAAGGCGTTCAGGTTGAAGTAAGCGCCTGGCGGGATGCTCGCGGGTCTCGTGGCGCCTGAGGCCACCCAGATTTGGCCCACCCACCGCAGTACTTGCGTACAGCACCCCTCACGCGTGCGCCCTCATGCATCCACGATCCCTCGCTCGGCAAGTGGCGGACGGCTCGTTGGCCGCCCTGGACTGACGGCTACCCGGTCGTCCCGCCGGGTGCCGTGTCTTGCGTGTCGGAGGCCGGGGGTGGGACGCTCACGTGGGCCTGGTTGAGAGTGAGGCCCGGCTGCGAGGTCAGGCTGGCCGCGAAGCGGCCGCCTGCGCACTCATCCGTAACGACCCCTGTCGGGACACGCCGTCGCGAAGCGACGGCGTGATGAGTCTCAGAGCATCTGCCGGCCCACGTCGGCGCACGCGTTCGGCAAGCCTGTGCCATTACGTCACCGTTTGCGGTCGTACAATCAGGCAGATGCGCGACGAAGCCACCTTCACCGGTCAAGGCCGGCCTGGCCGAGATGCTCAAGGGCGGCGTGATCATGGACGTCGTCGATCGCGGAGCAGGCGAAGATCGCCGAGGCCGCGGGCGCGTGCGCCGTCATGGCGCTCGAGCGCGTCCCGGCGGACATCCGCCGCGACGGCGGCGTGGCGCGCATGTCCGACCCGGAGATGATCGAGGGCATCCAGGAGGCGGTCACGATCCCGGTGATGGCGAAGGCCCGGATCGGGCACTTCGCCGAGGCCGCAGGTGCTCGAGGCGCTCGAGGTCGACTACATCGACGAGTCCGAGGTCCTGACGCCCGCCGACGAGGCCAACCACATCGACAAGTGGCCGTTCAAGGTGCCGTTCGTCTGCGGCGCGACGAACCTCGGCGAGGCGCTGCGGCGCATCGGCGAGGGCGCGGCGATGATCCGCTCCAAGGGCGAGGCCGGCACCGGCGACATCGTCGAGGCGGTCCGCCACCTGCGCACGATCAACGGCGAGATCCGCCGGATCGGCACGCTCGACGACGCCGAGCTCGCGACGGCCGCCAAGGACCACGGCGCCCCGCTGGACCTCGTGCGCGCGGTCGCCCGGGACGGGCAGCCTGCCGGTCGTGATCTTCTGCGCGGGCGGCATCGCCACCCCGGCGGACGCGGCGCTCGTCATGAAGCTCGGCGCCGAGGGCGTCTTCGTCGGCTCGGGCATCTTCAAGAGCGAGGACCCCGAGCGCCGCGGCGCGGCGATCGTCGAGGCGACGACGCACTACAAGGACCCGGCGCGCGTGCTCAGCGCCTCGCGCGGCCTCGGCCAGGCGATGCAGAGCCTCGAGGCGCGCAAGCTCGACGAGCAGCAGCTCCTCTCGAGCCGCGGCTGGTGAGCCCGGCCGCAGGCGCGCCTCAGCGCGTCGGCGTTCTCGCGCTGCAGGGCGGCTTCGAGGCCCACGGGCGGATGCTGCGCGCGCTCGGCGCGGAGGTCAGCGAGGTGCGCGTGCCGGCCGACCTCGAGGGTCTCGACGCGCTGGTGCTCCCGGGCGGCGAGTCGACCACGATGACGCTCGGCATCGAGCGCGAGCGCCTCGCCGAGCCGCTGCGCGCCTTCCACGCCGCCGGGCGGCCGATGTTCGGCACCTGCGCGGGCCTGATCATGCTCGACCGCGCCCACCTCGGGCTCATGGACATCCTCGCCGAGCGCAACGCCTTCGGCCGGCAGGTGCACAGCTTCGAGGAGGAGCTCGACTTCGGGCTTCCCGGCGGGCCTGTCCACGCGGTGTTCATCCGGGCGCCGTGGATCGCCGAGCACGGCGACGAGGTGGAGATCCTGGCCAGCGTCGACGGCCATCCCGTGGCGGCGCGTCAGGGCTCGCTGCTGGTGATCTCCTTCCACCCTGAGCTGGGCGGCGACACCCGCCTGCACGAGCTGTTCCTGGAGATCGTCGCGGGCGCCGCCTGAGCGCTACTGGGCCAGCTGGATCGAGCCGTCCTCGCGCAGCGTCCAGTGAGGGTTGTGCGCGACCTCCCAGGGATGCCCGTCGAGGTCGCTGAACGCCCCCGAGTAGCCGCCCCAGAAGGTCTCGGCCCCCTCGCGTGCGATGGCCGCGCCGGCGGCGCGCGCCTCCTCGATGACGGCGTCGACGGCCTGCGGGCTGCCGACGTTGTGGGCGAGCGTGACGCCGCCCCAGCCGCCGCTGTCGGACACGCCGCTGTCCTGTGCCAGCCTGGCGCGGTCCCAGAGGGCGAGCACCATGCCGCCCGCCTGGAAGAAGACGACGTCGTCGCCGGGCTGCGCGCCCGTGCGCCAGCCGAGCGCCTCGTAGAAGCCCCGTGCGCGGCCGAGGTCGGCCACGCCCAGGGTGATCAGGCTCACGCGCTGCTCCATGCTCACACCACCAGTCCGTGTCGTACGGTGTTCTCGGTCACGACCTGCGGCTCGACGAAGTGGAGCAGGTAGTCGGGCCCGCCGGCCTTCGAGCCCGTGCCCGACAGCCGGTTTCCGCCGAACGGCTGGCGCCCGACCATCGCGCCGGTGATCGGCCGGTTGACGTAGAGGTTCCCGACGGGCGAGCGCCGCACGACGTGCTCGACGGTATGGGGGTTGCGGCAGTAGAGCCCGCCGGTGAGGGCGAACGCGAGCTCGGCGACGCGGTCGCAGGCCGCGTCGACGCTCGGCACGCGCTCGACGGCGAGCACGGGGCCGAAGATCTCCTCGTGCAGCAGCTGCTGAGTCGGGCGGAAGGTCGCAGACGACGGTCGGCGCGCAGAACCACCCGGCCGGCGGGAGGTCGCGCGCGCCACCGGCCGGGATGGTGCCGGTGCGCGCGCCGAGCTCGGCGTAGCGGCGGACGCGCTCCTGCGCGGACTGCTCGATCACGGGCGGGACGGCCGTGCCGAAGGTGTCCGCCTGCCCGACGACGAGCACGTCGACGGCCCCGGCGAGGCGCGTGATCAGCGCGTCGGCGACGGCGTCGTGCACGAGCACGCGCGAGGCGGCCGAGCACTTCTGGCCGGCGAAGTCGAACGCCGAGCGCACGATGCCGGGCACGGCGTCGTCCAGGTCGGCGTCGGCGTCGACGATCACGCAGTTCTTGCCGCCCATCTCGGCGACGACGCGCGTGAGGTGGGTGCCGCCGGGCGGGACCCGCGCCGCCGCGGCGAGGATGTCGAGGCCGACGGCGACGGATCCCGTGAACGCGACGGTGGCGACGTCGCGGTGGCGCACGAGCGCCGCGCCGACGTCGCCCTCGCCGGGGAGCAGCGCGATCGCGTCCGCGGGCACCCCGCCCTCGCGCAGCGCGCCGACGAGCTCCAGCGCGCACCCCGGCGCCTGCTCGGCGGGCTTGAGGATCACGGCGTTCCCGGTCGCCAGCCCGGCGCCCGTCATGCCGAGCGGGATCGCGAGCGGGAAGTTCCACGGCGCGATCACGCCGACGACGCCGCGCGGACGGTAGGCGAGCGTGTTGTGCTCGCCGGGCATCTGCAGCAGGCCCGGAGGCGTCTGCTCGAGCGCGACGGCTCCGCGCGCGTAGTACTCGAGGAAGTCGATCGCCTCGCAGACGTCCGCGTCGGCCTCGGCCCAGGGCTTGGCGCACTCGCGCACGGCGAGCGCCGCGAGGCGGTGGCGGCGCTCGCGCAGGAGCGCGGCGGCGCGCAGCAGCGCCGCGGCGCGCTGCTCGGCCGGTGTCGCCGCCCAGGCCGCGGCTCCGGCGACGGCGCGCTCGACGGCGCGCTCGACCTCCGCGGGCGTCGCGGCGGCACTCACAGCGACGACGCGCTCGGGATCTCCCGGGTCGGTCGGACGTGATCTCGGCGCCCGTCCGGCGATCCGCGCCGATCCAGACGGGGACCCGCAGCGGCAGCTCGCGATCGAGGCCCGCGAGCGCCTCGAGCAGCAGGTCGCGCTGCGGGGCGCGGCGCAGCTCGAGGACCGGCTCGTTGCGGAACGGCGGGGAGCGTCGCCATCACGGTGCCGCCAGCAGCTCGTCGAGCGGGACGCCGGCGGCCTGCTCGGCGAGGAAGCTCTCGTTGCTCGTGTTCTCGAGCAGCCGGCGCACGAGGTAGGCCATGCCCGCCACGAGGTCGCCGACCGGGCAGTAGGTCCGCACGCGCTGCCCGTTCGCGGCGAGCGCGCCCTGCAGGTCGTCGCCCAGGCCGCGCAGCACCTGGAACTCGAGGTCCTGCGGCAGGCCGCCCAGCAGCGCGGTTGACGGCGATCGCGTGCGCGACCGAGCGCAGGTTGTGCGAGGCGATCGCGGCGCGCACCCGCGGGCGCGCACCGAGCAGGGTGCGTCGTCAGCGCCTCGAAGTTGCGGTCGCGACTCGGCCTTGACCTCGAAGACGGGCGCCTCCCAGCCGTGCTGGCGGGCCTCGACGACCTCGTGGTCCCAGTAGGCGCCCTTGACGAGGCGGATCGTCAGCGGCGACGGACGCTCGTCGGTCGCCGCCCAGGCGAGGATGCGGTCGAGCAGCGCGGGCGAGTCGCGCAGGTAGGCCTGCACGACGAGCCCGGTGGACGGCCCGTCGCGGAACTCCTCCTCGCCGAGCAGCTCGAGCACGAGCTCGGTGACCGCCTCGCGCGAGTCGAAGGACTCGATGTCGATGTGCAGGTGCGCGCCGAGCTCGCGCGCGCGGCGCAGGAGCGCCGCGCAGCCGGACCGCGGCGTCGCGCTTGCCGAGGTCCGGCGCGTCGGGGCGCAGCAGCGGCGTCAGCGCCGACACCTTCACCGAGAGGTTCACGCGCGGCGTCGGGCCGGTGCTGTCGCGCTCGAGCAGGGGGCGCGGGGGGAGGGGCGCGTAGACGGCGGCGAGGTCGTCGAGTGCCGCGGCGCAGCGGGCGGCGTAGCGGTCGGCCTCGGCCGCGGTGACGGTCGCCTCGCCGAGCAGGTCGACGGACGCCGCGACGCCGTCCTCCCACAGGCCGCGCAGAACGCCGTGCGCCTCGCGCGGCGTCTGGCCGACGATGAAGCGGTGCGCCATGCGCGCGCACGCCCGCGGCGGACGCCGCACCCAGGGCCGCGCGCCCGGCGCGGGAGTCGCCCATCCGCATCGCGATGCCGATCGGCTGCGGCGGATCCTCGACGTCGTCCAGGAAGCCGGTCAGGTGGCGCGCGAGGTCGTCGAGCGAGCGGCAGGCCGGCACGACGTCGACGAAGCGGAACAGCGCGGCGCGCAGCTCGGCGTCCTGCGAGGCGAACTCCATCGCCCGGTCGTCCAGCGCGCGCATCGGCCCGCGCGCGCCCTGCGGCAGGGCGGCCGCGAGCTCACCGCCCACCTGCCGGATCCCCGCTTCCACCGCGGCCTCGTCCACAGCGACGACCATACCTCGCGACGCGCGCGGCTTACACTCGCGCCCCGTGACGGTCCTCCTCAACGCGCGCGCCGCGGCGCGGCCCGAGCTCGGCGGCGTGGAGCGCTGGGCGCGCGAGCTGGCGGTCCGCCTGCCGCAGCTCGACCGCGAGCGCTACGCCGTCGCGTGGCCGCCCGCGGCGCTCACGCACCGCGCGGGCCACCTCTGGGAGCAGTGCGTGCTGCCGGTTCGTGCGCGCCGCGCCGAGCTGCTGCTGAACCCGGCGAACCTCGCGCCGCTGGCCGGCCGGCGCAACGTCGTCGTGATCCACGACGCCGCCGCGCTGCGCCAGCCCTCGTGGTACTCCGGAGCCTACGTCGCCTGGCAGCGCCGCGTCCTGCCGCGGATCGCCCGTGGAGCGGTGCGGGTGGTGGCCCCGAGCGCGTTCGCGCGCGACGAGCTCGTCGAGCTGCTCGGCGTCGACCCCGGCCGGGTCGTCGTGATCCCGGGTGGCGTGGACGAGCGCTTCTCGCCCGCGGCCGACGCCGCCGCGCCGCGCGCCGCGCTGGGCCTCACGCGCCCGTACGTCCTCACGGTGGCCAGCCGCACCGCGCGCAAGAACCTCGGCGCGCTCGAGGTCACGGCCCGGCGCATGGGCGCGCGCGGCGTCGACGTCGTGGTGGCCGGCGGCGATCGCCCCCAGTTCCGCGACGACCGGCAGGGCTCGGCGCTGCGGTTCCTCGGGCGCGTTCCCGATGCGCTGCTGCCCGGGCTCTATGCCGGTGCGGAGGCGTTCGTCCTGCCCTCGCGTCACGAGGGGTTCGGCCTCACGGCCGTCGAGGCGATGGCCAGCGGCACGCCCGTCGTCGCCGGGCTCGCCGGCGCGCTGCCCGAGACGTGCGCGGAGGGCGCGCGCTATGCGGACCCGGAGGCTCCGGAGGCGATCGCGGACGCCGTCGAGGGCGCGCTGGGCGACAGCGCGCTGATCGCGGCCGGGCGCGCCCGCGCAGCGACGTTCACGTGGGATCGCACCGTGCGCGAGCTCGACGCGCTGGTCAGGGCGCTGCTCGGGCGCCCGCCGGCGCCGGCGCGCTGAGGCTCTCGAAGTGCACGACGCCCTCGGCGTCGACCACCTCGGCCACGCGCCCGTCGTCCAGCAGCAGGTCCATGTGCCCGAGGACCTCGGAGAGCGTCAGGTAGGCCTGCGTCACGGCCACGTTGCCCCACATCTTCTGGGCGACCTCGTAGGCGGTGCGCGGCTCCTCGGAGACCATGCGATGGATCTTCGCTGCGCGGCGCTCGTGCAGGCGCACGCGCTCGTCGATCAGCGCGCGGTGGTCGGTGAAGGCGTCGCCGTGGCCGGGCAGGATCAGGTCGACGTCGTCCATCGCCCGCGTCATCGCCAGCGAGCGCAGGTAGATGACGAGCGATTTCGGGCGCTCGAGCCCGCGTGCGACCTGGGGATCGTCGAGCGGCGCGTCGAGCGGGCGGGCGATCAACGGGTTCGACGAGATGTGCCTGATGAGGTGGTCGGCGGACAACAGCGTGCGGCGCTCGGCGTCGTGGAAGACGGTGTCGGACGGCGAGTGGCCGGGGCGGTGGTGGACGCGCAGCGTGCGGTCGCGAAAGGCGAGCACGTCGCCCTCGGCGAGCGGGAGCGTCACCGTCGCCCTCGCGCCCCAGCCGCGGAAGGCGTGCGAGACGGACCGCAGCGCCAGGCGGGTCTCCGCCGGGATGCCGTTGCGCGCCATCACCGCGTCGGCGAACGCGTCGTCGGCGTCCTGGAACTCACCGTAGCGCGCGAGCCACGGGGCCAGCGCGCCGAGCGCCGCGACCTCGGCGCCGGAGCGCCGCGCGAGGATCTCGACGAGGCCCAGGTGGTCCATGTGCTGATGGCTGATGACGATGCGTTCGAGGTCCTCGACGCGCCGGCCGTGCGCGGCGAGCCCGGTCTCCAGCGCGTCGAGCGCGCGCCCGGAGTTCGGGCCGGCGTCGAGCAGCGTCAGCGGATCGTCCTCGATGAGGTACGTGTTGACCCGCCCGACGGCGAACGGCGTGGGGATCGGGATGCAGTGGATGCCCTGCTCGGCGGCCCGCCTGGCGGGCTCGCCGTCCGGATCCCACCTGGCGGCGCTCATGACGCGCGGATCAGCGCGAGCACCTCGTCGCGCCGGCGCTCCATGTCCGCGCGGCTGACGAGGGACTCCAGGCACAGGCGCAGCAGCGGCTCCGTGTTCGACGGCCGCACGTTGAAGTGCCAGTCATCGAAGTCGACGCTGACCCCGTCCAGATGGTCGATGCGCGCGCTCTGCGCGCGGTAGCGCTCCTCGATCTCCGCCATCTTCGCGGAGGCGTCCGCGACCTCCGAGTTGATCTCCCCGGAGATGAAGTACTTCGAGTGGAAGCGGGCGACGAGCTCGCTGAGCCTGCCGCCGGACTCCGAGATCAGCTCGAGCATCAGCAGCGCCGGGATCGTCCCGGAGTCCGCGCAGTAGAAGTCGCGGAAGTAGTAGTGGCCGGAGACCTCGCCGCCGAAGATCGCGTCCTCCTCGCGCATCCGCGTCTTGAAGAACGCGTGGCCGACGCGGTTGGGCAGCGCGGTCCCGCCGAGGCGCACGACGGTGTCGGCGACCGCGCGCGAGGCGCGCACGTCGTAGAGGATCGTCGCGCCCGGGCTCCTGCGCACCAGGCTCTCGGCGAGCAGCGCCGTGAGGAAGTCGCCGTCGACGAACGCGCCGGTGTCGTCGATGAAGAAGCAGCGGTCGGCGTCGCCGTCCCACGCGATGCCCAGGTCGGCCTCCTGGGCGACGACCTCGCGCATGATGAACTCGCGGTTCTCCGGCAGCAGCGGGTTGGGCTCGTGGTCGGGGAAGTTGCCGTCCGGCGTCCAGTAGGTCGGGACCAGCTCGATCCCGAGATGCTCGAGCAGCGGGCCGACCATCGGGCCGGCCATGCCGTTGCCGCCGTCGACGACGACCTTCAGCGGCTTGATCTTCGCCGGGTCGATGAACTTCATCGCGGCGGCGCGGAACGGGTTGAAGATCTGGACCGTCTCCGACGTCCCGCCGCCGGGCGCCTTGCCCATCCCGGCCTCGATCTCGCGGCGGATGTCCTGGATGCCGGCGTCGCCCGACAGCGCGATCGCGCCCTTCTTGACGAGCTTGGCGCCGGTGTAGGCCTTCGGGTTGTGCGAGGCGGTGCACATCAGGCCGCCGTCGAGCTCGCGCGAGCCGACGAGCCAGTAGAGCATCTCGGTCCCGACCATCCCGGCGTCGACGACGTGGACGCCCTCGGACATGAGGCCCCGCTTGTAGCGCTCGGCAAGCTCGGGAGCCTGCAGGCGCATGTCGCGACCAAGGCCGACGCCCAGGTCGCTCGCCTTGCGCCCCGACAGGCTGGAGAGCACGCGCGCGAACGCCCGCCCGATCAGCTCGGCGCTGTCACCGTCGATCTGCTCGCCGTAGAGGCCGCGGATGTCGTAGGCCTTGAAGATCTCCGCTGGAAGGCTCATCGGCGCCGATCCTAGATGATTGATTCCGCGATCCTCGCCCGGACCTCCGCGGGTATCCTCGGAGCATGGCCGGGCATTCAAAATGGGCGGGGATCAAGCACAAGAAGGCGATCGTCGACGCACGCCGCGGGAAGCTCTTCACGAAGCTCGCGCGCGCCATCACCGTCGCCGCCAAGGAGGGCGGAGGGGACCCCGACGGGAACCCGTCGCTCGGCCTGGCCGTGCAGAAGGCGAAGGACGCCTCGATGCCCAAGGACAACATCGAGCGCGCGATCGCGAAGGGGACCGGCGAGGGCGCCGACGCCGAGTCCTATGAGAACGTGCTCTACGAGGGCTACGGCCCCGGCGGCGTCGCGCTGCTGATCGACGCGCTGACCGACAACCGCAACCGCACCGGCGCGGACATGCGCCACCTGCTGACCAAGCACGGCGGCAGCCTCGGCGAGCCGGGCTCGGTCGCCTACCTCTTCGACAAGAAGGGCGTCGTCGTCGTCGATGCGAGCGCGCACTCCGAGGACGACCTCGTCGTCGCGATCGACGCGGGCGCGGAGGACATCCAGGTCGACGATGACGTCTACGAGATCGTCTCCGAACCCTCCGACCTGACCGCGGTGCGCGCGGCCCTGGAGGCCGCCGGGATCGTGTTCGAGTCCGCCGAGGTCACCCAGCTGCCCAAGACGCGCGTCGAGATCGACGAGGGCACCGCCGCGAAGCTCATGCGCCTGATCGACGCCCTCGAGGACAACGACGACGTCAACGAGGTCCACGCGAACTTCGACGTCGACGCCGAGATCCTCGAGCGCGTGGCCGGCTGACCGCCGCAGCCACGCTGGTCATGCCATGAGCTCCGCCGCGCGCCCGCGGCCGCGCCTGCCGCTGCCCGGCGTTCTGCGCCGCGAGCCGCGCTACCGCCTGCTGTTCGCCGGCCAGGCGCTGTCGGTCATCGGCGACCGGATCACGTATGTCGCGCTGGCCTTCGCCGTGCTCGAGATCGGCACGGTCGCCGACCTCGGCTGGGTGACCGCTGCGGCGGCGCTGCCGTTCCTCGTCGTCGCGCTGCCGGGCGGCGCGCTGTCGGACCGCCTCGGCCGGCGCCGGGTGATGCTGGTCGCAGACCTCGTGCGCGCCACGACCCAGGCGACGACGGCCGTCCTGCTGCTGACCGGCGCCGCCGAGGTCTGGATGCTCGTGGTGCTCATGGCCTGCTTCGGGACCGCCGACTCGTTCTTCGGGCCGGCGCTGAACGGCCTGATCCCGCAGACGGTGGGCGCCGCGCGCGTGCAGGAGGCCAATGCGCTGCTCGGCCTGGCCGCGAACATCGGCATGATCGCCGGCCCGATCATCGCCGCGCTGCTGATCGCCGCCTCGGGGCCGGGCGAGGCGATCGCGGTCGACGCCGCGACTTTCGTGATCAGCGCCGCGTGCCTGTGGCGCCTGCGCCCGGCGGAGATCCCCGACGAGGGCGACGAGGCGCCGCACGACCTGCTGCACGGACTGCGCGAGGGCTGGGCGATCGTCCGCGGGACGGGGTGGATGATCCCGGGTCTGCTCGCGCTCGTCGCCTACCACGTGCTCGTGCTGCCGTCGGTCTTCGTGCTGGGGCCCGCGATCGCGCAGTCCGACCTGAACGGGGCGACGAGCTGGGGCGTCATCACCGCGGCCTTCGGGGTCGGGGCGGTCGTCGGCAGCCTCCTGACCCTGCGCCTGAAGCCGCTCCACACCCTCCGCGCCGCGTTCGCAGCGATGCTGATCGCGTCGCTGCAGGGGGTCTTCATCGCCAGCGGCCTGGGCACCCTGGGGATCGCGGCGCTCGAGGTCTTCGCCGGCATCGGCGTCGCGCTGCTGTACACGCTGTGGGAGACGACGATCCAGGAGCAGATCGCGCCCGCCGCGATCGCCCGCGTCGCCGCCTATGACTGGGCGACCTCGGTGGGCCTGATGCCCGTCGGCCTGGCGCTGGCCGGGCCGATCGGGACGGCAATCGGCGTCGAGACCGCGATGCGCCTCGGCAGCGCGCTGGCGCTCGTGGCGGCGCTCGCCTGCCTCGCGATCCCGGCGGTCCACGGGCTGCGCCGGCCGCTCGCAGCGCAGGGCTGAGAACCGCTCACCGCCCGTGGCGCACGCGGTAGAGCGGCACCGGATCGGGAACGCCGCGGATCCGCCGCACGCCTGCGTCCGACCAGCGGTGGCGCCCGGGCTCGTCGGCGTCGCGCACCTCGCGGGTCGCGAGCACACTGCCGGCTCGCGCCAGCGTCGTGAGCCGGCTGGCGAGGTTCACCGGGCGGCCGTACCAGTCGCCGGCGCGGGCGACCGCCGTCCCGGAGGCGATGCCGGCGCGCAGCTGGGGGAACGCCGCACCCGCTGCGTCGGCGGCCTCGACGAGGTCGAGCGTCGAGTCGATCAGCGCGGCCGGGTCGGGCGAGGCGAGCATCACCGCGTCGCCGAGCGTCTTGACCAGCCGCACGGGCGCGCGCAGCAGCTCGGAGGTCAGGGCGCCGAGCCGGCTCGCGACGCGTTCGAGCTCTTCCGGTGGGAGCTCCTCGCCCAGGCGCGTGAAGCCGACGAGGTCGGCGAAGGCGACCGTGATCCGGCGCGTCCCGGGCAGCTGCGCGCCGCTCGCCTCCTCGGCGGCAGCGATCGCCGCGTCGCGGACGGCCGCGCGCAGGTGCAGCGCGATGTTCCCCTCGAGCAGCGGACCGATGAACGGCTCGAAGCGCTCGACCTGCTCGCGGAAGCGCGCCGACAGCTCGGCCTCCGACAGGTTCGGCGCGTAGGAGAGCTCGGAGATGACCGCCGTCATCGCATCGGCCAGCGGCCGCAGCGCGCTGGCCATGACGCGGCCGGTGTCCTGGATCTGCTGGGATGTCAACCCGCTGCGCGCCAGCTCGGCCGTCAGACGGCTGAGCTCCAGGTCGGCGTCGTTGAAGACCGGGGCGTCCGGGTCGCTGACGGGCATCCCGTTGGCGCGCCGCAGCCCGAGCAGCAGGTCGAGGTCGATCCCCGTCCTGGCGCTGACCTCGCGTGCGCTGCTGCGCGCGGACCCGCCCAGCAGCAGCTCCGCGGACAGCGCTGCCAGCCGTCCCTCGCGCACCGCCTCGCGCAGCTCGTCGCGGTGCACGCCTTCGGCGGCGAGCTCGTCCAGCAGCGCGATCCGCTCCGTGCGTGCCGGCCCGTCGAGGCCCGCCAGCAGGCCGTCGCCCTCCCAGTCGTGCGTCGCGGCGGCCATGCGCCGAACCCTAGTGGGCCGCCGCTCGGCCGATTCGTGCGCGCCGACCCTGCGAGGATGCTTGCCCATGTCCGACCGCCCCCGCCGGCGCCTGAGCGCCGCCGAACGCCGTGACGAGCTGCTCGACGCCGCCAGCGAGGTCTTCGCGCGCTCGGGCTACCACGGCGCCTCGCTCGACGAGATCGCCTCCGCCGCGGGCGTCTCCAAGGCCCTGATCTACGAGCACTTCGCCTCCAAACGCGAGCTCCACGCCGAGCTCGTCGAGCGCCACGCCAGCGAGATCTTCCGCCGGCTGCAGGCGAACGCCGAGACCGGCGCCACGGGCGAGGAGCGCCTGCGCGGCGGGGTCGACGCGTTCCTCTCGTTCGTCGAGCAGCACCGCGAGGCCTGGCGCGCCCTGTTCCGCGACGCGGCCGACCCCGAGGTCGCCGAGGCGATCGCCGGGGTGCGAACGCAGGCGATCGGCGTGGTCGCGACGCTGATGGCCGCCGACCCGGACCGTCACGAGAATCCGCACATCACGCCCGAGCAGCGCGCGCTCTTCCTGGAGGCGCAGGCGTCGCTGCTGACCGGCGCGACCCAGGCGATCGCGAACTGGTGGTACGAGCACCAGGACGTCCCGCGCTCGTGGGCCGTGGACCGCGTGATGGAGTTCTGCTGGCTCGGCCTCGAGCGCGTGTCCGAGGGCGAGATCGTCAGGCGCTGAGGCGCTCGGGCGCCGGCGGCGGGCCGCTCGGGCCCACGCCCGCGCGGTGGCCCTGCTGGGCGTCCCAGTACAGGCAGCCGATCAGCGTCTCCGTCACGCGCGGGTCGAACTGTGCGCCGGCGCAGCGCGTCAGCTCGGTGATCGCGAAGTGGTGGGTCTGCGCCGGGCGGTAGGGCCGCGCCGTCGTGATCGCGCTGTACGTGTCGCAGGCGAGGATGATCCGGCTGCCCATCGGGATGGACTCGCCGACCAGGCCGTCGGGGTACCCGGTGCCGTCGAAGCTCTCGTGCTCGTGGCGCACGATCCGCGCGACGGCGCCCATGCCGGGGATCGCGCGCAGGATCCGCTCGCCGACGATGGGATGCTCGCGCATGAGCGCCCATTCGCGCTCGTCGAGCGCGCCCGGCTTGTTCAGGATGCGGTCGGGCATCGCGACCTTGCCGATGTCGTGCAGGAGCGCGGCGGCGGCGACCTGCTCGACCTCGCGCTCGTTCATGCCGAGCTGCGCGGCGACGCGGCGGCTCAGCTCGACGACCGCGGCGGAGTGCTCGCCGGTGTAGCGGTCGCGCTCCAGCAGCGTCATCGCCAGGGACTCGACGACCGCGGCGTGCGCGGGGTCGGCCTCGCGCACCTCGTCGGCCAGGCGCACCGCGCAGCGCGAGCCGCCGAGCGCACGCGCCCGCTGCAGACCCGCCTGGGCCGCGCCGAGCAGCTCGCCGAGCGACCCGCCGTCGATGTGCGCTGCGACGCCCGCGGAGACGGTGACGACACCCACGCCCGGCAGCTCGGTGTGCTCGAGCTCGCGGATCAGGCGGTCACAGCAAGCCTGCGCGCCCGCCTGGTCGGTGCCCGGCATCAGGATGGTGACCTCGTCGGCGCCGGAGCGCCCGAGGACGTCGTAGTCGCGCGTCAGGCGCTTGACGCGCGCCGCGAGGTCGACGAGCACGGCGTCGCCGGCATGCGGTCCGTAGCGGACGTTCAGCTGGCGGAAGCCGTCGACGTCGATGACGGCGGCCGCGACCGGGCGCCCGTCGCCTGTGGCCAGCGAAAGCGCGCGCGCGGCGGCCTGGACGAAGGCGTCGTTGGAGAGCAGGCGCGTCCGCGAGTCGCGGGTCTCGCCGTCGCGCAGGCGCGATTCCAGCGAGCGGATCCGCGCCTGGGCGTCGGCGAGCTGGCCGCGGAGCGCCATGCGTTCACCACCCGAGAGGAGCATGGGTCGGGTATCGGCCCTGTGCGCCCCCTTGCGGGGTCTGTGCCCCCGCACCGGACGGATGTCGTAGGGGAGGCATCCGGCGCAGGGCGCAGAATCCCGCCCTGTGGTCGTCCTCGGCATCGATCCCGGCATCGCGAATACGGGTTTCGGCGTCGTCGAACGGCGCGCCGGGCGGCTGGTCGCCCTCGACGGCGGCGTCGCGACGACGCCCGCGGGCCGTGCCCCGGAGGCGCGCCTCGTCGAGCTCTTCGCCCGCATCGACGACCTGCTCGAGCTGCACCGTCCCGCGGCGCTGGCGATGGAGGCCCTCTACTTCGGGCACAACGTGCGCAGCGCCTTCGCCGTCGGGCAGGCCCGCGGCGTGATCCTGCTGGCCGCCGGGCGGCGCGGGATCCCGTGTCGGGACTACACCCCCCAGCAGGTCAAGGGCGCCGTGTGCGGGAGCGGCCGCGCGCCGAAGGAGCAGGTCACGCGGATGGTCCAGGCGCTGCTGGCCCTCGACAGCCCGCCGACACCCGACCACGCCGCCGACGCGCTCGCCGTCGCGATCTGCCACGTCAACCACGCGCCGCTGCACGCGGCGACGGCCACCGCCGCGCTGGCGGGCTCGCGATGATCGCGCTCGTCGCAGGCGAGGTCGCAGTCCGCCGGCCCGACCATGTCGTCCTGGAGACCGCGGGCGGCGTCGGCTACCGGCTGGCCGTCTCGGCCGAGACCCTCAAGCAGGTTCCCGCCGTCGGGCGCCCGGTGTCGCTGCACAGCCACCTCGTCGTACGCGACGACACGATCCAGCTCTACGGCTTCGCCGTCGAGGAGGAGCGCGACCTCTTCCTGATGCTGCTCGGCGTCCAGGGCGTCGGCCCCAAGGTCGCCCTCGCCGTGCTCGGCGGGGGTCCACCGCGTGAGCTCGTCGGTGCCCTCGCGGCCGGCGACGTGGGCCGCCTGCAGGCGGTTCCGGGCATCGGCAAGCGCACGGCCGAGCGCATCATCGTCGAGCTGCGCGAGAAGGTCGGCGGCCTGGAGGGCGAGGACCGTGCGATCGTCGTCACGCGCGGTGACGACCCGCGGCGGATCGCCCGCGACGGGCTGCTGGAGCTCGGCTTCGCCCCCGCGGAGGCCGAGGGCCTGATCGCGCTGGCCCGCGGCGACAGCGCTGAGGAGCTGCTCTCCAGCGCGCTCAAGGCGGCGCGCGGATGATGGACGAGCCGCGCATCCAGACGCCGGGCGCCCTGGCCGGGGAGGACGACCTCGATCGCTCGCTGCGCCCGCGGCGCCTGGAGGACTTCATCGGCCAGGAGGGCATGCGCGAGCAGCTCACCGTCTCGCTGCAGGCCGCGGCCGCGCGCGAGGAGCCGCTCGACCACGTGCTGCTTGCCGGCCCGCCCGGCCTGGGCAAGACGTCGCTGGCCCAGATCATCGCCGAGGAGCTGGGCGCCCCGTTCGTGCAGACAGCCGGCCCGGCGCTCGAGCGCAAGGGCGACATCGCCGCGCTGCTGACCGCGCTTGAGCCCGGGACAGTCTTCTTCGTCGACGAGATCCACCGCCTCAACCGGGCGCTCGAGGAGACGTTCTACCCGGCGATGGAGGATCGCCGGCTGCCGATCACGATCGGCCAGGGCGCGGGCGCCCGCGTCGTCACGCTCGAGTTGCCCCCGTTCACGCTCGTCGGCGCCACGACGCGCGCCGGGCTGCTGTCCACACCGCTGCGTGACCGCTTCGGCATCCAGCATCGCCTCGAGGCCTACACCCCGGCCGAGCTCGGCACGATCGTCCACCGCTCGGCGCGGATCCTCGACGTCCGCCTCGACGAAGCCGGGGCGCTCGCGATCGCGCGGCGCAGCCGCGGCACGCCGCGCGTCGCCAACCGACTGCTGCGCCGCGTGCGCGACTGGGCCGAGGTGCGCGGGAGCGGGGTCGTGACCGCCCAGGCGGCCGACAGCGCTTTGACGCTGCTGGAGGTCGACGAGTCGGGCCTGGACCGCCTGGACCGCGAGATCCTCGGTGCGCTGTGCCACACCTTCGCGGGCAGTCCTGTCGGCCTGTCGACGCTTGCCATCGCGGTGGGCGAGGAGTCCGACACGATCGAGGACGTCTACGAGCCCTATCTGCTCCAGTGCGGCTTCATCCGGCGCACGCCGCGCGGGCGCACCGCGACGCCCCGCGCCTACGCGCATCTCGGCCTCGAGCCGCCGCGGGATCCCGTCCTGTTCTGACCATGGCGGCCGCCCAGAGCACCGCCGCCGGGCGCGGCGGCGCAGGTCGGTCGCGCGATGCGTACCCTTCTTCAAGGGAGTCCATGGCGCATCACTTCATCTGTCCCAGCTGCGGCAATCGCTCGGCAGCCACCGATCGCAACGCCGGATTCCGCTCGGAGCCCAAAGGCTGCGAGAAGTGCGGCTTCGGCTTCCTGTTCGAGTTGCTCGACGACTACTACCCCGCGCCCGACGCGGCGTTCTTCGTCTGCGACCAGCAGGGGCGCGTGATCGCCTGCGGCCGCGGTGCCTTCGAGCTCACCGGCCTGGATGACGAGCGCGTGATCGGGCGGCCCGTCGGCGACGTGCTGGGCCTCGTCTTCCAGAACGGCGAGGACCCCGTCGCAACAGTGCTCGAGTGGGGCGTGCGCGCCCTCGCCAAGCCGGTCGAGGTCAATGCCGAGGGCGACCTGCCCGCGCGTGCCACGGCTGACCTCTTTCCCGCCTACGACGAGGACGGCGGCATGCTCCTCGTGCTCACCCCGGAGAAGTAGCTCCCCCTTCCGATGACCGATCGCCGCAGAAACATCTTCATCCTGATCTTCATCGCCGGGCTGTTGGCGGCGTCGCTGGCGGTCATCGCGACGCAGCCGACGAAGCTCGGCCTCGACCTCAAGGGCGGCGTCTCGCTGATCTACCAGGCGAAGCCGACGAAGGAGACGAAGGTCACCGGCGACTCGATCACGCGCGCGATCGACATCATGCGCAAGCGCGTCGACAAGCTGGGCGTCGCAGAGCCGGAGATCCAGCGCACCGGCGCGGACCAGATCGACGTCTCGCTGCCGGGCTCCAAGAACGCCGACGAGGCGCGCCGCCAGGTCGGCAAGACGGCCCAGCTGTACTTCTACGACTGGGAGCCGAACGTCCTCGACGACCAGTGCAAACCGGACCCGACGAACGCGTCGGTCACCGGCGGCGCATCGGCGGGCACGGTCGGCGGCCTGAGCTACTACGACGCGGTCATCCGCGCGAGCAAGTGCCCGGCGACGAACACGGGCAAGGAGACGACCGCGGGGTCCTTCTACCTCGTCAACGACAAGAAGCAGACGGTCCTCGCCGGGCCGCAGGAGGTCAAGTCCGACCTGCAGAAGGACATCGTCGACCGCAAGATCCCGACGGCCGGCACGCGCATCGTCGAGGTCAAGCCGGGCACCGTCGTCCTGCAGGCCGAGAAGAACAGCGACGGCACGCCCAGCGACCAGTACTACGTCCTGAAGGACCAGCCGGCGCTGACCGGCAACCAGATCACGAACCCCAAGCAGAACTTCGACAACGGCCCCGGCGGGACCGGCGGGCCGACGGTCACGTTCGACTTCACGGACAAGGGCCGCGGCATCTGGCAGAAGGTCACGCGCCAGATCGCCCAGCGCGGGCAGGACAACTACTTCGGCGGCAGCCCACAGCAGGCCTTCCAGCACTTCGCGATCGCGCTGGACAACGAGATCATCTCGACGCCGTACATCGACTTCAACCAGAACCCGGACGGCATCGACGCCTCCAACGGGTCTGAGATCTCCGGCGGCTTCACGATCAAGTCCGCGCAGAACCTCGCGAACCTGTTGCAGACCGGCGCCCTGCCGCTGAAGCTCGACCTGATCTCGTCCTCGTCGGTGTCGGCGACGCTCGGTAAGCAGGCGCTCGCGCAGGGCCTGCTCGCTGGCCTCGTCGGCCTGGTCCTCGTCTCGCTGTTCCTGCTGATCCTCTACCGCGTCCTCGGCCTGGTCGCGATCGGTGCGCTGCTGGTCTACGGCATCTTCATGTTCGCGCTGATCAAGCTGATCCCGATCACGATGACCCTGCCGGGCATCGCAGGCCTGATCCTCACGATCGGCGTGGCGGCAGACGCGAACATCATCATCTTCGAACGCGTCAAGGAGGAGTTGCGCGCGGGCAGATCGGTCCCGCTCGCCATCTCCCAGGGCTACAAGAAGGGCCTGACGGCGATCGTCGACGCGAACGTCGTGACCTTCATGGTCGCGTTCATCCTGTTCATCCTCGCGACGGCCGGCGTCAAGGGCTTCGCGTTCACGCTCGGCGTCGGCACCCTGGTCTCGTTCCTCACCGCGGTGCTGCTCACGCAGGCCGTGCTCGGCACGCTTGGCCAGAGCGGCCTGATCAACCACCCATCCGCGCTCGGCGCGAACTCCACGCGCCAGCGCTTCCACTGGGACTACATGGGCTCGGCCCGCTGGTTCTTCTCGCTCAGCGGCGTGATCCTGCTGATCGGCGCGCTGGCGATCGGCGGCAAGGGCCTGAACCTCGGCATCGACTTCACCTCCGGCACGCGTCTGACGGCCGAGCTGGCGCAGAAGGCCAGCGAGCAGCAGATCCGCGACACGATCGGCCCGGTCGGGCTCTCCAAGGCGGAGATCCAGCGGATCTCGGGCAAGGACTTCAAGAGCGGCGAGGCCTTCCAGATCTCGACGGAAACGCTTTCGCCCGGCGCGCAGAACAAGGTCGAGAGCCTGCTGAACAAGCGCTTCGGCGGCGGGACGTTCAGCTTCGACACGATCGGGCCGACGTTCGGCAACACCGTCGCCAACAGCGCGATCATCGCGATCATCGCGTCGCTGATCGTGATCAGCGCCTACATCGCGCTGCGCTTCGAATGGCGCTATGCCGTCCCGGTGCTGATCGCGCTGATGCACGACCTGCTCATCACGGCCGGCGTCTACGCGCTCTTCGGGCTGGAGGTGACGACCGCGACCGTGGCGGCCCTCCTCACCATCTTGGGCTACTCCTTGTACGACACGATCATCGTGTTCGACCGCGTGCGCGAGAACGTCCCGCGGATGCCGCGCGCCGCGTTCTCACAGATCCTCAACCGCTCGATGAGCGAAGTCCTGATGCGGTCCCTGGCGACCTCGTGCTGCACTCTGCTGCCGATCATCTCGCTGATCGTCTTCGGCGGGCAGACGCTGAAGGACTTCGCGATCGCGCTCGCCGTCGGCGTCCTGTCCGGCGCATACTCGTCGATCTTCATCGCCTCACCGGTGCTGATGCACTGGAAGGAGGGCGAGGGCGTCTGGCGCCAGCGCCGTGCACGCGTCGCCGCCGCCAACGGTGGGGTCGTCCCGGCCTACGCGACGGCCGCCGGCGGCGCGTCGATCGAGGTCGAGCCGCAGACGCCCAAGCGCGCCCCGCGGCGCATCACCGCGCCGGACGATCCCTCGCAGGGCGTCAGCAAGGCCGAGTTCGACGAGATGGTGCGCGACCTGCACGCCGACGAGACCGCCACGGCGACCGCCGAGCCGGAGGAGGACCTCTCGCGCGACCTCCTGCCGGAGGACCTCGTCCTCAAGGACGATCCGAAGAAGACCAAGGGGACCCGACGGTCCCGCAACCGCCGACACGGGAGACGCTGATGGGGTTCCTCGCCTGGGTCATGATGGGCCTGTCCATCTGGCACTTCGCCATCTTCGTCCCGGACCGCTTCTGGGGCGGCATCGTCGGCAGCTTCCTGTGTGCGATCGTCGGCGCGGTGATCGTCGGCTTCATCCTCGCCGGCTTCTCCATCCCGACGAACGACTCGATCACGATCGCCAACGCGCTCGAGGCGATCCCGGGCGCGCTGCTCGGGCTCGGGTTCGCGTACGGGCTCGGCGTGCAGCGGGGCAACCCCGCGCTCGAGCTCTAGGTGACGTCTCCCTGAAAGGGGCTGATCTGCGAGAGCAGATCAGAGACCGCCGGCGGAGCCGGCACGCAGGGCTGATCTGCGAGAGCAGATCAGAGACCGCCGGCGGAGCCGGCACGCAGGGCTGATCTGCGAGAGCAGATCAGAGACCGCCGGCGAAGCCGGCACGCAGGGCTGATCTGCGAGAGCAGATCAGAGACCGCCGGCGAAGCCGGCACGCAGGGCTGATCTGCGAGAGCAGATCAGAGACCGCCGGCGGAGCCGGCACGCAGGGCTGATCTGCGAGAGCAGATCAGAGACCGCCGGGCGAAGCCCGCACACAGGGCATGATCTGCGTGCAGAGAAGAAACGGCGCCGCGGCGCACACGAGGCGCTGATGCGTATCGGTGTCGTCATTCTCCCGGAGCTTCCGTGGGCGCAGGCGCAGGAACGCTGGCGGCGCGCCGAGCAGTACGGGTTCGATCACGCCTGGACCTACGACCACATCGGCTGGCGCGACCTCGTCGACGGCCCGTGGTTCGACGCCGTCACGACGCTGACCGCCGCCGCGACGGTGACATCGCGGATCCGCCTCGGGACGCACGTCGCCTCGGCGAACTTCCGCCACCCGGTCCACTTCGCGCGCGAGATCACGGCGCTCGACGACATCTCCGGCGGTCGCCTGACGCTCGGGCTCGGCGCCGGCGGGCCGGGCTTCGATGCGACGGTGCTGGGCCGGGAGACGCTGAGCCCGGGCGAGCGCGCGGACCGCTACGGCGAGTTCGTCGAGCTGCTGGACCTGCTGCTGCGCCAGGACCGCACGACCTGGCATGGCCGGTACTTCGCGGCCGTGGACGCGCGCTCCGCGCCAGGCTGCGTGCAGGCGCCGCGCGTCCCGTTCATCGTCGCGGGCAACGGACCGCGCGCGATCGCGCTGGCCGCCCGCCTGGGCCAGGGGTGGGTGACGACCGGCGAGCGCACCGACGACCTCGACGCATGGTGGCGGGCGGTCGCCGGTCGCGTCACGCGGTTCGACGAGGAGCTCGAGCGCTGCGGGCGCGCTCCGGAGACCGTCGAGCGGCACCTGTCGCTGGACGCCGCGCCGGGCTACTCGCTGGCGAGTGTCCAGGCGTTCACCGAGGCCGTCGACCGGGCGCGGCAGCTCGGGTTCACCGACGTCATCGTCCACTGGCCGCGCGCGAGCGGATGGTATGCGGGGGACGAGGCGGTGCTCGACGAGGTTGCCGGCCTGCTCGGCTGAGTTGTCCGAACAGCTTCCTAGCATCGATCCGTGGACGTCCGTCTCGACATCGCGCCGGCACCGGTCGCCGACCTGCTGCGCCTCGAGCGTGAGCTCGGCGTGAGCTCCGCCGTGGCCCAGGTGCTCGTGCGCCGCGGGCTCGGCGATCCGCAGGCCGCGCGCGCCTTCCTGGCGGCCGAGGACCGTCACGACCCGTCGCAGTTCGCCGGGATGGCAGCGGCCATCGCCCTGATCGGGGAACACGTCGCGCGAGCCTCGCGGATCGTCGTGCACGGCGACTACGACGCCGACGGCGTCTGCTCGACGGCGATCCTCGTGCGCACGCTGCGCGCGCTCGGCGCGGACGTGGCCTGGTTCCTGCCGAGCCGCACCGAGGACGGCTACGGCCTCAGTGCCGCCACGATCGAGCGCCTTGCCGCCGCGGGCGCGCGGCTGCTGATCACAACCGACTGCGGCATCACCGCCGTCGAGGAGGTCGCGCTCGCGCGCGAGCTCGGCGTCGACGTCGTGGTCACCGACCACCACCAGCCGCGCGCCGACGGCGCACTGCCCGACGCACCGATCGTGCATCCGCTCGTCGGCGGCTACCCGACGCCGGATCTCTGCGCCGCCGGCGTCGTGTACAAGCTCTCCGCCGCGCTGTTCCAGGCGGCGGGCCGTGACCCGCGCGAGGCCGACGAGGACCTCGACATCGTCGCGCTCGCCACGGTCGCAGACTGCGTCCCGCTGCGCGGGGAGAACCGCCGCCTCGTCCGCGAGGGTCTCGTGGCGCTCGCGCGCACCCGGCGCCCCGGGCTGCGCGCGCTGCTGCGCGTGGTGCAGGCCGACCCGGCGGGCATCGACGAGCAGACGATCGGCTTCCGGCTGGCCCCGCGGATCAACGCCGCGGGGCGCCTGCACCGCGCCGACGCCGGGGTCGAGCTCCTGCTGACCGCTGACAGCGATCGCGCCGACGCGATCGCCGCCGAGCTCGACACCGCGAACGCCGAGCGTCGCCACGTCGAGACGCGGATCCTCTTCGAGGCCGAGGCGCAGGTTGCGGCACTGGGCCAGCGGCCGGCGTACGTGCTCGCCGCCGAGGGGTGGCACCCCGGCGTGATCGGGATCGTCGCCTCGCGGATCGCCGAGCGCCATCACCGGCCCGCCGTGCTGATCGCGCTCGATGGCGAGCGCGGCACGGGTTCGGGACGGTCGATCCCGGCCTTCGACCTGCTCGGCGCGCTCGACGCCTGCGCGGCGGACCTCCTGCGCCACGGCGGCCATCGCGCGGCCGCGGGCTGCACGATCGCGAGCGACCGGGTGGACTCGTTCCGCGCGGCGTTCGAGGGGCACGCCGCGGCGGTGCTGGAGCCATCGGACCTGATCCCGTCGGAGCGCGTCGATGCGGTCGTCGGCGGCGGGGACGTCGGCATGACGCTCGCCGAGGAGCTCGCGCGACTGGCGCCGTACGGGATCGGGAACCCGCGGCCGTCACTGCTGATCCCGGCGGCCACGTTCAGCGACCCGCGCCCGATGGGGGAGGGCAAGCACGTGCGCTTCACCGTCGAGGCCGGGCCCGCGCGCGCCGCTGCCGTGGCGTTCGGGCGCGGGACGCTGCCCGCCGCGCCCGGTGAGCCGCTCGACGCCACGTTCACGCTCGAGATCAACCGCTGGCAGGGGCGCGAGGACGCGCGCCTCGTCCTGCGTCAGGCGACGGCGCCCGCAGGCGCCCGGATCGTCTTCGCCGGCAGGCCGGAGGAGTTCACGGCCGCCGCGCTGCTCGAGCTCGACGCGCCGCTGCCGGCCGCGCTCCCCGCGCCGGCGGTCGACGCCGCGCCGCGCGCACTGGTCGACCGTCGCGGCGCGAGCATCGGCGCGACGATCACCGCGCTCGTCGGCTCGGGTGAGCGGGTGCTGGTCGTCGCCGCCTGCGAGGAGCGCCGCGCGCGGCAGCTGCGCGGGCGCCTGGGCGGGTTCGCGCTGTGCTCGTGGACGGCGCTGTGCCGCGAGCCCTCGCTCGCCGACGACTTCGCGCACGTCGTCGCGCTCGATCCGCCCTCGAGCGCGGCGGAGGAGGGGCTCCTGCGCGGCGGCCACGGAGCATGGACGGCCCATCTGGCATGGGGTGATGCTGAGCTACGCTTCACACAGGATGTTCTCGAGCACGATCACGAGCTTCGCGACGGCCTCGCGGCCCTGTATCGCGCGTTGCGCGATGCCGGCGACGCCGCGTTCGGTGTCGTGCTGCTCGGCGGCGGTGCGCAGCCGCGCACCGCTGCCCGCGCCGGGCGCCTGCTGCGTGTGCTGCTCGAGCTCGGGCTCGTCGAGCTCGATCGCGCGACCCTCACGGTGCGCGTCCCGCAGGCCGAGCGCACCGAGCTCGAAGACTCGCCGGCGTACCGCGCGTACGCCGCACGCCGCGAGGAGGGGCTGCGATGGCTGATGCGCCCGAGCGCGCGGGCGGCGTGACCGCCGAGCCCGCACCCGAGGCCCCCGTCACCACCGCGAACCGCGCCACGCCGGCGCCCGCGGATCCCACAGCCGAGCTCACGACGTCCGAGCGCCGCCTGCTCGACGACCTCTTCGCGATCATCGAGGAGCACGAGGACGACGTCGCGATGCCGGTCGATCGCGAGCGCGTCGTCGCCGCGTTCATGTTCGCCTGCCGCCACCACGCCGATCAGCGCCGTCAGTCCGGCGAGGACTTCATCACCCACCCGGTCGGCGTCGCGAAGATCTGCGCCGGCATGCGGCTGGACACCGAGACGCTGTGCGCCGCGCTGCTGCACGACACCGTCGAGGACACGAGTGCCTCGCTGGAGGAGGTCGGGGCCCAGTTCGGCGAGGAGGTCGCCTCGCTGGTCGACGGCGTCACGAAGCTCGAGGGCATCACCTTCACCTCGCGTGACGAGGCGCAGGCCGAGAACTACCGCAAGATGATGGTCGCGATGGCCACGGACATCCGGGTCATCCTGATCAAGCTGGCCGACCGCCTGCACAACATGCGCACGATCGGCGCGATGGCCAAGCAGAAGCAGATCGAGAAGGCCAAGGAGACGCTCGACGTCTACGCCCCGATCGCCCACCGGCTGGGCATCCACGCGATCAAGTGGGAGCTCGAGGATCTCGCGTTCGCCGCGCTGCACCCGCGCAAGTACCAGGAGATCAAGGGCCTGGTCAACCAGCAGCGCGAGGAGCGCGAGGCCTACGTCACGAAGGCGGGCGCGACGCTGAGCGCCGAGCTGGACGCGCTCGGCATCCACGCCGAGATCTCCGGCCGCGCGAAGCACTTCTACTCGATCTACTCGAAGATGACCCGCAAGGGCCGCGAGTTCAACGAGATCTACGACCTCACGGCGATGCGCGTGATCGTCGAGTCGGTGAAGGACTGCTACGGCGCGGTCGGCGTCATCCACTCGCTGTGGAAGCCGCTGCCCGGGCGCTTCAAGGACTTCATCGCGATGCCGAAGTTCAACATGTACCAGTCGCTGCACACGACGGTGATCGGGCCCGAGGGGCTGCCGCTCGAGATCCAGATCCGCACGCGCGAGATGCACGACATGGCGGAGTTCGGGGTCGCCGCCCACTTCATGTACAAGGAGACCCCGAGCGGCAAGCGCGTCAAGGTTCCCGAGGGCGAGGCCAAGCTCAAGTGGCTGCGCTCGATGCTCGACTGGCAGCAGGAGCTCTCCGACCCGCGCGAGTTCGTCGAGAACCTCAAGGTCGACCTCTTCGACGAGGAGGTCTTCGTCTTCACGCCCAAGGGCGAGGTCAAGTCGCTCGCCGCGGGCGCGACCCCGCTGGACTTCGCCTACGAGATCCACACCGAGCTCGGGCACCGCTGCGTCGGCGCGAAGGTCGGCGGCAAGATCGTCCCGCTGAACTACCAGCTGAAGTCCGGCGATCGCGTCGAGGTCCTGACGAGCAAGCGCGAGCGCGGGCCCTCGCGCGACTGGCTGGCCGTCGTCAAGACCACCCGCGCGCGCAACAAGATCAAGCAGTGGTTCAAGGCCGAGGGGCGCGAGGACGCCGAGCACACCGGTCGCGAGCTGCTGCAGGAGCACCTGCGCAAGGCCGGCCTGCCGGCGCAGAAGATCACCGGCTCGCCGCTGCTCGCCGACGTGATCCGCGAAATGGGCTTCCGCAAGGCCGACGACTTCTACATCGCGCTGGGCGGCGCGAAGATCTCGCCGAAGGTCGTCGTCAACAAGGTCCTGCAAAGGCTCAAGCAGGGCGAGGCGGCCGAGGAGGAGAGCGGCGTCGCCGAGACGCTCGTCTCCGACCGCCGGCGCCGGCGCCTGCCGACCGGCACCTCGAACTCCTACGGCATCCGCGTCGAGGGTGTCGACGATGTGATGCTGCGCCTGGCCAAGTGCTGCCACCCTGTGCCCGGCGATCCGATCGTCGGGTACGTCTCGCTGGGTCGCGGCATCACGATCCACCGCGACGACTGCCCCAACGTCGCGGCGCTGCGCAAGGACCCCGAGCGCTTCGTCCCGGTCCACTGGGAGGGCGACCATGAGACGTCGTTCAAGGTCGAGATCCAGATCGACGCCTGGGACCGCCACCGCCTGCTCGAAGACCTCTCGCGTACCCTGGCCGAGCAGGGCATCGACATCGTCGAGGCGCGCTGCGTCGTGAACCGCCCGATGGTCTCCAACCGCTTCGTCGTCGAGGTGGGGGACACGCAGGCGCTGAAGGCGACGATCGGCCGCCTGCGCGGGATCGACGGCGTCTTCGACGCGTACCGCGTGACGCCGAGCGCCTGACGCCCGAGCGGACCTCGTACCCCTTCGGGAGCACAAGCGGCACGCCTGACGCCGTGCGCCCGCGTCCGGTGTCGCAGCCCGGCGGCGGCGCGTGCCGCACACCCCATCGCAGCCGGCTCCGCGACCAGGGACGCCTGGCGCCGCGGCAACCGGCGACGCACCCCGCGGCCAGAGCGGCCCTCAGGCCACGACGCAGAGCGCGCCCGGCAGCACCTCGAACCGGATGTTCTCGTAGGCGCCGATGAAGTCGCCGTCGACCTGCACGCCGATCGCGTGGTCGCCGACCGAGCGGACGCGCAGCTCGCTCAGGCGCTCGAGCGAGCGGACGTGGCGATGGTCGGTGACCTCCAGGCCCTCCGCCAGCAGCCGCGGCGCGATCGCCGGCATGTCGAGCAGCGACGTACGTGCCAGGACGGCGGCCGACAGCGTGCCGGAGTCCAGCGCGACCTCGCGGCAGACACGCACCGGCCGGTCGCCCGCGTACGTGTACGGGTCCCCGTTCTGGACGAGGACGGTCACGCCCGGGACCGGGCCGTCGGGGCCGTCGACCTCCAGGCGCGGCGCACGCACCGCATAGCGGCGCGTGAACACCAGCGCGGCGCTCTGCATGTAGTACCACTGGCGCCAGCGCGCCTTGCGCTCGGGGTGGGCGTCGACGTGCTCGACGACGGCGGCGTCGAGGCCGGCGCCCGCCGAGAACGTGAAGATGCGGCCGTTGACGCGGCCGAGGTCGATGCGCCGCGGGCGCCAGTCGTCGGCCAGGCGCAGCAGGTGGGAGGTGGCGTCGACGATCTCCGCCGGGATCCCGAGCATCTTGGCGAAGACGTTCTGCGAGCCCCCGGGCAGCGGGCAGAGCGGCACGTCCGAGCCGGCCAGTCCGTTGGCGACCTCGTTGAGCGTGCCGTCGCCGCCGAGCGTCACCACGACGTCGTAGTCCTCCGCGACGGCCATGCGCCCGAGCTCCGTCGCATGGCCACGCGCGGCGGTATCGAGCGCGGTGACCTCGTAGCGGCTCTGCAGTGCGGCCAGCACGAGCGCGCGCAGACGCTCGTCAACGGACGTCGCGATCGGGTTGACGACGACCAGCATCCGCCGCCGGATCGCCGGCGCCTCGAGCAGCGCCGCGTCCGCCGCGGGGCTGGTGGCGCTAGAGGAAGCCACGTTTGCGAAAGCCCCACACCATCCCGGCGAGAAGGACGACCATGACGCCGATGATGACCCAGAAGCCGCTGATCGTCTGCTCGCCCGGGACGCGGACGTTCATGCCGAAGATGCTCGCGATCAGGGTCAGCGGGAGCATCACGACGCTGAACGCCGTGAGGACGCGCAGGATGTCGTTGAGCTGGTGCGAGAGCACGGACTCGTTCGTGTCCTCGAGCGCATCGACGACCTCCTTGAAGTTCTCGAGCATGTCCCAGACACGCTCGGAGGCGTCGTTGATGTCGTCGAAGTACATGTCGAGGTCATCGGGGATGTAGCCCTTGGTCGTGCGCTCCAGGTCGGAGAGCGCGGGCCGCATCGGCCTGACGATCTTGCGGAAGTTGATGACCTCCTGCTTGACGTTGAAGATGTCGCGCACGACCTCGTTGGAGCGGCCCTCGAAGACGTCGTCCTCGAGGCGCTCGAGCTTGTTGCCGATCTTGCGCAGCATCGGGAACGACGCGTCGACCGAGTCGTCGACGATCCGGTAGAGCAGGTAGCCGGCGCCCTTGGCGAACAGCTGATCGCGCAGCTCGGCGTTGGTGCTGCAGCGCTCGAACAGGTAGTCGAGCGACTGCAGCGGCTGATTGGGGATCGTGACGACGTAGTCGGAGCCGACGAAGACATCGACCTCGGCCGCGTTCAGGCGCCCGATCTGCTTGTCATAGCGCGGAAACTGCAGCACGACGAACAGGTAGTCGTCGTACTCGTCGACCTTCGGGCGCTGGTTGCGCGAGCTGAGGTCCTCGTAGTCGAGGGGGTGGAAGTCGAAGTGCTCCTCGAGCCAGCTGCGCTCACTGCTGCGCCAGCGCTCGATGTTGATCCAGCGCAGCTCCTGGCCCGGCGGACCGGCCTGGACCTGCGCGATCTGGGGGGTCTCGACCTCAGGCGGCGTCGCGACGATGGAACCGCGCGAACGTGCCGCCCGGCGAAGGCGGGGCTTGGGCAGGCTCGGCATGGGGACTTCGCGGCTCGTCGTTCATCGGGTTCGCCTCGACATCAGTGTATCGGCGCGCCTCCCCGGACACCCAACAATGGTGTGCTAGATTGCGCGCCACATAGCTGGACACATCAAGAGGGGTGGAGGGAATGGCCCGACGAAGCCCCGGCAACCCTCCCGCGTTCGAGGAGAACGAGGGAGAAGGTGCCAATTCCATCAGGCAACCACTGAATGCCTGGGAGATGTGGCAGAGGATTCGCCCGAGACCTTCGCCACACACCAGCGGAGGTCATTTTCATGAGTGCGATCCATCTGAACTGCCGCGAGTGCGGCGCTGAATACCCGCTCGACGCGCGCTACGTCTGCCAGCGCTGCTTCGGCCCCGTCGAGGTCGGCTACGACCACGGCCGTCTGGGCGACGACGTCGCCGGCCTGCGCCGCCGGATCCAGGGCGGTCCGCAGAACATCTGGCGCTACGCCGATTTCCTGCCGGTCGACGTCCAGCCGGCGCCGTCGGGCCGCGCGTCCTCGCGCTTCGGCCTGCCGGCCGGCTGCACGCCGCTGATCCGCGCCGACCGCCTGGCCGAGCGCCTCGGTCTGGGCGAGGTCTGGGTCAAGAACGACGCCGCCAACCCGACACACTCCTTCAAGGACCGGGTCGTCAACGTGGCCGCCGCGCGCGCCCGCGAGCTCGGCTTCGACGTGCTCGCCTGCGCCTCGACGGGCAACCTCGCCAACTCGGTGGCCGCCCACGGCGCGGCGCTCGGGATGACGACGTACGTCTTCATCCCCGCCGACCTCGAGGAGCAGAAGGTCCTGGCGACTGGCGTCTACGGGACGAACCTCGTGAAGGTCCGCGGGAACTATGACGACGTCAACCGCCTCTGCACCGAGCTGTCCGGTGAGCGCGACTGGGCGTTCGTCAATGTCAACCTGCGCCCCTACTACGCCGAGGGCTCCAAGACGATCGCCTACGAGGTCGCCGAGCAGCTCGGGTGGACCACGCCGGACCGCATCGTCGCGCCGGTCGCATCGGGCTCGCTCTACACGAAGATCGCCAAGGGCTTCGGCGAGTGGCTGGAGCTCGGGCTCGTCAGCGGCGACGCCCCGGTCATGCACGGCGCGCAGGCCACCGGCTGCTCGCCGGTCGCGCAGGCCTGGGACGCCGGGCACGACGTGTGCCGCCCGGTCAAGCCGGACACGATCGCCAAGTCACTGGCGATCGGCAACCCGGCCGACGGGCCCTACGCGCTGGAGCTCGCTCACAAGAGCGGCGGCTCGATCGAGGCCGTCGACGACGACGAGATCCGCGCGGGGATCCGCCTGCTGGCCGAGACGACGGGCATCTTCACCGAGACGGCCGGCGGCGTGACGACCGCGACGCTCGCCAAGCTCGCCGAGCGCGGTGAGATCGGCTCCGACGAGCGCGTCGTGCTGGTGATCACCGGCGAGGGCCTGAAGACCCTCGACGCGGTGCGCGGCACGTTCGAGGCCTTCGAGATCGACGCCTCCTTCGACCAGTTCGAGGCCCAGGTCGAGCAGCATGCGGTGAGCGTCTGATGGCGGTGACGGTGAAGCTGCCGACCCAGCTGCGCGCGGCCGCGGGCGGCGAGGGCCAGGTCACGGTCGAGGGCGCCACCGTCGGGGAGGTCCTCGAGGCGCTGTTCGCCGCCCACGGCGAGCTGCGCGACAGCCTGACCGACGACAACGGCGGGCTGCGGCGCTTCGTCAACGTGTACGTCGACGGCGAGGACATCCGCTACGGCGACGCGCTCGAGACGGTGGTCGGCGACGGCGCGGAGGTCCAGATCCTCCCGGCCGTGGCCGGCGGCTGAACGAGGTCGCGGGCACGGTCGTCGCACGGGATACGATGGCCGCGTGACGACGTCAGCGGCAGGGTCCAACCCGCTCGACATGGCGCTCGAGCACGTCCCCGTCCATCCCACGACGCTCGTCATCTTCGGCGCCTCGGGCGACCTGGCCAAGCGCAAGCTGCTGCCGGCGCTCTACAATCTCGCGCACGAAGGCAGCCTGCCGGTCCGCTTCAACGTCGTGGGCGTCTCGCGCGGCGCGCTCAGCGACGAGGAGTTCCGCACCGAGTGCAAGGAGGCGATCCACCGCTTCAGCCGCCGCACCGTCGACCCAGCCGTCCTGCAGGTGCTGCTCGACGAGGCGCGCTACGTGACCGGCGCCTTCGACGACGCCGAGGCCTACGCGACCCTGCGCGGCGTCCTGCAGGACTACGACGCGGCGACCCCCGAGCCGCTCAACCGCGTCTTCTACCTGTCGACCGCGCCGGGCTTCTTCCCGGTGATCGTCGGCGAGCTCGGCGAGGCGGGCCTCGCCTCGCTCGAGGGGCGCAAGGTGCGCTGCGTGATCGAGAAGCCGTTCGGCACCTCGCTCGAGGAGGCGCTCGACCTCAACCGCCGCGTCCTGTCGGTCTTCGACGAGGACCAGCTGTTCCGCATCGATCACTACCTGGGCAAGGAGACGGTCCAGAATCTGCTGGCGTTCCGGTTCGCGAACGGGATGTTCGAGCCGCTGTGGAACCGCAACTTCGTCGACAACGTCCAGATCACGGCCTCCGAGGACCTGGGCATCGGCTCGCGCGCCGGGTACTACGACGGCGCCGGGGCACTGCGCGACCTCGTCCAGAACCACATGCTCCAGCTGCTGTGCCTGCTGTGCATGGAGCCGCCCGTCGCGTTCACCGCCGACCACGTGCGCAACGAGAAGGTCAAGGTGCTGCACGCGGTCCGCGAGCCCACGCCCGACGATGTGCCCGGGATGGCCGTGCGCGCCCAGTACGACGGCGGCATCGTCGCCGGCCAGCAGGTCCCGCGCTACCTCGACGAGGACGGCGTGCCGCCCGGCTCCACGACGGAGACCTACGCGGCGCTGCGCCTGCAGGTCGGCAACTGGCGCTGGAGCGGCGTGCCGTTCTACCTGCGCACCGGCAAGCGCCTGGCGCGCAAGGTCACCGAGATCACGATCACCTTCAAGCAGGCGCCGCACATCGCGTTCGCACAGGACGACGGGGCGCCCGGCGTGCAGCCCAACGTCCTCGTGCTGACGCTCCAGCCCAACGAGGGCGTCTCGCTCTCGCTGGGCGCCAAGATCCCCGGCACCCGGATGCGCATCAGGCCGGTGATCATGGAGTTCCTCTACGGCACGTCGTTCCTGTCGCAGTCGCCGGAGGCCTACGAGCGGCTGATCCTCGACGCGATGCGCGGCGAGGCGACGCTCTTCACCCGCAACGACGAGGTCGAGGAGCAGTGGCGCATCTGCGACCCGGTCGTCTCGGTGTGGGGCGAGCAGCCCGGCCCGCTGGCCCAGTACGCGGCGGGGTCGCAGGGGCCGGCGCAGGCCGACGCGATCATGCTCGGCGAGCACCGCTGGCGGGCGATCTGATGCGGGGCGCCGGGCGCTGATGCGCACCGACAGCGTCTGGGCGGCGCCGGACACGACGCCGGAGACGATCGAGCAGGCGCTGCGCGCGCTGCTGATCGAGCGCCACACCGCCAACCCGAACGCCTCGCCGGCACGCGTCCTGAACCTCATCGTCGTCGTCGACCGCCAGTGGAGCGGCGAGATCGCCAACCGCCTCGCGCAGGTCGGCGACTACCACGCCTCGCGCACCATCGTCTGCCAGGTCGAGCCGGGCCGGCGCGCGCTCGATGCGACGGTGAGCGTCGCCAGCGACGACGCGGCACGGGGGGCGCGCAGCCGGGCCGTCGAGCTCGTCGTGCTCGACATCGGGCCTCACCATCTCCCGAACCTCGAGACGATCCTCGATCCCCTGGTGGTCACCGACCTGCTGACGGTCGCCTGGTCGCCACACGGCCATGACGACGCGCTCGATGCGCTGCTGCGGATCGCCCAGGTCGTGCTGTTCGACTCGGTCGACGACCCGGTGCCGCTCGACGCGCTCGACCGCGCGGCGATGCTGGCGGACCGGGCGCGCGTCGTCGACCTCGCCTGGCTGCGCTCGGCCCCGTGGCGCGAGCGCCTGGCCGCGCTGTTCGACCCGCCGAACGACCTGCGGCGCGAGCTGGAGCGGTTCAGCTCGGTGACGATCCGCCACGAGCGCGGCTCGACCGCCGCGGCGCTGCTGCTGCTCGGCTGGCTCGCCGATCGGCTGGAGTGGACCCCGGCGCCGCTGCAGAGCGGGCCGCTCGGCGTGATCTCCGGGACCCTGCACGGGCTCGACCACGAGGTGTGCCTGACGCTCGAGTCCTCGCACCTGGACGTGCGCGGCCTCGCGGGCGTGACGATCGAGACGACGGCCGGGCGTTCGATCGCGCTCGACCGCGGACCCGGCGGCCTGCGCGCCGTGCGCCGCGAGCCGGGCGGCGACGAGCACCCGTGGACGATCATGGGCGCCTCGCGCGGGGAGGGCGGCATCCTCGGCGAGGGCATCCGCCAGGCGCTGCTGCGCGACCCGCTGTACCGGCCGGCGCTGCTCGCCGCGCAGGCGCTGGCGGGCTGACCCTGCGGGCGCCGTGCCGGATCGCCTGAAGCCCTACCGCGCCAAGCGCGACTTCGCCCGCTCACCGGAGCCCGCCGGCGCGGGCGCGGGGCCTGCGTCAGGCGCGCCGCGATTCGTCGTCCAGGAGCACAGCGCGACCCGCCTGCACTGGGATCTGCGCCTCGAACACGAGGGTGCGCTGGCGTCCTGGGCGCTGCCGAACTTCCTGCCCGCCGCGCCGGGCGAGAACCTGCTGGCCGTCCGCACCGAGGATCACCCCGTCGACTACCTGTCCTTCGAGGGCGACATCCCGCAGGGCAGCTACGGGGCGGGCACGATGCGGATCTACGACCGCGGCACGTTCGAGGTCATCACCTGGGAGCCGCGCAAGGTGGAGGTCGAGCTGCACGGTGAGCACCTGACCGGCGCCTGGGCACTGTTCCCGATCGGCCGCGGCGACGGCGCATCGCACGAGTGGATGGTCCACCGCATGGGAGCTCCGCTCGACCCGGCGGCCGAGCCGATGCCCGAGGCGCTCTCGCCGATGCTCGCAACGGCGGGCGCGCTGCCCCAGGGCGACGCCTGGGCGTTCGAGGTCAAGTGGGACGGCGTGCGAGCGATCTGCCGCACGACGCCCGGGCGGCTGTCGCTGCGCTCGCGAACCGGGCAGGACATCACGGGCGCCTACCCAGAGCTCGGCGCGATAACGCGCGCGCTGCACGAGCATCGCGCAATCCTCGACGGCGAGATCGTGGCCTTCGACGCCGACGGTCGCCCGAGCTTCCAGGAACTGCAGCGCCGCATGCACGTGCGCAACGAGGCGCGGGTGCGCCGGCTGGCGCGCGACGTGCCGGTGACGTATGCGATCTTCGACCTGCTGTGGCTCGACGGGCACTCGCTGATGGGTCTGCCCTACGACGCGCGCCGGGAACGGCTGGCGGGGCTCGCGCTCGACGGCGCTCACTGGCAGACGCCCGCGGCGACGACCGGCAGCGGCGCGCAGCTGCTCGAGGCGGTGCGCGGCCTGGGGATGGAGGGCGTCGTGGCCAAGCGCCGCGACGCGCCCTACCTCCCGGGGCGGCGCAGCTCGACGTGGGTGAAGGTCAAGCTGCGTGCCAGCGCCGAGCTGCGCATCGGCGGCTGGCTGGAGGGCAGCGGCGGCCGCGGGGGTCGGATCGGCGCCCTGCTGGTCGGCGAAGAGGGGCCGGACGGGGGACTGCGCTACGCCGGGCGCGTGGGCTCGGGACTCAGCGACGCCGAGCTGGACGACCTCGGTGCGCGGCTCGCGGCGCTGGCACAGCAGCACTCCCCGTTCGCGCCGGGCGGGTCGCGGCCGCCGCGCGGCGCCCACTGGGTCGCGCCCGAGCTGCTCGCAGAGGTCGCCTACACCGAGCGCTCCAGCGGCGGGCTGCTGCGCCACCCCGTCTGGCAGGGCCTGCGCGGCGGCGGCCAGACGCCGCTCGAGGTGCGCGAGGTGCACCGCGAGCGCGGCAAGGGCCTCGCCGGCACGGCGGTCGTCGAGGGCCGCGAGCTGGCGCTGACCAACCTCGACAAGGTCCTCTATCCGCAGGCACCGTTCACCAAGCGACAGGTCATCGACTACTACGCGGCGATCGCGCCGGTGCTGACGACGCACCTGCGCGGCCGTGCGCTGACGCTCGTGCGCAACCCCGACGGCGTCGACGGGCAGTCGTTCTTCGAGAAGCGGATCCCGCCGCACGCCCCCGGCTGGGTGCACAGCGCCGAGGTGCGCCACGGCCGCGAGAGCATCCGATTCGTCCTCTGCGACGACGCGGCGACGCTCGTGTGGCTCGCGCAGCTCGCCGCGCTCGAGCTGCACCCCTCGCTCGCACTCGCATCGGATCCGGACCGCCCGACGGCCGTGGTCTTCGACCTCGACCCGGGCGCGCCGGCGACGATCGTCGAGTGCTGCCGCGTGGCGCTGCTGCTGCGCGGCATGCTCGAGGGCCTGGGCCTGCGCTGCCTGCCGAAGACCTCGGGCTCGAAGGGCCTGCAGCTCTATCTGCCGCTGAACACCGCCGAGGCCACGTTCGACGCGACGAAGGCGTTCTCGCGTGCCGTCGCGGAGGTCCTCGCGGCGGCCGAGCCGGACCTCGTCGTCGCGACCCAGGCCAAAACGCGCCGGCGCGGCCGCGTGCTCGTCGACTGGTTCCAGAACGACCGCTCGAAGACGACGATCGGCGTCTACTCCCTGCGCGCGCGCTCGCAGCCGACCGTCTCCACGCCGGTCGCCTGGACCGAGATCGAGGCCTGCGCCGCCGACGGCGAGCCGCAGGCGCTCGTCTTCGACGCGCCGCAGGTCCTCGCCCGGGTCGGCGCGCAGGGCGATCTCTTCGGCGAGGTCCTGACGCTCGTGCAGCGCCTTCCCGACGCGTAGAAGGCACCAGCAGCGGACGGATGTTCGACGCCGAGACGCCGCCGAGCAGCCGCACGTCGTAGTCCCGTCCATTCCCGTCAAGGGATCGCCCACAGCACCGATACCGCGAGCGTGACGACCGTTCACAGCTCTCGCGAGTCCGCGCCCGCTGGGCGCAGGCACCGCCGCGGGCCGGGCGCCCGCGGTGAACAGGGCTTCGCCCTGATCGAGGCTCTGGTCGCGGCGACGCTGCTCGTGATCATGGCGCTCGGCTTCCTCGCCGCTCTCGACGCGGCAGCGCGGGGGAGCGCCGACAACAAGAGCCGCGCGCAGGCCGCCTCGCTCGCCCAGCAGGACATGGAGCGCATGCGGGCTCTGAACGTGACGGCGCTGACGGGTACCAACAGCAGCCGCACGCAGACCGTCGGCAACGTGACCTACACGATCGTTTCCAGGGCGATCTGGATCGACGACTCGACCGGCAGCGCGACCTGTTCGGGCGGCGCCTCGAACGCCGACTACCTGAAGGTGAGCTCCACCGTCACGTGGCCGACGATGGGCGCGATCAAGCCCGTCACGAGCACGACCATCGTCGCGGTTCCCAACGGGTCGTTCGGCTCGGGGCAGGGCAGCATCCAGGCGCTCGTCGAGGATCACACGCCGCTCGGGATCCCCGGCCTCCCAGTCAACCTCTCCGGGCCTTCGACGTCGACGCTGTCGACCGACGGGGCGGGCTGCGTCTTCTGGGGCTATCTGCCGGTCGGCACGTACACGGTCGGGCTCAACCAGGCCGGCTACGTCGACCAGAGCGGCAACCAGGCGGTGAGCCAGTCGGCCAGCGTCGTCGGCGGCAGCACCACGAACCTCGTCTTCGACTACGACCGCGCGGCCAACCTCGACGTCAGCTTCGACACGCAGGTCGGTGCGAGCACGCAGGTGGCCTCGGCCAAGTCGATCATGCTGGGCAACGCCGCGCTGACCACGCCGCGGCAGTTCACCAGCGGCTCGGCGGCGACGACGATCTCCTCCGGATACTCGCTGTTCCCGTTCAGCAACGGCTACGCCGTCTGGGGCGGCTCGTGCACGGGCGCAAAGCCCAGCACGTACGGGCAGTCGATGCCGACGGTCACGCCGGCGCCCGGCGGCACCCAGGCCGTCACGGTCCGTCTCCCGGCGCTGAACATCGTCGTCAACAAGGGCGGCTCGCCGCTGCCGAGCGCCAACGTCCGCGTCACTCCGGTCACCGCCGGCTGCGGCAGCACCTTCACCGCGACGCTGAACGCGTCGGGCAAGCTCGCCCAGCCCGGGCTGCCGTACGGCGACTACACGGTCTGCGCGGACGACAACCTCGGGGCCAGCAGCCGCCGCGTGACGACCGGCACGATCCAGAACCGCGCGCCCGCGGGGACCACGACCTCCACGCTCAGCATCCCCACGAGCGGCGGCACGACCGGACCATGTCCATGACCCGCCTGCGCGAGGAACGCGGCTTCACCCTGGTCGAGCTGCTGATGGGGATGATCATCGGGCTGATGGTGCTGTTCGCCGGTCTGCTGCTGATGGATCGCTCCACACAGCTCGCGGGCAACACGCGCCAGCGCGTCGACGCCACCCAGCGCGGACGCCTGGCGATGGACGCGATCACGCAGGAGCTGCGTTCGGAGGTCTGCCTCGATCCGACCACCGTGCCGATCGCCGCGGCCAGCGACACCTCGATCACGTTCTACGCGGACACCGGCGACGCGAACGCGGTGCCACAGAAGCACGTCATCTCGCTGACCGGCGGCAACCTCGTCCTGCAGAAGTACGTCGGCGCGGGGAGCCCGGTCGTCTTCCCCGCCACCCCGACGAGCACGCGCACGCTGCTCGAGAACGTCAGCCTCGTCCCCGGGACCCCGCTGTTCGCCTACTACCAGTGGGGAGCCGGGAACCCGACGCTGCCCGACGCCCAGCTCGTCAGCCCGCTCGCGACGACCGACCTGGACAACGTCGTCAAGATCGACGTCACGTTCGTCGCGCTGCCCGACCGTGGATTCAAGAACACGAAGGGCTCGGCCACCCTCGACGACGCCGTCTTCGTCCGCCTGGCCGACGCCACCGATCCAAACCGAGGTCCGCGATGCACCTGAGCCGTCCCGCATTCCGCCGCATGCTCGCCGGAGAGGCGGGAATCGCGCTCCCGGCGATGATGGGCATCATGCTCGTCCTCGCGATCCTGACCGCGGGGATCATCAACACGGTGCAGGCCGACACGCCGACCGCGCGCCAGGACCAGGACCGCAAGGCCGCCTACGCCGCCGCCGAGGCGGGCATGAACGCCTACCTCTTCCGCCTGGCCAACAACCCCGACGTCTGGGCGAACTGCACGGCGATCGGCGGCACCCCGTTCGTCAACCAGCAGTGGAACGGCTCCGGGGCCGACCCCCGCGCCTGGCGCAACGTGCCCGGCTCACAGGCCCAGTACACCGTCGAGCTGATCCCGAACAGCGCGAGCAGCGCCTGCGACCCGAACAACGCGACGGGCTCGATGCTCGAGCAGGGCGTGCTGCGCATCCGCGCGACCGGCCGCATGCGCGGCATCAAGCGCAGCATCATCGCGAAGTTCCGCCGGCGCACGTTCCTGGACTTCCTGTACTTCACGAACTACGAGACCTCCGACCCGGCTTGGTACGTCAAGCAGGTCAACGGCGCGCCGACGATCCCGGACATCACGCAGTGGGCGACCGACCACTGCGGCTACTGGCGCGACGGACGCGGCAGCCAGACCTACCACGGCAACTGGTACGACACCTCCAACAACCCCCACGCGTTCAGCACCGACTGCACGGAGATCCAGTTCGCCGGCGGCGACCGTATCCGCGGGCCGTTCCACACGAACGACGAGATGCTCGTCTGCGGTCATCCGATCTTCGGGCGCACGACCAACGACCAGATCGAGGTCTCCGGGCCCTCGCCCGGCTGGCGCTCGAACTGCTCCGGGTCGAGCCCCACGTTCACGGGCACGTACCACACGAGCAGTCCGCTGCTGACGATGCCGCCGACCAACAGCGCGATCCTGAACGACACGTTGCCTGCATACGTGTTCACCGGCGCGCACAACATCGTCCTCGGTTCTGGATCGCTGACCGTCGACGGCACCTCGATGGCCTACCCGTCGAACGGGATCATCTACGTCAAGAACGGCTCGTGCAGCGAGGGCTACAAGGCCTACGACCCGTACAACCAGTCGACCCAGTGCGCGAACGTCCGGGTGCACGGCACCTACGACACATCGCTGACCATCGCCAGCGAGAAGGACATCATCATCGACGGCGACGTCACCCGCGCCAACGACGCGGTGCTCGGACTGATCGCCAACCAGTTCGTGCGCATCTATCACCCGGTCACGTACACGGGCTCGAGCTCCTGCAACAACAACGCCGGCACGCTCAACAACGTGTCGGTCCAGGCGGCGATCCTCTCCCTGCAGCACTCGTTCACGGTCGACAACTACTTCTGCGGCGGCCCGCTCGGCACGCTCTCGATCTCGGGCGTCATCGCGCAGAAGTTCCGCGGCCCGGTCGGTCAGGGCGGCTCGTCGATCACCAACGGATACATCAAGGACTACAACTACGACGACCGGCTCGCCTACCGCTCGCCGCCGGACTTCCTCGATCCCATCTCCTCCTCCTGGCGGCTCCTGAGCCAGAACGAGCAGATCCCGGCGCGGTAGCGGTCGCTCAGCCTCCCAGCCAGGCCGCGGGCACGACGTCGAGCATCGTGTCGATGTCCGCGCTCGAGACGCCGAGCTCGAGCAGCTGGGGGATGATCTCCTCGAAGATCAGCGTGAAGTTCCACTTCGGCGCAAGCTGCGCGCGCAGCTCGTCGGGGAACCAGTCGATCGTCGCGCACGCGTCCTGGGACAGCACCATCCGCCCGGCGTAGCCACCCGAGCAGAGCTCGGCGACGACCGCGTTGCGCGTCTCGTCCGGCAGGAAGATCGCCGTCCCGTAGCGGTCCATCCCGATGTACACCCCCAGCGCGAGCAGCTCCTCGATGTGGTCGAGGTCGTCGGTGTCGCCGGTGTGGGCGATCATGATCTTCTCCGGCGCGACTCCCTCCTCGAGGAGGATCCGCACCTGCTCGGTCCCGGTGCGGCTCGCCGGCCGCGAATGGGCCATGATCGGCCGCCCGGTGCGCAGGCTCGCGCGCGCTGCGGCACGGTGGACCTTCTCGACGTCGGGGGTGATCCCGGGCTCGTCGGCGGCCGTCTTCAGGAACGCGGCCTTCACCGCGGTGCCCTGGATGCCGACCTCGATGTCGTGGACGAAGACGTCGGCGAGGTAGTCCTCGTCACGGGTCTGGAAGTGCTGGGGCAGGAACGTGTAGTGCTGGCCGTAGATGCCGGTCGCCATGACGATCTGGCAGCCGGTCGCCTCGGCGACGCGCAGCGCGAGCCGTGCGTCGCGCGCCAGGTCCATGCACGCGGGGTCGACGATCGTGCGCACGCCGTGCGCCATCGCGGCGCGCACCTGCGCGACTGCCTGCTCGTACTCGCGCTCGGTGTCGTACAGGTGCGGGAACTGCGCCCGGATCGACTCCGAGGCCGTGAGCAGGTGCTCATGGCAGAGCGTGCGTCCCATCTGGGCGACGTCGATCGGCCCGCCGGTGGTCTCGATGGTCGCCACGGCTATGCGATCCCTGCGCGCGCCTTGAGCACGTCGCGGATCTCCTCGAGCAGCGCGGCCTCCTCGCTGCGCCCGTCCTCGGGCGGGTGGATGCCGCGCGCCTTCTGGACGGCGTCGATGGGCTTGACGACGAAGAAGAAGATCGAGGCCGCGATCGACACGAAGGCGATCAGCGCGTTGAGGAAGGAGCCGTAGCGGAACACCGAGTCGTTGATCGTGAAGGTGAGGTTCGAGAAGTCGGGCTTGCCGACGATCGCAGCGATGATCGGCGTGATGATGTTCGCGACGAACGAGGTGACGAGCGCGGCGAACGCCGTGCCGATCACGACGGCGATCGCCAACTCGACGATGTTCCCGCGCATCAGGAACGAGCGGAACTCCTTGAGCATGCGGCTCTCCTTCCAGAGGGATGCGGACCGTGCCGGGCCGACGCTACCGGGAAGCGGGTTGCGCGCGCAGCGGGCATCCCGGCAAGCGGGAGCGCCGGCTGCGTTAGGCTCGGCCCTGTTCCAGCTGCGCGCGGGAACCTGGCGCATCGTCCTGCTGCGCCACAGCGGTGCGCGCCTCGCGGCCGCCGGATCGAGCATCAGGGAGAGGCAGAACGTGCTGCGCCCGAGCGACGCGCACTGCTTCCTCACCGGTGGAACACGCTCGCGGACGTGGCGCTGGAACGGCAGCAGGCTCGTCGCGGGGGCGTGGAGGACGAAGCCCGCCACGTCGAACCCGCACACGTTCCGCGTGCGACTGGCGGGCGGGACGATCGGGTGCGACCCCCTGTCGCTCCGAGCCGGCGCGCCTCGATCCGGGGGTTGACTCGGCTGCGCCCGGAGTGAGAGAGTGCACCCGGTTTGGGGGAGCGGCGTCGGCTCGGTTCGGGCATCGCGCCCGGATGTCGGGGGGCTCGGAACCGACGTCGCTTCCCTCTGCGGGCGGAACCCAGGTCGCCGAGGAGCCCTGCATAGCCCGCCGCCGCCGACGCGCCCGGCAGGATTCGAACCTGCGACCTCTCGCTCCGGAGGCGAGCGCTCTATCCACTGAGCTACGGGCGCGTGCGGTCGCCGGCGTGCGACCGCTGCCCAGCGTACCGCCACCTCGCGGCGGTACGCTCGCCGCGGATGGACCTCGACGTCTTCTTCGCGGGCACGGGCGGCTCGGTGCCGTCGGCGCGCCGCGCGCTGCCGGCCGCGCTCGTGCGGCGCGGCGGCGATCGCCTGCTGTTCGACTGCGGTGAGGGCACGCAGCGCCAGCTCATGCGCAGCGCGGGGCTCCCGGACCTGGACGCCGTCTTCCTGACGCACCTGCATGCCGACCACTGGCTGGGGCTCCCCGGGATGCTCAAGAGCTTCGACCTGCGCGACCGCTCGGCGCCGCTGGACGTCTTCGGCCCGCCGGGCACCGAGCGCCTGCTGGAGATGCTGCGCGGCGCGGTCTACGGCCGCCTGGGCTACCCGTTCACGGTCAGCGAACTGGAGGCCGGCGACGCGATCGAGTTCGACGGCTACGAGGTGCAGGCGTTCAACGTGCGCCACCGGGGCACGGCGCTCGGCTATGCGCTCGTGGAGGCCGAGCGCCCAGGCCGGTTCGACGATGCGCTCGCGCGCTCGCTCGGCGTCGAGTTCGGCCCCGACTTCGGCCGGCTGCAGGCGGGGGAGACGGTCGGCGGGGTCACTCCCGACCAGGTGATCGGGCCGGCGCGCCCGGGGCGCCGCGTCGTGTTCTCGGGCGACACGTCGCCGTGCGACATGGTGCGCGTCGCGGCCGACGGCGCCGACCTGCTGGTCCACGAGGCGACCTTCACGCAGGCCGAGGCCGCGCGCGCCGCCGAGACCGGCCACAGCACCGCCCGTCAGGCCGCGGAGATCGCGCGCGAGGCGGACGTCGGCCTGCTGGCGCTGACCCACGTCTCCACGCGCCATGCGACCCGGGAGATCCGCGAAGAGGCCGAGGCGGTCTTCGAGCGCGTCGTCGTCCCGCGCGACTTCGAAGCGGTGGAGATCCCGGTCCAGGAGAAGGGTCCGCCGGTGCTCGTGCCGTGGGAGGGGCGTGCTAGCGTGCCCACGGCAGACAGCGCCTAGCTTCGATTCCCCCTTTAACCCGGTCCCGAGAGGCCAGGAAGGGCACAGTGAGTGAGAACAAGGTCGTCCTCGACGGCGACGAGATGCGACGGACCCTCGTGCGGATCGCGCACGAGATCGTGGAGCGGCACGAAGGCCCCGACGGCCTCGCCGTGATCGGCATCCATCGCCGCGGCGCCGTACTCGCCCAGCGCCTGCACGCCCTGCTCTGCGACCTGCTGGAGACCGAGGTTCCGCTCGGCTTCGTCGACATCAGCTTCTACCGCGACGACCTGCCCCAGCGCACCGACACGCCGCTGGTGCACGCGACGACCATCGACTTCCCGGTCGACGGCGCGACCGTGGTGATCGTCGACGACGTCCTCTACACCGGCCGCACCGTCCGTGCCGCGATCGAGGCGCTGTTCGCCTACGGGCGGCCGGCGAAGGTCCAGCTCGCGGTGCTCGCCGACCGCGGCCACCGCGAGCTGCCGATCCGCCCCGACTACGTCGGCAAGAACCTGCCCACCGCACGCGCCGAGCGGGTCAACGTGCGCGTCTCGGAGATCGACGGCAGCGATGAGGTCACGATCGGACCCGCTGTGGGTGACGTCGCCGGAGCCGGTTCTCCCGGCGAGAGTGACGTCGCCGGAGCCGGTTCTCCCGGCGTAGGCGAAACCGGTTCTCCCTCATGAGACACCTCCTCTCCATCGAGGACCTCGACCGTGAGGCCATCGAGCGCATCTGCGACCGTGCGGCCTCGTTCGCCGAGGCGCAGGAGCGCGACATCAAGAAGGTTCCCGCGCTGCGCGGCCGGACCGTGCTGAATCTCTTCTACGAGGCGAGCACGCGCACGCGCAGCTCCTTCGAGCTCGCCGCCAAGCGCCTCAGCGCCGACGTCGTCAGCTTCGTGGCCTCGGGCTCGTCGGTCGAGAAGGGCGAGTCACTGAAGGACACGGTCCTGACGCTCAGCGCGCATCGACCCGACGCCATCGTCATCCGCTGCCCGTGGGCGGGCGCCCCGGCGCTGCTCCCGCGCTGGACGGACGCCGCGATCATCAACGCCGGCGACGGCAAGCACGAGCACCCCACGCAGGCGCTGCTGGACGTCTACACGCTGCGCCGGCGCCTGGGCTCGCTGTCCGGGACGAACATCTGGATCGTCGGCGACGTCCTGCACTCGCGCGTCGCGCGCTCGAACGTCCTCGCCTTCCGCACGATGGGGGCGAAGGTCACGCTTGCCGGCCCGCCGACGCTCATGCCCCGCGACGTCGAGGAGGCGCTCGGGGTCGAGGTCCGCACAACGCTCGACGATCTGCGCGAGGCCGACGTCGTCTACGCGCTGCGGATGCAGCACGAGCGCATGCGCGAGGCCTACGTGCCCTCGCTGCGCGAGTACGCCTCCGTCTACCAGATCGACGGCCGCCGGCTGGGGCCGCGTCAGCTGCTCATGCACCCCGGCCCGGTCAATCGCGGGGTCGAGCTCAGCGGCGACGTCGTGGACTCCCCGCAGTCCCTGATCCTCGAGCAGGTCGCCGCGGGCGTCGTCGTGCGGATGGCCGTCCTCTACGAGGTGCTCGCCTCGGCTCGCGCCGGCGAGCCCGCACCGGAGCCCCAGACCGCATGAAAGCCCCCGGCATCGATCCTCTCGTCCGCGCGCCCGTCCCGGCCGCCGACCTGCTCGTGCGCGACGCGCGGGTGTTCGATCCGCGCGGCGGGCACGACGCCCGGCGCGACGTCCTCGTCCGCGCGGGCGAGATCGCCGAGATCGCCGAGGCGGGGAGCATCCAGCCTGCGGCCGGCGTCGAGGTCGTCGAAGCCGGCGGCCGCGACCTCTTCCCCGCGTTCGTCGACCCGCACGTGCACCTGCGCACTCCCGGCCAGGAGCACAAGGAGGACCTGGAGACCGGGACGCGCGCCGCCGCGGCCGGCGGGTTCTGCTGCGTGGTCGCGATGCCGAACACCGACCCGGTCGTCGACTCGGCCTCCGTGCTGCGCTCGCTGCGCGACGCCGCCGCGCGCGACGCCCGCGTTCCCGTCGGCTTCATGCCGGCGATCACCAAGGGGCTCGGCGGGCTGGAGCTGACCGAGATGGCCGAGCTGCGCGCCGGCGGGGCGCTCGGCTTCACCGACGACGGCCGGCCGGTCGTCAGCGCCGGCATGCTGCGCCGCGCGCTGCAGTACCAGCGGCTCTGCGGCGGCGTGCTCGCCCTGCACGAGGAGGACCCTGCCCTGTCGGCGGGCGGGGCGATGCACGAGGGCCGCGTCAGCGCCCTGCTCGGGGTCGCCGGCATCCCGAGCATCAGCGAGTCGACGATGGTCGCGCGCGACGCCGAGATCGCCGGCTACGAGGACGGCCGCGTCCACATGCAGCACCTCAGCTGCGTGGCGTCCGTCGACGCCGTCGCGGCCGCCAAGGCCGCCGGCTGGAAGGTGACCGCCGAGGCCAGCCCGCACCACCTGTGCCTCACCGAGGACGCCGTACGCGGGCTCGACACGCGCATGAAGATGAACCCGCCGCTGCGCACCGAGACCGACCGCCAGGCGCTGATCGAGGGCCTGCGCTCGGGGGTCATCGACTGCGTCGCCACCGATCACGCCCCGCACGCGCGCGACGAGAAGGAGGTCCCCTTCGAGCAGGCGCCGATGGGGACCACCGGCCTGGAGACCTCGTTCGCCGTCCTGCACACCGAGCTCGTGCTGCCCGGCGTGCTGGACCTCGCGACACTCGTCGAGCGCATGACCGCGGGCGCCGTGCTGCTCGGCCTGCCGACGCCGCGGATCCTGCCCGGGGAGCCGGCCAACCTGTGCCTGGTCGACCCCGACGCTGAGTGGGTCGTCGGCGAGGACGGCTACGAGAGCCGCTCGGAGAACTGCTCGTTCGCCGGGCGCACGCTGCGCGGCCGCGTCCTGCTGACCGTCGCCGCGGGCTCGGTCGCCTACCGCGAGCGCGGCTTCGCCGTCAGCGCCGCGCCCGACCCCGAGGGGGCCGGGGCATGAGCCGCGAGAGGCTCGATCCGGCGCGCAGCGCCCTGGTCGTCATCGACGTCCAGGAGGCATTCCGCAAGGCCGTTCCGGCCTTCGAGGAGACCGCGCGCCAGACGGCGGTGCTGGTGCAGGGCGCCCACGCGCTCGGCGTGCCGGTGGTCGTCACCGAGCAGTACCCGCGCGGCCTCGGGGACACGGTGCCCGAGGTGCTCGACCACCTCGACGGTGAGGCGCGCCTGGAGAAGACCGTCTTCTCCGCCGCCCACGCCCCGGGCTTCGACCTGCACGGCCGCGATCAGGCGCTCGTCTGCGGCATCGAGACGCATGTCTGCGTCAGCCAGACCGTGCTGGACCTGCTCGCAGGGGGCATCGAGGTCCACGTCGCCGCAGACGCGACCGCGTCGCGGACCGCGGAGAACCGCGCAGCGGGCCTCCACCGGGTCGAAGCCGCCGGCGCGACGCTCTCGACCGTCGAGATGGCGCTGTTCGAACTGCTGGGGGCGGCCGGCACGCCGCAGTTCAAGGCGATCCAGGGGCTGATCAAGTGAGCGCGCGGCCGGGCTACCTGCTGCTCGAGGACGGCGTGCGCTTCGACGGCGACCTCTGCGGCGCCGACGCCGCCGGCACCGGAGAGGTCGTCTTCACGACCGGGATGAGCGGCTACCAGGAGTCGGTCACCGACCCCTCGTTCGCCGGCCAGATCATCACCTTCACCTACCCGCACATCGGCAACTACGGCGTCAGCGGCGCGGCGATGGAGAGCGACCGCGTGCACGCGCGCGCCGTCGTCATGCGCTCGGCGGTCAACCGCGAGGACGCGCCGACGGCCGAGCGCGCCTGGCTGGACTGGCTCGTCGACTGCGGCATCCCGGCGATCACCGGGGTCGACACACGGGCGCTCGTGCGCCACATCCGCAGCGCCGGCTCGATGCGCGGCGGGCTCTTCGACGCCGCCGTCAGCACCGAGCAGGCGCTCGAGCAGGTCCGCGCCGAGCCGCTGATGGCGGGTTCGGACCTGGCGCGCGTCGTCAGCCCCGATGCCGTCTCCCACCACGGCGCCTCGAACGACGGCCCGCTGATCGCGGCGATCGACACCGGGATCAAGCTCTCGATCGTGCGCGAGCTGACCGCACGCGGCGCGCGGCTGGACCTGCACCCGTGCACGGTGAGCGCCGAGGACCTGCTCGCGGGCGACCCCGACGCGGTCTTCCTCGCCAACGGCCCGGGGGACCCGGCGGCGCTCGGATACGTCGTCGACACCGTGCGCGAGGTCATCGGAACACGGCCGGTGTTCGGCATCTGCCTCGGCCACCAGCTCCTGTGCCGGGCGGTCGGGCTGGAGACGTTCAAGCTGCCGTTCGGCCACCGCGGCGCCAACCACCCGGTCAAGGACCTGCGCAGCGGGAGGATCGAGATCACCTCGCAGAACCACGGCTTCGCGGTCGCAGCGCCCGACGGCGGGCTGCGCGTCGAACGCGACGAGCCCGTGCGCTGGGAGACCGGCTTCGGCGCCGCCGAGCTCAGCCACGTCAACCTCTACGACCGCACGGTCGAGGGCCTGACGCTGCTCGACGTGCCCGGCGGCACCGTGCAGTACCACCCCGAGGCCGGGCCCGGCCCGCACGACAGCCTCTACCTCTTCGACCGCTTCCTCGAGCAGGTGCGAGCCTGATGCCCCGGCGCGACGACCTCCACAAGATCCTGATCGTCGGGTCGGGCCCGATCGTGATCGGGCAGGCGGCCGAGTTCGACTACTCCGGGGTGCAGGCCTGCAAGGTCCTGCGCGAGGAGGGCTACGAGATCGTCCTCGTGAACTCGAACCCGGCGACGATCATGACCGACCCGGAGTTCGCCGACGCGACCTATGTCGAGCCGCTGCTCCCGGGCCCCGTCGCCCAGATCATCGCCAAGGAGCGCCCGGACGCCCTGCTGCCGACGCTCGGGGGGCAGACGGCGCTGAACCTCGCCAAGGCGCTCGCCGAGAACGGCACGCTCGAGCGCTACGGCGTCGAGCTGATCGGCGCCGACTACGAGGCGATCGACCGGGCCGAGGACCGCGAGCGCTTCCGCGAGACGATGGAGGCGGCCGGCCTGAAGATGCCGCGCAGCGGGATCGCGACCACGCTCGAGGAGGCGCTCGGTCATCTCGCCGCGATCGGCCTGCCCGCGATCGTGCGGCCCGCGTTCACCCTCGGCGGGCGCGGCGGGGGCATCGCGCGCAGCGAGGAGGAGTTCCGCGAGATCGTCCGCGGCGGCCTCGACGCGTCGCCGATCGGGCAGGTGCTGCTCGACCAGTCCGTGCTCGGGTGGGGCGAGTTCGAGCTCGAGGTCATGCGCGACCGCAACGACAACTGCGTGATCGTCTGCTCGATCGAGAACCTCGACCCGATGGGCGTGCATACGGGCGACAGCGTCACCGTCGCCCCGCAGCAGACGCTCACCGACGACCTCTACCAGCAGCTGCGCGACCAGGCGATGACCGTCATCCGCGCGGTCGGCGTGGAGACCGGCGGCTCCAACGTCCAGTTCGCGGTCAACCCGGAGACCGAGGAGATCCTCGTCATCGAGATGAACCCGCGCGTCTCGCGCTCCTCGGCGCTGGCCTCGAAGGCGACCGGGTTCCCGATCGCGAAGATCGCCGCGCGCCTGGCGGTCGGCTACACGCTCGAGGAGATCCCGAACGACATCACGATGAGCACGCCGGCGAGCTTCGAGCCGACGATCGACTACGTCGTCGTCAAGTGCCCGCGCTTCGCCTTCGAGAAGTTCCGTGGCGCCAACCCGATCCTCTCGACGCACATGAAGAGCGTCGGCGAGGTGATGGCGATCGGCCGCACCTTCCAGCAGGCGTTCGCCAAGGCGATGCGCAGCCGCGAGCTCGACACGGGCGCACTGCTCCGTGACGGCGAGCTCGAGAGCCTGCTCGAGCGCCTCGAGCGGCCGGGCGCCGATCGCTGGGACGTCGTGCTCGAGTGCTTCCGCCGCGGGGCGAGCATCGACGCGGTCCACGAGCGCTGTCTCGTCGACCCCTGGTTCCTGCGCGAGCTGCAGGAGCTCGCGCTGGAGCCGGACGCGCCGTTCGCGCGGCGAGCGGACCTACAAGTCGGTCGACACCTGCGCCGCGGAGTTCGAGGCCCGCACGCCGTACTACTACTCCAGCTGGGAGCGCGTCGCCGACGACGAGGTGATCCGGGGCGACCGGTCATCGGTCGTGATCCTCGGCGCCGGCCCCAACCGCATCGGCCAGGGCATCGAGTTCGACTACTGCTGCGTGCACGCTGCGATGACCGTGCGCGAGTCCGGGCGCGACGCCGTGATGGTCAACTGCAACCCCGAGACGGTCTCGACCGACTACGACACCTCCGACCGGCTGTACTTCGAGCCCCTGACGCTCGAGGACGTGCTCGCGGTCTGCCGGATCGAGCAGCCCGAGGGCGTGATCGTGCAGTTCGGCGGGCAGACGCCGCTGAAGCTCGCCGAGGGCCTCGTCGAGGCGGGCGTGCCGCTGCTCGGGACGAGCGTCGACGCGATCGACCTCGCGGAGGATCGCGGGCGCTTCGGCGGCCTGCTCGACGCGCTCGGGCTGCACGCGCCGCCCTACGCGGAGGCGCATTCGGTCGACGAGGCGCTGGCTGCCTCGCGCGAGGTCGGCTTCCCGCTGCTCGTACGGCCCAGCTACGTGCTCGGCGGCCGCGCGATGGAGATCGTCTACGACGAGGACGGCCTGGCCGACTACCTCGTGCGCAACGTGCGCGACGACGGCCGCGCGATCTTCCTCGACCGCTTCCTGGAGAACGCGATCGAGGTCGACGTCGACGCGCTCTGCGACGGCGAGGAGGTCTGGATCGGCGGCATCATGCAGCACGTCGAGGAGGCGGGCATCCACTCCGGCGACAGCGCCTGCGTGCTCCCGCCGCACTCGCTGGGGCCCGAGATGCTCGCCCAGATCCGCGCGCACACGACCGGGATCGCCCTCGGCCTCGGGGTCATCGGCCTGCTCAACGTGCAGTACGCGGTGCACGACGGCGGGCTCTACGTCATCGAGGCCAACCCGCGCGCCTCGCGCACCGTCCCGTTCGTCTCCAAGGCGATCGGGCTGCCGCTGGCCAAGCTCGCCTGCCGCGTGATGCTGGGGGAGAAGCTCGCCGCGCTCGGCCTGCCCGAGGAGTCGATGGCCCACGACCACGTCTCGGTCAAGGAGGCGGTGATGCCGTTCGACCGCTTCGACGGCGCCGACGCGCTGCTGGGCCCGGAGATGCGCTCCACCGGCGAGGTGATGGGCATCGCGCGCGACTTCCCCGCCGCGTTCGCCAAGGCGCAGGCCGCCGCCGGCGCGGTCCTGCCGCAGTCCGGCACGGCGTTCGTGACCGTCACCGACGGCGACAAGGCCGGCGCGGTGGCGATCGCCCAGACGCTGCACGACCTCGGCTTCCGGATCGTCGCGACGCGCGGCACGAAGGAGGCCTTCGAGCGGATGGGCGTGCCGGCGATGGAGCTGAAGAAGGTCGGCGAGGGGTCGCCGAACGTCGTCGACATGATCGAGAGCGGCGAGGTGGACCTCGTCGTCAACACCCCGACGGGCTCGGGCGCACGCAGCGACGGCTGGCAGATCCGCCGCGCGGCGGTCGCGCGCGGCGTGCCCTGCCTGACGACCCTGTCCGGGGGCCTGGCCGCGGTCCGCGCGATCTCGGCGGGGCGCGCGGGGGAGAGCGAGGTGCTCTCGCTGCAGGAGATCCACCGCACCGGCCCCGTCGAGGCCCCCGCGTGAGCGCCCCGTTCGGGCGCCGCGAGCTGACGATCGCCGCGCGCCGCCAGCACGGCGCCTATGTCGTCCTCGCCGCCGCTGACCCGGGCGGCCCGCCGCCCGAGCCCGGGCAGTTCTACATGCTGGCCGCAGCCGAGCGCTGGGGCGGCGGCGCCGACGAGCGTCCGCATCTGCCACGCGCCTTCTCGGTGCTCCGCGTCGGAGCGGACGGCCTGGAGTTCATGCTCGAGGACGTCGGCCCGGGCACCGAGCGCCTCTGCGCGCTGGAGCCCGGCGACGGGCTGTGGGTGATGGGCCCGCTGGGCCACGGATTCGGCGCAGCGCCGGACGGGCGCCGCGCGCTCCTGTGCGGGGGCGGCGTCGGCACGGCGCCGCTCGCACTCCTGCAGGACCGGCTGCGCGCCGATGGCCGGCCCGCCCCCGTGCTGCTGGGCTTTCGCGACGCCGCCCACGCCCACGGCGCCGCGCTGCTCCGCGGGGCGCGCGTGGCGACCGACGACGGCTCGGTCGGCCATCACGGCCTGATCACGGACCTGCTGGTCGACGAGCTCGACGACGATGCCCACGCGGTCGTCTACGCCTGCGGCCCGCCGCCGATGCTCGAAGCCGTGCGGGCGCTGTGCGCCGCGCGCAACGTGCCCGCGCAGCTGGCGCTCGAGGCCGGCATGGCGTGCGGCTTCGGCGCCTGCTTCGGCTGCGTCGTCCCGGTCCGCGGCGGTGGCTACATCCGCGTCTGCCTCGATGGCCCGGTGATCGACGGCGAGCGCCTCGACACGTGTCTGGTGGGGCATTGAGCGCCGCGGCGGTCAGCTTCTGCGGGCTCGAGCTCGCGCACCCGATCGTCAACGGGTCGGGCACCTACGACGCGATCGCCGCCCAGCAGGTGTTCGGGCCGGCGCTGCTGGAGGCCTTCCCGTTCGCGGCGTTCGTCTCCAAGACGATCACGCTCGAGCCGCGCGACGGCAACCCGCCACCGCGCCTGTATGAGACCCCGGCCGGGCTGATCAACTCGATCGGGCTGCCGAACAAGGGCCTGCGCGGATACCTGGAGCACGACCTGCCGCAGCTCGCCGACCTGGCGGTGCCGCTGATCACGAACGTGATGGGCTCGACCGTCGCCGAGGTCGCCGCGCTCGTCGAGGCGCTCGACGCGCGCAGCGAGGTCGCTGCGATCGAGCTGAACGTCTCCTGCCCGAACGTGAAGACCGGGCTCGACCTCGGCGCCGACCCCGCCGAGCTGGGCGCGCTGGTCGCCTCGGTGCGCCCGCTGACGACCAAGCCGCTGATCGTGAAGCTCACGCCGAACACCGCCGACGTCGCCCGCGTCGCGCAGGCGGCGGAGGCCGCGGGCGCCGACGCGGTGTCGCTGATCAACACGCTGCGCGCGTTCGCCCCGCACCCCGACGGCTCCGGATCGCCGTGGCTGGGCGGCGGCACGGGCGGGATGTCGGGGCCGGCGATTCGCGCCGTCGCGCTGGCGCAGGTCGCGGCCGTCGCGCGGCGCGTCGAGGTCCCGATCGTGGGCATGGGGGGCGTTGCGAGCGGCCGTCATGCCCGCCAGTTCCTCGATGCGGGCGCGCGTCTGGTCGCGGTCGGCACGGAGAGCTTCCGCGACCCCGCCGCCGGCGCGCGCGTTGGCCGCGAGCTCGCAGAAATCCGCGCAAACAGCGACGTTCTCGCGAGGTGAAGGCCGTGTGCTCCACCAAAGTGGCGGGAAAACCGCTGGAAATCGGCAGGAAACCGTCAAGCACGCTGAAGAACGCTTCACCTCAGGTTGAGGTCAAGCCGAATTCGCCCGGTTTGTCTTGCTCGGCCGAGATGAATGTGTATGGTTGCCGCCACGTGGCGCCGCCGACCGACATGAACACCGCGAAGCACACGGCGGCACCCGAGCGTTCGCACATCCAGCGCATGGATGCGTTGCAGCGGGCCAACGAGATCCGCACGCGACGCGCACAGCTCAAGCGCGATCTGCGCGCCGGGAAGATCCGCATCGAGCAGCTCCTGACCGATCCACCGGAATTCCTCGAGACCGCGAAGGTCTTCGACATGCTGCTCGCCGTGCCGAAGTACGGGCGCGTCAAGGCCAACAAGATCCTGCAGCAGTGCCGGATCTCGCCGAGCAAGACCGTCGGCGGCCTCAGCGAGCGCCAGCGCGCGGAGCTCGTCGAGCTCCTGACGCGGCCCCGGCGCTGAGCTCCCCGGCCGGCCGCGCTGACGCCGCCGGCCGCGGCATCATCTGCGGGCCATGTCGCGCGTGATCGTCATCACCGGCCCGTCGGGGGTCGGCAAGGGGACGCTGATCCGGCTCCTGCGCGAGCGCCTGCCCGAGCTCGGCCTGAGCGTCTCGGCGACGACGCGCGAGCCCCGTGCCGGCGAGCAGCAGGGAGTCGACTACCACTTCCTCAGCGACGCGGACTTCGATCGCCTGATCGCAGAGGGCGCGTTCCTCGAGCACGCCGAGTACGCCGGCCGGCGCTACGGGACGCTGCGCACCGAGCTCGAGCGGCGCGCGGCCGCCGGCGAGCCGGTCCTGCTGGAGATCGAGGTCCAGGGGGCCCGGCAGATCCGCGAGTCGATGCCCTCGGCCGTCCAGGTCTTCATCGAGCCCCCGTCGGCCGACGCGCTGCGCGAGCGCCTCGTCGGCCGCGGCACCGATGCGCCCGACGTCGTCGAGCGCCGCCTGCGCGTGGCGGCCGACGAGCTGGCCGCCAAGGACGAGTTCCAGCACCGCGTGGTCAACGACCGCCTGCACGACGCCGTGGAGGCGCTGGTGGGCATCGTGCGGGCCGCCATCGGCGGGCGAGTAGAATCAGGCGCATGATCCAGCCCCGCATCGACACGCTGCTCGAGCAGGTCGACTCGAACTACGCCGCCGTCCTGGTCGCCGCCAAGCGTGCGCGCCAGATCAACAGCTACTACCACAACCTCGGTGAGGGGACGTTCGACGAGTTCCCGCCGCCGATGGTCGACACGGGCTCGAAGAACTACCTGACGATCGCCCTCGAGGAGGTCGCAGGCGGCAAGATCTCCTACCACTACCGGTAGGGGAGCCCCGAGGCCCGCGACGAGCCCGTTCGGGAGGCGCGCATGGCCCGGATCCTGCTCGGCGTCACGGGCGGCATCGCCGCCTACAAGGCGCTCGACCTCGTGCGCCTAGCTGCGAAAGCTGGGCACGCCGTCCGCGTCGTGCAGACGCCTGAGGCACAGCGCTTCGTCGGCGCCGCGTCGTTCGCCGCGCTCACGGGGGCGCCCGTCCTCACCGACGAGTTCGAGCGCGACCCCGCGCGCGGCGCCTTCCCCGACCAGGCGCCGCCCGAGCACGACCCGCTGAGCCACCTCGAGCTGGTGCGCAACGCCGACGCCTACCTGATCGCGCCGGCGACCGCCAACACGATCGCCAAGCTCGCCCACGGCCATGCCGACAACCTGCTGACGAGCGCCGCGCTGGCCGCGACCTGCCCGCTGATCGTCGCGCCGGCGATGAACCACCACATGTGGGAGCACGCCGCGACGCGCGCGAACGTCGCGACGCTGCGCGAGCGCGGCGCGACCGTCATCGACCCGGGCGTCGGGGCCCTGGGCAGCCGGAACGAGTGGGGCGCCGGTCGCCTCGCCGAGCCCGCCGAGCTGCTCGCCGCCGTCGAGGCCCTCGTCCCGGCCGGCAGCCGGCCGTGGGACGGCCTGCGCGTCCTGATCAGCGCGGGCGGCACGCGCGAGCCGATCGACGCCGTGCGCTTCGTCGGCAACCGGTCCTCGGGCCGGATGGGCTTCGCGCTCGCCGACGAGGCCGCGGCGCTCGGCGCCGACGTCACCGTCGTCGCGGCGAACGTCGCGCTCGCGCGCAACCCGCGGGTGCGCTACGTCGATGTCGCGACGGCCGCCGAGCTCCAGCAGGCGTGCGCCGCCGCGTTCGCGGGCTGCGACGTCCTCGTCATGGCCGCCGCTGTCGCCGACTTCCGGCCCGCCGGCACCGCCGCCGGGAAGCTCAAGAAGGCCGGGCGCGAGAGGCTGACGCTCGAGCTCGAGCCGACGGCCGACGTCCTCAGCGCGCTGGCGGCCGCGCGCGTGCCCGGCCAGACGATCGTCGGCTTCGCCGCCGAGCACGGGCCCGGCGCGCTCGACTACGGCCGTGAGAAGCTCGCGCGCAAGTGCCTGGACGCGATCGTCGTCAACGACGTCTCGGCGGCGGGCGTCGGGTTCGATGCCGTCGACAACGAGGTCACGATCATCAGCGCCGTCGGCGAGCGGCACGTCCCGCGCGCGACGAAGGCCGATGTCGCGCGCGCGATCCTGCAGACGATCGACGCGCTGCGCGCACCGCAGGCCGCGCCCGCGACATGACGGACGCAGGCGACCCCGCAGCGCGCGTCGCCGAGGAGGAGGTCGCCGCCGTGCAGGCGATGGGGGGGCGCGTGGCGGCGCTCGTCCACGGTGCCGTCGAGGTGCGGCCGGAGATCGTCTCGGACGTCATCGTCGCGCTGCTCGCCGAGGGGCACATCCTGATCGAGGACCTGCCGGGGGTCGGCAAGACGACCCTGGCCCGCGCCATCGCCCGCGCGCTGGACCTCGAGTTCGCCCGCGTGCAGTGCACGGCCGACCTGCTGCCCGCCGACGTCGTCGGCACGCAGGTCTTCAACCGCCGCGATGACGTCTTCGAGTTCCGGCCCGGGCCCGTGTTCGCCAACGTCGTGCTCGTCGACGAGATCAACCGCGCCTCGCCGAAGACCCAGTCGGGCCTGCTGGAGTGCATGCAGGAACGGCGCGTGACGGTCGACGCGCAGTCGCACGAGCTGGCGCGCCCGTTCATCGTCCTCGCGACGCAGAACCCGATCGAGTTCGAGGGCACCTACCCGCTGCCGGAGGCGCAGGTCGACCGGTTCATGGTGCGCCTGCAGCTCGGCTATCCCGACGCCGCCGCCGAGGCCGGCATGCTGCGCGACCACGAGGCGGGCGACCGCGTCGAGGTGCTCCAGCCGGTCGCCAGCGCCGCCGAGCTGCTCGGCGCCCAGGACACAGCCCGCCGCGTGCACGCCTCGGACGCGCTGCGCGCGTACGTCGTGGCGCTGCTCGGGCGCACGCGCGCCGACCAGCGCGTCGAGCTCGGCGCCAGCCCGCGCGCGGGGCTGATGCTGCTGCGCGCCGCCAAGGCCCGGGCTCTGCTGCGCGGCCGCGACCACGCGCTGCCGGACGACGTCCAGGCGCTCGCGCCGGCGGTGCTCGCGCATCGCATCGTGCTGGCCCCGGACGCGCTGGAGGCGACCTGCGAGGCGGTCGTAGCCGACGCGCTCGCCGCAACCCCGGCGAGGTAGAGGGTCAGGGGACCGCTGATGTGGGGCGCGCGCGGCACGACGCTCCTGGGCCTGGCGCTCATCGCCGTCGCCGGCCTCTTCAACGGCCGCCCGCTGTACGTGCCCGGCATCGCGCTCGCGGCGCTGGGCTTGGGGACCGCGGCGTGGGTGGGTGCCTCGGCCCGCGGCGCGCGGATCTCGCGCACGCTCGGCGCGGCCCGCGTCGTCGAGGATGAGCCGCTGCTCGTCGAGCTCGAGGTGCGCGGTGGTCGCGTGGCGCCCCCCTCGGGCCAGATCGAGGATCCGCTGCTGAGCGTCCCCGCACCGCTGACGGCCGGCCGGCGGCGCACGCGCCTGCGGATCCACGCGCGCTTCGCGCGCCGCGGGCTGCGCACCCTGCCACCGCCGAGCGTCGTCTTCCGCGACCCGCTCGGGCTCGCCGAGCGCCGCCTGACGGCCGCAGGACCAGGCGACGAGCTGCTCGTCCTGCCGCGCGTCGAACCGGTGCTCGCCCCCGGCGGGAGCGGGGAGGCGGCGACCGGCGGCCGCGGGCGGCCGCTCGCCGCCGCAGAGGTCGACCTCGAGGGCCTGCGTCCGCACCGCCAGGGAATCCCGGCCTCGCGCATCGCCTGGCCGGTCTTCGCCCGCACGGGTGAGCTGCACGAGCGCGTCATGCGCGCCGACGCCGATGCACGCCCGCTCGTGGTCCTCGACCTGCGCGGCGCGGCGAGCGGGGGCGAGGCCGACGCCGCGGTGCGCGCCGCGGCGTCGCTCTGCGTGCACCTGGCCGAGCGGGGCGGCGTCTCGCTGCTGCTGGCCGGGGACCGGCGCCCGCTCGCGATCGCGGCGGGCGGGCACGGCTGGCCGCAGGCGCACGTGCGCCTGGCGCTCGCGCCGGTCGGTCAGGGCCCCGCCGCCGAAGGGCTCGCGGGCCGGCGGCGCGCGATCATCTGGGTCGCCGCGCGGGCGCTGCGCGAGCCGCCGCGGGCGCTGGCGCGCGCCTCCGGCGTCGTGCGGATGCTGGTCGTCCCCGGGACGGTGCCGGGACGCCGCCCGGCGTTCACCGTCGCCGGCTGCACCGGCTACGAGCTCGAGCGGACGCGGCGCGTGGGCGCCGCGCAACCGGCCCGGGCGGCGGGGGCGTGATGGCGAGCGCGGCCGTCACCGCCGGCGTTCGCGGCGCGGCGCGGGCCGACCGGATGAGCACCGCCCATCAGGCGCGGCTGCGCCTGGCGGGCTTCGTGCCGTTCTGCGTCGTGGGGACGCTCGCGTGGGCCCGGCTGGTTTCGCCGGCGGCGTCGCTGTGGGCGCTCGGCACGGCCGCCCTCGCGGTCGCCGCCGGCGCAGCGCTCCTGCGCATCGCGCGCCGCGACGGCCGCGCGCGCGGGGCGCTGCTGCTCGCGCTGGCGCTCGTCCTCGCCGCGGCGGTGCTGCTGCTCGCGGGCGTCCCGGCGCGGCTGCTGCTGCCGACCCACTGGGGTCGCCTGGCGGCCGGGATCGCGGGCGGTCTGCAGGCGCTGCCTGGCGCTCCGGTCCCCTACAACGGCAGCGACCCGTGGGTGCGCAGCACGCTGCTGCTCGGCGGCGGCCTGCTCGCCATGATCGGCGCGCTGCAGGCGTTCTGGCCGCACGGGCGGGGCGAGCTTCCCGGCAGCGTGCGCGCCGCGGCGCTGACGCTCGGCCTGCTGTACGGCCTCGCGGTGATCCAGCACCCGCCGGCAAAGCCCTACCTGGCGGGGGCGATCTTCATGCTCGTGCTCGGCGCGTTCCTGTTCGCCGACCGGCTGAGCCGCACGCAGCTGATTCCCGCGGCGTTCCTGCTCGTGCTCGCGGCCGTCGTCGGCGCCGCGCTCGCGCCGGCGCTGGTCCGCGACCGCCCGTGGCTCGACTTCCAGCACATCGCCGACGACATCGCCAACGCGGGCACGACCAGCTACGACTGGAACCACAGCTACGCCCCGCTGCACTGGCCCCGCACGGGCCACACGCTGCTGCGGATCCGCGCCCAGGTCCCGTCGTACTGGAAGGCCGAGGTGCTCGACACCTTCGATGGGCGCGAGTGGCGTCATTCGGGCGCCGTGGCGCCCTTCGAGCCGGACACCGAGCTCAACCCGAGCAACCCGCAGTGGGTCCAGACGATCAAGGTGCGCGACGCCGGCCTGCTCAGCGCGGACTTCGTCACCGCGGGCGAGGCGCTCCAGGTCCGCCGCGCCCAGACGCGGCCGATCGGCAACGGCGGCGGCACGTTCGTCCTGGATCGCGGAACGCTGCGCCCCGGGTCGAGCTACAGCGTCACGGCGTACACCCCGCGGCCCTCGTCGTCGCAGCTCGCCCAGGCCGGCAGCGACTACCCGAGCTTCGCGCGCGAGTGGCTGCGCGTGCAGCTCCCGGACATCTACGGCCGCGCCGCGCCGCGGGACTCCGGAGGCTCGGCGATCGAGGTGAGCTTCCCTCCGTGGGGGAGCACCGATGCGGCGCTCGTCACGTTCCCGGGCGTCGGCATCCGCCAGGGCGATGGGGTCAGCTTCGTCCGCCACTCGGCACTGCACCGCATCTACGCGCTCGCCCGGCGCCTGCGTGCCCGCACGACGAGCCCCTACGACTTCGTCCAGGCGGTGCAGAGCCGCGTGCGCGACGGAGCCGTCTACACCGAGACGCCCGCCCGCCACGCCAATCCGCTCGACGCGTTCCTGTTCGACGACCGCCGCGGGTACTGCCAGCACTTCTCGGGCGCGATGGCGCTCCTGCTGCGCATGGGGGGGATCCCGGCGCGTGTCGCGACCGGCTTCAGCCCCGGGATCCTCGACCGCAACACCGGTGACTGGGTCGTCACCGACCTCGATGCGCACTCCTGGGTCGAGGCGTACTTCCCACAGCTGGGCTGGATCACCTTCGATCCCACGCCCGCCGTCGCGCCCGCGCACGAGCAGACGGCCGACGCCGCCGCGGGGCTGCCGCAGCGCCGCGGGCGCAGGCTGCTCGGCTCCGACGCCCCGTCGTCGTCAGCGCCGGCCGCGTCGAGGAACACGACTCCCGGCACCCCGTGGGCGAGGATCGCCGGCGGCATCGCGCTCGCGCTGCTGCTCGCGGCCGCTGCGGTCGCCGTGCCCGCGCTGCGCCGCCGGCGCGCCGCCGCCGGAGCCGGTGACCCGGAGCTCGCCGAGCTCGAGCGCGCGCTGCGGCGCAGCGGCCGCCCGCCCGCGCCGCAGGTCACGCTGACCGAGCTGGAGCGGACCCTGACCGGTGCCGGCGCCTCGCACGACTACCTCGGCGCGCTCGTCGCGCGGCGCTTCGGGCGCGGGGGTCCTCCGCCCTCGCCGGGCGCGCGCCGCGCGCTGCGCCGCGAGCTCGCCGCCGGCCTGGGTCCGCTTGGCCGCCTGCGCGCGCTGTGGGCGCTCCCGCCGCGCCTCCCGCGTCGCCCAGCGCGGCCGGGAAGGCCCCCGGCGCGGGCTGTACCCTGACCGCATGGCCCGACCGTCGGCCTACGACCTCTTTCGCAACGGCACGCGCCTGCTCGAGGACGGCGACTTCCACGCCGCCACGGTCCCGCTCCGGCGTGCCCGGGAGCTCGAGCCGCTGAAGGCGTCGGTCCGCGAGGCGCTCGGCCGAGCGCTGTTCGGCGCGCAGCGCTACCAGGAGGCCGCCGAGGAGTTCGAAGCCGTCGTCGAGCAGGCGCCGACGAACGACTACGCCCTCTTCTGCCTGGGCCGCTCACTGCAGATGCTCGGGCGCCACGACGAGGCTCGCCACCCGCTCGCGCTCGCCTCGACGCTGCGGCCCGAGCGCGAGGACTACCGGCGCTATCGCGATCGCGCGCGACGCCGCGCCGACGCCGCGTAGCGCCCGTCCGGGGAACCCCGCTGGGTGCCGGATTGCGCGGGGCGCGCGGTTCGCACGGCCCGCGGGAGCGGTGCTACGCTCTCGGCACAGCTTTCGTAGGCCGGGCGTTCCGGCCGTTGCAGTTCCGAAAGTGGGCGCTCGCCCGCTTTTTTTGTTCCCGCATTCATGATCCAGATGATCCCCCTGCAGCATGAGATCGAAGCGCGGCTCGCCGAGGCGGAGCCGGACGTCGAAGTGCTGCTCGTGGAGGTCATCGACCGCGGTGCGACCGCCCGCGTGACGATCGACCACCCCGACGGCGTCACGCTGGCGCTGTGCGAGCAAGTCACGCACGCGCTGCCCGAGGTGCGCGAGCGCTACGCGCTGGAGGTTTCGTCGCCCGGCCGCGAGCGCCCGCTGGCCAAACCCGAGCACTACCGCCGCTACCTCGGGCGCCGCGCCCGGGTGCGGACCCGCGACCCGCTGGACGGGCGCAGAAGCTTCACCGGCGAGCTGGTCGGCGCCACGGAGCGCGAGGTCACCATCGCCGCGGACTCCGGCGTCGTCGCAATCGCGTACGACGACATCCATCGTTCGAACCTCGTCGAGGAGTAGGAAGCATGTCGCGCGAGATCGTGGAGGCAATGAGGGCGCTCGCCGCCGAGAAGGGCATCAGCCCCGAGCGGCTGATCGCCGCGCTCGAGGATGCGCTCCTGTCCGCCTACAAGAAGCAGCCCGGCGCAGCCAAGTACGCCCGCGTGGAGCTCGACCCCGAGACGGGCGAGTACCGCGTGATCGAGCTGCTCGTTCCCGAGCGCCTCGAGGCCCAGCTGATCGTCGAGACGATCGACGAGGGCACCTACCTCGACCCGGAGACCGGCGAGTACGTCGAGCCCCAGGAGCCGGAGATCGACCCGGAGAAGTTCGCGCTCTACCGCGACCAGATCGCCGAGCAGGACGTCACGCCGGACGACTTCGGCCGCATCGCCGCGCAGACCGCCAAGCAGGTCATCCTGCAGCGCATCCGCGAGGCCGAGCGGGACATGATGTTCGAGGAGTACCGCGACCGCGTCGGCGAGCTCGTCACTGGCATCGTCCAGCAGTCCGACTCGCGCTACACGCTTGTCCAGCTGCGCGAGCGCGTCGAGGCGCTGCTCCCGCGCTCGGAGCAGGTCGACGGCGAGCGCTACGACCACGGTCAGCGCGTCAAGGCCGTGATCAAAGAGGTCTCACCCTCCACGAAGGGCCCGTCGATCATCCTCAGCCGCCGCGACCCGGAGCTCATCAAGAGCCTCTTCGAGCTCGAGGTGCCCGAGATCGCCGACGGCCTCGTCGAGATCGCGAACGTCGCCCGCGAGCCCGGCTACCGCTCGAAGATCGCGGTCGTCTCATACGCCGACGGTGTCGACCCGGTCGGCGCCTGCGTGGGCCCGCGCGGCTCGCGCGTGCGCATGGTCGTCTCCGAGCTGCGCGGCGAGAAGATCGACATCATCCCGTACAACGACGAGCCCGCCCGCTTCGTCGCCAAGGCGCTCTCGCCGGCCCGCGTGCGCGAGGTCGTCGTCGACGACGAGGCCCGCCAGGCGACGGTCATCGTCCCCGACGACCAGCTCTCGCTGGCGATCGGCCGCGAGGGCCAGAACGCGCGGCTGGCTGCGCGCCTGACCGGCTGGCGGATCGACATCCGCTCGGAGACCGAGTTCGCCGCCGACGCTGGGGAGAGCTCGTATGACGAGGAGGAGGCCGGCGGCCGCTGCGCCGCGGTGCTCACCAACGGCCGCCGCTGCCCCAACGCCTCGCTGCCCGGCTCGGCCTACTGCGGCCTTCCCGCCCATCAGGCGCTGTCGCGCTTCTCGGGCAGCTCGGTCGGCCTGATCTCCAGCCTGACCGACGACGAGGTCGGCCAGCTCGCCGACCCCGACCTCAGCCAGGAGGACGTCGCCGAGATCGTCGCCCGCGCGGAGGCCGCCTTCGCGACCTTCGAGGCGCAGGTCGCCGAGCAGGCGGCCGCGGATGCGGCGACCGCCGCCGCCGAGGCGGCCGTCGACGCGAACGCCGACCTCGATCCCTCCGCCGACGGCGCGGTCGAGCAGGATGCCGTCATCACCGAGGACGCCACCGCCGGCGAGGCCGGGGAGCCGACGGCATAGGCGGCGCTCCACACGTCGCGCAGCGACGCTGCATCGGCTGCGGCCGATCGGCGCCGAAAGGCGACCTCGTCCGGCTGGCGCTCGCCGACGGCCGGGTCGTTGCCGATCCGGCCTCGCGGATGAGCGGACGCGGGGCGTACGTCTGCGACGCAGCATGTGGTGCCACGGCCAGGAGCCGAGGCGCCTTCGGGCGGGCATTTCGCGCCCGTGTCGAGATTTCCGAGGACTTCGTAGAATTGAGGCTTCGTGGGTAAGAAGCGCGTACATGAGATCGCCAAGGAACAGAACCTCCCCAGCAAGGAGGTTCTCGAGCGCCTGCAGGCAGCGGGCATCGAGGCGAAGGCGGCTGCTTCGAGCGTCGACGAGGCCGCTGCGCTGAAGGCACTCGGCATGAACGGCGGCGCCGTCAAGGCGTCGGCGACGCCCAAGGCGACCGCTCCGGTGAAGCCGGTCCCCGCCGCCGGTGCTGCCCGGCCCGGCGCGCCCGCGCCGCGCGCGCCGAAGGCTCCCGCGGTGCCCAAGACACCCGCCTCGCTGCGCCGTCAGGCGCCCGTGCCGGTCACCAAGGCGCCGGCCGCCGCGCCCGCGCCGGCGGTTCCCGAGCGACGCGTCTTCGAGCCCGACGCCCCCCCGCCGATGCCGGCCGGGCGACGCGTCTTCGAGCCCGACGCCCCGCCGCCGCCGCGCCCCACCCGTCGCGGCCCGGCCGCGCCGACGCCCGCTCCGCCGCCGCCGCGCCCGCGCGCCGGCTCGGCGACCCAGCTTCCGTCCGATCCGCGCAGCGCCGCCAAGGCTCCGGCCGCGCCGGCGACCGCCGCCGAAGCGCCGGCCGGCCCCAAGATCATCGCCCAGCCCGCCGCGACGCCTGCCCCTGCGGCCAAGGCCGCGACACCGGCCGCGCCGGTGCGCCCGGCCAAGGCTTCGGCGGCAGCGCCCCCGAAGGCTCCCCGGCCGCGCCCGGCCGGCACGGCCGCGTTCCCGGCGCCGCCGCCGCCGAAGCCGCGCGCCCCGAAGGCCGAGCCCGAGCCCGTCGCGCAGGCACCCGCGACCCAGGCGCCCGCCGTGGAGGCACCAGCCGCCGAGCCCGACGTCAACGCCGGCAGCTCGACGACGCCGACCGCCCCGGTGAAGATCGTCCCGCACGCCGAGCCGCCGGCTCCCGGCGCGGGCCCGAAGATCATCTCCGTCCCAGAGCCGCCCAAGAAGCCCAAGCGCGACGAGACCAAGACCGGCCCGACGCGGCCCGGCGGGCTGCGCGGCGGCCTGCGCGAAGGCGGCGCAGGCGCCGGTGCCGGCGGCAAGCGCCGCGTCGTCATCGACTCCCAGGCATCGCGGCGCCCCGGCGGGCCCGGCGGCCCCGGCGGCCCGCCCGTCGGCGGCTTCCCGCAGCGCCGTCCGCGCCGCCGCGGCCGTCGGCGCTTCGACGACACGCCGCTGCAGGAACTGGACACCTCAGCGCAGAGCGCCACCGACGAGGTGAAGATCGCCTCGGGCTCGACCGTCAAGGACGTCGCCGAGTACCTCGGCGTGGGCGTCCCCGAGATCATCAAGCAGCTCATGACCATGGGCGAGATGGCGACGCTCACCCAGACGCTGTCCGACGAGGCGATCCTGATCCTCGCCGAGGCGCTGGGCAAGGAGGTCGAGATCGTCGGCGCGTCCGAGGAGGACGAGCTCGAGCCGGAGTTCGACGACGCCGAGGCCGACCTCGTCGAGCGCCCGCCGGTCGTCACGATCATGGGTCACGTCGACCACGGCAAGACCTCCCTGCTGGACGCGATCCGCCGGGCGGACGTCGTCGCCGGCGAGGCCGGCGGCATCACCCAGCACATCGGCGCCTACCAGGTGCACCACGGGGACCGCACGATCACCTTCCTGGACACCCCGGGCCATGAGGCGTTCACCGCCATGCGCGCCCGCGGCGCGAAGGTCACCGACGTCGCCGTCGTCGTGGTGGCCGCCGACGACGGGCCCAAGCCGCAGACCGACGAGGCGATCGACCACGCGAAGGCTGCGGAGGTCCCGGTCATCGTCGCGGTCAACAAGATCGACAAGGAGGGCGCCGACCCGACGCGCGTGCGCACCGAGATGACCACGCGCGGCCTGCAGCCCTCCGACTGGGGCGGGGAGACCGAGTACGTCGACGTGTCGGCCAAGACGCACGTCGGCCTCGAGGACCTGCTCGACACGATCCTCGTGGTCACCGAGCTCGAGGAGCTGAAGGCCAACCCCGACGCCGAGGCCAGCGGCGTCGTGATCGAGTCCAAGCTCGACCCGGGCCGCGGCCCGGTCGTGACCGTGCTGATCCAGCGCGGCACGCTGCGCGTCGGCGACTCGCTCGTCGCCGGGCCCCATTGGGGCAAGGTCCGCGCGATGCAGGACTACACCGGCGCGCGCACCGAGGAGGCCAGGCCCGGTGACCCGGTCGAGGTGCTCGGCTTCGATGGCGTCCCGGACGCCGGCGAGTACGTGCGCGCAGTCGAGAGCGACAGGGTCGCCCGCCAGCAGGCGAACGAGCGGTCGATCCGCCTCAAGAACGAGGCGCAGGCGCGCCGTGCCGGCCGCAAGGTCTCCTTCGACGAGCTCTTCCAGGGCATCCAGGAGGGCGTCCTGAAGGATCTCAACCTCGTGCTCAAGGCGGACGTCTCCGGCTCGCTCGAGGCGTTCGAGGACGAGATCGCCAAGCTGCCCCAGGACGAGGTCGTCGTCAACATCATCCACGGCGGCGTCGGCGGCATCAACGAGTCCGACGTCATGCTCGCCGCCGCGTCCGACGCGATCATCCTCGGCTTCAACGTGCGCCCGGTCGGCGACGCGCGCGCCGTCGCCGAGCGCGAGGGCGTGGAGATCCGCACCTACGCGGTCATCTACAAGGCGCTCGACGAGCTGCGCGACGCCATGTCGGGGATGCTCGAGCCCGAGGAGGTCGAGGACACGCTCGGCCAGGCCGAGGTGCGCCAGACGTTCAAGGCCTCGAGGATCGGCACGATCGCCGGCTGCTACGTCACGGACGGGAAGATCACGCGCAACGCGCGGATCCGCGTCGTGCGCGACGGCACCGTCGTCTACGAGACGACGCTCGCGAGCCTGAAGCGCTTCAACGAGGATGTGCGCGAGGTCGCCTCCGGCTTCGAGTGCGGCATCGTGCTGGCGAACTTCCAGGACGTCAAGGAGGGCGACGTGCTGGAGGCCTTCGAGACGCGCAAGGTCGAGCGCGAGCTCGGCTGACGTCCCCGTGGGCGCGTACGCGGCCCTGCTGCTGGTTCACCTGCACTTTCCCGGTGCGGGCAGCCTGAAGGCCAAGCGCAGCGAGCTTCAATCCGTGAAGGCGCAGCTCCACGGCCGGCACGGGCTGACGGTGGCCGAGGTCGACCACCACGACGCCTGGCAGCGCTCGACGCTCGCGGCCGCCCTGACGGGCGGCTCGGCGACGACGCTCGATGCGTCCGTCGACCGCATCGTGCGCTGGCTCGAGGCCCGCTTCCCCCAGGGCGTGCGCATCGAGCGGACGCTCGTCTCCTTCGAGGACATTCGGGGGCTAGGATGAGAAGCGCAAGGATGCGCCGCGTCGATGAGGCCGTTCGAGAGGTCCTCGCCGACACGATCACCAAGCACGTGAAGGATCCCCGGGTCGGGTTCGTGACGGTCACTGACGTCAACACCAGTCCGGACCTGCGTCAGGCGCGGGTCCACGTGAGCGTCCTCGGCGACGAGGAGGCGCGTGGGGCGTGCCTCGAGGGCCTGCGCTCGGCCCACGGGATCCTGCAGCGTGAGGTGGGCCGTCAGCTGCGCCTGAAGCGCACGCCGACGCTCGAGTTCGAGCTCGACGACACCGCGCTGCGCGCCGCGCGGCTTGAGGCGCTGATCAGGGAAACGGTCGAAGGGTCGGAGGGGACGGCGTGAGCACGACGCCCGAGACGACGGGCGTGGACGCCCGCGAGCAGGTGCTCGAGGCGCTGCGCGACCGCGAGCGGTTCGTGCTGCTGACCCATGAGCACCCCGACGGCGACGCACTGGGCTCGCTCACCGCGATGCACGGCATCCTCACGGCGCTCGGCAAGGACGCCGTCATGTTCATCTGCGCCGGCGAGTTCCCGCTGCCCTACGAGTACCGCTGGATGGATCTCGCCGGGGTCGTCTCCGAGGTGCCCGCGGACGTCGAGGACCGCACGATCGTCTTCCTGGACTGCGGCAACATCGACCGCAACCCCGTCGAGGCCTTCCGCAGCGAGGATGCGGAGATCCTCAACATCGACCACCACCACGACAACACGCGCTTCGGGACGGTCAACCACGTCGTCGAGGACGCCTCGTGCACCGCAGAGATCGTCTGGGACCTGATGCGCAGCCTCGGCGTGGCGCTCACGCGCGAGGTCGCGGCGTCGCTGTACGTCGGCCTGATCACCGACACCGGGCGCTTCATGTACGAGAACACCGGGGCGCGCGCACACATCATGGCCGCCGAGATGATCGATGCGGGCATCGACGTCAGCGCGATCTACCGCCGCATCTACGAGGGCTGGCCGGAGCCCAAGCTGCGGCTCTTCGCGCTCGCGCTCTCGCGCACCTCGCGCTATGTCGGCGGCGCGCTGACGATGACGCAACTGAGCGCCGAGGACTTCCGCCAGACCGGCGCCGAGGAGAGCTACACCGAGGGCGTCGTCGATCGCCTGCGCGCGATCGAGGGGACGAAGGTCGCCGCGCTCGCCCGCGAACTGCTCGACGGCAGCGGCCGCTGGAAGGTCTCGCTGCGCTCCGGGGACGGCGACGTCGACGTCTCCGTGATCTCGCGTGCGGGCGGCGGTGGGGGCCACAAGGCGGCCGCCGGCTTCTCGACCGCGCTCACGCCGGCCGAGCTCGTGAGCTTCCTGCGCGAGCAGGTCGCGGCGCAGCTCTGACAGCGCCGGGGGCGGATGGCCTTCATGGACGGCATCGTCCTCGCAGACAAGCCCGCCGGCCGCACCTCGCACGACATCACGACGATGGTCCGCCGCGGCCTGGGGGAGCGCAAGGCCGGGCACGCCGGCACGCTCGACCCATTCGCGACCGGGCTGCTGATCGTGCTCGTCGGGCGTGCGCGGCGCGTGCAGCGGTTCTTCACGGCACTGCCCAAGGAGTACGTCGCCGTCGCCCGCTTCGGCGCGGTCTCGACGACCGGCGACCCCGACGGCGAGATCACGCAGACCGGTACCGGACCGCCCGGCGAGCTGGTGCTGCCGACCGGGACGATCAGCCAGCGCCCGCCCGCCTACAGCGCGATCCGCATCGACGGCACCCGCGCCTACGAGCGCGTGCGCAGGGGGGAGACGGTCGTCGTCCCCGAGCGCCGGGTGACCGTCTACGCCTTCGACGAGCTGTGGCGCGAGGACGACCGGGCGTGCTTTCGGATCGTCTGCTCGTCCGGGACGTACGTGCGCAGCCTGATCGCCGACCTGGGCGACGCCTACACCGAGGAGCTCCGGCGCACGCGGATCGGCGCGCTGCGCGTCGAGGATGCCGACCCGGCGGCGGTGATCCCGATGGAGGAGGCGCTGGGCTTCTTCGCCTCGCTGCGCCTTGAGGGCGACGACGCGCGCCGCGCCGCCAACGGCGTGGCGATCGGGCCGCCGCGGCCCGTCGCGCCCCCGCGCCCGGGGTGGGAGCTCCCGGACGGGCCGGCCGAGATCATGCTGCTCGACGAGGACGGCCCGATCGCCCTCGCACAGCAGCGGGAGGACGGCCTGCTCAAGCCCGTCGTAGGGTTCCGGGCGTGAGGATCACCCTGCTCCCCGATGTCGCGCCACGCCCGCGGCGCGTGGCCGTCGGCACGTTCGACGGCGTCCACCTCGGCCACCGCGAGGTCATCGCCGGCGCGGACACCGTCCTGACGTTCGATCCGCACCCGGTCTCGGTCGTGGCCCCGGGCAGCGAACCGAAGCTGCTGACGACGCTTGAGCGCAAGGCCGAGCTCGTCGGCGGCCTCGGCGTCGACGAGCTCATCGTGATCCCGTTCGACCGCGAGTTCTCCGGCCGCAGCGCCCAGGAGTTCCTGGACGACGTGCTCGTCGGGCGCCTCGGCGCCACGCACGTCAGCGTCGGGGAGAACTTCCACTTCGGCCACCGCGCCCAGGGGAACCCGGAGCTGCTGCGCGCCGACGGGCGCTTCGAGACGCGCGTCGTGCCGCTGCTGGAGGTCGACGGCGAGGTCGTCAGCTCCAGCCACATCCGCGGACTCGTGCTCGGCGGAGCGCTCGAGTACGCCGGCCGCCTGCTCGGCGAGCCGTTCGTGGTCGACGGCCCGGTGACGCACGGCGACGAGCGGGGGCGGGCGCTCGGCTTCCCGACCGCGAACCTCGTGCCGCGCGAGGGCGCATGCACGCCGGGCCACGGCGTGTACGCCTGTCGCGCGCGCACCGCCGACGGGGCCTGGCACGCGGCCGCGGTAAACGTCGGGGTGCGCCCGACCTTCAACAGCGGCCTGGGCGAGCTGATCGAGACCTTCATCCTGGACTTCGACGGCGACCTCTACGACACCGGCCTGCGGGTGCAGTTCCTGACGCGACTGCGCGGCGAGCGGCGCTTTCAGGACGTCGACGCGCTCGTCGAGCAGATGGGGCTCGACGTCGAGGAGGCGCGCGCCGTGGCCTCCGCCGCTTCGTGAGAACCGGGCACCGGGTTCGCAGGCGTGCTGCTACCGTTCTTCGCCGCACATGACCACGCTTTCGCCTGAGAAGACCCGTGAGATCGTCGCCCAGTTCGGGGCGAACGAGGCCGACACGGGCAACACCCGCGTCCAGGTCGCGCTGCTCACGCAGCGGATCAACGACCTCACCGAGCACCTGCGCGACCACAAGAAGGATCACGCCTCGCGGCGTGGCCTGCTGATGCTGGTCGGGCAGCGTCGCCGCCTGCTGAACTACCTGCAGAAGAGCGACCTCGAGGCGTACCGCGGCCTGGTCCGCGAGCTCGGCCTGCGCAAGTAGCAGTGGCGATCATCGCGCCGGGCACCAAGGTTCCGGCCTTCGAGCTGAGGACCGAGGACGGCGTCCCGTTCACGAACCTCGACCTCGAGGGGAAGACGACGGTGCTCGTCTTCTACCCGTTCGCCTTCAGCCCCACCTGCACCGACCAGTTCCAGGTCTACGAGGAGGCGCTCGGCGAGATCCGGGCGACGGGCGCCGACATCTACGGCGTCTCGACGGACGCCTCGTACGCGCAGACCGCCTTCCGCGAGAAGCTCGGCGTCAGCATCCCGCAGCTCAGCGACTTCGAGCCCAAGGGCGCAGCGGCACGCATCTTCGGGGCCTACTTCGAGCCCGGCGGGATGACGAACCGCGCGATCGTCGTGATCGGACCCGACGGCGTCGTGACGGCCAGCTATCTGGCTGAGAACCCGGGCGTGCTGCCGGGCGTCAACGTGGTCTTCGACCTGCTTTCGTGACGTCCCCACGTGACGTCCCCCTGAAAGGGTTTGATCTGCGAGAGCAGATCAAGACCGTCGGCGCAGCCGACACGCGGTTGATCTGCGAGAGCAGATCAAAGACCGTCGGCGCAGCCGACACGCGGTTGATCTGCGAGCGCAGATCAAAGACCGTCGGCGCAGCCGACACGCGGTTGATCTGCGAGCGCAGATCAAAGACCGTCGGCGCAGCCGACGCTCGCGGGGGCCCGCACCGCGATGTCCGCGGCAACCAGCGGCGCGATGACCTGCGCGCGGTACTCGAAGATCGCCGCGACATCGCGTGCGACGATCAGCCGCCGGGCGAGTTCGCCCGCGCTGCCGAAGCCGATCGCGTAGCGCACGGTGTCGGTCATGCGCGTGCGACCCTCGCCGGCCTTCTCGAACTCGTGCGTGTGGTGCCACAGCGCGTAGGGGCCGCGCAGCTGGACGTCGACGAAGCGCTCGCCGGGGGTCCACTCCTGGATCAGCGTCTGCCAGCGCACCGGAAGGCCGTGCACGCGCAGGCGGTACTCGATCAGCGTCCCGGCCTGCATCGGGATCGGGCGCGGGGTGATGACCGTGAAGCGCAGCAGCGGCGGCGTGATCGCCTCGAGGTTGTGCGCGTCGGCGAAGAACGGGAAGACCTCGTCCGGGGTGCCGTCGAGCAGCTGCTCGCGCCTGACCGTGTGGATGCGCATTCCCGTGGGGTACGGCGCCGCGGCCGCCGCGGATCGTAGGCTGGCGACGATGCGCGAGCTCACCAGCGCCCCGGTGCCGCCGCTCGGCGGGGACGACCACGTCCGCGGCCCCTCCGGCGCGCCGCTCGTGATCGTCTACGCCGACTTCACCTGCCCGCGCTGCGCCGTGGCCGCCGAGCGGCTCCGGGTCGCGCCCGTGCGCACCTGCTTTCGCCACTTCGCGCTGCGCGCGCGCCACCCGCGCGCGCTCGCGACCGCGCTCGCCGCCGAGGCCGCCGCGCGCCAGGGCGCCTTCTGGCCCTTCCACGACGCGCTCTACGCCGACCAGGGGCACCTGGACGACCCGCACCTGTGGGCGCTGTGCGAGCGGTTCGGGCTCGATGTCGAGCGCTTCGACGCCGACCGGCGCGACCCGGCGACGCTCGCGCGCGTCGAGCGCGACGTCCGGCAGGCGCTGCGCGCCGGCGCGGCGACGACCCCGGCGCTCGTGATCGGCGACGAGGTGCACCAGGGCGCACCCGATCCCACATTCCTCGCCGACGCAGCTACGATGGGCGGGTTCGGATACAGAGAGAAGCAATGAGATACGGGCCGTGGGATCCGAAGACGGCTCGCGAAAGAGGGTTCACAACTTCATGAGTACGCAAGCCGTGACAACGGTCTCCGTCGAGATCGCCGGTTCCGAGATCTCCTTCGAGACCGGAAAGCTGGCGAAGCAGGCCGGCGGAGCCGTCGTCGTGCGCCAGGGCGACACGATGGTGCTCTGCACCGCGACCGTCGGCAACCTGCGCGACGTCGACTTTCTGCCGCTGACCGTCGACGTCGAGGAGCGCATGTACGCCGCGGGCAAGATCCCCGGCTCGTTCTTCAAGCGCGAGGGCCGCGCGGGCGAGAAGGGCACGCTCACCGCGCGCATGATCGATCGTCCGATCCGCCCGCTGTTCCCCAAGGGCTGGCACTACGAGACGCAGCTGGTCGCGCTCCCGCTGAGCATCGACCACGTCAACTCCTACGACATCCTCGCGATGAACGGCGCGTCCGCCGCGCTGATGATCTCCGAGGTGCCGCTCCCGACGCCCGTCGGCGCCGTGCGCATCGGGAAGATCGACGGCAACTTCGTCGTCAACCCGCCGGAGGAGTCGCTCCTGAGTGAAACCGACCTCGACCTCGTCGTGGCCGGCACCGAGGACGCGATCCTCATGGTCGAGGCCGGCGCCACCGAGATCTCGGAGGCCGAGATCCTCGACGCGCTCGACATCGCCCATGGCGAGATCAAGAAGCTCTGCGCGCTCCAGCGCGACCTCGCCGCCAAGGCCAGCAAGGAGAAGATCGTCGTCGAGGCTCCGTCGATCGACGAGTCGCTGCTCGACGCGATCCGCGCCTCGCACGGCGCCGCGCTCGACGCCGCCACGCAGGTCGAGGACAAGCTCGCGCGCCAGGACGCCACGAAGGAGGTCGAGGAGGCGATCGTCGAGCACTACGCCGGCGACCCCGAGGCCGCCGACCACGCCGCCAGGCGCGCCGAGGCGCAGGCCGCATTCGCCAAGCTCGAGAAGGCGACGATCCGCAACCGCATCGCCGTCCAGAAGAAGCGCCCCGACGGGCGCTCGGCCGACCAGATCCGCGACATCTCCATCGAGGTCGGCGTCGCCCCGCGCACGCACGGCTCCGCGCTCTTCACCCGCGGTCAGACGCAGGCCATCTCGGTCGCGACGCTGGGCACGATGAAGGAGGAGATGCGGCTCGACACCCTCGGTCTGGAGAAGAACCGCTACTACTGGCACCACTACAACTTCCCGCCCTTCTCGGTGGGTGAGGCCGGCTTCATGCGCGGGCCCAAGCGCCGCGACATCGGCCACGGCGCACTCGCCGAGCGCGCGCTGGTCCCCGTCGTCCCCAGCACGGACGACTTCCCGTACACGATCCGCGTGGTCTCGGACATCCTCGAGTCCAACGGCTCGTCCTCGATGGCGTCGGTCTGCGGGTCGTCGCTGTCGCTGATGCAGGCGGGCGTCCCGATCAAGGCGCCGGTCGCCGGCATCGCGATGGGCCTGATCAAGGAGGGCGACGACTACATCGTCCTCACCGACATCGCCGGCGTCGAGGATCACCTCGGCGACATGGACTTCAAGGTCGCCGGCACCGAGGCGGGCATCACCGCGATCCAGATGGACATCAAGATCTCGGGCCTGACGTTCGACATCCTGCGCGACGCGCTCAGCCAGGCGCGTGACGCCCGGCTGAACATCCTGGGCCAGATGAAGGCCGTGATCGCGGAGCCGAACGCCGAGCTCTCGCCGCACGCCCCGCGCATCATCCAGGTGCAGATCGACCCCTCGCAGATCGGCCTGCTGATCGGCAAGGGCGGCGAGACGATCCGCGGCCTCTCGGACGAGTTCGAGTCGCAGATCGACGTCAACGACGAGGGCGCCGTGCTGATCTACTCGGCCAACGGCGAGCTCGGCGAGGCACTGGCCGAGCGGATCCGCTCGATGATGAAGGAGGTCGAGGTCGGCGACGAGTTCACCGGCAAGGTCGTCAAGACGACGACCTTCGGCGCCTTCGTCGAGCTGGCCAAGGGCACCGACGGACTGCTTCACATCTCCAACGTCTCGCCGGGCCAGCGCGTCGAGAACGTCGAGGACGTGCTCAACCGCGGCGACGAGATCCAGGTCAAGGTGGTCGAGGTCGACCGCGAGCGCGGCCGCATCGGCCTGCGCCTTGCCGACGACCCGTCGATCGCCGGCAAGTCCAACGAGGAGCTCGCCTCGGTCGTCTCGAGCGGCGGGGGCGGCGGCGACCGCGGCCCGCGGCGTGACCGCAACGGCGGCGGCGACCGCGGCGGGCGCGGCGGCGAGCGCGGCTCCGGCCGCCCACGCCACCGTCGCGGCGACAGCGATCCCGATCGCGGCTGACCGGTCAGGGGTCGTGACCTCCGGTCACCGCCTCACCACCCTGGAGTCAGGGGTCCGGATCGTCACGGAGGAGATGCCCTCCGTGCGATCCGCCGCCCTGGGCTTCTTCGTCGGCACGGGCTCGTCCATGGAGGACGAGCCCGCCGCCGGCTGGTCCCATCTGCTGGAGCACATGCTGTTCCGCGGAACCGACAGCTACGCCTCGCTGGAGATCGACCAGATCTTCGACGGGATGGGCGCCGAGCTGAACGCCGGCACCGGCAAGGAGTCGACGTCGGTCTACACGCGCGTGCTCGACGTCCACCTCGAGCGCGCGTTCGACGTGATGGCGGACATGGTCTGGCGCCCGCTGATCGAGCGCCACGAGCTCGAGGCCGAGGGGAAGATCGTGGTCGAGGAGATCGCGATGTACGAGGACGACCCCACCGACCTCGTGTTCGACGTCCTCGGCGAGGCGGTGTTCCCGGGTCACCCGCTCGGGCGCCCGGTGATCGGCACGCGCGAGAGCGTGACGTCGGCGAGCGCCGACGGGCTCAAGGCCTTCCACACCGAGCGCTACGCACCCGGCGATCTCGTCATCGCCGCCGCCGGCTCGATCGACCACAGCACGCTGGTCCGACTCGCCAGGGCCGCGCAGGGCTTCGACCGCCCCGGGCGCCGGGCGCCCGCCGCGCCGCCGGCGCCCGAGGCCGGCGACGCGGCGACCTCGACGCTGCGCTTCATCGCCAAGGACACCGAGCAGTACCACCTCGCGCTGGGCGCTCCGGGCATCGCGCGCGACGACGAGCGCCGTTACGCGATGCGCGTGCTCGACACGGTGCTCGGCGGCACGTCGTCCTCGCGCCTGTTCCAGGAGGTCCGCGAGCGCCGCGGGCTGGCCTACAGCATCTTCTCCTTCCACCAGTCGTTCGCGAGCACCGGCCAGGTCGGCATCTACCTCGGGACGCGCCCGGAGAACGTCGAGGTCGGCATGCGCGTCATCGGCGAGGAGCTCGAGCGCCTGCGCCAGGACGGCATCGCCCCCGACGAGCTCGTGCGGGCGAAGGAGAACGCGCAGGGCCGCCTCGTGCTCGCGCTCGAGTCCACCTCGGCGCGGATGAGCCGTCTGGGCGGCGCCGTGCTCGCTGGCCTCCCGGTGCTGAGCGTCGACGAGATGATCGAGCGCGTCGACGCCGTCACGGCCGACGACGTCGTCGGCCTGGTCCGCGAGCTCTACGCGCCCGAGCGGATCAGCGCCGCCGGCATCGGGCCGCGGGAGGACGCCTTCCGCGCCGCGCTCACGCCGATCGCGCCCGCGCTCGCCGAGGTGGCCTGAATGAGCGCGCCGATCCGCGTCGCCGTTGCGGGTGCCGCAGGGCGGATGGGCCAGGCCGTCTGCGCTGCGGTCGAGGGGGCCGCCGACATGGAGCTCACGGGCCGCGCCGACCCCGCGCTGGACACGACGCTCGCCGACGTGCTGCCGGGCGCGGACGTCGTCATCGACTTCACGACGCCGGGCACGGCGCTCGAGAACGCGCTGCAGTGTCTGCGCGCCGGCGTGCACGTCGTGATCGGGACGACGGGGTTCGACCCCGAGCCGCTGCGCGCCGAGACGGGCGCCAACGTCTTCATCGCGCCGAACTTCGCGATCGGCGCCGTCCTGATGATGCGCTTCGCCGCGCAGGCCGCCGAGCATTTCGAGAAGGCCGAGATCATCGAGCTGCACCACGACCGCAAGCTCGACGCCCCCAGCGGCACCGCGGCGCGCACGGCGAGCCTGATGCGCCCGGCGATGGACGCGGACGTGCCGATCCACTCGGTGCGCCTGCCCGGGCTCGTCGCCCACCAGGAGGTCATCTTCGGTGGCCTGGAGGAGACGCTCACGATCCGCCACGACTCGCTCGGGCGCGGATCGTTCATGCCGGGTGTGCTGCTCGCGGTGCGCCGCGTCGGCTCGCTGACCGACTCGCCGGTCGTCGGGCTCGAGCATCTGCTGTGAGGCTCAGGCGCGCACGGGTCGCCGACGCCGAGGCGATCGCCGGCATCGCCGTGCGCACCTGGTGGCACTCCCACACGGACTTCGTCTCGCCCGAGGCGCTGGCCGAGCGGACCGTTGAGAACCTGACGCCGCGCTGGACCGCGCGCATCCAGGAGCCCGGGCGCGAGGTCTGGGTCGCCGAGGCCGGCGGGCGGATCGCCGGGTATGCGGCGATCAGCGCGAGCGCCGACCGCGACGCGACGCCGCTGACCGGGTCGCTCGACGCGCTCTACGTCGACCCGCCGGCGCAGGGCGCGGGACTGGGCACGCTGCTGCTCGGCCACGCCGCCCGGCGCCTGGCCGACCGCGGCTGCGCGTGCGCCACGCTCTGGGTCTTCGCGGAGAACGGCCAGGCGCGCGCGTTCTACGAGCGTCGCGGGTGGAGGCTCGATCCCGGAGGTCCCGGAAACGAGCCGCAGCCCTGGGATGAGCCGGCCGCGCGCTACCGCGTGGAGCTGCGGGCGTGCTGATCGCGGTGACCGACCACGCGGCGGAGCGGTTCCGCCAGCGGATCGGCGGGCGCAGCGGCGAGGTCGACCCGCGCGGGGAGATCATCGCCCGGGTGCGGCGCGCGTGGGAGGCGGGCCGCACGAGCGAGACCCCGCCGCCGGGGGCCGGCGGCGCGCGCGGCTCGCTCTACGTGGCCGACCTGGTCGACCGCGCGCTCGTCTTCGTCTGCCGTCTGGACCGTGCCGGCGGCGAGCTCGTCGTGGTTACGCTGTGGGAGCGCGAGGATGGGGTGGGGGAGCCGCGCGTGCCGCGGCGCTACACCGACGCGCTGCAGTGATTCCAAGACGCTCATCCATCCGTTGCCCGGGCAAGCGGAGCGCGATACATTCGGTCGATCCACACGAGCGACGTGTGGGGACGGTGATGGCCTACACGACGCACATCCTGGTTCTGGCGAACCGCACGGTCGGCACCCCGACCCTGGTGGATGCGCTCAGGCAACGCGCGACGGCGGGCCCGGTCGCCTTCACGCTGCTGGTGCCGACGGCCCACGCCGACCGCGAGACCTCGCGCGCGCGCGCCGAAGCCGCCGTGGCGCTGCTCGACGCCGGCGGCATCGTGGCCGAATGCCGCCTCGGCCCCGAGGACCCGGTGATCGCCATCGAGGAGGAGTACGACAACGCCCGCTACGACGAGATCATCGTGGCGACGCTCGAGCAGGGCTCCTCGCAATGGCTGGCGGCGGGGCTTCCCGCGCGCGTGCGCCGGCTGACCGACGCGGTGGTCCACCACGTCGCCGTGCCGCCGCGCGAGGCTGCTCCGCCGGCGGCGGCGAGCCGCCCCGGCGCACGCGAGTCCGTCCTGGAGGGCATGCTCGGCCTCCTGCACGTCGACACGAACACCTCCGGGCACCCGTACGCCTGAGCCGCCGACTGCTCACCCCTCGCGCACGAGACGCGCGAGCCGGGTGTAGCGCCGCCTGGTGTCGAGCCGGCTGAGCGCTGTGCGCAGGGCACCGGGCTGGGTCACGAGCACGCAAACGCGCTCGGCGCGGGTGACCGCGGTGTAGAGCAGGTTGCGGGTCAGCATCACGTGGTGCCCGCGGAACACCGGGACGATCACCGCCGGCGCCTGGCTCCCCTGGGCCTTGTGCACGGAGATCGCGTGGGCGAGGCGCAGCGTGGCGAGCTCGTCGATGCCCAGCGCGATGCGCCGGCCATCGTCGCAGGCCAGCAGGACGCGCTCGCGCTCGCGGTCGTGGTGGGCGAGCACGCCGAGCTCACCGTTCATCAGCTCGCGCTCGTGGTCGTTGCGGGTCTGGATCACGCGGTCGCCGACGCGCAGCGGCGTCCCCGGGATCGGCGCACCGGCGGGGTTCAGCCGGGCGCGCAGCGCGGTGTTCAGCGCGTCGACGCCGACCGGGCCCCTGTGCATCGGCGAGAGGACGAGCACGTCGGACGCCGCGCCGAGCCCGTAATGCCGCGGCAGGCGCTCGGCAGCGAGTCCGACGATCTCCTCGAACATCGCCTCGGGCTGCTCGTGGCTGATGACGTAGAAGTCGCGCAGGTCGCCCGGGCCGGCCTTCGTCGGCGGCGCCTCACCGGCGTTGATCGCGTGGGCGGCACGCACGATCAGCGAGCGCGCGGCCTGGCGGAATACCTCGGTCAGACGCACCGTCGGGACGAGGCCGGACTCGATCAGATCCTGCAGGACGCGCCCCGGGCCGACCGGGGCGAGCTGGTCGACGTCGCCCACGAGCAGCACATGGGTGCGCGGCCCGACAGCGCCGAGCAGCGCGTCGGCGAGCTGGACGGAGAGCATGCTCGCCTCGTCGACGACGAGCACGTCCGTGCCGGGGATCGGGTCCTCTGGGCCGCGCTCGAAGCCCTCGCCGGGGACCCAGCCCAACAACCGGTGGATCGTCGTTGCCTGTGCGCCGGTCGTCTCGGCGAGGCGCCGCGCCGCCTTGCCGGTCGGTGCGCAGAGGCGGACGGTCCGGCTGTTGGACTTCACGAGGTCGACGAGCGCGCGCATCGTGGCGGTCTTGCCGGTGCCCGGGCCACCGGTCAGGATCGCCAGGCGGCTCGCGAGAACCGCGTCGACGACCGCCCACTGGGCGTCGGTGGGGACGAACGCACCATCGGCCGGCCGCTCCATCCGCCTCAGCGAGAGCGGCGCGTCATCGTCGACGAGCGCCCGTGCACGAGCGGCGAGGCGGCGCTCGAGCCGGTCCATCGCCGGGTCCGCGAGCAGGTCGCCGTCGGCGACCAGGCGACCGCGCGCGACGAGCTCGTCCAGCCGGTCCTCGACGTCCGTGCCGAGCAGCCCCGCGGCGCGGCGCGCAAGCTCCTCGCGCGGGAGCAGGCAGTTCCCGTCGCCGCCGGCGACCTCGAGCGCGTGCAGCACGCCGGCGTCGAGGCGCTCCGGTGCTGCGGGGTCGGTTCCCAGCGCCCGGGCGAGCGCGTCGGCGGTCGCGAAGCCGACGCCCTCCACCTCGGCTGCGGCGTACGGGTCGGCACGGAGGCGATCGATCGCCTCCGGCCCGAAGGCCCGCTCGATCCGCGCCGCCGCCGCAGCCGGCACGTCGTGCTCGGAGAGGAACAGCCGCAGCGCGCGGCGCCCGCGCTGGCGCTCCCATGAACGCACGGCCGCGCCGATCCGTGCGGGGCCGATCCCGGGAACCTCGCGCAGCCGCGCGCGCGGCTCGCGGTCGACGATCTCGAGCACGTCCGGGCCGTGGCGCTCCAGCAGCCAGGCCGCGCCGCTGGGGCCGACGTGCTTGACCGCGGAGAGGACGTTGAGCAGCGCCGCCTCGCTGACGGGGCCTGCCGAGCGCACGCGCTCGACCTCGAAGCGCCAGCCGTGCTTGGCGTGACGGCGCCACGCGCCCCGGACCTCCAGCAGCTCGCCCTCGTGGACGTGGTCGAGCGTCCCTGTGAGCGTGACCTCCTCTCCGTCGTCGGTCAGCGCGCCGACCACCGCGAACCCGCCCTCGGGGGCGGTCCAGCGCAGCGCCATCACCTCCGCGTGCAGGCTGCGCGCCGACGGGTCAGCCGGGGCTCCGGCCTCCTCGCGTGCGGTCGCGGCAGGCCGGGACGGGGGCATGCATCCAAGTGTGCAGCGGCGGGCGGACACACGCGCCGAGCCGCTAGGCTCACCCCGTGGCCTCGCTCGGCGCCATCCTGACGGCCATCGTCACACCCTTCGACAGCGCTCAGCGCGTCGACGACGACGCGTTCGTCGCCCTGATGCACCACCTGGCGGCCAACGGCTCGGACGGCTTCGTCGTCGCCGGGACGACCGGCGAGGCGGCCACGCTGACCGACGAGGAGCATCTCGGCCTGATCGGGCTCGCCGTGCGCGAGCGCCCCGAGGGCGCCTCGATCATCGCGGGCGTCGGCTCCAACGACACCAGGCACGCCGTGCACCTGACGGCGCGCGCATGCGAGCTCGGCGCCGACGCGCTGCTGTCGGTCAACCCGTACTACAACCGGCCCAACCGGCGCGGGATCGTCGCGCACTACCGCGAGGTCGCCCGCGCCGCCGACCGGCCGATCCTGCTCTACAACATCCCCCAGCGCACCGGATCGGACATGCCGAACGACCTTCTCGCCGAACTGGCGCAGCTCGACCACGTCGAGGGCGTCAAACAGGCAAACAACGACAACCTCGCGCTGGTCGACGGCCTCGATGTCTACGCGGGCAACGACGACGTGCTCGCGCGCGTCCTCGACATGGGCGGCGCGGGCGGCATCCTCACCGCGAGCCACTTCGTCGGACCCGAGATGCAGCGGATGGTCGGCGAGCCAGAGCAGCGCGCCGCGATCGACGCGGGCCTGCAGGATCTCTTCGGCGCGCTCGCCGTCGGCCCGCTGGCCATGACGATCAAAGCGGGGCTCGGCCTGCTCGGCCGCCCCGTCGGGATCCCGCGGCTCCCGCTCGTCGAGGCGAGCGACGACGAGGTCGAGGTCGTGCGCGGCGCCCTCGCGCGCCACGGCCTGCTCGAGACGGCACAGGCCTGATGACACCCGGAACCATGCGCGTCCTGCCCCTCGGCGGGATCGGCGAGATCGGCAAGAACATGACGATCCTCGAGGTCGAGGACCGGCTCCTGATCGTCGACGTGGGGCTGCGCTTCCCGACCGCCGAGATGGTCGGCATCGATCTGGTCCTGCCCGACTTCTCCTATCTGCGCGGCCGCGTCGACGACATCGAGGGCATCGTCATCACGCACGGCCACGAGGACCATCTCGGCGCGCTGCCCTGGGTCCTGCGCGAGCTGCGCGCCGAGAGCGGCGAGCTGCCTCCGATCTTCGGCGCGCCGCTGACGATGGCGATGGCCCGCTCCAAGCTCGACGAGCACCGCCTGAAGGACCTCGACGTCGAGGACGTCAAGGCCGGCGAGCACCTCGAGCTCGGGCCGTTCGACGTCGAGCTGATCCACATGACCCACTCGATCCCGGACGCCATGGCCGTCGCCGTCACGACCGACGTGGGGACCGTGCTGATCACCGGCGACTACAAGTTCGACCAGACGCCCGTCGACGGCAAGCCCGCGGACATCGCGCGCCTGGCGCGGCTCGGTGCCGACGGGCTGCTGCTGCTGTGCGGCGATTCGACGAACGCTGACCGCCCGGGCTTCAGCCCCAGCGAGTCCGGCGTCGGGCCGCACCTGGAGCAGACGTTCGCGCGCTGCGAGGGCCGCATCGTCGTCACGTGCTTCGCCTCGAACATCCATCGCGTGCAGCAGGTCGTCGACGCCGCCGACCAGCTCGGTCGCAAGGTCGCGCTGCTGGGGCGCTCGATGCGCAAGAACATCAACATCGGCAAGTCGCTCGGGCACATCGACGTGCCCGACGGGATGCTCGTCCAGCCGCGCGAGATCGACAGCTTCCCGGACGAGAAGCTCGTGATCGTCTCGACCGGGTCCCAGGGCGAGCCGCTGAGCGCGCTGCGTCGGATGGCCTTCTCCGACCATCCCCAGGTCGAGCTGCGCCGCGGCGACACGATCGTCTTCGCGGCGACCCCGATTCCGGGCAACGAGCGCGCCGTCAACGAGACGATCGACCGCCTCTTCCACATCGGCACGACCGTCATCACGGCGCGTGACGCGCCGATCCACGCCTCCGGGCACGGCTACGCCGAAGAGCTGAAGCTCATGCTCAACCTGACGAAGCCGAAGTACGTCATGCCCTTCCACGGCGACTACAAGCGCCTGGAGCTGCACGGGAAGCTCGCCGAGGCCGTGGGCGTCCCGCCGGAGAACATCTTCAAGGGCGAGAACGGCCTGCCGCTGGAGCTCAGCGCCAAGGGCGCGCGCTTCGCAAAGCCCGAGCGCGCGGGGATGGTGTTCGTCGACGGCGTGGAGATCGGGGACGTCGCCGACGTCGCCCTGCGCGACCGGCGCATGCTCAGCGCCGACGGCATCTTCGTCGTCGTCGCGACGATCTCCGAGCAGGACGGCACGTCGGTCGCCGAGCCCGAGGTCATCTTCCGCGGCGTCCCGTTCCCGGACGAGGCCGAGAACCTGCTCGACGACATCCGCGACACCGTCGACAAGTCGCTTGCGCGCGCCGCGAAGGAGGGCGTGCACGAGATCGACGTGATCCAGGGCATGCTGCACGACGACCTCGCCCAGCTCGTCTACGAGCGCCTGCGCCGCCGGCCGATGGTCCTGCCGGTCGTCGTCGAGGTCTGAGACCCGCGTCAGGCGCGGCGCGAGGGCCGCAGCCGGATCCCGCGCGCGAAGGCGGCTGCGCGCCGCGGGGTGGAGGCGCCGCCGGGCACGGCCTCGGGCGTCACGTGCTCGTCGGTCGGCGGCTCGGCCTCGGCGTCGACGCGCGGCAGTCGCACGACGAAGCGCGCGCCGGGCTGCGCGTCCTCGAGCTCGACCTCGCCGCCGTGCGCGTGGGCGACGGCGCGCACGATCGCCAGGCCCAGCCCGGTCGACTTGCCGACGTCGCCGCCGGCGCGCACGAAGCGGTCGAAGATCTTCTCGCGCAGCTCCGGCGGAACGCCGGGCCCGGCGTCCTCGACGATCAGGATCGCCTCCTGGCCCTCGGCGTACGTCCTGACGCGCACCGTCGTCCCGGGCGGCGTGTGGTTGACCGCGTTCTCGATCAGGTTCAGCACGAGCCGGTGGAGCTCATCGCGCGCGCCCTCCACGACGACGCCGGCTGCGGCGTCGAGCTCGAGCTCGTGGCCGGCGGCGATCGCCTGCGCCTCCGAGACGGCGTCGAGCGCGATCGCCCCGAGGTCGACGGGGCGGTGGCGCCGCTCCTCCTGGGCGGAGTCCGAACGCGCGAGCAGCAGCAGGTCGGCGACCAGCCTGCGCATCCGCCGCGAGCTGCGCAGCGCGGCCTCGGCGGCCTCGCGGCGCTCGCCGTCGAGCTCCTCGGTCAGCAGCTCGAGGTTCGCCAGCACGCTCGTCAGCGGCGTGCGCAGCTCGTGCGAGGCGTCGGCGACGAACTGGCGCTGGCGCTGCAGCGCACCCTGCGTCTCGACGCGTGAGGCCTCCAGGGAGCCGAGCATCTCGTCGAACGTTCGCGCGAGCTCGGCGACCTCGTCCTCGCCGGTCGGCTGGGGGACGCGCATCGCTGAGTCGCGCGTGCGTGCGATGTCGCGCGCGGTCGCGGTCAGCGCGGTGATCGGCCGCAGCGAGCGCCTGGCCAGCGCGAGTGCGCCGAGCAGCGCCAACAGCGAGCCGACCGCGGCGCCGAACGCGAGGAACAGGCGCAGGCGCGCCTGCGTGTTGTGCAGGTCCTTCAGCGGGCGGGCGTACTCGATCCAGATCGGCGCCGTCCCGCCGGTGGAGAAGGCCAGGACGCGATAGCGCGTCTCGACGAGGTAGCCCCGGCGCTCGGAGGCCCCCTGCTCGGCGGGCGTCCCGAGGTCGGGGCCCTTGGGCGTCGCCCCTTCGACGATCGGGCGCTTGAAGTTGTTGAAGAGGCGGATCACGGCGTTGTTGGGCGCCGCGTAGAGGTCCAGGTCCGGGTTGATCTCCACACGCCCGGTCGCCTGGCTGACGGTGATCGACAGCTTGTCCGCGAGCGTCGTGGCGGCGTTCTCGGTCTCGTTGCGGAAGTCCGAGCGGATCCGCTGGTCGGTCAGCTGGCCGATCACCACGGCGAAGGCGCAGAGGATGACGAAGGTCAGGCCGGCCGAGATCAGCGCCAGGCGCCAGCGGATGGAGAACCGCTCAAGCACGCAGGACGTACCCCGCGCCGCGGATCGTGTGGAGCAGCCGCGGCTCGCCGCCGGCTTCGAGCTTGCGCCGCAGGTTGGAGACGAACACCTCGATCGTGTTCGTCGTCGCGAACGGGTCGTAGCCCCAGACCTCTTCGAGCAGCCGCTGGCGCGGGACGACGATGCGCTCGTTGCGCATCAGGTACTCGAGCAGCTCGAACTCGCGCTGGGTCAGCTCGACGGTCCGCTCGCCGCGGGCGACCTCGTGGGTGTCGGGGTTCAGCGACAGGTCGGCGACGACGATCGACGCGGCGCCGCGCGGCGGCCGGCGGCGCAGCAGCGCACGCAGGCGCGCGAGCAGCTCCTGGCGCTCGAACGGCTTGACGAGGTAGTCGTCGGCACCGGAGTCGAGCCCCTCGACGCGCGCCTCGAGCGCGTCACGCGCGGTGAGCATCAGGATCGGCACGTCGTCGTGCTCGCGCAGGCGCCGCGCGACGTCGATGCCGTCGAGCTTCGGCAGGCCGAGGTCGAGCACGACGAGATCGGGATGAAAGCGCGAGGCCTCGGTCAGCGCCGCCTCGCCGTCGGGGGCGAGGCGCACCTCGTAGCCCTCCATGCGCAGCGAGCGCTGCAGCACCTGGGCGATGTCGTCGTCGTCCTCCACGACGAGGACCCGCGGATCGCGTGCGCTCATGAATCAACCTTCATAGGCGCGGGATGGTACGGATCCAGGTCAACGCCAGATGAAGGCAGGTCTGCGCGCGGGCGTGTCGAAGCAGGTTCGCGGTCGACCACCCATGCCCGCATCCAAGACGCCCACCAAGCGCCGCCCGGCCGCGAAGCCTGCGAAGCCCGCCGCCCGCCGCGCGAAGCCGCGACCCCGCGCACGTCGCGGGAGTGGGCTGCGGCGCATGCCGGTGCTCGAGCAGCGCCAGCTCGACCTGATCGGGCTCGGCCTGTTCGCCGCAGGGGTCTTCCTGGCGTTCCCGCTGTACTCCGGCTGGGATGCCGGGGCGGGGGGGACCTGGCTGATCGGCGCCCTGCACTGGGTCTGCGGGCAGGTCGCCTACGCCGTCCCCGTCGCGCTGGCCGTGACGGGGATCGTGCTCGTCCTGCGACCGGTCCTGCCCACGGTCCGGCCGCTGCGCGCGGGAGCCTTCTGCCTGCTCGCCGCCGCGACGCTCGCCTTCGCGGCAGGGACCTTCGGCCTCGGTTCGGAGGCCGCGCGCACATCAGCCTGGGAACCCTCGCTCTTCGACGTGCGCGGCGGCGCGCTCGGCGACGGCCTCTACGCGGCCTCCTCGCAGGTGATCGGCGCCTTCGGCAGCCACGTCCTCGCGATCTTCCTCTTCCTGGCCGGCATCCTGCTGGTGACCGGCGCCTCGGTGGCGGGCGTCGTGCGCGCGACCGGCAGCGGCGTCGCCGACACGACGCGCGTGCTGCGCCAGGCGGCCGCGCCGGTGCTCGCGCGCAGCCCTCACGCCGACGCTGACGACGAGCCTGTGGACCGCGGCCGCCCGCTCCTCCCGCCCGAGCCCGAGGAGGGCGAGCTGCTCGTGCGGCCGGGCGCCGACCGTCCGCCCTCGCTCGACGGCGCGCTGCGCTACCCCGACCTGTTCGCCGCCGACGGCATCACGCCCGAGGACGAGCCGGAGCTCAGCGACGCGCGTCCCGAGCCGGAGCCCGAGCCCGCGCCGCTCGCGGACGAGGCGAAGGCCGAGAAGGCGCCGCGCAAGCGGACGCCGGGTGTCGCCGAGCAGCTGCCGCTGCCGGCCATGGCGGGCGTCTTCCACCTGCCCGACCCCGAGCTGCTGCGCCGCTCGCCGGCCGAGCACGACAAGCCCGACACCGTCGACCAGGAACGCGTGCAGCTGGCGCTCATCGAGGCGCTCGGCCATCACGGGGTGGAGGCCAAGGTCGTCGGCACCGTCGCCGGCCCGCACATCACGCGCTACGAGCTGCGTCTGGCGCCCGGCATCAAGATGAACAAGGTCGGCAACCTCAAGGACGACATCGCGTACGCCCTGGCGGCCACCGACATCCGCATCCTCGCCCCGATCCCGGGCAAGCAGGCCGTCGGCGTCGAGGTCCCCAACCGCCGCCGGCGCGTCGTCACGCTCGGCGACGTCTACGGCGCGGCGCCGAAGGACTCCAGCCCGCTGACCGTCTTCCTGGGCAAGGACGTCAGCGGCAAGCCCGTCTGCGCGGACCTGACGAAGATGCCGCACATCCTCGTCGCGGGCACCACCGGCGCCGGCAAGTCGGGCTGCATCAACGCGATGCTCAGCTCGATCCTGCTGCGCGCGACGCCGGACCAGGTCCGGCTCGTGCTCGTCGACCCCAAGCAGGTCGAGCTCAACCACTACGAGGCGATCCCGCACCTGCTGACGCCCGTCATCACGAGCCCGCGGATGGCCGCCAACGCCCTGCAGAACCTCGTGCGCGAGATGGAGTGGCGCTACGGGATCATGTCGGTCGCGCGTACGCGCTCGCTGATCGAGCTCAACAAGCACCGCGCGGCCGAGGGCGACGACGAGCTGCCGTACATCCTCTGCGTCATCGACGAGCTCGCAGACCTCATGATGGTCGCGCCGGCCGACGTCGAGGACTCGATCATCCGCCTGGCGCAGAAGGCCCGCGCCGTAGGCATCCACCTCGTGCTCGCCACGCAGAGCCCGCGCGTGGACGTCATCACGGGCATGATCAAGGCGAACGTCCCCTCGCGGATCGCCTTCGCCGTCTCCAGCCAGACCGACTCGCGCGTGATCCTCGACCAGAACGGCGCCGAGTCGCTGCTCGGCCAGGGCGACATGCTCTTCTCCGCGGTCGGCTCGTCGCGTCTTCAGCGCATCCAGGGCGCCTACATCGACGAGCCGCAGATCGCCCAGCTGACGGAGTTCTGGGCCGCTCAGGGCGAGCCCGCGCTGCGCGAGGACCTGCTGGAAGAGGTCGAGAAGGCCGACGACGCCGGCTCGGGCGGCGCGGACGGCGAGTTCGACCCCGACGAGGACGCCATGCTCGGCGACGCGATCCGCCTCGTCGTGGAGATGAACACCGCGTCGACCTCGATGCTCCAGCGGCGCCTGCGCCTGGGCTACACCCGCGCGGGCCGGCTGATCGACATGCTCGAGCGCCGCGGCATCATCTCCGGGTACGAGGGCTCCAAGCCGCGCCAGGTGCTGATCACCGAGAGCGATCTGCCGCGCGTGCTGGCGGCGCTCGACGGCGGGTCCGATGCCCCGCCTCCTGGCGACGTCGCGCTTCCGGAACGCTCGTCAGCGGGCCCGCCCGCCGACGAGCTCGACTGACCCGCGCTGCAATCCGTCGCGCACGGGCCGGGATGCCCGCGCGACGCCGATAGCCTTGACCTCGAATGCCCGAGATCGGTTCCAGCCTGCGCGAAGCGCGAATGCGCGAGCGCATCGACATCACCGAGGCCGAAGCCGACACGAAGATCCGCGGCAAGTACCTGCGCGCGCTGGAGAACGAGGAATGGGACCTGCTGCCGGGTCCGACGTTCGTCAAGAGCTTCCTGCGCACCTACGCGGACTACCTGGGGCTCGACGGCCGCATGCTCGTCGAGGAGTTCAAGCTTCGCTACGAGCGCCCGGAGCTGCAGCCGATCGTGCCGCCGCGCGGCGGCGGGTCGCGTGATCGCGACCGTCGCAACAGCGGCCGCCGGAGCGGCTCGCCGGGCGGCCAGAGGCCGGGCCGGGGGAGGATCTTCCTGATCGCCGGTCTGGTCATCGCGCTGCTCGTCGGCCTGTTCCTGCTCGGCGTCAGCGGCGGGACCGACAACAGCGCCACGACGTCGGCGTCCTCGACGCCCACCCGCACGACCACGACCACGACGAAGAAGCGCACCACCAGGCCGAAGCCCGTCGTGCCGACCGCCGTGCGCCTGAAGATCGTGCCGACGGGGGCCGTCTACACCTGCCTGCGCGCCGGCAGCGCGATCCTCATCAAGGGCATCATCCTGCAGGCCGGGCAGCCGACGAAGACGTACACAGCAAGGCGCATGCGCCTGCTGCTCGGCAACGGGAGCGCCCGCCTCGTGGTCAACGGGAAGACGACCGACGTGCCGGCGTCCGCGAACGCGATCGCCTACGTGATCACGCCCACACGCACCCGCCGCGTACCGGCCGCGCAGGGCCCCGGCTGCTGATGGGCGCCCGCGCGGGCATCGTCGTCACCGGCACGGAGGTCCTCACGGGTCGCGTCGTGGACCGCAACGGGCCCTGGCTCTCGGACCGCCTGCGCGAGCTGGGCGTCGACCTGGAGACGATCGTCATCGTCGGCGACCGCCCGCAGGACATGGAGCACGCGCTCGCGTTCCTGGCCGGCGAGGGCTGTGACGTGATCGTCACCAGCGGCGGCCTGGGCCCGACCGCCGACGACCTGACCGCCGAGGTCGTGGGGCGCTTCCAGGGCCGCGAGATGACGATGGACGACGCGCTGCGCGGGCGGATCGCGAAGATCCTCGAGGGGATCGCCAGGCGCTGGCCGCACATCGACCTCGAGGCGCTCGAGGAGGGCAACCGCAAGCAGGCGACGATCCCCGCCGGCGCGACGATCCTGGAGCCCGTCGGGACGGCTCCGGGCCTCGTCGTGACGCCGGCCGGCGGCGCGCCGTCACCGGCCGTCGTCGTGCTGCCCGGCCCGCCGCGCGAACTGCAGGGGATGTGGCCGGCGGCGCTGATCACAGACGCCTTCCGCCTGGCGATCAGGGGCCACACCGAATACCGCCAGGCGATGCTGCGCATGTTCGGCATCCCGGAGTCCGAGATCGCCGAGACGCTGCGCCGCGCGCACGACGCCGGCATCGCGCTCGACGAGCTGGAGATCACCACCTGCCTGCGGCGCGGGGAGGTCGAGGTCGTCACGCGCTACGAGCCGCCCGCCGAGGACACCTACCAGCGGTTCGCGACGTTCGTGCGCGAACGCCACGCCGCCACGCTCTTCTCCGACGACGGCACCTCCATCGACGAGCAGGTCGCCGCGCTGCTGCGCCGCGCGCCGGCGCGCACCGTCGCGATCGCAGAGTCGTGTACCGGCGGCCTGCTGAGCGCGCGGCTGACCGACCTGCCCGGCTCCTCGGCGTACGTGCGCGGCGGCGCCGTCGTCTACTCCAACAAGGCCAAGAGCGACCTCGCAGGGGTGGACCCGGCGCTGATCGACGAGTTCGGCGCGGTCTCGATCGAGGTCGCCCGCGCGCTGGCCGACGGTGCGATCGAGCGCTTCGGTGCAGCAGTCGGCGTCGGCATCACCGGCATCGCCGGTCCCGATGGCGGCACGCAGGACAAGCCCGTCGGCACCGTCTGCTTCTCGGTCGCCGAGCGCGACGGGGCGCGGATCGACCGCCGGGCGCACCTCCCGGGCTCGCGCGGCGACGTGCGCGAGCGCTCGACCACCGTCGCGCTGCACCTCCTGCGGCGCCTGCTGCTGGGCCTCGGCGACCTGCCGACGATGTGAGCGCGGATCCGCTGAGGCTGTTCATCGCGGTCGATCTGCCGGACGACGTGCGCGCGGCGCTGGCCGCCTGGGGCACGCGGGCCGCCGGCGGCGACCGCGCGCTGCGCACGATGGCGCCCGGGACGCTGCACGTGACGCTCGCGTTCCTCGGGGAGCGGCCCGTGTGGGAGCTGGATGGCCTGCGGGCGGTCCTGCGCGGCGCTGCGGGGAAGGCGCCGGCAGCCGTCCCGCTGGCGCTCGACGGCGCGCTGTGGCTCTCGCCGCGGCGCCCGCACGTGCTGACGGTGCGGATCGCCGACCCGTCCGGCGCGCTGGGGCGCCTGCATCGCCGCCTGATCGGCGAGCTCGGCCGCGAGCTCGGCTGGGAGGGGGAGGAGCGCCCACTGCGCCCGCACGTGACGGTCGCGCGCGTGCGCCAGGGCCGCCAGCCTGCCAGGACCGGCCTTCCGGACGCCCCCGCGGCCGCCTTCCATGCACCGTCCCTGACGCTCTACAGGTCGGTCCTCGGCCCCGCAGCGGCCGTGCACGAGCCGCTCGAGCGCATCGCGCTCCCCGCAGGCTGAACGAGTCGTCCGCTGCGCGTTGCAGACTGACGCATGAGGTGGCACAGAGTCGCTGTGGCGCCGTCGCGGGAGGCGATCGTATGTTCGCCCCGTTCCGTCCGATCGGAAGCGGAGAATCCCGCATTCGCAAGCGCAGAAAGGTCGTCTGAAGCACATGGCTGTCACCACAGAGGAAAAGGCCGCGAAGGCCCGCGACGCCGCCCTGCAGGGCGCGCTGGCGCAGATCGATCGCGAGTTCGGCAAGGGCACGATCATGCGCATGGGCGACGAGGGCGCCCAGGTGAAGGTCAATGCGATCCCCACCGGCGCGCTGTCGCTCGACCTGGCGCTCGGGATCGGCGGGATGCCGCGCGGGCGTGTGGTCGAGGTCTTCGGCCCGGAGTCCTCGGGCAAGACGACGCTCGTCTACCACGTGATCGCCGAGGCCCAGAGGCTCGGCGGCGTCTGCGCCTTCATCGACGCCGAGCATGCGATGGACCCGCTCTACGCCCAGCAGATCGGCGTCGACATCGACGAGTTGCTCGTCTCCCAGCCCGACCACGGCGAGCAGGCGCTCGAGGTCTGCGACATGCTCGTGCGCTCCGGTGCCGTCGACCTCGTCGCGATCGACTCGGTCGCCGCGCTGACGCCGCGCGCCGAGCTCGAGGGCCAGATGGGCGACCAGACGGTCGGGCTGCAGGCGCGCATGATGAGCCAGGCGATGCGCAAGCTCGCCGGCAACCTGAACCGCACGCAGACTCTATGCCTGTTCACGAACCAGATCCGCGAGAAGGTCGGCGTCATGTTCGGCTCGCCGGAGACCCAGCCGGGCGGCCGCGCGCTGAAGTTCTACTCCTCCCAGCGCCTGGACATCCGCCGCATCGAGACCCTCAAGGAGGGCACCGAGGCGGTCGGCAACCGCGTCCGCGTGAAGGTCGTCAAGAACAAGGTCGCCGCGCCGTTCCGCCAGGCCGAGTTCGACATCGAGTTCGGCCGCGGCATCTCGACCTCGGGCTGCATCCTGGACCTTGGTATCGAGCACGGCATCGTCACGAAGTCGGGCTCATTCTTCTCCTACGGCGAGGACCGCCTCGGCCAGGGCCGCAACAACGCCAAGGCGTTCCTCGACGAGCACGTCGAGATCGCCAAGGAGATCGAGGCGAAGATCTACGAGGCGCTCGCGATCGACCGCGACCTGGTTGTCCCGATCGAGCGCGACGAGGATCTCGCGGACATGCCGGACCTCGACGGCCCGATCACGGCCGCGGCCGCTTCGTAGTGAGGACCGTCCAGTAATGCACGCCCCGGATCGAGTCCAGGATCCGGCGGCGCGGCTCCAGCACGCCCTCGACCTGGCCTACCGCTACCTCTCGCGCCGTGACCGCACGGTGCTCGAGGTGCGCCGCCACCTGGAGAGCAAGCGCGTCGAGCCGGCGACGATCGAGGCCGCGCTGGGCGAGCTCTCGGGCCAGCGCTACCTCGACGACGTGCGCTACGCGACGGTCTTCGCAGAGGATCGGCGCAACCTCGACGGCTGGGGGGTGGGGCGCATCGAGCGCAAGCTCGTCGCGGCCGGCGTCCCGGGCGAGGTCGTGCTGGAGGTCCTGGGCGAGCGCACGCAGGAGGAGGAGCTGGACGCGGCGCTGCAGATCCTGCGCCGCAAGCTCCGTGAACCCCCCGAGGACGAGCGCGGGCGCGAGCGGGCGCTCGCGCTGCTCGTGCGCCGCGGGTATGAACTGGACCTGGCGTACAGCGCGGTGCGGGCGTTCGAGCGGGGGTAGAAGCTCAGCGCCGCACGCGGACGCGCGCCGAGGCCGGGGCGGTTCCCGCGTCGCCCGCGTAGCGGATCGTGACCGTTGCCACGCGCGCCGCGCGCATGGGACGCGGGAGCCGGATCCGGATCGCCCAGCGCCCGGCGCGAAGGTGGGCCAAGCGCGTCAGTGTCACCGCCCGCCCAAGCCGGCGCAGGAGCACGTGAGCCTGCACCGCTCCGGTCGCATCGCGTCGGGCGGTCCCGGAGACCCGGATCACGGTGCCGTGGACGTCGAAGCGCGCGCTCGCCACCCGCAGCTGCGCGGCTCTCCGAGCCGGCATGCGTGGGGAGGAGGCGGTCGTTCTCGGCAGCGGCGCGGCGCCCGGCGGCGCCACCGCCAGGCCGGGGCTGGTGACGTACTCGCCGGTGTTTCCGAGGCCGTCGACGGCTCGCACGCGCCAGCGGTAGGTGTGGCCGGCTGCCGTCTGGGCCGTCGCGGTCGTGAGCGTGGTGGCGGTGAGGAGGGGGGCGAAGGGACCATCGTCGGTGCTCGCCTCGACGTCGTACGCCGCGACGCCGGCGTCGTCGTCGGCGCTCCAGGTCAACGCGGCCGATCCCGGGGCGGCGGTACCCGACGGAGCGTGCAGCTGCGCGACCGGACCGGTGCTGTCGGCGACGAGGGTCGCCGTGGTGTGGCCGGTCGCGAGCTCGCCGCAGACGCTCGCCTGCGCCTCGACGTCCACCGCCCGCTGGCCGTCACCGCTTCCGCGTACGGTCCAGTGGAAGGTGTGGGTCGAGTGCGTCGTGAAGCCGTCGTCGGTCTGCGTCGGAGCGCCGGCGACCAGCTCGAGGCCGGCGGGAAGCTTTGGGGTGACGGCGAGTTGCTGGCCGTCGAGATCACCTGACGGATTGACCACGATGACCGACAGCGTCGCCTCACCGCCACTGCGTATGCGCGCCGGGGAGAGCTCGGCCGAGACCTGCGGGACGGGCGTCGTCAGCGCGTGGGTCTGGCGCGCGGTGACGAGGGCGAAGGGCTCGTCCGCGCGGCCGTCGACGGCCGAGTCCGCGCGGACGACGTAGATCACGTCCGCGCTGTCCGGGGACCGCGTCTGCTCAACGGTGTCGACGGTGCTGAGCGAGCTCGCCCGGACGGCGCACGCCGGTCGGCTGCGCTCGACGAGGTTCAGGTCGGTCAGGCCGTGGGCGGAACCGCCGAAGGGTTGCGCGCCGCCGGTGAACGCACCGTCGACCCGCCGGTTCCACGTGAGCGTGGCGCGGTCGCCCGCCGCGTCCGTGCGTGCAGTGAAGAAGCGCGGCTCGGAGGGGGAGACGGTCGCCTGCTGGAGATGCGTCCGCTCTGCGTAGGCCGCGGTCATGTCGAGCTCACCCCAGCCCCAGTCCGGCTGCCACCCCGTCTGCGTGCCCATCCCATCCGCCGGCGTCGCGCGTCCCTGACGGGCGCTGTCGATCAGCAGCGCCCGGATCGCGAGCGGATCGGAGATGCCGGCCCCGACGAGCACCGCCGCGGCCGCGCTGACCTGCGGCGTCGAGAACGACGTGCCCGACACCGCCCACCACAACCCGAACCCGGGCTGCTGCCAGTTGTACCGCGCAGCCGTCGTGTCGCCGACAGCAACGAGATCCGGCTTCTTCCGCCCATCCGGAAGCGGCCCACGGCCGCTGTAGGAGGTGACCTGGTCGTCCGTCGGATCGAGCGCCGCCCCCGCAGTCGCGCCGACGCAGAGGCCGTCGTAGAGGCCACAGGCGTTGGTCCCGGGCGCCGGTCCATTGTTGCCTGCGTCCGCTCGACCCAAAGTTCCCCGAACGTCGAGGTCAACAAGTCGTAGTACTTGGCCGCGGCGTCACCATCCCGCCGGTCGTCCCGGTTGCGTAGCTCAGGCTTGCGATCTGTGCAGCCCGCTGGGCCCCCGTGAGGACGCCGTGAGCACCGGTTTGGCTGATGCCGAGCGACCATGCGTCGGGGTCGTAACCGCTTTGCGCGGTCCATTCACCGACAACCCCGTCGACAAGAAGCGCTGCGAGACCGGGGGCACCCCCAATGAAGTCGGGCTCAACGTCGTCGGGCTGGCAGCTGTATGCAGCCGGGCACGCAGAGACGCCGGTTCCGGCCAGCACCGACGCAGTCGACGTGCCGTGGGAGCACAACGGTCCTGAGCCGCAGCTCAGGGACACTCCAGGAAGCTTCTCGATCGTCGTGCCCGCGAAAGTCGGGTGGGACACGTCGACGTCGTCACTCGAGTCGAGCACGACACCAAGTGCACTATCTGCTGGACCCTTGCCCCCGGTGTGGCCGGCGTCCCACCAGGTCTGAAGCCCGACCGCGTGGTAGTCCCCCGGGTATCCCGCACGGCGCGGAACCGGCGCGGGAATCACCGCCGCCACACCCCCAATCCGTCGGAGCCGCTGCGCCGTGACAGGCGTGGCAGTGACGGTGACCGAGCCGCTGAGAGCGCTGAATCCCACGATCCTTGCCCCAGCTCGGCGAGCAGCTTGCGCGATCGGCTGAAGGCGCGACGCCGCGACCTTCAGGGGCGCGGCCAAGCCCCTCAGAACTCGCTCTCGATCTGCTGCGGCGGTCCCGGGAGATCTGCGCTCGCCTGCTCGCAGGTGTCGATGCCTTCCTGAGTGCCAGCAACTCCCGCGCCGTGGGTGTCGCCGTGAGCCCTGGCTGTGCGGCAGGGATCCCGACTCCCATGCCACGCACGACCACGGTGTACGGCCTCACGGTGTCGCCTGGGCGATGCGTCGATGCTCCCGAGTGAGCCCCGAGGGCGACGACGACCGCGGTGATGGCTGCGCTGGACCGCATCACGGGCGGCATCCTACGAGCGCGACCATGCGATCGGTCCCGCTGACCCTGCGCTGCACGTGCAGCGTGCAGCGCAGGGCACGGGTGTACTGGCACGGGCCGAGGCCGCCGGTCAGGGCCGGACTCCCACCGCGATCCTCCGGCTCCAGCCCGTCGCGAACGGATAGTCCGGCCGCGACGGGATGCGAACGCGGAACCGGTAGGTCACCGTCGTCCGAGTCGACGTGAACCGGTACCGCGCCGTCCAGCGGCCGCGGGCGTCCGCCTTGACCGTCGTCCTGACCGGCAGCCACTGCCGCTTCGATGGGCTGAATCCGTACAGCGCGATGCGCATACCGGCAGCGGGAACGGAGCCGCCCATCAGACGCCCGCGGAACACGACGATCTCGCCGTTGTGCAGTGTCCGCGGGGTGGCACGGATCGTCGAGACCGCCGCCACCTGCGTGACCAGCATGTTCGACTCGCCGGCCGCGTAGGTCTCCTCGCGCGGCTTCACGAGCCGGATCCTCAGCGACGTGAACTTGCGTACGAAACCTGAGACCCGGCCGTGTGCGTCCGTCGTGAGGACGCGGACGACTGTCCAGTGCTTCGTGAGCGTCCGCGGCTGGGTCTGCAGCTGCACTTCGCGCCCTGCAAGCGGCGTCCCGCGGGAGTCGAGCAGCGTGCCGGACACGATCCGCGTGCGGCTCACGATCTTCCGCTTCGTCGAGGCCGCGGCTGCGTGCTTGGCGGTGCGCTTCTTGCATGTGCTCCCCGATGTGCGGGCGGTCTGGGCCCTGCGGGTTGCCTTGTGCTGTGCTGACCGGCACGCTGGGGTCGCGGGCAGCCGCCCGAAGGCCAGGACCAGTCGCACCGGCTCGCGCTGCGGCGGCGTGATCATGCCGATCCCATGACCGTCGTCCGGACCTCCGGACCAGGTCGTGAGCGTCGACTGATTCCCCGCGCAGTCCGTGACCTGTGCGCGTACGCCGTAGGCGCTGCGGGCGTCCCAGACGTCGTCCGGGACCTGGCCCGTCACGAGACGGCCATCGATCCGCGTGTCGACGGGCCGCCAGGTAGTTCCATCGGTGCTGATCTGGATCGATGCGCTCTTGATGCACTCCTCAGAGACCAGGAACGCGATCCGTCGTGGCTGGCTCGGATCGACGGCGAGCATGCCGCCCTGTGGCGGTGTGGTGTCCTGTGTGAACGTGTAGGTCTGTTCCGATGTCCGGTTGCCTGCCGCGTCGACGGCAGTGACGATGACGACATGTCGCCCGTCGATCATGGCGAGCTTCGCTGTGCCGCCGCGGACACGGATCGGCTGGGCGCCGTCGCTCGAGTACTCGAGGTAGCCGCCGTTTGAGACGGGCTTGTCGTCAGGTGCGGGGTCCATACCCGACAGCTCATCGGTCGCGACGATGTTGAGCGTGACCGGCTGCGCGACTGTCGCTCCGCTGTCGGGTGCGTCGACCCTGAGGCTCGGCGCGTGCGTGTCGATCTTGACCGTCGTGGCCTGGACGTTCGCGTCGGAAGACGAGAGACCAGCGCGCGAAATCGCCCGGACTCTCACCGTGTAGACGCCGTCCGTCCACGTGCGTCGAGACTCAGAGTCGCCGAACCGTCCGGCAGGATCGATGGCAGCGACGTCGACAGCGGTCAGCCTGGCAGCCGTGCCATCGTGGCTCACTGCGTACCCCGCGATGCCCGAGGCAGGACTGGGCTGCTGTGACCGGGCGACTGATCGCGAGTCCGGCTTGTCGTTCTCGTCTGGCCGATCCAACCATTCAAGTGTCTGCGGCTGAGCCGCCGCCGGCACCACATCATCGAACCGCAGCACGTTCGACCAGTCGCTCCACGCGCCGGTGTACAACGCATCGTGGACCCGCACCCGTGCGCGGAACTGCCCCGCGACCGGAACGTTGAACGTGTTCGTGCCGGGGGCCGTCCCGAAGGCCGTCGTCACGCAACCCGTCGACAGGATCTGACCGGTCGCGTCGATCGGGCAGACCTGGACGTCACTTGAGGCGGCCGGCGAACCGCCGCCGCTTCCGGGATTCGCGTACGAGAGCGTGAAGCCGTTCGTCGTCCGCCACTGCGATGACGGCGCGCCCTGGAGCGCCGGTGTCGAGGGCATGCCGGGAGCCGTGTTGTCGACGTGCACCGTCTTGCTGACAGACACCGGGTTTCCCGCGCTGTCCGTCGTCTTCAGCGTCAGCGTGTGGTCCCCGTCGGTGAAGGCGGCAGTGTTGAACGACGTGTCGTAGGGCGAAGCGCCCGGGCACGGCACACGCCTGGTGTAGTCGCATGAGCTCGCGGCACTGTGGACGTCGGCATCGACCGTGGCGCTCATCGTCTTGATCCCGACGTTGTCGGAGCTGTCGAAGCCTGCCGTCGCCGTGCCACCGAGCCAGCCGCTCGTGGTGTAGAGCGACCCGCGCTGTCCGCCGATGCTCGGCGTCGTCCCGTCGGTCACGGTGATCCGCGAGCCGTACATCTGCGCCAGCGCGCGCATGTAGACCACCGGTGGGCTGTACACCCCGGTCGACGCCGTCAGGCAACCGCCGAGGTTGCCGCAGACGACGCCGAACTGCAGGTGCGTCCGGTTCGGCACCGGAACCGTGATGTAGTTGCCGGGGCTGGTTCCCGTCCACATCGGCGCGGAACCTCCGCTGCCCCAGATGTAGCCGCCGGTCTCGTCGGAGAGACCCGTGGCCCACGACTCCGGCGCGAAGCCCGAGCCGCTCCCGTAGCGGTAGGCGAAGGCGGAGAGCTCGGCCTGCGTGATCACTGCCCCGGCCGGCGCGTCGAAGGTCCATGTGGCGTTGTCGAGGAACGGGGCTGTGGTGCCAGCGGGGTCGACGGACGTGCGCGCGGTGAGACCGCTCGCCGTGATGTTGTCGCACGCGCTGCCGTACGCGGTGACATGCGAGCTCGTGGCCGCCGCCGTCCAGGCGTTGTTCTCGCCGTTCGGCGCCGCGAGACACGTCGAGACGACGTAGCTCCCGGCGTGCGCGGTCGCCGCACCGAGTGCGACGAGCGCTGTGATGAGCGCAAGAGCGAAGAGCGGGGCGGTGGTCGCGCGCAGGCGACCGCCGCCCCGTGGGGCTGCTGTTCCGTACATGTGGTGCCTCTCCCGAAGGGTGATTTCTGGTGTCGAAGTCCGTAGGACCAGTCCCCTGAAACTGCCCCCCTCTGTGACGAGGATGAGCAGATGGAGCAGCGACCCAACTCAGACTTCGCGCCGGCGGCCGGCGTTGGCGCCCCATCGGGATCGTGTTGGGATTGTGTTGGCAAACGGCGGAAAATCTCGGCGGATGGTCGAGTACGCGCGCCGAGCGGCAGTCCGCAGCGTCGGGCAATCGGCCAGACGAGCTGACGCAGACTCCGCTCCGTGGTAATGGCGCCGGCCGCGCGCGACTAGGCTCCGGCGATGTCCACCGTCACGGTCGTCGCCACCTTCAACATCCGCGAGGGGAGGGAGGAGGAGGCGCTGGAGGCGTTGCGGCCGGTGATCCAGCAGACGCACGACGAGGCCGGCTGCCTGAACTACGCGCTGCACCGCGACAGGAACGATCCATCGGTGCTGGTGATCGTCGAGCGCTGGACCTCGCAGATCGCGCTCGACAACCACTTCCTGCAACCGTACGTCGCACAGCTGGGGACGGCGGCCGCCGACCTGCTCACCGAGCCGCCGGTGGTGCGCTTCTGCGATCCGATCCCGGTGGGCGACGCGATCAAAGGGGTGCTGTAGTCGGGATCCAGTTATGGAAACCTGCAACGCGGTGAACCTGGCGGAGGCGGGGCGGCCGCTCGGACCGCCAGCGGGCGGCGCCCGCGGCAGATCCTGCTCGCCCGGCGTTCTACCGCTCGCGGTGATGATCGAATGACGGCACCACCGATCGCTGGCAACGAGTTTCGCTGCGACCTGGAGATGACAGGGTTCGCGAGCGGCCCGTCGAGGGCGAAGGTCGGCGATTCGCGCCTTCAACGCCCGATAATGTGCGTTATGTCGACCGATATGGGAAGCGGGCCGACACTGGTCGTATCGTTCGAGGCGCATGCGGCACAACCTGCGCCCACTCTTCGATCGCATCGTGATCAAGGAGCTCGACCCGGATCGCATCAGGCGCTCTGGACTGCTCGTCCCACCGGGTGACCACGAGCCGCCGCCGCAGCACGGCATCGTGCTCGCGATCGGACCGGGCATCGATTGGTGGGAAGGCGCCGGCGTTCGGATGCCCGTGCAGCGCGGCGACCACGTCGTGTTTCCGGCCACGGCCGGCGTCTGGGTCGAGGTCGACGAGGAGCGCCTGCTCGTCTGCCGGGTCGGCGAGATCCTCGGTGTGATCGAGGGCGCAGACGAGTTCCCGGCGCTCGCTGATCGCGAAGTCGCCTCCGACGAGCCGGAGTGACCGCCGAACCGCACTCAGGTGCGCTTGACCCTCACGGTCGTGCGGAAGGGCTCATGTCCCGGGGCGCTGGCCGTCACGAGGATCGTGTTCAGCCCCTTCCGCAGGTGTACGGTGCTCGAGAACGTCCGTCGGCTCCGATGGCCGGGCGGCAGGCGGTCGACCCGCACCTCCGCGTTCTCCGGCGCACGCCCGCGGATCACGATCGTCGCACGGTGCACCTCGGCAGTGAGCGGATTGGAGATCCTGACGGTGAGCCGCGGACGCGCGTCGGCGACCGCAGACGCGCGACTTGCCTCGTTGCTCGAGGAGAGCCCGCCGACGACCGCGCCCAGGCTCGACACCGCGGCGAGCCCGCCCAGGGCGTACGCCCACGATCGCCGGTACCACGGCCGGACCCGCCCCACCCCATGTCCGTCGTGCTGGTCCTGGCCCGCCGTCCGCGAAGACGCGCTCACGTCGGCCGCACGCGCTGCAGCCTGTGCGCGCCCGTCAGATGACGCCGGAGCCCGGGCGGCTGAAGACGCTCGATGAGACACGGGAGGCAGCGGCGCAGCCTGAAGGTGCTCCGTCCACCTGTGCCCATCCCACCAGCGCAGCTGCGATGAGCCCTCTGGGTCGGAGTACCAGCCAGGTCGCCGGCGACGCAGGGCAAGACCGGGGAGCGCGATCGATGCCGAGCCCCTCGACCTCTTCTCGCAATACCTCGGACCGCTCTGATGCGGCATGAGCCCGACGGTAGCGCGCAACGGGGCCTGACAGTTGGGGAGATTCCCGCCCCACGGAAGCCGTTCGTGCCGGCTCGCGGCTGCGGACCAACTACGAATGGCTCGGGGTGGTTCCCGGCGTAGGGTCCGCTGGAGACCGAGCCTCGGAGGCACTGCGATGACTCGCACTCCAGACCTGCTTGAAGAACGTGCCGAGCATCATGCGAGAGAGGCCGAGCGGCTGCTGAGTACGCGCTGGTTGACGGCGCACGTCAGGGCGCGGGCCCATGCGACGCTCGCGCTGTACTACTCGACCCGGGAGGCACGGAACACGAGGACCGGCGACGCCTGACGACACTGGACGAGGCGGACCGATGCGCCCCTCAGCCTCTCCAGTCGTTGAACGTCCGCACCGCGGCCCACATCATGTGCAGGTTGACACACGTGGGGGGCCCCCTATGCGGCGTGGCTCTCAAGCATTTCGGCCAGTTCCCGAAATGCGCGGCCGTGGCGATCTTCCGCGCGCCGGTCGTAGGAGTCGGCAAGCTCCCGCGCGACGCGCCTCAGTTCGCCCAGCGCGCCCGGCACGCCGGCCTTCTTGATGCGGCTGACGGTCGCCTCGCTGAGCCCGGTTGTCACGGCCACCTGCCTGCCCGGCATCCCCGCGTTAAGCAGCGACCCGATCTTGGACAGCAGCGACAGGATCTCTTCGGGCAGCGTGTTCGCCGTGTGGAGCTTCATCCGGGGCCTCCCCTGACAGGACACCAGGGCGGTAGGGGTTTGAACCGTCAACCATAGGTGGAGGGTCGGACACCTGGGCGCATGGTCCCGGAAGGACGAAACGCCGCCACGGGGCGGACGCGACCGTCTAGTGTTTCGACCGATGCCCCCGCAACGCATCGTCGTTCTCCGCCTGTCGTCGGCGCTGAACGATGAGACCGCCAAACAGATTGTCCAGACCGTCACCACCAGCGGCACGTCCGCCGAGTACGACCTCGAGGGATTGAACGGCGCCGTCACGGTAGACGCGGCGTCTCAGCCGGCCGCTCTGGCACAACTCGCGGCGCTGCTTGACGAGCGCCATCCGAACTGGCGCGAGTACGTAAAGCTCCGCGCGGGGACGGTGACGCCCCCGTCGGGTCCGTACCGGAAGGCCGAGTAGCGACCGGCCCCGGGGACGACCCGTCCAGAGGCGCAGCCCCGGGGCCTCAGTCAGACAGTCACAACACGCCCCTTCGGCCGCACCGGCCGGAACCGTGACGGTGCCCGTGGCCCGGCTGGACGAACTACCGACCCGCACCGCTGGGCTTGCGTTCAGCGGCTTTCACGACGACGAAGCGATGGTGCGTGGGAGATCGACCTTCGTTTCGTGGAGCATCCCGTAGAGGGGAGCGGATACGGTCGCCGTGCCAGCCAAGGCCGCTGCCTGCGGGATGACAAGCCCGGGCGGCGGCGTGTGCGAAAGGTCGTGAGCGACCGAGTGCCGCGTGATCGCGGCAGCGCCGCCAGCTCCGGCCGCGATCACGGCCGCACCGCCCACGGCATAAAGGCCGAGCTCGATACGGGCGAGCGGCTTGACGTAGACCGAAAAGTCGTCGCGGAGCGGTGCTGTGAGTTGCAGCGGTGTCATGCCTTGCGAAGGATCGCACAGCGTTCCGGCCCCTCTCCTCTACCCGCTCGGTGCACGCTCGGGACAAAGCCGGGACAACGCTGCACGACGAGCTACCCCGGAACGACGAACGCCCCCCGACACGGTCCACGTCAACGGGCGTCCTAGGACCGACCCTCTGAGAGGCGCGGCCGTGATCCCCCCTCGGCGCTGCCCTGACCGGCCTTGAAGGCCGGCGAGGCGGGACGTGGACGGGCGTCTGAGCCACGGTCAGAAAGTTGCCCCGGCACGCTCGAAAAGTCCCCCTAACGTCAGTCTCCTGCCAGCGGTTCCGCCAAGCCCCCCAAGGACTGGACATCCGAGGGGATGCGCCCCGGCGGGCGCGGCCGACGGAGCCGCTGGCCCCTACAACGGTCAGTCGGGGGGTGCGATCCAGTGATGGCCCCGCTGAGATGCGGGTCGTCGTGTTCTTCCCCCTCTCCGAAGCTCCAGTCGAACGGCGCGACCGGCGCCGTGGCCTTGACCGCGAGGAATGCGTCGTAGGGCATCGCGACGAGGCGCCGTGCCTGGACCAGCAGTCCGCTGGAAGCGGCGCTCGCCGGCGGCGCGGCGATGGCGGTGGCGGTGGTGAGGACGACCACCAGTGAGATGACGAGGAACGAGCGCATCGGCGCAACGCTAGGCGCAGACCGGGCACGCACGGCCGGAGGTGCGCGGCGGTCCGCGAAGGCCGGCCGGTTCCGATGCATACCCTGTGTTGATGGCCCGGTGGACAGCCCAGGACATCCCCGATCAGCGCGCCCGCACCGCGCTCGTCACGGGCGCCAACAGCGGCATCGGACTCGTCGCAGCGCGCGAGCTGGCGCGGGCCGGCGGGACCGTCGTTCTCGGCTGTCGCAACCCCGAGCGCGGCGAGCAGGCGGCCCAGTCGATCCGCAGCGCCGCCGCCGGCGCACGTGTCGAGGTGGCCCGGCTCGACCTCGCCGATCTCGCGTCGGTCGCCGCGTGCGCACTGGCACTGCACGAATCGCACGCCCGGCTCGACCTGCTCGTCAACAACGCCGGCGTGATGGCCACGCCGCACCGCACCACCGCCGACGGATTCGAGCTCCAGTTCGGGACCAACCACCTCGGCCACTTCGCCCTCACCGGCCGGCTGCTCGATCTGCTCCTCGCCGCGCCGGCGCCGCGCGTCGTCACCGTCAGCAGCGGCGTGCATCGCATCGGCAGGATGAACTTCGAGGATCTCCAGAGCGAGCGCCGGTACTTCAAGTGGCGTGCCTACGGGCAGTCCAAGCTCGCGAACCTCCTCTTCGCCTTCGAGCTCCAGCGCCGCGCGGCGGCGGCGCACACCGAGCTCCTCAGCGTCGCCGCCCACCCCGGCTATGCAGCCACGAACCTGCAGGCGACCGGTCCGCAGATGGCCGGCAACAGCCTCGAGGAGAAGATCAGCCAGCTCGCGAACAGGGTCTTCGCGCAGAGCGACGAGCAGGGCGCGCTCCCGACGCTCTACGCGGCGACCGTCGCGGACATCCCGCCCGGCGCCTACGTCGGTCCTGACGGCCCGCTCGAGCAGCGCGGGCACCCCAAGCTCGTCGGCAGCACCTCGGCGGCGCGCGATGTGCACGACGCGGCCGAGCTGTGGGCGATCTCCGAAGAGCTGACGAGCGTGACCTTCGATTTCAGCCAGCGCCTCCTGACGCTCACTCGCGCTTCGCCGCCAGCTCGATGAACCAGTCGAGCGCGGCCGGGTTGGCGAGCGAGTCGCGGCTGACGACGGCTGCGGGGTCCTGACCCATCAGGATCCGCTTGACCGGGACCTCGAGCACCTTCCCGGAGAGCGTGCGCGGGACCTCGCGAACGGCGAACACGTCGTTGGGGACGTGCCGCGGCGAGCAGGCCTCGCGGATCTCGCGCGCCAGCGCGCGGCGCAGGTCCTCGTCGAGCGTCGCCCCGTCGGCGAGCACGACGAACAGCGGCATCCAGGCGTCCTTGGACGCATCCCGGTCGGGAACGTCGACGACGAGCGCGTCGGCGATCCGCTCGTCGGCGAGCACGGCGCGATAGATCTCACTGGTGCCCATCCGGATGCCGCCGCGGTTGATCGTGGAATCCGAGCGCCCGTAGATGATCGCGGTACCGCGCTCGGTGATCTCGATCCAGTCGCCGTGACGCCAGACGCCGGGGAACATCGCGAAGTAGCTTTCGCGATAGCGCGCACCGTCCGGGTCGTTCCAGAAGTAGAGCGGCATCGAGGGCATCGGCGCGGTGATGACGAGCTCGCCGACCTCCCCCACGACACTGCGGCCGCTCTCATCGAAGGCTTCGACGTGCGCGCCGAGCGCGCGTGCCTGCAGCTCGCCCTCGTAGACCGGCACGAGCGGACAGCCGCCGACGAACGCCGTGCACACGTCCGTGCCGCCGCTCGTCGAGAACAGCCAGGTGTCCTCCCCGACGTGCTCGTAGACCCAGTGGAAGCCCTCCGGCGACAGCGGTGATCCCGTCGAGCCGACCGAGCGCAGCGCCGACAGATCGCGGCCGGCGCCGGGCTCGACCCCCGCCTTCATGCACGCCGCGAGGTAGCTCGCGCTCGTCCCGAAGCACGTTATGCCCGTCTCGGCGGCGAGGTCCCACAGGCGGTCCATCGTCGGGTGGCCCGGATTGCCGTCGTACAGCACGATCGCGGCGTCCGTCAGCAGCACGCCGGCGAGGAAGTTCCACATCATCCAGCCGGTCGTCGTAAACCAGAACACGCGGTCGCCCGGGCGCGCGTCCAGGTGCAGCGACATCTTCTTGAGCTGCTCGAGCAGGATGCCGCCCTGGCCCTGGACGATCGCCTTGGGCAGTCCGGTCGTCCCGGACGAGTAGAGCACCCACAGCGGGTGATCGAACGGCACCCGCTCGAACGGCGAGCTGCTCGCCGGCGCCCAGGTCGAGCAGCTCGCCCCACTCGATTGCCCGCGGCAGCGCGCTGACGTCCGCCTGCGCATCGAGGTACCGCAGGACGACGGTGTGCTCGACACCCGGCATGTCGGCGATCAGCCCCGCGATCACCGCGCGCTTGTCGAAGTCCCTGCCGCCGTAGCGGTACCCGTCGACGGCCAGCAGCACCTTCGGCTCGATCTGCGCGAACCGGTCCACCACGCTGCGCTCGCCGAAATCCGGCGAGCAGCTCGACCAGACCGCCCCCAGGCTCGCGCACGCGAGGAACCCCGCGAGCGTCTCGAGGATGTTCGGCATGTACGCCGCGACGCGATCGCCGCGCCCGACGCCCAGCGCGCGCAGACCGCCTGCGATCTGCGTCGTCAGCTCGCGCAGCTCGCGCCAGGTGACCTCACGCGTCGCGCGCAGCTCGCCGGCCTCCACCACCGCGACGGCGTCGTCGCCGGCCCCGCGGAAGACGTGCTCGGCGTAGTTCAGCGCCACGCCGGGAAACCACGTCGCACCCGGCATCGACGCATCCGCCAGCGCGACCGTCGCATCACCATCGGCCTGCACGTCGAAGTGCGTCCAGACGCTCAGCCAGAAGTCGTTCAGTTCGTCCACCGACCACCGCCACAGCCCGGCGTAGTCGTCGACGGAGAACTGCAGGTCGCGCGTGCGGGCGAGATCGTCGATGTAGCGCGCGATGTTCGTTCCCCTGCGGAACTCCTCGGACGGCGACCACAGAATCGGCGGCTCGGGCATCGCCGAAGCCTTCCACAGGACCCGGCTCGCCGCCCCGATGGCGACGGTACGCTCTCGTGGATGCCGTCGGCTGCCCTGCTGCGCGCGGCGCGCTGCGCGCTCGGCGCGGCACTCGCCTTCGCGCTCCTCTCGTCCACGTCGCTCGCGGCGAGCTCCCCGCTCGCGCCGGACAGCCCCTGGCCGAAGTTCCGCGGGGATCTGGCGCAGACCGGCCGCTCGACGATCGCGCCGCGGCTCGATGGCGCGCCGTGGACGTTCCACACCGGCAAGGGCATCTTCTCCTCGCCCGTGATCGGCGCCGACGGCACCGTCTACATCGGTTCCGCGGACGACGTGTTCTACGCGCTGACGTCCTCGGGCAAGGTCCGCTGGAAGCGCCGGACGGGCGAGATCATCGACTCGGCCGCGCTGCTCGACGATCGCGGCCGCGTCTACGTTCCCTCGGCGGACGGGCACCTCTACGCGCTGGATGCCGCGACCGGACGCAGCGTGTGGACGTTCGCCGCGGATCCGCCGGCGACCACCGGCGCCTTCATCAACTGGTTCGAGGGCAATGTCGCGATGGACGCGGGCGGGACGCTCTACGCGCCGAACGACAATCGCCTGACCTACGCGATCGATCGCGACACCGGCGCGAAGAAGTGGGCGTTCCCGACCTCCGACCAGACGTGGTCCTCACCGGCCTTCGACGCGGCGAACGGGCGCATGGCGTTCGGGAGCAACTTCTTCCTGCTCGGCATCCCGTCGACGTTCTCGGTCGACGCGGCGACCGGAACCGCCGCCTGGTCGGCCGCGACCGACGGTGCGACCGTCGCCAGCCCGCTCGTGACCGCCTCCGGGCTGACCGTGGTGGGCTCGTTCGACGGTTTCCTGCGCGCCTACGACAGCGCGAGCGGCGCGCTGCGCTGGACGTTCGCCACGCGCGATCACCTGTACGCGAGCCCGGCGCAGCTGCCCGACGGCACGATCGTCCAGCCGTCGGCCGACGGCAGCATCTACGCGGTCGACCCGCAAACCGGCCGGCTGCGCTGGCAGTACGACACGCTCGCGCCGATCCGCTCCTCACCCGCCGTCGACGCGCGCGGACGGATCTACGTCGGCACCGGCGACCGACGACTGCTCGTCCTGAACGCCGACGGGCGCCTGCGCTGGTCGATCAGCCTGGCCGCCCCGCCGCGCGGCACCCTCAACAGCTCTCCCGCGCTCGGGCACGACGCGATCGTGATCGCCGACTCCAACGGGGACGTGCACTCGGTTCCCTATGACTGGTGCCTGCGCGGCGCGGGCCGGCGCGACGCGCGCTGCGTGCGCAGCGAAGGCCTCCAGCGCGCGGGCGCACGGCTGGACCGCGTCACCCCGTTCGGCCTCGTCGAGCGCACCGCACCGACCGCCGTGGGCGCCAACCAGCCGCTGGCGCTGCAGCTCGACGTTCGCCGCGGGGGGCGCACGATCACCGCGCGCCTGGATCCTGCGGGCGTGCACGTACATGCGAGGCCCTCGGCGGCGCTGCGCGTGCGGGTCTCGGGCGATGGACGCCAGCTGATCGTGGTGCCGAGCGACGCGCTGCGCGCGGGCGCGGACGGCCGCGTCGTCCTGCGCGTGAGCGCCCGCTACCTGACCGGCGGCACACGTCACGGGCTGGCGCTCGGCGGCGGGCGCCCGGCGGGCACCGTGCGCGCGAGCCTGCTTCTGCGCGTCCGGCGCGGCAGCGCCCGGTCCGCGGCGGTGGCCCGGACGCCGGCACGGCCCGGTGCGCCGGGCTCGGTCTGGCACATGAGCCGGCTCGCATTGTCGCTGCCGACGCTGCTGCCGAGCTACAACCAGATCGGCTTCGACCGTCTCAACTTCCTGATGGGCCTCGTCGCGCCGCTCGGGCATGGTGCGTCGCTGGGCTGGATGGTCGGCGCGCGGGCGTCCAGCGCGGGGCAGGTCAGCGCCGACCCGGCCGCCAAGTGGCTCGTCCCCTTCGTCGTGCGCCAGAGCGCCGGGTTGCTCTCGTTCACCAACGCGGGCGGTGCGCGCTTCGAGCTCAACGGTTTTGAGAATGCGAACGAGTTCTGGCGCATGGCTGCCCGCGTGGATCGTGGTGGGCGCACGGCCGGGCCGATGGACGTCGCACTGAACGTCGATTGCGCAAAGGTCGGCTTCTACGGGCAGGCGCTCGAAGGTCTCGGTGCCTGCACGACGAGCCGCCCGATGGCCGTGTTCGGCGCCGCGCTGCTGGACAGCACGGGGACGCCGCGCGCACCGGCCGGCGTCGGGCGCGTCAGGTTCGCGCGCAGCGCAGGGACGCTCATGGCGACCGTGACCGGCTCACAGCTGCGCGCCGACCGGCACGTGCTCTCGCTCGTCGCGGTCGACCGTCGCACCCACCGGCCGCTGCCGCTCGACTACAGCTACGGGACGACGCGGACCGCGACGGCGGGCGGGGCACCGGAGACGGTCGGCGTCCCGCTGGGGCGTTACGCGAGGACGCCGCTGCGCGTCTACCTGATGGTCGACGCGACGCCTGCCGCGGCCGCCGACGTCGGCTGAGGCCTATGCCGGCGCCGGCTCGAGCCCTTCGGCGACGAGCTCGGCCTCGACCGTCTCGTCGACGTCGTGCTCCGCGCGGCCGCGCCTCGGCCGCAAACCGACCAGCGGATAGATCATCGTCGACAGGATCGCCGCCCCGACCAGCGCGGCCGCGGTCGACGAGCGCATCTTGCCGTCCTCAACGGCCAGCGACGGCGGTCAGCTTGGACTCAAAGCGCTCGACCTCGTGCCCCTGGAGCGCGAGCCGGGTGATGGTCCCGGCGACGAAGCCGCCGAGCAGCAGATCCAGGCCCAGCTGGCTGGCCAGCGCCATCAGGCCGAAGACGAGCACCATCGCGATGGGACAGCACCATCCCGGCGGCGGCGAGCAGGCCGCCGAGGCCGTCTCCACGACGACGACGGGGATCGCCAGCCGGGGCGCGATCAGTGCGACGATCAGAGCCGCCAGCGCGCTCGCCGCCACGACGACCAGGAACGAGTCGCTGTCGATGTGGATCATCCGCCGGCGATCGTACCGGCTCCCGGTGGGCGCACAGGGCCTGCGAGGATCACGTCATGGCAGCGCCTGCGCACGAGCTCCACGACACCACCGTCGACGGTCACGACGCCCTGATGCTGGTCTCGCGCGGGCGGCTGATCGAGGCCACAATCGTGCCGGGCGCAGGGATGGTCTGCTCCTCGTTGCGCCACGACGGCCGCGAGCTGCTGCACGTCGGCGAAGGGGTCGCGGCATACATCGAGCGGGCCGCGACGTTCGGCGTCCCGCTGCTTCACCCGTGGGCGAACCGGCTCGAACGCCTCAGCTACGAGGCCGCCGGCGCGCACGTCCTGCTGAACCCTGCGCGCACGCCGGTCCACCTCGACGCCAACGGCCTCAGCATCCACGGCCTGCTGCACGCGAGCGACGGCTGGACCGTCGAGCGCACCCACGCCGACGGCGGCGGGGCGAGCGTCGCGGCGCGCCTGGACTTCGGCGCCGATCCGCGTCTGCTCGCCGGCTTCCCGTTCCCGCACACCCTCGAGCTCGTCATCGCGCTGCGCCACGACGTGATCTCCTGGGAGCTCACGCTCGTCGCCGGCCTGACCCGGGCGGTACCGGTCTCGTTCGGCTGGCACCCGTATCTGCGCCTTCCGGGCGTCCCGCGCGAGGAGTGGCGGCTCGAGCTCCCCGTGGTCCGCCGCGCGATGCTCGACGCGCAGGGCATCCCGACCGGTCAGACCTCCCCTGCGGGCTTCCGCTCGGGCCCTCTCGGCGAGCGCGTTTTCGACGACCTCTTCCCGCTGCTGGACGATCCGGCGGAGTTCGTGCTCGCGGGCGGCGACGGCGCGCTGCGGCTGCGCCTGGACGAGGGCTGGGCGTGCGCCCAGGTCTACACGCCGCCGGGCGCGGACTTCATCTGCTTCGAGCCGATGACCGCGCCGACCGACGCTTTGCGCCGCGGCGGCTCCAGCCTGCACCTCGTGAGCCCGGGCGAGCGCCACGCGACGCGCTGGTCCCTGCTGGTCGAGGGGCGCCCGGGCGCGTAGGCGCGAGGCGGTTTGTTGCGAGGGCTTCTCAGTCGCCCAGTTCCGGGGGCATCGCCTTTGGCCCGTCGGGGTACAGGAGCGCCAGGTCGGCGTCGGTCATCTCCAGCGTGCTCGCCGCTTCGAGCGGAGCGCCGACGACGAGCCAGAGCTGGTCGGCCTCCGTATCGTTGAACGGCTGGCGGACCGACTCGGCCTGGACGAGGACGGCCGACAACGGCTCGAGCGTCAGCAGCTCGTCGTCCACGCGCAGGCGCCCCGTCCCGTCGAGGACGACGTACAGCTCCTGGGTCTCACGATGACGATGACGGCTGATCGCCTGTCCCGGTGCCAGGCGCCACAACCGGGCACCGAGCGTGGTTGCCCCGAGCTGTCGCGCCAGGTCCGTGTTGAGGACCTTCGTCTGGTTCGACGGACGCCAGTGCGCGTCGTCGGCGTGCAGGACGCGATACGCCATCAGGACCACCTTCGAGTCGAGGGGTTTCACCGGGCCGTGACGCCGATAGGACCTCTCCGCGCCACCAGCGACACACCGTAAGTACATCGCACACCCGCCGCGCGCCGCTCCCACCGCTCCCCTTCGCGTGCCCAGCGGACTCGCCGCATGCCATCCGGCGCAACGGCGTCAGGGGTGCACGCCGGTAGCGTGAGCTTGGATGTCCTCGCCCGAGACACTGAGCCGCGAGGAGATCGTCCTGCGCGTCACCGACCTTGTGAAGGCGGTGGATCGGCCTCATCCGGTGCGCGTGGGGATCGATGGGCCGGACGCGGCCGGGAAGACGACACTCGCGAACGACCTGGCGGGCGCCGTCGCGCCGACCGGGCGCCAGGTGATCCGCGCGTCGGTCGACGACTTCCAGCGCCCGAGCTCCAATCGCCACGCCCGAGGTCGGTACTCGCCCGACGGCTACTACCACGACTCCTTCGACTACGCGGCGCTGCGGGCCTCGTTGCTCGATCCGCTCGGGCCCGGTGGGAGCCGCATCTACCGAACCGCCGCGTTCGACCTCGTGCACGACCAACCGGTCGACCGCGACGAACGTACGGCGAGCGACGACACCATCCTCATCTTCGACGGCGTCTTCCTGCTGCGGCCGGAGCTGCGCGATTGCTGGGACCTGACGGTCTACCTCTCCGTGCCGTTCGACATCATGGTCGAGCGAGCTCTGCGTCGCGACACCGATCCCCCGGACTCAGCCGCGGAGGTTGAACACCGGTACCGCACCCGATACATCCCAGGTCAGCAGCTCTACGTGGCCGAAGCGAGCCCCGAGTCGGGCGCCGATGTGGTGATAGACAACACGGAGCCGTCGGCGCCCCGGCTGCTTGCCGTTCGCACGTGACCCCGACTTCGACCAAGGCGGAAGGCTCATCGGAACCCCACCGAAGGGGTGCGCGGGCTAGTACACCCATCCGCAAGTTCCGTGGGTTTCGGCGGAGTGAGCTCGCGCCTGACGCCCGTCGGCGCCCGGCCCCGTGCCACCAGCACGAAGCCGGGTCACCGCCAGCCGTCAGATCACGACCGCACCCGCGCCGAATCCACGCGGAACTTACGGCCGGATGTACTAGTAGCCGACAGGGTGGCGGACCGTGTAGCCGTTGCTGGGCCGCAGCGTGCCGTCCCAGCGCGAGCCGTCGTCCATGCCCGTGGTGTCGTAGCGCAGCACGCCGTGACTCGTGCGGATCGTCATGTACGCGTGGCCGGGATTGGCGTAGACGGTGATGTAACGGCCGGGGCCCGGCGCCCCCCACCCCATGAACTGGCTGGAGTCGAGCGGGACGTGCAGGAGCCCGGCACCGTGCAGGACATAGGAGACCGAGCCTGAGCAGTCGTAGCCGCTGTCGTTGAAGGAGCCGTGCCCGCCGCCGTAGAGGTAGGGCAGATGCGCGATGCGATCTCCGGCCGAGATCGCGCGCGCGATCGCGATCGGGACGCCGCTCGGGCTGCGCGCACCGCCGCGCAGCGCGACGCGCTTGAGCACCGGGTGCGTTCCGCCGATGCCGAGCGCCGCCCAGGTCGCCGGTCCGACGACGCCGTCGGCCGTGAGCCCGTGGGCGCGCTGGAAGCTGCGGACCGCGTGCGCCGTGCCGGGGCCGAAGACGCCGTCCGCGGCGATCCCGAGGTGACGCTGGAGGATCGCGACCGAGCGCCGACGGCCGGCGTGTGCGGCGCCGACGCGGCCGGCGTGCGAGCGCGCACCGGCGCGGCGCAGCATCCGCCAGGTCGCCGGGCCGACGATGCCGTCGGCCTTGAGCCCGTGACGGCGCTGGAAGCGCAGGACGACGCGCTTGGTCCCGCGCCCGTAGACGCCGTCGGGCGTCAGGCCGAGTGCGCGCTGCAGGCGCTTGACGGCGCGCGAGTGCGCACCGGGCTTGACGACGGTGACCGCCTGGGCCGCCGGTGCCGCCGCGAACGTCGCGGCGCACAGCGCGAACAGGGCGAGCAGGCGCGGCATGCCGCGGCGCAGAGTGGAAGATCGGTGCATGGGTCTGGTGGTGCCTACGAGGTGAGCTGACGGGCTCGCGGGCCGCACGCGGCATCGCTACGCCGCGCACTGCGGCGATTCGCCCCAGCGGCCCGGATGGGCCGCACTGGTTCCCCCGATCCCCGGGCCCGGAGGCACGGCGATTCGGCACGTCGGCGACGCTAGCAGGGCAAAAGCGGCGCGTTTGCAGGATGAGTTGCAGGCGGCAGGAATGCAGCCGGTCCTGCAGACGGCTACTCGATCAGCAGCGGCGTTCCCACGGGCGTCAGGTGCCAGAGGCGCTGGATGTCCGGGTTGCGGATGCGGATGCATCCGTGCGACGGCCGGCCCGGGATCAGCCCCGGCTGGTCGGTCCCGTGCATGCCGACGACGCCTCCGTTGGGCCAGTCGGTCAGGTGCGGCGCGTAGGCCGCGGTTCCCAGCGCGTAGGTCCCGTACAGCGGGACGTCCTTGAAGCGGAACTTCTCACGCACCCAGAACCGGCCCTTCGGCGTGGGCGTCGACGGCTTCCCGATCCCGACGCGCGCGCGGAAGATGCGCCGGCCGTTCCTGAACAGCGTCACCTGCAGGGTCCGCTCGTTGACGACGAGACGCGTGTGAACGACGTTGAACGGGCCCAGCGCGTCGCGCGGGACCCAGCCGGTGCGGCCGTTCGGGCGCTTGGGGATGCGGAGCTGAACCCAGACGCGCCCGGCCGGGTCGGCGTACTGGCGCAGCAGCAGGTAGACCTCGGGGAAGCCGTCCTCGGTGAAGAAGCGCAGACGGCCGACGCGCTGGGCCTTCCCGGCCGGGTGGCGATGGATGTCGGCCAGCCGCGCCGGCGTCGCCCAGCGCGTCGTGTCGCGCTCATCGGAGAGCCGCATGCCGGCCGGCGGAGCGCTCTGCGTCCCGGCGGGTGGGGACGGCGTGCTGCCGGCGGCCGCCTGCGAGGCCGCGGAGAGGGCGACGGACACGGCGACCAGCGCGGCGGCGCAGCACCATCGACACAGTCCGGATCTCAGCATGCTGCCCATCAACGCGTGAAGAGGCCAGCGTAGCGATGGATCGGCGGACAGGCGGCGCTCCGCGGCGCCGCAGAGCGGGCCGCGACGTTGCCGCCGCGGCCCGCTCGTGCGCCCCTGTCTAGCCGCAGCGCGTGAACGTCATCTGCAGGCTCACCGGCTTCAGCCGGCTGCTGCGGGTGAAGCGCACCCGCGCCCGCAGGTGATGCGTCCCGGCGGACATCTTCGCCACCGGATGACGCAGCACGTACCGCCCGTCGGCACGCCGGTGCAGGTAGCGCACCGCCTTGCCGTCGACGTAGAACATGACGCGCTTGACCTTGTGGCCGCGGACCTCGGCGACGGCCGTCGTGGCCGCGCATCCGGTGGTCCCGCGCAGCTCCGCGCCGCGCACGCTGACCCGCGGTGTCATCGTCGCAGCAGCCACCCCGCGCGGCCGCGAGGTCGCGGTCGGCGGCGGATCGACCGCCATCTGCGTGTTCGTGAACGTGCACGTCAGCTGCTCGCCCGGCTGCGCGCTGATGTACGCGATGCGGCGCACGACGTCGGTCACCGACGCCCCGCTCGCATCGCCGCTGTCGCTGCAGGCGATGGCCGTCAGGACGAAGCCGTCACGGGTGGCCTCGGTGACGTCGTAGCCGCCCGCAGGCACGAGCACGGTCTTCGACTCACCGCTGGCCAGGGCGAAGGTGTCCAGGTCGCCGGTGAACGAGAACGCGGGCCGGTCGGGCGCGTCGCTCGGCGGGTCGGTCACCTTGGCGATCGTGATCTGCGCCTTGGCGCTGTTCGTGATGGTGCAGGTCACCGCAGCGCCGTCTGGGACGGTGAGACCCCACTGGCGGGTGTCCGGCGCACCGGTCGTCGGGATCAGCGTTCCCGCGGCGTCGAAGCAGGCGACCGTCCCGACGTAGTCGGACACGGCGCCACCCTGCTCGCCCACGGTGTGGGCGCCGGGCTGAACCTGCGTCGCGGTCGTGCCGTCGCCGTCACCGGCGTTCGCGAGCGCCACGACGCCGTCGACCGTCAGGTCGAAGCGTGCGGCCGCCGAGCCGCCGACCACGTGCTTGACGACGCGCAGCGTCGCCTGCTGGCGACGTGTGTTCGTGAACGCGCACGTGGTCGTGTAGGCCACGTTGTTCCACCAGCGCAACTCGACCGAAGCGCTGTGCGTTCCGCCCGCGGCGTTGTAGACAGGGCTCCAGATCGAGCCGTCCTTGCCCGTGCCGTCCCAGACCGGCGAGATCGTGCACGCGACCGTGGTGTCGTAGCGCGGGTCGTCCGTCTGCGTGACCACGAACGGCTTCCAGGAGCCCGCTCCGCTCTCGCCGCCTGAGGCCTGGTTGCTGAACGTCTTCTGCTGCCCGTTGCCGAGGCTGAACGATCCGCCGGTCAGCGGCTGCCCGGCACCGGTCGCCGTGTAGGCGAAGGTGTCGGACGCGTCACCACCGGTGGTCGTGTTCGTGACGACGAGCGTCCCGTGCCATGCCAGGGCGCTCGGCGCCGCGACGAGAACTGCGATCAGTGCCAGCGCAGCGGCCCACGCCAGGCGGATGGTGCGGGCGCGCGGCCCGCGGAGTGTGGAGGACATCGCCTCTCCCCTCTCCACCCGGACCGCCTCTCAATGCCGGCCCCGATGGGATCGTGTGACAGGTTCCTGGGGCGCCGAGACGTCCCTCAACGACGCTTTGCATGCTTGGTGCTGAGTGAGCAGGTGCTGTGGTGCGCAGCGGCGTGCGCGCCCCATCCGGCCATGACGCCGCGGCAGGTGCGCCGCCGGTGCGTGGTGCGCTTCACGGTCGCCCGCGAGCCGGTGCGGATGCCGGTGCTGGTCGGCGCGGCGGTCGTCGGGCCGACCGTCACGGTGTCATTCGACCCGGCGCCGGGATCCGCGGCGAGGCTGCTCGAGCGGCTGCCGAAGTCCGTGGTGTACGTCGCGCCGCCGTTGCTCGAGGTCGGCACGCCGGTCGCGATCCCGAGGCCGACCTCGCGGTAATCGGCGCTGAGGATGTTCGCCCGGTGCCCGGGGGAGTTCATCCAGGCCTTCATGATCTCGCGTGGCGTGGCGAGGTAGGACTCGCCCCAGGCGATGTTCTCCCCCACGACCCACGACCCCGGCTGCCCGAGGTAGCCGGCGTCGGTCAGGCGGTCGGTGAGCTGCTTGCCGTCGGGTGCGACGTGGGCGAAGAAGCTCTCCTTCACCATCAGCTGGCTGTAGGCGGTCGAGGCCGCGTCGAGCTGGGCCTGCTCGCTGAGCGGCGCCAGGCCGGCGCCGCTGCGCTGCAGGTTCAGCAGGCAGAGCGTCGCCTGCGCGACCTGCGAGACGTTCGCGTCGGTCGGCTGCAGGTCCGCGCCGGGGCAGTCATCCGCGAGCGCGCTCGACGGCGCCGCCATGACGGCGAGCGCGAGCATCGAGACGAGCAGGATGGCGCGGCGGCGCATGCCCACCCATCGGCGTCACGCGCGGGTGATGTACCGCTGTGCAGGGTTCGTGGACGTTTGACCGGTCTTCGGCGGCCAACGCGTCTGGACGAATGTCCTACCCGAAGCGATCGCGTCAGCTCTTCTGCACGCGGAACGCGCCCCGCATGAACGGGTGGATCCGGCAGAAGTACGTGTAGGTGCCGGGCGGCAGGTCGGCCGGGGTGCGGTACGTGTCGGTGTTCGCTGCGGCGGTGAACCCGGCGGGCCCGAAGCCGAGTTCGCCGGAATCGAAGCCGGCGCCGTTGGCCAGCGGGAACTTGATGCCCGGGGTTTTCCGGCACGGCTGCCGGCAGGCGGTGATCGTGTGGAAGATCACGCTCGTCGGATCCTCGTTGACGAACGTCAGCTGCTGGCCCTGCTTGACGACCGGCGGGAGCCCCTGGCTGCCGTTCAGCGAGAGGTCCCCCTGCCCGTAGGTGAAGTTCTTGATCACGACGCGGTCGACGAGCGGGCCGTCCTTGAGCTTGCCGGCGTCGGCGAGGCCCGGGTTCGGCCGGCCGCCGTCGTCGATGTTCTCCTTCAGGCGCCCGTGAGTCAGGACGCCGCGCTGGTCGATGTGGCCGCTGAACGGGTCCACGCCGCCGGCTGGGGCCGTCGTCATGGCGATCGGCATGATCCCCATGACCTCGTACCAGGAGGCCCTCGTGGTGTCGTAGGTCGCGCTGACGCTCAGCACGTCGCCCTTCTTGACTGCGATCCGCCAGTTGGGCCGCGTGCCCGCCATCGCCACGTCCCATGACACTGCGCCGGCCGGCTCGAAGTAGTGCGCCCTGGAGCGGAACAGGCGCACGGTGCGCCCGTCGCGCGTGAGGCTCAGGTCCGTCCACAGCCCGCCCGGATGCAGATGGCCGGCCACTGCGACGAGCGTGCCGTCGTGGTCGACCGTCCAGCGGTTGCGCGTCGGGCCGCCGGCGTACGCGTCAGGCGCCTGGTCGGGGAAGGTGAAGCGCCCGTCGGTGCCGCTGCCGCGCAGCGCGTCGAACACCGGGTAGGCCCTGCCGCCCTCGACGTCCATCCAGCGCGTGTCGACCTGCTTCATGGTGCGCGCCTGCGGGGCGCTGTCCGGGATGAAGTCGAGCTCGTAGGTGATGTAGACGCGCTCGGGTGTGGGCGTGAGGTTGTGGATCATGTGGTTCAGCAGCCACGACTGGCTCGTCGTGTAGCGCCACCCGAACCCCTTGGGCAGCGAGACGTACGTCTTCTCCTCGCCGGCGGCGAAGGTCGGCCGGCCGTCGACGAGCCAGACCGCGTGATGCAGGTGGATCTGGTCGACGTTCGGGCTGCGCCCGTCGCGCACGCGCACCAGGCCCGGACGGAATCCCACGACCCAGCCGTTCACGTTCGGGCGCTGCTTGTTGACGTCGAGCGCGATCAGGTTCTGGCCGGGCTTGATCGACAGCGGGCCGAACCGGTACTTGAGCGTCTTGGCACCGGCGGGCAGCGGCGGGCGGTAGACCGGCGGGGTCGCCGCCGCGGCCTGCGCCGCGGGCGCCGCGGCCAGCGTCGCGAGCAGGGCTGCGAGCGCCCCGCGGACCATGCGCCGACCCCTCGTCATCCCCGGCCTCGTTCCCGGCGCGCGCCGCGCGACGCTAGCTCGGCTTGACCACGCGGAACGCGCCGCGCATGAACGGGTGGATCCGGCAGAAGTACGTGTAGGTCCCGACCGGCAGGTTCTTCGGCGTCGTCCAGGCGTCGGTCCCGATGCAGCCGTTGGCGATCACCTTCACGACCCCGCTCACCCCCGGCCCGTCGCACTTGGACTTGTCTGCGGGAGTGTCGACCGCCGCCGTGATCGGGATCGTTCCGATGCCGTTCGTCGAGTAGAGGCCGGCATTGATCGTCGCCCCGTAGCCGAGTTCGCCTGAGTCGAACGTCCGCGATCCGTTGACCAGCGGGTAACCGATCCCCCCTGTGAGGTTGCAGGGGGTCTTGCACGCGGAGATGCTGTGGTAGCGGATCGTCAGCGGCGAGTCCTGGTTGACGAACGTCAGCGCCTGACCCTGCGTGATGACCGGCGGCCGGCCCTTCCTGCCACTCGTCGAGAGGTCGCCCTGGCCGAACGTGAAGTTCTTGATGACGACCTTGTCCATCAGCGGCCCGTTGCGCAGCTTCACCGGGTTGCTCAGGCCCGGGTTGGGCTTGCGCACGCCGATGTCCTCGTTCTCGCGCAGGCGCCCGTGCGTGAGCCGGTTGGTCTGGTCGACCGCGCCGGTGAACGGGTCGACGCCGCCGGGCACGGGCGCGTCCGTGATCTGAGCGACCATGATCCCCATCACCTCGTACCACGAGGCCTTGGAGGTGTCATAGGTGGCGTGCACGCTGAGCACGTCGCCCTTCTTGATGTTCACCTTCCATGCGGAGGTCGTCGCCCCCATGGCGACGTCCCAGGAGACGGCCCCAGCCGGCTCGAAGTAGTTCGCCCTCGAGCGGAAGACCCGCACCGTCTTCCCGTTGCGCGTCACGTCGAGGTCGGTCCACAGACCGCCCGGATGCAGGTGGCCGGCGGTGCCGACGAGCGTCGCGTCGTGGTCGGCGACCCACTCGTTGAGATGCTGCCCCGCCGGGTAGGGGTTCTTGGCGTCGTCCGGGAAGGTGAAGCGGCCCTTCCTGCCGCTGGCCCGCAGCGCGTTGAAGACCGGGTAGGCCTTGCCGCCCTCGACGTCCATCCACTGCGTGTGGACGGGTGTGATGCTCGCGGCCTGGGGCGCGGTGTCCGGGATGAAGTACAGCGTGTAGGTGATGTAGACCTCTTTGGGCGTCGGCGTGAGGTCGTGGATCATGTGGTTGATCAGCCAGCTCTGACCTGTGGTGTAGCGCCAGCCGAACCCGGGCGGTGCGTTGAAGTAGGTCTTCTCCTCGCCGGCGGCGAACGTCGGCTTGAGGTCGACCAGCCAGACCGCGTGGTGCAGGTGCACCTCGGTGACCGGCGGGGACTTGCCGTCGGAGGCGTTGACGAGCCCCGGGCGGAAGCCCACGATCCAGCCGTTGACGGCCGGGCGCTGCTTCTGTACGTCGATGCTGATCGTGTTCTGCCCCGGCTGGATCTTCAGCGGGCCGAACCTGTACTTCAGGACCTGTGCGCCCGGAGGCGGCGCGGGGTCGGACACCGGGATCGACGGCGTCGTGGCGGCGAAGGCGCTCGGGCCTTGGGCGGCATCGGCTGCGGGCGCGCTCAGGCCGAGCAGCGCGAGTGCTGCGATGGCGACGACCATGACCTGTCTGTGCTGCCTCATGCCGATCCTGTCTCGCGAGGTGTGGAGCGGTCGTGGGGCGTCATGAACGCGAGCGGAATCGTGGACCCGGCCTCGCGGCGCACCGTCGTGATGCGCCTCCCCACCTGCACCGCCTCCCGCACTCTACCGACCGCGTGGTCAGTTCGAGCCGGCAGGTCGTCGAACGCCGGCGTGACGGCGACGAGGCCCCACAGCCGGGCAGGGCCGGGGTCGTGCGCGCCCGGAGTGCCCGCGACCTCGAGCAGGACGTCGCCGGCCCACAGGAAGGCCTGACGCAGCGGGCGCTCCGGCGTGCCGGCCTCACGCTCGCGACGAACCTCCAGGCCGATCGCGCGCAGCGCATCGAGCGTACGGTCCAGGTCCGGCGTCGCGAGCACGACGTGGTCCAGGCGCGTGACGCCGTTGGGGTGCTCAGCGCCCGCCGCATCCGCAGCGGCCTCGCCCGCCGGCCGCGTCGGGATGCCGTCGACGTCAGCGGGCAGCGGCGCGTCGCTCACCAGCGTCCACCCCAGCAGGCCCTCCCCCGCCTCGAGCCCCAGCAGGCGCAGGGTGACGCCGCCCACCCGGCACGTGCCGTCGGCGGCGACCGTGAAGCCGAGCCGGCGCCAGACCTCCGGCGGATCCCCGGCGTCCAGGCCGCACAGCGCGGGCTGGGCGGGCCCGCTCACCGGTTGCGCCGGCGCTGCGCCCGCGCGGCCTTCTGCTTCTGACGCTGCTTCTGCTTGGCGCGCTGAGCGCTCTTGTGGGCGGAGGGATCGAGATGCGCCGCCTCGCTGTCCCCCGCGGTCACGGGCGCACGGCGGCGCGCGTCGCGCGCGATGAACAGGCCGATGCCGGCGATCACGATGACGCCGCCGACGACGATCAGCAGCGCCTGCCAGGTCTTGATGCCGCCGCTCGTCGACGTGATCGTCTGCGTGGTGGCGGTCGTCTGCTGGGTCGTCGTCGTGGGCTCCGACGGCAGCGGGGCGAACGGCGACTGCTGGGCGAGCGCGGGCGCGACCGGCAGGGCCAGCAGGGCGGTGAGCGTCAGCACGGCGATGAGGCGGCGAATGTCCACGGGCGCGCACCCTATCCGGAGAGGCGGCGATCGGCGACGCTGGCTATCGTTGGGACATGCCGCCGAAGGCCCGACAGATCCGGATGGACCAGCGCACCGCGATGGCCGACATGCAGGCGCTCGAGCAGCGCTCCGACGAGGAGCTCGAGCGCGAGCAGAAGTACCGGTCCGCCGCGCTGTCGATCCTCGGCGCCCGTGCCGCCGAGCGCTACGACGCCGACGCCTCGCGCGACTACTTCCGCCGCGCGATCGCCGCGGCGCGTCCGCAGGAGCGGATGCAGATCCGGCGCATGGCGGACGCATCGATCGCGCTCGCCGAGCGCCGCCCCGACGATCTCAAGGCCGCGGTCCAGAAGCTCGGCCAGGAGGCGCCCTCCAGCCGTCAGCTGTGGCTGCTGCGCATCGCCGGCCTGCTCGCCCCGAGCCCCGGCGCCAGCATCTGGGTGCGCCTGCGCGGCATCGCGCTGATCATCCTGCTCGTGCTCGTGCTGCTCGCCGTGGGCTATGCGCTGGTCTCGCTGATCGCCATCCCGTTCGGCGGGACGTCGACCGGCGTCGCGCTGATCCTCGGCGCCCTGCTGATCCTGGTGATCCTCGGGGTGCTCACGCTGGTCGGACGCCGGCGTCAGGGCAGGGCGCGCGCAGCGCGCGCCGGCTAGCGCGGGGCGTCGCCTTCCGACGATGTGCGGGCGCTACTCCCTCGCCACACCGAACCTCGCGTCGGTGCGCGAGCGGTTCGACCTGGGAGATCGCGTTCCGGTCGAGCAGCGCTTCAACATCGCGCCCGGCCAGGACGTGGTCGCGGTCACGACCGACCGCGAGGGCGCGCGGCGCGGTGACGTCCTGCGCTGGGGCCTGGTCCCGCACTGGGCCGAGTCCCCGAAGGTCGGCTACCGGCTGATCAACGCGCGTGCGGAGACCGTGCGCGAGCGGCCCGCGTTCCGCGAGGCCTTCGAGCGCCGGCGCTGCCTGATCGTCGCGGACGGCTTCTTCGAGTGGCAGCCGCGCGAGCACGTCGCCAAGCAGCCGTGGTGGATCACGCGCTCGGACGGCGAGCCGTTCGCCTTCGCGGGCCTGTGGGCCACCTGGCGCCCGGAGCCGGACGTCGAGCCGCTGCGGACGTGCACGATCATCACGACGCAGGCGAGCGACGTGCTGCGCGACATCCACTCGCGAATGCCCGTGATCCTCAAGCCCGGCGGCGAGGCGGCCTGGCTCGACGCCCAGGCGCGCGCGGACGATCTCGCGGCGCTGCTCGTACCGCTTCCGGGGGCCGAGACGGCGCGTCGCCCGGTCAGCCGCGCCGTGAACGACGCCGCGCACGACGAGCCCGACTGCATCGCCGCCGTCGACCCCGAGCCCGACGAGCCGGCGAGCCCGGCGCTGTTCTGACCGGTTCTGCCCGCCATCGCGTGCGCGGACGGGCAGAATGTCCGCTCCGATGCCACGCGCGCTCCTGATCGCAAACCCCGCCTCCGGCGGCGGCAAGGTGCTCAAGCTGCTGCCCGACGTCCAGGCGCGCCTGCTCGCGCTGGGGGTCGAGCACCGCCTCGAGCTCACCCGCAGCGTCGATCACGCGGGCGAGCTCGCGCGCGAGGCGCTCGCGGCCGGCGAGCTCCCCGTGTCGTTCTCGGGCGACGGGGTCGCCGGCGCGGTCGCGGCGGCAGCCTCGGTGGAGCCCGGCGCAGTCGTCGGCGTCCTGCCGGGCGGCAGCGGCAACGACTTCTGCCGCCACGTCGGGATCCCGCAGGACGCGCTGGAGGCGTGCGCGGTCATCGCGCACGGGACCCCCTCGCCGATCGACCTCGGCGAGGCCGACGGCCGGCCGTTCCTGGGCATCGCCAGCCTCGGGTTCGATTCGGAGGCGAACGCGCTGGCCAACCGCGCGCCGCGCCGTCTGGGCCGCGGGATCTACGTCTACGGCGCGCTCGGCGCGGTCGCGCGCTGGAAGCCGGCGACCTTCGATGTCAGCGTCGACGGCGTGCGGCAGAGTTTCGACGGCTGGTCGGTGATCGTGGCGAACACGAGCGTCTACGGTGGAGGCATGTACGTCGCGCCAGACGCCCGCGTGGACGACGGGCTGTTCGACGTCGTCCTGATCCACAAGACGAGCCGCCTGCACTTCCTCGCCTCCTTCCCCCGCGTCTTCAAGGGCACGCACGTGCACGAGCGCAACGTCACCGTCCTGCGCGGGCGCGAGGTCAGCGTCGCGGCGAGCCGCCCCTTCGACGTCTACGCCGACGGGGATCCGATCGCGAAGGTGCCGGTCCGGATCCGCACGCTGCCCGCCGCCGTCCGCGTCCTGCTGCCCGCCGGCGCGTGAGCGCGCTGCGCACCTCGCTGGCGGCCGGCGCGGCCCGCGCGGCGGGTGGCCTCTCCCGGCTCTCGGGCCGCGGCGGGACGAGCCTGCCCGGCAAGGTGCTGCTGCAGATCGACCCGCGCGCGATCGACCGGCTGTCGGCGCGCCTGCCGCGGGGCAGCGTCGTGATCTCCGCGACGAACGGCAAGACCACGACCGCCGCGATGGTCGCCTCGATCCTCGAGCGCGCGGGCGAGCGGCTCGTGCACAACCGGGCCGGCGCGAACATGGCCGGCGGGATCGCCGCAACGCTGCTCGACGGCGAGGGCGATCGCGGGCTCTTCGAGGTCGACGAGTTCTGGCTCGACGCGATGGTCGCCGCGCTGCACCCTCGCGCCACCCTGCTGGCCAACCTGTTCCGCGACCAGCTCGACCGCTACGGGGAGCTCGAGACGATCGCCGAGCGCTGGGTCACGGTCGCCGCCTCGCCCGACGCGGGCCGGCTCGTGCTCAACGCCGACGATCCCGTCGTGGCCGACCTCGGGCGCGACCACGAGGACGCGATCTTCTTCGGCGTCGAGGACGACGGCGTCGCGCTGGTCGTGATGCAGCACGCCTCCGACGCCAAGCACTGCCGGCGCTGCGGCGCCCCCTACGTCTACGACGCGCACTACATGGGCCATCTCGGGCGCTACCACTGCGACAGTTGCGGCGCACGGCGCCCGGATCCGCTGGTGCGGGCGCGCGACGTGCGCCTGCACGGCGTCGCGGCGGCGGCGTTCACGCTCGAGATCGGGCGCGAGCGCGTGCCGGTGCGCCTCCCTCTGCCGGGCCTCTACAACGTCTACAACGCGCTCGGAGCCGCAGCGCTGACCCACGCGCTCGGCGTCGGGCTGGCGGACATCGGCGCCGGGCTGGAGCACGTGCGCGCCGCGTTCGGCCGCGCCGAGAGCACGCGCGTGGAGGGGCGCGACGTGTCGATCATGCTCGTCAAGAACCCCGCCGGCGCCAACGAGGTGCTGCGCACCCTGGCGCTGGAGCCCGGTGAGCACGACCTGCTGGCGATCCTCAACGACCAGATCGCCGACGGCCGTGACGTCAGCTGGATCTGGGATGCGGACTTCGAGGTGCTGGCCGGGCATCTGCGGCGGGTGACGTGCAGCGGCTCGCGCGCCGCCGAGATGGCGCTGCGCCTGAAGTACGCCGGGATCCCCCAGGAGCGCATCCACGTCGAGGACGACCTCGCGCTGGCGCTCGACGGAGCCGTCGGCGACGGGCATGGGCGCCTGTTCGCGCTGCCGACCTACACCGCGATGCTGGCGCTGCGCGAGGTGCTCGTCGCGCGCGGCGCGGTCGAGAGCTCGTTCGCATGACGGGCGTCGACGTGCTGTGGCACGACCTGGAGTGCGGCGCCTACGACGCCGACCTCGCACTCTGGCGCGAGCTCGCGCACGCGGCCGGCGGGCCGGTGCTGGACGTCGGCGCGGGCACCGGCCGGGTCAGCCTCGACCTGGCCCGCGGCGGCACGCAGGTCGTCGCGCTCGACAGCGACGCGGCACTGCTCGAGGCGCTCGCCGAGCGCGCGGGGTCGCTCCCGCTGCGGACCGTCTGTGCCGACGCCCGCGACTTCGCGCTCGCAGCGCGCTTTCCGCTGATCGTCGTCCCGATGCAGAGCGTCCAGCTGTTCGGCGGCGCGGATGGCCGGGCGGCGTTCCTGCGCTGCGCGCGCGCCCACCTCGCCGAGGGCGGCGTCCTGGCGCTCGCGATCTCGGGGATCATCGAGCCAGGCGGCGGCGAACCCGGCGGCGAGCCGCTTCCGGACCTGCGCGAGATCGACGGCGTCCTGTACTCCAGCCGCCCGGTCGCGGTCTACGGCGACGGCGGGCGGATCGCGATCGAGCGCCGGCGCGAGATCGTCACCGCCGACGGGCACCGCGAGGCCACCGACGACGTCATCTGGCTCGATCGCGTCGACGCCGCGATGCTCCAGCGCGAGGGCGAGGCCGCCGGGCTGCGGATCCTCCCGCTGCGCGAGGTGCCCGACACCGACGAGTACGTCGGATCGACGGTGGTGATGCTCGGTGGCTGACCGCACGCTGCGCATCTGCGCGCTCTATCCGGACCTGATGAACATCTATGCCGACCGCGGCAACCTGCTGCTGCTGGAGCGCCGCTGCGCGTGGCGCGGCATCGGCTTCCGGGTCACGGCCGCCGGCCTGGGCGACGTGATCGACCCCGACGCCCACGACCTCTACTACCTCGGCGGAGGTCAGGATCGCGACCAGGTGCTGTGCGCGCAGGATCTCGTCGACGTCAAGCGCGACGCGCTCCACGCGGCGGTCGAGCGCGGCGCCGCCGTGCTCGCGGTCTGCGGCGGCTACCAGCTGCTCGGCCACTCCTACGAGCTGGAGGATCAGTCGATCCCGGGTGTCGGCCTGGTCGATCTGCGCACAGTGCGCGCCGAGGGCCCCCGGCTGATCGGCAACATCGCGATCGAGGTCGCCCTCCCGGGCCTCGACGGCCCGCGGGTCCTCGCCGGCTTCGAGAACCACGGCGGGCGTACGACGCTCGGGCCCGGCGAGCAGCCGCTCGGCCGCGTGCTGCGCGGGCATGGCAACGACGGGAACTCGGGCCTGGAGGGCGTGCAGCGCGGCCACGTCATCGGCACCTACATGCACGGCCCCCTACTGCCAAAGAACGCGTGGTTCGCCGACTGGCTCGTTCAGGCGGCGCTCGCGCTCGACGCTCCGCTCGCCCCGCTCGACGACGAGCTCGAGTCGGCCGCGCACGCCTCGGCCCGGCGTGCCGCCGGGGTGTGAGTCAGAAGGTCGTTCAGAAAGCCCTCGTCAAGCCGGCCGCACGCCGGTCGAGCCGAAGCCACCCTCGCCGCGCGCGGCCGGCGCCAGCTCGGCGACCTCCAGCGGCTCGGCGGGGACGACCGGCACGACGACGAGCTGGGCGATCCGGTCCCCCGCGCTGAGCGTGAACGGCGCCTCGCGGTCGGTGTTCAGCAGCAGGACCTGCAGCTCGCCGCGGTAGCCCTCGTCGATGAGGCCGGGGGCGTTGACGAGCGCGATGCCGTGCCGGGCGGCCAGCCCCGAGCGTGGCAGCACGAGGCCTGCATGACCGGCGGGCAGCTCGATCGCCAGGCCGGTGCGCACCCGCGCGCGCTCACCGGCGGCGAGCGTCAGATCCTCGAGCGCGCAGAGGTCCAGCCCCGCGTCGCCGGGATGTGCGCGCACCGGCAGCACCGCGCGCGGGTCCAGACGCCGGACCGCGAGCCTCATGCCCCGTCGCGGGCACCGTTGCCGGCGCCCGCCGGGGCGCCGACGGCGAAGCGCGAGAAGCGCTCGGCGACGGTCGGCGTCACCCTCGCGGTCACGCGCACGCCCTCGGGCGTGTCCTCGCGCTCGAGGTCGCCGGCGATGTCGTGCAGCTCGGCCAGCCTGCCGCCCTCGGCGTAGGGCAGCAGCAGGTCGATCGACTGCATGCGGCGCACGAAGTCATCCTCGATGCGCTCGCGCAGGCGCTCGACGGCCTCGCCGGAGGCCGCCGAGACGAGGATGCCATCCGGGTGGCGGCGGCGCAGCTCGGCGCGGCGCTCGGCGTCGATCGCGTCCGACTTGTTGAGGACGAGCATGCGCGGCCGGTCCCCCGCACCGATCTCCTCCAGCACGTCCTCGACGGCCTTCAGCATCTCCAGCATCTCGTCCTCGTCGACGGAGGCGTCGACGACGTGCAGGATGAGATCCGCCAGACGTGTCTCCTCGAGCGTCGCGCCGAACGCGTCGACGAGCTGGTGGGGAAGCTTGCGGATGAAGCCGACCGTGTCGGTCAGCAGGAACGGGCGGCCGTCGATGCGCATCACGCGTGTCGTCGGGTCGAGCGTGTGGAACAGCCGATCCTGGACGCCGACCTGCGCCCCGGTGAGGCGGTTGAGCAGCGTGGACTTGCCAGCGTTCGTGTAGCCCGCGATCGCGATCTCCGGCAGGCCGCTGCGCTCACGCTCGGCGCGCATCGTCCCGCGCGCGCCCTTGACCTCCTCCAGGCGGCGCTTGAGCGCCGCGATGCGGTTGCGGGCGAGGCGGCGATCGGTCTCGATCTGCGTCTCACCCGGTCCGCGCGTGCCGACGCCGCCGACACCGAGCCGGTCGAGGTGCGTCCACAGCCCGCGCATGCGGGCCATGTTGTACTCGAGCTGCGCGAGCTCGACCTGCAGCTTGCCGTCCGCGCTGTGCGCGTGGCCGGCGAAGATGTCGAGGATCACCGTCGTGCGATCCACGACCGGCATGCCGAGGTCGGCCTCGAGGTTGCGCTCCTGCCGCGGCGTCAGCTCGTCGTCGCACGCGATCACGTTCGCGTCCGCGGCCAGCGCGAGCCGCTTGACCTCGGTCACCTTGCCGGGCCCGAGGTAGGTGTTCGGGTGCGGCTGCTCGCGGTGCTGCACCGCCTGGCCGACGACGGCGACGCCCGCGGTGCGCAGCAGCTCGCGCAGCTCGGCGAGATCGTCGCCCTCCTCGAGCGCCGCGATGCAGAACGCGCGCTGCTTGGCTCGCGCCGCGGGCGACGGCGCCTCGCCGCCGGACCAGGAGCGGGATTCGGTCGTGCGTCCGTGGCGGCTTCGTTGCTGCACCTGCCCGTCGAGTCTAGATGGTCGCCCAGCGGCCGTCGCGCGGTTGATTCCGGGATACGCTGCGGCGATGCCGGAGATCGAGGACGCGGGAATCCGGATCGGCGCGGCCGCGCAGGCCCTCGGCGTGAGCGTGGACACGCTGCGCCGCTGGGAGCGCGACGGCAAGATCCGCTTCGAGCGCGAGGGCGGGCGCCGCGTCCTTCCCGTGGACGAGCTCGCCCGGGTCCTGCGTGCGCGCACGCCGAAGGCCGCTTCCAGCGCACGCAACCGGCTCAGCGGCATCGTCGTCGACGTCGAGCGCGACGGCGTCATGGCGAAGGTCGACCTGGCCTGCGGGCCGTTCCGGATCGTCTCGCTGATGAGCCGTGAGGCAGCCGACGAGCTCGGGCTGCGCCCGGGTGTCAGCGCGACCGCCGTCGTCAAGGCGACGACCGTCGTCGTCGAGCGCTGAGGCTCGGGCGGGCGGGCGCGATGCTCGTGCCGCTACGGTCCCGTCCGTGACCGACCCGCTCTCCGAGCGCCTCGCCGCGCGTACCCTCGAGCTCGTCGACATCGCGTCCGAGTCGCGCGCCGAGCAGCCGCTCGCAGAGCACGTCCATGCGGTCCTGGCCGGCGCGGGGGTCCCGGTCCGCGACGCCGGCGACACGTGCGTCCTGGCCGGCGTGACCGCCCCCGGCTCGCGGCCGCTGGTGCTGCTCGCCGGTCACCTCGACACCGTCCCCGCACAGGACAACCGCCCGGGGCGGATCGCGGACGGCGCGGTGCACGGGCTCGGCGCCGCTGACATGAAGGGTGCGCTGGCCGTGATGATCGAGCTCGCCATCGATGGGCTCGCGTCCGGCGACGACCCCGCTGTCGATCTCGGCTTCGTCTTCTTCGGTCGTGAGGAGCTCCCGCACGGCGACAGCGCGCTCGAGCCGCTGCTGACGCGCGAGGCGGGCCTGCGCGGGGCCGGTCTGGCGATCGTCATGGAGCCCACGGCGAACGCGCTGCAGGCCGGCTGCCTGGGGAACATCAACGCGACCTGGACCTTCCGCGGGCGCAGCGGGCACTCGGCGCGGCCGTGGCTGGCCGACAACGCGATCCACCGCGCTGCCGCCGGCATCGCAGCGATCGCCGCGATCGCCCCGGCCGAGCACGACTTCGGCGGGCTGCGCTTCACCGAGGTCGCGTCCGTGACGATGATCGAGGGCGGCATCGCCGCGAACGTCATCCCCGACCGCGCCCGGGCGCACGTGAACTACCGCTACCCGCCCGGCCTGAGCCCGGCCGCGGCCGAGGCGCGCCTGCACGCGCTCTGCGATCCGCACGGCGAGCTCGTGATCGACGCCGACGCACCGTCGGGCCCGGTGCCGCAGGACAACCCGCTCGTCGAGGCGCTGCGGCGGGCCGCCGGGCTGCCGCTCGAGGCCAAGCAGGCGTGGACGCCGGTCGCCGAGTTCGGTGCCGCAGGTGTCGACGCGGTCAACTTCGGCCCGGGCGACCCGCCCCAGGCCCACACACGCGGCGAGCACGTGCACATCGAAGCGCTCGCGCACAGCCACCGCACCCTCGCGGCCTTCGCCGCCGGAGGGGCCGGGTAGCCGCGTGCAGCTCAACCCCCTGATCGAGGAGCTCGGGACCTACCCGTTCGCGCGCCTTGCGACGGCGCGGCGGCGCGCGGAGGCGAAGGGGATCGCGCTCGTCGACTTCGGCGTCGGCGAGCCGCGCGAGGAGACGCCGGCGTTCATCCGCGCAGCGCTCATCGCGGCGATCGAGGCCGAGCCGGTGTCCGCCTACCCGCTGGCGTCCGGCCTCCCGGAGCTGCGCCGCGCGATCGCAGACTGGCTCGAGCGGCGCTTCGGCGTGCACGTCGACCCGGGCATCGAGGTGCTGCCCACGCTCGGGAGCAAGGAGGCGATCTTCCATCTCGCGCAGGCGCTGATCGGCGCCGGCTCCGAGCGCGACCTCGTCGCCGTCACGACCCCCGGCTACCCGGTGCCGGCACGCGGGGCGCTGTTCGCCGGCGCGCAGGTGCTGGAGCTCCCGCTCGACGCGGCGAGCGGCTGGCTCCCCGACGTCTCGGGCATCGACGACGCCACGTGGCGGCGGCTCGCGCTGGTGTGGGTCAACCACCCCGGCAACCCGACCGGCGCCGTCGCGCCGCTCGCGTTCTACGAGGATCTCGCCGCCCGCTGCCGCGCGCACGGCGTCGTGCTGGCCTCCGACGAGGCCTACAGCGAGATCTGGCTGGACGGCGATCCGCCGCCGTCGGTCCTCCAGGTCGACGACCCGACGCACGTCCTCGCCTTCCACTCGCTCTCCAAGCGCTCTTCGATGCCCGGCTATCGCTCGGGATTCGTCGCCGGCGACCCGCTGCTGATCGCGGCGCTGAAGCAGGTGCGGCCGTCGGTCGGCGTCGCGCCGCAGACCTTCGTGCAGCGCGCGTCGATCGCGGCGTGGGGCGACGAGGAGCACGTGCGCGCGACGCGCGAGCGCTACCGCGCGAAGCGGGACCTGCTGCTGCCCGGCGTGCGCGCCGCGGGGCTCGAGCCCGCCGGCGGCGATGCGACGTTCTTCCTCTGGTGCCGCACGCCCGGCGGTGAGGACGCCGAGGCCTGCGCCGAGCGGCTGCTGGCCGCGGGCATCGTCGTGGCCCCGGGAACGTTCTTCGGCGCCGGTGGCGAGGGACACGTGCGCATCGCGCTGGTCCCCACGCTGGCCGGGTGCGAGCGCGCCGCGCAGGCCCTGACGGCGCTCTCGCAGTAGGTTGAGCGCCGTGAGCACGCAGCAGCCGGAAGGGGCGTGGGCCGTCGGCCTCGCCACGATCTCGGACCGCGGGGCCCGCGTCCTCGACGTCCGCTTTCCTGCCCCCACGCTGGGCCTCGGCGCCGCACCCGCAGGCGCCGGGACGCGCGAGATCAACGCCCACGAGGCCGCCGAGCGCGGCGCCGAGGCCCTCGCGGAGGCCGCCGGCCACGACGAGCTGCGCGGCGTGCGGCTCGTGACCGTCGTGACCGTCGTCGCCGACCTCCAGGCGCCGCCCGCCGACGCGTACGACGCGTACCTGCGCCTGCACCTGGTCTCACGGCGCCTGGCGGCACCGCGGACGATCAGCTTCGAGGGCATCTTCGGCGTGCTCAGCAACGTCGTCTGGACCGATGCCGGCCCATGCGACCCCGAGGGCTTCGAGGACACGCGGATGCGCTACCTCGCGAGCGCCGGGCGCCGCCTGGAGGTCGCCTCCGTCGACAAGTTCCCGCGCATGACCGACTACGTCGTCCCGCCGGGTGTGCGGATCGCCGATGCCGACCGCGTACGACTGGGTGCGCACCTGGCCGAGGGCACCACGGTCATGCACGAGGGGTTCGTGAACTACAACGCCGGGACGCTCGGAGCCTCGATGGTCGAGGGCCGGATCAGCTCCGGCGTCGTCGTCGGCGACGGCTCGGACATCGGCGGGGGCGCGTCGATCATGGGAACGCTCTCCGGCGGGGGCACCGAGCAGATCCGGGTCGGCGAGCGCTGCCTGATCGGCGCCAACGCGGGGATCGGCATCTCGCTCGGCGACGAGTGCATCGTCGAGGCGGGCCTCTACGTCACCGCGGGAACCCGCGTGACGCTGCCCGACGGTGAAGTCGTCAAGGCGCGCGAGCTCAGCGGCCGCGACGGCCTGCTGTTCCGCCGCAACAGCCAGACCGGTGCGGTCGAGGCGGCGCCGCGCTCGGGCTCCTGGGGCGGCCTCAACGCGGCACTCCACGCCAACGACTGAGAGGGTCTAGCCCGCCGGGGTGAAGCGCACGGCGAACGGGAAGTCGCCGAAGCTCACGTCGACGAGGTAGCGCCCGTGCAGCGTCACGCGCGTGTGCCCGGTGGCCGAGGCGGTGCGGAAGAGGCGGACCACCGGCGTCCCGGGTTCGGCCGGGCGTTCGAGCGCGGAGACGAACGACGTCTGCTGCGCGAAGTCCACCGGATCGCCGGAGGGCTCGTACTGGGCGAAGCGCACCTCGTAGGTCCCGTCGAAGGCGAACGGGCCGCGCGTCAGCGGTGACGCGGCGCCGCGCACGAGCACCTCGCCGGGCGCGGGTGCGCGCGCGGCGATCGCCGGCACGGTGCCGGCCGGATGCGACGTCGTGGTGCCGGGCGCGCTCGCCGACCCGCAGCCCCCGAGAGCCGCCGCGAGGACGACGACGGCGACGGGGGTCGAGCGGCGCGGCACGACGCGATGGTAGACGCCCGTGGTAGGACTGCCTAGGCAATGACTACTCAGCGAGAGATCACGAGATTCGCCGGCGGCCGCGGGTTCACCGCGCTGCAGGCGCTGGCGCTCGGGCTGATGCTGACGTTCCTGGCGCTCCCGATCGTCGCCCTGATCACGCAGGCGCCGCTGGGCGACATCCCGCACCTGCTCGGCCGGCACCAGGTGCGTCAGGCCCTGGCGGTCACCGCGCGCACGAACGCGGTCGCCAACCTGCTGTTCCTGGGCCTGGGAACCCCCGCGGCGTACTTCGTCGCCACGCGCCGCTTCCGCGGCCGCGCGCTCGTGCTGACGCTGATCGAGTTGCCGCTGGTGCTGCCGCCCGCCGTCGCGGGTATCGGGCTGCTCGCCGCCTTCGGCGCCGGCGGACTGCTCGGCGGCGACCTCGCCGATGCCGGGATCGTGCTGCCGTTCACCCAGTGGGCCGTCGTACTGGCGATCCTCTTCGTCGCCGCGCCCTTCTACGTGCGCTCCGCCGTCGCCGCCTTCGAAGCCGTCGACCCGTCGCTGACGGACGCCGCGCGGACGCTCGGGGCCTCGCGCGCGCGGACGTTCGCGCGCGTCGCGCTGCCGCTCGCGGCGGGCGGCCTCGGCGCCGGCTGGGTGCTCGCGTTCGCGCGCGGCATCGGCGAGTTCGGCGCCACGATCATCTTCGCCGGGAGCGTGCGCGGCCAGACGCAGACCCTCACGCTCACGATCTACGAGATCCTCGACTCGAGCTTCGACGTGGCGCTCGCGATCGGCGTCCTGCTCGTCGTCCTCAGCGGCGGCATCCTGCTCTCCTTCAAGCTGCTCACCGCATGGCGCACCTCGACGTCGACATCACCTGCGCGCTACGGCATTTCGCCCTCGATCTCCGCCTGAGCGCCGACGCCGAGACGGTCGCGCTCGTCGGCCCGTCGGGTGCGGGCAAGACGACGGTCCTGCGCGCCGTCGCCGGGCTGCACCGCCCCGACGCCGGCCGGATCACGCTCGGCGCGGACGTGTGGTTCGACGCTCGCAGCGGCGTGGATCGCGCACCCGACGAGCGCTCGACCGGCTTCGTCTTCCAGGAGTACGCGCTGTTCCCGCACCTCTCGGTGCGGGCGAACGTCGCCTTCGGAGGCGCAGCGCGGGCGCCCGACCTGCTCGAGCGGTTCGGAATCGCGCAGCTGGCCGAAGCCCGGCCCGGCGACCTGTCCGGCGGCGAGCGGCAGCGCGTCGCGCTCGCCCGCGCGCTCGCCCGGGATCCCGCCGTGCTGCTGCTCGACGAGCCGCTCTCGGCGCTGGACGCGAACACCCGTCGCGACGTGCGCGACGAGCTGCGCGCGATCCTCTCCGAGCTGGCTCTGCCGACGATCGTCGTCACCCACGACTTCCGCGACGCCGCCGCCCTCGCCGACAGGATCGGCGTCGTGGTCGACGGCGCGCTGCGTCAGCTCGGGACGGTCGCCGATCTCGTCGAGCGCCCGGCCGACGCGTTCGTCGTCGGGTTCACGGGTGCGAACCTCCTGACCGGGACCGCCACCGAGCGGCCCGGCGGGGGTTCGGAGATCGTGCTCGACGACGGCGCCGTCATCCGGGCCGGCGCCCCGGCGCACGGGCGGGTGGGCGTCGCGATCTCCCCGTGGGAGATCGACCTCGCGCTCCCGGGCGACGCGGACGGGCGCAACGCCGTGCCCGGCGTCGTCGCCACGATCACCCCGGACGGCGCGCGCAGCCACGTGCGCGTCGGGCCGCTGGTTGCCGAGGTCGCGAGCGGCGCCGTCACGCGGCTCGGGCTGCGCCCCGGGATGGAGGTCCTGGCGACCTTCGGCGCCGAGCAGGCGCGCGTCGTGGCGCTCAGCCCGCCAGGCCCGCAAGCGCCCTGACGAACTCCGCGCTCGCCTCGCCCGCGTAGACCGGGAGCGCCCAGCCCGTCAGGTCGACGTGAAGGTCCTCCCCCACCTCGACCTCCAGCTCGCCGCCGTCGAGCTCGACGCGCACCGGCGAATCGCCGCCGAGCAGCACGGAGGCGACCGCGGTGCCGCAGGCTCCGGTCCCGCTGGCAAGTGTCTCGCCCACCCCGCGCTCGAAGATCCGCGCGCGCACGACGCCCGGCGCGAGCTGCGTCCACCAGCTGACGTTCGTGCGCTGCGGGAACAGCTCGCTGTTCTCGATCGCGGGACCCAGCGCGGACAGGTCGAGCGCCGCCAGCTCGCCCGTGTCGGCGACGCGGATCGTGCACTGAGGGTTGCCGATCGAGACGTGCTGGAAGACCCAAGTGTGCCCGCCGGCCTCCAGCTCGCCGCGACCCTCCGCGTCGCCGGACGGGAACCCCGCCGAGGCCGTGCTCGCGCGCCCCATGTCGACGGTGCACGTCGTCTCCGAGGTGATCGTCGGGCGGATCTCGCCGGCGGCCGTCTGGATCGAGAACTGCCGCTGATCGGTCCAGCCGGCCCGGCGCAGGTAGAGGATCGCCTCACGCGCGCCGTTGCCCGAGAGCTCTGCCTCCGAACCGTCGGGGTTGAAGATCCGCAGGCGCGCGACGAAGCCCGGGGCGTCGGGCGGCGAGAGCTCGAGCACGCCATCGGCGCCGATCCCCAGGTGCGCGTCGCAGATCCGCCGCACGACCTGCTCGGTCAGCGCGAACGGCGTGCGCTCACGCTCGAGGATGACGTAGTCGTTGCCCAGCGCCTGCCACTTCTCGAACCGCATCGCGAGCACCCTACGGCCGCGCGCCGGCCGGCGTCGAGACGATCCGGGCGGCGACGGCGGCGGCGCTGCGGCCCGTCATGTCGATCAGCTCGAGCCCCGGAAGCTTGCGCATCCAGGTGAGCTGGCGGCGCGCGAAGTTGCGCGTGCGCCGCTGCATCGAGGCGACGTCGCCCGCCAGCAGCTCGTCGAAGCCCAGTGCCTTGCGCGCCGTGTCGGACGCCCCCGCGGCGTGCGCCGCGCGCACCTCCTCGATCGCGCCGGCGGCGACCATGGCCTCGACGCGCGCGTCGATCCGCCCGTAGAGCTCCTCGCGCTCGCGGACCAGCCCCACGAGCCGCGTCGGATGGCGGGTCTCGCTCGTCCACAGCCGGTTGGGCCCCTCCGGGGGCTCGAGCTCGCCCATGTCCAGCAGCGCGTGCGCGCGCACGACGCGATGGCGATCGCCCGGGTCGATGCCCGCGGCCGCCCAGGGCGCGCGCCGCGCGAGGCGCTCGTGCAGCGCCTGCGGCCCGTCGCGCTCGAGCGCGGCCGCCCAGCGGTCGCGGATCTCCTGCGGGGGCGCGGGCTTGAGGTCCAGGTCGGCGAGCGCCGCGCGCAGGTACAGGCCGGTGCCCCCGACGACGATCGGCGTCGCGCCCTCGGCCAGCAGCGCGTCGATCTCGGCATGCGCGAGCTCGGCGTACTGGCCGACGCTGAACGTCGCGTCGACGGGCAGGAACGAGACGAGCCGGTGCTCCAGGCGCGCACGCTCCGCCGGTCCGGGAACGCCGGTGAGCACCTCCAGGCCGCGGTAGACCTGCAGCGCGTCGGCAGAGACCGCGACCGGCCGGCGACCTCCAGCGACGAGCGTGGCCGCCAGCGCGAGCGCGACCTCGGTCTTGCCGACGGCGGTCGGCCCGAACACGGCGAGCACCTCGCCGGGCGCCGGCACGGCGGCGACCATCGAAACGGCGGGCGCGGTCATCCCCCGGGAGTATCGTGGGCCGGGTGGGCGTTCGCATCGGATCCGGCTTCTCCCCGGTCGAGGATCCGCGTGTCGCTGCGATCGAAGCGGGAACCGACGCGCGCGCGGCACTCGGCGGCGCAGCGGCCGACCTGGCGTTCGTGTTCTTCTCCGGGGAGCACGTGCGCTCCGCGGAAGCGATCCTCGAGGGCGTGCACGAGGCGCTCGCGCCCGGCGTGGTGGCGGGCTGCGGCGCCGGGGGCGTGCTGGGCGCCGGCCAGGAGTGCGAGAACGGCTCGGGCGTCGCCGTCTGGGCCGCCTCGCTCAGCGGCGGCTCGGCACGCGCCTTCCACGCCGCGACGCTGAGCACGCCGGACGGCGCCACCGTCACCGGCCTGCCCGACATCGCGGGGGCGTCGGCGGTCGTGCTGCTCGCCGACCCGTACACCTTCCCGGTCGACCGTGCGCTCGCCGCGCTGGGCCGCGCGGCGCCGCGGACACCCGTCCTGGGCGGCATCGCCAGCGCCCGCACCCCGGAGGGCGAGGCGGCGCTGCTGCTCGGCGACCGCCACATCGGCGAGGGCGCGGTCGGCGTCGTGCTCGAGGGCGTCGAGGTGCTCCCGTGCGTCTCGCAGGGCGCCGCCCCGATCGGTCCCGAGATGACCGTGACGGCAGTCGATCGCAACGTCGTGCGCGAGCTTGCGGGCCGCCCGGCGCTGGAGGTCCTGCGCGAGGCGATCGAGGGCCTCGACCCCCACGAGCGCGCGCTCGTCAGCGGCGGGCTGCTGCTGGGGACGGTGATCGACGGCTCCGGGCCCGACTACGGCCACGGCGACTTCCTCGTGCGGGGGATCGTCGGCGTCGATCCGGACGCCGGCACGATCGCCGTCGGGGCGACCGTCCGCGCCGGGCAGGTGGTCCGGCTGCACGCGCGCGACCGCGATTCGGCCGACCGCGACCTGCGCCAGGGTCTCGCACTGCGCCGCGCCGCCCTGGGCGGGTCGCCCGCCGGTGCGCTGCTGTTCACCTGCAACGGGCGCGGCGAGGCGCTCTTCGGCGACGAAGGACACGACGTGCGCGCCGTCGAGGACGAGCTCGGGGGCGCCGCGGTCGCGGGGTTCTTCGCCGCCGGGGAGATCGGGCCCGTCGGCGGAGAGAACTTCGTGCACGGCTTCACCGCGACGGTCGCGGTGTTCGCCGGCTGACGCTGGCAGACTGCCGCCCATGGATCTGAGCGGACGCAGCGTGCTCCTGACCGGGGCGACCGGCGGCATCGGACAGGCCGTGGCGCGGCGACTGCACGCCTCGGGTGCGCGCCTGACCCTGACCGGCCGGCGCACCGAGGTGCTGGAGCCGCTGGCGGCCGAGCTCACGGCGAGGGTCATGGCCGCCGACCTCGCCGACCGCGACGCCGTCACCCGACTGGCCGAGGGCTGCGCGGAGGTCGACGTGCTGATCGCCAACGCCGCGCTGCCCGCCTCGGGCTCGCTGTTCGGCTTCGGCGTCGAGGACATCGACCGCGCGCTCGACGTGAACCTGCGGGCGCCCGTCGTGCTCGCGCGGCTGCTCGGCGAGCAGATGGTCGCACGCGGCAGCGGGCACATCGTCCTGATGTCCTCCCTGGCGGGCAAGGCGACGAGCGGCGGGGCGTCGCTCTACTCGGCGACGAAGTTCGGGCTGCGCGGCTTCGGCCAGGCGCTGCGCACCGATCTGCGCGGGTCGGGCGTCGGCGTCAGCATCGTCTTTCCCGGCTTCGTGCGCGACGCGGGCATGTTCCACGATTCCGGTGCGACGCTGCCGAGCTTCGTCGGCACGAGTACCCCGGAGCAGGTGGCCGCGGCCGTCGCCGATGCAATCGAACGCGATCGCGCCGAGGTCGACGTCGCGCCGCTGACCATGCGCGCCGGCGTCAAGGTCGCCGAGCTCGCGCCGACGACGATCGCCGCGCTGGCGCAGCGCATCGGCGGGGCGCGCGTGGCCGACGAGCTGTCGGGCGGCCAGCGGCAGAAGCGCTAGCCGGTCTCGAGAAGACCTGCTCGCTACGCCGCTGCGCGCTGCGCGCTCGTCAGCGGGCGGACGGCGGCGAGGACCTCGTCGGCGAGCACCGGCCCGTCCGTCGGGTGCAGCGGCACCGCCTGGACGCGGACGGTGACCTCGTGGCCCTCGAGCTCCTCGAGCGAGACGCCGGCAGGGTGCCGCAGCGGCACCGTGAGCTCGGAGTCGAGCGCGCGCTGCACCGTCGAGGGCGTCGCCCCCGGCTGCAGGCGCACGAGCACGTCGATCCCGACGGGCTCGCGCAGCGGCACGACCGCGGAGTTCAGGACGACGCTGTTGGGCACCATCACCTGGTCGGCGCCGTTGGCGAGCGTCGTGTAGAGCAGCCCGAGCGAGCTGACGACGCCCTCGACCGTGCCGGCGAGCGGGCCCCCCTGCATGCGCACGCGGTCGCCGACGCGGAACGGGCGCGCGCTCAGCAGCACGGTGCCCGCGAACAGGTTGCCGATCGTCTGCTGCGCGGCGAGACCGAGGACGACCGCGGTGAACGCCCCGCCGAGCGCCAGCTGCCTGGGCGTCAGGCCGGCGATCCGCAGCGCCACGATCGTCGAGGCGATGACGAAGACCAGGCGCACGAGGAAGCCGACGGTCCCGGCCGTCGCCGGGTTCATCCGCCGGTAGAACACGGGGCTGAGCGCGCGGCCGAGGTCGCGGGCGAACTGCCAGGCGAGCGCGATCAGGGCGACCGCCGCGATGATCGAGACGGGCGTGTCGAAGGCGCGGCCGAACAGCGCGCGGCGCTCGGAGTAGGCGAACAGGACCCCGGCGAGCAGGACGAGCAGGATCACGGCCTCGACGCGGGCGCGCTTGACCGCGCCGCGCGTGAGCTGGCGGGCGAGGCCGACCTGGTTCCAGGTGTGGCTGCGGGTCTCGAAGATCTGGCGCATCTGCCCGCGCACGACAGCAGCCGCGCCTAAATCGCGGCCCGATCTGTGAGCAGGATCACATTCTTCTCAGGCCATCGCGCGTGCGACGAGCGACATCTCGCCGAGCAGGGTCTGGCTCGTCGCGGCCTCGATCCGCACCGCGACGGTCTCGCCCGGGCCGGCGAGCCCCGAGAAGTTCACCACCTTGTTGTGCCGCGAGCGCCCGCGCAGGCGCGAGGGATCGGTCCGCGAGGTGCCCTCGACGAGCACCTCGAGCTCACGCCCCACGAAGCGCTGGGCGCGCTCGTGGGCGCGGCGCTGCACGAGCGCGACGAGCCGCCCCATGCGCTCGACCTTCACCTCGTGCGGAACGAGCCACTCGGTCATCGCGCCGGCCTCGGTTCCGCGCCGCGGCGAGAAGACGAACGTGAACGCCGAGTCGAACCCGACTTCGTCGACGACCTCGAGCGTCTGTGCGAAGTCCTCCTCGGTCTCCCCCGGGAACCCGACGATGATGTCCGTCGTCAGGGCGCAATCGGGCACGTGCTCGCGGATCAGCGCGACGCGGTCCATGTAGCGCGCGCGGTCGTACGTGCGGCGCATCGCCTTGAGCACGCGCGAGGAGCCTGACTGCAGCGGCAGGTGGACGTGCTCGCAGAGCGCCGGAAGCTCGGCGTGCGCGAGCACGACGTCCTCGCGCATGTCCTTGGGGTGCGGGCTCGTGTAGCGGATCCGCTCGATGCCCTCAACCGCGTCCACGGCGCGCAGCAGCTCGGAGAACGAGCGCCGCCGGCCGTCCGATCCGCGAAGGTCGCGACCGTAGGAGTTGACGTTCTGGCCCAGCAGCGTGACCTCGCGCACGCCCTCGCAGGCGAGGCGCTCGATCTCCGCGACGAGCGCCTCGAAGGGGCGGCTCACCTCGCGCCCGCGCGTGCTCGGCACGATGCAGTACGAGCAGCGGCAGTTGCACCCCACGCTGATCTGCACCCACGCCTGGTGCTCGCGCGCGCGGCGCGGCGGCAGGTCCGCGGTGAACCCCTCGAACTCGAAGAACCCCTGCGCGGTCAGCGAGTCCGAGGTCAGGAACTCCGCGAGCCGTCCCACCTGCCCCGGGCCGAAGGCGACGTCGACGAACGGGAACTGGCGGAACACGTCGTCCTTGACCGACTGCGCCCAGCACCCACCGACGCCGATCACGACGTCCGGGCGCTCGCGCTTGACGCGCTTGGCGTGCCCCAGATGCGCGGCGAAGCGGGTGTCGGCGTTCTCGCGGATCGAGCAGGTGTTGAAGAGGATCACGTCCGCGTCGTCGTGCGTCTCGGACTCCTCGTAGCCAAGCGCCTCAAGCATGCCCTTGATGCGCTCGGAGTCGTGCTCGTTCATCTGGCACCCGAAGGTGGTCACGTGGTATCGTTTATGCATATATGGGCACCTCTGTCGCACATCATCTCACCGCCAAGCGTGCGATCGGCATCGTCCGCCTCTCCCAGGTCGACCGACGCGACGGGGAGAGCTGCGCCAGCCCAGCCGAGCAGCGCGGATGTGATCGTCAGCGCGCACTTTGACCGGCTCGTGCGATCCCTGAAGGTGCAGGGTGAGCTCGTCGAGCGCGTCGAGCAGGCCGGTGGTCAGGTCCTCGCCGTCGACGTCGGCCAGATCACGAACGGGTCGGCCGGTCAGTGGTTGTCGGGCACGATGATGGGCGCCGTGAGCGAGTACCAGCGACGCACGGCGCAGGAACGCAGCGCCGTCGGCCAGGCACGCGCGGTCGCCCGCGGCGTCGCCCCGTGGTCGCAGATCCCGCTCGGCTACCGGCGTGCAGATGACGGCACCTACGAGCGGGAGCCGAGCGAGGTCCCGATCGTCGAGCGGGCGTACGAGATGCGCGACCAAGGCGCGTCGATCGCGAAGGTGCGGGAGATGCTCAAGTCCCGCGGCGTCGAGCGCTCGTACCGCGGCGTGCAGCAGATGCTCTCCAGCCGCGTCTACCTCGGCGAAGTTCACTTCGGCGAGATGGTCAACCTCGCGGCCCACGAGGCGATCATCGACCGCGACCTGTGGGCGCGCGTGCAGAAGAAGGTCATCCCCCGCGGCCGGCGGTCGAAGTCAGATCGGCTCCTCGCCCGCCTTGGCATCCTGGTTTGCGGCTCGTGCGGTGCCCGGCTGTCCGCGATGAAGATGCCGAGCCAGGGTGACTACCCGATCTACCGCTGCGCGAGCACGAGCGACTGCCCGCGCCACGTCACGATCAGCGCCGTGAAGGCCGAGCAGATCGTCGTCGACGCCGTGAAGGTCGCAGTCGTCCGACGTCGAGGGCCGCGCGTCCGCTGAGATGAATGTCCGGCAGGCCGTGACAGCGGTCGAGCAGGCGCAGGCTGATCTCGATGCGGCGTTCCGCGCGTTCGCCGGCTTCGAGGATGAGACGGCCGCGCGCGAGCGGCTCGCCGAGCTTCGCGCGACCCGCGACGCGGCGCAGGACCGTCTCGATCAGCTAGGTGGAGCGGCCGCCGCCGTCACCGTCAACGCGGCGGCGGATTGGGACCGGCTGTCGCTCGACGAGCAACGCGACCTGATCCGCGCCGTCGTCGACCGGGTGACCGTCGCCCCCGGCCGCAGCGCCGATCGCGTCACGGTCCAGCTCGTCGGCGAGTAGCCGCCGGGCCGCCCGGTCAGAACTCGCTGCACGGCCCGCCGCGCGTCCGGTGGGAGGTCGGCGATCACGCCGGGCCCGCGATGGTCAGGCTCCCCGTCGAGCTCCTCGCGCACCAGCGACACCATCCCGCCGTGCGTGGACCCGCCGTGGCGCGCGTCCCACCAGTCGAGCGCTGTTGCGGCGCGCTCGATCTGAGGGTGATCTTTGCCGGACCGAGCGTTCGTCGCTTCGGCCGAAGAACTGGCCCAGAGGGCGCCGCCCCGCCCGTAGTGGGCAAGACGGGGCCGCGCCTCCACTGGAGACGACCCTCCCCCCTCAGTCGGGCCGTCGTACCTCCCGGACAGCCCTCGCCCTCCCCCCGGAGCGGGGCTTGTTGGGTTCAGAGCCCGGTCACACGATCTCCCTGGCCGCGGTATGGCGCAGCGCGAAGCCGACGGCGAGGATGGCGCCGACGGTGTCGGATGGAACTCTCATGGTTGCGATTCCTGATCCGGGCTCAACGACGAGCTGTGCTCGTTCCGGCCTCGCGTTCGACCGCGGCGAGCGTGGAAGGCGCAAGACCAGCCGCAGCGCCATCCCGGATCAGCGTGGAGACACCGCACCTCAGACATCCGATCATCGGGCCGTAGCGCGTGTCCGCGATCAGCCGAAGGTGCTCCGGGCTGGCGTCTCTACACATGCTGGACTCCTAACGAACGGTGCGCCACCCCGCCCGTAGTGGGCAAGACGGGGCCGCGCCTCCACATGGAGCAGACGGTCGGTCGGTCGAGCGGCCGTCTTTCTCAGGGACTGCCCCAAATGTAGATTGGACCAAGGGGGGTGGCGGGTGAGATTCGCACCCCCGCTGGGCCGTATGTCTGACCACCGGGGCGAACGGTCATATGCCCGGCCGACGCTGCCGAGGGTGGACCCGCGGCCTCCTCCCAAGAGCACCGCGACTCGACTAACGCCCGGCGCGGTTCTTGGACCGTCTGCCGGACGCCGCTGGCCCTAGCCGCAGAGGCGGTGTACCACGATGTTCTTGGGCTTCAGCCGCTGAGCGTGTGGGAGGCGATCACGGTCACCCACGTGACGCGCGCTGGCGGGTCGGTCACGCCCGCTTCTTGGAGCGCCCGCCCGAGACGACCGTCCATGAATGCGGCCTGCGCCTCGCGCGACGCCCAGATCTCGGCGACGATCAGCCCGCCGTCGTCCGTCTCGCCAGCGGTGTGCAGCAGCATCCCTTCAGGCCACTCGCCCGAGCCGTCGTGCGGGTTCAGCCCGAGCTTCGCGTTGACCGCATCGTAGGCATCCTTCCCGAGCCCGGGGAACTCCAGGATGATTCCTTCGGCCATAGCGTGCTCCTCGCTGTCGAATGCAGAACGCTGGGGGTATCCTCCGACCTGCCTGGCTCATGCAAGGGGCCTGCGACGTGGTAGCGCTTCATCACTTCGCGTATTCCACCGCACGGGACTCGCGGATGACGGTCACCTTGATCTGGCCGGGGTACTCGAGCTGCTGCTCGATCTCCCGCGCGATCTCGCGGGCGAGGATCGTCGATCCGTCGTCGTCGAGCGCGCCGGGTGCCACGATCACGCGGATCTCGCGCCCCGCCTGCATCGCGTAGACGGTGTCGACGCCCTCGTGGCGGGCGGCCAGCTGCTCGAGCTCGCGCAGGCGCTTGACGTAGTGCTCGAGCGACTCGCCGCGAGCCCCCGGCCGTGCGCCGGAGAGCGCATCCGCGGCCTGGACGATCACGGCCTCGACCGTCTGCGGCTCGACCTCGTTGTGGTGGGCCTCCATCGCGTGGGCGACGGCCTCGCTCTCCCCATGACGCCGCGCGAGCTCGCCGCCGACGAGCGCGTGCGGCCCCTCGACCTCGTGTGTGACGGCCTTGCCGATGTCGTGCAGCAGCGCCGCCCGCCGCGCGGTCTTGGCGCTCGCGCCGAGCTCGTTGGCCATGATCGCGGCGAGCTGCGCGCACTCGACCGAGTGCGCGAGCACGTTCTGGCCGTAGGACGTGCGGAACCGCAGGCGCCCGAGCAGCCGGGTGAGCTCCGGGTCGAGCCCGTGCACGTCGGCCGCCAGGACGGCCTCCTCGCCGAGCTCGATGATGTGGCCGTCGAGCTCGCTCTTGGACTGGTAGTAGGTCTCCTCGATCCGAGCCGGGTGGATGCGCCCGTCCTGCAGCAGCTTGTCGAGCGTCATGCGCGCGATCTCGCGGCGCACGCCGTCGAAAGCGGAGAGGACGACCGCGTTGGGCGTGTCGTCGATGATGAAGTCGACGCCGGTGAGGTTCTCCAGCGCGCGGATGTTGCGCCCCTCGCGGCCGATGATGCGGCCCTTCATGTCGTCGGATGGGAGCTGGACGACGGAGACCGTCGTCTCGGCCGCATGGCTGCCCGCGAGGCGCTGCATCGCGACCGACAGGATCGAGCGAACACGCCGCTCGGCCTGGCGCTTGGTGTCCTCGTCCACGAGGCGCAGGATGCGCGCCTGCTCGTGGCGGGCGTCGTCCTCGACCTCCTTGAGCAGCACCTGCTTGGCCTCCCCCGCGCTCAGGCCCGAGACCCGCTCGAGTGCGCGCCGGTGCTGGTCGGCCAGCTCGGTCATGCGGCGCCGGTCCTCCTCGAGCGCCTCCTCACGACGCTCGAGATCGGCGGCGCGACGGTCGAGCTCGAGCGCACGCTGGTCGAGCGAGCGCTCGAGGCTGCGCGAATGCTCCTCGTGGCGTGCCAGCTCGGTCTCGCGCAGCGCGACCCCCGCCGCGTCGGGCTCGACCGCGGGCGCGCGGTCCCCGCGTGCGCGTGTCAGCACGACGGCGGCACCGACGAACCCGATCGCCATGACGGCGGCCGCGATGACGAGCTGCATGGGCGACTCCCCTCTCTCCTTGCGGGCGGCGCGTGCGCCAAGCCCGATCCGTTCGCTGTATCGGGCGCGAGGTACCGGGTCGCTCGGGCGGCTCGGAGGACGGTGGGACGCGGCCGGCGCGCCGCGCTCAGCCGGGTGTCAGGGGGATTCGCAGATCGTGGTGCTTCCGGCCGGCGGGCCGGTGTGAGGCTTCAAGAGGTACATCGGACGTTGTGTCAGGCGGTTCGGTCGGGGTCGTTCGGTGCCGGTGGTTTCAGGCGCCCTTGCGGGCCGGTTTCTCGCGTCGGCGCATCGTAGTACCGGGCGCGGCCCGGAGCAACGCGACGCTCCGGACCGCTCAGGCGGCGAGCTTGACGAGGCGGTTGAGCCTGCGCTGGCGGCTCGCCGCATTCAGCGTGATGCGCAGCCTGTAGGTGCCGGACTTCAGCGTCCGCGACGGGATCAGCGTGAGCGCGTTGGCGAGGTTCTTCGCCATCCCCGTGGCGTAGGTCTTGCCGCTGCGGCGCAGCTCGACGCGCGCCCAGCTCGAGCTGCGCTGTGCCGCCCGGGCCCAGCGGCGCAGCTGGGCGGTCGTCTTCGCGTCTCCGGCCTTCGGGTCGACCCGGCAGGTGGCGCCCTTGCAGCGCACGAGCGGGATCACGGTGCTGGTCACCGGAGGCGGCTTCGTCGTCGGCGTGGTGACCGCCGGGGTCGTCTCCGTCGGCGGGGCGGGCGGGTCGGTCGTCGTCGTCGTGGTCGTGGTCGTGCCGCCACCGGTGTCACCGCCACCGCCACCCCCGCCGGTCGGCGGAGTCGTCGAACCCGGCGGGCCGGTCAGCCAGCGGATCAGCGCGTCGTCGGTGTCGGCCACGAAGATGTCGCCCGTCGCACCGATGGCCAGCGCGCTGGGGAGGCTGAACGCGGCTGCCGTCGCGGCCCCGCCGTCACCGCAGGCGGGCGACGCGGTGCACTGCTCGCCGGTGCCGGCGATCGTGGAGATCGAGCCCGACGCCACGCGCCGGATCTTGTGCGCACCGGAGTCGGCGATGTATACGACGCCACCGGCGACTGCGACGGCGAACGGGTTCGTGAGCTGGGCGAACGTCGGCGTGCCGCCGTCCCCGCAGCCGCTGGTGGGGCTCCCACAGCCGTTGCCGGTGCCGACGATCGTCGTAATCGAGCCGTTCGCGCCGACGCGGCGGATCCGGTTGTCGTAGGTGTCGGCGATGTAGAGGTTGTGCGCGCCGTCGACGGCGACGCCGCTGGGGTTGTTGAAGCTCGCCTGGGTGGCAGGCCCGCCGTCGCCGCAGGAGCCGGTCGGGCTCGAGCAGACCGAGCCGGTGCCGGCGACCGTCGTGATGACGCCGCCGCTGACCTTGCGGATGCGGTTCGTCCCGCTGTCGGCGATGTACAGGTCGCCGTTCTGCGGGTCGACCGCGACGCCGCGCGGCGACTTGAGGTTCGCGCCGGTCGCGGTGTCGCCGTCTCCGCAGGAGGAGTCCGCACAGGGGACGCCGTTGCCGGCGACCGTGGAGAGCGTGCCGTCGGGCGCCAGGCGCCGGACGCGGTTGGTGCCGCTGTCGGCGATGTACAGGCTCCCGTCGGCGCCGAGCGCCAGACCGCGGGGGTTGGACAGCTGCGAGACGGCGGCCGCCCCGCCGTCGCCGCAGGGGGATGTCGAGGGGACGCACTGCGTGCCGTTGCCCGCGACCGTCGAGATCGCCCCGCTGCTGGTGACCTTGCGGATCTTGTAGTCGGCGGTGTCGGCGATGTAGACGGTCCCGTCAGCGGCGACCGCGACCCCGGAGGGATTGTCGAGCGTGGCATCGATCGAGGACGCGCCGTCGCCGCAGGATGAAGTCGGCGGGAAGCAGACGATCCCGTTGCCGGCGATCGACCAGATCGTCCGGCCGGACGTGACGTAGGAGCCGGCGGGCGCGGCGAGCACCGCGACGAGCGCTACGACGGCGCTCAGCACGACGGCGATCACCGCCGAGCGCGCAGGTACGGACGACCTGTCCCACATCGGGCTCACGCTCGCGGCATCGGATCAATCTGGGCCCGGCTTTAGCGGATGGCGTGCCGGCCGTCATCCTTGGACGGACGATTGGTCGATGCGCCGGGGCCGTCAGCGAGCGACGGGGCGGTGGACGCGCTCAGCGGCGGTCGACGTACAGCGTCTGCGCCGCGAGCCCGATGACGCCGCCGAGGTCGTAGAGCCGCGACTGCGCGAGCCCGACGCCGAGCCGGTCGATGAACGTCCTGGAATCGAGCAGCACCCACTCGCCGACGGGCTCGCGCACGAGGTGCAGCGAGAGATCGGTGTTGATGAACAGGTGCTCGTCGAAGTCCAGCGTGCTGCTGATGCCGTTGCCGAAGTCCGCCGCGGCGGCGACGCGCTGCAGCGGCAGTCGGCTCCTCGCCGCCGACGAGCGGCATGGCGAGCCGGAACCACCCCAACGAGGGCCCGCCGCCGAAGCCGGTGCCGCCGGCGAAGCGGATCTCCATCGCGGTGCGGTGAAAGCCCGTGGGGTCGCCTGCGGCCGGGAATGGCGCCGGCGCGGACGCTCCGGGTCCGTCGCACGGCAGCGGGTCGGCGGCCCCCGCGGCGGCCACGTCGATGGCACCGCGGCGCAGGCGGACCGCTCGCGCGCGCACGACGGCGCGGCTGCCGCTGCGCAGCTCCGCCTCGACGATCTGGAAGCGCCGCCCGGGCCGCTGCACCCACGCGTCTGCGACCAGCGGCGTGAGCGGCACGGGGCCCAGGAACTCGTAGGTGATGCGCGCGACGAGCATGTCCGCCCCGGGCTCCAGCGCCTCGACCTCGCGCGCCAGCAGCGCTGCCGGCGCGCCGCCGTGCTGCGCGCCGGGGTCCCACGGGCCGCGCGCGTGCTCGGAGGGCACCCAGGCGCCATCGCGGCGCTCGAAGATCGCCTCGGTCACCGCAGCTCCCTGCGGATGACGAGCTTCAGGCCCGACCAGGTCGTGTCGATGGCGCAGACCTTCACGTCGACGAGACCCAGCGGCAACGCGATCTCGCGCACGACGTCCTCGGTGATGTCGGTCTCCACGCCCGACGCGCGCTTGGGCCACGCGGCCCAGCACATCCCGTCGGGCCTGATCGCCTCGCGCAGGCCGGGCAGGCGCGCCGCCAGCTGTGCCCGCCGCGTGGCGAAGCAGACGACGAGGTCCAGCCGGCCGCGGGTCGTGCGCAGCACGCGCGTGCCGGCGGGCAGCTCGCCGAGCAGCGCCTCGAAGCCATCCGGGGCGTGCGGCCACGCGACCCGCGCCCCGGGGCGCAGCCCGAGCTTCTTGGCCAGCGGAGCCGGGCTGTAGCCGGCAGCGCTCACCCCGCAGCGCCTCCCGCGACGCGGGCGATGACCTTCGAGAGCTGCCCGCCCTGCCAGGCGATCGGCGAGCTTCCGGGCTCCTCGACGACGAGCTCGGCGCCGGGGATGCGCGCCGCGTACGCCTCACCGACGGCGAGTGGGTGCGCGGGGTCGGGCTCGTCGCGGTCGGCGACAACGGCCGTCGGGACGGCGATCTGCTCGAGCTCGTCGAGGCGTGCGAACGGGCGCGAGCGCGGGACGACGCGCAGCGCGTCCGCGACGGCTTCGGGGTGCTCGTGACCCTCGAGGCGCTGGCGCAGCACGGTCAGCAGCGTGGCGCGCCAGGCCTCGGGCACGTCCGGCACGCCGTGGGCCGCGATGAAGCCGTCGACGCCGCCGTTGCGCAGGCCCTCGCTGAGGGCGTCCCAGTGCGCCAGGCTCGCCGCGTCCTCCTCCCGCTCGGGGTCGTAGGCCGGCGTGATCACCACGAGGCCGGCGACGCGGTCGGGCCGCTCGAGCGTGAAGCGCAGCGCGGTGTGCGCGCCCATCGAGGCGCCGGCCAGGACGGCGCGCTCGACGCCCGCTCCGTCCATGACGCGCAGCAGGTCGTCGCTCAGGTCGGCGTACTCGTAGCGCGCCGCATCGGGCGCAGGGTCGGAGCTCCCGTGCCCGCGCGCGTCGTAGCTCAGCACCCGGTGGCCGGAGCGCTCGAGTGCGCGCGAGCCCATCACGACGTAGCGCAGGGTGGCCGTCAGCCCGTGGAGCAGCACGACCGGCGTGCCCTCCCCGGCGCTGACGATATGCAGATGGGGCAACGCCACGAGCGGAGCAAGTCGTATCACGACACTAGGCTCTCGGGATGGCCGTGATCGACGTCACCGAACAGGACTTCCAGCAGCAGGTCATCGAGCGCTCGCGCACGACCCCGGTCGTCGTCGACTTCTGGGCGGAGTGGTGCGGCCCGTGCCGTGCGCTCGGACCGGTGCTCGAGCGGGCCGCGGACGCGCGCGAGGGCGACGTCGTGCTCGCCAAGCTCGACACCGACGCCAACCCGGAGATCGCACGCAGCTTCGGCATCCAGGGCATTCCCGCGGTCAAGGCCTTCAAGGACGGGGTCGTCGTCGACGAGTTCGTCGGGGTCCAGCCGCCGGCGGCCGTCGAGCGGTTCTTCGACGGCCTGACGCCCTCCGAAGCCGACCGGCTGGTCGAGGCCGGCGACGAGGCGTCCCTGCGGCGCGCGCTCGAGCTGCAGCCAGGTCGCGAGGACGCCGTGATGGCCCTGGCGCTGCTGCTGCGGGCCCGCGGCGACGACGACGACGCGCTCGCGGTCCTCGAGAACAGCGCGGGCGGGTTTCAGGCCGAGGGCGTGGCGGCGCGGATCCGCCTCGAGCAGGCGCCGGACATCGACGTCGGCGACGCACTCGCCGCGCTCGACGCGGGCGACGACGAGCGGGCGGTCGACCTGCTGCTCGATGCCATCCCGGACGGCGGCGAGCATCGCGACGACCTGCGGCGCCTGGTGGTCGCGATCTTCGACCGGCTCGGCGTCGAGCATCCCGTCGCCCGCGACGGCCGCCGGCGCCTGGCGACCGCCCTCTACTAGACCGGCAGCTCGAGCTGGCCCGCCGGGACGGGCGCCGGGCTCCTCGTCGGAAGCGAAGCCGGCGACGCGGACGCCCAGCAGCCGGACCGGGCGCGCGGGCGCGTACTCGCGCAGGAGCTCGAGCGCCACCGCGACGACCTGGCCGGGCTCGTCCGTCGGGCGGGCGATCGTCCGTGCGCGGGTGACCGTCGTCCAGTCGTCGAGCCGCACCTTGATCGCGATCGTCCGCCCGCGGCGCCCGTGACGGCGCAGCCCCGCGCAGAGCTGTTCGCCGAGCTCGCCGAGGATCGCCTCGAGCCGCGCCGCGTCGGCGATGTCGTGGTCGAAGGTCGTCTCGCGCGACTCACTCACCGCCTCACGAACCGGCTCCACCTCGTCGGACCCGATGAACCGGCCGCGCTCACGCAGCCACGGGCCCTGGCGCGGCCCGAACGCCGCGACGAGCGCCCGCTCGTCGGCGCCACCGAGCTGGGCCAGCGTCGCGATGCCGAGCGCCATCAGCCGTTCGGCGGTCTTGGGCCCGATCCCGGGCAACAGCCCGGGCGGCGCCTGGGCGAAGCGCGCGCAGGCCTGCTCGCGCGTGAGCACGACGAAGCCCGCGGGCTTCTCCGCGTCGGAGGCCACCTTGGCGACCAGGCGGTTGGGTCCGATCCCGACCGAAGCGGACATCCCCGTGGTCGCGCGGATGTCGGCGACCAGGCGGCGCATGGCGGCCTTCGGCGAGTGCAGCCCGGTGAGGTCCAGATAGGCCTCGTCGAGGCCCAGCTGCTCGACGCGCTCGACGTGCGAGCGCAGGATCGCCATCACCGCCCGGGAGACTTCGCGGTAGGCGACGAAGTCCGGCGGGATGACGATCGCGTCGGGGCACAGCCGCCGCGCGCGGGCGGCCGGCATCGCCGAGCCGACGCCGAAGCGCCGCGCCTCGTAGGAGGCGGTCGTCACGACGGCGCGAGGGCCGGAGCCCGCGACGATCACCGGCAGGCCCTTGAGCTCGGGCCGGCGGCGCAGCTCGACGTTCGCGTAGAACGCGTCGAGATCGAGGTGCGCGATCGGGCCGGCCACGGCTCGAGGGTACGCGGACGGGGTGACGTCCCCGCCCGCGTGCCGAGCCGTACGCGAGCTTTGCTCGCTGACGTCTTCGCCCGCGTGCCGAGCCGTACGCGAGCTTTGCTCGCTGACGTCTTCGCCCGCGTGCCGAGCCGTACGCGAGCTTTGCTCGCTGACGTCTTCGCCCGCGTGCCGAGCCGTACGCGAGCTTTGCTCGCTGACGTCTTCGCCCGCGTGCCGAGCCGTACGCGAGCTTTGCTCGCGTGATCCTCGATCTGCTTCGCAGATCGATCCCCTTCAGGGGGATGTCACCTAGTAGCTGACCCAGACGGTGCCGACCCCGTCGAACCCGAGCGCGCTGCGCACGCCGGGGCCGAGATCGAACTCGCGGTTGCCCGAGTAGGGGCCGCGGTCGACGACCGGCACACGCACCTGGCGCCCGCGGTAGCGGATCGAGACCATCGTGCCGCAGGGCAGGCTCTTGTTCGCCACGCCCATCATCCCCGGCGTCATCGAGCCGCCGCAGGCGAGCGACTGGCCGCCGCCGTACCACGAGGCCTGCGCGGGACGGAACGCGTTCATGCGCCCGGCGCTGCGCTGCCCGGTGGCCAGTGCCGCCGTGCCGGCGGCCCGCACGCGCAGCGGCGCGCTGAACGCCGTGTGGACGCGGTAGGCGAATGCGTAGCGACCCCTGGCGTGCGTCCGCGCGTGGGCGATGGTGCGCCAGTGACCGTGCGCGCGGCGCTGCAGGACGACGGGGCGACCGGCCGTCGACGGGCGCACGCGCCCGGCGACGCGGGCCGTCGCGCCCTGGTTGACGCTCGTGTGCCGTCGCGTGACGGTGACGTGGACGGCGATCCGAACCCCGCGCTCGCGCGAGGTCGTCGCCGTGCGCGTCGTGCCGTCGGCTGCCGCGACGGCGGCCTCCGCGAGGGTCACGCGCAGCAGGCCGGAGCGCGGCACGTGCGCGGTCATGCGGTAGGCGCCGCCCGCGGTCGTGGTGCCATGGGCGACGCTCGTCCAGACCCCGCCGCGCAGGCGATGGTCGAGATTGACGGCCACCCCGGCGCCGGCGCCGGGGACGTGGCCCCGCGCGACGACGGCGTCGCCGAAGTCGAGCGTCGGGTCGGCGAGCTTCAGGGTGATCGGCGACGTCCTGGCGGGGGTCTGGCTTGCAGCCGTGGCGGGCGCGGACTGCGCCGCCGCCACGACAGCGGTGGTGGTGAGCACGCCGAGCGCCATGATGGCGCGGGCGCGCGTGTCGATTGGCCTCACGAGGGGGCCTCCTGGTATCCGCTGCCTACGGAGTTAGCTGTCGGGCTCGCGCGCCCCGGCCACGCGATCTGCGCGCGGCTTCAGGTCTCTTCGCTACGGCGGCAACAGCCGCCGATTCGCCCCATCCGGATGCGTGACTCCGTCATCCGGCGGTGGGTCCCCCGTCCGCACCCGCGTTTCACCGGGCACGGCTCGGCAGGCCATCAACGCTAGCAGCGGATCCGCGATTCCCTGTGAGGTGTGTCACAGAAGCAGCCCATTTGCAGGAATGTTCGTGAATCCGGCGCGCCGGGACCTGCCTGCAGCTCGACCTACAGCTCGACCTGCGGTGCACCCGCCTGGGGCGTTCCCGCGAGGACCATCGCGGCGAGGGTCGGAGCCACGATGGTGGGCCACGTCGCCTCGCCGGCCTCACACGCCGCACAGGCCTCCAGCCCGAGGCCGAACAGCCGGCGCACGAGGTCGAGGACCTCGGCCTCCGCGTCGCGGCGGGTCGTCAGCGAGGCGTAGACGCCGAGCTGGAGTGCCTCGACGGGGATCAGGCCGCGGAAGGCGCCCATGATCGCGCCGGTCGCGTACGCGGCGGCGCGCTCGAGCCGGATGCTGCGCGCGCCCAGCGCCGCCTCGCCCGGGGGCGGGCCGAGGTCGGCGGGGTCCTCCCCCGCGACGATCCGCGCAAGCTGCCCGCCGGCTATCTCGCGCCGGACCTCGGGTGACAGCCCGAGGGCGCGCGCGAGCCGCATCGTCACCCAGCCGGCATAGGTCGGCGAGCCGTACGGCGCGTCGCTCGCATGCAGGATCTGCCCGGGCGGGATCGTCGCGTAGAGCTGGAGCTGGTCGGCGACCGTCCACCACGCGGTGTCGAAGTAGATGTTCGGAAGCTCGTGCACGACGCGGTCGAGCGCCCCGAGGTCGCTGATCCCGGCGTGCGCGAGGATCAGGCGCGCATCGGGGTAGCGCCGTGCGTAGTCGACCACGGCGTCGCCCAGGTGCGGGATCCCGCGCCCGGCATGGAAGAGCACCGGCATCCGCAGCTCGTGCGCGATCTGGACGACCTGCTCGACACCCGGATGGGGCATCGGGAAGGCGTCGCTGCGCGGATGGAGCTTGAAGCCACGCGTACCGGCGGCGACGCAGCGCTGCGCCTCGCCGACCGGGTCGCGCTGCGGATCGATCCGCGAGAGCGGGACCAGGCGGCCCGAGGAGGCCTCGCAGGCGGCCAGCACCGCGTCGTTGGGGCCCGGGTAGCCCCCGGGCTCGTGCATCGCGAAGATCAGCGCGCGCTGCTGCCCCGCGCGGTCGAGCGCGTCGACGATCTCCTCGGCGGTGGCCGCCCGCCCGTCGGGGTCGTTCTCGCCCATGTGCGTGTGGGCGTCGAACCAGGCGACGCCGTCGTTGGCCTCGCGCTCGGATGCATAGAGCGGCTCCAGCCGCGGGTCACCGTCGGCGCCGGTCACGGGCATGGCCCGCGAGCCTACCCGCCGCGGCGCCCGCTCACGCGGCCTCGGCCGTGGGCAACGCCTCGCCGAGCTCGCTGCGCAGCCGCGTGAGCCCGAGCCGGATCCGGCTCTTGGCCGTCCCGAGCGGCACGCGCGAACGCCGCGCGATCTGGTCGGCCGTCATCCCGGCCCAGTAGGCGAGCACGACGGCCTCGCGCTGGTTGTCCGGCAGGGTGCGCAGCGCATCGAGCACCGTGGTGCGCACGTCTTCGCGCTCGGCCATCAGCGCCGGCCGGTCGTCGGGCCGGCCCTCGTCGCCGGCGACGACGACCTTCAGGCGATCGCTCGCGCGGCCGGCCGCCTGCTGCTCGCGCCAGAGGTCCAGCGCGCGACTGCGCGCCATCAGGCGCAGATAGCTCCCGAGCTCGCCGCGGCGCGCGTCGAACGCCGACGGACGGCGCCAGACCTTCAGGAACACGTCCTGCGTGACGTCCTGCGCGAGCGTCGTGTTCCCGAGGATCCGGAACGCCGCTGCGTGCACGCCACGTGCGTGGACGTCGTAGGCGCGGGAGAAGGTCGTGGGGTCGCTGAGATCCATCGTGGTCTCCATGCTCATGCCCGCGGCGGGATGCCTGCGTGCTTCGTCAACCTTACACAATCTGTTGAATATTTCCAAGTCATGCTGTCGAGTCTTTGGGATTCGTCCGCGAATCGGCAGAATGGGACGCGTGACCAACCCGAACCGCCTCACCGGCCTCGATGCCGGGTTCCTGCACCTGGAGAAGAACGGCGCGCACATGCACGTCGCCTCCGTGATCACGTTCGAGGGCGAGCCGCCCGCGTACAACGACGTGCTCGCCGCGTTCGACCAGCGCATGCACCTGGTCCCGCGCTATCGCCAGAAGCTCGCATCCGTCCCGCTGGACCAGGGGCGCCCGGTCTGGGTGGACGACCCGCACTTCAACCTCGGCTACCACGTGCGCCACTCGGCGCTCCCCCATCCGGGCTCGGACGAGCAGCTCGCGGCGCTCGCCGGGCGCCTGTTCGCGATCCCGCTCGATCGCCACAAGCCGTTGTGGGAGGTCCATCTGGTCGAGGGCCTCGCCCCCGCGCCCGACGGGACCGCGCGGTTCGCGATGATCTGCAAGACCCACCATGCACTCGTCGACGGCGTCTCCGGCGTCGACATCACCTCGGTGCTGTTCTCGACCTCGCCGGATCCGCTGCCCCCACTCGAGCTGCCCGCGCCGTGGGTCCCGCGCCCCGAGCCCTCCTCGACGCAGCTGCTCGCCGAAGCGCTGCTCGAGCGCGCGAGCACCCCCGGTGAGGCCGTCCGCGGCGTCCGCGCGCTGCTGCGCGCGCCGCGCCAGGTGCTGAGCGAAGTCAGCGGGCGCCTGACCGCCGCCGGCGCGATGGCCTGGGCCGGCATGGCGCCGTCGCCCTCCACGCCGCTGAACGTCCCGATCGGCCCGCATCGTCGTTACGGCTGGGTCAACGTCTCGATCGACCTCTTCAAGGACGCGAAGAACGGGCTCGGCGGCACGCTGAACGACGCGGTGCTCGCGACGGTGTCGCTCGGCCTCGGCCGCTGGTTGCGCCGCCGCGGCGTCGACACGGACGGGATGGTGCTGAAGGTCATGGTGCCCGTGTCCGTCCGTGCCAGCGACCAGCGCGGCGCGCTGGGCAACCGCGTCGCGGCGATGATGGCGCCGCTGCCCGTCTACGAGGAGGACCCCAACGCGACGTTCGCCTACGTGCACGCCGCGATGGGCGACCTGAAGGCCTCCGGCCAGGCCGTCGGCGCTGACGTGCTCGCCGGCCTGTCGGACTTCGCGCCGCCGACGATCGCCAGCCAGGCCGCGCGCGTGGCCGCTCGCCAGCGGTTCTTCAACCTCGTCGTCACGAACGTCCCGGGTCCCCAGCACCCTTTGTACCTGCTCGGGCGGCGCATGACCGCCATCCACCCCGTCGCCCCACTGGCCCAGAACCAGGCCCTGTGCGTGGCGATCATGAGCTACTGCGGGCGCCTGTGCTTCGGGCTGCTCGCCGACTTCGACGCGATCCCGGACCTCGGCGACCTGGTGACGGACTTCGAGGGCGCGATGTTCGACCTCGCTCGCGCGGCGCAGACCGAGCGCCATCCGTGGCATCCCGACCATGAGCGCGGCGTCGTGAGCTCGGCGCACACGCCGGACGCCGGCGCAGCGACCTCCTGACGTGCGCATCGCACTGGCGCAGATCAACCCCGTCGTCGGGGACGTCGCGGGCAACGCGCGGCTGATCATGGCGCGGCTCGGCGAGGCGCGCGCGGCCGGTGCGCAGCTGGCGCTGTTCCCGGAGCTGTCGGTGATCGGCTACCCGCCCGAGGACCTGCTGCTGCGCGAGCACGTGCTGCGCGACGTTCGCGAGGCGCTCGAGGCCATCGCCGAGGCGGCGCAGGGCATCGTCGCGATCGTCGGCTTCCCCGAGCACGGCGAGGACGTCTTCAACAGCGCCGCGGTCCTCGCGGACGGCGAGCTGCGCGGCGTCTACCGCAAGAACCAGCTCCCCAACTACGGGGTCTTCGACGAGCATCGCTACTTCCAGCGCGGTCGCCGCGGCGCGCTGATCGACGTCGACGGCGTCCCGGTCGGCTTGACGATCTGCGAGGACGTCTGGGTGCCGGGCCCGCCGGAGAGCGACGAGGCGCTCGCCGGCGCGAAGCTGATCGTGAACATCTCCGCCTCGCCCTACCAGGCCGGCAAGGGCGTGGCGCGCGAGCGCATGATCGCCCAGCGCGCGAAGGACAACCTCGTCGCCGTCGCGTTCTGCGCGCAGGTCGGCGGGCAGGACGAGCTCGTCTTCGACGGCCACTCGTTCGTCGTCGACCACGCGGGGCGCCTGCTCGCGCGCGCACCGCAGTTCGAGCAGGCGCTGCTGCTGTGCAGCGTCGACGTCGAGGCGGTCGGCGCGGCGCGCCTGCGCGACACGCGCCACCGCCTCCCGGCGCACGAGGCGCGCCCCCAGCTCGACGACCTCGGGAGCTACGAGACCGGCGTCCCCGCGCACCCCGCCGACGCCCCCGCCGGCGAGCTCGCGCCGCTGCTGGAGGAGGACGCCGAGGTCTACGCGGCGCTCGTGCTGGGAACGCGAGACTACGTCGAGAAGAACGGGTTCCGCCACGTCGTGCTGGGCCTGTCGGGCGGCGTCGACTCGGCGCTCGTGGCGTGCATCGCCGTCGACGCGGTCGGGGCCGAGCGCGTCAGCTGCGTGACGATGCCTTCGCGCTTCACCTCCGAGGGGACGTTCTCCGACGCGCAGCGGCTCGCCGCCAATCTCGGCGTCGAGCTGCTCGAGCTGCCGATCGCGGATGTCATGGAGGCCTACGACGCCGTCCTGGGCCCCGTCTTCGAGGGACGCGAGCCGGACGTCACCGAGGAGAACCTTCAGGCGCGGATCCGCGGCAACTACCTGATGGCGCTGTCGAACAAGTTCGGCTGGCTCGTCCTGACGACCGGGAACAAGTCCGAGATGTCCGTCGGGTACTCGACGCTCTACGGCGACAGCGCCGGGGGCTTCGCCGTCATCAAGGACGTGCCGAAGCTGCTCGTCTACCGCCTGACGGCGCTGCGCAACACGCGCCCGGACGCGCCGGTGCCCGAGACGATCATCACGCGCGCCCCCTCGGCGGAGCTGCGCCCGGACCAGAGCGACCAGGATTCGCTGCCCCCCTACGAGGTGCTCGACCCGATCCTCGAGGGCTACGTCGAGCAGGACCTGGGCCGTGACCAGCTCGTCGCGCGCGGCTACGACACCGCCACGGTCGAGCGCGTGATCCGGCTCGTCGACCTGGCCGAGTACAAGCGCCGCCAGCAGCCGCCGGGGATCAAGGTCACCTCGAAGGCCTTCGGGCGCGACCGTCGCATGCCGATCACCAACGGCTACCGCGACGTCTGAGAAGGTCTTTCAGAAGCCCTTCTGAGCCGGGAGCGGCCGCACGGCGATCGTCATGCGCACCAGTGCGCAGAGGCGATCCCGGTCGTCGGTGATCTCGACCTCCCAGACCCACGTCGTGCGGCCCTTGTGCCGCGGCCGCGCCGTCGCATGGATCGTCCCCTCGAGGATCGGGCGCAGGAAGCTCGTCTGGTTGGAGAGACCCTGCGCCATGTTCCCGGCGCCGGCGACCTCGCGCGCCGTCGCACCCGAGGTGATCGACTCCGCGATCGACGCGTACACGCCGCCGTGGACGAGGCCCATCGGCTGCTTGACCTTGTCGCTGACGGCCACCTGCGCGCGTACCAGGTCCTCGGTCATCTCGAGGACTTCGAGGCCGTAGAGCGCATCGAACGTCGCGTCCAGCGGGACGACGGGCGCGAATTCCGTCGGAAACGAGCTCATGGGTGCGGCACGATAGCGGGGTGCTCGACTGGTACATCCGGTCGTAAGTTCCGTATGGAATTCGGCGCGGGTGCGGTCGTGATCTGATGGCCGGCGGTGACCCGGCTGATTCGGACCCACCCGCCCGGCACGGGGCCGGGCGCCGACGGGCGTCAGGCGCGAGCTCACTCCGCCGAGGCCCACGGAACTTTCGGGTGGGTGTACTAGTGTTCCGCCGCCAATGGCCAGGATCGACGACCTCCCCGCCGACCAGCAGGCCGTGCTGCGCCTGCTGCTCACCCAGGACCGCTCGTACGACGAGATCGCGCGCTCGCTGCGCATGGCGCCGGCTGCCGTGCGCGACCGCGCGCACGAGGCGATGTCCTCGCTGGGGCCGGCCGACACGAGCCTCAGCTCGACCCGCCGCGCCGAGATCAGCGACTACCTGCTCGGCCAGCAGGACGGCGAGCGGGCGGACGACACGCGCGAGTACCTCGCCGAGGTTCCGGCCGCGAAGGCGTGGGCGCGCGTGGTCTCGGGCGAGCTGTCGCCGATGGCCTCCGGCCCGCTGCCGGAGATCCCCGACGCTCCCGGCCCCTCCACGGCGCCGACTGCCGTCCGCGCCGCTCCCCAGGAGGCCAGGCGCGACGTCTTCACCAGCGACGAGCCCGCTGCGCCGCGCGCCGCCGCGCGCAGCGGCGGGGCGCGGCGCAGTTCCCGCGCAGGCGGCGCGATCCTGCTGACCGCCGTGGGCCTGCTCGCCGCGCTGGCGATCGGCTTCTTCGTCGGCCGCGCGACCAAGGGCGACAACAAGAGCTCGTCCAAGGCGACTTCGACGGCCGCCGCGGCCACCGTGCTGGGCCAGGCCAACCTGACGCCGCCGCAGGGCGCCCCCGCGCCGAAGGCCCTCGGGATCGCGCAGTTCGTCACGCGCGACGGGCAGCGTCTGATCAACGTCATCGCACAAGGCCTCCCGACCGCTCCGAAGGGCAGCGGCTACGGCATCTGGCTGACGGGCAGCGGCCAGCAGCCCGTCTGGCTGGGCTACTTCCAGGCCGTGTCCTCGACCGGCCAGGTCGGCGCCCAGAGCCGCCTGACAGTCGATCCGGTGAAGTACACGACGGTGCTGCTGACGCGCCAGACGGGCAAGAAGCCGACGACGCCCGACCAGACCTACCTGAGCGGGACGGTCAAGCTCAAGCAGTAGACAGCAGCTTGCCGGGATTCATGATCCCGGCAGGATCCAGCGTCGCCTTGACCGCGCGCAGCGCCGCGACGCCGAGCGCGCCGTCCTCCGCGGGCAGGTAGCGGACGTGGTCGCGGCCGATCCCGTGGTGGTGGGTGATCGTGCCGCCGCAGGCGACGATCGTCTCGCAGGCCGCATGCTTGACCGCCGACCACTGGCCGATCGGGTCCAGGCGCTCCATCGGCGCCAGGAACGTGAAGTACAGCGACGCGCCGCTGTCGTAGACGTGCGAGACGTGGCACGCAACGAACGGGGCGTGGCCCTCGAGCGCCGCGCGCACCCCGCTGTAGAGCCGTTCCAGCCCGCTCCATGTCCCGGCCGTCTCGAGCGTCTCGACCAGCACGCCGCGCCCGAGCAGGTCGTCGCGCAGGTATGGGGCGTGGAAGCGGCCCCGCGCCCAGGCGCGACCCGGTGAGGTGCCCAGCGTGGCGGCGCCGTGACCGGCGAGCACCGCGGTCGTGGCCCGGCGGCGCCGCGCGACCGTGTCCGGGTCGCCCTCCCAGCCGAAGATCGCCAGCGATCCGCCGGCGACACCCCGCATGCGCATGTAGGACCCGCTGATGGCGGCCTTCGCGCCGCGCAGGCCGGCGAGGGCGAGCGACATCTCCGTCTCCGGCTGATCGGAGAGGCGCGTGACGTCGGGCGCCACACCCGACTGGGCGATCTCGCGCAGCGCCGCGGCGCCCGCCTCGAACGACGGCAGCATCCAGCCCTCGTAGATGCCGCTGACCGGTCGCGGCCGCACCTCCAGGGTGACGTCGGTGAGCACGCCCAGGACGCCCTCGGAGCCGACGAGCAGCTCGCGCAGGTCCGGGCCCGCCGCGCTCGCCGGCCGCGCCGCGAGCGCGATCTCCCCGGCCGGCGCTGTCAGCGTCGCCGCGGTGACGACCTCGTCGATCCGGCCGTACCCCGTCGAGGCCTGACCGGCCGAGCGGGTGGCGACCCAGCCGCCGACCGTCGAGTACTCGAAGCTCTGCGGGAAGTGGCCGAGCGTGAAGCCGCGCTCGCGCAGCAGGTATTCGACCTCCGGGCCGCGCAGTCCCGGCTCGAAGGTCGCCAGGCGCGAGCGCTCGTCCAGCTCGAGCAGGCGGCTCATGCGCGCCAGGTCGAGCGTCACGACGGCGTCCAGGCCGGCGCGCAGCGGCTCCACTCCACCGACGACGCTCGTTCCCCCGCCGAACGGGACGACGGCGATGCCGGCATCGGCGCAGAGCGCCAGCACGGCGGCGACCTGTGCGCGGTCCGCGGGCAGCACGACCGCATCGGGCGCGGGGCGCGCGTCGCCGCTCCGCATGCGGATCAGGTCGGGGTAGCCCTTGCCCGCTGCGTGGACGATCCGCGCCCGGGGGTCCTCGCGCACGCCGTCCTCCCCCACGACGTCGCGCAGCGCCGCCGCGACGCGGCGCTTGAGACGGGTCCGCGTCAGCCGGACGGCGTCGATCGGGGGCGGCGGCGTGCTCGGGCCCAGCGGCGCGCCGAGGCGGCCCTCGAGCCAGGCGACGCCATGCGCGGGCGGCGGCGAGTCATGGCCGTCGTCGCCCCATCCCCACCAGCGCATCTCACGCCCCACGGCCATGAATCCCCTCCAGGTTGTCGAGCGCGGACTCCACGACACGCGCCGTGGCGCGGCGTATGAGAAAACCGCCGAGCCGCGCGGCGCCCTTCATCCGCCGGCGCAGCGTCAGCGTGACGAGCGTCTGCGCCTCGCCCACCGGCTGCAACGTGATCTCCGTGTCCGAGGCCGCCAGCACGCCCTCGAACGGCGTGCCCTCGACCTCCTGCTCGGCGTGCCAGAGCGCCGGCGCGCGCGTTTCGAGCAGCGCGTAGTCGGCGCGCACGTCGCGGCCTCTGTCGGTCTGCATGACCTGCGTGAAGCGTCCGGAGGTCACGCCCTCGACGCGTAGGACCTTCGGCCACCAGCGCGCGAGCTGGTGCGGATCGCCGACCGTCCGCCAGACGGCGGCCGGCGGCGCGGCGAGCTGGCGCGTGCGCACGACGACGGGCATGAGGCGCAACGCTACCCGGCGTCGTAGCGCAGCAGCGCGGCGGTCCGGTGCGGGGCCAGGCGCTCGGCGCCGCCCAGGAACGCCAGCTCGATCAGGAACACGCACCCGGCGACCTTCGCGCCCGCCGTGCTGACGAGCTCGCACAGCGCGCGTGCGGTCCCGCCGGTCGCCAGCAGGTCGTCGTGCACCAGGACGCGGTGGCCGGGCGCCACAGCGTCCGCGTGCAGCTCGAGCGCGTCGCTGCCGTACTCGAGCTCGTACTCGGCGCGCACGGTCGTGCTGCGGGAGCCTTCCCGGCTTGCGCGCGAGCACGAAGCCGCACCCGAGCTCGCGCGCGAGCGCCGGGCCGAGCAGGAATCCGCGTGCCTCGGCGCCGATGACGACGTCGGGCGCCAGCGGCCGGGCGAGCTCGGCCAGGCCGTGCACGGCATGGTCAAGTCCCGCGGGGTCTGCCAGCAGCGGCGTGATGTCCTTGAAGACGATCCCGGGCGCCGGGAAGTCGGGGATGTCGCGGATCAGGCCGCGCAGGTCCATCGTCGCTACGCGATGAGCTTGCGCAGGTCGCGCGTGAGCAGCAGGTGCTTGAGATGCGTCGTCACCGCAGCGAGGTTCTCGAGCGCGTCGACCGCCTCACGCCGGCGCTCAGGGTTGCGCGAGCGCAGCGACGGGGCCAGGATCTGCTGCAGCAGCGCGGTCTCGCGATCGGCCGACGTGCGGAAGACGCGCAGGTTGCGCCCGCCGACGCCGTAGCGGGCGAGCTCGACGACGGCGCGGACGATCTCGCGCTCGGTGTCGTCGTAGTACTTGGTCCCGCCGCGCTGCTGGCCGCTGATCACGCCGTAGTCCTCGAGCTCCTGGATGAGCTTCGGGTCCGCGCGCGTGTCCTCGACGACGTCGTCCAGCGAGTACAGGGCGCCGCTGGACGGCGCGGTGATCGTCGGCCGGCGCTTCGGCCGCGCGACCGTCTCGGCCGCCGCCTGCGGGGTGGCGATGTCTCCTTCCGAGCGCCCGGACGCGAGCTCCTGGCGGATCACCCGCAGCGGCAGGAACTCGTCGCGCTGCAGGCGCAGGATCGTGCGCAGCCGCGCCACGTCGCCGGCGGAGTAGAGGCGGTAGCCGCCGGGCGTCCGCTTGGGGGCCAGCAGCTTCTGATCCTCGAGATAGCGGATCTTGGAGATCGAGATGTCCGGGAACTCCTGGACGAGCGCCTTGCAGACCGCGCCGATCGTCATCGACTTCGTCCGGGGGGCTTCCTCCTGGACGGTCGTCTCCTGCGCGATGCTGTCCTGGTCGACGGCCACGATCCGGCTACCGCGACAGGAACGTGAGCTTGTACTTGCCGACCTGGAGCTCGTCGCCGTCCTCGAGCAGCTGCGAGTCGATGCGACGGCGGTTGACGTACGTGCCGTTCAGCGAGCCGAGGTCGTCGAGGAACACGTCGCCGCCACGGCGGACGATCAGCGCGTGGTCGCGCGAGACGGTGACGTCGTCCAGGAAGACGTCCGACTCGGGGCGCCGGCCGATCGTCATGCGCTCGCGGTCGAGCGCGAAGCTCTCTCCCACGCGACCGCCGCCGGCGCGCACGACGAGCGCGGCGCCCTCCTGGGCGACGAGGTCGTCGAGCTCGACGGGCACCAGCTCGCCCGCCTCGTCGATGCGGTACGTCGCGGTCGAGGATTCGCCCGTAGGCTCCTGGAGGTCGCCGAGGTACGCACCGCACTTCTGGCAGTAGTTGGCTCCGTCGCTGTTGACGAAGCCGCACTCCGGGCAGTGCAGCGCCACGACGCCCGCGTTCCTACTCGGCGTCCGCCGCGTCGGCGGCGCCGGCCTTGCCGGCGAGGATGTCGGTGAGCTTCTGCACGTCGGCGCCGGAGATGATCTCCTGGCCGCCCTCGTGCTTCTTGCGCAGCCTGTTCACGAGCTCTGCGCGGAGGATGTCGATCTTCCCGTGCAGGATCCGCCGCCGGTACGAGATCTCCGTCTCCTCGTCGGTGAGCGACTGGATGAGACCCTTCAGCTCGTCGTCGGTGAGCGAGCCCAGATCGGGAAAGGTGTCGTCCATGGCTAGCGCGTTCTCCTCGTCGGGCGCGGGAACCCCCGCGGCGGCGCGAGCATACCAGCGGCTCGCCGGGGGTCAACGTCAGGTTGAGGTTTGGCCCCCGGAGAGCTGAGCTCGCGCGGCGCGCGCGTACTCGATGCTCGCGATCAGGAGCAGGACCACGCCGATCGCGAGCAGCACCGCGCCGAGGGTGCGCAGGCCGCACAGCCCGAAGAACAGCGCCGCCATCGTCGGCCACACGCCCCAGCGCCCCCACCAGTTGATCTTCAGCTCGACGCCGCGGCGCAGCGCGAACGGGCCCACGAGCAGCATCAGCGCCTCGCGGGCGACGAGAATGGCGAGCAGCCAGCGTGGGAGCAGGTCGAAGCGCCAGCACACCACGACGCCGCAGATCACGAGCAGGCGGTCGATGACGGGGTCGAGCATCGCGCCCATCCGGCTGTACTGGCCGGTGACGCGCGCCGCCATCCCGTCGAGCGCGTCGCCGTAGGCGATCACCGCGAAGACGATCGCAGGGCCCGCGCCCGCGCCGTCGGTGTCCCAGGCGAGCACGAGGAACACCGGCAGCAGCGCGAGGCGCACGTAGCCGATCGCGTTGGGGATCGTCCAGGGCCGCAGCGGCTGCCCCGGCTGCGTCGCGGGCGGCGGCGGGCCCGAGCGATCCAGGCCCGAGAACCGGCGGAAGGTGAGCTTCTGACGGGCGGGAGGCTCGCTCACGGCGCGGGCGGGTTTCCCTTACGGCTGCTCGCGCAGCAGCGCGTCGACGGCCTGCGCAGCGCCCTCGCGCAGCGGCACCGCGCTGAGCTCGGTGCGCCCGCGGCGACCCTGCGCCTCGACGAGCCCGTCCTCGAGCGTCCGGCGCCCGACCGTCAGCCGCAGCGGGCAGCCGAGCAGCTCGGCCTCGGCGAACTTCTCGCCCGGCCCGGCCTGGCGGTCGTCGTAGAGGACGTCGATCCCGGCGCTCTGCAGCTCGGCGTACAGGACCTCGGCGGCATCGCGCTCTGGCGTGCCGTCCTTGCCGAGCCCGACCAGGTGAACCTGCCACGGGGCGACCGCGCGCGGCCACGAGATGCCCTTCTCGTCGGCGTACTGCTCGATCGCGGCGGCGGCGATCCGCGCGGGGCCGATCCCGTAGGAGCCCATCCAGATCAGCTGCTCGGCGCCATGCTCGTCGAGATAGGTCGCGTCCAGCGGCTCGGAGTAGCGCGTGCCGAGCTTGAAGATGTTGCCGACCTCGATCGCGGGCTCGATGCGGATCGCATGGCCGCCGACGGTGTCCCCCGCCTCGACGCGGCGCACGTCGGCGCGCTCGAATGCGAAGTCACGGCCCGGCTCCACGCCCTGGAGGTGCATGTCGGGCCGATTGGCGCCGGCGACGAAGCCGCCCGACGGATGGTCGGCGATCGCCGCGTCGAGCAGCACCTGCAGCTGCGAGCCGACCGGGCCGATGTAGCCGGCCGGACCGATGCGCTCGGCGATCTCGTCCTCCTGGGCGGGCCGGAAGCCCTGCCCGAGGTGGTTCGTGAGCTTGACGTCGTTCACGCGGTGGTCGCCGCGCAGTACGACGAGCGTCATCGCGCCGTCGTCCTTGACGACCGGGTAGGCCTTCAGCAGCGCGCCCGCAGGCACGCCGAGATGCGCGGCGACCGCCTCGATCGTCGTCATGCCGGGCGTCGCGACCTCCTGCGGCGCCGCGAGCGCGGCGGGCATCGCGACGGGCTGCGGCTCGGCGCTCGCGATCTCGACGTTCGCGGCGTAGCCGGGCGCGAGCGCGACGTCGTTCTCGCCCGCGGGGCACGGGGCCATGTACTCGTGCGCGCCCGTGCCGCCCATCATCCCGACGTCCGAGTCGACCTTGTACCACTCGAGTCCCGTGCGATCGAAGATCCGGTCATAGGCGATCTCGTGCTTGGCGTAGCTCGCGTCCAGCCCGGCCGGGTCGCGATCGAAGGAGTAGGAGTCCTTCATGATGAACTCGCGGGTGCGCAGCACCCCGGCCCGCGGGCGCGGCTCGTCGCGGCCCTTGGTCTGGAAGTGGTAGAGGATCATCGGGAGCTCGCGGTAGCTGCGCACGATCTGGGAGACGTGGAAGGTCACGGCCTCCTCGTGCGTCATGGCGAGCACGAGCTCGCTGCCGCGGCGGTCCTGGAGCTTGAAGAGCTCGTCGATCTCGTCGCGGCCGGTCCGGCGCCACAGCTCGCGCGGGTGGATGACCGGCATCAGCAGCTCCTGACCGCCGATCGCGTCGATCTCCTCACGGATGATCTGCACGACGTTCTGATGCACGCGCCACCCGGCCGGCAGCCACGTCCAGAGCCCCGCGCCGAGCTGGCGCACGAGCCCGGCGCGCACGCCGAGGATGTGCGAGAGCGCCTCGGCGTCGGCGGGCGCCTCGCGTTCGGTGGGCAGCAGCAGGTTCGTCATCCGCATGGAGGCGCCAAGCCTAGTGTTCTGCCCGCCCACGGCAGCCGACCGGAGTCCGTTGCGGTGCGCGCGTCCCTGTGTACTAGGTTTCGGAGGAGCGTCGGGTAGGCAGAACCACGCTCAAGACCGCGACCCTCAAGGAGCAACCATGGCATTCGACGTTCCCCCGCTTCCGTACGGCTACGACGCGCTCGAGCCGCACATCGACGAGCAGACGATGCACCTGCATCACGACAAGCACCATCAGGCGTACGTCGACAAGCTCAACGGCGCCGTGGAGGGCACGGAGTGGGAAGGCAGGAGCATCGAGGAGATCATCGCGAATCTCGGCTCGCTGCCGGCCGACATCGCGGGCCCCGTGCGCAACAACGGCGGCGGGCACCTCAACCACACGCTGTTCTGGGAGTCGATGGGGCCGGACGCCGGCGGCGCGCCGGACGGCGACCTCGGCGCGGCGATCGACAGCGCGTTCGGCTCGTTCGACGCCTTCAAGGAGCAGTTCGAGGCCGCGGGCGTCGGGCGCTTCGGCTCCGGCTGGGCCTGGCTCGTCCTCGACGGCGGCGACCTGAAGATCGTCAGCACCGCCAACCAGGACTCCCCGCTCACCGACGGCCAGACGCCGCTGCTGGGCAACGACGTGTGGGAGCACGCGTACTACCTGAAGTACCAGAACCGGCGCCCGGAGTACCTCAAGGCGTGGTGGAACGTCGTCAACTGGGCGACGGTCGCGGGGCGCTACGACTCAGCGCGCTGACGCACCGCCTGCCGGCGCGCGCGGGCGCACGTGCCCGCTAGGGTGACGGCTCGGCGAGGGGCGGCTCAGGCCGCCCCTCCCGATGTCGCGGCCTCTTTAGGACTCCTTACCCGGTCGACCGCAACCTTCCCGCCCCCGACGGGGTTCTTCTCTGTGATGCGATTCTCGACCTCCTTCCTCGTGCTGGCCGCCACGATGGCGCTCGCGCTCGGCGTGGCCGGCTCCGCATCGGCCAGTTCGACGATGCAGATCGGCATCGCCGACGACGGCGTCACGCAGCGCCAGCCCGGCCTCGCGCCGACGGTGATCCCGCAGTGGGCGAGCACGGGCGTCGATGTCGCGCGCGTCGAGGCGGTCTGGCACTACATCGCCCCGCAACCCGACGCGTCCGTGCAGCCGGCGGGCTTCAACGCGTCGGACCCGAACGACCCGCAGTACAACTGGAGCGCGCTCGACCAGACGGTCGGCCTGCTCGTCGCCAACGGCATCAAGCCGATCATCGGCGTCACCGGCTGGGGGCCCGTCTGGGGCAGCTCCGTGCCCTCGCGGCGCGACCCCCGCTACAAGCCCGATCCTCAGAAGTTCGCCCAGTTCGCGAGCGCCGTCGCCAAGCGCTACGGCGACCGCGTGGACACCTACATCCTCTGGAACGAGCCCAACCTGCCGGACTGGCTGCGGCCGCAGTTCGACTGCGTCGGCACGCGGTGCACGCCGGCCTCCCCGGCGATCTACCGCTCGATTCTCAAGGCCACGCGGCCGGCGATCCTCGCCGCGGACCCAGGCGCGAAGGTCCTCGCCGCCGCGTTGGCGTCGAGCGGCCAGAGCCCGACCGGGCGCAACAACAAGATGCGCCCGCTGCAGTGGCTTCGCGCCCTGGGCTGCGTCGACACCAAGCTGCGCAAGGATCGCAAGAGCGCCTCCTGCAAGGGCTTCACCCCCGCGACGGCGGACGGGATCGCCTACCACCCGCACAACACGCTCTCGAGCCCCACGACGCCCCAGGCGAACCCTGACGACGCCGGCATCGCCGACATCCCGAAGCTGCTGCGGACGATCGACGGCATCCAGCAGGCCGGCGGCCTGACGAACGGCACGGGCGCGGCGAACAAGTTCGACCTCTACTTCACCGAGTTCGGCTACCAGACCAACCCGCCCGACCCCGTCCTCGGCGTGACGTTGGCCCATCAGAACGCCTGGCTGCAGCAGTCCGACTACCTCGTCTGGAAGCAGCCGCGCGTCAAGATGCTGATCCAGTACCTCTGGCGCGACGATCCCGTCGGCAACAAGGGGCAGGGCACCAAGCGCTACGCAGGCTGGCAGTCGGGCCTGTACTTCTACGACGGCCGCGCCAAGCCCTCGCGTGCGTCCTTCCCGGACCCCTTCTGGGTCGACCTGCCGAAGGGCAGGCGCACGGCGACGGTCTGGGGGCAGGTGCGCCCGGGCGGCGCGGCACAGGTCACCGTCCAGCGCAAGCTCGCCGGCAAGAGCACGTACTCCACGATCAAGACGCTGACGACGAACGCGCAGGGCTTCTTCTCGTTCACGACCACGGTGAACGCGAAGGCGTCCTTCCGCTTCAGCTCCCAGCAGGTCAACCCGCTGACGGGCGCCTCGACGACGGTCAAGACGGCCGCGCAGACCGTCGCGCCGACCAGGTAGGAGCGCGCTAGTACATCCGGCCGTAAGTTCCGCGTGGAATTCGGCGCGGGTGCGGTCGTGATCCGACGGCTGGCGGTGACCCGGCTGATTCAAACCCACCCGCCCCGCACGGGGCCGGGCGCCGACGGGCGTCAGGCGCGAGCTCACTCCGCCGAAACCCACGGAACTTGCGGATGGGTGTACTAGGCGCGGGTGAAGCGTCGTCCGGCGACCGGCGAGGCCTGCTCGTCGATCTGCAGGACGGCGTCGCCGCCGCCTGCGGCCTCGTTGGCCTCGAGCTCGAGCTGCGCGAGGCGCTCGGGCGTCATCGCCGTGGCGTCCTCGTTCTCCGACAGCCAGGCGGCGGCCTCGGCGGCGGCCGCGTCGTCGCGCACCACAGTCTTGCCGGCGGCGTAGTAGCGGTCGATCTCGGCGAACAGCTCGTCGACCAGGCGGTCGGTCGGGACCTTCTTCAGCGGCTCGCCCTTGGAGAAGATCATCCCGGCGTCCTTGGCCCCGGTGATCCCGAAGTCCGCGTGGCGGGCCTCGCCGATCCCGTTGACCGCGCAGCCCAGGACGGAGACCTCGATCGGGTCCTCGTAGGCCTCCAGGCGCTGCTCGATCTCGATCACGACTGAGTCCATGTCGAACTGCAGGCGCCCGCAGGTCGGGCAGGCGATCAGGACGGGGCCGCGCTCGCGCAGCTTCAGCGCCTTGAGGATCTCCCAGGCGACCTTGACCTCCTCCTCGGCGTGGAAGGTCGACAGCGAGATGCGGATCGTGTCCCCGATGCCGTCCGCGAGCAGCGTGCCCAGGCCGACGGCCGACTTCAGCGAGCCGGTGTATTTCGTCCCGGCCTCGGTGACGCCGAGGTGCAGCGGATATGGGATGCGCTCGGACAGCAGGCGGTTGGAGGCGATCGTGTTCGGCACGCTCGTCGACTTCATCGAGACCTTGAAGTTCGTGAAGTCCAGGCGCTCCATCAGCTCGACGAACTCGACGGCTGCGGTCACGAGCGCCTCGACGGGGTTCGAGAACTCCAGATCGCGCAGGTGCTTGGGCAGCGAGCCGGAGTTCACTCCGATGCGCATCGGAGTCCCGTGCGCGTTCGCCTTGGCGATGACCTCGGCGACCTTCTCCGGGCCGCCGATGTTGCCGGGGTTCAGGCGCACGCAGGCGGCGCCGTTCTCGATCGCCTTGATCGCGAGCGTGTGGTTGAAGTGGATGTCGGCGATGATCGGGATCGGCGACTTCGGGATGATCGTCTTGAGCGCCTCCGCGTCCTCGTCGCGCGGGACGGCGAGGCGCACGATGTCCGCGCCCGCCTCGGCGACGCGCCGGATCTGATCCAGCGTCGCCGCGATGTTCGCCGTCTCGGTCTTCGTCATCGTCTGGACGGCGACTGGCGCGCCGCCCCCGATCAGGACGCCGCCGACGTCGATCTGCCGCTCGGAAGCCATGCAGGACAGTGTACGAGCGAGGATCGTGGTCGTTAGGCTCGCGCGCCATGCGCGCGCCGGACCCGATCAACCTCCACGACTACGAGCGGCTCGCCGAGGAGCGCCTGCAGGCCGGGCCACTCGGGTACTACGCCGGCGGCGCCGGAGACGAGCGCACGCTGCGCGACAACGCCGCCGCCTGGGGCCGCCGGCGGCTGCGCCCGCGCGTGCTGGTCGACGTGGGCGAGGTCTCGACCACGACGAGCGTCCTCGGCATCCCCGTCTCGATGCCGGTGCTCGTCGCGCCGACGGCGCTGCACCGCATGGCGCACCCCGACGGCGAGCAGGCGACGGCGCGTGCGGCGGCGGCCGCCGGGACGCTGCTGACGCTGTCGACGCTCGCCACGGCGACCCCGGCGCAGGTCGCCGCCGCCGCGCCGGGCGGCCCGCGCTGGTTCCAGCTCTACGTCACGCGCGATCGCTCGGTGTCGCGCGCGCTCGTCGACCAGGCCGTCGAGCACGGCTTCCAGGGGATCGTCGTCACCGTGGACGCCCCCCTGCCCGGCAGGCGGGAGCGTGACCACCGCACCGGCTTCCGGGTCCCGGCCGACCTCGACATGCCCGCCGTGACGGCGGCGCTCGGCCATTCGGGCGGTGTGACGGTCGAGGACTTCTTCTCCGTCGTGGATCCGACGGTCACGTGGGCCGACCTGGAGCGGTTCGCCTCCGACTGCGGCCTACCGGTGATCGTGAAGGGCGTTCAGACGGCCGAGGACGCCGCCCTGGCCTGCGAGCACGGGGCCGCGGCCGTCGTCGTCTCCAACCACGGCGGGCGTCAGCTGGACGGCGTCGCGGCGACGGCGGACATCCTGCCCGAGGTCGTCGACGCGGTCGGCGCACGGCTCGAGGTCTACGTCGACGGCGGCGTCCGCCGCGGAGCCGACGTGGCGACGGCGCTCGCGCTGGGCGCCGGGGCCGTCCTGATCGGCCGCCCGGTCCTCTGGGGCCTCGCCGTCGCCGGCGAGGACGGCGTTCGCCACGTACTCGAGATCATGCGGGCCGAGCTGGAGACGACGCTGGCGCTGCTGGGCGCACGATCGCCGGATGAGGTGACGCGGGCGCATGTGAGCTGAGGGCTCGCAGCGCGGTGTGCCCTGATTCGCCCCTTCGATGCCGCTGTTGGCGCCCGGTGGCGCGCCCCGCAACCGAGCTACCCGGCGTACAGGCCCTCGATCTCCGCCGCGTACTTCTCCGCGATCGGCTTGCGCTTGAGCTTCATCGTCGGGGTCAGCTCGTCGCCGCCGGGCAGCCAGTCGCCCTGGACGATCAGGAACTTCTTGATCTGCTCCACGCGGGCGAGATGCTCGTTGGCGGCGTCGACGCCCCTCTGGATCCCCGCGATGACCGCCGGGTTCTCCGCCAGCGCCTCCAGTGAGGTGTCCTCGATCCCGTGCTGCTGGGCCCACATCGGGGCGAAGTCCGCGTCGAGGACGATCAGCGCCGTGTTGTAGGGCCGCCGGTCGCCGATGCAGCACGCTTGGCCGATCAGCGGGTCGGCCGACTTCAGGTGGGCCTCGATGTTCGCCGGCGACATGTTCTTGCCGGCGGCGTTGATGATGATCTCCTTCTTGCGGTCGACGATCTTGAGGTAGCCCTCCTCGTCGAACTGCCCGATGTCGCCCGTGTGCAGCCAGCCCTCGGGGTCGATCGCCTCCGCAGTCTGCTCGGGCTTGTTGCGGTAGCCCGCCATCACGACGCCACCGCGGACCAGCACCTCGCCGTCGTCGCCGAGCGTGATCTCGACACCGGGCGCGGGCGGGCCGACGGTCCCGATGCGGATGTTCGCGGGCGGATTGACGGCGCCCGCGCCGCAGGTCTCCGACATGCCCCACAGCTCAGACAGCGGCAGCCCGATCGCGTGGAAGAACTCGAGGACCTCGACTGGCGTGGGCGCGGCACCCACGTTGATCGCCACCACCTCATCGAGCCCGAGCATGCCCCGCCAGCCGGCGAAGAACTGTGCGTTGGCGGCCGCGACCCGCTCGGCCAGATCGGCCGGGACGGAGTCGCCCGCCTGCTCGAGGCGCACCTTCGCCAGCGCATCTGCGACCGCCCGCTCGAGCGCGGCGCGCTGCTCCTCGGGCTGGGCGTGGATCATCGTCTCCAAGCCCGCCTTGAGCTTCTCCCAGATCCTCGGGACCGCGAAGAACCAGTGCGGGCGGACCTCGGGGAGAACCTTGAGGACATCGCGCGGGTCGTCGCACGTCGTGATCTCGAAGCCGAACACGACGGGCAGGTAGTGGTGGGCAGTGCGCTCGGCGACGTGCGCAGCGGGCAGCCAGGAGACCACTCGCGCGTGCGGCGGGAACTGCACGATGTCGTCGATGCCGTCGACCGCCGTCATGAGGTTGCGGTGCAGCAGCTCTACGCCCTTCGGCGGCCCGGTCGTGCCGGAGGTGTAGATGAGCGTCAGGACGTCGTTCGGATCGATCGCGGCAACCGCGGCCTCCCCATCGAAATCCGGGTTCGAGCCCTCGACATCGGCAAGCGCGATCGTCCCCTCCGGCGCGCCCTCCGCCGGCGGGTCGATGAGGATCACGTGCTCGACGTCCGGCAGCTGCTCGCGTGACTTCAGCACGACCGGCAGATAGGTCTGCTCGGTGATGATGACCTTCGCCCCCGCATCGGAGACGACGTAGGCGATCTGGTCGGGCGTGTACGTCTGGTAGATAGAGAACGGCGTTCCACCGACCGTCATGACCGCGAGGTCGACCACGTGGAACTCGGGGCGGTTGACAAGCATGATCGCAACCGTCGACCCCCGCGTCACACCGAGCTTCTCGAGCCCGCCGGCCACGGCGTCGACGCGCGCGCGCAGCTCGCTCCATGTCAGCGACACGCTCCCGTCACGGCTGCGAACGGCGACCTGATCGGCATTCTCATGCGCCGTCAGGTGGAACGCCTCGGCGATCGTCTTCGCCTGACGCGCCTGCTTGGTTGCGACGCTGCTCTCCATGGGGGGCTGTCCTCTCTCGCTCCGCGATCGCGCGACCTTCGCGCCTGCCCGGAACCTATCGCGATTCGCCGCGCAGCGACCGGTTCATGACGCCGGCGTCATCTTATGCCGAAGCCCTGTCCCTCGAGCCGGCCGATGTCGTTCGTCAGGCCGATCGCGAACAGGCAGATGATGAGCACGAACCCGACGATGCTGGCGCGCTCCATGACGGCGAACGGGATCGCCCGGCCGCGGACCTTCTCCGCGAGCGCCCAGAATATGTGCCCGCCGTCGAGCGGCAGGAACGGGAACAGGTTCACCAGCGCCAGCGAGAGCGAGATGATCGCCAGGATGTTCAGCGCGTACAGCCAGTCGAACGAGATCGCCTGGCGCGTCGTCTCATACGACCCGACGACCCCCGAGACGTCCTTGCGCGCCCTCTCGCTGTAGAAGAGCTTCGCGATCGCGCTGACGGTCAGGGTCGAGACGCGCCACATCTCGCGCACGCTCTGCCCGGCGGCCGCGACGGGGCCGTAGCTCGTGTGGTCGGTCGCGAAGTCGAAGCCCAGGCGCGCGCGCCCGGCGGCGGCGTCGTAGCGCGGCGTGATCTGGAAGGTGCGCAGCGTCCCGCCTCGGCGGACGGTCACCGCAGCGGGGGTGAGCGCCGCGCAGCCCTCGACCTGGCTCCCGGCGCAGTGATGCGTCGCGATCTGCCTGGACAGCGCCGGGATGTCGCCGCGATGCCCGTCGACGGCGACCAGCTGGTCCCCGGGCCGCAGCACGGCGGCGGCCGGCTTGCCCGCCTCGAGCCTGTGCACCCGGTCCGTCGGGCTGTTCGTTCCCGCCAAGCCGTAGAGGGCGTAGAGGATCAGGAACGCGATCAGGAAGTTCATCCCGGGCCCGGCGGCGATCACGACGACGCGCTTCCACACGGGCATCCGGTGGTAGGAGCGGTAGGCGACCTCCTCGGGGACCTCCTCGTTGGCCGTCATCCCGGTGATCCGCACGTAGCCGCCGAGCGGGATCACGCCGATCGCGTACTCGGTCTCCCCCCGCCTGCGCTTCCAGATGTGCGGCGGGAAGAACAGCGAGAAGCGCTCGACGCGCATGCCGACCGCCTTCGCCGCGGCGAAGTGGCCGAACTCGTGGAGCAGGATCAGCGCTGCGAATCCCAGAAACGCCAGGAGGAAGCTCACTCCACCCGAGTGTAGGGACGCTCCGTCCCCGTCCACCCCGCCTCGGCGGATGGCCCCGGTCAGCCCCCGGTGCGCTCGAAGGTGCCGCTGAACACGCAGCCGCTCCCGGCGGTGAATGCCGTCGCTGTGGCGGGCGGGCTTCCCTCCCGGGCACCGACGGCGACGGTGCCGCTGTAGCCGCTGCCGTCGCCCGCGACGACGCTGAACGCCCCTGAGCTCCCGCCGGCGAACGCCGCGGCGTCCGGGCCGCTCGCCGTGATCGAGTCGATCTGCCGCTTGGATTCGCCGGTGGCGGGGTCGAGGGTGTCGCCGGCGGCGTTGCCCTGCAGCGACGCCTTCGGCGCGTTAAGCAGCCCGCCGGCGACGGTCGTGCGCACGTACACGAGCGCCTGGACGTCCGGGCCTGCGGAGAGATCGCGCAGGCAGCGCGCGTAGAGGCTCACCGTGCCGAGATCCGCCAGCGGGATCTCGGGCGCGGCGGCCAGGGCTGCGGCCGGGCTCGAGCCGGTCGTCGCGGCGGTGCGCCTGAAGAAGCGCGCGTGGCCGGCGAGCTCGGCCGCGCTGCCCGCCGTCGCGGCGGTCCCGGCCGTGCCGGCGGTCGATGCGTTGACGGCGTTCAGGGCGCTGGTCGCGTTCTGCGCGGTGACGGCGTTGGCGGCCGTGGGCACCGGGCCGAGCTTCGCCTCGTCGATCTGCAGGCCCGTCAGCGTGTTGTTCTTCAGCCGGACCCCGGAGATCGAATGCTGGCGGATCGTCCGGCCGCTGATCACGCGCGCGGCGAATCCGGGCGCATCATGCGCCAGGGCCGGGCCTGCGATCGACAGGACGAGCGCGAGCAGCGCGATCAGGACTGCCGGCGACGGGCGCCGGCTCCGTGTCCGGGGCATGATCCTCCTCGTGAAGCGACGCGCGAGACGCTACGAGGCCGCGCGGACGGCGAGCTGCTCGGTCGCGCACTCGCGCGCGGCCCGGTCCGCCTCGTAGAGCGTGTCGAAGGCCCGGACCGCGGCCGCCGGCACGCGCTCGAGCGTTGTCTCGATGACCTCGCCGATCCCCAGGAACGGCAGCCGACCGGCGAGGAACGCGTGCACCGCGACCTCGTTGGCGGCGTTCAGCACGCACGGCGCCGTGCCACCCGCGAGCGCAGCCTCGCGCGCCAGGCGCAGGCAGGCGAAGGTCTCCATGTCGACGGGCTCGAACGTCAGCGCGCCGACCTCCGCCAGATCCAGCGCTCGGACCGGCAGCTCGACGCGCTCGGGCCAGTGCAGCGCGTAGGCGATCGGGACGCGCATGTCGGGATGGCCCAGGTGCGCGAGCGACGCCCCGTCGCAGAGCTGGATGTACGAGTGCACGATCGACTGGGGGTGCACCACGACGTCGATCCGCTCGTACGGCGTCCCGAACAGGTGGTGGGCCTCGATGACCTCCAGGCCCTTGTTCATCAGCGTGGCCGAGTCGATCGTGATCTTCCCGCCCATGTCCCACGTCGGGTGGCGCAGGGCGTCCTGCACCGTGACCGCGGCCAGCTCGTCGCGCGTGCGCCCGCGGAACGGGCCGCCGGAGGCCGTCAGGACGAGCCGATCGACGGCGCCCGCCTGCTCCCCGGCGATCAGCTGGTGCAGCGCGGAGTGCTCGGAGTCGACGGGCAGCACGCGCGCGCCGGTCGCCTCGGCGAGCTGCATCACGAGCTCGCCGCCGACGACCAGCGACTCCTTGTTCGCGAGCGCGAGGTCGATGCCCTCGCCGAGCGTCGCGACCGTCGGGCCCAGCCCGGCGGACCCCACCAGCGCGTTCAGGACGATGTCGGCGCCCGAATCGACGACGAGCGCAACCAGCCCCTCAGGCCCGTTGAGGACCTCGCCGTCCCACGCCGCGGACGCCTGCGCCGCGGCCTCGGGGTCGGCGAGCGCGATGCGGCGGACGCCATGACGGCGCGCCTGCTCGACGAGCGGCTCCCAGGAGCGCGCGGCGCTCAGGCCGATGACCTCGAGGTCGTCGCTGCGATCGACGACGTCGAGCGCCTGGACCCCGATGGAGCCGGTCGAGCCGAGGACGAGGAGGCGGCGGGGCATCGCTGCGACAGTCTGACGGACCGGCCCGGAGGATCCCGGGCCCACGGTACGATCGGCGCATGCTCGACGCCGTCGAGGCGGGGCTCAACAGCCTGCGGATGATGCCGTGCCCTGGATGCGGCGAGCGCGCGCTGGCCACGCCACAGCAGCGCTCGGGCGCGCAGATCGCGGCCTGCGCACGCTGCGACGCCCGGTTCGACGCCCTCGCCGAGATCGAGGTCGTCGCCGACCCGACGAGCATGCTCGGCGGCTGCTGCGCGGGGTTCCGGCGCCATGACCTGCACTGGCGCGAGGCTGCCGGCACGCCCGAGCGGACCACGCGGTTCGAGACGTGGGCCCAGGATCACATCGCGCTGCGCCCGGGAGACACCGTCACGCTGCTCTTCCGGGCCGGCGATCTGCGCCCCGGCCGCCGCGGGCGCCCCATGCCGCTGATGGTCGGGAACCACACGATGCGCCGGGCGTGGGCGCTGGTGGGGTCGGCGCCGCTGGTGAGGCTCAGGTGACCTGGGGCCTGTGACGGGACGGGTAGTCGCTTTCGCACAACTCGACCCGGCGGAGCCGGGATCGAGTTGGCGACGTTACCCGAGCATGGCCTTCCACACGTAATACCCGACCACCACGGAGAACGCGACCGCATCCAGCCGGTCGAGCACGCCGCCGTGGGCGCCGAACACGGCCCCCGAGTCCTTGGTGTCGGCCTCGCGCTTGACGTAGCTCTCGAAGAGGTCGCCGATCGGCGCGATCAGCGCGACGGAGATCCCGAGGATCAGCGCATCCACACCGCTCAGCCAGTCGTCGTAGAGGCCGGCGAACCATGCACCGAGCGTCCCGACGACGATGCCGATGACGAGGCCCTCGACGCTCTTGTTGGGCGAGATGGACGGGGCGAGCTTGCGCTGCCCGAACGCGCGGCCGCCGAGGTACGCGCCCGTGTCCCCCAGGAAGGTCGCGACGAGGACCACGACGACGACCCCGCCGCCGTGCGGCAGGTCGCGCAGCAGGACGGCGTGCGCGAAGGCCAGCCCGATCCAGGCGACCCCGAAGATCGCCACCGTGATGCCGGCGACGCCGGCGCGCCGAGGCTGGGCGAGCCCCAGCAGGAAGATCACGGGGATGCCCGCCACGAACGCGAGCAGCACCGTCGATGCCCCTCCGGCGTGGGCCGCCACCATGAGGCCGGCAGTGGTGACGATCGCGCCGAGGATCGCCGGGCGCGCTCGCGCGTACATCGTGAACAGCTCGCGCAGCGCCATGACGGCCAGGACGAAGAGGCCCGCGGTGAAGACCCAGCCGCCCGCGGCGACGAGGACGATCGCCAGCGCGACCAGCGGCACAGCAGCCAGGATCCGAGCGCCGAGATCCGAGCGCTGGTTGCGGCGCTCCGCGCCGCGCGCCCGTCGCTGACTCGGCGCCGGCCTGCGCCGCGGGGGTCGGGCCGACATGTCAGCGGCCTCCGAAGCGCCGCGTGCGCCGCTCGAATTCGTCGAGCGCGGCGATGAACGCCTCGCGCGTGAAGTCCGGCCAGAGCTCGTCGCGGAAGACGAGCTCCGAGTAGGCCGACTGCCAGAGCAGGTAGTTCGACAGGCGCTGCTCGCCGCTGGTGCGGATGACGACGTCGGGGTCGTGCATCTCCGGCGCGTAGAGCAGCCCCCGGAAGGCCTCCTCGCCGCCGCCCGCGTAGCGCTCGGCGGCGTCGAGGATCTCCGCGCGTCCGCCGTAGTTGAAGGCGACGAACAGCGTGATGCGCTCTCCCCGGGCCGTATCGCGCTCGGCCTCGTCCATCTGCTCGAGCAGCGCGCCCGCGACGCCCTCGCGCCGCCCGATGAAGCGCATGCGAACGCCCTCGTCCCGCAGCTCGGGCGTCTCGTCGCGGATCCGCTCGGAGAACATCCGCATCAACGCGGTGACCTCCTCGGCGGGCCGCGACCAGTTCTCGGTGGAGAACGAGTAGACCGTGAGCTCCTTGACACCGAGCTCGGCGGCATCCATGAGCCGGGCCTTGACGGTGTCGGCGCCGGCGCGGTGACCCTCGATCGTGGGGAGCCCCCGCTCGGCCGCCCAGCGGCCGTTGCCGTCGGTGATGATGGCGACGTACCGCGCCGCGCGGCCGCCTGCCGCCATCACACCTCCATGATCTCCGCTTCCTTGCCCTTCAGGAACCCGTCGAGGTCATGGATCCGGGCGTCGGTCAGCTTCTGGAGCTCGACCTCGCCGCGGTGCTCGTCGTCGGACCCCACCTCGCCCTCGGCCCGCAGCTCACGCAGGTCGTGCATGATGTCACGCCGGACGTTGCGGATCGCGATCCGCCCCTCCTCCGCGATGTGCCGCACCTGCTTGACGAGCTCGCGGCGGCGCTCCTCGTTGAGCTCGGGGATCGAGAGGCGGATCAGTTTGCCGTCGTTGCTCGGCGTGAGGCCGAGATCGCTCTCCATGATCGCCTTCTCGATGACCTTGATCGACGACTGGTCGAACGGCTGAACGGACAGCAGCCGCACCTCCGGAGCGTTGATCGTCGCCAGCTGCTTGAGCGGCGTCGGGGCTCCGTAGTAGTCGACGACGACGCGGTCGAGCAGCGCCGGGCTGGCCCGTCCGGTGCGCACGGAGGCGAACTCGACGTTCGTGCTCTCCACGGACTTGGTCATGCGTTCGCCCGCGTCTGCGAGCAGTTCATCGATGATCTCGCTCATGTGGTCACCAGGGTCCCGACCCGCTCGCCGCACACTATCCGGTCGATGTTCCGCTCGTCGTCCATGTTGAAGACGTAGATCGGGATGTCGTTCTCCATGCAGACCGTCAGCGCCGTCGCGTCCATCACCTTCAGGCCCCGCTGCAGCGCATCCATGTGCGTGATCCCCGGGATCAGCTGTGCCTCGGGGTCCTCGCGCGGGTCGGCGCTGTAGACGCCGTCGACGCCGTTCTTGGCCATCAGGATGGCCTCGGCATGGATCTCGGTGGCCCGCAGGGCCGCTGCGGTGTCGGTGGTGAAGAACGGGTTGCCCGTGCCGGCGGCGAAGATCACGATGCGGCTCTTCTCGAGGTGGCGCATCGCGCGGCGGCGGATGTAGGGCTCGGCGACCTCGGCGACGGCGATCGCGGACTGGACGCGCACGTGCAGGCCGAGCTTCTCCAGGGCGTCCTGGAGCGGGAGCGCGTTGAGCAGCGTCGCGAGCATGCCCATGTAGTCCGCGGTCGCCCGGTCCATGCCGGCCGCCGCGCCGCTCATGCCGCGATAGATGTTGCCCGCGCCCGGAACGATCGCGATCTCGACGCCGCGGTCGTGCACCGTGCGGATCTGCTCGGCGACGGCGCGCAGGCGCTCGGGGTCCGTGCCGTACTCGAGGTCCCCCATGAGGGATTCACCGGAGAGCTTGAGCAGAACTCGGCGGAAGACTGGCTGGTCGGAGGGCACTGGCTGGGGACCCTAGCGACGTTGCGCGCCTGCGTGCCCGGTGATGCTCAGGTCTTCTTCACCACGCTGGATGCTCGCATGCGACGACGTCCCGGCGCCCCGCGGATCCTCTCCACGGCCGGGCCGTGATGTCGAGATGGGATGCTGCGCGAACGTCCAGGGTCTCGCAACCGCCCACGCCGCACAACGCCCACGTGATGGGACGCGCCCGTGCGCTGACGCTCGCCGGCGCGCTGATCGCGCTGACGGCTGCGGGCTGCGGGTCGGGAAGCACAGCGACGACACCGAGCACGATCTCGCGCACGCCGTATCAGCGTGCCGAGGTCGCCAGGCGCGCGCGCGAGCAGCGGGCGCACCACGCCACGGCGACCATCCCCGCCGGGCTCTCGCCCACCGCCCAGCGCGCCCGGCTGCGGCGCGCGCTCGAGGCCTCGGTGCTCGCCGACGCCAGGCGGCGCACGCACAGCGGCGAGCTCCACGGGCCACTCGTCGGAGCCTCGTGCACGCCGACGCGCGAGGACCGCGCGCTCGCCCGCAGGGGTGCAGCCGTCGTGCGCTTCGACTGCCTGGCGATCAGCTCCCGCTCGACGACCTCGCCGCCGATGGAGTCCGGGACGCCGTTCCTCGCCCGCATGGACTACACGACGCACCGCTACGCGTGGTGTCGCTTCACGCCGGTCGGTGGCGAGGGCACCTACACGATCAAGACCTTCGTGCCTCCGCCGGCTGACTGCGCGGGCCGCTGAGCCGCGCGGGCACCGAGCGCGAGCAGATGCGGCGCCCGCGCCCAAGCCCAGACGCGGCCCTACGCGCCGACGGCGAACCGCACGAAGCGGCGGATGACGACGTTCTCGCCCGTCTTGGCCGAGAGGTCGGCGCGCAGCTGATCGATCGTCTTGCCGTCGTGCTTGTCGGCGTTGACGTGCACCTGGTTCAGCAGCGCGACCTCGCCGAGCCACTTGTTGAGCATGCCCTCGACGATCTTCGGGCGGATGTTCTCGGGCTTGTCGGCGGCCTGCTGCTCGAAGACGCGCGACTCGGCGTCGCGGGCCTCCTGGGGCACGTCGTCGGGGCTGACGTACTCGGTCTGCGGGCTGGCGGCGATGTGCATCGCGACCTCGCGGGCGAACGCGACGAACTCGTCGTTCTTGGCGACGAAGTCCGTGTTGCAGTCGACCTCGACGAGGACGCCGACCTTGCCGTTGGCGTGGATGTAGGACTGGACGGTGCCCTCGGCGGCCTCGCGATCGGCGAGCTTGCCGAGCTTGTTGCCCATCTTGACGCGCAGGATCTCGACGGCCTTGTCCATGTCGCCGTCGGCCTCGGTGAGGGCGTTCTTGCAGTCCATCATCCCGGCGCCGGTCTGCTTGCGCAGGGCGGCAACGTCGGAAGCGGCGATCGTGCTCATGCGGGGGTGTCCTCCTGTGCGGGCGCGTCCGGCGCCGGCCCGGTCTCGGTCTCTGCGATGTTCTCTGCCGCGGCCTGCTCGACGGCCTCCGGCGTGGCCTGCGGGATCGCGGACTCGACGGCCGCCTCCTGGGCGGGCGTGGCCTCGGCCACGACGACGGGCTCCGCGGCGGCCTGCGCGACGGCCTCGGGGGTGGCCTGCGGGGCGACGGACTCCTCGGCGGTCGCCGCTGCGGCCGCTGCGGCGGCGGCGGCCTCAGCCTCCTTGCGCGCCTGCTCCTCGGCCTCGCGCGCCGCGCGCTCCTCGGCCTCGCGACGGGCCTTCTCCTCGGCCTCCTGACGCGCCTTCTCCTCCTCGGCGAGGAACTGCAGGCGGTTCTCGGCGACGACGTCGGCGAGTCCGTCCGCGATCACCTTGCAGGAGCGCATGCCGTCGTCGTTCCCCGGGATGACGTACTCGATGCCGTCGGGGTCGCAGTTCGTGTCGACGAGCCCGATCACCGGGATGCGCAGGCGGTGCGCCTCGCGCACGGCGATCTCCTCGACGTTGAGGTCGATGACGAAGATCGCATCCGGCGGGCGCTGCATGTGCTTGACGCCGCCGAGGTTGGCCTGGAGCTTCTCGAGGTCGGCCAGCGCCGACAGGCGCTCGCGCGTCGGCAGCAGGTCGAGCTGACCCTCGGCCTGGTAGCGCTCGAGGTCGTGCAGGCGCCGGATGCGGTTGCTGATCGTCTGGTAGTTCGTCAGCAGGCCGCCGAGCCAGCGGTGGTTGACGTACGGCATGCCGGCGCGCTCAGCGGCGTCCTTGACGGCGTCGCGGGCCTGCTTCTTCGTGCCGACGAAGAGGACGATCCCCCCGCGCGCGGCGACCTGGGCGACGAACTCCTGGGCCTGGCGCAGGAGCGCGTCCGTGCGCAGCAGGTCGATGATGTAGATGCCGTCGCGCTCACCGAAGATGTAGCGGCGCATCTTGGGGTTCCAGCGGCGGGTCTGATGCCCGAAGTGGACTCCGGCCTCCAGCAGATCCTTCAGTCCGACCTCGGACTCAGACATGGTGATGCTCCCTTGTTCGATTGGTGCTGATTCCCGCGGGTGGCGCCGGAGGATCCGGACTGCGCGTCAGATGCGCGTCCGGGCAGGGCCTCCGGGCCGGAAGTCCCACGGGGTCGTGGTTGGACTGCAGAAGCAGAGGATGGTACCCACTTCGGCGGCTCAGAAGGCCCTTCAGAAGGCCCTTCCTACGAGCGGTCCGTCGAGGCCGCCTGCGCCAGCGCCGCCTCGAGGTCCGGCGGCAGCGGCGAGACGACGTCGACCGGCTCGCCGGTGACCGGGTGGGTGAACGCGAGCCGCGCGGCGTGCAGGAACTGGCGACGGAGCCCGTAGCGGCCCGCCGTCCCGTACGCCGGATCGCCCGCGACCGGATGGCCGATCGCCTTCATGTGCGCGCGGATCTGGTGCGTGCGGCCGGTCTCCAGGCGGACCCGCAGCAGGGTCGTCTCGGGCAGCGCGCGCTCGATCTCGAAGTGCGTGACGGCATCGCGCGGGTCGTCGGTGTCGGTCGACATCACGGTGCGCTCGCGCCGGTCGCGGCCGATCGGGGCGTCGATCGTGCCGGTGCGCGCCGGCGGGCGCCCCTCGACGAGCGCCAGATACTCCCGCGTGATCTCGCGGCGCTGCAGCGCCTCCTTGAGCGCGCGGTGGACCGCCTCGTCGCGCGCGACGACGAGCAGCCCCGAGGTGTCGCGATCGAGCCGGTGCACGATGCCGGGGCGCTCGCGCGACTCACCGCCCGCGACGCGCCCCGCGAGCGCCTGGACGAGCGTGCCGGTCGCGTGGCCCCGGGCCGGGTGCACCACGACCCCGGCGGGCTTGTCGACGATCAGCAGGTGCTCGTCCTCGTAGGCGACGCGGAAGTCGGCCGGCGCGTCGTCGGGTGCGGGCCCCGGCCGCGCGTCGCGTTCGTCGACGGTGACCTGCTGGCCGGCCTGCACGCGGTGGCGCTTGGGCACCGCGGCGCCGTCGACGAGTACCTGCCCGGCGTCGATCAGCCGCTGTGCGCGGCTGCGCGAGCCGAGCGGGCCGGCGAGCACGGTGTCGAGACGCCGCCCCGCCTGCTCAGGCGTGATCAGCAGGTCCATGCTCGACCTCCTGCGCGCGCTCGTCGGCTCGCTCGCGCCTGCGGGCGTCGCGTTCGACGACGATCAGCAGGATCACGACGCCGGCGGTGATGCACATGTCCGCGAGGTTGAACGCCGGCCAGTGCGGCAGCTTGATGAAGTCGGTCACCGGCCCCACGGTGATGCGGTCCACCACGTTGCCGAACGCCCCGCCGATCAGCAGCCCGGTCGGCAGCCAGACCAGCGGCGTGTCGAGATGGGTGGCGAAGTAGACGATCAGCGCGATCAGCGCGAGCGTCACGAGCGCCCCGACCACGAGCGCGTTCCCCGAGAAGCGCCCGAATGCGACGCCGTGATTCTCGACGTGGACGAGCCGCAGCGTTCCGCCGATCACGTCCCGCGTGTCGGTCACCGGGATCCCGTGGCGCACCAGCGCCTTGACGGCCTGATCGACGACGAGCACGACCGCCGTCGTCAGGGCGGCGAGCGCGACGACGCGCGCGCGGTCCACCCGCGCTACCCGTGGATCAGGCCGGTGATCAGGCCACCGACGATCGTGAGCACGAGGATCGCGACGATCGGACTGATGTCGAGCGGCCCGATCGGCGGGATGATGCGGCGGAAGATCCGCAGATAGGGCTCGCAGACCTGCCGGAGGAAGTCGAGCACGGCGTTCAGCGTGCGGTTGTACGGCACGCGCCCGCCGAACGAGAAGAACAGCGACGACAGGATGTAGATGAAGATCAGGACGACGTAGACGCCGATCAGCGTCGACAGGTAGTCGGCGATCTGCGTCCGCGCCGACGCGAGCAGCAGGGTCGTGCTCACGCGCCGGCCTCGAGCACCGCGTCCATCGCGTCGTCGAGCGCGGCGCGCACGCCTCCGGCCTCGAGCGCCGCCAGGCCGCGCGCGGTCACGCCGCCCGGCGAGGTCACGGCGCGGCGCACGGCGAGGGTGTCCATCGCCTGCTCGCGCAGCAGCGCCATCGCCCCCTCGAGGGCGGCCCCCACGAGGCGCTCGGCCTGCGGCGCGGGCATCCCGCGGCGGACGGCCGCGTCGATCCAGGCCTCGCTGATGAGCGCTGCGTAGGCGGGTGCGACGCCCGCGGTCGCGGTGACGATGCCGAGGTGCCTCTCGGCGACCACGAGCACCTCGCCGACGCGCTCCAGCAGCGCGCGGACGATCTCGAACGCCCCGGGGTCGCCGGCGTCGTCGTCGACGAGGCCGATCGCGCCGCGGCCCACGGCGACGGCGGTGTTCGGCATGAAGCGGTAGACACGCGTGCCGGGGTAGGCGGCGCGGACCCGCTCGAGCGCCACGCCGCCCAGCAGCGACAGCACGATCGTGTCGCCTGCGCCGACGCCTGAGGCGACGTCCTCCAATTGCCCGGGCTTGTGGCACAGGACGACCGCATCGGCGCCGGCGAAGACGTCCGCGTTCGTGGCCACCGCCTCCCCGCCGAGCTCCTGCGCGAGCGCCTGCGCACGGGCCGTGTCGACGTCCGAGCACACGATCGGGTCACCCAGGCCGCGCGCGAGCGCCGACGCCATGTTCCCGCAGCCGACAAAGCCGAGCCTCATGCGCACAAGGTATTCCGTCAGGACTTGTCCTGGCGGTGTGGGCGACGAACCGCGAACGGCTCAGGACTGATTGAAGAATCCCTTTTCGATCAGCTGCGCTCGCTCTTCGGCGCTGATCTCGACGTCGCGCGGCGTGAGCATGAACACCTTGTCGGCGATCCGCTGCATCCCGCCGTCCATCGCGTACGTGAGGCCGCTGGTGAAGTCGATCAGGCGCTTGCTCAGCTCGGTGTCCGTCGACTGGAGGTTCAGCACGACGGGGATGCCGTCCTTGAACTTGTCGGCGACCTGCTGGGCGTCGTTGAAGCTCTTGGGGATGACGAGGTGCACGCGGCTCGTGCCGCCGCGGCCGTTGCCGCCGCGCGCGCCGCTGACCGGGCGCAGCACGGTCGTCGGACGCCCGGGCTCGTCGTCGGCGAAGATGTCGTCGATCTCGTCCCGGCGCCGGCGGGGAGCCAGGCGCTTGACGTTCGGTCGCTCGCGGTAGCGGTCCTCGAGCTCGGCCTCCGGCTCGTAGGCGGCGTCCTCGTCGGCGTACGGGTCCCGATCCTCGGCGAGGCCGAAGTACACCAGCGCACGGTGCCAGGAGTCGCGGAAGGCCATCTCCCGGTGAAGGTTAGCCCTCCAGGACGCTTTTCCTGCAAGAACCTCGCGAAATGCGGACTATCGGTAGAGCCGCGTGCCGATGCGCACGACCGTCGCTCCCTCCTCGACGGCCACCGCGAAGTCCTGCGTCGTCCCCATCGAGAGCTCTTGCAGGCCGTTGGCGGCCGCGAGCTCCGCGAGCCGGGCGAACCATGGCCGGCTGTCCTGCGCGTCGGCGGTCAGCGGCGGCATCGTCATGAGGCCGACGACGTCGACCGGGCAGCGGGCGATGAAAGCCTCGAGCTCGCCGGGCGCGATGCCGCTCTTGCCCTCATCCCCGGCGATGTTCACCTCGACGAGCACCTCGGTGCCGGACGGGGCATGCCGGGCGAGCTGCTCGAGCACGGAGTCGCTGGCGACCGAGTGGATCCAGCGCACGTGCGGGAGGATCTGGCGCACCTTGCGGCTCTGCAGGTGGCCGATGAAGTCGAACGTGAAGCGCCCGGGATGGGCCGCGGCCTTGGCGACGAGTTCCTGCGCGCGGTTCTCCCCCACCAGCGTGATGCCCGCATCGGCGAGCACGCCCAGCTCCTCGGTCGGCACGTACTTGACCGCCGCGAGGACGTCGACCCCGGCCGGATCGCGGCCGGCACGCGCGCAGGCGGCCGCGATCTCCTCGCGCACGTCGGCGAGGTTGGCCGCGACGCGCGCCGCCTGCAGGCCGTGGATCAGCTCCGCCACGTGACCCCCAGCTGGCGGCCGGCGGCGTCGCCGTCACGGCGGAACGACCAGAGCGCGGCCGGGTCGGCGCAGATCGTGCAGATGCCGACATCATGCACCTCGCGGACGCCGGCGGCTGCGAGCCTCGCGCGGGCGACCGCCTTGAGGTCGGCGTTCGCGCCGCGGCGCGCGCTCGGACCGTGGGCCGCGAAGGCGGCGTGGACCTCGTCGCCGGCCTCGTAGCAGCAGACCCCCGCCCCAGGCCCGATCGCCGCACGGATCCCGGTCGCGCCGAGGTCGCGAACAGCGGCCACGCCCGCCTCGAGGATCCCGGCGCGCAGCCCGCGCCAGCCGGCATGGAGTGCCGCCACGGCGCCCGGCGCCACGAGGGCGACCGGAATGCAGTCGGCCACGCGCACCACGCAGGCGACGCCGGTCAGGCTCGTCGCCTGACCGTCGGCGTCTGCGGACGGGCGCGTGAGGTCGTCCTCGTGCGCGATGACGTGAACGTCCGCCTCGTGCACCTGGTGTGCCTGCGCGTGGCGATCGGGTGCGAGACCGGTGACCTCCTGGACCACGGGCGAGCGCCGCGTCGTGAAGCGCACGTGCCCGCCGGGCAGGTCGAGCGCGATCTCGCTCCCGGTCCAGCTGAACGGCGCCGGGACGTCCATCAACCCAGGTGCACGGGGAGATCCGCGAGCGGGTCGCGCTGGGCGTACTCGAAGCACGCGCGCCCCGGCGCCTGCAGCGTCTCGCGCAGCACCCACGCGGCGCTGCGGGTCGCGCGGTCCCAGACCCAGAGCCGCATCGAGGCGACCTCGGTGTTCCAGCAGCGCAGGCGCTCGCCGTCGGGGTCGTCGTAGGTCACGCCGACGAGCGTCTCGCGCGGCGCGTCGACCTCGAACAGGACGCGCCGGTTGCCCGCGCGCGTCTGGGCGCGGTACTGCGAGATGCCGCTCGCAGCGCTCGCCCGCAGGACGCTGACCGGGTTCGTCGCGGCGAAGTCCTCCCCGAGCAGCCGGCCGACGACGCTCGTGTTCGGCCCGACCTTGCGCCCGAAGCGCGAGGTGACGATCGAGATGCCGTCGATCCAGTCGCCGGGGCGCGGCTCACCCTCGAGCGTCTCGAGCGCGGCGGCGTGCGTCCAGCCCCACTGGTCGGCGTGCTTGGCGCCCCAGAGGTGGGCCTGGGCGCCGTGTGCGCCGGACAGCTCGATCTCGCGGTCACCGAAGGCGACGGAGCCGGCGATCGCGATCGCCGGCTGCGGGATGACGTACATCGTCTTTGCCAGCCGCGCCCGCTCGACCAGCGGGTGCACCGGCAGCCCGGGCGCGGGCGCGGGGTCCCAGCGCAGCTCCCAGCGCACGTCGTCGAACGCCCCGGCGCTGCCGCGCGAGGAGAGCTCGGCGTCGGCGACCACCAGCCGCGTGGGGCCGCCCTCCTCGCGGAGCGCCTCGGCGCCGAAGGTCCGCTTCGTCGCGAAGCGCGTCCCGTCTGGATCCATGGCGGCGAACCACAGCGAGCAGTCCGGGGCGGTGTGGTCCGGGGCGTGCATCGCGAAGCGGATCCAGATGCCGGTGCCGCTCGCGCCGTCGGTGAGCGTCAGGAACCAGACCTCGTAATGCCCGGGCGAGCCGTCCCAGCGCATGGCGTTGAGCGCGTCGCTCATGCAGCGGAATCTTCCACATCCGCGGCCAGCGCCGCCGCCAGCTCCGCGTCACGCCCCGCGATCTCGCCGTCGAGCTTGCGGTCCAGCGCCGCGCGCAGCCGGCGCCCGAGCTGCGGGCCCTGCGGAACGCCGGCCGCGAGCAGGTCGTCGCCGCTGATCTCGAGCCGCACGTGGCGCAGCTCGTCGATCCAGCGCCGCGCGTTGTTCCCGCCGGCCAGGGCGACGGCCTCCACGGGCGCGCCGCGTGCGGCGTTCGCGATCTGAGCCGGCGTCACCGCCGCGCGCAGCGGGGCGCCGGTGACCCAGCGCGAGGCGGCGGCGACCAGGTCGCGCTCAGCCGCCGTGAAGGCGAGGTGATCGAGCCAGCGGACGAGCAGTCCGAGCTCCATTCCCGCGGTGCACGCCGCCAGCGTCACGAGATCCCTGCGCCCGTCCGCGGGCAGCAGCGCCAGCGCCTGCTGCGCAGCGGCCGGCCGCGGCGTGAAGCCCTCGGGCAGCGCACCGGGGTTGAGGCCCTCGACCTGCTCGAAGACCGCGAACGGATCGTCCTCGTCGAGCGCCAGGCGCAGCTCGTTGCCCAGCCGCTCGCCGGAGACCGCGCCCGGCCGCGCCGCCGCGGCGAGCGCGCGCGTGTGCGGCTCGACGGCGAACCCGAGCCGCGCGGCGTAGCGGCCGACGCGCCACAGCCGTGTCGGATCGTCGCTGAAGGATGCGTCGTGCAGGACCCGCAGGACGCCAGCGGCGAGATCGTCGAGCGCGTGCGCGACGGTCGTGAGCTCTCCGCCGGGGAGCGCCACCGCGATCGCGTGGATCGTCACGTCACGCCGGCGCAGGTCCTCATCGATGGTCGCCGGGGTCACCTCGGGCAGCGCGCCGGGCTCGGCGTAGGTCTCGGTCCGCGTCCTCGCCAGGTCGAGCCGGCATGCGCCGTCGATGACGGTCGCGGTGCCGAAGCGCTCGTGCGCCGTCACCTCGCCGCCGAGCGCCGCGGCGAACGCGCCGACATCCGTCTCGAGTGCAACATCGAGCTCGCGTGGCTCGTTTCCGAGCATGATGTCCCGCACTGCACCCCCCACGAGCCACGCCCGGCCCGACGCCGTGGCGACCTCGAGCAGGCGCTGCCCGCACGCGCTCTGCTGGAGCGCATCGACCACGATGGTTGCGACCATAGGCCGCAGATGATCCCGCGAACGCGCAGGACACGTGTGCTGGCCGCGGCGTTCGCGTTGCTGCTCGTCGTCGCCGGCGCGTTCGTGGCGTACGCGCTCACGCACCGCCGCCCGGCCGACGTCTCGAACCCCGGCGTCGCGTTCAGCGCGCCGACGACCACGACCCAGCCGCCCGCCCCTGATCCGAAGACGCTCGCGTTCGAGTGGCCGATCTACGGGTACACGCCCGCCCGCGCGCGCTCGTTCCCGCTCGCCACGCCCGCCCGGCCCCCCTTCGTGCAGCGCTGGGCGGTTCACGGCAGCACGCTGCTCGAGTTCGGCCCGGTCGCCGGCGGCAGCTCGCTGTACGTCCTGAAGAACAACGGGGCGCTGTACGCGATCAAGCGGCGCACGGGCATCGTCTACTGGAAGAAGAAGCTCGGCAACCTCGCGGCGTCCTCACCGGCCTACCGCCAGGGCGTCCTGTTCTGCACGATCCTCGAGGGCGCCCAGGGCTCCAACCAGGGCCGCGTCGTCGCCTTCAACGTCCAGTACCCGCGCGTGCGCTGGGCGCGCACCCTGCCCAGCCGCACGGAGACCTCGCCGCTCGTCGTCGGTGACACGGTCTACGTCGGCAGCCAGAACGGCACGGTCTACGCGTTCCGCGCCGATGACGGCTTCACGCGCTGGACGGCGAGGGTCTCCGGCGCCGTGAAGGGCGGGCTCGCCTACGACAACGGCAAGGTCTTCTTCGGCGACTACTCCGGGCACGTCACGGCGCTCGACGCGAGCACGGGGCGCCGGATCTGGTCGGTCAACGGGGGCTCGGGCGCCTTCGGCCTCGGCGGCGGGCAGTTCTACGCCACCGCGTCGGTCGCCTTCGGGCGCGTCTACATCGGGAACACGAACGGCAGCGTCTACTCGTTCTCCGAGCGCAACGGCGCCCTGGCGTGGCGCAAGGGCACCGGCAACTACGTGTACTCCTCAGCGGCCGTCGACTCGATCGCCGGCGTGGGGCCGACCGTCTACGTCGGCTCGTACGACGGGACGATGTACGCGCTCAACGCGCGCACCGGCGACGTGCGCTGGACGCACCGCGCCGAGGGCCAGATCTCCGGCGGGATCCAGCTGATCGGCGATCTCGTCTTCTACTCGACGCTCAACGGCCACACGACGGCGCTCGGCGCAGCGACCGGGCGGGTCGTCTGGTCGGTGCCCAAGGGCAAGTTCAACCCGGTCATCAGCGACGGGCGCTACCTCTTCCTCAACGGCCAGACGAGCCTCTTCGCCTACGACCTGCGACCGGGCAAGGGCCCGGTCAAGGAGGTGCCCGGCGACCGGCCCGTGCTCAAACCCCCCAAACGCGACCAGCAGCGCATCGCCGCCGCCGCGGCGTCCGGCTCGGGTTAGAACCGAGCGGCCGGGCGCACCGGGATGCCGGCCGCGGCCAGGTGCTCCTTGGCCTGCGCGATCGTGTAGATGCCGTAGTGGAAGATCGAGGCGCACAGCACCGCGTCGGCCCCGGCGTTGAGCGCGTCGACGAGGTGATCCAGCGTCCCGGCGCCGCCTGAGGCGATCACGGGGACGCCGACGGCCGACGCGACGGTGCTCGTCAGCGGCAGGTCGTAGCCGTCGCTGGTCCCGTCGCGATCCATGCTCGTCAGGAGGATCTCGCCGGCACCGCGCTCGACGGCCTCGGCGATCCACGCGACCGCATCGCGGCCCGTCGGCGTGCGCCCACCGGCGACGTAGGCCTGCCAGGTCTCACCGCCCGGATCGGCCTTCGCGTCGACCGCCAGCACGACGCACTGCGCGCCGAAGCGCGCCGCGAGCTCGTCGATGAGCCCCGGCCGGGCGAGCGCGGCGGAGTTCACGCTGATCTTGTCGGCCCCGGCGTCGAGGACGGCCTGGGCGTCCTGCACCGAGCGGATCCCGCCGCCGATCGTGAACGGCACGAAGACGTTGTCGGCGGTGCGCCGGGCCAGCTGGGCGACCGTGTCGCGGCGCTCGTGCGTCGCCGTGATGTCGAGGAAGACGAGCTCGTCGGCGCCCTCGAGGTCGTAGCGCTCGGCCAGCTCGACGGGGTCCCCGGCGTCGCGGATCGCGACGAAGTTCGTGCCCTTGACCACACGGCCTCCGTCGACGTCCAGACACGGGATGACGCGCTTGAGCTGCACGGCGTTCAGCGCCCCTGGAGGGCCCGGTGACCTTCGGCGATGGTGAAACGGCCCTCGTACAGCGCCTTGCCGACGATCACGCCCCCGAGGTTCACCTGCCGCAGCGCCGCCAGCGCGCGCAGGTCGTCGAGGGTCCCGATCCCGCCCGAGTAGATGAACCGCCCGCGGACGACGTTCGCGATCCGCCGCACCTCGTCCAGGTCGACGCCCCCGAGCATCCCGTCGCGGTCGACGTTCGAGTACACGAACGAGCGCACGCCGCGATGCTGCAGCGACTCGATGACGCCTTCGGCGGGCAGCGCCGTGGTCTCCTGCCAGCCGGAGACCGACACGTGACCGCCGCGCGTGTCGATGCTGACGATGACGCGGTCGCGGTAGGCGCCGAGCACGTCGTCCAGGAAGTCGACGTCGCGCAGCGCCGCGGTCCCCAGGATCACGCGCTCGACCCCGACGTCGAGCGCATCGCGCACCGAGGTCAGGGAGCGCAGCCCGCCGCCGAGCTGGACGGGTACGGGGAGCGCTCCCGTGATCTCCTCGACGTGATGGAGGTTGGCGGGGGCGCCGCTCTTGGCTCCGTCGAGATCGACGATGTGCAGGAAGCGCGCGCCGGCATCGACCCAGGCGCGGGCGGCCTCCAGCGGCGAGTCGCGGTAGACGGTCCGGTGGTCGAAGTCGCCCTGGACCAGGCGCACGGCCTGGCCGTCGAGGATGTCGATGGCGGGGTAGAGGATCACGCGGGTGTGCGCGCGCAGATGGCGGCGAAGTTGGCGAGCATCCGCAGCCCGTGGACGGAGGACTTCTCGGGGTGGAACTGCGCGCCGAAGACGTTCTCGCGCGCCACGACGCTCGCAAACGCACTGCCGTGGGTGCTGACGCCGAGCACCGCCGCGGGGTCCGCGGGGTGCGGGACGTAGCTGTGCACGTGGTAGAAGACCGACGGGTCGGGCAGCCCGGCCAGCAGCGGCGACGGCGCCTGCCACGAGACCTCGCTCCAGCCGATGTGCGGGAGCTTGAGGCCCGGCGCCGCCTGCAGCGCGCGGACCTCGCCGGCGATCAGGCCGAGCCCGGCGGCGCCGCCGTGCTCGGTCGAGGAGTCGAACAGCAGCTGCATCCCCAGGCAGCAGCCGAAGATCGGGACGCCGGCCTGCGCGCGCTCGTGCAGCAGGTCGTCGAAGCCGCCGGCCCGAAGGAGCTCCATGCCCGTCGGGAATGCCCCCACGCCCGGCAGGATCAGGCCGTCGGCCTCGCGCAGCGCATCGTGGTCAGCGCTCAGCACGGCGCGCGCGCCGACGCGCTCGACCGCCTTCTCCACGGAGCGGCGGTTGCCGAGCCCGTAGTCGACGATGCCCACGACGACCGGGGGCATCACTCCGTCAGCGTCCCCTTCGTGGACGGCACCCCGGTCTCGCCGGGATCGATCGAGACCGCCTGGCGAAGCGCGCGGGCGAACGCCTTGAAGGCCGCCTCGATCACGTGGTGGGCATTCGAGCCGCGCTGGACCTCGACGTGCAGCGTGAGCTTCGCTGCGCTCGAGACGGCGCGGAAGAACTCGTCGACGAGCTCGTGGTCGAAGCCGCCGGTCCCGCCGGGCGGCAGGTCGGCGTCGAACACCAGCAGCGGGCGCCCCGAGATGTCGATCGCGCACATCGCGCGCGCCTCATCCATCGGAACGACCGCGTGCCCGTAGCGGGTGATCCCCGAGCGGTCGCCGAGCGCCTCGTCGAGCGCGCGCCCGATCGCCAGCCCGGTGTCCTCGATCGTGTGGTGCGCGCCGGTCTCGAGGTCCCCGGTGACCGCGACGTCGAGGTCGACGTGACCGTGCCGGGCGACGAGGTCCAGCATGTGATCGAGGAAGCCGACCCCCGTCGCGCGCGTGCCGGCGCCCGTCCCGTCGAGGTTCAGCGAAAGCCGGATCTGTGTCTCGGCGGTGTCACGGGTGATGGTGGCGGTTCGGCTCATGCTCACGCATTGTCCCGTACCTCCATGGAAGCTGCGTGCAGGCCGAATCCCTCGGCTCTGGCGATCGGCGCCCCGGCGCGTGCGAGCGAAGCCGCGGCGGGGCCGATGTGGACCTCGCTCATGCGCCGGCGAAAGTGCCGGGCGCCGAGCCCGGAGGCGAACCGCGCGGCGCCGCCGGTGGGCAGCGTGTGGTTGGACCCCGCGACGTAGTCGCCGAACGCGGTGGCGCCGGCGGCGCCGACGAAGACGCACCCGGCGCTGCGCACCTGCGGTGCGAGCGCCTCGGCCGCCGCGCCCGTGAGCTCGAGGTGCTCGGGCGCGAACGCCTCGCTCAGCGCCAGACCGGTCGCGATGTCCGGGACGTCGACGAGCGCGATCGCCGCGCCGGTTGCGGCGGCGTCGGCGACCCGCGCGGCCACGTCGTCCAGCAGCGCCGCGTCGTCGCTGACGGCGACCGCCAGCGTCCCCTCGCCGTGCTCGGCCTGGGCGAGCAGGTCGATCGCGACGAGCGCCGCGTCGGCGCCCAGCGCGGCGAGGACGAGCACGTCGCTGGGCCCGGCGAAACCGTCGATGCCGACCTCGCCGGAGACGAGCCGCTTGGCCTCCTGGACCCAGAGGTTCCCGGGCCCGGCGATCACGTCGACGCGCTCGACGCTCTCGGTGCCGTACGCGAGCGCGGCCACCGCGTGCGCACCGCCCATGCGATAGACCTCGCCGACGCCGCACAGCGCGCACGCGGCGAGGATCACCGGATGGGCTCCGGGCGCGCAGACGACGACCTCGTCGACGCCTGCGGCCTGCGCGGTCACGGCGCCCATGACGACGGTGCTCGGGTAGGGCGCCCGGCCGCCTGGCACGTAGATGGCCGCGCGACGCACGGGGATCTCGCGCAGGCGCACCCGCTGGCCCTGCGGAAGGTCGACGTCGACGTCCGCGCCGACGCCCGCGCGCGCGACGGCGCCGACGTTCTCGATCGCGATCTCGAGGCCCGCACGGACCTCGCCTTCGAGCGCGCCCAGCGCCCTTTCGAGCTCGTCGCCGCTCACACGCAACGGGCCGCTCGAGCGGTCCAGGCGCTCAACGTAGCCGGCGAGCGCCTCGTCGCCGCCGGCACGCACGCCGTCGATGATCGCCGTGACCTGCGCCGAGACGTCGGCGGCGACCGGCTGCAGCGCGCGGATCCGCGCGGCGAGCGCCGACGCCGCCGCGGGATCGTCGAGCCGCAGCCGGCTAGGAGCCGGCACGCAGCTGCTCCACGACCTCGTCGATGGCGTCGGCCTTCAGGCGGTGGGCGACGCGGTTTGACACGACGCGCGCCGTGGCCACGGCGATCTCCTCGCGCACGACGAGTCCGTTCTCGCGCAGCGTGGTGCCGGTGGCCGTGAGGTCGACGATCGCCTCGGCCAGCCCGGTGAGGGGCGCGAGCTCGACCGAGCCCTTGACCTCGACGATCTCAGCCTGGCGCCCGGTGCGCTCGAAGTAGGCCGCGGCGATCTTCGGGTACTTCGTCGCGATCCGCATGACGCCGAGCCGGCGCAGCGCCTCGGCCGCGCGGTCGGGGCCGGCGATCGACGCGACGACCATCACGCAGCGCCCGAAGCCGAGGTCGAGCAGCTCGAACACCTGGCGCTCGCTCTGCTCCATGATCACGTCCTTGCCCGTGATGCCGATGTCGGCGGCTCCCGCCTCGACGTACGTCACGACGTCCGAGGGGCGCATCGTCACGATCCCCACGTCCTCGAAGAGGAGCTTGCGGTCGTTCTCGCGCACCTCGGCGGTGTCGATGCCGATGCGCTCCAGCGCATCGAGCGTCTCGCCGAAGAGCGCGCCGCGCGGCACGGCGATCGTCAGGCCGAAGGGGTTCACCGGTCCGTCTCCCCGCGTTCCTCGCCGGCGAGCGCGACGTGCAGGCGGTCGACGCCGAGCGCGAAGCCGACCGCCGGCAGCGGGCGGCCGAACCGCCCGAGGAGGTCGTCGTAGCGCCCGCCGCCGCCGAGCGGCTCGCCGAGTCCGGGGTCGTAGACCTCGAACATCGCCCCCGTGTAGTAGCCCAGGCGCGGGAAGCGCCCCAGGTCGACGATCACGCGCTCGGCGACGTCCTCGTCGAGCAGCTCGACGATGCCGCGAAGGTCGGCCAGCGCGTCCGCGACCGGGCCGGACTCCGCCTCGAGCACCGCGGCGCCGCCGCGCGTGCGCGGGACCCGCGAGAGCGCCTCGACGGCGCCGCCGTCGAGGCCCAGCGCCCCGAGCTCGCGCTCGATCCCGACGAAGTCTCGCGTGCTGAGCTCGTGCAGGATCCGCCTCCTTGCATCCTCCGGCACCGCATAGGCCTCGAGCAGCGCGGGGTAGAGCGAGGCGTCCCCCAGGCCGATCCGGAAGCCGCGCAGGCCCGTCCGGTGCAGCGCGCGGCACAGCACGGTGAGGGCCTCCGCCGTCCCGGCGTGGCCGGGCTTGCCGACGAGCTCGGCGCCGGCCTGGAGGAACTCGCGCATCTGCCCGCGGTGCGGGCGCACGGCGCGGTAGGCATTGGCCGAGTAGCAGAAGCGCAGCGGGGGCTCGGCGGTCGCGTAGCGGGTGGCGACGACGCGCGCGATCGGGACCGTCATGTCGGCGCGCAGCGCGAGCATCTCGCCGCTGTCGTCGAGCACGCGGTAGGACGGGGAGAGCCCGAGATCCGCGAGCCGCAGCGTCTCCTCGAACTCGACGGCGGGCGTGGAGATCTCGCCGTAGCCGTATTCGGCGAAGGTGTCGAGCAGCGCGCTCTGGATGCGGCGCAGCTCGCGCATCTCCTCGGGCAGGACGTCACGGGTGCCGCTGGGGATCCGGAGAGTCACGGGCTCGGAGGCTACGCGAGGCGCAGCAGGCTACGCAGCGACGGGCTCAGGGTCGGACGCGACGCGCTGGATCTGGGCGCCGAGGTCGCGCAGGCGCTCGTCGATCCGCTCGTAGCCGCGATCGATCTGGCCGATGTTGCCGATCTCGCTGCGCCCCTGGGCGCAGAGCGCGGCGATCAGCATCGCCATGCCGGCACGGATGTCCGGCGATTCGACGCGCTCACCGCGCAGCCGGCTGGGCCCGCTGACGATCGCGCGGTGCGGGTCGCAGAGCGTGATGTCGGCGCCCATCAGCACGAGCTTGTCGGTGAAGACCAGGCGGTTCTCGAACATCCACTCGTGGATCAGCACCGACCCGTCGCACTGGGTTGCGAGCGCGACGGCGATCGACGTCAGGTCGGCGGGGAATGCCGGCCAGGGCCCGTCCTGGACCTTCGCCTTGTACTCGCCCACGTCGCGCGCGGTGACCAGCTTCTGCCCGCCGGGAACCAGGACGTCGGCGCCCTCGAGCTCGGTGCGCAGGCCGAGCTTGCCGAACACCAGGCGGATCATCGCCAGGTCGTCGGGATCGGTGTCGACGATCCGCATCTCGCCGCCCGTGACGCCGGCCAGCGCGATGAACGAGCCGATCTCGATGTGATCGGGGCCGACGGCGTGGGTGCAGCCGCCGAGCTCCGGCTTGCCGGTGATCGTCAGCACGTTGGAGCCGATGCCGCGGATGTCGGCGCCCATCTTGGCGAGCATCCGGGCGAGGTCCTGCACGTGCGGCTCGGAGGCGGCGTTGCCGATCACCGTCTCGCCCGGTGTGAGCGCGGCGGCCATCAGCGCGTTCTCGGTCGCCATCACCGAGGGCTCGTCCATGAACACGGTGCCGGCCCGCAGTCCGCCCGTCGGCGCGCTCATGACGATGTCGCGGTCCTGCTCGAAGGTCGCGCCGAGGGCGCTGAACGCGTCCAGGTGCGGGTCGAGGCGCCGGCGGCCGATCACGTCGCCCCCGGGCGGGGGCATGTCGGCGCGACCGAACCGCGCGAGCAACGGGCCGGCGAGCAGGAAGGAGGCGCGGATGCGCTCGGCGTGGCGGCGGTCGATGTGCGCGTCGGCCGTCACGCCGGATGCGCACAGCGAGACCTCGTGCTCGCCGAGCCATGTGACGCGCACCCCGATGCCGCTCAGCACGCGCAGCATCGCGTCGACATCGCGGATCCGGGGGACGTTGCGGACCACGATCTCGTCGCTCGTCAGGACGCTCGCGGCGAGGATCGGCAGCGCGCCGTTCTTGTTGCCCGCGGGCACGACGGTGCCGCACAGCGGGACCCCGCCATCGATGACGAACTTCTCCATAGAAAGGGGCGCCGCGGTTGGCCGAGGCGGGCGCTCGGCTAGGGTAACAGTCATGCCATCAGGGCTTTCGCGCGATGAGGCCTGGTCCCTGCTCACCGAGTGGGTGGAGTCCGAATCGCTGCGCCGGCACTGCCTCGCCGTGGAGGCCTCGATGCGCGCCTACGCGCGCCGCAACGGCGCCGACGAGGAGCTCTGGGGCGTCGTCGGGCTGCTGCACGACATGGACTACGAGCGATTCCCCGATCTCGACACGGGCCATCCCCGGATGGCGATCGCCGAGCTCGAGGAGCGCGGCATCGACCCGGTCATCGTCCGCGCCATCGCCTCGCACGCGGACTTCATGGAGGTCTCGCGCGAGTCGCCGCTCGAGCAGACGCTCTACGCCGTCGACGAGCTGTCGGGCTTCGTCGTCGCCTGCGCGTTCGTGCGTCCGCAGGGCATCCACGGCATGACGCCGAAGTCCGTCAAGAAGAAGCTGAAGACGCCGAGCTTCGCCGCGGCGGTCAGCCGCGAGGAGGTCACGCAGGGCGCGGAGCTCCTGGGCGTCGACTTCGACGAGCACATCGCGATCGTGATCGCCGCCCTCGAGGAGCGAGCCGGCGAGCTCGGGCTCGACGGCGCGCCCGCGTGAACGCGCGCCGGCGCTACGCGACGATCCTGCGCACGCCGCACGTCGCGCGGCTCATGGGCACCGCGCTGCTGGCGCGCGCTCCGCTGGGCATCGACGGCCTCGCGCTCGTGCTGTTCGTCCGCGGCGAGTACGGCTCGTACGCGACCGCCGGGCTCGTCGCCGCGATGTTCGCGATCGGCGCAGCGATCGTGGCGCCGCTGATGGGGCGGCTCGTCGACCGTCTCGGCGCGCGCCGCGTGCTCGTCCCGCTCGCGATCGCGCACGCGTGCTCGCTCGGGGCCCTGATCGCGTTCGGCACGCAGGGCTCGTCCGTGGCCGTGCTGTGCGCCGCGGCGCTGATCGCCGGCTGCGCGATCCCCCCCGTCGGCTCGGTCCTGCGCGCGCTGTGGCCGGCGCTGCTCGGCGAGCAGGAGGACCTGCTGACCGCCGCCTACGCCCTCGACGCCGTCCTGCTGGAGATCGCGTTCATCGTCGGCCCGATCTTCGTGGCCGGGGTGGCCTCGCTGGCCTCGCCGCAGCTGGCGCTCGTCGCCTCTGTGATCTTCGTGACCGCCGGGACCCTGCTGTTCACGGCGACGCCGATGGCGCGGGCCTTCTCCCCCGCCGAGGATCACGCGCACGACACCGGCGGCCGCCTGGGCGCGCTGCGCTCGCCCGGCGTGCGGACGCTCGTGCTGAGCACGATCCCGATCGGCTTCTGCATCGGCGCCGCCGAGGTCTCGTTCCCCGCGTTCGGCGAGTACGTCGGCTCGCGCGCCCTGGCCGGCCCGCTGCTGGCGCTGTGGTCGCTAGGCAGCGCGATCGGCGGGCTGATCTACGGCGCCTACGGGCACCGGATCCCGATCTCCAGCGCGTACCTGCGCACCGCGGCGCTGCTGCCGATCGTGACGCTGCCGCTCGCGCTCCCGTCGACGTTCGCGGCGATGGTGCCGCTCGCCGTGCTCGCCGGGCTCGCCATCGCCCCACTGCTCAGCGCCGGCAATCAGCTGATCGGCGACGTCGCGCCGCGCGGGGCGGTGACCGAGGCGTTCACCTGGCCGCTGACGTCGCTCGTCGGCGGCGTCGCGGCTGGCAACGCCGTCGCCGGCTCGATCGTCCAGAACCAGGACTGGCGCCTCGCATTCGTGGCAGCGGCGGTCGTTGGTGCGCTGGGCGTCGTCGTCGCGACGCTCCGCCGGCGGACGCTGCGGCCCGCGATGGCTCAGGCGTAGCGCCCGCCCGCCTTCGCCCACTCCAGCAGGTGCTGGACGCCGCAGAACCCGTCCGGGATGTGGTGCTCGCCGCGGTGGCGCACGAGCAGGACGTGGGCCTCGGTAAGCGCTGCGCCGCAGTGCGCGCAGGCTGCAGGCTCGGGCAGGGCGCCGAGCTCGGCCGCATCGAGCGGCGACGGCGACCAGTAGGCGCCCTGGATCGCCCACGGCACCACGTGCTCGAGCCGGCAGAACACGGCGCGCCGCTCACCGGCGGGCTCGAATGCCCGGAAGCCGTCGTCGGGGTCGACGGCGGTGCCACACCAGCTGCACTGGTCGGTGGTCATGAGCGCGAGGGTAGCGGGGGCTTGCCCGGGTGCCTGCGCAGAGCCGTGCGCGCCACGGCGGTTGCTGCGGAGGAGCGACGCGTCGATATCGTGGCGCGCATGCGCCTCGCGATCGTCGTCCTCGAAGGCGACCAGACCGGCCAGGAACTCCTCGAGCAGGCGCTGCGCGTGCTGGCGCCCGATGTGGTCGGGCTCCCCCTCGACCTCCAGCGCTTCGACCTCTCGCTGGAGCACCGCCGCGCGACGAGGAACGCCGTCGTGCACGACGCCGCGGCGGCGATGCGCGCCGCCGGCTACGGGATCAAGGCCGCGACGGTGACGCCCGAGGGCGCCGGTGACGTCGGATCGCCGAACCGCATCCTGCGTGAGGATGTCGGCGGGCGCGTGATCATCCGCACCGGCAGGCGGATCCCGGGTGTCACACCGGTCGCGGGCGTCCACCACCCGATCTCGGTGGTCCGCATGGCCGTCGAGGACGCCTACGGAGCCGAGCAGTGGCGCGAGGGCGAGCCCGGTGCGCCGGACGAGGTCGCGCTGCGCACCGAGCGCATCACGCGCTCCACCTGTCAGGCGGTGGCGGAATACGCCTTCCGCCAGGCGCGCAACATGGGCGGACGGGTCTACGGCGGGCCGAAGTGGACCGTGTCGCCCGTCTACGAGGGCATGCTCAAGGAGGAGATGGACGCCGCGGCCGCGCGCCACCCCGACGTGCCGTATCAGCCGGTCCTGATCGACGCGACCTACGCGGGTCTGATCACGGGCGCGGCCGACGTGCCGCTCGTCATCCCCGCGCTCAACCGCGACGGTGACTGCCTCAGCGACCTCGTGATGCCGATGTTCGGCTCGATCGCCGGCGCCGAATCCGTCCTGCTCGCCTTAGACGCCGACCTGCGCACGCAGGTCGCGATGGCAGAGGCGCCGCACGGGACCGCCCCCGCGCTCGAGGGCAAGGACGTCGCCAATCCGATGGCGATGCTGCTGGCCTGCGGTGCGGTGCTGCACTACGCCGGCCTCGCCGGACACGCCGGAGCCGACCGCGGGTCCCGCGCGATCTACGAGTCCGTCCTGGAGGCGACCGGCGCGGGAACGCGCACCCCGGATCTCGGCGGGCACGATGGGACGACGAGCTTCACGGACGCGGTGATCGAACGCGTGCGGACGAAGATCGACGTCTGGTCGTCGCTGGGCACGACTGTGTGAGACCGGCGCGGCGCCGCTCGAGGCGTCGTGCAACCCGGCTTGCAGCGGAAACGGCGTAACCATCGGCGATTCTCGGCCCGCGTGCCGCCTCCACGCGTGGTGCCGTCCGCCGGCGGACCTACAGTTGCGAACACATGTTCCCCCGCCTCGAAACCCGCAACGACCGTCCCGGGCGCAGCCGGCCGGCTCCCGCGCAGCCGCGAACCGCAGTGCAGCGCGACGCCACGTCCGCGCCGAGCCCCAGCGCGCGGCTGCGCCGCGTCGCCGACCTCCTCCTGGCCTTCGTCAGCCTCGACGCGCTCGGCCTTCCGAGCCCCGAGGACGAGCTTCTCGCGCACCCGCACCGCCGGGACGCACGGGTGGACCTGCCGGGGCGGCGGGCTGGGATGCCGCCGCGCCCGCATCAGGTCTGCGTCACGCCGCGCCCGCAGGCGCGGCGCCCCCGGGACCGCTCCAAGAGCCGCTAGCACCTCGCGCGGGGCCCCGGACCGGAGGCTCAGCGCCCGCGAGCTCCCAGGAAGCACGAAGGGCCGCCCCGAGGGGCGGCCCTTGCGTGAAGGTAAACCGGCGGCGACCTACTCTCCCAGGCCCGAAGGGCCAAGTACCATCGGCGCTGTGGGGCTTAACTGCTCTGTTCGGAATGGGAAGAGGTGTTTCCCCCACGCCATAGCCACCGGAAATCTGCGGGACCGCCCTACGACGGGCCTTGAAAACCGCACAGATAGCCACACACGGGTACCACTGAAATCAAAAATATCC